>CAZBPM010000013.1:95194-124550 GCA_964493785.1 uncultured Hyphomicrobium sp. | reverse complement strand
GACGGCCCGATGCCGCAGACCCGCGAGCACATCCTGCTCGCCCGCCAGGTCGGCGTGCCGGCGCTGGTCGTGTTCCTCAACAAGATCGACATGGTCGACGACCCCGAGCTCGTCGAGCTGGTCGAGATGGAGGTGCGCGAGCTCCTGTCGTCCTACCAGTTCCCCGGCGACACCATCCCGATCGTCAAGGGCTCGGCCCTGATGGCGCTCGAGGACAAGAAGCCTGAGCTCGGCCGCGAAGCCATTCTGAAGCTCATGGATGCAGTAGATGAGAACATCCCGCAGCCGGAGCGTCCGATCGACCAGCCGTTCCTGATGCCGATCGAAAACGTGTTCTCGATCTCGGGTCGCGGCACCGTCGTCACCGGCCGTATCGAGCGCGGCGTCGTCAAGGTTGGCGAGGAAGTCGAGATCGTCGGCATCAAGGACACGCAGAAGTCGATCGTCACCGGCGTCGAGATGTTCCGCAAGCTGCTCGATCAGGGCCAGGCTGGCGACAACGTCGGCTGCCTCCTGCGCGGCATCGACAAGGAAGCGGTCGAGCGCGGCCAGGTGCTGTGCAAGCCCGGCTCCGTCAAGCCGCACAAGAAGTTCAAGGCTGAGGCATACATCCTCACCAAGGAAGAGGGTGGCCGTCACACGCCGTTCTTCACCAACTATCGTCCGCAGTTCTATTTCCGCACCACGGACGTGACGGGTGTCGTCACGCTTCCGGAAGGCACGGAGATGGTCATGCCGGGCGACAACATTTCGATCGACGTCGAGCTCATCACCCCGATCGCCATGGAGGAGAAGCTGCGCTTCGCCATCCGTGAGGGCGGCCGTACGGTGGGTTCGGGTGTCGTCGCAAAGATCGTCGAATAAGGGCAAGAAGGCGTAGAAGCGCTCGGTTGTCGGGCGCTTCTTCCTTTTGAAAGAGTGCGGGACATGAACGGCCAGAACATTCGCATCCGGCTCAAGGCATTCGATCATCGAATCCTCGATGCCTCGACGCGGGAGATCGTCAACACGGCGAAGCGCACCGGCGCTGAGGTGCGTGGACCTATTCCGTTGCCGACGCGGTTCGAGCGGTTCACGGTGAACCGTTCGCCTCACATCGATAAGAAGAGCCGCGACCAGTTCGAGATGCGCACTCACAAGCGTCTCTTGGACATCGTCGATCCCACGCCGCAGACGGTCGATGCTCTTATGAAGCTCGACCTGGCAGCCGGTGTCGACGTCGAGATCAAGCTCTAAGTTCAATTGGGACCGGCGGTAGTCGCCTGGTTCCGGAAACGAAGAAGGAAGGAATGCTCTCATGCGTTCCGGGGTAATTGCACAGAAGCTGGGTATGACCCGCATCTTCACGGAGGCCGGAGAGCATATCCCGGTGACCGTGCTGAAGCTGGACAACGTGCAGGTTGTCGCCCATCGCACGAACGATAAGAACGGCTACACCGCGGTGCAGCTGGGTGCGGGCACGCGCAAGCCGTCGCGGCTGACCAAGGCTGAGCGGCAGAACTTCGCCGTGGCCAAGGTCGAGCCGAAGCGCAAGCTTGTCGAGTTCCGGGTGTCGCCGGACAACCTCATCGAGGTTGGCGCGCAGATCACTGCCGACCACTTCGTTCCGGGTCAGTTCGTCGACGTGACGGGCACCAACCAGGGCAAGGGCTTCCAGGGCGCAATGAAGCGCTGGAACTTCGGCGGTCTCAGAGCAACGCACGGCGTTTCGCTGAGCCACCGCAGCCACGGTTCGACCGGTCAGCGCCAGGACCCCGGCAAGGTGTTCAAGGGCAAGAAGATGGCCGGCCACATGGGCGACGAGCGGACCACGACGCAGAACCTCGTCGTCGTGAAGACCGACGTCGATCGCGGCCTGGTCATGGTTCGCGGTGCAGTTCCTGGCTCCAAGGGCGGCTGGGTTCTGGTTCGCGACGCGGTACTGAAGCAGCCGCATAAAGATGCGCCTCGTCCGGGAGCCTTCAAGGCTTCGGCCGAAGCCGCTGTGAAGGAGCAGGCGTGATGAAAGCCGATGTCACCACGCTCGCGGCCTCCAAGGCTGGCACGGTCGAGCTGCCCGAGGCCATTTTCGGCCTGAAGCCGCGGCCGGACCTCATTCACCGCATGGTGCGCTACCAGCTGGCCAAGCGCCGCGCTGGCACGCACCACGCCCAGGACCGTTCGGAAGTGAACGTCACTGGCAAGAAGATGTACAAGCAGAAGGGAACCGGCGGCGCCCGTCATGGCGACAAGTCGGTTCCGCAGTGGCGCGGCGGCGGCAAGGCGTTCGGTCCCAAGCCGCGCGACCATGCCTTCGATTTGCCGAAGAAGGTCCGCGCCCTGGCGCTGCGCCATGCGCTGTCCGCCAAGGCTCAGGCCGGCGAAGTCGTGGTGCTCGACAAGGCCGAGTCCAACGGCAAGACGGCGGCGCTGCGCGACCAGTTCGAGAAGCTCGACTGGAGCAACGTGCTGATCATTGACGGCGCGGAGCTGCAGGCCGAGTTCGTGCGGGCTGCACGCAACCTGCCGAACATCGACGTGCTCCCGGTGCAGGGCATCAACGTTTACGACATCCTGCGCCGCAAGAAGCTGGTGCTGACCAAGGCCGCCATCGAAGCGCTCGAGCAGCGCTTTGCCGGGGCCGCCGCCAACGCCCAGGAGAGCAAGTGATGAGCATCAAGCGCACCGCTTACGACGTCATCGTCTCTCCGGTCATCACCGAGAAGTCGACGCTCGTCTCCGAAGCCAACCAGGTCATCTTCAACGTCGCTCCCAGGGCGACCAAGAAGGAGATCAAGGAAGCCATCGAGACGCTGTTCAAGGTCAAGGTGAAGGCGGTCAACACGCTGGTCCGTAAGGGCAAGCTCAAGACTTTCCGTGGCCGTCGTGCGCTGCAGAGCGATGCCAAGAAGGCAATCGTGACGCTCGTCGAAGGCCACCACATCGACATTGCAACGGGCCTCTAAGAGTAGGGCCCCGAGGAAACGACAATGGCACTGAAGACATTCCGCCCGACCACTCCGAGCTTGCGCCATCTGGTGCTGGTCGACCGTGGGCAGCTCTGGAAGGGCGCGCCGGTCAAGGTACTGGTCGAGGGCAAGCCTAAGACGGGCGGCCGCAACAGCGATGGGCGCATTACGACGCGGCACATCGGTGGCGGTCATAAGCAGTCGTATCGTCTCATCGACTTCCGCCGCCGTCACTTCGACGTGCCCGGCAAGGTCGAGCGTATCGAGTACGATCCGAACCGCACCGCCTTCATTGCGCTGATCAAGTATCAGGACGGGCAGCTTGCCTACATCCTGGCTCCGCAGCGTCTTGGCGTTGGCGATCAGGTCGTCTCCGGGCAGAAGGTCGACGTGAAGCCGGGCAACGCGATGCCGCTGGGCTCGATGCCGGTCGGCACGATCGTGCACAACGTCGAGCTGAAGCCGGGCCGCGGTGGTCAGATCGCACGCTCTGCCGGTTCGTTCGTGCAGCTGGTCGGTCGCGATGCGGGCTGGGCAGTGCTGAAGCTGAATTCAGGCGAGACGCGCCGGGTACGGGCCGAGTGCATGGCCACGATCGGTGCCGTGTCCAATCCCGATCACTCCAACGAAGTGACCGCCAAGGCCGGCCGCACGCGCTGGAAGGGTCGTCGCCCGACCGTCCGCTCGATCACGATGAACCCGATCGACCATCCCAACGGCGGTCGCACCAACGGCGGTAAGCACTGGGCTACGCCTTGGGGCAAGCCGACGAAGGGCTTCAAGACTCGTAAGAACAAGGCGACGGACAAGTACATCATCCGCGGCCGTCAGGCGAAGAAGTAACGGACGGCTGCGAGGAGACCGCTCATGACACGTTCAATTTGGAAGGGTCCGTTCGTCGACGGCTACATTCTCAAGAAAGCTGAGAAGGTACGCTCGGGCGGCCGCAGCGAGATCATCAAGATCTGGAGCCGTCGCTCGACGATCCTGCCGCAGTTCGTCGGTCTGACGTTCGGCGTGCACAATGGCCACAAGCATGTTCCGGTGGCGATCACCGAGGACATGATCGGTCACAAGTTTGGCGAGTTCGCACCGACGCGCATGTTCCATGGGCACGGTGGCGACAAGAAAGCCACCAAGGGCAGATAAGGCGAGGCGGAAAGTATCATGGGCAAGCCCAAACGTGAGCGCAGCCTCTCCGAGAGCGAGGCACAAGCCGTCGCAAGGAACCTGCGCGTTTCTCCGCGTAAGCTGAATCTCGTCGCCGGTCTCATCCGCGGCAAGAAGGTCGACACGGCGCTGGCTGATCTCGAGTTCTCGCGCAAGCGGATCGCGCAGGACGTCAAGAAGTGCGTCATGTCGGCGGTCGCCAATGCCGAGAACAACCACGGCCTCGACGTCAACGAGCTCGTGGTTTCGGAAGCTTTTGTCGGCAAGAACCTCGTCATGAAGCGCTTCGCAGCGCGCGGTCGTGGTCGTGCCAGCTCGATTGAGAAGCCGTTCGCGCAGCTGACGGTCATCGTTCGCCAGAAGGCGGAAGAAGACGCTGAGGCGGACAGCAAGAAGTCGAAGGGTAAGGCCACCGCCAAGGTTGCCAAGGGCGGTAAGGCGAAGGCCTCCGCTAAGGAGACTGCATAATGGGTCAGAAGGTCAATCCGATCGGCCTGCGCGTTGGCGTCAACCGCACTTGGGACAGCCGCTGGTTCGCCGGCCGCGCCGAGTACGGCCGGTTGTTGCACGAGGACATGCGCATGCGGGATCATATCCTGCAGCAGCGCCGTCAGGCCGGCATTGCCAAGGTGGTGATCGAGCGCCCGCACAAGAAGTGCCGGGTGACCGTTCACACGGCGCGCCCAGGCGTGCTGATCGGCAAGAAGGGCGCCGACATCGAGAAGCTGCGCAGCGAACTCGCGCGCTTCACGTCGTCGGAGGTGCACCTCAACATCGTCGAGATCCGCAAGCCAGAGATCGATGCCGTGCTGGTCGCTGAGGGCATCGCCCAGCAGCTCGAGCGTCGTGTCGCCTTCCGCCGCGCCATGAAGCGGGCCGTTCAGTCGGCTCTGCGTCTGGGTGCGCTCGGCATCAGGATCAACGTTGCGGGCCGCCTCGGCGGCGCTGAAATCGCGCGTACGGAGTGGTATCGCGAAGGCCGGGTGCCGCTGCACACGCTGCGCGCCGACATCGACTTCGGTTACGGCGTTGCGAAGACCGCTTACGGGATCATCGGCATCAAGGTGTGGATCTTCAAGGGCGAGATCATGGAGCACGATCCCATGGCCTCCGAGAAGAAGAACACCGAGCTGCAGGAGAGCGGCGGCGGTGGCCGTCCGCGCGGTGACCGCGATCGCGGCGACCGTGGTGATCGTGGCGACCGCCGTGATCGTCGCGGACCTCCTCCGGCGCCGGCGGCTGAAGCCGCCAGCGGTGGCGAAGGCGCAGATAAGGCATGAAGCAGCGTTCAACACGCTGACAAGGACAGACAGTTATGCTGCAGCCCAAAAAGACGAAATTCCGCAAGACCTTCAAGGGTCGCATCCATGGCGATGCCAAGGGTGGCACGGCGCTCAACTTCGGCTCGCATGGCCTCAAGGCCGTCGAGCCCGAGCGGGTCACCGCTCGCCAGATCGAGGCCGCACGTCGCGCCATCACGCGTCACATGAAGCGTGCCGGCCGCGTTTGGATCCGCATCTTCCCGGACGTGCCGGTGACGAAGAAGCCTGCAGAAGTTCGGATGGGCTCCGGCAAGGGCTCGATCGAGTACTGGTGCGCGCGCGTGAAGCCGGGCCGCATCATGTTCGAATTGGATGGCGTGCCGGACCAGGTGGCACGTGAAGCACTGGTTCTGGGCGCTGCGAAGCTGCCGATCAAGACGCGCATCGTAACGCGCGTCGGCTAACGACAAGACGAAGGATTACGGCGATGAGCGCGGAAGCGTTTCGGGATTTGACCATCGACCAGCTCGATGAACAGCTGCATAAGCTCAAGAAAGAGCAGTTCAATCTGCGCTTTCAGCGTGCCTCCGGCCAGCTGGAGAACACCTCGCGTGTGCGCACCGTGCGTCGCGACATCGCCCGCTTGCTGACTGTTGCGCGCCAGAAGCGCGCCGGCGGCACCAAGACCGCCAAGGAGTAATTACGATGCCGAAACGCGTGCTGCAGGGCGTGGTCGTCTCCGACAAGAACGACAAGACGGTGGTGGTCGAGGTCGAGCGCCGCTATACGCACCCGCTGTTCAAGAAGACCGTTCGCCGTACGAAGAAGTATCACGCGCACGACGAGAAGAACGTGTTCAAGGTCGGTGACCGCGTCGAGATCGTCGAAAGCGCGCCGATTTCGAAGAACAAGCGTTGGGTGGTCCTGACCGAGGCCGGTTGATCGCCGCTTGCAGGGATTGGCGGGTGATGAGCCCGCAAGCTGAAGATAGGCCGCTCTCGAGCGGGAGTTTGAAAGGGAAGCCGCGATGATCCAGATGGAGACGAATCTCGACGTCGCTGACAATTCGGGCGCGCGCCGCGTTCAGTGCATCAAAGTGCTGGGCGGCTCGAAGCGCAAGTACGCGACCGTGGGCGACATCATCGTCGTTTCGGTCAAGGAAGCCATTCCGAAGGGTCGCGTTAAGAAGGGCCAGGTGATGAAGGCCGTCGTCGTTCGCACCGCCAAGGGCGTGCGTCGGCCGGACGGCTCGCTGATCCGCTTCGACCGTAATGCCGCCGTGCTGATCAACGCACAGGGCGAGCCGGTCGGGACCCGCATTTTCGGCCCGGTCACGCGCGAACTCAGGGCGAAGAACCACATGAAGATCGTTTCGCTCGCGCCGGAGGTGCTGTGATGGCGTCGTTGAAGATCAAGAAGGGCGACCACGTCATCGTCATCGCCGGTCGCGACAAGGGCAAGCACGGCGAGGTCGTCTCGATGCTTCCCAAGGAGCAGCGCGCCGTTGTCCGTGGCGTCAACGTCGTGCGTCGCCACCAGAAGCAGACCGCTTCTCAGGAAGGCGGCATCATTTCGAAGGAAGCGCCGATCCATATTTCGAACCTCGCAATCGAGGATCCGAAGGACGGCAAGCCGAGCAGAGTCGGTTTCAAGCTTCTCGAGGACGGCAAGAAGGTTCGCTTCGCCAAGCGTTCGGGCGAAGTCATTCCGGAGAGACAGTAAGTCATGGCTGAGAAAGAGAAACCGGCAAAGGGTGCCGGCGCCCCCAAGGGTGGTGGCGCTCCGGTCAAGGCCAAGCGCGAGAAGAAGGCAGCCGCTCCCAAAGAGCCGCGCGCGCCAGCCGCCCCGCGTCCGGCCGACTACAAGCCGCGCCTCAAGAAGCACTACGAGACTGTGGTGCGCGAGGCGCTGCAGGAGAAGTTCCAGTATAAGAACGTCATGCAGCTGCCCAGGATTGAGAAGGTCGTTCTCAACATGGGCGTCGGCGAGGCAGTCAATGATCGCAAGAAGGTCGAGAGCGCCGCTGGCGATCTGGCCCTTATTGCCGGTCAGCGTCCCGTGCAGACGCGCTCGCGCAAGGCTATCGCGACGTACAAGCTTCGCGAAGGCATGCCGATCGGCGCCAAGGTTACGCTGCGCGGCGACCGCATGTACGAGTTCCTGGACCGGTTCGTCACGATCGCGCTGCCGCGCGTGAAGGACTTCCGCGGTCTCAACGGCAAGAGCTTCGACGGTCGCGGCAACTATGCCTGCGGTCTCAAGGAGCACATCGTGTTCCCCGAGATCGACTATGACAAGGTCGACCAGATCTGGGGCATGGACATCATCGTTTGCACGTCGGCGACAACCGACGACGAGGCTCGCGAGCTCCTTCGCGGCTTCAACTTCCCATTTCGCAGCTAGAGGACCTCGGGCTGAACCCGAAAGGCCTTTGGAGGATATAGATGGCTAAGACGAGCTCGGTAGAAAAGAACAACATGCGGCGACGCCTTTCGGCCCAGAAGGCCGAGAAGCGCAAGCGCCTCAAAGCGATCGCGAACGATCTGAAGCGCCCTGCCGAGGAGCGCTTTGCAGCTCGCATCAAGCTGGCTGAGATGCCGCGCAACTCATCGCCGGTGCGCATCCGCAACCGCTGTGAGCTGACCGGCCGGTCGCGCGCCTACTATCGCAAGCTCAGAATGTGCCGCAACCAGCTGCGCGATCTGGCGAGCCAGGGTCTGATCCCTGGCATGACCAAGTCGAGCTGGTAAGGGGAGAGCCATAAATGTCGATCAACGATCCCCTAGGCGATATGCTGACGCGCATCCGCAACGCTCAAATGCGGCGCCGTCCGAAGGTCGTAACGCCGGCTTCCAACATCCGCGGGCGCGTCCTCGACGTGCTTGAGGAAGAAGGCTATATCCGTGGGTACTCGCGCGTTGAGCAGAAGGGCGCGCTGCCGGTCTTCGAGATCGAGCTGAAGTACTATAACGGTCAGCCGGCCATCAAAGAGATCCAGCGCGTGTCGACACCCGGCCGTCGCGTCTACTCGCCGGTGCGCGATCTGCCGACGGTTGCGAACGGTCTTGGCGTGGCGATCCTGTCGACGCCCAAGGGCGTGATGTCGGATTCAAAGGCGCGCGAGCAGAACGTCGGCGGTGAGATCCTCTGCAGCATCTTCTAATCTGCGGCCCGCAGTAAGCGGGTCTGCATCAAGGCTTTGGAACGACCATGTCACGTATCGGCAAAAGAGCAGTCCCGGTCCCGTCCAATGTGACGGCGACGATCAGTGGACGAGAGATCAAGGTCAAGGGACCCAAGGGCGAACTCGCCTTCACGGTTCCCGACAAGATCAAGATTGAGAAGACGGCTGATGGCATCGAGGTCGAGCCGCTGGACGAGACCAAGCTGGCGCGCTCCATGTGGGGCATGTCGCGCACGATGATCTCGAACCTCATCGAGGGCGTGACGACCGGTTATTCGCGCACGCTGGAGATCCAGGGCGTCGGCTTCCGCGCCGCGATGAAGGGCAAGGACCAGCTGCAGCTCAACATCGGCTTCAGCCACGACGTGGTCCACCAGATCCCGACCGGCGTCGAAGTGAAGGTGTCGGGCGCGAAGCAGGAAATCATCACGGTTACCGGCATCGACCCGCAACTCGTCGGCCAGGTTGCCGCCAACATCCGCGCCTCGCGGCCGCCGGAGCCCTACCAGGGCAAGGGCATCCGCTACCAGGGCGAATATATCTTCCGCAAGGAAGGCAAGAAGAAGTAAGGACGCGAGCCATGAGCGAACTCAACAGACTGTTCGACCGGCGCAAGTCCCGCGTCCGTCGTACCCTGAAATCCAATTCGAGCGGCCGGCCGCGCTTATCGGTCCACCGCTCGTCGAAGCACATCTATGTCCAGCTCATCGACGACGCCGCGGGCACGACCGTTGCCGCCGCTTCCACGTTGGAGAAGGATCTCAAGTCGTCGCTGAAGACCGGCGCCGACAAGGAGGCTGCTGCGGCAGTCGGCAAGCTCATCGCCGAGCGCGCACTGAAGGCTGGCGTCAAGGACGTCGTCTTCGATCGCGGCGGTTACATCTATCACGGCCGCGTCAAGGCGCTGGCCGATGCCGCGCGCGAAGGCGGCCTGAACTTCTAACGAAGAGGATTGCAACGTGGCACGTCCCCAAGGACAAGGCAGAGACCGCGGCGGTCGCGATCGCGAGGAGCGGGATAGCGAGTTCACCGAGAAGCTCGTTCATATCAACCGCGTCGCCAAGGTCGTAAAGGGCGGTAAGCGCTTCGGCTTCGCCGCGCTCGTGGTCGTGGGCGACCTCAAGGGCCGCGTCGGCTTCGGTCACGGTAAGGCTCGTGAGGTGCCGGAGGCGATCCGCAAGGCGACAGAAGCCGCCAAGCGCTCGCTGCTGCGGGTGCCGCTGCGCGATGCGCGCACGCTGCATCACGACAGCGAAGGCCGTCACGGCTCGGGCAAGGTGGTGCTGCGCTCGGCTCCTGCAGGTACCGGTATCATCGCGGGCGGCGCCATGCGCGCCGTGTTCGAGATGCTGGGCGTGCATGACGTCGTCGCCAAGTCGCTCGGCTCGACCAACCCATACAACGTGGTGCGCGCCACCTTCGATGCTCTGAAGCATCAGGAGAACCCGCGTGCCGTCGCAGCCCGCCGGAACAAGAAGGTGAGCGAGATCGTGTCTCGCCGCCGTGATGGTTCGGCTGCCGGTGAAGTTGCTGCCGAGGCGTAACAAACGCCCCGGAACACCAAGGAACGAAGTGTCATGGCCAAGAAGACCATTACCGTCGAGCAGTTTGCCAGCGCCAACCGTCGCCCTGAAATTCAGACGCAGACGCTGCGCGGCCTCGGCCTCGACAAGCTGCACCGCCGGCGCGAGCTGGAGGACACCCCTGCCGTCCGTGGCATGATCAACAAGATCCCGCACCTCGTGCGCATCGTCGAAGATGCGCCGGCGGGCAAGAAATCCTAAGGAGCGAGAGTCCGATGCGGCTCAATGAAATCAAAGACAAGCACGGCTCGCGCAAAGAGCGTCTGCGCGTCGGTCGTGGCATCGGCTCCGGGGTCGGCAAGACCGGTGGTCGTGGCGGCAAGGGCCAGACGGCACGTTCGGGCGTCGCCATCGGCGGGTTCGAAGGCGGCCAGATGCCGTTGCATCGGCGTCTGCCGAAGCGCGGCTTCAACAAGTGGCGCCAGAAGGACTACAACGAGATCAACGTGGGCTCGCTGCAGCAGGCGATCGACGAGAAGCGTCTCGACGCCGGCAAGCCGGTTGACGTCGAGGCCCTCGTGGCGGCCGGCATTATCCGCCGTCCCAAGGACGGTCTGCGCCTGCTCGGCTCGGGTGAGATCACGGCAAAGCTGTCGCTGACGGTCGATCATGCCACGGGCACTGCCCGCGCCGCGATCGAGAAGGCCGGCGGCTCGATCAAGGTTATCGAGAAGAAAGTACTCGAGGCCGACGTGATCAAGCGAAAGAAGACCCAAGCTAAGAAGGCCGCAGCCGGCAAGAAGACCACTGCGGCGAGCGAAGAATAAACCTTGGCGCAGATGGGCGTCGGCGGCATAGGCTGCCGGCGCTAGAGTGTCTGCGGAGTTGCCGCACCCGGGGCGGGCTCCCATGTTAGGCGGGGGACAGTCCAGGGCGGCCCACCGCAACGGGCGCGAAGGTCGGGAGAAACGAAAATGGTATCCGCTGCAGAGCAGCTAGCCGCCAATCTGAACTTCGGCGCCTTCGCCAAAGCCGGTGATCTGAAGCGCCGCATCTATTTCACTTTGGGCGCGCTCATCGTCTATCGCTTCGGGACCTTCATCCCGCTTCCTGGCATCAATCCGACAGCCTTCGCACAGACATTCCAGGCGAACTCGAGCGGCATCCTCGGCATGTTCAACATGTTCGCGGGTGGCGCCGTAGAGCGCATGGCGATCTTTGCCCTCAACATCATGCCGTACATCTCGGCATCGATCATCATGCAGTTGATGAGTTCGATGTCGCCAAAGCTCGAAGCCCTCAAAAAGGAAGGCGAGCAAGGCCGCAAGCAGATCAACCAATACACGCGCTACCTGACGGTGGTGCTGGCAGCGTTCCAGGCCTATGGCATCGCGATCGGCCTCGAGGGGTCCAGCAGCGCGGCCGGCCCGGTGGTCATCGAGCCGGGTGCGTTCTTCCGCATCACTACGGTCATCACGCTGGTGGGCGGCACGCTGTTCCTGATGTGGCTCGGCGAGCAGATCACGCAGCGCGGTGTCGGCAACGGCATTTCGCTGATCATCTTCGCCGGTATCGTGGCCGGCCTGCCTTCGGCGCTTGTGGGCCTGTTCGAGCTGGCGCGCACCGGCTCGCTGTCGGTCGCCCTGCTGCTCCTCCTGCTCGCCCTGATGCTGTTCGTCGTCGCTGCGATCGTGTTCATGGAGCGCGCTCAGCGCCGCCTGCTGATCCAATATCCCAAGCGACAGGTCGGCAACCGCATGTTCCAGGGCGATTCTTCGCACCTGCCGCTGAAGCTCAACTCGGCCGGCGTCATTCCGCCGATCTTCGCCTCCTCGCTGTTGCTGCTGCCGATCACGGCTGCGCAGTTCACGGCGGGGCAAGGCCCGGGATGGCTCAACGAGATGACGGCTGCGCTGGGTAGCGGCCAGCCGCTGCATATCCTGCTTTACGTGGTGCTGATCGTATTCTTCGCCTTCTTCTACACGGCGGTGGTCTTCAATCCGAAGGAAACGGCCGACAACCTACGCAAGTACGGCGGGTTCATTCCGGGCATCCGTCCGGGCGAGAAGACGGCCGAGTACATCGACTACGTTCTCACGCGCATCACGGTGGTCGGCGCAATCTACTTGGCGGCGGTTTGCGTATTGCCCGAAATACTCATTTCATATGCTGCCGTGCCGTTCTACTTTGGCGGCACCTCGCTGCTGATCGCAGTGAGCGTGACAATGGATACCGTGGCACAGGTGCAGAGCCATCTGCTCGCGCACCAGTACGAAGGCCTTATCAAAAAGGCCAAGCTAAGAGGCGCGACGGGGCGAGGGCGGAGATGAACCTAATCCTGCTGGGTCCGCCTGGAGCCGGCAAAGGAACGCAGGCCGAGAATCTTGCCAAGAAGCGAGGGCTCGTGCAGCTGTCGACGGGCGAGATGCTCCGTCAGGCGGTGAAGGCGGGAACGCCGGTGGGGTTGATTGCCAGTGCCATCATGGAAGCGGGCGGTCTCGTTCCGGACGAGGTGGTGATCAACATCATCGCTGAGCGGATCGAGGAGCCTGATTGTGCGAACGGCTTCATTCTGGACGGCTTTCCGCGCACCTTGAAGCAGGCGGCGGCGCTCGACGAGCTGCTGGCGTCGAAGGGCAAGAGGCTGGACGCTGTGGTCGAGCTCAAGGTCGACGACGGGGTTCTGGCGGCGCGAATCGAAAATCGGGCCCGGGAGACCATCGCGGCGGGCGGCGTGCCCCGCAGCGACGACAATGCCGAGGCGCTGAAGAAGCGCCTCATGGCCTATTACAGAGAGACGGCACCGCTAACTGGTTACTATTTCGCCAAGGGAAAACTGAGCTGTATCGACGGTATGGCGGCGATCCCGGAGGTGGAGGCGCAATTGGACGGTATTCTGAACCGTGTGGTCGCACCTTGAAAAAACCATTATCGGACAATTGACGGATACGTAGTGCTTCGGTACAACTCCGCGTTCTTAACACACGCTCGCAACCGCCCGATTTCGACAGAGACGGGCTGGAGAGGTGTGTTTTTGGCGCATGATCACTAACACGAATACCAAAGCAGCGGGATTGCCGCACCGGGGGCGGCGAGCCTCTCGCCAACGGCAATCGTTACCTCAGGAGAGATGTGTGGCCCGTATCGCAGGCGTCAACATTCCGACGCAGAAGCGCGTAGTGATCGCGCTGCAGTATATTCATGGCATCGGTCCGAAGTTCGCCAAGGACATCTGCACCAAGGTCGGTATTCCGGCCGAGCAGCGGGTCAATCAGCTGACCGACGCTGAAGTGCTGCAGATCCGCGAGACGATCGATCGCGATTATCTCGTCGAGGGCGATCTGCGCCGTGAGGTCATCACCAACATCAAGCGCCTGATGGATCTGGGCTGCTACCGCGGTCTGCGCCACCGCAAGGGGCTTCCGGTTCGTGGCCAGCGCACGCACACCAACGCACGCACCCGTAAGGGTCCGGCGAAGGCGATCGCGGGCAAGAAGAAGGCCTGATCGGGCTTGCTTGGGGGCTGCCGTGTAGGCTGCCCCTTTACGCTTTTGATGATTTTCGCATGACGGGCCGCGCGACGGCCTCTGGAGAGACGAACGGATGGCCAAGGAAGCAACCGGCGCAGCAGGACGCGGAAAAATCCGCAAGCGCGAGAAGAAGAACATCACGTCGGGCGTTGCGCACGTCAATGCCTCGTTCAACAACACCATGATCACGATCACCGACGCACAGGGCAACACGATTGCCTGGTCGTCGTCGGGCACGAAGGGCTTCAAGGGCTCGCGCAAGTCGACGCCGTACGCAGCGCAGGTCGCTGCCGAGGACGCTGGCCGCAAGGCGCAAGAGCACGGCATGAAGATCCTCGAGGTCGAGGTTTGCGGTCCGGGCTCGGGTCGTGAATCGGCGCTCCGCGCGCTGCAGTCGGTTGGCTTCCAGATCACCTCGATCCGCGACGTCACGCCGATTCCGCACAACGGTTGCCGTCCGCGCAAGCGTCGCCGCGTCTAATTCATCCCGGCGGGGCGAAGAAGTTTGCCGTCCCGCCGTGCGCCGCTCCGATGCGTGCGCTGTAGCAAGCTGATTTCAACTCGCCTGCCACCCCCGGCGCAGGCGTAGAGGTAGCGAGGCACCCCGTGGTGAACGTTCTACAGAAGAACTGGCAAGATCTGATCAAGCCGAACAAGCTCGACGTCGCTTCTGGACGCGATCGCAGCCGCACGGCAACGGTCGTCGCCGAGCCGCTGGAGCGTGGCTTCGGCATGACGCTCGGCAACGCGCTGCGCCGCGTGCTGCTGTCGTCGCTGCAGGGCGCAGCGATCAAGACGGTTCAGATCGACGGCGTGCTGCACGAGTTTTCGTCGATCCCGTCGGTGCGTGAGGATGTCACCAACATCGTCCTCAACATCAAAGAGATCGCGTTGCGCATTCACTCCGAGGGTGTGAAGCGCATGGTGCTCAAGAAGGAAGGCGGCGGTGCAGTCCGCGCCAAGGACATCGAGGCCGGTCCCGATGTCGAGATCCTCAATCCCGAGCACGTGATCTGCACCCTCGACCAGGGCGCCTCCATCCGCATGGAGTTCACTGCAGACATGGGCAAGGGCTACGTTGCGGCTGAGCGCAACCGTCCAGAAGACGCCCCAATCGGCTTGATCCCGGTCGACAGCCTCTACAGCCCGGTGAAGAAGGTCTCGTACAAGGTCGAGAACACCCGCGAGGGCCAGATTCTCGACTATGACAAGCTCACCATGACGGTCGAGACGGACGGCTCGGTGAAGCCGGAGGATGCGATCGCGCTTGCCGCCCGCATCCTGCAGGACCAGCTCGCCGTGTTCATCAACTTCGAGGAGCCGAAGAAGGCCGTCGAGGAGACGCGTCATCCCGAGCTGGCGTTCAATGCCGCGCTGCTCAAGAAGGTGGACGAGCTCGAGCTGTCGGTGCGTTCGGCCAACTGCTTGAAGAACGACAACATCGTCTATATCGGCGACCTGATCCAGAAGACCGAGGCGGAGATGCTGCGTACTCCGAACTTCGGCCGCAAGTCGCTGAACGAGATCAAAGAGGTTCTGGCGTCCATGGGGCTCCATCTCGGGATGGAGGTGCCGAACTGGCCGCCGGACAACATCGAAGAGCTGGCAAAGCGCTTCGAGGACCAGTACTAAGCCGACGTGCGACCTTGGCGCGTGAGATCATCCGGTCTCACGACACCGGGGCCACGAATTACACGAACCTAGCGAGGTGAGGCCACAGAACCTCCCCGTTAAACAACCTAAGGGAACTTAAGATATGCGACACAGGAATCTCGGTCGGCGATTCAGCCGCGACAGCAGCCACCGCCAGGCCATGTTCTCGAACATGGCTGCTGCACTCATCAAGCACGAGCAGATCGTCACCACGCTGGCGAAGGCGAAAGACCTCAAGCGCGTGGTCGACAAGTACATCACGCTCGCCAAGCGTGGCGACCTCAACTCGCGCCGTCTGGCCGCTGCGCGCCTGCGCGATGAGGACATGGTCAAGAAGCTCTTCGACGTTCTGGCTGCGCGCTACAAGGATCGCTCCGGCGGATATACGCGCGTGCTGAAGGCCGGCTTCCGCTACGGCGACAGTGCTCCGCGCGCCGTCATCGAGCTGGTCGACCGCGATACGTCGATCAAGGGCAAGGAAGACAAAGAGCGTCACGAGGCAGCCGTCGCAGCCGCTCAGGCCGAGGCTTGATCCCCTCGGGGGACGCCACGGCGCCTCCGACGAAAGCGAATTTGAGAAGGCCGGTGCTGTCAGCGCCGGCCTTTTTCTTTTGGCCGCGTTCTCAGGCTGCCGAGGCGGTTTGCCCCTGGCCTTCGAGGAGGGCCTTGAACTCGGGGATGCCAAGGGTGCCTACGGTGTTGAGATCTGCGTCGAGGATTTCATAGACGGGGCCGGCGACGTTGCGGTTGCTGAAGAACGCGATGACGTCCTGGTCGCCGCCGCCTTCGGTGTGTGGCTCTCCGTCGCCGGGGGTGGACACGTAGCTGCCTACGGGGCGGATCTCCTTCAGCTCGCCGTTGGCGCGGTAGATGCGCAATTCTCCCTGCAGCACCAGGGTCACGTAATCGCAGCGGTGACGATGGGTGGCGATCTTAGAGTTGGCGTCGAACTTGAAGAGGATGTCGACGATGCGCTTGTCCTCATCGACCGCGCAGATGTGATAGGCGAGGTGGGGGAAGCCCTCGAGGGTGTGCCAGCGGATGTTGCGGGTGTCGTAGGGTAGCGTCGTCGACATCTTGGTTTTTCTCCCGTCAGATGGGCGCCTGCGGAGCGCCTCGTGATCAATTGCCTCTGACACCAACGTGAATTGTTCCTGCCTCGGCCGCTTGCCATTTTGTGCCATCGGCAGGCGGCAATGGACTGTTGGTGATGGCGCCTCGTCTTTCCGGCTTTACGCGGTCGAGCGCACTTGGCCCTATCGCCGATTTCATGGCCCGCCAGGGCGGATCGGTCGGGCGGGTGTTGAACGCCGTCGATCTGCCATACGCGCTTCTAGACCAGCGTGATCTGCTCATACCGTTGCGGTCGCAGTTCCGCTTCCTGGAGCGGGCCGCCCAGGAGACGGGCGATGACTTCTTCGGAGCCCGTCTCGCGCAGGCCGTCCGCATGAAGGAGCTAAGTGCCTTCGGGATGTGGGTATGCGCGGCCGAAACGCTGCGGGAGGCCATCGCAAGGGGCCATGCAGGTCTCAACGCGATGCTGCAGACATCGACGGTTCTGGCGCTGGAGCGGCAGGGTTCGAAGATGCGCTGGTGGATCGAGTTCGTCGAGCCCGCGTGTGAGGGACGGCACCATAATGAGCTTCTGGGCGTCGGCTATATGATCGATACCGTCCGCACGTATGCGGGGCGCGGCTGGTTCCCGGAAGTGGTGATGACAGCATTGCCGGCAGGTAGACCCCGCGCAGAGCTCGAAAACATTTTCGGCGCCAACATCTCGCATGGTCATGCCCGATCGGGGATCGAATTCGGTGCCGAGCTCTTGGACCGGGGACTGCCATATGTGGCGCCACGCGTTCGCTTACCCCAAGAGGCCGAGCCACAAATGCCAGATCAGCACGACGAGCTTGCATGCATCGAGGCGGTGACGACGCTGGCCCTGCATGAGGGCTATCCACGCATAGATTGGGTCGCGAGCAAGCTCGGCGGTTCGCGTCGGTCGCTACAGCGCCGGCTGGCTGAGCACGGGTCCAGCTTCAATGAGGTGCGAGACAAAGTGCTGAGGAGCCGGGCCATCGTGCTGGTGGGCGATGGCAAGGCGGCAATTACCGACATTGCCCTCAGCCTCGGTTATGCAGATGTCGCGCATTTCACCCGCGCCTTCCGCCGTTGGACGGGTATGGCGCCCATCGTTTATCGCAAGGTGGCTCGTGGTGCGGCGTGAACGGCCGCGCGCGGGAACAAAGTCGCGGGGAAAAACGATGTACTCCCGGCCACTTGGGAGTGTGTGTGCAAAATTGATTTCCAGCGGCTTCGCGGTCCGGTAACTCTCCCCGGTCGTTTGCGCGGAGCTGACATCCGCCTCGGAAACGGATTGGCGCCGCTCGCCACAGATGTTTCAGATCAAAGGGACGTAGATGGCAGAGTCCAAGGTACTCGTGACCGGCGCGTCCGGGTTCATCGCAAAGCATGTCATCGCCGAGCTGATCCGGCAGGGCTATCAGGTAAGGGCGACACTGCGCGACCTCGCCAAGGCGGACGCGGTCCGGCTTGCCATCGGCAACGCGGGTGCGACTGCCGACGGAGTGGAGTTCGTTCGGGCTGACCTGCTTTCGGATGCCGGCTGGGACGAGGCCGTTGCCGGGTGCACGTACGTGCAGCATGTGGCCTCTCCGTTCCCGCTCCAGCACGTGAAGGACGCCGACGAGATCATCCGCCCGGCGCGGGAAGGTGTGCTGCGGGTGCTGAAGGCCGCAACCAAGGCGAACGTGAAGCGCGTGGTGCAGACCTCGTCCGTCATTGCGATCACCATGCCGTGGCCGGAGGCGCCGCTGGGCCATGTGTTCGACGAGACGGATTGGACCAATCCCAACCGTCCGGACGCAACGCCCTACACGCGCTCGAAGGCGCTGGCGGAGCGGGCGGCGTGGGATTTCGTGAAGAGCACGCCGGGCGCGCCGGAACTGGTAGCGATCAATCCGGCATTCGTCCTGGGACCGGCGCCGGACGCCGATCTTTCGACCTCGGTGGAGGTGATCCGGGTGATCGGGGTGGGGCAGTATCCGGCGGCGCCCAAGGTCTCGTTTCCCATTAGCGACGTGCGCGATGTGGCGGTGACGCATGTCCTGGCGATGACCACGCCCGAGGCTGCCGGCGAGCGGATCATCACGGCGAACGGCTTTCTTCGGCTGATCGAAGTGGGTGCGCTCGTGGGGCGCGCCGTGCCGGACGTTGCCCGAAAGGTCCCGCGTGCCGAGCTGCCGGACTTCATCGTGAAGGCTATCGCCATGTTCGATACCCGGCTCAAGGCGGTCCTGCCGGACCTGGCGTTCCCGCGGCCGATAAGCAACGCCAAGGCCCACCGGATCTTGGGGCAGACGTTCCGGTCGCCGCAGGAGGCGGTCTCGTCGGCCGCAACGAGCCTCAGGTCGCTGGGCCTGATCTAGCCAATCTCGCCGAGGTTTAACCTTGGAAAGGGCATGTCGCCACGGCCGCGCCATGATGGCCGGGGCTATGCTATCAGTGCTGCGGCTCTCCGCTTCTGGACCAAAGTAGGATCCGCACCGACATAACGTGCGAAGGATCACGACCAGACCATGACCAAGTCGATCGAACAAATTCTTCGTGGCACCGTTCTGACGCTGGCAGTTCTCGTCGGGCTGTCCGCGGTCAGTGGGGCGAACGCGCAAGACCGCTTGGCGCCGCCGTCCCGCGAGGCGCTGCAGTATTCCTATTCTCCGATTGTGAAGCGCGCCACGCCGGCCGTGGTGAACGTCTATGTGCGCTCGAAGGTGCGCACCGCCACCTCGCCGTTCGCCAACGATCCGTTCTTCCAGCGCTTCTTCGGCGGGCGCGGTGGTTTCGGTCTGCCGCAAGAGCGCATCCAGCAGTCGCTCGGCTCCGGCGTGATCATCAGCCCGGACGGGGTGATCGTCACCAACACGCACGTGGTGAAGGGCGGCACCGATACGCAGATCCGCGTGGCGCTGTTCGACAAGCGCGAGTACGACGCGCGCATCGTGTCATCGGACGAGCGCACGGACCTCGCGGTTCTTAAGATCGAGAAGGGCGGCCAGGACTTTCCGTTCCTGAGGTTCGCAGACAGCGACAAGCTGGAAGTCGGCGACGTGGTGCTCGCGATCGGCAATCCGTTCGGCGTCGGGCAGACGGTGACGAGCGGCATCATCTCGGCGCTGGCGCGCACGGAGATGGCGCAGTCGGATACGCAGGTGTTCCTGCAGACGGACGCCGCCATCAACCCCGGCAACTCGGGCGGCGCACTCGTCGACATGAACGGTAACCTCGCCGGCATCAACACGATGATATTCTCGCAGTCGGGTGGGTCGGTCGGCATCGGCTTCGCCATTCCCTCCAACCTGGTGCGACTGGTCGCCGACAATGCTCTGGCGGGCAAGAAGATGGAGCGGCCGTGGCTCGGTGGCCAGCTCGCGACGGTTGATCGTGAGACGGCGCAGACGTTGAAGCTCGACCGCGTTTCAGGCGCCATTGTCCAGCGTCTCACGAACAATGGGCCAGCGGTGAAGGCCGGCTTGCAGCTCGGCGATGTGATCGTGGCGGTCGATGGGTTCGACGTGGGAGATTCCCATTCGGTTCTCTACCGGTTGACGACGCGCGGGGTGGGCAACACGAGCCGGCTCGATGTGATCCGCAGCGGCAAGCGCGTCACGCTCGATGTCCCGCTGCTGCCGGCACCGAAGCCCGGCAAGGATGACGTGCGCAATCTGTCGGGCAACCATCCTTTCGACGGCGCGCGGGTATCCAACATTCTCCCGAGCGTCGCAGACGAGCTCAATCTCGACGAGACGGACGGCGTGGTGATCGTGGCGGTGAAGTCGGGTGGGGTTGCCTCGCGTCTCGACTTCCAGCCGGGCGACATCATCGTCCAGATCGGACGTGACAAGATCACCGACGTCGTGATGCTGGACGAGATCACGCGCACACCGCAGCGCGTCTGGAGCATCACCATCAAGCGCGGCGGGCGCACCATGAAGCTGCAGATGTCGGGCTGAGGAAGTTGGCTACACTGTTCGAAGCTGCCGGGCTTGAGAAGGGGGCGCCGCGTCCGCTTCCCGACCGGCTGCGTCCCACGAAGCTGTCGGAGGTCGTCGGCCAGGATCATCTGGTCGGGGTCAACGGAACGCTGACGCGGATGCTCAAGAGCGGGCGGCTGCCGAGCCTCATCCTGTGGGGGCCGCCGGGTTCTGGCAAAACGACGGTGGCGCGGCTGCTGGCGCACGAGACGCAGCTCGAATTCGAGCAGCTGTCGGCGATATTTTCCGGTGTGCAGGACCTGCGCAAAGCATTCGACCGCGCCAAGTCGCGGCGCGAACTCGGCAAGGGCACGCTGCTGTTCATCGACGAGATCCATCGCTTCAACCGTGCGCAGCAGGACAGCTTTCTGCCGCACATGGAGGACGGCACGATCACGCTTGTCGGAGCGACGACCGAGAATCCATCGTTCGAGCTGAACAGCGCCGTGTTGAGCCGGGCGGCGGTGCTAACGTTCAACCGTCTGGGACCCGAGGCGATCGAAGATCTGTTGCAGCGGGCCGAGAAGGAAGAAAAGCGCAAGCTGCCGCTCGACGAGGATGCGCGCGAAGCGCTGACGGGCATGGCGGATGGCGATGGTCGTGCTGCAATCAATCTCGCCGACGAGGTGTTTGCTGCGGTGGCGCCGGGGCAGTCGCCGCTCAATCGCAAGGCGTTGAGCGAACTGGTTCAGCGGCGTGCGCCGCTCTACGACAAGTCGCGCGAAGGCCATTACAACCTGGTGAGCGCTCTGCACAAGTCGGTGCGGGGCTCGGACCCGGATGCAGCGCTGTACTATCTGGCGCGGATGCTGGATGGCGGCGAGGACAGGCTGTTTCTCGCGCGTCGGCTGGTGCGCATGGCGGTGGAGGATATCGGGCTCGCCGATCCGCAGGCCGTGGTGCAGGCACTCGCGGCGAAGGACACCTTCGACTTTCTGGGCAGTCCGGAGGGAGAGCTGGCGCTGGCCCAGGCGACCGTCTACCTCGCCACGGCGCCCAAATCGAATGCTGTCTACGTGGCCTACAAGGCTGCGATGCGGGCGGCCAAGGAGCACGGCTCGCTGGCGCCGCCCAAGCACATCCTCAATGCGCCGACCAAGCTGATGGAGGACGAGGGATACGGCGACGGCTACCAGTACGACCACGACGCCGAGGACGCTTTTTCGGGCCAGGACTACTTCCCCGAAGAATTCGACACACGGCCGCGCTACTACGATCCTCCGGAGCGTGGCTTCGAGCGCGAGATCAACAAGCGGCTCGCCTATTGGGCCGATCTCAGGGCCAAAAAGGGCCGCTGAGAGCATGTGCGGCGTGCAGGCGGGCTGGTCCGGTAGGGTGCCGTTGCCTATACTGCTCGTGGCCCATGGGGTGTGCTGAGTGCGGGGGAGGGACTGATGGTTCAATTCGTCGATCTTTGGCGCGGACACCCGATCAACGAGTCCGTGACGGCGCCATGCATTGCCCCACATGACCTGACGAACATGGAAGGCAAGCAGATCCACATGGGTTTCCCGGTGTTCGCGAACCAGTGCGCGATCCGGATGGGCGTGGCGCTGCGTCGTGCAGGTGTCGTGGACGGGCAGATCGGCGGCTGCGCCTCGTGCGCGGTGCACCCGCGCTCGGACATGCATTTCATCAATGCCAGCCAGCTCGCCAACGCCATCACCAGCGCGCGGCTGCCGGGCGTCGCGCCGGTCGAGCGCATCGCCGGCGCGGACGCCGCCAAGTACTATCCGCAGCTGTTCGGTCGCACTGGCATCATCTACTTCCAGGACTATTGGAATCGCAGCTCGGATACGGGCCGCCCCACGGGCGATCATATCGACGTTTGGAACGGCTACCGCTCGTCCGCGAAGTGGCTGCTCGAGTGGTTCTCGTGGATGGGCTACTACTCGAACTATGCCAATGCGGGCGAGATCTGGTTCTGGGAAGTGAAGTAGCCGGGATCGGCGCTGGGGGATTTATGCGCTTCATCGTTGCCATCGTATTCGCGCTGATCGGCGGCGCGCTGGCCGCCCTGTTCATGGGTTCGCCGGCGGCCGATTGGGTGGTCGCGCATCAGTCGTTCGAAAGTTCGGACGATGCGGAGAACCTGCACATGCTGACCTACGTGGGCAGCCTGGTCGGCGGACTGCTCATCGGATGGCTGATTGGCTGGGTGATCGGCGGCGCAGGCAAGCGGGCCGGCTGATCCTTCGTGGCGGGCATCCTTCTCGGGGATGCCGGGCGGGGGCGGCGCGCTTGGTCAAACCTCGTCAACCATGGTGACGGGGTTTCTCAGAAATAAGGGGAGGGGAGCGGCCGGTGCGCTGGGCCGCGAGAGCCGGCTGGGCTAAGTTTTAGCCGGCCGAGGCTGGACATCGTGGGCGACGCCGCCTAGAGCAACGGTCTCATCAAAGACCTAGAGCGTGATCGCGTTGCAACAAAAGCGATCAACGATTCACGCTCCGGGCTGCTGGGCCCGCAGCGATCATGCTGGGTCTCGCGGATGAGGGTCAATTGCGGCTCTGGACCGCGACAGGGGCGTCGATGAACGACCGGGTTCACACCATCGAAGTGAAGGCGAGCGAGGCGGACATGCGCCTCGACCGGTGGTTTCGCGTCCATTACCCCGAGGTCGGCTACTCGTACCTGCAGAAGCTGCTGCGCACCGGACAGGTGCGCGTAAACAGCCGCCGGGCGGAGGCCAATGCGCGGCTCGAAGCCGGGGCCCAGATCCGCGTGCCTGCAGTCGTCCAGACGGCGCCGAAAGCTGCCGAAGCAACCGGCCTTAAGCCGGCGATGGGCGTTTCCAAGGCTGACCGTGACCGCATCGAGAAGATGATCCTGTTCGAGGACGACCATGTGCTCGTGCTCAACAAGCCGTTCGGACTCGCGGTGCAGGGCGGCACCGGGACCAAGAAGCACATCGATGGCATCCTGGAAGGAATGGCAGACCGCTTCGGCGGAGAGCGGCCGCGTCTTGTCCATCGGCTCGACCGCGATACGACGGGCGTGCTGCTGGTCGCTAAGCATCGCGATGCGGCGGCCAAGCTAGGGCGTGTGTTCCAGACGCGCTCGGCCGCAAAGACGTATTGGGCACTCGTGAAGGGCGTGCCGAAGCCGCATCAGGGCAAGGTCGAGGCGCCGCTGGTCAAGGCTCCCGGACCCGACGGCGACCGCGTGCGCAAAGCGCTACCCGGCGAACAGAAGGTGGCGATGCACGCGACGACGCATTATTCCGTCATCGACCGGCTCGCGAATAAGGCGGCCTGGGTATCGCTCAAACCGGTGACGGGGCGTCAGCATCAATTGCGCGCGCACATGGCGCTGATCGGCAATCCGATCTGTGGCGACAACAAATACGGCGGCGACGACAACCTGCCGGCCGAGCAGATGGAAAACAAACTGCACCTGCATGCGCGCCGTCTCATCCTTCCGCACCCTTATAGCGGCGGCAAGATCGACGTCACGGCGCCGCTGCCCGAGCACATGAAGAAAACCTGGGAGATTCTGTCCCTCGACGCCAATCGCTTCGAGGAGGACGATGAATGAAGCTGATCGTTCTCGATTGCGACGGGACTCTGGTCGATAGCCAGAATGGGATCTGCGAGGCGATGAGCTACGCCTTTTCAGGTTTCGGACTCGTGCCGCCGCCGCGCGAGGCGACGCTGTCGATCGTCGGCTTGTCGCTGCCCGAGGCCATCGCTGCCCTGTCGCCCGAGGTCGATGCGGCGCTGAGGGTAAAGATGGTGGAGCGCTATAAGTCGGCGTTCCTGGAAATCCGCCGCGAGCCGGAACTGCACGAACCACTGTTCGAAGGTATTGCCGCCGCCATCGAGTCCTTCGGACGGCGCGATGACGTGATGCTGGGCATAGCGACGGGCAAGTCGCGCAAGGGCGTCGATCGGCTATTTGCGCGCGAGGGCTGGGCGCAACGCTTCACGACCATCCAGACATCGGACGAGCATCCCTCCAAGCCGGATCCATCGATGCTGAGAGCGGCGATGTTGGAAACCGGCGTGACGGCCGACAAAACGGTGATGGTCGGGGACACGACCTTCGACATGGCGATGGCCGTTGCCGCCGGGACGGGCGCGCTGGGCGTTGGCTGGGGTTATCACTCGGTGGAGGAGCTGGAGCGCGCCGGTGCGCATTCGGTGCTTACCAGCAGCCATGGTCTAGCCGACGAGATCGACGCGTTCTTCGCGCGGCGGGAGAAGGCTGCGTGAGCGAGGACGGCGAGAAGAGCGCGCCGAAAGTGCCCGGCAGGGAGGCTCTCGCTCCCTCGTTGCCCAAGCGTTTCTACACGGCGGTATTAATCGGCGAGGCTCCAAATGGCGGCTTCCAGATCCTGCTCGATGGCCGGCCCGTGCGCACGCCAAAAAAGCTTACGCTGACCGTGCCCACGCGTGCCCTCGCCGAAGCGATTGCAGAGGAATGGGCGGCGCAGACGGAGCGGATCGATCCGTCGCGGATGCCGCTGTCGAAGCTCGCCATAACCGCCATCGACGGCGTCGCGGGTAGCATGGCCGAGGTGGCGCACGATATCGTCCGTTTCGCCGGGAGCGATCTTCTTTGCTATCGGGCCGAGGGGCCGGATGCTCTGGTGGAGCTTCAGGAGAAGACTTGGAATCCGGTGCTGCGCTGGATCGAGGCGGAGACGGGTGCGCAATTCCTGCTGTCCGAAGGCGTGATGCCGGTCACGCAGAACCGCTACGCGCTGGAACGGTTCGCCGATCTCGTCGCGCCGTACGACGCCATGCAACTCGCGGCGCTGCACGTAATGACGACCCTCACAGGGTCGGCGATGCTCGCCCTCGCCGTCGCCAAGATAGAGCGTTCGGCTGAAGAAGCGTGGGACGCGGCCCACATCGACGAGGACTGGCAGATCGAGCGCTGGGGAGCCGACGCGGAAGCATCCGATCGGCGCGCACGCCGCAAGGCGGAGATGCTGTCAGCCGCACGCTTCCTAGAGTTGCTCGCGACGGACTGAACGGCCGTCAATTGCACTAAGATGCGCGCGTGTTCCCTGCGGAACAGCAGGATGGACGGCAGCGGCTTACGGTGAAGGCCATCAGAGCCATAACCGATGGAGCGGCTCATGCTTAGCATTTTCGATCTGGTGATCGTCGCGATCGTGATCGCGGCGTTGCCCTTTCTCATAAAGGCCGGCAGATGACTGCGCTCGTACTGGGCGCGATCGCGCTCGCCAAATTCCTCAAATCGCGCCGAGCCGTCTGACGGCGATTCGACCACAGCCGCGGCCCGCGCGCCGCCCGACATGGAGACGTCTATGCAACCCCTTGGCACCTACGACCTTTACATGAATATCTTCGCGGCGGTGGTGTTGCCGCTGATCCTTGCGGCGAACCTCAACCCCTGGGTGAGATCGTCCGACAAGAACGCCTACCTGTGGCGCGAGCATGCGAAGTTCATGTGGCTGTCCATGGTTATCATCGGACTATTGAGCCTCTCGTCGATCGTCCAACTCGCGGGGCATTTCGGGCTGGTTTCCGGCCAGGTGGTCCAGGCGGCCATGCTGGTGTTCGGTGTTCCCTTCCTGATCCTGGCGGTGGCTGAGATCTGGATGGCCGGCCGTATCGCCATCCAGTTACTGCAGGCCCGCCGGGCCGCTGGAGCAAACGCTGAGCGCCGACGAGGTCCTTGACCCAGCCACCGCGGCCTGCCCGAAACGTCGCAGTTCGGGCCGGTCGCGTGCGCGTTTGCAGCGCCGAAGCCGCATGCTATGAGCCCCTATGGCGCTGCAGGTGCGCGGGTACGAGGGACCATCATGAAGGACATCATCGAAGAGCTTGAGAAGCGCCGGGCCAATGCACGTCTCGGTGGCGGCCAGGTCCGGATCGACGCGCAGCACAAGCGCGGCAAGCTGACGGCCCGCGAGCGTATCGAGCTTTTGATGGACGAGAACTCCTTCGAGGAGTTCGACACCTTCGTGGAGCACCGCTGCACCGAGTTCGGCATGGAGAAGAACAAGACGCCGGGCGATGGCGTCGTGACCGGCTGGGGCACGATCAACGGCCGCGTAGTCTACGTGTTCGCCAAGGACTTCACGGTGCTCGGCGGCTCCCTGTCGGAGAGCCACGCGCGCAAGATGACCAAGATCCAGGACATGGCGCTGAAGAACCGTGCGCCGATCATCGGTCTGTTCGATGCCGGCGGCGCCCGCATCCAGGAAGGTGTCGACGCTCTGGGTGGCTATGGCGAAGTGTTCACCCGCAACGTCATGGCATCTGGCGTCATCCCGCAGATATCGGTGATCATGGGACCGTGCGCGGGCGGCGACGTCTATTCGCCGGCAATGACCGACTTCATCTTCATGGTGCGCGATACGAGCTACATGTTCGTCACTGGTCCTGACGTCGTGAAGACGGTGACCAACGAAACCGTCACGGCCGAAGAGCTCGGCGGCGCGAAGGTGCATACGTCCAAGTCTTCGGTGGCGGACGGCGCCTATGAGAACGACGTCGAGGCGCTGCTGCAGATGCGCCGCCTGATGGACTTCCTGCCGTCCAACAACAAGTCCGGCGTGCCGACCCTGCCGACGTCGGACAGCCCTGACCGGATCGATGAATCGCTGGATACGCTGATCCCGGACAATCCCAACAAGCCCTACGACATGAAGGAGCTGATCCTCAAGGTCGTGGACGAGGCGGATTTCCAGGAGATCCAGGAAGCCTACGCCAAGAACATCGTGACGGGGTTTGCCCGCATGGAAGGCCGGACGGTCGGTATCGTCGCCAACCAGCCGATGGTGCTGGCCGGCGTGCTCGACAGCGATGCTTCGCGCAAGGCCGCCCGCTTCGTGCGCTTCTGCGACTGCTTCGAGATACCGATCCTGACGTTCGTCGATGTGCCGGGCTTCCTGCCGGGTACGGCTCAGGAGTACGGCGGCCTTATCAAGCACGGCGCCAAGCTGCTCTACGCCTTCGCCGAGGCGACCGTTCCCAAGATCACGGTCATCACCCGCAAGGCCTACGGCGGCGCCTACGACGTGATGAGCTCCAAGCATATCCGCGGCGACATCAACTACGCCTGGCCGACCGCCGAGATCGCTGTGATGGGTGCCAAGGGTGCGGTCGAGGTTCTCTACCGGTCCGAGCTGTCCGACCCTGAGAAGATCAAGGGGCGCATCGACGAGTACCAGAAGCGCTTCGCGAACCCGTTCGTTGCGGCCGAGCGCGGCTACATCGATGAGGTGATCCTACCGCACGGTACGCGTCGCCGGATCTGCCGCGCGCTCAACATGCTGCGCAACAAGACGCTCGAGAACCCCTGGAAGAAGCACGACAACATACCGCTTTAGTTTCTGACTGACACAAGCGGAGAGAGGCTTGTCGTGCGGCGAACGTGGCGCGGGTGGATGACCGCGCCACGGGGTGCGGCGCCCGTTGGGCGCTGAGCATGGCAAGCTTCGGCTAGCCATGCTGAAGTGGGCGGTGTGCCCGCTCTCAATGTGATCCTCGGGCTTGGGCCGAGGACCCATCCATCAATTTGCGCCCGGTGTCGAAAGATGCTGCACGCTGGGTCCTCAGCCTAAAGCGGAGGATGACTGCCGGCCGCCTGAGAACCGCCAGAAAGCGCCGCGATCATCTCCCCGTCATGGGGAAAGGTGCTTTGCGTATATTCGTTGTGCTTTTAACGTTTGGCCTACTGTGCGGCATGGCTCAGCCGCCGCACGAGGTTAATCCACTGAAACCGGACCAAGTCGACTCTTTACGCGTTTCCGGAATCCGGTGCGAGCAGCACCCGCCCGGTGAGATTGACAGGAGTTGGTTTGGGAAGCCGTCGAACGACTTGGTTGATGAGCGCCGGGCCGCTATCTTGTGCGCGGCGATCCGTGCCCGCCTAGTTGAGAGACTTGGCCCGCGGGTTGTGCCTCATGGTGGCAATGCAACTCTGGTTGTCATACTGAAGGGCGTTGAGTGGGAAGGAAGCGCAGATGTCCCCACCCGCGCTGGTCTACACATCGGGGCTAGGGTTCTTCTGCGACCTAACACATCGGCTGAATATTCTGTCGGTGGTGTTTCGGCTTCAAAGTCGGCTTTGCAAGGTGAAATGAGAAACGTCCTGGCCTTCCTCGCGCGTTCGGTGGCAGATCGGCTCATCAATGCGATTCTTTCAGGAACTCCTGATTGAAAGCTTAGCGGCGGCGTTCACTCCTGGTCTTAAATCAAAGCTGCACGCGGGAACCCATGAACATCGACCTTTCAGGCAAGACCGCGCTGGTCACAGGCTCGACCGAAGGGATCGGCCGGGCCATCGCCAAAGGGCTGGCGGCATCGGGCGCCGAAGTGATCATCAACGGGCGCAAGCAGGACAAGGTCGACGCAGCCGTCGCCAAGCTTGCCGGCGATGTTTCCGGGGGCACGGTGCGCGGAATCGCCGGTGACGTGGGCACCGCCGATGGATGCGCGGCGCTCGTGAAGAGCGTTGGTGAAGTCGACATCCTCATCAACAACGCCGGCATCTTCGAGCCCAAGCCATTTCTCGAGATTTCCGACGCCGATTGGCTTCGCTTCTACGAGGTCAACGTGATGTCAGGGGTGCGGCTGTCTCGGGCGCTGCTCCCGGGCATGTTGAAGCGCAATTGGGGGCGCATCGTATTCATCTCGTCAGAGTCCGCGATCCAGATCCCGCCCGAGATGATCCACTACGGAATGACGAAGACGGCGCAACTCGCCATCTCGCGCGGCCTTTCGGAAA
The DNA here is from genome assembly GCA_964493785.1 of uncultured Hyphomicrobium sp. Taxonomy (GTDB): domain Bacteria; phylum Pseudomonadota; class Alphaproteobacteria; order Rhizobiales; family Hyphomicrobiaceae; genus Hyphomicrobium_A. Next base: position 95,523 of record CAZBPM010000013.1, on the reverse strand, counting down.
TGACTTCGGGAACGGGCGTCACGGTCAACACGGTGCTTCCCGGTCCGACGCGCTCGGAGGGCGTGGAGGATTTCCTCGCGGCGATGGCGAAGCAGGCGGGGCGCGGGGTCGAGGAGATGGCGGCTGAGTTCGTCAAGGTGCACCGGCCGACATCGCTTCTGGGGCGTTTTGCAACCGTCGACGAGGTTGCGAATATCGTAGTGTACGTTGCCTCGCCTCAGGCCTCGGCAACGAACGGGGCGGCGCTGCGGGTCGATGGCGGCGTGGTGCGATCAATTCTCTAGCGGTGCCCTCTAAAATCGGCGGGAGGGCCCCCCCCCGGTTTTTTT
>CAZBPM010000013.1:87623-95184 GCA_964493785.1 uncultured Hyphomicrobium sp. | reverse complement strand
CCCCACGGGGGGGGGGGGCCTCCCGCCGATTTGTTTCCGGCCTTGGCGTCAGCTCTTGTCGATGACGAGGACGACCTTTTCGTCGATCGGGTCGACGATGGCGAGCTGGTCGCGGGCGACGAAGTAGCGGCATGCGCCGAGTTCGTCGGCCTTCGAGAGGACCTCCTCTGGGAAGCGCTGGAGCTTCACATTGGAAGGCACGCTCCAGCCGACCTCGAGGTCGCGCACGTCAACTTCGTCGTTCATGCGGACCTCATCGAGGATCAGCTCACGCTCGTCGCGGCTGAGAGAGAGGCGAGCGGGGCAGCGGTCCGTGACGCCGGAGCTGCCACCCGCATACTGGGCGCCACCCGCCGGGATGACTGCGACAACCTCGTAGGAATCGGGATCACAAATCACGTATTCGTCCTCGGCGTAAACGAAGACGTAGTTGCGGTACTCGGGGACGATCTCGATCACGGCGACGGGGACCGGGCGATAGTCCCAGTCACGCGGCAACCGGCGGCCTATCGAGATGTCGACGTCGACACGCGCGCGCGGCTTCAAATCCTTCTCGTTGCGGAAGGCACCGCGAAGGTTGTCGCGCTTGGCGTCGGTCAGATCGACCCGCTTAGCCGGCTTGTCGCCAGACGGCTTGTTCTCTGCTCGCGCGTCGGCGTTGCTCTTAGCGTTACGATCCGCTTCGGACTGCTTGGAGTCAGCCTTGTCCTTCCGGCCGTCAGCATTTTCGCTGGCGCGGGAGGGCTTCTCCTGCTTGCCTTCCTCAGTGGCGCGCTTCTCTGGCTTGCCTTCATCGTTGGCTTTGCGCTCTTGGCGGCTCGATCCTTCGTCCTGCTTGGAGGCGCGGCGCTCGGACGAGCTGTCGTCGCTGGACTTGGACTGACGGCGCTCGCCTGCAGGCGCTTGCGAGCGATCCGAGCGCTGGGTGCTGCCTTCGGATGCGCGTTCCTCCGAGCGTTCGGCGCGCCCACCGCCGGCAGGCTCGGATTCACCGGCGCCACCGCCGCTGTCCATCTTGGCGCCCCCAGGTCCGGCACCGTTAGGGGCGCCCACGGGGCCGCCACCGCCCCGTTCGAGTGACGGGCCGCCTCCACCGCCGCCCCCACCCGGTCCGCCTCTTGGGCCTTCCTGCGCGATGGCAATGCTCGATGCGCTGAGCAGGACCACCGCGAGCGTTGTCGCGATCGTTCTCATATGACTCTCCTGTTGGCGTCGAGTTGCGTTGGTTGCGAACTCGTCAACGGCAACGGGGGAGCTCGGGAGCCGTTCCCGGTCTTGAGAGCGAAAGCGACGTGACGGCGCCGTTTGAATAAAAATCTTGTTCACGATGAAACCAACGGCCGGCCGCCACGTTAGGTGCAGCGAGCGAGCATGTTTCGCGTAGCCTTCTCGCTTGAACTAGCGTCCGCGTACCCAAAAAACTCCCATTTCCGAACCCTCGGCGAACCCATGCGCCGAGGGTTCTTTTGCTTTGGACCGGCGACAGGCTAGAATTGCTCGAGGCTAGTATTGGAGCTGAGAATGGTGCGGATCGCTCTACTCGGCGTGGCGGCGATGTTTGTCGGTCCGGCGTTGGCCGGAGATGATGCTCCGAGCCTCTGCTACGAGGTCGTCGGTTGCGTGCAGAATCGGAAGATCTCCCCCCACGACGCTGAGAAGCTCGGTTGCGATCAGCTCTACACGGTGCGCAACGGCATCTTCGCCGCGCGGGGCTACTGCTTCTCGACCCAGCGAGGCATCGACGAGTTTGGCAACCAGGGGTGCCAGTTCAGCGATCAGAATGCGGTGCCGCTGAACGATTACGAGCGCGCCAACGTGAAGCTCATCCAGTCCATCGAAAGCAAACGCCGGTGCTGATGCAGGCGGGGCTTCCCGTTTGCCATAGCCGGCGCCGCCAGTCCCCCGGGGGATAGGGTCCAGGGAGTCACCACAAGCGGCCAGATGAGCGTCCGGACAGGGTTTCCCAAAGATGAACGGGGCCTGTAACCGTCATTCAGAACGAGTTCAAAGCGCAAAACGCATTCTCCACCCCATCGAACACGCCGCTCCATCACGGGGTGGCCTTATCCGAGAAGAGGTGGACCCCATGAACAAGATCATTCTCGCTGCTGCAACCGCTCTCGTCGCCACGACCGCTGTCGCTTCGGCTGACACCATCTCGCGCCGCCAGGCCCAGCAGGCCGACCGGATCGAGCAGGGCCGTCAGACCGGCACCATCACCTGGACCGAGGGCCTGAAGCTGCGCGCCGAGCAGAAGCGCATTGCCCGCACCGAAGATGCCTATAAGGACAAAGGCTACCTGACGCGCTCGGAGCGTCGCGACCTGCGCAACATGCAGAACGAGGCTTCTGCCAACATCGCCGACAAGAAGTACAATGCCCGCGACCGCGCATGGTTCTTGCCGCGCGTCGGCAAGTAAGACCACTCCCCCGGCGTATCCTCCCGTCTCACTCGGGGCCGCCCTCCCTAGGCGGCCCTTTTTTCATGGCGGGTTACGATTGCTGGAAGGAATGCATCGTGGCGGGGCATCTGTTAGCCAATTCGTAAGCCCGTTTTCTTAATCTGCCGGCATGTAGCTTATGCGAGCGGGGCTTGAGAGATGAGCGCGTTGCAGTCGCTTTCGATTACCGAGTTGTTGCAGCGGGGCAGTATCCTCGACGTGGATGTTCTGCGGCTCAAAGGGGCGCTGCAGACCGACGCGCAGATCAGCGCCGACGAGGCGGAAGCGCTCATCAGTCTGAACGAGGCGTGCGCTCAGCAGGATACGGCCTGGGTGCCGTTCTATGTCGAGACCCTCACCGATTACTTCGTCTGCCAGATGGAGCCGGATGGCTATCTGACGGCGGAGAAGGCCAAGCGCCTGACGGACAGGATCGCCCCCAACGGCGTCGTCGCCCGGCGCTCTGATCTCGACCTTATCGTGCGGGCTCTCGACAAGTCGCGCTGGTCGCCGGTCAGTCTTGCGCAGCTCGCGCTTGAGCAGGTTAAGCGTGCCGTGGTCGAGGGCGCAGGCCCGCTCCGTCCTGCCGGGGAGCCGCAGGCCGGCTCGATCCGTGAGAGCGAGGTCGACCTTGTCCGGCGCATTCTCTACGCATTCGGCGGCGATCGCCCGGTGGCCATTACGCGCCCCGAGGCCGAGGTGCTGTTCGACATCAACGATGCCATCGTCAATCCGCAGGCCAATGCCGGCTGGAGCGATCTGTTCGTGAAGGCGGTGACGAACGTCGTCATGGCGGCATCCGGCCAATCGGTGTCAACGCGCGAGGAGGCTCTGCGCCGCGACGTTTGGTTGATGGAGGCGACGCCCGACCTGACGCCGCTGGCGCTGCTGTCGGCCATGGTTTCATCGAGCATCGACGCGGTCCGGGCGACCTACCTCGACCAGACAGCAGAAGAGCGGGCGCTGGCCCGGCTCGAACGCCAGAGAATCGAGATCATCACTAACGAAGAGATCCCGCAGGCGGAGGCTCCCTGGCTGTGCCAGCGGATCGGCCGGAACGGCCAGCTCAGCCCGAATGAGGCGGCGCTTGTGGCCTATCTCAATCGGGAAACGCCCAGGATCCACCCTGATCTGCAGGCGGCCGTCGCCCGACTCGCCGAGGCGGCCTAGGCGATCGACAGCAGCAACCGGCGATCACGGCAGCAAAGGGCCTTCGCCGGCGCCTGTGCGCGCTTTTGCCGGGTCTGGCCAGTTTACGACACCAAATTGCCCGTCTAGAACGAGGGCTGAGCAATCGGCTCAGCCCCGTCTCGCGGGCGTGCCCACCTAGTGGACAAACAGGGGTTATGTTCAAAAAAATTCTGATCGCCAACCGTGGCGAGATTGCCTGCCGCGTCATCAAGACCGCGCGCAGAATGGGGATCAAGACGGTCGCCGTCTATTCGGATGCGGACCGGGAAGCCCTGCACGTGGAAATGGCCGACGAAGCCGTCCACATCGGTCCGCCGCCGGCGGCGCAGTCCTACTTGCTGATCGACAAGATCGTCGAGGCTTGTAAGCAGACGGGCGCCGAAGCGGTCCACCCCGGTTATGGCTTTCTTTCGGAGCGCGAGGCATTCCCCATCGCGCTCGAGAAGGCCGGGATCGTGTTCATCGGTCCCAACCCCCGGGCCATCGCGGCCATGGGCGACAAGATTGAAAGCAAAAAGGCTGCCGCGGCTGCCAAGGTGTCGACCGTCCCCGGCTACATGGGTGAGATCGACGGGGTCCCGCAGGCGGTCAAGATTGCCGAGGAGATCGGCTATCCGGTAATGATGAAGGCCTCCGCCGGCGGTGGCGGCAAGGGCATGCGCATCGCGTTCAACCGCAAGGAGGTCGAGGAAGGCTTCCCGCTGGCGAAGTCGGAGGCGAAGGCCTCGTTCGGCGATGACCGCATGTTCATCGAAAAGTTCATCGTCGATCCGCGCCACATCGAGATCCAGCTGATCGGCGACAAGCACGGCAACGTTGTTTACCTCGCTGAGCGCGAGTGCTCGATCCAGCGCCGCAACCAGAAGGTCATCGAGGAAGCTCCCTCGCCGCTGCTGGACGAGAAGACCCGCAAGGCGATGGGCGAGCAGGCCGTGGCTCTGGCCAAGGCTGTCGGCTACGACAGCGCCGGTACGGTCGAGTTCGTCGCCGGTCAGGACCGCAGCTTCTTCTTCCTCGAGATGAATACCCGACTTCAGGTGGAGCATCCGGTCACGGAGCTGGTCACGGGCGTCGATCTCGTCGAGCTGATGATCCGCTCGGCGGCGGGCGAGAAGCTGCCGTTCAAGCAGTCGGACGTGAAGATCAACGGCTGGGCGGTCGAGAGCCGCGTCTATGCCGAGGACCCATTCCGCAACTTCCTCCCCTCGATCGGCCGCCTGGTGAAGTATCGGCCGCCGGAGGAAGGGTCCAAGGACGGCATCACCGTGCGCAACGACACGGGCGTCTTCGAGGGTGGCGAGATCTCGATGTTCTACGACCCGATGATCGCCAAGCTGGTGACGCACGGGCCGACCCGCATCGAGGCGATCGACGCGCAGGCCGAGGCCCTCGACAGCTTCTATATCGACGGCATCCAGCACAACATTCCGTTCCTGACCTCACTGATGCAGCATCCGCGGTGGCGCAAGGGTGCACTATCGACGGGCTTCATCAAGGAAGAGTTCCCCGACGGCTTCGTCCCGCGCGAGGCCGCAGGCGATGAGCTTCGCGTCGTTGCGGCCGTAGCGGCGGTCATCGACTACCAGAACAACATCCGGCGCCGCCAGATCACGCACCAGATGTCCGGGCAGCCCGTGCAGTTCGCGCAGCAGCGGGTGGTGCGGGTCGGCAAGACGAACATCGCGGTCGAGGTCATCGAAGCTGAGGGCGCCTACACAGTTGCCTTCCCCGAAAGCAACGGGACGCTCTTGCTCAAGTCCGACTGGCGTCCGGGTGACCCCGTGTGGCACGGCACCGTTGGCGATGCGCCGGTAGCCATTCAGGTGCGACCGGTGCTCAACGGGGTGAAGCTGGCCTACCGCGGCATCCAGGTTCCGGTCTACGTCTATACCGAGCGGGAAGCCGGGCTCGTGGCCGTCATGCCCGAGAAGGCTCCGGCGGACACCTCGAAGTTCCTGCTCTGTCCGATGCCGGGCCTCGTCAAGGCGATCCATGTGGCGGAAGGTGCCGACGTGCAGGCCGGTGACTCGCTGGCGGTCGTCGAGGCGATGAAGATGGAGAACATCCTGCGCGCCGAGCGCGACGGGAAGGTCAAGAAGATCAATGCAAAGGCCGGCGACAGTCTCGCGGTCGATGCCGTCATCCTAGAGTTCGTCTGATGTCCAATCGCAAACTGATTTCTTCCGGCTCGCAGTTCGAGCAGCGGATCGGGTACTCGCGCGCCGTCGTCGACGGCGAGTGGGTCTTCATGTCGGGTACAACCGGCTTCGATTACGCCGCGATGACGATATCGGACGATATCGTCGAGCAGACCGAGCAGTGCTTCAAGAACATCTCGGCGGCGCTGGCCCAGGCGGGCGCTACCCTCGCCGACGTGGTGCGGGTGCATTACCTCATCACCAAGGCGGAGAACTTCGAGCCGATCTGGCCGGTGCTGCAGAAGTACTTCGGCGAGGTGCGGCCGGCCTGCACGGTCATGGTGACGGGCCTCGTCGATGAAAAGATGCTGATCGAGATAGAGGTCACCGCCCGCAAGGCGGGGTAAGGCCCGATCGGGAGGCCAGGTTGGGCGATCCGGCGCTACGCACCGTGCATATCCGGGTCGAGGGCCGCGTCCAGGGTGTCGGCTATCGCGCCTTCGTAGAGATGCAGGCGGGCGAGCTCGGCCTTGACGGCTGGGTCCGGAACCGGCGCGACGGCTCGGTTGAGGCGGTGCTTCAGGGCTCGCCTTCTCAGGTCGAAGATATGCTCGCCGCGTGCCGTTCGGGGCCACCGGCTGCGCGCGTCGATCGCATCGAGATCCTAGGCGAAGGCGTCGGCGCCTTCAGCGGGTTTGAGGTTCGCCCGACGGACTAGGCGGGCCGCGCGTATTTCGTCGCGTGCTGGCGCAATCCCTTCAGGATCGGCTCGTAGGCCTCCTCGTTGCGGGCCTCCGGATAGACGACATAGACCGGGTAGACGAACTTGCGCGCGCGTTTGGGCTGGCGCAGGCGGCCGCGCGCGACGTGCGAGCGTACGAGGCGCGAGGGAAAGTAGCCGGAGCATTCGTTGGCCAGCATGTAATTCAGTGCGACGGGGCCGAGGTCGAGATTGAGGCCGGGGTTGGTGAGCTCGGGGTAGGCGGCCGCATGGTCCTGCTGAAAGTCAGGTCCCCAGTCGACGAAGACATATTCGGTCGTGGTACGGCGCGGAGCCAGTGGGGCGCTGGTCACCAGCACGAATTCCTCGTCGAACAGGTGCTCGATGATCAGCCCAGGGGGATGCATCGGGCGATACATCACGGCGAGATCGAGAGAGCCTTCGATTAGGCGCTGCGTGAGCACAGCGGACAGTCCACTGCTCGCCGATACGGCGATTCCAGGCTGATTGGAGCGCAGCCAGGAGACCCATCTCATCAAGAAGCCGTCCCAGAACACGCCGGGAGCGCCGACCGCAAGGTGGTCGGAGTGCTGGTCGGAAGTTCCGACTTCGAGCTGAGCACGCTGCCAGATGCGAACGAGCGCCAAGGCGTGCTTCTGGAACTGCTCACCGGCGGTTGTCAGCTCTGCGCCCATCTTGGAACGCGCAAACAGCGGCCTTCCGAGCATTTCCTCGAGGCCTTTGATGCGTGCGGAGACGGTCGACTGCGTGATGTTCATCTTGCGCGCGGCGTCGATGAAGCTGCCGGTCTCGGCGACCATCAGGAAGGTGCGGGCGAGAGTGACGTCCATGTGTTTGGCGAGCTCACTGGCACTACCAAAGCTATCTATCGAAATTTCCGATAGTGGTCACCGGAAAATTCCGTTTGTGAAAGGGGTTGATTCTCACCAAATTGGAAAACGGCCCGACCGAGTCGAGTTCGATTCGGCTCTTGGTGTTCGGGTTATCAACGGAAGGACGACTAAAATGGCTGCTGCTAAAGCAAAGAAAAAGGGTAAGAAAAGGAAATCT
>CAZBPM010000013.1:67810-87613 GCA_964493785.1 uncultured Hyphomicrobium sp. | reverse complement strand
TGCAAAGAAGCCCGCCGCTAAGAAGCCGGCTGCTAAGAAGAAGAAGTAGTCGGTCTCCACAGGAGATCGGCGGGAGGTGCCGTGATGTCCCGTTGGGTGTTTGCGGCGTCTCTAAGCGTAGCTCTGATAGGGTTCCCTGGCGCGTACGCGTCATCCATTACCAACCGAGACGGCACCGACCAGAAGGTCAGCGTCATCGAGGGAAATGCGGCGGCGGACCATATTTTACGGCCGTCAGCGACGCTCGAGGGAATCTGTAGCAAGGGCTGCGTCATCCGCCTCAACGACAGTCAAAAGGACGAGTACGAGCTCAAGGGTTCGGAGGTCGTGTCGATTGAAGGCGGTTACCTCTACTACGATGGGCAGCCTGCATCCGCTGCGCGGAAGGCCGGGGATGCGGACCGGCCGCAAGAGCCCAGTACGAAGTAGAGGAAGACATTCGAGGCTACTCTTGTGGAAGCCCGGCCCAACCTAGGGGGCCGGGCTTTCGCGTTCCGAGAGCCCGGCAGGAGGCGCCTGCTCTTCTTCGAAGCTCGGTGCCGAGGCATCGCTGGTTGGCCCAAAGCGGCGATGGAACTGCCTCCGCAACACGTTATCCACAATTTCCATATCATCGGTCACGCCGAGATCGGCGAGGCTGGTCACGCCATGATCGGCGATCCCGCACGGTACGATCCCAGCGTAGTGGGTTAGGTCCGGCGCCACGTTGAGGCTGATGCCGTGCAGGCTGACCCATCGGCTGACGCGCAGGCCGATGGCGGCGATCTTGTCCTCGATGCCAGGACCGCGGTCGGGCCGAGGAACCCAGACGCCGACGCGCCCGGCTCGCACCTCGCCAGTGACGCCAAGCTCGGCGAGCGTGTCGATCACCCATCGCTCGAGCTGGCTCACGAACGCGCGTACGTCACCGCCCCGCAGTTTCAGGTCGAGCATCACGTAGGCGATGCGCTGACCCGGTCCGTGGTAGGTGAGGCGACCGCCGCGGCCTGTCTTGAAGACTGGAAAGCGATCAGGGCTCAGCAGTTCGTCGTCGCTGGCGCTGGTGCCGGCCGTGTAGATCGGCGGGTGCTCGAGCAGCCATACGAGTTCGTGGGATTCGCCGGCAGCGATCGCAGCCGCACGCTTCTGCATAGTGGCGACGGCTTCGGGATACGGGACCGGGGAATGGCTTACGGCCCAGCGGACGGGCTCCACGGCTGCGGGGTTGGCCGATAATCCGGCGGGGATGCGGGCATCACGAGGTCTCATTTCGGCAATCTAAGCGGTGCTTGCGCCGGCGCCTACGGCCCCCAATGGCCAATCGGGGCGAAATGCCGCCGCGGCTATCCTCAAAGGCCGTAAATCGGGCGTCAGGCGCCGCTTGTTTGATCGGCCCAACTTGGCTATATGAGCGTCCTCGTTCACCGAACTTGTCTGCGGTCGTGGCGGAATTGGTAGACGCACTACCTTGAGGTGGTAGCGGGGCAACCCGTGGAAGTTCGAGTCTTCTCGTCCGCACCATAATTCGATGAACGGAAAACAGCCGGCCTCCCTCGTGGAGGCCGTTTGCTTTTGTGGTGTCCGGTTCTTTGCCGAAGCAGTGCTAGGCGGAGCCGGGCTGTTGGGAGCCGTTGGCTTCCTGGGCGAGCTGCGTCGACTTCCAGGGCCAGTGGCCGTTGATTTCGACGTCGAGCGAGATCGACAGGAATGTGCGGATCAGGACGATGCCGCCCAGGACCGCGATGCCCTGGAGGGTCGGATCCACCACGACCGATTTAAGGATATCGGCCGCTATGAGGATCTCGAGGCCGAGAAGGATGCCGCGGCCCAGATTGGCGCGGTAATCGCGATAGTTGGCGAGAAATCCGGTTTGCGTGACGCGGACCAGGAAAGCCGCCGTCGAGAGCGCCACGGCGATGAGCACGACGGCAAAGGCCGTGATGTCGAGCGCCTGGCTGGTCCAGAGGGCCAGATCGCGCATGGTCTGTCCGCCAGCCTCCGAAACCACCGCCGTCTCCCACTCTGTACTCAGGGTGCTACATTGCGCCCAGAGTGACCCAACAGGCGTTTCAGAAGCGGAAACAGCCCGCGCCGCGGAAGCAGGACGATAGCTTTGTTCTACATCTCGAAACTTGTCTGGCTGCTGGTGCAGCCTTCGATGCTGCTGATTGTGCTGCTGATCGGCGGGGTTCTGCTGCTGGCGACGCGGTGGCAGCGGGCGGCCCGATGGGCGCTCGCCGGCGCCGCGGTGATCGTGGTCGCCGGCGGGATACTGCCGCTCAGCACCTGGCTGATGCTGCCCCTGGAGGAGCGCTTTCCGCGTGCGGACCTATCGGGTCCCCCGATTGACGGCATCATCATCCTTGGCGGGGCGGAAGAAGCGCGCGTCGGCAACGTGCGGAATGTCCATGCGCTGAACATGGCCGCAGAGCGGGTAACGGAGGGGGTGGCGCTGGCGCGGCGCTTTCCGCAGGCCCGCGTGATCTATACGGGCGGGTCTACGAACGTGGTGTTGGGTCCGTCGATCGGTGCCGACGCCGCGGGGAAAGTGATGCACGACCTCGGTCTGGATTCACAGCGGCTGACGCTCGAACGGGAGGCGCGCAATACCCTCGAAAACGCGCGCTACACGAAGTCGCTTGCCAGTCCCAAGCCGGGCGAGCGCTGGCTGCTCGTCACGTCGGCTTGGCACATGCCAAGATCGATAGGGCTTTTCCGCAAGGCGGGCTTTGCCGTCGAAGCCTGGCCGGTCGACTATCGAACTGTCGGACCGGAGGATGCCTACGTGCCCTTCTTCTCGCCATCGGAAGGATTGCGCCGCCTCGACATGGCGGTACGCGAGTGGGTGGGTCTTGCGGTTAACTGGGTGACCGGCAAGTCGGCGCAACTGCTCCCTGCGCCTTGAGCTAATTAGTTCTGACACGAGCGGGCTTTGGCCAACATGGCGTGATTGGTCACCGGACCAGGTGATCAGGCGGTGACGGAAGTCAGCGGCGCCACCCGCCGGCTCACGTCGGTGGCCGACAGGAAATGGCGAATGCCCTCGATGGTCGCAGCGTCCTTCAGCAGCGGCGCGTGGCCCTGACCAGGGACGGTGATCGTCGCCATGGCGGGATGACGACGGCGCATTTCGTCGACTGTCGATGCTGTGAGGATGTCGGAGTTCTCGCCCCGGATCGCCATCAGCGGCACGCGCTTGAGCGCTTCGAACTGCGGCCACAGGGCCGGGAGCGGTCCATCGAGAACGGAAAGGGCGTTGCCGAGGCCGGCGTCGTAGCCCGGTGCGGGCTTGCCGTTCTTCTCGTTGTACCACTGCCGGGCGACCTCTTCCCAGACGGTCTCGGGGATATCGGGGAAGTGGCGGCGATTGAGTTCGCGGGTCATGCGTGCGGCGTCGGCCCATGAGATGGGCAGAGGCACGCGTCCGACGTAGCCGCTAATCCTCGCCAGGCCGTCCGGCTCGATTACGGGGCCGATGTCATTGAGGACGGCGGCGCCGATTGCGGTCGGGCGTGCCGCCGCCAGAACCATGGTTATGAGGCCGCCGCGAGAGGTGCCGATGAGAGCGGCGTCGTGCAGCCCGATAAGGGTGATGAAGTCGATGACGTCGAGCAACTCGACGCTGATCGAGTAGTTGCGCCAGTCGGGGTCGAAGTCCGACAGGCCGCGGCCACGGTAGTCGAGCGTGTAGACTGTGCGAGGGTTGCCGTGATGCTGGCTCAGCGCGACGGCGAGGTCGTGGAAGTCACGGCCATTCCGCGTCAGGCCGGCGAGGCACAGGACGGGACGTGCGCGGTGGATGCGGCTGGGTCCGGACGCCGGCTGGTAGCAGCGCGCGTGCAGGCGCAGTCCGTCGCGCGATGTGTAGTAGATGTCCTCGAAGGTTGCTCTGGACGTCATCGTTCCCCGTAGCCTCTTGCCCCGCTCAGACGGCCGGCAGATCCCGTCAGGTCACTCTAGCTCTCAATCGCGCGAGTCCGCAGTGTTCGTCGTTGCGGCATTTCCGGCGGCAGCGCTTGCGCGGTTGAGGTCCTGGTCCAGCCGGAGTGGCGATTTCTCGCCCAGGCGTGCCCGGTATACCTGAATGTTGGACAGAACCTTGGCCACGTAGTTGCGGGTTTCCTCAAACGGGATGCGCTCGATCCAGTCGATGGGATCGACGCGCGCCTCGCGTGGGTCGCCGAATTCCTTGACCCACTCGCGCGTGCGACCAGGGCCGGCGTTGTAGCTCGGTAGCCCCAGGACGTAAGAGCCGCCCCATTCGTCGAGCCGGTCGGCGACGTAGGCGGACGCGATCATGGTGTTGTAGGACGAGTCCGTCAGCAGCCTGTTGTGCGCGCATTTGATCTTGTAGTCGCGGCAGACGTGGTTGGCGGTCACTTTCATGACCTGCAGGATGCCGCGGGCACCGGCACCGGAAACGGTGTCGCTGTTGAATTCCGTCTCCTGACGGGCGAGGCCAAGCAGGTAGGCCGTCTCGGGCGGTTTGCGCAGGGGGGTGTACTTCGGCAGCGCGTGTATGGGGTAGCTGTAGTAGACGAGGTTGTGCCCGGCGGCGATGGCCGCCTTGCCGATGCGGACCGAGGTCTGCGTGTCGTCGACCGCGCGGGCAAGGTGCGCAGCCATGGCGGCCCATGCCTCGTCATTTTCGATCTTGCCGGCATTGAGCAGGAAGATGCGCGTGATGTGGCGTCCGAGCTCGGCTTTGCGGGTGAGTGCCAGGGCCTTCAAGGCGTCGGTTTCGACGAAGCGCTTGACCTGCTCGGGACTAGGCATGGCCGGAGGATCGAACACCAGCTCGCGCTTGCCCGGCGAAAGCTTTTGAACCGCAAGCAGTCCGTGGAACGTATCGTTGAACTTGGCGGCGGCCTGGTAGCTCTGGCGCGCACCATCCTTGTTTCCCTTGGCCTCGAGAGTACGGCCCATCCAGTAGTTGGCGCGGGCGCGGGTCAGGGGACCGTCGGCATTGGAGACCAGGGTCGTGAAGTGCTTCTCGGCCGTCTTGGCGTCCTTCAGGTAGCGCAACGCAATCCATCCCGCCATGAAGGACTGATCGTTCATCGCGTTGGCGCCGACGGGACCGGCGTCGCGCACGATCTCATAGGCGAGCTTGGGCTTGTTGTTCTTGAGGGCGAGGTAGGCAAGTCCGCGACGCTCGATCCACCATTTGTCGAGATTGGTGACGATCAAGGGGTCGAGCGGGGCCGATCGCATCAGCTTGGCGGCTTCCTCCAGGCGACCTGCACGGCGATGGTGCTGGATCTTATGGAAGACCGTACCCCAGTCGGTGCCGCTGCCCTTCGATTGCGCTGCGAGAGTCGTTTTGTCCTTGTCGTCGCTCTTGCGCATGAACACCGCAAGGCGGGCCTGTGCCACTTTCTGATCGGCCGCGGGCAGCAATGCGATCACCCGCTTGGCGCGCTCAGCGCGCTGGGCGCGATCGGCCTGGTAGCGGACATCTTCGACGAGGAGGCGGTCGAGCCGCCACTTGTGATCGTCGTTGCCGAGCATCGTACCGAAGCGTGTGAGGAAACCTTTCTCCAGCGTCTCGGGCAGATCTTCCTCGCGCCAGACCTTGGCAGCGAGTGCCTTGGCTTCCTTGTCCTTGCCGTGCGCCAAGTGCACCGACGCCATAACGGCCATGCCGGCGGGACTGCGCGCGCCGTCGGCGAAGTAGGTAGCGATGAGATCGGTGTCGCCGCCTTCCTCGAACAGCCGCTCCTCCATGAGCTTCTGCAGGTTGTCGCGGTTGGGCCATTGAGGGTTCTCGGCGAGGAACTTCAGGTAGTCTGCCGCTTGGCCCTGTCCGCGCCGAAGGCGGAGCCACTCGACGAGCCGGCGTGCGAGCGGGTCGGATATGCCGGCCTGAAGGTCCTTGACCTTCTGCGCGTCGGAGCCGGCGACGGCCTTGATGGCCTCCTTGAGCTTGGCGGCGTCAGCGGCGGAGAGTTGGTAGTCGAGCAGCGGGGCGACCACCTTGTCCATTCGGCTCAGGTATGCGGCCTCGCGCTCGCCGGGCGTCGACGGCTTGGCGATGGCGGTGGCCGCGGCGGGGGCGGCTTGGGCCACTTCGATTGGCGTGCCGGCCAGGGCCTGCGCGTGGGCCAGCGGAAGATGCGCCAGAAGGAGGGCGGCTACGATGAGGCTGCGGGGCGGGGCGAGGCCGACGCGCCGGGCCGTTAATGCGGCGCAACGGGGCATTAGCGTGCGAGAGGCTTTCGGCAGGCGCGGCGTATCGGGCAAGTTCCGTCCTTCCACAGGCGCCACCGGGCGGGGCGGGTTGCGGGCTGCAGGGCAAGGTCCTAATGTCCCGCTCGACAGGGTGCCGCGACTCCATCATCACCAGCGCGTGGCAAAACTATCAAGCAGCCCGGCAAGGGACAAGGCGCCGAAGATGCCGCCTGATGCGGCGACAGCAAGGCGTCAGGGCAACTTTCCCGCACTCATTCCGGTTGCTCGCATAAAGTTTAGAAGAGCTGAACGCTCAAGGGTAATGGGCCTATGTTCAAGGGATCGTTCACGGCACTGATCACTCCGTTTCGAGACGGGAAGCTCGACGAGGATGCATTCCGCGGATTCATCGAGTGGCAGATCAGCGAGGGCACGCACGGTCTGGTGCCGGCGGGCACAACGGGTGAGAGCCCGACGCTGGACTTCGACGAGCACAAGCGCGTGATCGAGATCGCGGTGGAAACGGCGAAGGGCCGCGTTCCTGTCATCGCGGGCACGGGGTCGAACTCGACAGACGAGGCGATTGAGCTGACGGAATATGCGGACGAGATCGGCGCGGACGCGGCGCTCATCGTGACGCCCTATTACAACAAGCCGACGCAGGAAGGCCTCTATCAGCACTACAAGGCGATCAACGACGCAGTTGATATCCCGATCGTCATCTACAACATTCCCGGGCGCTCGGTGGTCGACATGACCGTCGAGACCATGACGCGCTGTTTTGCGCTGAAGAATGTCATGGGCGTCAAAGACGCGACGGCGAACCTGGCCCGTGCCTCGCAGCAGCGGCTGGCGATGGGGCCGGAGTTCAATCTGCTCTCGGGCGAGGATGCTACGGCGCTGGGCTTCATGGCGCATGGCGGGCATGGGTGCATCTCGGTGGTCTCGAACGTTGCGCCGCGTTTGTGCGCCGAGTTCCAAAACGCGTGCCTTGCGGGCGACTACAAGACCGCGCTCGTGCTGCAGGATCGTCTGATGCCGCTGCATGATGCGATGTTCTGCGAGGCCAATCCTGGCCCAGTGAAATATGCGGCATCGCGGCTGGGACTGTGCGAGGCGGAGATGCGCCTGCCGCTGGTGCCGATCAGCCAGGCATCGCAGCGTATCGTCGACGCGGCGCTTGCCAGCGTCGGTCTCGTTCAGGCGCGCGCGGCCGAATAAGGCTGCGCCGCCGCTAACTACGGAGTTCAGGGGCCATGGCGGCCAAAAAAGATGGCGGCCGCCGCATCGTTGCCGAGAACCGGCAGGCCCGCTACGAGTTTTTCCTGACCGACACCTATGAAGCCGGCCTGCAGCTCGCGGGCACGGAGGTCAAGGCGTTGCGCAGGGGGCAGGCGACGATCAGTGACAGCTATGCGTCGGCCGAGGACGGCGGGCTGTGGCTGATCAACGCCTATATCCCCGAGTATCAAGGGGCGGGCCGGTTCTTTCAGCACGAGCCGCGGCGCAAACGTAAGCTGCTGCTGCATGCCAAGGAGATCCATAAGCTCCTGCACGGCGTCCAACGGCAAGGCATGACGATCGTGCCGCTTGAGCTCTATTTCAACGAGCGCGGTGTCGCCAAGCTGAAGCTGGCGCTGGCCCAGGGCAAGAAGCTGCACGACAAGCGCGAGACCGAAAAGAAACGCGACTGGAACAGGGAAAAGGCGCGGGTGATGCGCGACAAGGGCTGAGGGGCGGGCAAATGGCTGCAGACGCCCCGGCGAGCCTCACCGACGTCGACTGGTCGACGCTGCCGGCTCCTGTCGACGATGGCGCCGCTCGCCATCTGCAGGGTGCGCTTATTCCGGATATGCCTCTTGCGTCGACCAGCGGGGGCCACGTCTCGTTGGCGCGCCTGCAGGGGCTGAGCGTCGTCTACGTGTATCCACTCACGGGGCGGCCAGGCGTAGCGCTGCCCGACGGTTGGGATGAGATCCCGGGGGCACGTGGTTGTACGCCGCAATCCTGCTCGTTCAGGGATCACTACGGGGAGCTTCTGGCTGATGGGGCGGACCAGGTATTCGGCCTTTCAACTCAGGACACCGAGTACCAACGGGAAGCTGTGGAGCGGCTGCATCTGCCGTTCCCGCTGCTGTCGGATGCGGCGCTGCGCCTCACGACCGCGCTGCGGCTTCCTGTCATGGTTGTCGGTGGTGCCACGCTGCTGAAGCGCATGGCGCTGATTATCGAGGATGGTGCCATCGTGCATGTCTTCTATCCGGTGTTTCCGCCGGATCGGAATGCAGCCGATGTCCTGAACTGGCTGAGAGCGCCGAGGGGATGACGACCGATACGCCAGCAGCAACGCTCGATGACGACGGTGCCGCACATCATCTCATTCCGGGCTTTGCTCTGCCGGATGTAGCCCTGCCGTCGAGCCGCGGCGGCACGGTCAACCTCAGCGAACGTCGCGGGGTCAGTGTCGTCTATGTCTACCCGTGGACGGGTCGGCCGGGGTTCGCCGATCCGCCGGGCTGGGACGACATCGCGGGTGCACACGGCTCGACACCGGAGACGGAAGGCTTCCGCGACTATTACCTCAAGTTCAGAGCGCAACGCATCGAAGTGTTCGGTGTCAGTTCGCAATCGAGCGAGCATCACCGGGAGCTTGCAACGCGGCTCGCGGTGCCCTTTGCGCTGCTGAGCGATGAGCGCTTTCTATTGCAGGCAGCGCTGAACCTACCGAAGTTCGACGCTGGCGGAACGCCCTACCTCAAGCGGCTGACGATGCTTGTTCGCGATGGCCGGATTAGTCACACGTTCTATCCGGTGTCGCAGCCCGAGGCGCATGCGCGCGAGGTGCTCGACTGGCTCGACGAGAAACGCCGGGCGGCGGTTTCTTCTTAGATGGTGACACGAGCTGAGAGAGGCTTGTGGTGCGGCGCGCGTGGCGCGAGCTGATAGGGGGAGCTCGGCCGCTGCTGTCAGAGGATGTCGCTTTCGACGTCGTCGACGGAATAGCCGAGCTTTTCTAAGCCTTCCTCGAGATAATCGGACAGGAGTGGGATGCCGAGCAGATAGCTGGACGTGGCGTTGATGCGCTCACTGCGTGCCGTCTCGACAGCTTCTTCGAATTCCTCCTTCTCGTACGTGCCGCGGCCCACCCACATCAGCGCGACTAGGTTAGCCTGCTCGTCGTAGTTCAGGCGGTCGATGAAGCCGGCCAGCTCCGCTCTGGTGGGGTCGTTGGCAAAGTCTTCCAGGATCGCGCTGGGGTCCTCTTCGGCGTCGCCATCCTCAGGCGAGTCGTCCCACGCTCCGACCTTGGCGTCGTACTCCCGAGCCTTGATGATGACGTGCGCAACCTTTTCCGGCGCGATCTCGAGAGCCATAGCGTGGGCCTTTTTGCTGGTGGCGACGGGTGCAAGGACATTGCTCAGATAGCATCGCACTCCGCGGCGGGAAAGGCCGCAGCGTGCAAGCCGCGTCCATTGCGTTCAGGCGCGATTGACGGGCGTTTGGTCGGCTTCAAGTAGGGTGTGAACATCGGCGAACACCGAATGAAACATCTCGGTGGTCAGGCGGCGCGTATTGGTGTTGTAGCGCGAGCAGTGAAAACTATCGAACAGGCTCAGCCCAGGGCGGAGCGCATGTCGGGCGCCGTGGGCGAAAGGAAACTGCGACTTGCGGTAACCAAGAGCTGTGAGGGCGCCGTCGTGCGCGATGCGGCCAAGTGCGATCATTACCGAGACGTTGTGGAGGGTGGCGATGCGCTGGCGCAGGAAGCCGTTGCAGGTGGCGATCTCCTGCGGCGTGGGTTTGTTCTGCGGGGGCACGCAGCGAACCGAGTTGGAGATGATGCAGTCGACGAGCTTCAAGCCGTCGTCGGGCCGGGCTTCGTAGTGGCCGCGGGCGAAGCCGAACTTCAGCAAGGTCGAATAAAGCAGGTCGCCGGCGTAATCGCCGGTGAAAGGGCGGCCGGTGCGATTGGCGCCGTTGAGGCCGGGTGCAAGCCCGACGATGAGAAGACGGCCATTGTTATCGCCGAATGACGGCACCGCACCGTTGAACCAATCGGGCGCCTCAGCCCGATTGGCGTTGCGGAAATCGACCAGCCGCGGACAGAGCCCGCACAGCTTGGGCGCCTCTGGACTATAGATTTCCCCCGCGGCAGGCATCGGCCCGCACCCTCGTCAGACCTCTTCGGAGAGGTCGTCTGTGTCGGAGAAGGGCGCAGTCTCGCGGCTGCCGTAACCGCCGCGACCACCGCCGCCACCACCGCCGAAGGAGCGGCCTTCGCGTGCAGGACGGGTTGCAGGATCGCGACAGATGAGCTGCTCCAGATCGGCCAGATCGATGAATTGATCGGCCTGCCGGCGTAGCTCGTCGGCGACCATGGGGGGCTGCGTCTGGAGGGTCGACACGACCGACACGCGCTTGCCCATCTGCTGGAGTGCAGCGACGAGGCTGCGGAAGTCGCCGTCGCCGGAGAACAGGACGATGTGGTCGAGGTTGGCGGCGAGGCGCATGGCATCGACGGAAAGCTCGATGTCCATGTTGCCCTTCACCTTGCGGCGGCCCGAGGCGTCGGTGAATTCCTTTGTCGGCTTGGTCACCATGGTGAAGCCGTTGTAGTCGAGCCAGTCGATCAGCGGCCGGATGGACGAGTATTCCTGATCCTCGGCAAGCGCCGTGTAATAGAGCGCACGTACGAGTTGGCCTTTCTGGCGGAACAACGCGAGCAGCCGCTTGTAGTCAATGTCGAAGCCAAGGGACTTCGCGGTTGCGTAGAGGTTTGCCCCGTCAATGAACAGGGCAATGCGTTCGTTCTGGTAGAAATGCATTCGTTCACCCTTGGAAGCCGCGCGTGCCGGTATAAACACCGCCGCTGTAGTTTTGAATTTGTGGGGTACGCCGCGCCATTGCTATCGGCAATTTGCAGCCTCGACACTACCACCTCGGTCACTCGCAACGCATTACATTTGCTTGATATTTAAGCGACAATGTGAAGCACCAACTATTGCAGGAGCTTAGCTCGGCTCAATTAACACGAAGCTGCAACCGTTGGCCAAACACACGTGTGCTTTGTCGGGCCCCGCCCGTGGCGGCGGGAGGATACGGTGTAGACACCCTATTTCACAATGCCCCCCGTCTTGCTTTGCGGGGTTTTTCGTGCGACTAGAAGCGTCTGGCGCAGCTTGGTCGCATTAGTCTCGATGTGCGCAGCGCGCTTCCCGATCTTTTCACCTGTTCGCCAAAGGGGTGTCGTTCATGGCACGCGTGACTGTCGAAGATTGCGTGGACAAGGTTCCGAACCGCTTCGAGCTGGTTCTTCTTGCCGCGCACCGTGCACGCTCGATTGCTGACGGCAGCCAGGTCACCGTACCTGTGAACGCCGATAAGAACCCCGTTATCGCACTGCGCGAGATCGCCGAACGCACCATCCCCTCTGAGGATATGCGCGAGTCGCTGATCCATTCGATTCAGAAGAACGTCGAGGTCGACGAGCCCGAGGCCGTTGCAGCGCCGCTGCTGCCCCCGGATCGCCGCTCGCCGGTCCTGGGTCGCGACGACCAGTCCAGCGACAGCGTCGTCGACGTGATGACCGAGGAGCAGCTTCTGCGTGGCCTCGAGAGCATGACGCCGACGGAGCCTTCCGCGAATGGTGGTCCCAACGGCGGCCCCCGCGAGCGGGAGCGTGACCGCGGACGCTGAGCCTTCGGCCTGGCCGCGGCATACTCTTCTGGCGACAGCCCCGCCTAGTGTCCTGATCGCGAAGCTCGCCGGAGCGCACTGCTGCGGCGGAGCGTACGCCTCGCAACAAGGACACTGGATCGAGACCTGCTCGCGTGACTGAGATCGAGAGCTTCCCACGATCACCTGCTGCGGACGGCCGCGGCTATTTCGATCGCCACACCACGGGTGGCGGGCGATGATGCGCCAATACGAACTCGTCGAGCGCGTACTGCGCTACGATCCGAAGGCGGACGAGGCGCTGCTCAACCGCGCCTACGTCTACGCCATGAAGGCGCACGGCAACCAGAAGCGTGCTTCAGGCGATCCCTATTTCTCCCACCCGCTCGAAGTTGCGGCGATCCTCACCGACCTGAAGCTCGACGATGCCACCATCGTCACCGCTCTGCTGCATGACGTGATCGAGGACACACCGGTCACGCGCAATGAGATCGACCAATTGTTCGGTCCGGAGATCGGCAAGCTGGTCGACGGGCTGACCAAGATCCGGCGCCTCGATCTGGTGTCGAAGAAGGCAGAGCAGGCAGAGAATTTCCGCAAGCTGCTGGTGGCGATCTCCAGCGATATCCGGGTGCTGCTGGTCAAGCTCGCCGACCGGCTGCACAACATGCGCACGCTCGAGCACATGAAGCCGGAATCGCGCAAGCGGATATCTGAGGAAACGCTCGATATCTACGCGCCGCTCGCTGCGCGCATGGGCATGGAGAAGCTGCGCGAGGAACTCGAGGACAACGCTTTCCGCTGGCTGCATCCGGACGCCTACAAGGCCGTGACAGCCAAGCTCGCCGAGCTGAGGAAATCCAACGAAGGGCTGGTCGAAGAGATCCGGGCTGCGCTTGCCGCCAAGCTCGCGGAGGTCGGCATCGATGCGGAGGTGTCGGGGCGCGAAAAGAAGCCCTATGCCATCTGGCGCAAGATGGCGAACAAGCAGATCAGCCTGGAGCAGCTGTCCGATATCTACGCGTTCCGGGTAATTACCAAGTCGATCGACGATTGCTATCGCGTGCTCGGCGTGGCTCACACGACGTGGCGGACGGTGCCGGGGCGGTTCAAGGACTACATCTCGACGCCCAAGCAGAACAATTATCAATCGATCCATACAACCATCGTTGGTCCACGGCATCAGCGCGTGGAGCTGCAGATACGCACGCGTGGGATGCACGACATCGCCGAGTACGGCGTTGCGGCTCATGCGGTCTACAAGGAGAGTGGCGTCAACAGTAACGCGGCGGCGCGCCCGTCCAACGAATTCGAAAAGGGTAGTGGGCCGTACGTGTGGCTCCGCCGCCTGGTGGAGACTCTACTGGAGGGGTCCAATCCGGAAGAGTTCCTCGAGCACACCAAGCTCGAGCTGTTCCAGGACCAGGTGTTCTGCTTCTCACCCAAAGGCCGGCTCATAGCGCTACCGCACGGGGCGACCCCGCTCGACTTCGCATATGCGGTGCATACCGACGTCGGCAACGCGGCGGTGGGTGCATTCGTCAATGGGCGCCATGTGCCGATCGATAGCAAGCTGCGCAACGGCGACGAGGTCGAAATCGAAACGGCGAAGAACCATACGCCGCCTGCGGCCTGGGAAAATTTCGTCGTCACGGGGCGCGCGCGCTCGGCGATCCGCCGCGCCGCGCGCGATGCTGTGCGCCGGCAGTACAGCGAGCTTGGGCGGCGGCTGACCGCCGCGCACGTCGAACGCCTGGGCGAGGAGTTGACGGACGAAGCGCTGAAAAGGGCGCTGCCGCGTCTGGGCTACAAGTCGATGGAGGACGCTCTGGCGGCCGTCGGTCGCAACGAGCTTTCGATCGACAATATGCTCAAGGCCGCATTTCCGGAGGCGGTCGCGCCGCCGCCTGGGAAGCCTGCCTATCGCCGGACACGACGGTTCGGCCGTGCAAAGGGCCAGGACGGCTGGTTCAACATCGACCGGGTGATGAGCCTCAAGTTCCGGGGCGGGGATACCGAGCAGAAGGGCAGCGGGCTCGCCATTCGCGGCATCAACGCCGACTTGCCGGTGAGCTTCGAGCCGGGCGGGGCGGTGCCGGGGGACCGCATCGTCGGGGTCATGATCCCGGGCGAAGGCATCCGGATCTTCCAGATCCATTCGCCACGGCTCAGGGAGTATGAGCACGAGGGCTGGATCGACGTGACCTGGGACGTCGACGGCGATACGCAGCAACGGTTTCCGGCCCGGATCAGCGTTACCGCTTTGAATGAGCCGGGAACTTTGGCTCAGATCGCCAAGGTGATCGGAGAGAGCGGCGGCAACATCGACAACGTTCGAATGCTGCGGCGCGCATCGGATTTTACGGAAATGCGCATCGAATTGGAGGTCCTCGATCTGGTGCATTTGAACCACATCATTTCCGGCCTTCGCGAGAAAGCAGTGGTCAATAAGGTTGAGCGAGTATTCGATTGATAGGAGAATCTGGCAGGGGCAGGCGGGTGACGGCGGCGAGGGTTTAGGAGAGCTCGCAGGTATGGTGGCTGAGCATCGGGACCAGTTCCCGGATCGACCGGTCCGCAGTCTGACGGCGCTGATGGCGCGGTGGACGCCCGGCCTCCGCAGGGTCGGACGTCAGCTGGTCGGGCTGAACGCCAGTCCGCACGAAATTGCCCTTGGATGCGCCCTCGGTGCGTTCGTATCGATTACCCCGCTACTCGGCATCCAGATGCTGCTCGCGTGCATCCTCGCCTTCGCGCTGCGGGCGAGCATTCCGGCCGCGGTCCTCGGTACCTTCGTCGGCAATCCGTTGAGCTGGCCGTTCATCTGGGTGTCGACCTACGTGATGGGGCTGCAGATGGTCGGCCTCGAAGCCTCGTTCGACCCGGCGGCCGTGCACCGCAATGTCCAGCTGCTGTGGGCTGCCCTGCTCGACCCCTCACCGCAGCTGCTGGATGTGACGGCGTCGCTGTTCTGGCCATTGCTGTGGCCGATGCTTGCGGGAAGCGTGCCGATCGGACTGCTCACGGCGGCAATCGTCTACTATATTTCGAGGAACGCCGTTCGCGGCTGGCGCTCGCGTATTATGAACAGGGCGCCGGCTTCGGCCGACTGATCTGCTCCGTAGCATTCCTGGCCATAGCAATGTCCAACCCTGCTTACCTGCGCCTCGGCGTAAATATCGATCACGTCGCGACGATCCGTAATGCCCGCGGCGGTCGCCATCCCGACCCGCTGCGCGCCGCGCATATTGCTGTCGAGGCCGGCGCGGACGGGATCACCGCGCATCTGCGCGAGGACCGCCGACACATCTCGGACGAGGATATCGCCCGGCTCAAGGACGAGCTGACGCGTCCACTCAACCTGGAGATGGCTGCAACGGACGAGATGCTGGCGATCGCGCTGCGTCATTTGCCGAACGCGTGCTGCCTCGTTCCTGAAAGGCGCGAGGAGCGCACCACCGAGGGCGGGCTGAATGTCGTCGGCGGCGGCGCGCGCCTGGAGCGCATCGTTGCCAGTTTGAAGGATGCGGGCGTTCGGGTTTCGCTGTTCATCGAGCCGGATCCGGCGGTGGTCGAGGCGTCGGCGCGAATTGGTGCCGACATCGTCGAACTGCACACGGGTGCTTATTGCGAGCGCGCCCTCGACGGCAATGCCGCTGGCGTCGCGCGAGAGCTGGAGCGGATCGCCATAGCGGCTCGCGTCGCGGATGCGGCGGACCTGGAAGTTCATGCGGGCCACGGGTTGACGTTCAACACCGTAGCCGCCGTCGCTCGCTTGCCGCAGATCGTAGAACTCAACATCGGTCATTTCCTCATCGGCGAAGCCATCTTCGGCGGTCTTGGCAAGGCGGTGGAGCGGATGCGCGCGCTGATGGCCGAGGCCCGCCGGGAGATCGTGCCCGACCGGCAGGCGAGATCCGCGTGATGAGGCACACGTGATACTCGGGCTGGGCAACGATCTCATCGACATCCGGCGTATCGAGAAGACGTTGGAGCGCTTTGGCGAACGGTTCATTGCCCGGGTCTTCACTGATGTGGAGCGGCGAAAGTCCGAGGGGCGGGCGCTGCGGGCAGCCTCGTACGCCAAGCGGTTTGCGGCGAAGGAAGCGTGCGCCAAGGCGCTGGGGACAGGACTGCGGCATGGCGTCTATTGGCGCGACATGGGGGTGATCAATCTGCCCTCGGGTCGCCCAACCTTGCGGCTAACAGGTGGAGCGGCAAGGGTTCTCCGGGAGCTGACGCCGGAGGGTTACGAGGCGCGTATCGACCTGACATTGACCGACGATTTCCCGCTAGCTGCGGCGATTGTCATAATTTCCGGTCTCCCGGAAAAGGGAGATCGGCGCGGATAAGCCGGGGCTGGGCACGGCAGCAGACGGTAGGCTGATACAACAGCGCGAATTGCGCCCTGCCGGCAAAATCGCTATAGCGGCCCGGGCGTGCAGCGGGGCTGCCGCAACGGGAGTTTTGCATGGCCGTATCGGCGAACACCAGGAAGGGTGGCTGGGGCGAGACGCTCCTCATCGTGATCGAGGCGCTTGCCATCGCGATGGTGGTGCGGACCTTCCTCTATCAGCCGTTCAATATTCCGTCGGGCTCGATGAAGGAGACGCTGTTGATCGGCGACTACCTTTTCGTGTCGAAGCTGTCGTACGGCTACAGCCGCTATTCCTTCTACAACCTCGTTCCGTTCGAGGGGCGCGTCTTTGCGGCCGAGCCCAAGCGCGGCGACGTTGCGGTCTTCAAGCTGCCGCGTGACAACTCCACCGACTACATCAAGCGGGTGATCGGCCTGCCCGGCGATCAGATCGATGTTCGCGGGGGCCAAGTATTCATCAACGGCAAGGAAGTGCCGCGGCGCCGGATCGGCGATTTCGTGACGCACGAGGATGGGGGACCGGCGCGCCCGATCCCGGCCTACGAGGAGACGCTGCCGAACGGCGTAAAGTACACGGTGCTGGATGCCGAGGAGAACGGGCCGTTCGACAACGTCGGGCCCTATAAGGTCCCGGCGGGCCACTACTTCATGATGGGCGACAATCGCGACAACTCCACTGATAGCCGCGCGTCCTGGGGGGTCGGCTATGTGCCGTTTGATAACCTCATCGGGCGGGCGGAGATCATTTTCTTCTCGGCGGCGGTCGACGAACCTGGTGCTTTCCGCTGGTGGGCTCCGTGGACGTGGCCTTTCGATATACGCTGGAACCGTTTCTTCAAGTTGGTTCGCTAACCTTTCCGACTTCCTGGCAACGCAGGCGCCACGGGCTGTGTGGCGTCTGCATTTTATTGAACCCATCACGTGATCCTGCGCCCGCGAAAATACAAAGAGCTTGAGAAGGCGCTGGGGCATCGCTTCAAGAACCAGCAGCTGATCGAGGTTGCTCTGACGCACGCCAGCATGCGTGGCGGCAAGGCGCAGAAGAGCGATAACGAGCGGCTGGAGTTCATCGGAGACCGCGTGCTGGGCCTCGTGATCGCCGATGTGCTGATCGAGCAGTTTCCCGCGGCCAGCGAGGGTGAACTCGCGCGCCGGTTCAATCGGCTGGTGCGCGGGGAAGCGTGCGCGCGGGTCGCCAAGGCGCTCGGCATCGGTGCGCATCTGATACTGTCGGAGAGCGAGGCGGGCAGCGGCGGGCGGGCGAAGGCGACCATCCTCGCCGATGCCATGGAGGCGATCCTGGGCGCGGTTTTTCTGGATTCCGGTTTCGAGGCTGCGCGTTCGGTCGTGCGCAAGCTATGGGCAAGCCAGAGCGAGCAGCAGCCGGCGAGCGCGGGACCGGATGCGAAGTCGGCACTGCAGGAGTGGGCGCAGGGCAAAGGTCTTGCGCTGCCCGAGTACATCGAGGTGAGCCGCAAGGGGCCGGACCACGCGCCGCGATTTACGTCGGAAGTTCGCATTGTCGGTTGCGAGCCGGCACGCGGCGAAGGGGCATCGAAGCGTGCGGCCGAGCAGTCGGCGGCGCGTTCATTGCTCGAGCGCGAAGGCGTTGCGGGAGCGGAAGTCCATGAGTGACGAGCACGAGCAGCAGGGCGCGGGTGAACGCGGACGCCAACGTTGCGGCTTCATCGCCGTGATCGGCGCGCCCAACGCCGGCAAGTCGACGCTGGTCAATGCGATGGTCGGGGCGAAGGTCTCGATCGTGTCGCACAAAGTGCAGACGACGCGCGTGCCGGTGCGGGGCATCGTCAACGTGGGCGAGAGCCAGCTCGTGTTCGTCGACACGCCGGGCCTCTTTGCGCCGAAAAAGCGGCTCGATACCGCGATGGTGGAGGCTGCGTGGGGCGGTGCGCGCGACGGCGACATCGTGCTGCTGGTGATCGATGCCGTGCGCGGTCTCGATGAAGACGTGGTGGGCATACTCAAGAGATTGAAGGACGTGAAGCTGCCACGGGTCGCAGTGCTGAACAAGATCGACAAGCTGGACGACAAGGCGAAGCTGCTGGAGGTCGTGGGCGATCTGCAGGCGACACTGTCGTTCGAGCAGATCTTCATGATCTCCGCCACGGAAGGCGACGGCATCGAGGACCTGAAGAAGGACCTTGCCGCGCGCGTGCCGTTGGGCCCGTGGCATTACCCTGCCGACGACCTCACCGACGCTCCGATGCGCCTGCTCGCGTCGGAGATAACGCGCGAGAAGATTTTCCATCGCCTGCACGACGAGGTGCCGTACTCGTCCACCGTCGAGACGACGCAGTGGACCGAGCGCAAGGACGGGTCGGTTCGCATCGAGCAGACGATCTTCGTCGAGCGCGAGGGCCAGAAGGCGATCATGCTCGGCAAGGGTGGGGCGACCATCAAGCAGGTTTCGATGGATTCGCGGCGTGAGCTGACCGAAATCCTGGAGCGGCCGGTGCACCTGTTCCTGTTCGTCAAGGTGCGTCAGAACTGGCAGGCCGATCCGGAGCGCTATCGCGAGATGGGTCTCGAGCTGCCGAAGAAGTAACCTCGGCCTTGCGCAGGCGCCGGGAACAAGCGCAGCAACCCGGCGTTACGAGCTGAACACAGCAACGAGGGACACCCAATGTTCTCACGGACTTTTGCACCCGATACCGGGGGCACATCAGCGGCCGCGACCGACGTGCGCACCGAACTCATCGCCCTGCAGGCTGATGTGCGCGGGCTGGCCGAGTCCGTTCAACGTCTGGTGGTTGAGAGCCCGGAGATGGCCAAAGCAAGTGTGGAAGAGGCAATCCGCCGCGAACCGCTGCGTGGTGTTCTCATCGCGGCGGGCGCGGGGTTCGTCATGGCGCTGCTTCTGCGCCGCTGAGACCATTCATATCGTGAAGGAAAGCGGCGGCGGGCGCTGATGGGCCCGCCGCGCTGCCATCAGTTCTGCTTGGGCTGATTGGTCTGCTGCCGGTAGGCTTCGACATCGGCTTCCGTCACTTCTTTGTTGTCGACCAGTGCCTGAATGCAGCCCTTCGACAGCTTCGAAGCGGCGTTGCGCATGCAGACGCGCAGCTCCGGGCTCCCGACCACCATGTTGTTGCAATGGGCCACGTAATCAGTCTTGCAAGCCAGCTTGACCGCTTCGCTGACGGCGAAGGCGGGCGTTGTGGCGGCAAGAGCGACCGCGGCGATGATCATGCGCATGAAAGACTCCTCATAGGGAAGTTGTGCCCTCGGATTGCCGGTTGAGCGTGGCGGGGATGAGGCTCCCGCATATTTTTTTGCAGTGATAAACCTGCGCGGTGGGCGCTGAGCCGCAATCGGCATTGTTCCCGCGGGAACTGCCCGGTGAATGTCGCGCTGTCAGTGTCAACGATCCATCGAGGGAGACGGGATCGTGAACACGCAGGGCCAGCCTTCTTTTTCAGCGAAACGGATCATGCGCACGTTGGCCGTTGCCGGCGTGGTCGGGCTCATCCTATTCGCCGTGCTCTGGTATGCCGTCTTCAGTGCTGTGACGGCCGCCATCATCGCTGCCGGCGGGACCGGGGTCATCGTGGTGGGCTCGCGCTTTTCGGATGTGCTCG
>CAZBPM010000013.1:0-67800 GCA_964493785.1 uncultured Hyphomicrobium sp. | reverse complement strand
AGCCTTCTGGAAATGCTCACAACCGCCGTTCTCGCCGTCCTTGGCGCTATCGCAGCCGTCTTTGCCGCCGTCCTTTCGATCTTTAATTGATCCGTCTTGATACAGGCGCGCTTGACTTATATGTGCTCCCGCCGCACATAGCCCCCGCATCTTACCTGCTTGGTATGCAGCGATTGAGAGGAGAGGACTATGGCCGACGCGGCCCCCGATTCTGCGCCCAATTCATCAAAGGCGCCCCACGTCACCCTTACATTCCCGGACGGAGCAACGCGCAAGATCGAGCGCGGCACCTCTGGCATGAGTGTCGCCAAGGCGATCTCGCCGTCGCTTGCCAAGCGCACAGTGATCATGAGCCTCAACGGCGTGCTGACGGATCTGGCCGATCCGATCGAGGACGACGCACAGATCAAGTTCATCTCGCGCAGCGATCCGGAAGCCCTTGAGCTGATCCGGCATGACACTGCGCACGTGATGGCCGAGGCGGTTCAGGAGTTGTGGCCCGGCACGCAGGTGACGATCGGCCCGGTCATCGAGAACGGCTTCTTCTACGACTTCAAGAAGCAGCAGCCGTTCGAGCCGGAAGACATCCCGAAGATCGAGAAGAAGATGGGCGAGATCATCGCCCGCAACGCGCCGTTCACGAAGGAAGTCTGGAGCCGGAACAAGGCGAAGGAGTTTTTCCGCGACAGGGGTGAGAACTTCAAGGTCGAGCTGGTCGACGCGATCCCCGAGGATCAGACGGTCAAGATCTACAAGCAGGGCGAGTGGCTGGATCTCTGCCGCGGGCCGCACATGGCTTCGACGGGCCAGGTGGGCAAGGCGTTCAAGCTGATGAAGTTCGCCGGCGCCTATTGGCGGGGCGATGCCAACCGCGACCAGCTTCAGCGCATCTACGGCACGGCCTGGGCCACCGAGGAAGAGCTGAAGGAATATCTGCACCGGCTCGAAGAAGCCGAGAAGCGCGATCACCGCAAGCTCGGCCGGGAGATGGACCTGTTCCATTTCCAGGAAGAAGCGCCCGGCTCCGTCTTCTGGCATCCGAAGGGCTGGACGCTGTTCCAGACGCTGATCGCCTACATGCGCCGCCGGCTCGATGCCGCCGGCTACCAGGAAGTGAACTCTCCCGACATGATGGAGAAGCACTTCTGGGAGCTGTCAGGGCACTGGGAGAACTACGGTGAGAACATGTTCACCACGGTGCTCCCCGATGAGCGCGTGTTCTGCTGCAAGCCGATGAACTGCCCGGGCCATGTGCAGATCTTCAAGCACGGCCTCAAGAGCTATCGCGACCTGCCGTTGAAGATCGCCGAATTCGGCAAGGTGCATCGCTACGAGCCGTCAGGCGCGCTGCACGGCATGCTGCGCGTGCGCCACTTCACGCAGGACGATGCGCACATCTTCATCACCGAAGATCAGATCATGGAGGAATGCCTCAAGATCAACGATCTGATGCTGTCGATCTACAAGGACTTCGGTTTCGAGGACATCTTCATCAAGCTGTCGACGCGGCCGGAGAAGCGCGTCGGTGCCGATGAGCTTTGGGACAAGGCCGAGAAGGCGCTGTCCGATGTGCTCGACGAGGTGAAGCGTCAGTCGAACGGCCGCGTGAAAACCGCGCTGCAGCCAGGTGAGGGTGCGTTCTACGGGCCCAAGCTGGAATACGTACTGAAGGATGCCATCGGCCGGGAGTGGCAGTGCGGCACGACGCAGGTCGACTTCAATCTGGCCGGGCGCCTGGGCGCGTTCTACATCGACGAGCATTCCGAGAAGAAGACGCCGGTGATGATCCACCGCGCGATGTTCGGCTCGCTGGAGCGATTCACGGGCATCCTGATCGAGAACTTCGCCGGGCACTTCCCGCTGTGGCTGTCGCCGTTGCAGGTGGTGGTGGCGACTATTGTCTCCGACGCCGACGACTACGCACTGCAGGTGGCTGCGAACCTGCGCGCGGCGGGGCTGCGCGTGGATGTCGATCTTCGCAACGAGAAGATCAACTACAAGGTGCGCGAGCACTCGCTGGCCAAGGTTCCCGTGATGCTGGTGGTCGGCAAGCGCGAGGCGGAGGAAGGCAAAGTGTCGATGCGCCGCCTCGGCAGCCAAGACCAGAAGGTGATGGCGCTGGACGAAGCCATCGCAGCGCTGAAGAACGAAGCGGCGCCGCCTGATTTGCGGTCGTGCGAGTAGGCGTGGACACGCAGTGTAGATGAGAGAACTGATCGAAAGCGCGTTTCAAGCCGTCGACGCCTGGTTTACGGGCCACGGTCATTGGGCGCCTTTCGTCAATTCGTTCATCCTGCTGATTGGTGTGTCGATCGCCTTTCTGGCGTGGCGGGTTGCGAGCGGAACCCGAACGGATGCGAAGCGCCGCGCCAGAAATCAGCTGTCGTTCGACATGATCCGGTACTACATCGAAAACCGGGATCAGTTCATGACGCGGGGCAGTCTTCGCAATCAGTTCTACACGGCGCTGCCGAGGGAGGACCTGACGAAGATCCTCGAGAGAAAGCCCATATCGATCAGTCCCGCGTTGAGTGCGGAGTACTTGAAGCTTCGGAGCACGATTGCGGGAGGCGCGCCGCCGCTGTTGGAGGGTGAACCGATCGAGGTCGGCCGCTGGGAATTGCTGGACCTGCGCATCGATCTGATCAACTTCATGAACAGCTTTGAATATATCTCCATCCCGTACAGCAAACGGCTCTGCAACCGCGACATTTTCTATGAGGAAATGCGCATGGTGATCCTGCCGCAGAAGCAGTTTTTCTACGACGTGCTTAAGGCTTCCGAAGCCGTAGCGGCAGGGCACGACCTGTGGCCCTCGTTCAAAAAATTGCTCGAAGATATGGAGCGCCGCTCCGAGGGCCTGCTGGTCCGCGTTCGCAGGAGACTGCGTCAGATGCTGCCGTTCTTGCGGGAGCGGCAGTCCGCGTCGAACTGAATTGGCACCATTGGGGTCAACGGCGATTGAACGAGATGCCCTCGGCCTGCCCGGGGCTTGGCCCCGGGAGTGACGTCACGCCGTCGAGACGTAGAGCATCGCCATGATGATGCAGATGAGTGCGAACTGCGCGACGACGCGCACGCGCATGAACGTCTCGCTATCGTCATC
Organism: uncultured Hyphomicrobium sp.; assembly: GCA_964493785.1. Taxonomy (GTDB): domain Bacteria; phylum Pseudomonadota; class Alphaproteobacteria; order Rhizobiales; family Hyphomicrobiaceae; genus Hyphomicrobium_A. The sequence continues at coordinate 64,694 of CAZBPM010000013.1, read as the reverse complement.
GCTGCGTCCGGCGACGATGTTCCAGACGCCAAGCAGCAGACCGCCGACGATGGCACCCGCCAGAATGATTGTGGCGTTGGGTGCCATGCTCTGCACGATCTCCCAGGGCTGGCGCGCGAATGCCGTGGAGAGACGCTCAGAGATGGCATCGAAGCCGAAGTAGATCCCAATCGCTGCAAATGCCGCGATCAAGCCGGTCATGCTGAGCGCGAGCACGTAACGGACGTTGTGCCCGGTAACGCCGCTGCGGGCGTCATCGGTGGAGATCACGAGATGTTGGGTATCATCATAAAATGCAGCCATGACATGGGTTCCTTTCAAAAGGCCCAGTGATCAGGCGCGGGTCGGCGCGTTGTTTTGCCGGTCCGGGTCAAGCCAGGATGATCCTCAGCTTCCCCCATATATGGGTACGGGTTGCCGCACCCAACAGTGGCGCCTCAGGGGGCGCGGGGCCTAAAGCTGATGCCGGCGGCGATTTCGGCGAGCGGATCGATGCCGGAAAACAGGTTGTTGCCGGTGCAGCCTGGGTTGAGAGACTGCAGCACATAAGCGCTCCCGCCGCTCTTCACGCAGATCACCACGCCGCGCGGAGTGGCGTTGCGGCAGCCGGTGTGGGCCTCGAAGCGCTCACCGGGAATGCCGCCCACGGTAATGGGCGCGGTGGTCATGCTTCCCAACTCGTAGTGGCCGAACTGGAATGCGAATTCGGCGAGCGCGGCGCAGGTGGTATTGCCGTCCGCGCGATGAAGCTCGACGGGATCGATCCGGTCCATCGCCTTGCCCTGGGGTTCGAAGCGAACCGTTCGATCCGAAGGCAGCGTCCTCCAGCGCGTATCGTCGTAGCGTACCGTCGCATCGCCGAGCTCAGCGACCCGGTCGGCTGCAATGGCCATGGGCTGCGCAATGGCGAGAAGAAGCGGGACGAGCGCCAGACGCATCATGAGGTCGACCAACTCACCATAGCCATGGGATGAGGCGATAGCGGACGCGATCGGCGTACGCCGCGTAGCCTTCGAGCTCGTGCTCCAATGTCTGCTCTTCCCAGAGGGCGCGCACACCGAACAGGATGCCGATGACGGCGGCGATGGCCGTTGCCCACCAGGAGCCGAGCAGCAGTGCCATTCCGAAGAAGTAGAAGATGACGCCCGTATACATCGGGTGGCGGACATAGACGTAAGGGCCGGTCGAAATCACCTTGTGGCCGCGCTCGCTCTGCACGCGCACCACCGTCGTCGCGTAGGCGTTGGTCACCATGACAATGTGGAACATGTAGACGCCGAAGCAGGTCAGCGCGGCCCCGACGACTTCAAGTCCGATCGGCATCTGGGACGAGCCAAGGCGCACCGCGTCGATGCCGGCAACGATCGGCAGCGCGGCAATCAAGGCGATGATGATGGCCATCAGCGGCTTGTCCCAGGTCTTCTGACCTTCCTGCATCGGTCCGCGCATGCGCTCGCGCAGGAGATCAGGATTATGGCGCGCGATCGCGAGGCCGGAGACAAGGCTGAGCACGGCGCTGCCGGCGATGAAGATCCACGCTTCGGGCCACGCTAACGTTCCGGCAGCGGCGAACAGGATGGCAGCAAGGACCACGGTCCAGATGGCTATCTGCTTCAGCATGCGCCGGATGAGTGGATCGTCTAGCACGCCAGCCATGAACCGATCCGAACTCTAGAACCCACCGCCCAGTGCGCTGCCGACATGTCGATGTCGGAATCGGGCTGCTTGTTCCGCTTATGCTGGCGCGCGACGAAGCTATCACGGCACTCAAGGACAACGCCACACCATCAGATTTGCATTAACCTGGGCCAGCTCACGGCCGGCCGCCATCCTCGTCTCTAAAACGAGGATCGAGGTCTTCTTTCATCGCGACGACCGCCAGCGCGGGGGTGCACTCGCGGCCGGACGTAACACTTTCCTTCGGTCAGCGTATCAATCGGCGAGGACCTGATGGAGGTGATCTATGCGACGCTTATCGGTAGCCCTGGCTACGTGTCTAATGACTGTGGCCGGCGCCGGATTGGCTCTCGCTTTCGACGAGAAGGCTTACGATGCTGCGGCCTTCCGTGCCGCGCAGGAGGCCGGCAAGCCGATCCTGGTTGATGTCTATGCGCCTTGGTGCCCGGTGTGCCGCGCGCAGGGCGCTGTCCTTGAACAGCTGAAGGGTAATTCCGCTTACGCCGGGGTGACCGTCTTCCGGGTCGATTACGACAACCAGAAAGATGCGGTGAAGGCCTTCAAGGCCACCCGGCAGAGCACGCTCGTCGCCTACAAGGGGAGCGAGGAGACCGGCCGCAGCGTCGGGGCGACGTCGGCGAGCGCGATTGGCAGTCTTCTCGACAGCACGCTGAAGTAGATCGGTCTGGCCATGGAGCTTGGCGGTCTGGCGTTCGCCCTCATCGCCGGCGTGCTGTCGACGCTGTCGCCCTGCGTCGTGCCGCTTCTGCCGATCATTCTCGGAACGGCGGCCGGAGAGCACCGGCTTGGCCCCGCCGCGCTTGCCGCAGGGCTGGCGCTGTCGTTCGTCGCAATCGGCCTGTTCATCGCCACCATCGGCTTTGCCTTTGGCCTCGACGAGAACTTCTTCCGCATCATCGCCGCCGTGCTGCTGATCGGCATCGGCGCGGTGCTGCTGGTGCCACCCCTGCAGACGCAACTTGTTGCTGCGGCTGCACCAGTGACGACGTGGGCCGACAGCCGTTTCGGTGGGGTCAACACGCAGGGCCTGCAGGGTCAGTTCGCGCTTGGACTGCTGCTCGGCGCCGTGTGGAGCCCCTGCGTCGGGCCGACCCTTGGCGCCGCATCGCTGCTGGCTTCCCAAGGCAAGGACCTCGGCCAAGTGGCATTGGTCATGGCGGCCTTCGGGGTCGGCGCGGCCATGCCGCTGCTCCTACTCGGGATGGTCTCGCGCGAGGCCATGCAACGCTGGCGCGGCCGTCTGCTGGAGACGGGAAACGCAGGCAAGGTCGTCATGGGCGTGCTGCTCGTCTGCGTTGGCCTGCTGGTCGCCACCGGGCTCGACAAGAGCCTGGAGACGGCTCTCGTCGACGCTTCGCCGGTATGGCTGACGAACCTCACGACGCGTTATTGAGCCGTCGAAGACCCATAAGAGTGGTGAAATGAACGCGGTGCGCCGGACAACCAAATGGCGGGGCCAGCGTGCTAGAGCCCATATCGGGTCAAGCTAGAACCCACCACCGAGTGCGCTGCCGACCATGTCGATGATGGAATCGGGTTGCTTGCTCCGCTTCTGCTGACGCGCGACGGGAGCGGAATTGAAGTTGCTCGGATCGGCCTCGACGGGAGCCAGGTGGTTGCGGCCGACGTCGATCTTGTCCCACTGACCGGCGAGGGCCAGCGTGATCCGCTTTTCGTGGCCGTAGATGTCGCCAAAGGTCTTCAGCTTTCCGGCGTCGTCGACCCAGGTGGTGAAGTAAACGAGATGCATCGGGATCTTCTTCTCGAGCACGATCTCGTTATTGCGCGGGCCCTTCATCATGGTGTCGTCTACCTTGGCCGGATCCCAGCCCCTGTCCTCCATGAGGATCGCCTCTGCCATCTTCATCGGATTGCGCAGGCGAAGGCAGCCGTGGCTGAGCGTGCGCACGTTCTGGGCGAACATCCATTTGTCGATGGTGTCGTGCATGAAGATCGTATGCTGGCTCGGGAAGGTGAACTTCACCACGCCCATCACGTTCTTACGGCCGGGCGGCTGCACGACCTCGTAGTCGAGGATGTTGGCAGTGCGCCAGTCGATGGTCCGGTAGTCGAGCGGCTTGCCGTCCTTCGTTTCTAGCTCCAGCTCGTACTGGCGGAACATGCTGCCCCCGCGAAGGAGGTTCGGCTGGAGTTCGTGCGCCTTGATGGAATCAGGAACGCGCCACATCGGCTTGAATACGACGGTCTTGAGGTTGCGCGTGTAGATGGTCGTCTGCTTGCCGACCTCGCCGACGACGATGCGCTCGGAGTGGATCGGCGTGCCGTCCTTGTAGAAGTAGACCATGAACTCGGGAACGTTGGCGAGGACGTGAGCCTGGCCAAGATCGTCGGGCATCCAGCGCCACTCTTCCATGTTGGCGAGGATGCGCTTGCCGAGCGGTTTGGTCTTGTTGGCGATATAGGCCTGCCGAAGCTTCTCGAACTGCGGATGCTTGGGATGCAGTGAGTGCAGATAGGCGGCCGTATCGGTTGCGGTGAGCGCGTCCTTGAAAACCGTCTCGGGGTCGAGAAGCTGGGGTTTGCGATCGAGATTGGAGTTGAGGAGGATTGTGGGATCGATGATGCGGCCGCCGCGGGCATAGCGGGCGTACTTGAGCAGCGCCAGCGAGATTTCAACGTCGGCCTTGCCGATGGATTCAGACGTTAGCTGTGCAGCCGGTGGTATCACGGGAAGGGCGAAGTCGCGGGGATCGAGGCCCCAGTCGTCGGCCTTGAGGATTTCGGCGCCTAGCGCGGCCCCGCGCTCGGTGAGGCCGCCCTCGCTCAGCCAGATCGGGGTGTCTCGGCGCGCGGCGTAGACGTCCGAGAGGACGGCGCGCTCCTTGATTTCGAGGGCGGAGCCTTCGGTCGGCAGCGCGTTAAGCTTGCTGCGCACCGCGCTGGCCACCGGGTTGGTGTCGACCGGGGCCGCCAAGGGCGGGGCGATCGCGGGATCGGTAGCTCCCGGGATTTCGGCCGACGGCGTAGCAGCGCCGGCGCTACCGGCGCAAAGCAGCGGCAGGACGGCGGTAAGCGTCAGAATGGTCGAGCGAATCATTCCCCCTCCGAAGCGCGGAACGCTATCCGAGACATGGCTTTCTGGCCAGGGTGCGGCAAGGGGTGGCATGACGGCCGTGGCGGACCCGACACGCCTATCATATGGATGTCGGAAAGTCGGGGCAGTTTCAGGCTCGGACCCAGGATCGATGGCCGTGCGATTCCCCGAGCTTTCCTACTCAAACCCCGACGATCCGCCGCTGAAGCGGTGGCTGATCCGTTTTCTGGAGCGAATGGCGGGGCGGGACTATTTTGCGCCCATTTATAGCCAGTGGCGGAACATCAGGGTTGGGTTGCCGGAGCGCGCGATCCGGCCGATGCTGGAACTGATCGGGGTCGATCTCGAAATTGTTGCGCGGCAATGGCCGCCTAAGGTCGAGCCCGGGCAGCCGCTGGTGATCGTCGCCAACCATCCTTATGGCATTCTCGATGGTATCGCGGCGCTGGCGCTGGCGGAGGATCTCGGGCGGCCGTTCAAGGTGCTGATCAACCTTGAGCTGCTGAAGGTTCCTGAGTTGGAGCCGTTCTCGCTGCCCGTCGATTTCCGTGAGACGCCGGAGGCGTTGGCGCGCAACCTGGCGACACGGAACGAGGCGATCCGGCTGCTGCGTGAGGGGACGACGATCATCGTATTTCCGGCAGGCGGCGTGGCTACAGCGCGCTATCCGCTCGGGCGTGCGGTGGAGCTGCCGTGGAAGACATTCACGGCGCGGATGGTGCTGGTGACGCGCGCATCGGTGCTGCCGGTCTATTTCGAGGGACAGTGCGGGCCGCTGTTCCACCTCGCCTCGCGCATCAGCATGACGCTGCGGCTGTCGCTGCTGATCCGGGAGTTCCGTCGCCGTGTCGGGACGCGGCTCGTCGCGCGGGTGGGGGACGTGGTGCCGTTCTCAGAATTGAAGCAGGGCCGGGACCGCCGGGCGCTGATGGCGGAACTCTACGAGCGGGTCCACGCGCTGGGGCGGTGATGAGCCGGTCATCCCGGCACTTGTTGGCGGGATGCAGCGCACGGGCGGTCTCTTCAGCCGCGGCCGCGGTAGGGCGGGACGCCCTGGTCGGGAACCCAGAGGCCCTTCGGCGGGGTGTCGGTCTGCCAAAACACGTCGATCGGCATGCCGCCGCGCGGATACCAGTATCCGCCGATGCGCAGCCAATGCGGCTCCAGCAGCGTGAGGAGGCGCTTGGCAATCGCGATGGTGCAGTCCTCGTGGAAGGCACCGTGATTGCGGAACGAGCCGAGGTAGAGCTTCAGCGACTTCGACTCCACCAGCCAATCCTGCGGGACGTAGTCGATGACGATGTGCGCGAAGTCGGGCTGGCCGGTGACGGGGCACAGTGAGGTGAATTCGGGCGCGGTGAAGCGGGCGAGGTATTTCGCGTCAGCGTGCGGGTTCGGCACGCGCTCGAGAACGGCCTCCTCCGGGTTCTGAGGCAGCTTCGTCGCCTGGCCGAGGATGGTGACGCTGTTGTCCTTCTGACCCATGGGACTACTCCGCGGCCATGCGCGTCGGGGAAGGGCCGGAATAGATTGCGCCCTCGCGGCAGCTGTCGCGCGAGATCTCGATCTGCGCCAGGCCCGGGATGCGGTTCTGCAGCCGGTTCCACAGCCACATGGCGATGCGCTCCAGCGTCGGGGCTTCGAGCCCTTCGATCTCGTTCAGCAGGCGATGGTCGAGCGCATCGTGTGCTTCGGCCATCATCTCGGACAGCTCGTCGAAGTGGAACACATAGCCCGTCTCAGCGCCGGGGATGCCGTCGATAGTGATGCGGGCGCGGAACGAGTGGCCGTGAATGCGCGAGTTCGGGTGTCCCGGGGGGGCACTCGGCAGATAGTGGGCGGCTTCGAAAAGGAACTCTTTGTATATGCGCATGCGGGGTCTCTAAGGGATTTTCTTCCGCAATTCCAGTGGTGCGGGACCGCAGGCGCCTCAGGGGATGCCCAGTAGCTTGTGCGTCTGCAGAGACAAGCGCCATTCAGGATGGGCGCGGCAGTAGGCGACGGCCTTCTGCGTATTAACTGCAACTTCGGGGCCGTCCATAGGCTGCAGGTAGCGGTTGGCGAAGGTTAGCCCGATTAGTGCCTCGGGGGCGAGGGTGGCCTGAGGGAAAACGAGCTTCAATTCGTCGCCGGACCGCTGCTTGAGGTCGGCCCCGGCCTTGGGGCTGACGCAGATCCAGTCGATGGAGCGAGGCACAGGAAGGGTGCCGTTGGTCTCGATGGCGATGGTAAAGCCGGCCGCGTGGAGCGCGTCGATCAGCTCGTCATCGACCTGGAGCATCGGCTCGCCGCCCGTCAGCACGATGAAATCGCAGCCGGTGCCTTCGGCCGTGTCGCGGCAGGCCTGCGCAAGCTCGGTTGCGGAGAGGAAGCGGCCGCCGCCATCACCGGTTATGCCGACGAAGTCCGTGTCGCAGAACTGGCAGGTCGCCTTGGAGCGGTCTTCCTCGCGGCCGGACCAGAGATTGCAGCCGGCAAAGCGGCAGAACACGGCCGGGCGCCCGGCGTGGGTGCCCTCGCCCTGCAACGTGTAGAACATCTCTTTGACGGCATACATGCGGCATCCGTAATGGCGCGCGCCCCGGCATTCAAGCTCTGGCGGGCTGGTGCTGCGCCGAATGGCCTAGCCGGCGGCCTTGGAGGGCATGGCGGGGCCGGAGCCGGCGCCCGTGCGCCTGATAGCGTCGGCAATGTCCTTCAGGTCCGCGTCCGTGAGGTCAAGGGTCGCCGCGCCGATCCAGCCGTCGGCCTGTTCAGGGGCCCTCGCGCCGACGATGGCGCCGCTGACACCGGGCCAGGCAAGGACCCAGCCGAGGGCGACCGACGCCGTGGTCGTGCCGTGCCGCTCTGCGACCTTGCTCATGGCCGCCGCAAGCTCGAGGTTGGCCTGCAGTTTGGTGCCGGTGAACTCGGCGTTTCGCGAGCGCCAGTCGTTCGCGGGTAGCTTTGCCGCGCGCTCTGCGGTGAAGGCGCCAGTGAGCAGGCCGGCCTGCATGGGGCTGTAAACGATGACGCCGGTGTCGTGCTCGATGCACCATGGCAGTTCTGTCGCGGCGAAGTCGCGCCGGATGGCGGAGAACGGCGGCTGCAAGGTGTCGACGTGACCGATCTTTTCGGCGGCCGCGAGCTGGGCGGCGTTGTGATTTGAAAGTCCGACGGCGCGCACCTTGCCCTCCTTCTTCAGGTCCAGCAGCGTGCGCCAGTAGTCCTCGATGGGGGTGCCGTCTCTGGCTGGCCAATGCATCTGGTAGAGGTCGATGCGCTCGACACCGAGTCGCTTCAACGAAGCCTCACACTCGGCGCGGATGCTGGCCGGCTTGCCGAGGTTCTGTGGTGGTGCCATGCGATCGTCGTCGTTCCAGCGCAAGCCGCACTTGGTGAAGACGAGCGGACGCTGCGATTGCGGCATGTCCTTCAGTGCTTTGCGGACGACCTCCTCAGAGTGGCCGAGGCCGTAGATGGCAGCGGTATCGATCCAGTTGACGCCGCGATCGACTGCGTGGCGGATGGCGGCGATCGATTGGGAGTCGTCCTGCTCGCCCCAGCCCACGGCCCAGTCGCCGCCTCCAATCGCCCAGGCGCCGAGCCCGACCGGAGTGATCGACATGTCGGTGCGGCCGAGCTTGCGCTTGGGCAGAGTAGATTTTCCGATTTCGCTCATGTCGGGGCTCCTTAGTTTGATCGTGCGTGGGGCGCGGAAATAAGAAAGGCGACGGCGCAGCGCCGCCGCCTTTTCAGCAGTGTGGATCGTCACGCGATCAGGGCGCGTGCTTATCGCGCGTCGACTCGTAGAGGAACCACAGGCGGCGCTCGGTCTCGTCGATCCAATTCTCGATGAGGCTGGCGGTCGCGACATCGCCGTGCTCGTCGCACAGATCGTGCGCTTCCTTCAGACGGCCGGCGAAGTCTTTGTTGTCGTCGCGCAGCTCGGCCAGCATATCCTCCGGCGTTACGTAGTCGGCGTCATTATCGAGGACGCGCTGCAGGCGTGCGATATGTCCTATGGAGTGAATGGTCGTGCCGCCGATCTTGCGTACGCGTTCGGCGATGTCATCGGTCATGGCGAAGATCTGGTCCGCCTGCTCGTCGAGCAGGAGATGGAAATCGCGGAAGTGCGGCCCGCTCATGTGCCAGTGATAGTTCTTGGTCTTGAGGTAGAGTGCGAACGTGTCGGCGAGAATTGCATTCAGCGCACCCGAAAGATCTCGGATGGCGTTGGTGTCATAATTGCTCGGGGTCTGGAGTGGCGCCTTGCGGCGCTCAGCGGCTTTGCTCATCGTACTCATCCGGGGTCTCCTCGGCGTTGCTGCCGTGCGGGGAAGTATGCGCCTACTCATATGCGCACGCATACACAAGGTTGCGAGCCGACTAATGTCAGGTTGACGTGCGCATTGCGACGCATATCTGCGAAAAGAACTTTTCAGAAACTTGGATCAATGCGCCGTGCTCAATTGGGTGGCAAAATGGACGCGTCGACGGACGCGCCCATGGTGACACTACTCTGAGACGGGAAACCGACGTGTTGGCTCAGCGCTCGATCATGATCGTCCGGTCGTGAAGAGCCTGAAGCGGGCGATTGTTTGTCGGATACAACCTGGCAAAGGCCTCGATCTGTTCGCGGGAGGCGGTGACCGGGGTCGCGTACACGATCCAGTCGACGATCTCGCTGCAGGGCGGCGTCGTGAGCGAACCTGCATAGCGGTAGAATTTGGATCCGAGCGGGATCAGCTTGCTGAAGTCGATGTCGGCCTTGGCTTTGGCGTCGCCGGTCGTCTGCGGGGCGACCTCCCAGAGCTTGGCAATCTCCGCGTTCGGAGCACCCTCATCGATCATGACGCCGAGAACGAGCAACTTGCCGTCGGCGGCTTGGTTGACGAAGTGGGCTTCCATCGGTGCGGCCTTGCCGTCGATGGTGTGCTCACTCGGATGATGGAAATGCATCTGCTGCAGCGTATACGTGCGGTCCGACAGCGTCGTCGTGTTGCCTGGGGCTGCACTTGCCTGGATGGTGTGGCCGTTGTTGTGGACGATAGGAGCGAAGGGCTTCCAATCGAGGGCCGGCGTTACGTCGTGGCCGGAGTGTGCGTTGGTGAGGTTTACCGGCGACTGCTGGTGGCCCTTGCTGCATGCGGCAAAGTCCTGGCTCAAGGTGCCCCAGCGCTCGGGGCCGCCCTTGCCTTCGTATGTCCAATGGGGATGGCTGTCGTCGGCGAAGGCGGTGCTGGCCAAAGCAGCGGCGACGAGTGCCAGAATGGCACGGCAGATATGGGTTCGCATGGCGAGTGCTCAAGTTTACGAACTGAACGATAGCTCCTACGGAGCATATCCATTCTGTGCCCGCCAGCTTTCCCAACCCTTACGACGGAGCGCACAAGCGGGGCAGTGACCGCAGCCGTACCCCCACTCGTGCCTGCGGGAGCGGACGCCGAGGTAGCAGGTGTGGCTTTCCTCAACGACGAGGTCGACGAAAGACTGGCCGCCAAGCTTGTCGGTCAGCGCCCAGGTGCCCGCCTTGTCGATCCACATCAACGGGGTCTCGATTACGAATGCCGTGTCGGTGCCAAGCGAGATGGCTTTGGCAAGCGCCTGCAACGTTTCGTTACGGCAATCGGGATAGCCGGAGAAATCGGTCTCGCACATGCCGCCGACGAGGGTGCGAATGCCGCGTCGATAGGCGAGTGCGGCGGCATAGGTAAAGAACAGCAGGTTGCGTCCGGGTACGAACGTCGAGGGCAGCCCGGCGGCGCTGATCTCGATCTCGGCGTTACGCGTCAGCGCCGTCTCGCTGAGGCGGCCCAGCTCGGACAGCTCGATCATGTGGTCGGGGCCGAGGCGTTCATCCCACTCAGGATTGATGTCACGAAGGGCTGACCGCAGCCTGTCGCGCTGGCCGAGCTCGGCGACATGACGCTGGCCGTAATTGAAGCCGACGGTTTCGACGCGCGGGTACTTATCGAGCGCCCAGGCAAGGCAGACGGTGGAATCCTGCCCGCCTGAGAAGAGGACCAAGGCAGCGGTGTCGGCGATGATCGGTTGGGTCAAGGGTACACCGTCGCGGGAGGTTGGCGGGCGCATATCGGTCCGGGCGCAGGGCCGACTGTCGCGTCATGCCACGCCCCGATGAATTTTGTGCTGCGTGGCATCATTTTCCCAACCTTTAGGGTTGGCTCGCGGACGCCCATTCGGGCAGGCCGTTTTCGGCGCTTTGCGCTTCGGTTAAGAGCGGTTAAAAGGCGCCGGACCCTCCCACGCCCATTCGTGGCCTGCAACTCATAAGGTAACGACATGACCGCCATCATCGACATCCTCGGTCGCGAGATCCTGGACAGCCGCGGCAATCCGACGGTGGAGGTGGACGTCGTGCTCGAGGACGGGTCGCTGGGCCGTGCGGCGGTACCCTCGGGTGCCTCGACGGGTGCGCACGAAGCCGTCGAGCTGCGCGATGGAGACAAGGGCCGCTATCTCGGCAAGGGCGTCGAAAAGGCGGTTGATGCGGTCAACAGCGAAATCTTCGATGCCATCGCCGGGATGGATGCAGAAGACCAGCGTGGGATCGACGCCGCCCTGATCCAGCTCGACGGAACGGAGAACAAGAGCCGGCTCGGCGCCAATTCCATCCTTGGTGTCTCGCTCGCCGTCGCAAAGGCGGCGGCTATCTCCGCCGACCTGCCGCTCTATCGTTATCTCGGTGGTGCAGCCGCGCACGTGCTGCCGGTGCCGATGATGAACATCGTGAACGGTGGCGCGCACGCCGACAACCCGATCGACATCCAGGAATTCATGATCATGCCGGTGTCGGCAGAATCGATCGCCGACGCGGTGCGTATGGGTGCCGAGATTTTCCACACGCTCAAGAAGTCACTCAAGGATGCGGGGCTCTCGACGTCGGTGGGCGATGAGGGCGGCTTCGCGCCGAACCTTAAGTCAGCCGATGAAGCGCTGGGTTACATCATCAAGGCGATCGAGGCCGCGGGCTACAAGGCCGGCGACGACGTGATGCTGGCGCTCGACTGCGCCTCGACGGAATACTTCAAGGGCGGCAAGTACACGCTCGAGGGCGAAGGCAAGTCGCTCGATTCCGCCGGGATGGTGAAATACCTCGAAGATCTCGTCACCCGGTATCCGATCATCTCGATTGAGGACGGCATGGCCGAGGACGACTGGGAGGGTTGGAAGGCGTTGACGCAGGCGATTGGTGCACGCTGCCAGCTGGTGGGCGACGATCTCTTCGTCACCAACACCGCGCGTCTGTCAGAAGGCATCCGGCGCGGCATCGCCAACTCAATCCTGGTCAAGGTGAACCAGATCGGCTCGCTGTCGGAGACGCTGGACGCGGTGTCGATGGCGCAGCGCGCGGCGTATACGGCGGTGATCTCGCATCGCTCGGGCGAGACCGAGGACGCAACGATTGCAGACCTAGCGGTTGCGACCAATGCGGGACAGATCAAGACCGGCTCGCTCTGCCGCTCGGACCGGCTGGCGAAATACAATCAGCTCATCCGCATCGAGGGCGAGCTTGGCGACGTTGCTCGCTATGCCGGTCGGAGCGTGATCCGCGGCGCGGCGGTGTAAGGCGCAAGCCCGTACGACAGTGACGGCGAACTTTTCGCATCCCGGCGCACCCGTGCCGGGATGCTTTCTTTTCGGGATCTTTTTCTCGGGTGGGACACGGCTTTACCAGCCATTAAGCAGGCCGTGCGATAACAGTCCCGTCAACGAGTTCTGTGCAGCGTACCCCAGTGCTGCGTTCCAGCCAAAAACACATGATCGACGCATGAGGCCACGACAGGCGACGGTTTTGCTTCTCTGTCTAGGTTTAACGGCCTACTTCGCTCATCATGCCATCAATGGCAGGCACGGCTTCGAGGTGCGATCCCGGCTGATCGAGAGATCAGCTTTGTTGGAGTTCGAGATCAAAAGCCTCGAGGCCGTGCGCGCCAAGCTTCAGCGCGATGTCGCTCTCCTCTCTCCCGCCAAGCCCGACCCGGATCTCGTCGAGGAAATCTCCCGCGAGGTGCTGGGGTTCGTTCGTCCCGACGATCAAGTGGTGACGAAGCAGTAGGCCATTGCCAGCACGGCGAATGATGCGTGCTGCACATTGGCCGTTGCGTGTTTTGCATGTGCGACATGCGACGAACGCTGCGCCACCTTCTGGCCTTCAGCGCTGGCGTCTTGTAGGGTCTCAAGCCTACGAACGATCCAGTTCGCGGTGGGCTCTCCTCGATGGCTTCGGAAAAAACCTCTCGCGCGACGTCGGGTGCCAAGCGTGGCGCAGGCAGCGGGCACAAGGAACCGGCTGCGGCGGTATTCACACGGGCCGAACGCCTCGACGCATATGAGCGGATGCTGCTGATCCGCCGGTTCGAGGAAAAAGCCGGCCAGCTCTACGGCATGGGACACATCGGTGGGTTCTGCCATCTTTACATTGGGCAGGAAGCCGTTGTTGTCGGGATGCAGATGGTGCTGGAAGAGGGCGATCAGGTCATCACAGCCTATCGCGATCATGGTCACACTCTGGCGGTCGGCATGGATGCGAAGAGCGTCATGGCGGAGCTGACCGGACGGCGGCATGGATGCTCGCGCGGCAAGGGCGGCTCGATGCACATGTTCTCGCCGGAGAAGGGTTTCTACGGTGGGCACGGGATTGTCGGAGCAGGCGTGCCGTTGGGCGCGGGCCTGGCATTCGCCAACAAATACCGCGGGAACGACCGCGTCTGCCTCAGCTACTTCGGCGATGGTGCCGCCAACCAGGGGCAGGTCTACGAAGCCTTCAACATGGCGGAGCTGTGGAAGTTGCCCGTCGTGTTCATCATCGAGAACAACAAGTATGCGATGGGCACATCGATCGAGCGCTCATCGTCGACAACGAATCTTTCGCAGCGGGGGCTGTCTTTCGACATTCCAGGCGTGCACGTCGACGGGATGGACGTGGAGGCCGTGCGCGCTGCCGGTGCGCGAGCGATCGCGCATGCGCGTGCCGGAAAGGGGCCGATGATCCTGGAGATGATGACGTACCGCTATCGCGGGCACTCGATGTCGGATCCGGCGAAGTACCGCACGCGCGAGGAAGTGCAGCAGATGCGCGATACGCATGATCCCATCGAGCACGTGCGCAAGCTGCTGCTCGACGACGGCGTCGGCGAAGACGAGCTGAAGGCGATCGACAAGAAGGTTCGCGAAGAGGTGAATGCGGCGGCCGACTTCGCTCTGAAGGACCCCGAGCCCGACGCAAGCGAGCTCACCACCGACGTTCTGGTTTAAGGATCAACTCCGCCAATGCCTGAAGTACTGATGCCCGCGCTGTCGCCCACCATGGAGGAGGGCACGCTTTCCAAATGGCTCGTGAAAGAGGGCCAGGAGGTGAAGTCGGGCGACGTCATCGCGGAGATCGAGACCGACAAGGCGACGATGGAGGTCGAGGCCGTCGATGAGGGGCGGCTGGCAAAGATCCTCGTCCCGGCGGGGACGGAAAACGTCAAGGTCAACACGCCGATCGCGCTGATCGAAGGCGAGGGCGATGCTCCAGTGACCAAGCCGGAGCCTAGCAAGGCAGAGGCCGCCGCATCGTCGAAGCAGAGCGCCGGCGATAGTAAGCTTGCCGAAGAACTCGACGTGCCCAAGACCGAAGTTCCGCGCGCCGAACCAGGGCTCAGCTTTGAGCCGCCGTCCGCAGAGCCCGAAATTGCCGCTGGCACCGAGACGCTTAATCAGACAATGCGTGAAGCGCTGCGCGATGCGATGGCCGAGGAGATGCGCCGCGATCCCGACGTCTTCCTGATGGGCGAGGAAGTGGCGCAGTACCAAGGCGCCTATAAGGTCAGCCAGGGGCTGCTGGAGGAGTTCGGCGAGCGGCGCGTCATCGATACGCCGATCACCGAGCAGGGCTTTGCCGGCGTCGGAGTGGGTGCGGCATTCGCCGGGTTGAAGCCAATCGTCGAGTTCATGACGTGGAACTTCGCGATGCAGGCGATCGACCAGATCGTCAACTCGGCGGGCAAGACGCATTACATGTCGGGCGGTCTCGTGCACGTGCCGATCGTGTTCCGCGGGCCCAATGGCGCGGCGGCGCGCGTGGCGGCTCAGCACAGTCAGTGCTATTCGGCGTGGTACGCGCACGTTCCCGGTCTCAAGGTGATCGCGCCGTCTACGCCGGCGGATGCGAAGGGTCTGCTGAAAGCTGCGATCCGCGATCCCAATCCGGTCGTCTTCCTAGAGAACGAGCTGCTCTATGGCACCCATGGCGATGTGCCCAAGGGTGACGACTTCGTCATTCCCATCGGCAAGGCGCGGATCGCGCGGGCGGGCAAGGACGCAACCGTCGTCTCGTTCGCGCGCGGCATGGTCTATGCTCTCGAGGCTGCGGAGAAGCTTGCGAAGGATGGCATCGAGGTAGAGGTGATCGACCTGCGCACGTTGCGTCCGCTCGATCTTCCGACGGTGCTGGCTTCGGTGAAAAAGACCAATCGCCTCGTCACGGTGGAGGAGGCGTGGCCGGTGTGCTCGGTCGGCTCGGAGATCTGCGCGCAGGTCGCGATGCAGGCGTTCGATGATCTCGATGCGCCGCCGGTGAAGGTTTCGGGCGCGGATGTGCCGATGCCGTATGCTGCCAATCTGGAGAAGCTAGCTTTGCCGTCTGTCGAGCAGGTGATCGCGGCGGTGAAGCAGGTCATGTACGTCGGCAACTGAGGAAATCGCCGCGATGCCGGATACGTCCATGACCCAGGCGGAGATTTTGAGCGGGCTGTTCAACTCGCTGCAGGCCATCCTGACCATCGTGTCGCTGTTCTTTGCGATTGTCTCCGGCTACATCGCGGCGCTGTTTTTCTTTCTGGCGCGGGCTGGGCTGTTTCTGCGGCTGCTGGCATTCGCACTGCTGACCATCGGCCTGAGCTTCCTGGGCGGCACGGCGGCAGTGGTGCAGTCGATGCAGGAAGGCCTGCTGCAGGCGTGGGGGCGGCTGCCGACCCCGGTGATCGCCGTCGACAGCTTGCGCAATCCCATGCCTATGCCGAGCAGCCTGCCGTTGTCGCAGCAGGAGTTGGGCGTGGTCACCGGCTGGATCATCGGCCTCGGCGTCTATGCCGCGCTCGCCTACCTTACGTTCGTGCATGACTGGTCGAGGGAAGGCGAATCTCGCGGGGGAGAAGCGCGATGACTACGGCTGCAGGCGAACGTATCGGCGTGTCACCATTGGCGCGGCGGTTGGCCCAGGAGGCCGGGCTTGCGCTCGATGCGCTTCACGGCTCGGGGCCGCACGGCCGGATCATCAAGCGTGACATCGAGGCGGCGGTTGCGTCGGGAGGCGTCAAGTCGAAGCCGGGCGCTACAACGGCGTTGCGGGAGGTTGCAGCCGCGCCATCGGCCGCGGCGCCTACCGACGACAAGATCCTCGCCCTCTACGACAAGGGCAGCTACGAGCTCGTCCCGCACGACAAGATGCGGAGGATCATTGCGGAGCGGCTGACCGTCGCAAAGCAGACGATCCCGCACTACTACCTGTCGATGGATTGCCGCATCGACGAATTGATGCGGGCGCGAGAGCGCATGAACGCCGCGTCACCGGCTAATGGGCCGCGTGCCTACAAGCTGTCGGTCAACGACTTCATCATCAAAGCGCTGGCGCTGGCGCTGCAGGAGGTCCCGGCGGCGAACGCGACGTGGACCGAAGCTGGGATGCTTCGTCACAAGTATTCCGATGTTGGTGTCGCCGTCGCTATCGAGGGCGGTTTGTTCACTCCGGTGATCCGGCAGGCGGAGATGAAGTCGCTGTCGGAGATTTCGAACGAGATGCGCGATCTTGCCGATCGGGCTCGCAAGCGCAGGCTTGCACCGCACGAGTACCAGGGTGGCACCACGTCGATCTCGAATCTCGGTATGTACGGCATCAAAACCTTCGACGCAGTGATCAATCCTCCGCACGCAACGATCCTGGCGGTGGGGGCGGCAGAACGTCGGCCAGTCGTGTCTGGCGACGTACTTGAGGCGGCCACTGTGATGAGTGTGACACTTTCATGCGATCACAGGGTGGTCGACGGGGCCACGGGCGCCGCGCTCCTTGGAGCCTTCCGGGCGTTCGTCGAAGACCCCGTTCGCATGCTGGTCTAGCTGCCTATCCGAGGCGCTGAAGGCGAATCACTTGCCGTGTCGAACATGGTTACCACTCGCGCAAGCTGTGGCGCGGGGAGCACGACGCGCGAGCTTTCCCCAACTAAGCGCCTCCCAAATGGTCCGGAAACGCATAAGAATAGGGCACTTGCTTGCCGACGGCCCAGGGCAAGACTAGAAGCGGGAAACACAGCGTGGGCGTACCTAATCTCTCTAGCCCTTGGAGTGAAACCCAATGACGGCGCGCTCAAACGCCATTTACGTCACGGCCGCATTCGGCTGCCTGCTGCTTGCAGGCTGCGCCGAGGGCAGCCTTGGCTCCGCTTTCAATACCGGCTCGATCGACCCTCAGAAGCAAGCTGCTGCCGAGCAGGCACAGAAGTCCAAGCAGGCGCTTTGCAGCACACTCGTGTCGCAGATCGACGCCCTGAACAACGACGGCACCTCTGACAAAGTTTCGAAGGCCGCCGCCAAGAAGTACAAGCTGAAGCCGACCGATCTCACCAAGGTGGACGAACTCAATAAGGCGAATACCGAGTTCCAGGCCAAGTGCTCGGACTTCCCGCCGCGCGTTGCCGCGACGGCGCCGATCGAGCCTGTGACGACCGGATCGACCACACCGGCTGCCAGCGCCAAGACCGCGACTGCAACGAAGCCAGTGCCTGCGCCGACCCAGAAGCCCGTAGCGGCCGCCATGGCGCCGGCAGCGTCTGGTTCCTCGACGACCGCGTCGGCGGCTCCGGCCGGCCAAGGAATCGGCGTGCCGAACCCCTAAGTTGCTGGTGGTTCGCTAAACTTTCAGGCGCCGACCAGTGTCATCCAGATGCGGCGGCGCCTGAGTGATTTCTGCACATGTCAGTGAGAAGGGTTGCGTGCCAGTAGCGCGTGTGGTGAAAAACGCCCTGGCTTCCAATTCGGATGGAGGGCACGGGTGTCAGGCAACCGTCGTCGCATGAACGTACTGGGTGGGGCAATCGCGCTTGCCGCAGCAACTCTGCTTGCGGGGTGTGCAGGCAATACCGGTGGCGGCGGCAGCGGCGATCCTGGGCCGCAGGCCTTGAGTGGCGGCGAAACCTGTCAGTCCATTCGGTCCAATCTCAACAAACTCGACAAGGAAGGCGTGCCTTCTCTCGTCGAGCGTCAGACCTCGGGCCAGAAGTTGCCGGCCGCGCAGAAGGCGAAAGCCGACCTCTATAACCAATTGCTCGACAAGTATCTTGGCGCCCGGTGCCACGTATAGGTTTGCACGCCAGCGCCGGATCCCGAATCTGAGATGCAAGGCCTCGGCGTCGAACGACACCGGGGCCTTTTTCGCACGAGGGCTGTGGTCATGAGCACTGGCGAGTACGACGTCATCGTCATAGGCGGGGGGCCCGGCGGTTACGTCGCGGCGATTCGGGCGGCTCAACTCGGTTTCAAGACCGCAGTGGTCGAGCGCGCTCATCTGGGCGGGATCTGCCTCAACTGGGGATGCATTCCGACCAAGGCGCTGCTGCGATCGGCCGACATCGTGCACCTGGCCCAAGAGGGCGAGAGCTTCGGAGTCCACGTTGGCAAGGTGTCGGTCGACGTCGAGGCGATGGTGGCGCGATCGCGCGCCGTGTCGCGTGAGTTGAACGCGGGCGTCGGCTTCCTGCTGAAGAAGAACGGCGTCGACGTGATCTGGGGTAGCGCAAAGCTGCGCGGCGACGGCGAGATCGATGTGGCCGCGCCGGGTCCCTCGCCACGGGTCAATCCCGAGCCGCCGAAGGATGTGCTGGGTGCGGGTCGCTACAAGGCAAAGCACATCATCGTCGCAACGGGCGCGCGGCCGCGTCAGCTGCCGGGGCTGGAGGCGGACGGGGAGCGCGTGTGGACCTACTTCGAGGCGATGTTGCCTCCGGCGTTGCCGAAGTCGCTCTTGATCGTCGGGTCGGGTGCCATCGGAATCGAGTTCGCCTCGTTCTATCGCGCGCTCGGCGCGGAAGTGACGGTGGTGGAGATGCTGGATCAGATCCTGCCCGCAGAGGATTCGGAGATCGCGGCACTGGCGCGCAAGGCGTTCGAGAAGGATGGCATTCGAATCGTGACGAGTGCCAAGGTCACAGACGTGAAGCGTGGCAAGGACCACGTATCGGCGAGCATCGTGTTGGCAGACGGCAAGCGCGAGGAGGTGACGGCGGAGCGGCTGATCTCGGCCGTGGGCGTCGTCGGCAACGTTGACGGGCTGGGGCTGGAAGAACTGGGCGTGAAGCTCGATAAGGGGCTGATCGCCGCCGACGAGGTCGGTCGCACGAATGTAGCAGGCATCTACGCGATTGGGGATGTCGCGGGGGCCCCCATGCTGGCGCACAAGGCGGAGCACGAAGGCGTCATCTGCGTAGAGGCGATCAAGGGGCTGTCAGTGCACGGCCTCGACAAGCTTCGGGTTCCCGGCTGCACGTACAGCCGGCCGCAGATTGCGTCCGTCGGCCTTACTGAGGCCCGCGCCAAGGCGGCTGGGCGGCACATCCGGGTGGGTCGCTTTCCGTTCCGTGCGAACGGCAAGGCACTCGCCCTGGGCGAACGTGAGGGCCTGGTGAAGACGATTTTCGATGCCGGCTCGGGGGAGCTGATCGGTGCGCACATGATTGGCGCCGAGGTGACGGAGTTGATCCAGGGCTTCGTGATCGCCATGCAGCTCGAGGCGACCGAGGAGGACCTGATGCGCACCGTCTTCCCACATCCGACCCTTTCGGAGATGATGGGCGAAAGCGTGCTGGCCGCCTATGGCAAGGCTCTGCACATCCCTCCGCCGGGCAAGGCACCGGCCAAGGCGGGCAGCTAGCAACAGGGCAGGAACGGGAACCAAGACATGAGCACTGATTCACGATCGCTTCTGGTCTTCGCGGTGGTCGGCATCGTTGCGGGGTTCCTCGCTTCGATCCTCATCGGCGGCGGAGGGGGGCTACTGCGCTATCTGCTGATAGGGATCGTCGGCGCGTTCGTCGGCGGCTATCTCTTCGAAGCCCTGAAGATCGATCTTGGGATCAGGAACAAGTTCGTATCGGAAGTCGCCACCGCGACGGCCGGGGCCGTCATCGTCGTCATAATCGCGCGCATCATCGCTTGAGCGCCATAAGAAGCATCGATAGGGGAAACCGCCAATGGACGACTACTCAAGCTATGCGCCGTGGATCGTCATGGCGGTCAACGGCCTCGTCGCGGGCTGGCTTGCCTCTGTGCTTCTGGGCGGCCGAGGCGGTATCATCCGGGACATTTTCGTCGGTATTCTGGGGGCGTTCGTCGGGGGTGCGCTGGTGCAGGCGGGGCTGCTGAAGCTGCCATTCCTCTATGACTGGCCGTGGGCCCACCTGATCCTCGTGTCAACGGTCGGGGCCCTGCTGGTCATTATCATCGGGCGTATCGTCGGCAGGTAGCGCGGCTGGGGGCGGTTTGCCTGCCGCCTCCGGGCCGCTAGAATAGGCCGTCGAAGCTACTGGCAGGAACAAGCCGTTGAGTACCCACAGCGTCACCGATCTTCAATCGCAGCAGCAGCCTGCCTCGGGCGCGCCGCGTCCGACACGGCCGGCGTGGATCCGCGTGCGTGCCGCGGGCGGTCCGGTGCTGGCCGAAACCGTCCGCGTGGTGCGCGAACATCGGCTGACCACGGTATGTGAAGAGGCTGGCTGCCCGAACATTGGCGAATGCTGGTCGAAGCGGCACGCGACCTTCATGGTCATGGGCGACACGTGCACGCGGGCCTGTGCGTTCTGCAACGTGCGCACGGGAATGCCAGGGCCGCTCGATCCCGACGAGCCGCGCCGGGTTGCCATGGCCGCGGGAGAGCTGGGGCTGACGCATATCGTGGTGACGTCGGTCGACCGGGACGATCTCGCGGATGGCGGCGCCCAGCACTTCGCGCGCGTGATCACCGCGTTGCGCGAGAAGTCGCCCAGCACGACCATCGAGGTGCTGACGCCGGACTTTCTGCGCAAGCCGGGTGCTCTCGAAACGGTGCTGTCGGCAGGCCCCGATGTATTCAACCATAACCTCGAGACAGTGCCGCGGCTCTATCTGTCGATCCGGCCCGGTGCGCGATACTTCCACTCGCTGCGCCAGTTGCAGAGGGCGAAGGAGATCGACGGCCGCGTCTTCACCAAGTCGGGCATCATGGTTGGCCTCGGGGAGACGCGTGAGGAGGTCATGCAGGTGATGGACGACATGCGTTCAGCCGGCGTCGATTTCCTCACCATCGGCCAGTACCTTCAGCCGAGCCCGAAGCACGCGGCAGTCGAGCGTTTCGTGCCGCCGGCCGAGTTCGAGGCGCTGCGGCAGATCGGCGTCGCCAAGGGATTTGCGCTCGTAGCGTCGAGCCCGTTCACGCGCTCGTCGTATCACGCGGGGGACGATTTCGCGAAGCTCAAGGCGCAGCGGCTGGCGCGCAACGTCTGAGCAGAGCGGTCACGGAGCTTCCTATTGCCCACCTTCGAGACCACGCGCCGGATGCCGTTCACGGCCGATGAGATGTTCGCCGTGGTGGCGGACGTTGAGCGCTATCCGGAGTTCGTGCCGTTGTGCGAGGAGTTGCGCGTCACGCATCGGGAGGTCGGCAGTACGCATACGACGCTGACGGCGATCATGAGCGTCGGCTATCACGCGATCCGCGAGCGGTTCACCAGCCGGGTGACGCTGCGCCCGGAGCGTCGCGAGATCGAAGTGCAAAAGATCGACGGTCCGTTTGCGCGGCTGGCCAATAACTGGCGGTTTCGCGATGTGGCGGGCGGATGCGAGGTGCATTTCCACATCGACTACGCGTTCTCATCGCGCATGCTGTCGATGCTCATGGGCGCGGTATTCGACAAGGCCGTCCGCAAGTATACGGACGCCTTCGAGGCGCGCGCCAGGCTCGTCTATGGTCCGCGACCGCAGACACCGACGCCTTCGGTAAGCTAGGCAGAGAAACTAACGCAGGGCGCGCTCGACGTTACGTGCCGTTGCGAGGCCCAGTGCGGTGTTGAGGCCGCGTGCGTCCGTCAGGATCGCCCCGTCAAGGTCGGCCTCGCTGAAATCGGCACCGGTGAGGTCTGCTCCGGTGAGGTCAGCACGCGACAGGTCGGCCTTGTGCAGCACCGCGCCTGACAGGTCGGCGCCGCGAAGGTTGGCGAACGTGAGCAGCACGTAAGTGAGATTGGCGTCGGTCAAGTCGGCACCGGACAGGTCGGCGCCGGAGAGCTCGGTGCGCCAAATGTGCTCTATGAAGCCGGTCTTGTTGAATGGTGCCAGCGTAGCGCCGGCCATCCTGGCGCCTTGGAAGTTCATGCGACTGAAGCGGCCGAAGATGCGTGCGCGGGTGAGATTGGCACCGGAGAAGCTGGCGCCTTCGCTCCGCGGCGCCGCCAGTGTCGAGAACGTCGAAGGACGCAGCAAGCTGGTGTCGGTAAGGTCGGCGCCGTCGAAGCGCGTGCCGATGATCGTGGTGCGGTCGAGGCGCGAGCCCTTGAGGTTTGCGTGTGAGAGGTCGGCGCGGCTCAGGTCGGCGCCGAACAGGTTGCTGCCGGTGACTATCGAGCCTTTGAAATCCAGCCCGCTGAGATCCAGCTCGCGCAGGTCGAGGCCGCTGAACTGCAGCGGCTTGCTGCGCTCGGCGTGAAACAACCTGGTGGTGAGGTCGCGGACGCTGATGTCGCCCGCCGCCGACGGTTCCGGCAGGAGCGCGGCGGCGAGAAGCAGGCAGGTGGCGAGCGGTCTAATCATGGGACAACCCCGGCTTGATCGCACTCGCCACGAGATCCATGGCTGCGCGTACACTCTCCAAGCGTACCTCGCGGCGGCCAATAGTGCCGAAGCGGCATTCGCGCACGCGCGTCGCCTCGCCGCGCGCGGCAACGCCAAGGTAGACGAGCCCAACCGGCTTTTCGGTCGATCCGCCGTCAGGCCCGGCTATGCCCGTGATTGAGATTGCGATGTGTGCCGGGGTCCTTGCCAGAGCGCCCTCGGCCATGGCGCGCGCGACTTGCTCGCTGACGGCGCCGTGGCGGGTGATCAGTTCGGCGGGGACACCGAGCAGCTCAGTTTTGGCGGCATTCGAATAGGTGACGAGGCCGCGCTCGACCATGCCTGAAGACCCCGGGATTTCGGTGAGCAGGGCCGCCACGAGACCGCCGGTGCAGCTCTCGGCCGTGACGATGAGAAGCGCATGGCGCTGCAGCTCATCGAGCAGCGCCTTTGCCGCGGCATAGAGGTCGTCGGGGAAGAGCGTGCCCATGGCTTCGCTGTTGAGCTTCTTCGCAAATGGAAAAGGGGCGCCGAGGGCGCCCCTTCAATATGTGGGTCAGCAGGCTTCGCGGTCAAACCGCGCGGCTGTGCTCAGGCGGCAACGAGCTTTTCAGCCTGGGACAGGAGATGATCCAGAGTGTTGCGGCTTTCGGCACCCATGACCGAAAAAGCGCGCTTCTGGGCGTCCTGCCAGACGGGGAAGGCGTCCTTGAGGATGGCCTGGCCTTTGGGGGTCAGGTGGAGACCTCTGCCGCGGCGGCCTGCGGGCGGGTCCATGTTGATGTGGCCCAGCGCGAGCAGCCGCTTGAGGTTGCGCGAGAGCGTGGACTTCTCGATGTCGAGCTCGTGACCGATCTCGACGGCGGTGATCGCGTCGCGCTGTGCAAGCTGCGCGAGCAGCGTGTACTGGCTGGCGGTGATGCCAAGCGGGCGCATGGCATCGTCGTAGACGCGCGTGACGATGCGCGACAGCTGGCGGACGCGCGTCGCAATGCAGGCGCTTGACGTCGTCTCGGCAATGTCGGCAATGCTCGCCGTTTCGACCGGCTTGCGTTCCAACGTATTGGTCATCAGGTTCATGTCGGCCCCCCGAAGGCTCGTGGTCATACAACCACCTCGCGGTGTTGATGCCGCGATTCTGTCGCAGGGGTCAAATGTGTGAGCAACTCGAAGCTAGAGTGCTGGGGCCGGCAGCAGCACGGTCGCGCTCGCCATCGCCGCGATGCCCTCGCCGCGACCTATGAAGCCGAGCTTTTCCATCGTCGTCGCCTTGATGCCGATGCGTGAGGCGTCAATGTGGAGGATGCCGCCGACGGCAGCGCGCATCGCATCTCGATGGGGGCCGATCTTGGGCGCTTCGCACAGGAAGGTAACGTCGACATTTGATATGCGACCGCCCAGGTTTTTCACGCGCCTAGCCGCGTCGGCGAGGAAGATGTGCGAAGCAGCGCCGCGCCAGCGCTCGTCGCTCGGCGGAAAGTGTTGGCCGATGTCACCGTCGCCGATAGCGCCCAGCAGTGCGTCTGTCAGGGCATGCAATCCAACGTCGGCATCCGAGTGACCCTCGAGGCGTTGCGTGTGCGCAATCTTCACGCCGCACAGCCAGACGTGATCGCCCTCGACGAAGCGGTGGACGTCGAAGCCGGTTCCGATGCGCGGCTCGAAAGCGCGTACGGAGTATGCCAGCAAGCGCTCAGCCAGCTGGAGATCGTCAGGCGTGGTCAGCTTCATGTTGTTGCCCAGGCTTGGAATGAGTTGCACTTCGAGGCCGGCCCACTCCGCGATCGCAGCATCGTCCGTGAAGTCGGAGCGACCGGCGGCTGCGGCCTTGCGATGGGCCTGGAGGATGTCGGCATAGCGAAAAGCCTGGGGAGTCTGGGCTCGCCAGAGTCCGGCACGGTCGATGGTGCGGACGATGGCGCCGTCGGTACCGGCCTGCTTCAGTGTGTCGCTGACGGGCTCGGCGGCGATGGCGCCGGGGTGGTTTGTGAGGGCGCCGATGAGCCTGGTCACGAGATCGGCGGTGAGGAACGGTCGCGCCGCGTCATGGATAAGCACATGGTCAGGCGGGTCGCTGGCAAGGGCCTCGAGGCCGGCGAGGACCGACTCCTGGCGGGTAGCGCCCCCCGGGACCGGTTGCGGAGGGTGCGCGGCGAAAGGGGCGGCCGCGGAAGCATAAAGCTCTGCGTCTTCTGGGTTTAATACAACAATGGTGAGATTTACGCCCGGGTGTCCGGCCAATAGGCGGATAGAGTGGGCCAGAACGGGCATGCCGGCCAGCGGCAGGTACTGCTTGGGCACTTGGCCTGCGGATCGGGCGCGTATCCCTCGGCCTGCGGCCACGATCACAGCTGCCGTCGTCGCCATTGTCGCACCTGCTGCAAAACCGCCGCGAAACCCCGGCCTGCTTAGCCACAACGGGCGTCGAGGGCAATTGTGGATGGACTTGTTCGCGCTTGCGAAATGGTATGGCAGCCCCTATTCTGCACAAATGAAGGGCACATGTGTCATCTGCCTAAATCCTGAGCAAGCGGCATGACGTCGATCAACGGCGGCCTCAAGATCGGTCGTCACACACTCGCAAACCGGGCCATCCTTGCACCGATGACGGGCGTTTCGGATCTTCCGTTCCGGACGCTGGCGCACGAGCTTGGCGCCGGGCTGGTCGTGTCGGAGATGGTGGCGAGCGAGGAAATCGTGCGCGGGCGCGCGGATGTGGTGCGCCGGGCGGAGGGGCGCGAGCTGCAGCCGTTCGCCGTTCAGCTGGTGGGTCGCGAGGCCCGGTGGATGGCGGAGGGCGCGCGGGCCGTCGAGGGCATGGGCGCCGACATCGTCGATATCAACATGGGCTGCCCCGCGCGGGAAGTCACGGGGAAGCTCTCCGGGAGCGCGCTGATGCGCGACCTCGATCACGCCGCCACGCTGGTCGAGGCCGTGGTCGGGGCGGTGAACGTTCCGGTGACACTGAAGATGCGGCTCGGATGGGATGACAGGAGCCGCAACGCGGCTGAGCTGGCGCGGCGGGCCGAAGCTGCCGGAATTCAAATGATCACCGTGCACGGGCGAACGCGCTGCCAGTTCTTCAAGGGCAGCGCCGACTGGAGCGCGGTGCACGAGGTTGCGAAAGTCGTTTCCATCCCGGTGGTCGTCAATGGCGACATCACCTGCGCAGCAGATGCAGAGTCGGCGCTCAAGGCTTCGGGCGCTGCGGGCGTGATGATTGGGCGCGGCGCCTATGGCGCACCGTGGTTGCCCGGCCGGGTCGCCGCATATCTTGCCGGTGACAAGAGCTTCGATGCACCTCCCTCGCTGACAGAGCAGGCGCGGATCGCGCGCGGTCATGTCGAGGAGATGCTGCGCCACTATGGCGAACACCTCGGGCTGCGGAACGCGCGCAAGCATATCGGCTGGTACCTCGAGAGCAGCGGCCGCGCGGTCGATGCGGTGAAGTCGTGGCGGCGCCAGCTTTGCACAGAGGAGAGCCCCGCGCGCGTGCTCAGCGGGTTGTCCCAGTTTTACGATGAGACATTGGAGGCCGCCGCGTGACCAGAGCTTCCGCTGCCGCAAGGACACCTCAGCCCAGCCGGCGTCCGGTTGAGCATGATCTTCTCCTGGCTGCCCTTCCGCATCCGATCATCGTGCTCGGCGACGACAACAGGATCATCTACGCGAACTCCGCCGCGGAGGCGTTCCTGTCGAGCGGCGTGGCGCTGCTGAAGCGGATCAGGCTCGACGATGTCGTGGCGTTCGGGTGCCCGTTGCTGGCGCTGGTCGATCAGGTGCGCAACTCAGGCGCGACGGTGAACGAATACGGCATCGAGGTGCAGGGTCCGAAGTTCCAGACCCCGAAGCTCGTTGACGTCTACGGCGGCCCCATGCCCGAGCATCCCAGCGATGTCGTGCTGATGCTCCAGCAGCGTAACATGGCGCAGATGATCGAGCGGCAGCTCACCCATCGCGCCGCCGCAAGGTCGGTTTCGGGGCTCGCCTCCGTTCTGGCGCACGAGATCAAGAATCCGTTGTCGGGCATTCGCGGAGCAGCACAGCTTCTCGAGCAGAACCTGTCCGATGCCGATCGCTCGCTGTCGCAGCTCATCTGCTCGGAGACGGACCGCATCCGCAATCTCGTCGACCGGATGGAAGTGTTCGGCGACGAGCGGCCGCTGATAAAGGAGCCGGTCAACATCCACGACGTGCTGGATCACGTGCGCCGTCTGTGCGAATCCGGGTTCGGTCGCGGCATCCGCTTCATCGAGGACTATGACCCATCGCTGCCGCCAGTTGCCGGCAATCGCGACAAGCTGGTGCAGGCGATCCTCAACCTCGTGAAGAATGCGGTCGAGGCGATCGGCGACAACAAGGCCCAGGGCCGCATCATCATCCAGACATCGTTCCGTCCCGGCGTGCGCCTTTCGGTGCAGGGTTCGGATTCACGCATAAGCCTGCCGCTGCAGATCCAGATCGAGGACAACGGCGCAGGCGTCCCAGAGCACCTCAAAGAGCATCTGTTCGATCCGTTCGTCACGACAAAGCCGTATGGCACTGGCCTCGGGCTCGCCCTCGTCGCCAAGATAATCAACGACCACGGGGGGATCATCGAGCTCGACAGTGAGCCCAAGCGCACCGTCTTCCGCGTCCTGCTGCCGATGCAGGACCGTCCTTCCACCCCGAATTCTACGCAGAGGTAAGTTATGGCCCGTGGCACCGTTCTCATTGCTGATGACGATACCGCGATACGCACGGTGCTGAATCAGGCGTTGGCTCGCGCCGGATATGCGCCGCGGGCGACCGGCAACGCCACCACGCTATGGCGCTGGGTGAGCCAGGGCGAAGGGGATGTGGTGCTCACCGACGTGGTGATGCCTGACGAGAACGCATTCGACCTCATTCCGCGCATCAAGAAGATCAGGCCGGACCTGCCGATCATCGTGATGAGCGCTCAGAATACACTGATGACGGCGCTGACGGCGGCCGAGAAGGGCGCATACGAGTATCTGCCCAAGCCGTTCGATCTCAACGAGGTCGTGGCGGTAGTGGGGCGTGCGCTGACGCAGCCCGGCCGGCGCCTGCAGCGTCCGCCGCAGGAGATCGAGAACGAGGAGCTTCCGCTCATCGGCCGCTCGCCTGCGATGCAGGAGATCTATCGGGTACTGGCCCGCCTGACGCAGACCGACCTCACGGTGATGATCAACGGCGAGAGCGGCACCGGCAAGGAGCTGGTGGCTCGGGTGCTGCACGATTATGGCCGGCGCCGGCAGGGTCCATTCGTTGCCATCAACATGGCCGCGATCCCGCGCGAGCTGGTGGAGAGCGAGCTGTTCGGTCACGAGAAGGGCGCCTTCACCGGCGCGCAGACGCGGACGCAGGGGCGCTTCGAACAGGCCGAGGGCGGCACACTGTTCCTCGACGAGATCGGCGACATGCCGCTCGATGCGCAGACGCGACTTTTGCGCGTGCTGCAGGAGGGCGAATACACCACTGTCGGTGGGCGTACGCCGATCAAGACCAACGTACGCATCATCGCCGCTACGCACCGCGATCTCAAATCCCAGATCACGCAGGGGCTGTTCCGCGAGGACCTCTATTACCGTCTCAACGTGGTGCCGATCCGGATCCCGCCTCTGCGCGAGCGCCTGGAGGACGTGGGCGATCTCGTACGGCACTTCCTGCGGCAGGCGGCGCGCGAGGGGCTCGGACAGAAATCCATCGAGGCGGCGGCGATCGACCGTCTCAAGACGCATCCCTGGCCGGGCAACGTGCGCGAATTGGAGAACTTCGTTCGACGGCTCGCCGCGCTCTACACGCAGGACACGCTCACGGCTCAGATCATCGAGCAGGAGTTGGTCGAGGCGATGCCCGAGAAGTTGTCGGACATCGGCGGCGGTGACGCCAAGGATCTCAGCGAGCAGGTCGAGCGCTATCTGGCGGGCTATTTCTCCGGTTTCGGAAAGGAGTTGCCGCCTCCGGGACTGTACGACCGGGTCATCCGTCAGGTGGAGCTGCCGCTGCTGACGGCCGCGCTGGCGGCGACGCGTGGCAACCAGATCCGGGCGGCAGAGCTGTTGGGATTGAACCGCAACACATTGCGGTCACGCATACGGGCGTTGGACATCCGGGTTTTCAGAACCCCGCAAGCCTAGCCGCGGCCCATTGTCCCCTTGAAATTTCAGGCTGTTAATCCGCCGGCCTTGCGCGCTGGGAGGGGCGGCGTTACCTATTGGCCACGTCGCGAAAATGTCACAGTCTGTTGCTGTTGTCTGGCGTCGCCCGATCGAGGCGGCTCCTGAAATCTGGCCTCCCCCGGCCAACATCGAAAGCGTATTGATGCCCGCAGTGCTCGTAGCACCTCAGCGAGGCCATAACCTGGAAGAAGGGCGGTCGGCCCTCAATCCTGGCGACAGGGCTTTTTGGATCGGGCTCTGCCTGGTTCTGCTGTCGCTCGTCTCGGCTTTCGCGACCTACCTGATCCTGACCGGGCTGACGCCGATCACTCCGCGCAACGAGGTGGTGCTTTCGGCGCTGGCGATCAACCTGGCGCTGATCGTGGCGATGATCGCGCTGTTGGCGTGGCAGGGTATCGGGCTGGCTCGAGCCTGGAGGGACCGGACACCGGGCGCCCGGCTGCACATCCGTATCGTGGGGCTGTTTTCGATCATCGCGGCCTTGCCAACGCTGCTGCTGGCGATCGGCGCAACGATCACGTTCGCGCGGTCGCTGGACGGTTGGTTCGCAACGAGTACGCGGGCAATCGTGCTGTCCTCGCGGAACGTTGCCAACGCTTATCTGGACGAGCACGGCCAGGTGATCCGCACGGACATCGTCAACATGGCGCGCGACCTCGACATGGCTGCCGGCTCGATCGCAGGCGATCCGGCGCGGCTGCAGCGTCTCGTCATGGTGCAGGCGGGGCTCCGTGATCTGCCGGCGGCGTACCTCATCAACAAAGAGGGGCAGCCGGTAATAGAGACCAGTGCCGACAACCGGCTGCCGTACGTAAGTCCGCCGCCCGGCGCGATCGTCGATGCCGATCGAGGACAGGTTGCGCTGCTGATGCCGAGCACGCGTAGCTACCGCGTTGGTGCCGTCACCAAGCTCGAACGTTTTCCCGGGATGTATCTCTACGTGACGCGTGCGGTCAGCCCGCAGGTCACCGAGCACCTGCGGCTCACCGCGCAGAACGTCGACGAGTTCAACAGGCTGCGCAAGGCGCGCGGCGGGCTCAAAGTTGCGCACGGCCTGATGTATCTGATGATTTCGATGACGGCCGTGCTTGCCGCCATCTGGGTCGGCATGTGGTTCGCGGGGCGCTTCGTCGCGCCGATCCGCCGCCTCATCGGAGCGGCGCAGGAAGTCTCGACCGGTAATCTCGACATCGAGTTGCCGGAGAAGCGCGGCGAGGGCGACATGCGCCGGCTTTCTCAGACGTTCAACACGATGACGCGCGAACTGAAGAGCCAGCATGATGCGTTGGTGACCGCCAACGAGCAGCTGATGGAGCGCCGGCACTTCATGGAGGCGGTGCTGTCGGGTGTGTCGGCCGGCGTTGTTGGCCTCGACAGCCAGGACAGGATCACACTCGTCAGCCGCTCCGGCAGCAAGCTGCTCGGCATCGCCGAGTCCGACATCGTCGGCAAGAAGATGCGCGAGGCCATTCCGGCGTTCGGGCCGGTGCTCGACGAGCAGGACGAACTGACGCTGAAGCATCGTTCGCAGATCGAAGTCACGCTCGACGTCGGTGGCGAGGAGCGCACCTTCGCGGTGATGGTGACGCGCGAGCGGTCCAGCGGCGGAGACGTGGGCTCGGTCGTGACGTTCGACGACGTGACCGATCTCGTCGTGGCGCAGCGGACGGCTGCGTGGGCGGACGTGGCGCGGCGCATCGCGCATGAGATCAAGAACCCGCTCACGCCGATACAACTTGCGGCCGAGCGGCTGCGGCGCAAGTACGCCAAGAACATCACGCACGACCGCGAGACATTCGACCGCCTGACGATGACCATCGAGCGGCAGGTCACAGACCTCAAGACGATGGTCGACGAGTTCGCCGAGTTCGCACGCATGCCGAAGCCGGAGATGGCGCCGAGTGATCTGCGGCATGCCGTGCAGGAGCCAGTGGTGCTGTTCCGCGAAGGGCACCCGGAGATCGATTACGAGCTCAACATTCCCGACAAGCCGCTGATGATGTCGATCGACCGACGACTCATCACGCGGGCGATCACCAACCTGGTCAAGAACGCGAGCGAGGCCGTGGAATCGGCGCGAGAGACGGCGATCCAGGAAGACCCCGACTGGAAGGGCCGTGTCGAGACGACCATCACGCCGCAGGCCGACCGCGTCACCATCGAGGTGATCGACAACGGGATCGGTCTGCCGAAGCAGAACCGTGCGCGCCTCCTGGAGCCGTACGTCACGACCAAAGGACACAAGGGCACGGGCCTCGGCCTTGCCATGGTGCACAAGATCACCGAGCAGCACGGCGGCACGCTCGCCCTGGAGGACGCTCCCCCAGCCGAGGGCCGGGCGCATGGGGCTCTCGTGCGTATCACCTTGCCGCTCGTCTACGGGCACGGATCGGCGCGCGCCGCCGGTCCTCTTTCGTCAACCGAACAAGCCGCGGCCCATTAGGGCCAGGGATATCGACCTAAGGAGTTTTGAAAGATGGCTGCAGACATCCTGATCGTCGACGACGAAGCCGATATCCGAGACCTTGTCGCCGGCATCCTCGAGGACGAGGGGCATAACGCGCGCCTCGCCCGCGACAGCGACGAGGCACTGAAGGCGATCGAGGAGCGCCGGCCACATCTGGTGATCCTCGACATCTGGCTGCAGGGCAGCCGGCTCGACGGCCTCGAGGTGCTGTCCTACATCAAGCGCACGTATCCCGACCTGCCGGTGGTGATCATCTCCGGCCACGGCAACATCGAAACGGCGGTCACGGCGATCAAGCGCGGCGCCTACGATTACATCGAGAAGCCGTTCAAGGCGGACCGGCTGATCCTCGTCACGCTGCGCGCGCTCGAAGCCTCGCAGTTGAAGCGCGAGGTGAAGGAATTGCGCGAGCGCTCGACATTCTCGGCCGACATGGTCGGCAAGTCGCCCGCGATCAATCAGCTCCGCAACGCGCTTGATCGCGTCGCGCCGACGAACAGCCGCATCCTGATCCGCGGCTCGTCTGGTTCCGGCAAGGAGCTCGCCGCGCGCGTCATCCATGTAAAGTCGGCGCGTGCCGATGGTCCGTTCGTGGTGCTGAATGCGGCCGCGATGGCGCCCGATCGTGTCGAGGAGGAGCTGTTCGGCACGGAGGATCGCACCGGCGGGGGGCCGCGCAAAGTCGGTGCTCTCGAAGAGTCGCACGGAGGCACCCTCTATATCGACGAAGTGGCGGACATGCCGATGGAGACCCAAGGCAAGGTCCTGCGCGTTCTGGTCGAGCAGAAGTTCCTTCGCCTCGGCGGTAGCCAGAAGGTCGCCGTCGACGTGCGCATCATCTCCTCGACGAGCCGCGACCTCGAGCGTGAGATCGCCGAGGGCAGGTTCCGCGAGGATCTCTATCATCGTCTCAACGTGGTGCCGCTGCGCGTTCCAGGGCTCGCCGAGCGGCGCGAGGACATTCCCGATCTCATCCAGTATTTCGTCGGGCAGCTTTCGAGCGCGTCGGGCCTTGCGCCGCGCCGTATCGGCGAAGACGCGATCGCGGTGCTGCAGGCACACGACTGGCCGGGCAACGTTCGCGAACTTCGCAACAACATCGAGCGGCTGATGATCCTTGCCGGCGGCGATCCATCGACGGTGATCACCGCGGAGATGCTGCCGGAGGAGATCGGCTCGAACGTGCCGCTGCCGGTCAACGGCGGGGCCGAGCACCTGATGTCGCTGCCGTTGCGCGAGGCGCGCGAAATTTTCGAGCGCGAATACCTGCTGGCGCAGATCAACCGCTTTGGCGGCAACATCTCGCGTACGGCGGAGTTCGTGGGCATGGAGCGCTCGGCGCTGCACCGCAAGCTGAGAGCCCTTGGAGTGTCCTCCGAGCATCGCGGCCTGGAAGTGCGTCAGGCATGACGGATAGCCAATGACCCGCATCGTCTATGTCAACGGCCGCTACCTGCCGTATTCGCAAGCCGCCGTTCACGTGGAGGATCGCGGTTTCCAGTTCGCCGACGCCATCTACGAGGTGTGCGAGGTGCGGGGCGGCCGTCTCGTCGACGAGGCACGGCACATGGCGCGGCTGGAGCGCTCGCTGGGCGAGCTCAAAATCCGCAAGCCGATGAGCGCGGCTGCGCTCGGCTTCGTCATGCGCCAAGTCGTGCGCCGCAACCGCGTGCGGGACGGGCTCGTCTATCTGCAGGTGAGCCGGGGCGCGGCACCGCGCGAATTCCTGTTTCCAGACGCCGACCTGCCCCCGACGGTGGTGTGCCTTGCCCGGCCTGCCTCGCCGGCCGCGATCGACGGTCGAGCCGAGGTCGGCATCGCGGTCAAGTCGATGCCCGACATTCGCTGGAAGCGGTCCGACATCAAGACGGTGATGCTGCTGCCGGCCTGCCTTGCGAAGGAGGCGGCGCGCAAGGAAGGCGCTCGGGAGGTCTGGTTCGTCGACGGGGACGGGCACGTGACGGAGGGCGGATCCAGCAACGCCTGGATCGTCGATGCTGCGGGCAGTGTCATCACCCGGCAATTGGGCGCCGATATCCTGCCAGGTGTCACACGGGCTACGCTGATCGACGCCCTGAGGGAGGAAAATCTACGCCTCGTCGAACGACCGTTCGCATTGGCAGAGGCGTACGCCGCCCGGGAGGCTTTCATCACGTCGGCGACGCAGACCGTGATGCCGGTCGTCCGCATCGACGGACGCCCGATCGGTGAGGGTAAACCAGGGCCGGCAGTCAATCGGTTGCGCCAGAAATTTCACCACTTTGCCGCCATTTCGAGCGTCTGAAGCAGCTTCTTTTTGATTACGGAGTTGGTATACCTTTTAGTGTGCAGTGCGGCATAATGTTATTATATTACGGCGTACCGCTCACCGGAGCGGTTCACCACCACCAGCGGACCTAAGAACAGGCGGATAAAAAAAATGGGCGCAGATAGAGTCCAAAACCTTCAGGACACATTCCTGAACCACGTGCGCAAGAACAAGACGCCGCTGACTATCTTCTTGATCAATGGCGTCAAGCTGCAAGGGATCGTAAGCTGGTTCGACAATTTCTGTGTGCTGTTACGGCGGGACGGTCATTCGCAGCTCGTGTATAAGCATGCGATATCGACCATCATGCCCGGCCAGCCGGTCCACCTTATGGAGACCGAGACGACCGAGGCCTAATCTCGGGCGGCAGCGATCGACGAACGCGTAGACATTGCAGAGAACGTCACCGGCGAAGAGCGTGCTGTTTGTGCGCGCGCTCTCGTGCTGGTGCCCGACTTGAAGCGCCCGCCGCGTCCGGCGGGCGAGCAATCCGCAGGCGGCGGGCGGACAGCGCCGCTGCATTCTCCTCACGACAGACTGCAGGAAGCCAAGGGGCTGGCCGAGGCTATCGACCTCGACGTCAGGGAGAGCCTGCTCGTTCCGCTCGCCAATCCGCGGCCAGGCACTTTGTTCGGCAAGGGAAAGGTCGAAACCCTCAAGGCGCTGGTGGCGGAGAAAGAGATCGAGCTGGTCATCATCGACCATCCCGTCTCACCGATTCAGCAGCGCAATCTCGAGAAGGCCTGGAACACCAAGGTTCTCGACCGCACCGGGCTCATCCTTGAGATCTTCGGGCGACGCGCGCGCACCAAGGAAGGCCGGCTGCAAGTCGAGCTGGCGCACCTCTCCTATCAGAAGAGCCGTCTCGTCAGGACGTGGACCCACTTGGAGCGCCAGCGCGGCGGCTACGGCTTCCTGGGCGGTCCGGGTGAGGCGCAGATCGAGCTCGACCGTCGCATGATCGACGAGCGCATCATGGCCATCCGCAAGGAGCTTGAGGTCGTGGTCCGTACGCGCGAGCTGCACCGCCAGGGCCGGCGGCGCGTGCCGTATCCCGTGGTTGCCATCGTCGGCTACACGAACGCTGGCAAGTCGACGCTGTTCAACCGCATTACAGGGGCCGATGTTTTCGCCAAGCATCAGTTGTTCGCGACTCTCGATCCGACGATGCGCGAGGTGCGTCTGAAGAGCGGGCGCAGGATCATCCTTTCCGACACGGTGGGATTCATCTCCGACCTGCCGACGATGCTGGTTGCCGCCTTCCGCGCGACGCTGGAGGAGGTCATCGAGGCCGACCTGATCCTGCACGTGCGCGACATCGCCCACGATGAGACGGACAACCAGGCGCGCGACGTAGAAGCCGTGCTGCG
Source organism: uncultured Hyphomicrobium sp. (assembly GCA_964493785.1). Classification (GTDB taxonomy): domain Bacteria; phylum Pseudomonadota; class Alphaproteobacteria; order Rhizobiales; family Hyphomicrobiaceae; genus Hyphomicrobium_A. Next base: position 29,773 of record CAZBPM010000013.1, on the reverse strand, counting down.
CGATCTCGGCATCGATACGCTGGCGGCAGAGGCGCCTATTCTCGAGGTCTGGAACAAGATCGACCTGTTGGCGTCCGTCACGCGGGAGGAGGCAATCAGCGCGGCGCGCTTTGCCGAGCGCGCACCAGTGCTGGTGTCGGCGGTCTCCGGCGAAGGTGTCGATGGATTGCTGTCTGAGATAGACAAGCGGCTCGGTCGCGGCGACGTGGTGTTGGAGCTGCTGATCCCGGCCGACGGTGGGCGGCTCGTCAACTGGCTCTATGAGGAAGCGGAAGTGCTGGAGCGGGAATCTCTGCCCAGCGGGGAGCTGCGCATTGAGGTGCGCGTTGCCGCTGAGAAGAAAGAGCGGCTTCTATCTCAGGCCCGACAGGCGGGGGCGGCGCTGACGGTGTCCTAGGGCCGTGCAAGCCCGACCCTGCTCAACGCTCCCCGGGAGGCGTGCCTCTATCTCTTCCTAATCCTTGCTCAAGGGAGAGGTTAAGCATCATCGTGTGCATAGTGCACGCGCAGGATTGGGACGGCACCGGGCATTCACTCGGCGCGTTTTTAATGCCAGTCCGAGATGCGTGCAGAGAGCGAGCTGGTGCCTTGACCCAAGTGACGGACGATGACCGCGCCTTCATGGCGATCGCGCTGCGCCACATGCGCGAGGCGGGCGTGATCAACAAGACGGGAGGGCCGTTTGGCGCCGTTGTCGTGATTGCGGGCGAGATTCTGTCGGTGGCAGGCAACAGCGTGCTCACGGACAACGATCCGACCGCGCACGCGGAGGTCAACGCGGTGCGCGCAGCGTGCCGCAAAGTGGGCAGTCCGCACCTCGCCGGGGCTGTGATCTACTCGAGCTGTGAGCCGTGCCCGATGTGCTACGCAGCGGCGTATTGGGCGAGAGTGGGCAAGATCTTCTACGCGGCATCCTACGCCGACTACGCCGACATCTTCGACGATGCGAACATCGCGCACGATCTCACCGTTGCCTACGGGGAGCGGCGGGTTGTCATGCAGCAGATGATGCGGCCGGACGCAGTCAAGGTCTGGGACGAATTCCGACGTTTGCCCGACGGCGCGCGCTACTGAGCTTTGGCTCCGACTTTCTCTAAGCATCACCAACTCGTTGCATCTCATTTCCGGCCCGATGCGATGGCCAAATGAGGGAACGTTCTGATTCGGCTGAAGCAACGAGGGGGCTATAATGAGGGGTCTGCTACAGCAACTCGAAGAAATGCACATGCGAGTCGCCGAGACAGCGTCGCACGAGGAGGCACTCGTCAAGGCACTGGCTGAAGCGCTGGCGCGTCTCGATGAGCAACTCCTGGCGGATGTGCAAACGATTGCGAGCGAGCACGAGGTGCGGCGCACGGCGATCCTCGGTGAACTCCAGGGGCTCGCGTCGAGCATCGGCATGTTCCAGGTGCCCCGTGCGGCGGTGACGGCGCGGCCAGACATCGAGGTGGAGGCCACGCACTACATTCCCAGCGCTGGCGACTGGCGCGAGGCGATGAATAACCTGCGCGAAGAGGTCGTGAGTGAGGAGCCCGCGCCAACGGCGGCGCTTCAGCGTGCGCCATTCCCACACGAGCGGCGCGCGCAGCCGAGTGCACCGCTGAGTCTCGCCGAGCGGCGTCGGCGGATGGCGGCGGGGTAAATTCCAGCTTTGAGATTGGCGCAGCCGACACACAACAAGGCTGCGCCAACTATCTCAGTCGGACCACCTGGACGCCGGCCGCCCTGGCCTTCCGGATTGTGTTCCTAGCGGTCACTCGACGGGGCGTAGCGCGGCTCGTTGTTGGATTCGCGCAGGAGCCCCTTTGGCCCGGTGGACGGCAGCCCGAGCTGGCCAGAGCGATCCACGCGGAGGGGACTGGGCGCCAACCGCAGTCTTTCGCGCATGGGCTCGACGACATGTCCCGGCGGCGGAGGCGTATCCACCTTGTAATCGCGCGGCGCCTGCTGCGCGTACAGTGCGGTGGTCCACGTCAGTGTCATGATCACTAGAAGGCAGCGCATATTATCACCCGCAAAACTACTCATGCGGGTAGAACGCGCGAGCCTGCAAACCGTTCAGGTTCGCATCAGTTCTTAGGCTCGACGAGGCCGCGCACCGCGCTGCCGGTAGGGCCGATCTCCTCCAGCGCCTGCCGGCAGCTCCACTGCTGCGAAACCTTGCAGTCATTGGGGCCATCAGCACGCTCGCAGCTCTTTACAGACCGCCATGCCTGCAGAATCTTGCCGGCCTGAGCGTCGAACTCCGCCAGCGCGTCGCCCTGATAGCGAGCGCGAAGGTCAGCGACGCGCGGCGTGATCTGCAGGCCATAACAGACAAGCACCGCGCCGGCCGCCTCGCCGTACCGCGCTCCGGCATCTCTGGCAGACAGCGGACGCTCGTCGGGGGTGGTCGAGACGGGGATGATGGGTGCGGCGGCGGCGGCGGTCGAAACCAGCCCGGCGAATATCAGCGCCAGTGCCGCGGCAATCGTCGTTGCTGGAGCGCGCATGTCGTCCCTCACGCTTGTTGGCGGGACCATTAGAGACCGCAACCGAGGCCTTGTGCAATGTGCCGATGTCGCATGGGCATCCGAAGGCGGCGGCGTTGTTGGTGCTGCGCGGCCACAGGCGGCTTGTCTCCAACATTCGAAGGGCCATAGAAGCTGTTTGCGACTGCCTTTGGGGGCCTGTCGGGAGCTTGTGTTGATCCTCTACTTAAGCCTTCATGGCGCCGAACCGCCAATGCAACTCAGGGAAGATCGCATGCGCGTGGGGGCTCTTATCCTTGGTCTTATCGTGGTGTGCAGTGCCGCTGCCCCAGTGGGCGCGCGCGAGTGCCGGTACCGGGAACTGCAGGAGGTGGCGGGAGCGAAAATGACGCTGTCGGCCAAAATCGACGAGATGGAGCCAGAGGAAGACGACCCCAAGGCGGTGTGGGTCACTCTGGACAACTCGGCGGCGGATCACTGCCTGACATTCCTTACCGGCGTGCCGAAGGCCTCGGTAGCAAAGTGCCGGGTGGGGCAGCAGATCACGGCGACAGGGAAGGTTTACGAGCGCATGGACGCCTGGTGGGGGCTGGAGAAGGTCACCGCAATTTCTTGCAAGTAACGCCTTAGGTCGTCAGGCCGCTGGCTTGCGTTGCCGCGGGGGGCTCGCGCCACGCTTGCTTATTGCACTGCAGTATGCCATATGACGGGCATCGCTCGGCGAATCCGGGCGGCCATCGGCGCTCCAGCCGCGTGAACGGACAGCTTGTCTCGGCCATCTGGCCTTTTTGCTGATCCTCCTGTTGAGCGCTTCTGATCATCCTTCCATTTGATAGCCCAGGCCACGCGGGGCTCTCTTGAGAACCTCCGCGTTCGCGCGTCAGGCCAGCATTACGCTTGGCCCTTCGCGTGCGCGCTCGGCATAGATAAAATGAAAGATCAGCTTTTGAACGATACAACTTCGACGACCACGACCACTTCTTTCACCGATCTCGGACTGGACGCAGCGCTGATGAAGGCGCTCTCGGCCGAGGGTTACACAACTCCAACCCCAATTCAGGCCCAGGCCATCCCCGGCGTCATGGCCGGGCGTGACCTCATGGGCATCGCTCAGACCGGCACCGGCAAAACGGCGGCGTTCGCTTTGCCGATCCTGCATCGTCTCGCGGGCTCGCGCCGTGCTCCTCTGCGGGGTGGCGCACGTGCGCTCATCCTGTCGCCGACGCGCGAACTGGCGATGCAGATCGCAACGAGCTTCCGCACGTACGGCAAGCACACTGGCCTGACGGTCGCAGTGATGTTCGGCGGCATGCCGATCCGCCCCCAGGTCAATGCCATGAAGAATGGCGTCGACGTTCTGGTGGCGACACCGGGCCGTCTGATCGATCACCTCGATCAGCGGAACGTCGATCTGTCCGGCACCGAGATCGTGGTGCTGGACGAGGCCGACCAGATGCTCGACATGGGCTTCATTCAGCCCATCCGTAAGATCCTCGGCAAGACGTCCCAGCGCCGGCAGAGCCTGTTCTTCTCGGCAACGATGCCGCGCGAGATCGGCGCTCTTGCTGCCGAGATGCTGCGCGATCCCATGCGTGTGCAGGTGACGCCTGTCGCCAAGACCGCGGACCGCGTGCGCCAGAGCGTCATCCATGTCGAGCAGCAGAAGAAGAGCGCGCTGCTCGTCGAGCTGTTCCGCAATCCCGAGCTCACGCGCACGATCGTGTTTACGCGTACCAAGCGCGGTGCCGACAAGGTGGCACGCCACCTCGAGGCGGCCGGTATCCTGGTCGCGGCCATTCACGGCAACAAGAGCCAGAGCCAACGGGAACGGGCGCTTGCGGAGTTCCGCAACGGGCGTATCCGCGGGCTCATTGCGACGGACATTGCTGCGCGCGGAATCGATATCGACGAGGTGTCGCACGTCGTCAATTTCGAGCTGCCGAACATTCCAGAAAGCTACGTGCATCGCATCGGACGCACGGCACGTGCCGGTGCTGAAGGCGTTGCGATCTCTCTGTGCGCGGGCGATGAGCGTGATTTCCTGCGCGACATCGAGCGCACGACACGGCAGACGATCCCGGCATCTAACCGTACGGGTGATGCCACTCTGGTAGCTGTTGCTGGCGGTGGAAGTGGGGAGCGCGGTTCCCGCCATCCGCACCAGCGTCCGCAACAGAAGAGCGGCGCAAGCCGCTCGCATGGTGCCAGTTCGAATGGCCACAGCGCGGGTCATCGCAGTGGCGGTCGTCCTGCGCAGGACCGTACGCCAGGCGAATCCAATGGTTCGGCTGGCAGACAGCAGGAGCATCGCAGCGACGTGCGCGCCGGAAATCGGCCGGGTAAGCCCGGTCAGGCGCAACGCTCAGCCGGACCGGGCCGCGGCAACGCCGGCCGCTCGGGTAAGCCGAACGGTGGGTTCCGTGGCATGCCGCGCAGTGCCTCCGACGGCCGCTGATCGGCGGACCGTCTAGAGCGCTAACAGTTCGCCGGCGTTCGCACTTGTGCGAGCGCCGGCTTTTTTGCGCGCGTAGCGATATGCCTAAAATCACGGCGCCATCCGCGGTTGCGCCGTTGCGGTTGTGCGGCCACACTCCTCGATGTTGCAGAGAGAGGGCGCGATGGCCGGCAGGGATGAGAGCGGGACGGTGAAGGGCGAGCCATCGCTACACCGGGTGATGGGGCCGTGGCTGCTGCTGCTGTTTATCGTCGGCGACATCCTCGGGACAGGCATCTATGCGCTGACGGGCAAAGTCGCGCAGCACGTAGGCGGGGCGGTGTGGTTGCCGTTTGTCGTCGCGTTCGTCGTGGCGGCGCTGACGGCGTTCAGCTACCTCGAGCTGGTGACGAAGTACCCGCGCGCGGCTGGAGCCGCACTCTATGCGCACCGCGCATTCAAGATTCACTTCGTGACCTTCATCATCGCGTTTGCGGTGATGTGCTCGGGGATCACCTCGGCATCAACGGCGTCGCGAGCGTTTGCAGCGAATTTCTCCGATTCTTTAGGGTTGGGGTTGAGCGGCTGGGGCGTGACTCTGGTCGGCCTGCTGTTCATGGCAGGCGTGGCCGCAATCAACTTCCGTGGCGTGGGCGAAAGCGTGAAGCTCAACGTCCTGCTGACGGTGGTGGAGCTGTCGGGGTTGCTGCTGATCATCTTGATCGGTTTGTGGGCGATCGGTGCCGGGACGGGTGATCTTTCGCGCGCGCTGGAGTTCAAGGCGGGAGACGACGGCGGCGCGTTCTGGGCGGTGATCGCGGGTACGACGCTGGCGTTCTTCGCGATGGTGGGCTTTGAGGATTCCGTCAACATGGCGGAGGAGACCAAGGACCCAAGCCGCATCTTTCCCAAGGTACTGCTGACCGGGCTCGTGATCACTGGCGTCGTCTATGTACTGGTGTCGATCTCGGCGATCGCGCTCGTGCCCCCTGCGGAATTGGGCGAGGGGGAGACGCCACTTTTGAAAGTCGTGCAGGCCGGTGCGCCCGGCTTCCCGCTCGGCATCTTCGGGATCATCACGATGTTCGCCGTCGCCAACAGCGCGCTGATCAACATGCTGATGGCAAGCCGGCTGCTCTACGGCATGAGCCGAGAGCACGTGCTGCCGCCAGCGCTGGGGCGGGTGCACGCGGGGCGGCGCACGCCCTACATCGCGATCGCATTCACGACATTGCTCGCGTTCGCGCTCATCACCTTCGTGGGCGAGGTGCCCGCGCTGGGCGGGACGACGGCGCTGCTGCTGCTGGCCGTGTTCACGGTGGTGAACGTTGCTGTCCTGGTGCTTCGCAAGGATACGGTGGAGCACAAACATTTCCGCACGCCGACCGTCGTTGCGGTGCTCGGCGCGATAACGAGCGGGTTTCTAGTCGGGCCGTGGACGGGCCGCGATCCGCAGCAGTACGTCATCGCGGCAATGCTGCTGGGTCTCGGGGTGGTGTTGTGGGCAGTGACGATGGCTATCAACCGCGCGACGGGCGTCAAGGTCGAGGATCCGCGGGCCGAGGACTTCCATCCGGACTAGGGTGATTGTGCCGGACGATTAGCTCGGCAGCATAGGCGTTTCGCGGGCCTCTTCGCTCGTCGAGCGATCGTGGAAGCCTCTGACGGCGTCGCAAACTCGGGCGACCTGCGCGTCGGTCATTTCCGGGTAGATCGGCAATGACAGGCAGTTCGACTGGAGACTGAAGCTGTTCGGAAAATCGGTCGGGGTGTGCCCGAACCTTTCGTAGCAGGGCAAAAACGGGAGAGCGACCGGGTAGTTGATCGCGGTCTGGATGCCGAGATCGGCCAGGTGCTTGGCGAGGGCCGCACGCTCTGCGTGTTTGATGACGTATAAGTGCCAGACTGGTGCGCATCGCGCATCGATCGTGGGCACCGAGATGCCGGGAATCGATGCGAGGCGGGCGGTATACATGTCGGCAATCTCGCGCCTGCGTTCGGTCCAACCGGCGAGGTGCGGGAGCTTCACGTTCAAGACCGCGGCCTGGATGCCGTCGAGCCGGCTGTTGATGCCCTCGATGCGGTGATCGCCTTTGGTGAGGCCGCCATGACGTGCGTACATGGCCATGTTGCGAGCAAGTTGCGGATCGTCCGTGGTGATTGCACCCGCATCGCCCATGGCTCCCAGGTTCTTGCCCGGGTAGAACGAATAGGTGGCGGCAACGCCAAAACTGCCGACCATGCGGCCGTTGATCGTGGCGAGGTGCGCCTGGGCGCAATCCTCAATGACCCAAAGACCGTGCCGTGCTGCGATCTCCATGATTTCCGGCATGGGCGCGGGGTGGCCGTAGAGATGTACCGGGATGATGCCGACAGTGTTCGGCGAGATCGCCGCCTCGATCAAACTGGGATCCAGGACGTTGGTATCCGACGTGATGTCACAAAAGCGAACTGTCCCGCCTGCCTGCGTGACGGTCTCGCTGGTCGAGATCCAGGACATGCCCGGAACGATGACCTCATCGCCGGGCTGCAGTCCGAGCGCGTGCATCGCGATGTAGAGTGCGGATGTTCCGTCGGCGCAGGAAACGGTGTGGCGCCGTCCTGTCAAAGCAGCGTAGGCCGACTCAAATGCTTCGACGTGCGGGCCACGGATGAACGATGAATCCCGTATTACCTCTGCAATGGCGGCATCGAGTGCAGGCTGCAGTGACTCGTGATGCAGCTTTAGATCGTTGAGCGGGATCATGGGCGTTTCCCTTGTCCGGGCTGCGGCAGGTCGCGGACCTTGACCGCCGGGTTGCCTGCGTAGATTGCGGGTTCGAGGATGTCCTTGGTGACGACCGCCCCAGCGCCGATCACGACGTCGGCGCAAATTCTGACGGGGAGTATCGTCGCGTTCGACCCGATGGAGACACGGTCGCCTACTTCGGTGGAACCCCACAACTCCTTGCGTCCGCGCGCCGGCCCGCCCGTCGAAAAGCGGTCGTTCACGAACATCACGCCGTGGGCGATGAAGCAGTCACGGCCTATGGTGACGAGTTCGCAGATGAAACTGTGGGACTGAATGCGGCATCGGTCGCCGATTTGGACCCCGGATTGGATCTCGACGAAGGGGCCGACGAAGACGTCATCTCCGAGCGTGCAGCCGTAGAGGTTTGCCGGGGCAACGACCGTGACGTTGCGTCCGAAAGTTACGTCCTTGATGCCGACATCGATGATGCGCGCCGGGGTGCTAGCCACGGACGAGCTCCGGCACGCCCGGCTCGTTGCGGCCGAGTCGGGAGAACTTCGGCGAAAAGCGGAGCGGCACGGTGCGGCCGGTTTCTACCGATTCATAGATGGCGTTGATCAGCTCGAGGCTGCGCCGGCCGGCGAGGCCGTCGACCAGGTTTGGGCCGCCCTCGCGAATGGCCTTCACGACGTGCTGATAATAGGCGTGATGGCCGAAGCCGTAGACGTTGGGCGGATTTACCGAATACTGCGAAAGCACGTCGGCGTCGTCAGGTTCGCTGTTGGTGAACTTCCAGGTCTTGAGCTCGTTGACTGCGAAGCCGCCGATTTCGACGGTACCGTGTTCGCCGAGGACCGAGAGCGAGCCTTCCAGATCCGTGGGACGCGCGGCGGTGGTCGCCTCGATGATGCCGAGCGCGCCGCTGGTGAATTCCAGAATGACGACGGCAGTGTCTTCGGCCTCGATGTCGACGAGCTGTCGCGCTGTCATGGCGGAAACCTTCGCCACGTTGCCCATCATCCATTCGAGAAGGTCGATGTGGTGGCTCGCCTGATTGGTGAGGACGCCGCCGTCCAGTGCCCAGGTGCCGCGCCATGCGGCCTGGTCGTAGTAGGCCTGGTCACGGCACCAACGGACGCGCACGGTGCCCATGACCAGTTTTCCGAAGCGGTTTGCTTCCAAAGCCTGGCGGAGCTTCACCACCGGCACGTTGAAGCGGTTCTGCTTCACGACGAAAAGTTTGACGTTGTTGCGGTCACAGGCCTCGATCATCCGGTCTGCATCGCGGAGCTGAAGCGCCATCGGCTTCTCGACGACGATGTCTTTGCCATAGCGGCTCAGCTCGATGGTATGCGCTGCGTGCTTTCCGCTCTCAGTAAGCACCACGACGACGTCGGGGTCCGCTTCGCGCATCATCGCGTGCATGTCGGCATAAGCGGGGACATTGTATTTCGCGGAGATTGCCTTGGCGCGGTCGAGGTCGATGTCGCAGACCGCACAAAGAACTGCGCCAGGTATCTGGTTTTCGCCGAGAAGTTGGGAATGGCGGACGGCAATTCGTCCGCATCCGACGAGGGCGAAACGAAGGCTCGACTGTGCTTGAGCATCCATGATGTGAACGCGCTTTCAACGTTGCTATTTTCTAGGCGTGCCGCGCGTGCAATTGGGCAGGTGGCACGAGGTTGTGATAGAGGGCAGACAGCTTTTCGACTTGCGCGCTCCAGCTGTGGCCGCGGACAAGGCGGGCCCATGCCTCGCGATCCATCCTGTAGTCGTCGCGATGGTCGTAGAGGTAGGCGAGGGTAGTGGCGATGTCCTTGGGGCTCGTTTGGTCCATAGAGCGGCCGCGGCCGAGCAAGTCTACGAATTCGCGCATGTCAGGGAGATTGGAGACGCACACGGGCAGGCCTGAGAAGATCGCTTCAAACAGCTTGTTGGGCATCGCATGGCGATAGCTGAGCGTGGCATCTTGGAACGGAACGACAGCAACGTCGCACGACCGTATCGTTGGCGCGACGAGGCTGTGATGCACCGGCGCCAGGAGGTGAACGCGATCGACGACCCCACCCTCGGCCGCGACATCTAGAAGATGCGCATCGTTTCTTTGATGACGCTGGCCCAGCACGACAAGGTGATAGGCGGGGAGAAATGCCAACGCTTCGACGACCCTGTCGAGCCCGCGCTGCTCCTTGAGCACATGTCCGGTGTAGGCGATGAGCGGGGTTGCGTCGTCGACGCCAAGAGCTGCCCTGAATTCTCTGCGGCGGTCGGGGTCAGGTTCGGGATAGTCGTCGATGGTGATGACCGGCGCGTTGAATACCACTACGGGCTCGCGGCGGGCATATCGTTTGGCATACAACTTCTTCAGTCCCTCGGAGACGGTGATCAGCGCATCAACATGCTCAAGGCAATCTCGCTCGATTGCGTCGACCATTGCGTTGCCTTCCAGGGGCATTTTCGACGCTCTCTCGATCTCGAACTCATGGGCGTCGTAGACGAGGGGGACACGGAGCCTTTGGGACAGCATGACGCCCGCAGGCAGTGTGTAGATGTCGTGCGCGTGGACGAGGTGAACCGGAGCCTCGAAGGAGAGGTTGCGCATGTTGTGGTCAAACAGAAACGCGGCCGCCTGGTAGAGGCTGCGCTCGCCACTGGCGGTGCGCGTTATCTTCGAGAGAATGCCGGCGAGGCGGGGCAGAGCCGGAGTTGGTGCGAGACGAGGTTGACCTGGCTTGCTCGCCCCGCGAACGCTGTATTTGGCCATTACGCGTCTAACAGCGTTCATTGTGGGGATGCGCGCGAACCGCTTGCGAATGTGCGGCATTGATCGGCGAAAAGCCGTCCATCTATTCAGATCGGCGCGCTTAAGTTGATCGCTGCGCTGCCAGTCTATTCGCCTTATTTTTAAATCGCCGAATTGTTCCGTTGGGCTCGCATTCTCAAGTTGCGCGCAGACGACAGTAATCTCTACTCCCGATTGCGCGAGGGATTCACATTCCTTGAGAACGCGGGGGTCCTTTGTGACCTCGTGATAATTTAAGTGGATTGCATGCACGGATCCACCCCCGCTGTTATGAATGGCCTATATGAACGGATAGGGTGGGTCCAGATAGACGTATTGCTATCGATAGGTCAACGCGTTGCAGGAAGCATCCACTACACTTTTTGCGGGCTGCTCTAGGTTAGGATCACACGTAAGCGGTGATCGACTGGGGCGAAATAATCTTGGAGAGCCAGACACTGTGGCAGCTGTAAGCTCATCATCCGTGGCGTCGAAACTTGGGTCTGCCGTCGACTACGGCAAGTATCAGGCAGCGCTCGGGTTGAGCGAGCTTTCCTGGGCCGTTGGAATGCGACGGCCACAGATATGTGTCGTCGCCTACAAGGCTGCGCGGGCCCTGTCCCTGCATGCAGCCGCGGAAGCGTGGGTTGATCGTGGGCTCGCCGTAGGGTCCCAGGATTGGCGCTTGCTGAGGCTCAAGGGAGACACTCATCGGGAGCGCGCAGAGTGGAAGCTCGCGCAGGGCTTTTACGAAAGGGCGGTCACTTCTGCTCCTTCGCAAGGCGCGCCACGGGCGTCGCTTGCGCGTGCGCTAATGCATCAAGAAAAGTTCGCGGAAGCCGCGGTGCAACTGAGGCGTGCGGTGGATGGGACGGCTAAGGCTCCGTGGCTGGTCAATCTAGCGAATTGCGAAATGCGGCTCGGGCGGTTGGAAGAAGCGCAGACTGTCCTGCAACGTGCGTATGGTATCAGTCCTTCTCCTAAGATCGAGGCAATGCTTGCCGATCTCGGACGGCGACTGTCATCGACTGGCGAGGATAGCGGGGAAGCGACCGCGGGCTTTTATGACGACGTCTATCAGGCGCCTGGCGGATATAGGGAGCCGTGGCGCGGCAGCGTTTACGCAAACGTTTGGATTGAGATATGTGATTTGTTGAAATCCAATGGCTCGAAATCAATTCTGGATCTCGGCTGTGGTCCGGGGCAATTCGCGGGATGCGTCGCAGAATTGCTTCCGGAAGTCCGCTATCATGGCGTTGATTTTAGCGCAGTGGCAGTGGCGCGGGGAAAAGAGTTGTATCCTGCTCTGGGATTTTCGGAGCTAACGCTGCCGGTGAATGATTATCGCCAATTCGAGCCTTTCGATGCAGTCGTCTGCACCGAGGTGTTGGAACACGTGGCATTAGACATCGAGGTTTTGCAGCCCATTGAGAGCGGTAAATTCGTTGTCTTCTCGGTGCCCAATTTCAACAGTTTCGGTCATTTGCGTATTTTCGCGACGGCGGACGAAGTAAAAGAAAGATACGGATCTCTTTTCGATCGTTTTAAGGTGCGCCAGAAAGTCCATGGCGCGGGGAATATACTCTGGGTCGCGTCTGGCGTGAGGATTTGAGGATCGACGCCCGGGCGATGGCGGCCGCGGGGTAGCGTGATACGCGCGCCAGTTCAGCGTTAAAGGGCAGTGGCGGAAGGGGTGGGATTCGAACCCACGGTACGGTTGCCCGTACGCCGGTTTTCAAGACCGGAGCCTTAAACCACTCGACCACCCTTCCATTCGCCCCCGCTGAGCGATGGCGCGAAGCAGCGGAACCTATAGGGGACTGCGCGCCGGCTCAAGCTGCCAAAAGGGGCGGCGCCCATATGGCCGCAGCGGGGCCCATGCAAGCTGGCGCTTCAACCCGAGCCCCGCTTTTACCCAAACTCAAGCGTGTTTTGCCATCCTTGCGTCATGCGGGCGCCTGCGGGGGCGCGCATCGCTAGTGCGTGGCGGACAGGCGGCAGCCTGAACTGCCCGGCAGGCAGCAGGTATGCGTATTCGACAGTTTGGCGGCGGTGCAGGATTTAGCGTACCGGGTTGCGCGGCGGCCCTTGCGAACGCGTGCGCGCGGTTCTTCGCATTCGCTGTGCTTGCCATTTGCCCGATAGGGCTCGCCGGCTGTTCGAGCGGTGGTAGTTACGATACGAGCCTCGGTGTCAGTTCCAGTCCGCGGGTTGCTTCCGGCGGCAATATTTCCAAGGGCGGTGGCGTCTACAAGGTGGGCCGGCCATACCGGGTCGGCGGTCGGTGGTACCACCCTCATGAAGATCCGAACTACAACCGCCTCGGCACAGCATCCTGGTATGGCAACGCCTTTCATGGGCGGAAGACCGCCAACGGCGAGGTGTACGACATGTATGCGCTGACGGCCGGGCACCCGACGCTGCCGTTGCCGTCCTACGCCTACGTGACCAACCTGCAGAACGGCAGGACAGTGCTCGTCCGCATCAATGACCGCGGTCCTTACGCCAAGGATCGCCTGATCGATCTTTCGTACCAAACGGCGCGCGCGCTCGGTTATCACAACCAAGGGCTGGCGCGCGTTCGGGTGCGCTATGCCGGCCGGGCACCGTTGAATGGGGACGATAGCGCCGAGCGCCGCTTCCTCGCTTCGCAGTCGTGGTCGGGATCGCGCGTGTCGGCTGCACCGGCAGCAACGATCTCCACCGCCTCGATCGATGCGCCGACCTGGTCCGCCCAGAGCTATCGACAAGCCCAAGTTCAGTCCCCGTTGGCGGCGGCGCCCTCTGCACTGGGAGGGCGCAGGCCAGACACGTATCTCCGCGTCGGTCCGTTCGCATCCGAGGCCGAAGCGCAACGGCTGCGCTTCATGTTGGCGGGGGCTGACCGGAGCATCATCGAACCGTTCAGTGCGGCAGGCTCGACCAGCTATCGCCTGCGCCTTGGTCCCTATGACGACGCCAGTGCCGCGTCGGCGATGGCCCGAATCGCCGCTGCCGGTTTTGAGCCCGATGCAAGCGCTGAAATGACTGCGCAAAATGACGGGAGATAGCCGTGCCGTCGGTCGTTGACGGAGGCCTGGGCAGAACCGATATTCTGCGTATCCCCGTTCGCAGGATCGCCTCGCTAAGGCCGCTCCGCTGAGGTATTAAGGCCGCATGCTCTCTTCTTCCAAACAGCGCGCTTTCCCTCCGCTCCTGCTGACGCTGGCGCTGCTGCTGTCGCACGTCCTTCTTTTGGCCCCCAACGCAATGGCCCAAGGGGGCGGGTTCAATACGCGCGCGAAAGCAGCCGTCCTGCTCGATGCCGATACCGGCGCGATCCTCTACCAGAACAACGCCGACGAACTTCTGCCACCCGCGTCCGTCTCCAAGCTGATGACGGCCGCGGTCGTGTTCCGCGCTTTGAAGGAAGGCCGGCTCAAGCTCACCGATGAATTCACGATGAGCGAGCACGCCTGGCGTACAGGCGGGGCCCCATCGCGTACGTCGTCGATGTTCGTGCCGATCAACACGCCGGCGACGATCGATGATCTTCTCAAAGGCCTGATCATTCAGTCCGGCAACGACGCAGCGATCTGCCTGGCCGAAGGCCTCGGCGGCACCGAGGATCGCTTTGCCCAGCGCATGACGATAGAGGCCAGACGCATCGGCCTGGCGAAGTCCACCTTTGCCAATCCGAGCGGTCTTTACGATCCGGGGCAGCTGATGACGGCGCGCGAGATCGCGCTGCTGGCGCACTACATCATCAAGGAATACCCCGAGTTCTACCCGATCTTCTCCCAGCGCGTTTTCGAGTATCGGAAGCATAAGTTCTTCAACCGCAATCCGCTGCTGCCGCTGGACATCGGCGCGGATGGACTGAAGACCGGCTTCGTCAAGGAGTCCGGCTACAACCTCGTCGGTTCGACCGTGCAGGGCGGCAAGCGTCTGGTCGTCGTCGTCATGGGCCTGGCGACAGAGGCCGAGCGCACATCCGAGGCAAAAAAGCTGCTCGATTGGGGCTATCGCAGCTTCGCACCGTTCAAGCTCTTCAACGCCGGCGAAACGGTCGGTAGCGCGCGCGTCTGGGGCGGGGAGCGCTTCTACGTTCCGCTCATGGGCGATGGACCGATCAAGGTGATCCTGCCGCGCGTGCCGGAGAACCCGCGCCTGAAGGCGGAGATCATCTACGACGGGCCGCTGAAGCCGCCGATCAAGAAGGGCGACAAGGTCGCCAAGCTCCGGGTCACCACGCAGAACAACTCGGTCAACGAGGTGCCACTCTATGCGGCCGAGGACGTCGAGCCGGGCGGCCTGATGCGCCGGGGGCTCGACTCGCTGGCTCATATGGCGCTGGGCTGGGTGCCGCTGTAGCGCGATCGCCGCCGGCATGTTACCGACGCCTCAGGGCCATTTGCGCTAGGAATGTCTGAGAGTGCTCGGCAAGTTCATCACCTTCGAGGGCGGGGAAGGGTCGGGCAAGTCGACCCAGGCGCGGCTGCTGTCCGAGCAGCTCTGGCGCGTCGGGGTCCACACCTTCATCACCCGCGAGCCGGGCGGCTCTCCTTTCGCCGAAGCGCTGCGCCACGTCATCCTCGATCCCAACATGCCGGAGCATTCTGCGCTGTCCGAAGCGCTGCTGTTCTATTCAGCGCGGGCCGATCATCTCGACAATGCCGTGCGGCCTGCGCTCAATTCCGGGCTCTGGGTGATCTGCGACCGGTTCATCGATTCAACGCGCGTCTACCAGGGTATTGCCGGCGGACTGCCCGGGGAGATCATCGACGTTCTCAACCACATGGTCGTCAGTCCGACATTCCCCGATCTGACGATCATCCTCGATATTCCAGCGGAGCTTGGTCTGGGCCGCGCGCATAGCCGCCGCGTCGACAAGATCAATCCGGACACCGAAGCGGATGCGTATGAGAAGCGCGACCTTGGGTTCCACTGGAAGCTGCGCGATGCTTTCCGGGAGATTTCGCGCGAGGAGCCGGAGCGCTGCGTTCTTATCGACGCGGCGCAGGACCAGGATATCGTCTTCAAGCAGGTGTGGCACGCGGTGCAGGCGCGCCTGTTCACTCCGCCACGCTGATGGCCCGCGCACCCGCCACCATGGACATCGAGCAGCTTCCCGAAGCTGATCGGCTTGGCGATTTCCCGCACCCGCGCCACACGGCGGCGCTGTTCGGGCATCAGGGCGCCGAGCGCACGCTCGCCGAGGCGTTGTCTGGTGGGCGCATGCATCACGCCTGGCTGCTCGCCGGTGCCAAAGGGATTGGGAAGGCGACGCTCGCATACCGGTTTGCCCGTGCGGCTCTGGCGGTTCCGGGAGAACGCGATCCTTCTGGGCAAAGTCTGGAGGTCGGCGCGGCGACGACGGCGGCACGGCAGGTGGCGGCGCTCTCCCATCCGGGGCTGCTGGTGATCCGCCGCCCGTATGACGTGAAGGGCAAGCGCTTCACCGCTAGCATACCGGTCGACGAGGTCCGGCGGCTGCGCACGTTCCTCGGTCATCGGGCGGCCGGCGACGGCTGGCGGGTCGTGATCGTCGACGAGGCGAACGAACTCAATGTCAATGCGGCCAACGCGTTGCTGAAGTCGCTCGAAGAGCCGCCGGTCAAAACCGTATTCCTCCTGCTGTCGTCGGCACCCGGTGAGCTGGTGCCGACCATCCGCTCCCGCTGCCGCATGCTAGCGCTGTCGGCCCTCAGCGAGGACGAGTTGCGGGCCGCGGCCAAGCAGGCGCTGGCGGCGGCGGAGGTCGCGCCACCCGGCGAGGGCGAATGGCCGGCTCTGGAGCGGCTTTCGGGTGGCAGCGTCGCGCGGCTCCTGGGGCTGTACGGTGCGGGTGGTCTTGCTCTCCAAAAGCAAATCGACCGCATCATCGAGTTACTGCCCAAGGTCGAGTGGCGCGCGATCCACACACTGTCGGATGAGTTGCAGCCGGTTGCCGCCCAGCAGCGCTTCGAGCTGTTTTTCGAGCTGTTAATGGAAACCCTGGCCCGGCTCATCCGCACAGCGGCGACGGGCGAGGGGGCTCCCGCGGACGTGGCCCTGGCCGGCCGGCTCATCGGCGAGGGTCGGCTTGCCTCGTTCGCCGCACTGTGGGAAAGAGTAGCCCGCGAGAAGGCTGATACGCTTGCGCTCAATCTCGACCGCAAGGGCCTGATCATCGAAACTGTCGCGGCGCTATCCGCTGCCGCGCAGGATCGAAAGCCGAGCTGACAGAAGGCCCGCTGACAGATGCACCCGCAGAGCCGGACCATTTCGCTTCTTCCGCGCCGCGCCCGAATGTGAGGCGGCTGCGCCGGCATGTCCGGCATCCGACCCTTGCATCCCTGCATCCAAACTGAGGACCGATAGTCCATGAGCGGGCGCCAGAAGTTCTACATCACCACCGCCATCTCCTATCCGAACGGGCAGCCGCACATCGGCCATGCCTACGAGGCGATTGCTACCGACGCCATCGCGCGCTTCGAGCGGCTCGACGGCAAGGATGTCTATTTCCTCACGGGCACGGACGAGCATGGCCTTAAGATGAAGCAGACGGCGGCCAAGGAAGGCATCGCCCCGCGTGAGCTGGCCGACCGCAACGCCGCGCGCTTCCGCGACATGGTGCAGGCGCTCGGGCTGTCGAACGACGACTTCATCCGTACCACCGAGCCGCGCCACTACAAGTCGTCGGAGGAGATCTGGCGCCGCATGGAGGCGGCGGGCGACATCTTCCTGAAGAAGTACGCCGGCTGGTACTCGGTGCGCGACGAGGCGTTCTACAACGAGAGCGAGACGACGGTGGGCGACGACGGCATCCGCCGCGGCCCGCAGGGTACGCCCGTGGAGTGGACCGAGGAGGAAACGTATTTCTTCCGCCTGTCGTCGTACCAGGACAGGCTCCTGGCGCACTACGACGCCAACCCGGAGTTCATCCTGCCGCCGGAGCGCCGCAACGAGGTGACGAGCTTCGTGCGTGGTGGCCTCGAGGACCTGTCGATTTCGCGCACGACGCTGGACTGGGGCATTCCCGTGCCGCAATCGAAGGACGGCAATACGGGCGGCGGCGCCAAGCACGTGATGTATGTCTGGGTGGACGCGCTGACCAACTATATCACCGGGGTCGGCTTCCCCGACGAGAGCGATCCGAAGTGGCATTACTGGCCGGCTGACGTGCACGTCATCGGCAAAGATATCCTGCGCTTTCACGCCGTGTATTGGCCGGCCTTCCTGATGTCCGCCGGCATCGCGCTGCCCAAGCGGGTCTTCAGCCATGGGTTCGTCCTGTCGAAGGGCGAGAAGATGTCTAAGTCGGTCGGCAACGTCGTCGATCCGTTCGATCTCGTGCAGGCTTATGGCCTCGAGCCGCTGCGCTACTTCTTCCTGCGCGAGGTGAACTTCGGCCAGGACGGCAATTATTCGCCGGAAGCAATCGCTAACCGGATTAACGCGGATCTCGCCAACGACCTGGGCAACCTGGCCCAGCGCTCGCTGTCGATGATCGCGAAGAACTGCGGCGCGCGCGTTCCAGAGCCGGGCGAACTCACTGAGGCCGACAGGGCGCTTCTCGGTGCTGCCGACGCGCTCTACGCCAAGGTCCGCGAGGCGATGGACAAGCAGGCGCTCACGAAATACCTCGATGCCGTCTGGGCGGTCGTGGGCGATGCCAACCGCTACTTCGCGGCCGAGGAGCCGTGGGCCAAGAAGAAGACCGACCCCAAGCGCATGGAGACCATCCTCTATGTGGCGGCTGAGATTGTGCGCCAGGTTGCCATTCTTGCGCAGCCGGTGACGCCCGATGCTGCGGCAAAGCTGCTCGACTACTTGGGCCAACCGGCCGAAGGGCGCACATTCAGTGCGCTGGGCGAAGCAGGACGGCTCGTTCCGGGCATAGAGTTGCCGGAGCCGTCGGGCGTTTTCCCGCGCTATGTTGCTCCCGAGGCGGAAGGCGGCGACAAGCCGGAGCCCAAGCCGAAGAAGGACAAGGCCAATAAGGCTCCCAAGGGCCAGGAGTGAAGGCGAGTCACGATGCTGGTCGACCATCACTGCCACCTCGACTTTCCGCAGCTCGCCGCCGACCGCGACGGGCTGCTGAGGCGTGCCCGCGAGGCCGGCGTCGGCGTGATGGTGACTATCTCGACCCGCGTGCGCCAGCTTCCGACCTTGCTCGACATCTGCGCCGCCCACGACAACATCTACTGCTCGGTTGGCACGCATCCCCACAACGCCGACGAGGAGCGGGGCATTTCCGCCGACGAACTGGTGCGCCTTTCGGAGCACCCGAAGGTCGTCGCCATCGGCGAGGCGGGGCTCGATTACTTCTACAAGAAGGCCTCGCCCGAGGCGCAGGAGGAAGGCTTCCGTGCCCACATCGAGGCGGCGCGCCGTACCGGCCTGCCGCTCGAGATTCACACGCGCGATGCCGACGAGGATACAATTCGCATCCTCGAGGATGAGCACGCCAAGGGTGCGTTCCCGGCGATCTTGCACTGCTACACCGGTGGCCCCGAACTGGCGCGTCGCGCCGTCGAGCTGGGCCTCACGGTGTCGTTCACCGGCGTCGTGACCTTCAAGAAGAATGACGCATTGCGCGAGATTGCCAGGGCGGTTCCGCTCGACCGCATGCTTGTGGAGACGGACGCGCCGTATCTGGCGCCCGAGCCCTATCGCGGCAAGACCAACGAGCCGTCGTATGTCGTGCACACGGCGGCTGCACTCGCGGCGGTGAAGGGCATCACGCCGGAGGCGCTCGCGGAGGCCACCACCGACAACTTCTTCCGTCTGTTCCGCAAGGTGAAGCGGCCCGGCGCAAGGTCTACCGCAGCAGCATGAGCTATCGCGCTACCATTCTCGGCTGCGGTTCTTCCGGCGGCGTCCCGCGCATCGGTGCGATGTGGGGCGCGTGCGATCCGACCAACCCCAGGAATAAGCGCTGGCGCTGCTCGATGTTGGTCGAGCGTATCGGCAGGCCGCGCAATACGACGGTGCTGATTGATTCCTCGCCGGACGTGCGCGAGCAGCTCTTGAGCGTGCGATGCGATGCGGTCGATGGGGTGCTTTACACGCACGATCACGCCGACCACACGCACGGCATCGATGACTTGCGCATGGTGGCGTATGCCATGAAGCGTCGCATCGACGTCTGGGCGGACGACCAAACGCGCCGGAGCCTCACCGAGCGGTTCAGCTATTGCTTCGAGAAGCCGCCGGGTTCGACCTATCCGCCGATCCTCAATGCCCATGCGATCGAGCCGCCTGCCGCCGTGCGCGTCGAGGGACCGTCCGGCATCGTCGAGGCGCTGCCAATTCTGCAGGTGCACGGCGACATCCCGACGCTCGGGTTCCGCGTCGGCGGGCTCGCATACTCGCCTGACCTCAGCGACATCCCCGATGCATCGGTGCCGTTGCTGCAGGGGCTCGATGTCTGGATCGTCGACGCCCTGCGCTTCACCGCGCATCCCAGTCATTTCAGCGTCAAGCAGGCGTTGGCCTGGATCGAGCGGTTGAAGCCGAAGCGCGCAATCCTGACGCACATGACCACCGATCTCGATTATGAGGCGTTGAAGCGCGAGCTGCCCGATGGCGTCGAGCCTGCCTATGACGGCATGGTCGTCACGTTCGACTAGGCGAGGCCTGCTTTCGACGGCCGCGTTAGCTCACGCGTCGGCGCGGTGCTTCTTCCAGTCGGCGAAGCTCACCACGTCGCCCGAAAAATCGCACTCCGGCGAAACCAGCTCCAGTACCAGCGGCACCAGCTCGGTGGGCGGGGGGAGCGTCATCGGATCTTCGCCCGGAAAAGCCTTGGCACGCATGTTGGTGCGGATCGGGCCCGGGTTGAGAAGGTTGACGCGCACATCGGTGTTGGCAAGCTCATGTGCGTACGTCTTCACGAGGCATTCGAGGCCGGCCTTGGTGACAGCGTATGGACCCCAATAGGCGTACTTGCCCGTTGCCGCGCCCGACGTGACGAACACCGCGCGCCCCGCATCGGAACGTTTCAGCAGCGGGTCGAGCGTGCGGATCAGGCGCCAGTTGGCTGAAAGGTTGATGTCGATCACCTGCTTCCACGCATCTTCGGTGACATGATGCAGCGGCGATAGCGGACCGAGGATACCGGCGTTGGCGACGAGGATGTCGAGCTTGCCCCAGCGCTGGAATAGCGTCGGGCCGATCTGATCGACCTTGTCGCCCTTCGATATGTCGAGCTGAAGCAGCGTGGCCTTGCCGCCCGCGGCGCGGATCTCGTCGTCGAGTTCCTCGAGCGCGCCGACCGTGCGCGCCACGATCACGACGTGGGCACCGGCGTTGGCGAGGCCGAGCGCCACCGCACGACCGATGCCGCGCGAGGCGCCGGTGACGAGGGCGAGGCGATCCTTGAGGGGTTTTTTGTTTTTCATTTGGGGACCGCCGACTGAGAGTTTCCGCGTTGGCCCGCTACCACATCAAGTTCGTGCAGCTGCCAACTCCGCCAACGAAACACGGTGCTCCTGACAGCTATAGTCCAGAGGCGGTCGATGCAACCCGCCTACTGGTCCACCCCACCCCCCATCGAGTGGGAAGGTGAAGGCGAAGCGGTCGGGGCTCGAATAGCCGGAGCGGGTAGGGCTTAGCCGACCTCGGCCAGCAGCGATAACTGGCGCGGAACCGTCTGACCGCTCTGGTCGGTCAGCGGGGTCGGATATTCGCCCGTGAAGCAATGGTCGGTGAACTGCGGCGCGCGCGCATCGCGGCCGTCGAGGCCTACGGCGCGATAGATGCCGTCGACCGAGAGGAAAGCGAGGCTGTCTGCGCCGAGGAACGCGCGCATCGATTCCAGGTCTTTGTTGGCGGCGAGCAGGTCGACCTTATCGGGCGTGTCGATGCCGTAATAATCCGGATGGGTGATCGGCGGCGATGCGATGCGCATGTGCACCTCGCGCGCGCCGGCTTCGTACATCATCCTGACGATCTTCTTCGAGGTCGTTCCACGCACCACGCTGTCGTCGACGAGAACGATGCGCTTGCCGCGGATCACGCTGGCGTTCGCGGAGTGCTTCAGCTTGACGCCCAGCGCGCGGATCTGCTGCTCGGGTGCGATGAAGGTGCGGCCGATGTAGTGGTTGCGGATGATGCCGAGTTCGAACGGAACGTTGGCTTCCTGCGCAAAGCCGATGGCTGCAGGCACGCCGGAATCGGGGATGGGGACGATCACGTCGACGTCGGCGGGCGCTTCGTGCGCGAGCTGCACGCCCATCTGCTTGCGGATGTCATAAACAGTTCGCCCGCCGATGACGGAGTCGGGGCGGGCGAAGTAGATGTATTCGAAGATGCAGGGACGCGCCGGGCGCATCGGGAAGGGGCGATGGCTTTCGACGCCATCCTCGGTGATGACGACGACTTCGCCGTTCTCGACCTCGCGGACGAACTCGGCGCCGACCATGTCGAGTGCGCAGGTCTCCGACGCGAGGATGTAGGCCGAGCCCAGTTTACCCAACACCAGCGGGCGGATGCCGACCGGATCGCGGGCGCCGATCATCATGTCGTTGGTGAGGCCGACGAGTGCGTAGGCGCCTTCGATCTGCCGAATGGCTTCGACGAAGCGCTCGACGATGCGCCGCTTGGTCGAGCGGGAGAGAAGATGGAGGATGACCTCAGTGTCCGAGGTCGACTGACAGATGGCGCCGGTGGAGATCAACTCCTGGCGTAGCGTCAGGGCATTGGTGAGGTTGCCGTTGTGGGCGACGGCAAAGCCGCCCGTATCGATGTCAGCGAACAGCGGTTGGACGTTTCTGAGAATCGCATCGCCGCATGTGGAGTAGCGGTTGTGCCCGATGGCCACGTGGCCCTTGAGGCGCTCGATGACGGAGGCGCGGGAGAAGTTGTCGCCGACGAGCCCCATGCGACGCTCGGAGTGGAACTGCTGGCCGTCGTACGAGACGATGCCGCATGCTTCCTGTCCGCGATGCTGAAGCGCGTGCAGACCGAGCGCGGTTATGGCCGCGGCATCGGGGTGTCCAAAAACACCGAAGACTCCGCATTCCTCGCGGAGTCTGTCGTCGCCGTATCGCGAATAGCCGGGGCCATTGAGCTTCTGATCATTGTGATCGTGAAGCATGCCGGCCTCCTCGAGCTCTTGAGTCATCGCCACCTCCCGCTGGTGTCGTGCCGCTGCCCGATATGATGAACGCACGTTAACTTCAAGCAGGTATCGCTGGATCAGCTCGCGGTGACCTGCCACGTGACAGAAATATGATATCTCATCGCGGCTTCAAGCGCTAATTCGTCGCCCCGCTGGTTTTCCAGTGAACCCTGCTGCTGCGGCTGAGCGGGCTGCTCGTCCGGAGGTTGCTCGCCTGGCGGTGCAGTGAGTGACGATGGCATATGGGCTTCGAGCAGATACCGGATCGAATCTCCCGCACCCTTGATATAGGGAAGCGTCTTCGATTCTTTAACCCAGGGCACCTGCGTGTTCGGATCGGGGAAGAACGCCTCGTAGAACATGTAAGGAATGACGATCAGGACAAAACCGCGCACCACGCCGAAGAGGAAGCCGAGCACCCGGTCAATCATACCGACGCGGCTATCGAGGATAGCATCGGACAGTCGCGCGGTGACGAGATGGACGATGATGAGCACAATCAGGAATATGACGGCGCCGACGACGATCTGAGCGACCGCGACCTGCGTCCCCATCTGCTGCGCCATGTCCTGCGCGAAGGGCTTATGGAAGATCACAAAGTAGAGCACAGCCGCTGCCGCCACCGCCCATGAGACGATCGACAGCATCTCGCGCGCAAAGCCCCGATACATCGCCAGCAGGCCGGAGATGAAGCACACGGCTAGCAGTGCGGCGTCGAGGTAAGTGATCGGCCCCAACATGGTCTAGAAGGCTCCTATTCGCAGCGGTTGCGGGCAGATCCCTGGCTGCCGGACGTCAGTCGCATGACGGCAGGCCATCGGCAAGCTCCCTTAGATGTTGAAGCCTCGTCGGCTTGAGTTTCAGGCCGCTGATTTCCAGCTCGCCCTGGGCCGGCACGATGGCCTCGCGGAACCCAAGCTTTTGCGCTTCTTTGAGGCGCGGGCCCATCAGTGGGGTGGCGTTGATAGCTCCAGATAGCGAGACCTCGCCGAAGTGCACCCTGTGTCGCGGAATGGCCACACCTGACAGCGACGACACCAGCGCAGCGGCCGCAGCGAGGTCGGCCGCAGGCTCGTTGATCCGGAGGCCGCCCGCGACGTTGAGGTAGACATCCTGGCCGGCAAACGACAGCCCGGCACGTGCCTCCAGCACGGCGAGCAGCATCGACAGACGGCTCGAATCCCAGCCGACCACGGCACGTCTAGGGGTGCCGAGCGATGATGGCGCCACGAGCGCCTGGATCTCGACCAGCAGCGGTCGTGTACCCTCGACGCCGGCGAACACGGCAGCGCCGGGGCTGGACGACTGGCGGTCGCCGAGGAACAGCTCGGATGGGTTCGACACCTCTCGCAGACCGCCGCTCGCCATCTCGAACACGCCGATCTCGTCAGTGGCGCCGAAACGGTTCTTCACCGCGCGCAGAATGCGGAACGTGTGGCCGCGGTCGCCTTCGAAGTACAACACGGTGTCGACCATGTGCTCGATCACCTTGGGGCCGGCGATCTGGCCGTCCTTGGTGACATGACCGACGAGCAGCAGCGCGCTGCCGACGCGCTTGGCGTGGCGGATCAGGGCCTGGGCTGCTGCGCGCACCTGACTGACGGTGCCGGGCGCGGCTTCGATTGTCTCAGCCCAAAGTGTTTGAATGGAATCGATGACGATTAGATCGGGGGGCGGGCCGGCTTCGAGCGTCGCAAGGATGTGTGCGAGCGAGGTCTCGCACGCGAGTGCTACCGGCGCATCGCTCAAGCCGAGCCGTTCCGCCCTGAGGCGGACCTGGGCGGCGGCCTCCTCGCCGGAGAAATAAACCGCGCGGCGTCCGTTGCGAGCAAGCGATGCCGCCAGTTGGAGCAGCAGCGTCGATTTGCCGATGCCCGGTTCGCCGCCGATGAGCAGCGCGGAGCCGGGAACGATGCCGCCGCCGGTGGCGCGATCAAGCTCGCTCAGGCCGGTGGAGAAGCGCGGCGCCTCCTGCGTCGAGCCTTTCAAGCCTTCCAGCACGATGACGCGGCCGCCGGTCTTGCGCGCCAGACCGGTGCCGGGAGGGGCGACGGCCTCGGTTTCCTCGATCAGGGTATTCCACTCGCCGCACGACGAGCATTTTCCCTGCCATCGCGGCGCTGTCGTCCCGCAGTTCTGGCAGACGAATATCGTCTTGCTGGGCTTGGCCATGTTCAATCGCGATCGATGTAGTGCCGGTGGAAGCGCGTGCCGATGCGCGTCAGCACCTCGTAGCCGATGGTGCCGGCATTGCGGCCTACGGTTTCCAGCGGCAGTTCGGGGCCGATCAGGTCGGCGAGGTCGCCACGCTGGGGAACGACGTCGCCCAGGTCGGTGACGTCGACGGTGATGAGGTCCATCGACACGCGGCCAACAACGGGCGCCAGCTTGCCGCGGATTGCCACGTAGCCGCGCGCTTCGCCGTCAGCGGCGCTCGCATGGCGGAAGAATCCATCGGCATATCCAGCGGCGAGCGTCGCTATACGGCGCGGCGAGCCGGCCTTGTAGGTTGCCGAGTAGCCGATGCGTGCGCCCTTGGGGACGTCCTCGATTTGCAGGATGCGCGCCGAGACGCGAACCACAGGCTCGACGGGACACAGGCGCTCGGCGGTGGTCTGACCGCCGTAGATCGCGTAGCCCGGGCGAACCAGATCGAAGTGATAAGCCTTGTCCAGCATCAGTCCGTCGGAGGCGGCGAGGCTGGCGCGGGCTTTCGGCACCTTGGCGCGCAGGCGTTGGAACAGCGCGAGCTGTTCGGCATTCATCGGATGGCGGGCGTCGTCGGCGCAGGCGAGATGGCTCATGACCAGTGCGATATCGAGGCGCGCGGAGACGGCTTCGTCGGCAAGCAGCGTGTCGAGCTCTGGCTCTCTCATGCCCAGGCGGTTCAGTCCGGTATCGAGATGCAATGCAAGCGGCGGGGCAACGGCATCGTCGCGGGCAAGCTGCGCCCACTCTACTGCTTCCTCGATGCGCGTGATCACCGGACGAACGCCGAGGGCAGCAAGCTCCCTGGCTGAGCCGGGCAACACGCCGTCGAGCACGTAGACCGTAGCGCCGGGCGCCCACTGTAAAGCCTGCTTCGCCTCGCCTGGAGTGGCGACGAATAGATTGCGGCAACCGGCCTGATACAACGCGGGGATGATGCGCTGGGCGCCAAGTCCATAGGCGTCGGCCTTGACGACCGCCGCGCATCCGGCCGGCGCAACGCGCTTTGCCAGTGCCCGCCAGTTGGCGCGCACCTGGCCCAGATCGATCGTGACTATACCCGTGGAGCTTGCCGGAATGTTCGCGCCGGCACTCCACGACCCGGCGCGCCGGTGCGGCTCCGGCGACGCGGTGTCGATCATCTGTGCGGTGCGGGCCGTCCGATCCGACAACGGACTTCTCTCCCGATGAGCCAAGGTTCGGGGCCAGTTGTAGCCCCGAATCGAGCCGCAAACGAGGCGTTCCCGCGCCGCACTCGCCTATTCCCGGCCGCCGTACGGGGTGACGGACTGATATTCGCGGGCGAGGTTGCCGAAGCGGGTGAGGTGGCTTTCGAACGCCAGTTCCACCGTGCCGACCGGACCGTGACGCTGCTTGCCGATGATGACCTCGGCCTTGCCGGACACCTGCTGCATCTTGGTCATCCACTCGCCGAACTCTGCCGTGCCTTCCGACGGCTTCAGGCGCTCGACGTAATACTCCTCGCGGAACACGAACATGACGACGTCGGCGTCCTGCTCGATCGAACCCGATTCACGAAGGTCAGAGAGCTGCGGGCGCTTGTCCTCGCGCTGCTCCACTTGGCGCGAGAGCTGCGACAGGGCGACGATCGGCACCTGAAGTTCCTTGGCCAATGCCTTCAGGCCGGTGGTGATCTCGGTGATTTCCTGCACGCGGTTTTCACCGCGCTTCGACGAGCCGGTCAGCAGCTGGAGGTAGTCGACGATGAGCAGTCCCAGGCCCTTCTGCCGTTTCAGCTTTCGCGCGCGCGCAGCAAGCTGCGCGATGGAAATGCCGCCCGTCTGGTCGATGTAGAGCGGGATACGCCCCATCTCCTGCGACACTTCAACAAGCTTGCTGAATTCCGGCTCGGTGATCATGCCGCGGCGGATTTTCTCCGAGCCGATTTCCGACTGCTCGGACAGAATACGCGTCGCCAGCTGCTCGGCGGACATTTCGAGCGAGAAGAAACCGACGATGGCACCGTCGAGGGTCTTCATCGTTCCGTCGGGCTGCTGCTCGGCGCGGTAGGCCTTGGCAACGTTGTAGGCGATGTTGGTCGCGAGCGCGGTCTTACCCATCGAAGGGCGGCCGGCGAGGATGATGAGGTCGGACGACTGCAGACCGCCCATCTTCGAGTCGAGGTCGGCCAGTCCGGTCGATAGGCCCGACAGATGCCCGTCGCGCTCGTAGGCGGCCGCGGCCATTTCGATGGCTGTGGTCAGCGCCTCGCCGAAACCTAGAAAGCCCGATCCGTACTTGCGTTGCTCCGCGAGACCGTAAAGCCGGCCCTCCGCCTCCTCGATCTGCTGGCGCGGGGATAAATCGACGGGGCTATCGTAGGCGTTGTTGACCAGATCCTCGCCGATGATGATCAGGGCCCGCCGCGTGGCGAGATCGTAGATCGTACGCCCATAATCCTCGGCGTTGATAATGCTCGTGGCCGAACCTGCCAGCGTGCCCAGATACTGCGGCACCGTCAGGGTCGGGGAGATCGGCTCGGCGTTCTCGAAGAACGTGCGCAGCGTGATCGGCGTCGCCTGCTTGCCGGCGTGGATCAGCTTGCCGGCGACCTCGAAGATCTGCTGGTGGAGCGGATCGTAGAAGTGCTGTGCATCGAGGAACGACGAGACGCGATCCATCGATTCGTTGTTGACGAGGATCGCGCCGAGCAGCGCCTGCTCAGCTTCGAGGTTATGGGGAGCCTGACGGAAGGGGATATGATCGCCGGCGGTGGCGAGGGCCCCGAGCCGGTCGGTAACTTGGAGAGCGTTCTGTGCCATGGGGTGACGGTATCCGATTCAATCGGTCCACCGTCGAGGGGCGCGGAGGCCCCGTCCCCGTTATGCACACGGGGACGGGAATTCGTTTGCAGTGAGCCGAATCGCTCGTGTCGTTATTCGGCCTGCTGCTCTTCGCCGTCTGCCGGGGCAGCGCCTTCTTCGAACGCGGAATCCGGATCGAACGTCTCGAGTTCGATCTTCTCTTCCTTGACCATGGTGACGTCCTCGCCGGCGGCCTGGCGCTTAGCCTCTTCCTCAGAGCGGGCAACGTTCAGCGTCACCGACACGATCACCTCCGGATGGAGCGCGACGCGGACCGGATGCAGGCCGAGGTTCTTGATGGGGCGCTCGAGGATGACCTGGCGGCGGTCGATGGTGAAGCCGCCCTCGGTGACGACCTCGGCGATGTCGCGGGTCGCGACCGAGCCATAGAGCTGGCCGGTGTCGCCGGCGGAGCGGATCGCGACGAAGATCGTCTTGTCCAGCTTCTCGGCAACGGCTTCGGCTTCCTTCTTGAGCTCGAGGTTGTTGGCTTCGAGCTGGGCGCGCTGGGATTCGAAGTGCTTGCGGTTGTCCTCCGTGGCGCGCAGCGCCTTCTTCTGCGGGAGGAGGAAATTGCGGGCATAGCCGTCCTTGACGTTGACGACGTCGCCCATCTGGCCGAGGCGGCCGATGCGCTGAAGCAGAATGACCTGCATTTTGAAATCTCCTTCTTTCTAAGCGTTCAATGGGTCGAGATGGAACGGAGCCGGTGTCATGGCCGGCCCTGATCGTTGGGTGGAGGGGAGGGTGGGGGCTTGCGCATCGGCCAGATTGCTTCGGCCAGTCCGAGCAGCGCGACGGCAAGCAAACCGATGGAATTCGAGAGGAACAGTACGGCGTAAAGGCCCCACAGCGCGAAGGCACGCCAGGTCCGGCCGCGCGTGATGTAGTGGACGACCGCCAGTCCCAAGAGCACGTAAGCGAAGAACAGCGTGCCGGCGAAGCCGCGGGCGAGCATGCCGGGAAGGCCATCGATGAAGCCTGCCCCCGTCGCGACGGCCAGCATCAGCGGCGCTGCCGGCGGATACGTCAGGGCGGCGATGTCCGGCCAGGGCCGCTGGAGCCGTCCGGACGCCATCGTGATTCTGCCGGCGAGCCACAAATTAAACAGCAGGCTGCCCATGCTCGATATCGCCGTTGCGGCCGGCCACAGAATGACGACCAAGTTGGCGAATTCTTCGATTTCAGCGGGCCCCAGGGTCGGGGCGTCTGGCATGTTCGGCAGCTCGGTTTTGACGAACGCCTGCAGCATCTCGCGCACGGCGCCGCGCAGCGTCTCGACGTCACCGCCCAGCAGCAACATCGTCATGCCGGCGAACGTGCCCGCAATCAACGCTGCGGCGATGATGAGCCGGCCGACAGGATACCACTCGGCCTTGCCGTCGGGGCCAGCGCGGTTGAGCGAGGCGAGATATGTGAGGATGACGACCGGTATGGCCTGACTGGCCGCGAATACCAGTGCTCCGAGCGGTGTGCCGGCGGCAAGCACCAGCAACGTTCCGGCGATGCCTGCGACGAGGGCGGCAAGCGGACCCAGCCCGAGGCCGGCGAGGAACAGCGCCAGCGGCGTCAGCAGGAACAGGATCATGCGCATGAGCACCGGGCCCGTGGTCGCTGAAGCGAACACCACGGCCGCGATGAGGCCTGCACCTAGTGCGATGAGCAGTCGATACGACATCAAGTGAGCTGTCCCGCGTTGAGCGCGGTTAGAGACGAGAGCGGATATCCGCCTCGTCCCAACCTCGTGCAGGCCACTATTGGCCACGCACTTACTTGCCGTGCAGCGCCGGGCCGGTGAGGGCCCAGCGCTTCAGTTGTTACTTCAGGACGTACGGCAGCAGGCCGAGGAAGCGGGCGCGCTTGATGGCGCGTGCCAGCTCGCGCTGCTTCTTTGCCGAGACGGCCGTGATGCGCGAAGGAACGATCTTGCCGCGCTCGGAGACGTAGCGACCGAGCAGGCGCACGTCCTTGTAGTCGATCTTCGGCGCGTGCTGACCCGAAAACGGGCAGGTCTTGCGACGACGATGGAAGGGACGGCGCTGGCCGCCACCAGAGGTTGCGATCTCTGCCATGGTTTATTCCTCCGAGCCAGAAGCGGTGCCCTCACGCGGAGGACGAGGCGGACGATCGCCGTCACGCGGGGGACGGTCACCCTCGCGCGGGGGGCGCGGACGGAATGTCGAAGCGCCTTCGCGGTCGCCGCCGCGGAAGCCGCCACCACCACCGGGACGACC
>CAZBPM010000012.1:30536-132722 GCA_964493785.1 uncultured Hyphomicrobium sp. | reverse complement strand
GCCGCCGAAGGCGGCAAGGCGCCAAGGGCGCCCGCGCCCAGTGGCGCGGCCATCAGCTCGCGCAACACCGGCCGCACTCAAAGCTCCTCACCACTCGTGTCACTCAAAAAAAGCCGCACACAAAGCTTCCCTCAGCTCGTGTCAGCCTAGAACCAGCAGAACTAATCCATAGACAAAATCATGTTGCGCACGAGGGGATAGATCTGCCCCTCCCACTTGCGCCCGCTGAACACGCCGTAATGGCCCACGCCAACCTGCATATGGTGGCGCTTGAGGTGCGGCCGCAGCCCCGTGCACAGATCGTGCGCCGCCGCCGTCTGCCCAAGCCCGCAGATGTCGTCTCGCTCACCCTCGACCGTCAACAGCGCAGTCTTGCGGATCGCCTTGAGGTCTACGGGCTCGCTGCGATAGGTCAGCTCGCCCTTCGGCAGCAGCATGTCCTGGAATACCCACTTCACCGTCTCGAGGTAGAACTCGGCCGTGAGATCCAGCACCGCGAAATACTCGTCGTAGAAGGTCTTGATCGTCTGCGCCTTTTCGTAATCGCCGTTGCGCAGATGCTCGTGCAGCTCCTGGTGCGCCGTGTAGTGCCGATTGATATTCATCGACACGAACGCGAACAGCTGGACGAATCCGGGATAAACCGCGCGGCGTGCGCCCGGATAACGCCAGGGCACACGCGCGATGAGGTTGCGCTCGAACCAGTCGATCGACTTGCTCTGCGCTAGGCCGTTGACCTTCGTCGGATTGACACGGACATCCACCGGACCGGCCATCAACGTCATGCTGGCCGGCTGTGCCGGATTTCCGTCAGCCGCCATGACGGCCGCCGCGGCCAGCGTCTGCACGCACGGCTGGCACACCGCCACGAGGTGCGATCCTGGCCCCATCTTCTCCATGAACTGGATCAGGTAGGAGACGTAGTCTTCAAAACCGAAGCGGCCGGATTCCAGGCTCACGTCGCGCGCGTTGTGCCAGTCCGTGATGTAGACGTCGTGATCGGGCAGCAGCGTTCGCACTGTGTTGCGCAGCAGTGTCGCGAAATGCCCCGACAGCGGCGCTACCACGAGTACGCGCGGCTGCTCGATGTCGATGTCCTTCTTGAACCGAAGCAGCGTGCCGAAGGGCAGTGTCAGCACCGGCTCTTCAGTGATCTCGACCTCGCGATTTCCGACGGTAATGGCTGGAATGCGATAGTCCGGCCGCGTGTGCGTCAGGCCCGCCCGGGAGACCAGTTCGTACGTCGCCGACAGGTTTCTGACCACCGGAGCGCTGGCCTGCAGACCCATCATCCCGAGAAACTCGAGAGACTGCCGGGCAATGGACTTGGCCGGCTCGACCAGATCAGAGTGGGCTTGATAGGCGAGATAGAGCATTTAGACTCATTCAGCGGGCTGACGCAGTTGTGCTGATTATTGTAGTCAGCCTATTGTGCGGCGCACAAACGCTAGTGCATCCTGGAGCGGCGTGCGAGCGCTTTTTCGCAACACTGATTGGAATGCCCCAACGAGGGCAAGTGATTAAGGATTGTGCAGAATGGCAACAGCGGTGCTCACGATCAGCAGCAAGAACTACTCGTCTTGGTCGCTGCGCGGCTGGCTGCTCTGCAAGATGGCCGGCCTCGAGTTTCACGAGGAGGTCATGTCGACGGACGATCCTTCAACGCGCGCCGAGCTGCTTCTCCTCTCGCCCTCGTTTCTGGTGCCCTGCCTCGTCAACGACAACGTCAAGGTCTGGGACACTCTCGCCATCGCCGAATACCTGGCCGAGATCCGACCTGAAGCCGGCCTCCTGCCGAAAGACATCGGCGCTCGTGCCCACTGCCGCGCGGTCTCCGGCGAAATGCACTCCGGATTCCACAACCTTCGTTCGGCTCTGCCGATGAACCTCAAGGCCCACTTCCCTGGCTTCAAGGTCTGGACCGGTGCGCAGGGCGACGTCGAGCGCGTGCGCACGATCTGGCGCGAATGCCTCGACACCTACGGCGGCCCCTATCTCTTCGGCAGCTTGACCATGGCCGACGCAATGTACGCACCCGTGTGCGCCCGCTTCCTCACCTATGACGTGACGCTGGACAGCGATTGCGCAGGGTATTGCGAGACGATCTCGAATTGGGCCCCGATGGTCGAATGGGCCGAGGCTGCAAAGTTGGAGCCCGAGGAACTCGAAGAACTCGACGTCGAGTTTTGACCAAGTCGAGTTTTTCCTAAAATTCCCGAAATCGGCAGGCAGCCCGCGCATTAAATGACGCGAACCTATTAAGCCGCCGCCGCGCCATTATGCGCGGCCGCTCGACAGCGCTTTCCCTTGCGCGCTTACCGTCCACCAACATTATTAACCAACTCGGACCTTTCGACGCGGCTCTCCGCGGAGCCATTGCCTCGTCGCATTCGTTAATTATCTCTTAACCAACGATCCAATTCGGGCCAGAAATAGAATATTTAGCCTAATTCCGTCGTCCGATAGCTGAATCGGATTGAAGTTAACGAGCGGCTTTTGTTAGTTAAGAACTCATTGCAGCGAGGGCGGGAAGTGTTGTTTAGAGTTGCCGATAAGAGCAAGGGCGGGATTGGCGGCAAGATCGTAAGCCCTGAAGAGCCGGCATTCCTGAAAGCACGCGTCGACGACTACCACGTCAAGCGCAAGATCGAGCTCTGGCAGGGGCGTCACCCCCTCCAGGGGCGCACACCCAGGCCGGGCGACATCAAGGTCCGCAGCAACGACTACCTCTGCCTCGCTGGCCACCCACACGTTATCGAAAGCGAGATTGCTGCACTCCGCTCCGGCGGCCACGGCGACTCCGTCTCACGCGTTTGGGTGCACCAGGAGCGCGATGCCATCCGCCAGTTCGAACAGCGCGTCGCCGATTTGATGCGCGCCGAGGACTGCGTGCTATGTTCGTCGGGCTATACGGCCAACGTCGGCCTCATCCAATCCTTCGCCACCCGGGGCGCCCCCGTCTACCTCGACATGAAGGCGCACATTTCGCTGCACGAGGGTGTCGTCAGCGCCGGCGCCGAGCCCGTGCCTTTCCGTCACAACGATGCGGGCTCGCTGGACCGCGCACTAGCCCAGAGGGGTCCTGGCCTCGTCTGCGTCGATGCGCTGTACAGCACGGATGGCGCGCTTGCCCCACTGACCGAACTTGTCGAGGTTTGTGAGCGCCACGGCGCCGCCCTCGTTGTCGACGAAACACACTCCTTCGGCGCACAGGGCCCCGACGGCGCAGGCCTCGTTGTCGCCGCTGGCCTCGCCGACCGCGTGCACTTCCGCACCGTGGGGCTGTCGAAGGCCGTGGCGAGCCGCGGCGGCCTCGTCGTCTCGTCTCGGCGCAACATCGAATTCTTCCGCTACGAGTCGCTGCCGGCAATCTTCAGCACATCCGTCATGCAGCACGAGGTGGCTGGCTACAGCGCGGTGCTCGACGTGCTGAAAAGCGAGCCATGGCGCCGCGAACGGCTTTACGCAAACCACGCTTACCTGAAGCAAGGGCTGGATAAGCTCGGCTACAACGTCTCGGCCTCCCAGCAGCAGATCATCGCGCTGGAGCCGGGCGACATTCGCGAAACCACCGCCGTGCGCGACGCGCTGGAGAAGCGTGGCATTTTCGGCGCCATCTTTTTCCCGCCCGCAACGCCCGAGAAGCGCTGCCTCATCCGCTTTACCGTGAACTGCGGCCTCACACGCAGCGAACTCGATCGCATCATCGAAGTATGTGACGAAATTCGCGGCGAGGTCGGGATGCACGCGTGGCGGTCTACGAAGCGCAAGCGAGAGCCTGCCACCGCCCGCCGCATCCCAGGCACGTCGACACGCGCACCGTCTGGCCGCCGTCTGCTAAGCCGTGGCAGCGTCCTCAGTGACTGGCTGCACTACCGGAAGGTCAATCGTGAAGCGGGTGCCGACGCCGACCGTGGAGCGGCACGCAATCCGTCCACCGGCACTTTCGACAATCATCCGGCAGAATGACAGTCCGAGTCCTGTCCCCACGCCCGGCCGCTGCGCCGACACGAAGGGGATGAACAGGTAATTCAGGATATCGGGAGGGATGCCCTCGCCGGTATCCTCCACGATGATCTGGTTCGTCTTCTCCCCACGCTTGAGCTCGATCGACATGCGGCTTTCGCTGCCGTCGCGCGCTTCCAACGCCCGCAGGCCGTTCTTCAAAAGATTGAACAGCACGTGCGTCATGAGCAGGTCCGACCCTCGAAACTGGAAGTCCTCGTCGACCTTCACAACAACCAGCTCGCGTTGATTGGGTTTGAAGCTGTAACGCTCGATCGACTGGGAAACGATGCTGCTCATGCTATGCAGCTCCGCTGCCGGCGAGCCCCGGTGGTGCTGCGCCACGTTGGACAGCAACAGGTCGATGACCGAGTTGGCCGAGGTGATGTGCTGTCGAACGCGCCGATGTGACGCCGCCAGCTTGTCGCGGATCGAAGACGCTGGAAGCCGTTCGATGAGCCGCAGGCATCCATCGGCCTCGAAGCGGATCCCAGTCAACGGCGTCCGGCATTCGTGCGCGACTTGGCTAGCCAGCGAAGCCGCAGCCTTCAGCTTCTCACGCGCGATGAGATTGTCGCTGTAGGCGAGGCCGAAGAGCGCCGTGAGCGCGAACATCAGGATCGGCAGCGTGGTCCAGTATCCGACCGGGATTGGCTCGCCACCGCTGACAAGCATATAGGCGAATACGGCGGCGATCGATCCCACCACGAGCACCACGATCGCGTTGACCAGGTCGTACAGCAGCACGACGTATACGAGCGCCGCCATCGTCGACATCTGCCACGCCGCGTTGCTGTGATTGAGCAGCAGCATCAATGTGAAGAAAAACGGCAGGCAATAGAGGAACGTGAAATAGGCGGCCGGCACCACATAGCGCTGCCAGCGCTTCGGCCACCATGGCGAGAGCGAAAGCGCTAGGCACAGCGCCGTGCCGATCCCGCGCAGCATTGGGCTCTCGAATGGCTGCGGCAAGAGGTATCGCCACGTCAGATAGAACACCGGAAAACCGAATACACCGATGACTGCAGCAGCACGGATCTTGAGCTGTGCATGCGCATGATACTCGATGTAACGGCGCGACAGCTCGTGAAACAGCCGCGTCAGCACGAACGAGCGTTGCCCCGCTCGCCCTCCCAGCGCACTCGCGACCGGTTTGCGTATGTAACGCTCTAGTAACTGTAACATTTAAACTTTTAGCCGTCGGTGTACCGGATACGATACGAAAACGTAGTACCAAAGATCCTTACGGAAAGTGCATCGTTAGTAGGGACGTCTCTGGTGCAAATGACACCGTTCTACCATCCGACATCGATCCTCGTGCTGGACGATGATCCGCTTTTTCTGGAAAGCCTCGACTTCCAGTTCAGCGAGGAGGTGTCCTGCCAGACGTTCACGCGTCCTGATGCTGCCTTGGATCACCTCCGCACCCAGGCCGTCCAGCACCCCAACTTTGCGCGCTACTTCCGCGAAGTGTCGAGCCAGGGTCCGCAGTCCGAATTCCAATTCGGCAACCTTCTCCTGCGTCTGCAACTCGCCGAGCTTCGCACGATCATCGACGATCGCTCACGCGAGCAGCGGGTATCCGTTGCTATCGTCGACTACGACATGCCGAAGATGACCGGGGTCGAGTTCTCTCGAGCCATTCGCGACCTCCCGGTAAAGATCATCCTGCTGACAGGCAAAGCCGGCCTGGAAACCGCGATCAGCGCCTTTAACGAAGGCGTCATAGATTGCTTTCTGCAGAAGCAGGATGCCGGGGTCACTTATGCCCTCCGCCGCGAAATCAAGCGACTGCAGGACGAGTATTTCGAGGAGATATCGGCGCCCATCCAGAGCGCCCTTGCACTGCAACAGCCGACATTCCTCGAAGATCCGACGTTTATCGAGCTCTTTCGGGAGATCACGGAAAAGAATTCCATCGTCGAATACTATATCTGCGCCACGCCGCCCGGCGTCATGATGCGCGATGCAGACGGCAACGAGTCGTTCCTGTTGATCTCTGATTCCGCCAACGCCACCATCCAGTGCGAGGCCGCCGAGAGTGATGGCGCCCCCGACGATATGGTGCGCCTGCTTCGCGCCCGTAAGGCACACGCTTGGTTTCCGACGACGACCGGCCTTTACCACCCCGACTACCATTCGAACTGGACACGCTTCATATGGCCGGCGCAGTCCATGCCGGGCTCGCCCCGATTGAGCTACAGCTTCATCCGCCGCGAGACTGCCACAGAGCCGCCCGTTCGAAGCCAAACGGGCTGAAAATCGGGGGATCTCAACATCCCAAAAGACGCGGATCGCAGATTCCCGGAGACCTGAAACAGTCGCGGGCGCTGGAACCCAATTCCGGCCCGAGACTTATCCCCGGGCATCGGCAGCAGGAGATTATGCCCGGCGCGAAATCACCGCCGGGACGGCACCCTTAGGTACCCGTACCCGACCGTATCAACCCGTGATCGCATAGCTTAACCTATCGCTAATCGGTTTGGCACCAATGCGGGTCCCGGTTAGCATTGTGGAGACCATCCTTCGTCTACTGTTGCCGACAAGTTGCGAAGACTCCGAGGAAAAGGCCACGGTGAGTCAGAGTGTCCTGAAGCTCGCCCAAGGCAAAGGGCGACCAGAAAAGCGGCGCGAGGACGAGACTCCCCCTCAGGGTGAGGAGGTGGCACAGCTGCAGGCATCGACCGAGCAGCAGATTGGCGTCTTGCTTCGCCGCAACGAGAAGCTCGAGCAGCTGAACGAATGCTTCGAGGCAGCGCTGAATCACATGGGTCGCGGTCTGTCGATGTTCGACAGCGAGCAACGTCTCGTTATGTGCAACAAGGCGTACTCCGATATTTACGCACTTCCTTCGACGCTAACGCGTCCCGGCACTCCGCTCGTCGAGATTCTCCGCTACCACTTGAACACGATCAAAGGTGAGGACGTCTCAAAAGAGGCCGCGTCTGAGTGGGTGAGAGAGCACGCCGCGCGCTTGCAGCAGTCAGGCAACCGCGAGGAGATCCAGTGCCTCCCCGACAGACGCGTCATCCGCGTCACCTATCAGCCGCTTGGAGACGGCGGCTGGGTCGACATGCAGGAGGACATCACTGCGCAGCGGCAGGCGGACGAGAAGATCGAATGGCTGGCACGCCACGACACGCTCACCGAAATTGCCAATCGCTTCCATTTCCGCGAGAGGCTCGAGCATCAGTTCGAGACGTATGACCCTCGCCAGGGCTTCGCACTACTATGGCTCGACCTCGATCATTTCAAAGAGATCAATGATCGGCTCGGCCACATCGTCGGCGACGGCCTATTGAAGAGCGTTGCCGAGCGTTTGCGCAGCAGCTTACGCGCCGGCGACTTTGTCGGCCGCCTTGGCGGTGATGAATTTGCGATTCTGCAGGTCGGTGTCGATCGCGAAGACCTGGCTGACAATCTCGCCCAGAGAATCTTGCAGAACATCCGCCGCACACACGATGTCTATGGCCATCGCCTGCACATAGACGCCAGCATCGGCATCGCACTTGCGCCGCATCACGGGCAGGATCCCGAACAGCTGTTCGCTAGCGCCGATGCCGCGCTCTATCATGCCAAGTCCATAGGGCGTGGCATCCACGCCGTCTACGCCCCTGGCGCCCTCAGCGAGACATCCTCATCCAACCCGCTACGCGCTGAGTTGCAGGAAGCGGTAAACCGCGACGAACTCGTGCTTCACTATCAGCCGATCGTCGATCTTCGTGAGGGCCGCGTTTCGAGCTTCGAGGCGCTGATGCGCTGGAAGCACCCGAGCCGCGGAATGATCCCGCCGTCCGAGTTCATTCCGATCGCCGAGGAAACGCGTCTCATCGTCCGCATGGGTGCCTGGGCGCTTCATCAGGCTTGCAGTGACGCAATGGATTGGGCCGACGACATCAAGGTCGCGGTCAACCTCTCAGCCGTCCAGCTCGAGTGCTGCGACGTCTACGAGGCCGTGACCGAAGCTCTTGCAGAAACCGGTCTGCCGCCACATCGGCTCCAGCTTGAGATCACCGAAACGGTGCTGATGCGCGATCACGCGCGCACGCAGCACGTGCTGCGCAAGCTGCATGACTTGGGCGTTCTGATCTCGCTCGACGATTTCGGAACGTGTTTCGCCACGCTGAACTACCTGCGCAGCTTCCCATTCAAGAAGCTCAAGATCGATCGCAGCTTCGTGCGCGACATACCCGAGCATCACGACTGCGTTGCGATTGTCAAATCGGTGGCGGACCTCGCACGCGAACTCAACATGCGCTCAGTGGCAGAAGGCGTGGAGACACTCGCCAGCCTCGCAGCCGTGCGCCAGGCCGGCTACAGCGAGGCACAGGGGTTCTATTTCAGCCCGCCCGTGCGAGCGAGCGGAGTGAAGCGCGCCATCAAGCAATGCTTGTTGCGCTTCGCCGCACTCGACGAGGTGCAACCGGCCGACAAGACCACAATCAAGCGCGAGCCGCGCCGCAGCTGACGCATCAAGCGTCGACCGCCACCCGGCTCTTCTGCTCATTCGGAGCGCCGAAGTGCTCGAAATACCGCGGGTCGATCTTCTCGACCGGCAGGATGATCAGCACGTCAGTCGTGCCGAACTGTTTGTCGATCACCGCGCCTTCACCGATGTACGCGCCCAGCCGCAGATAGGCTTTGACCAACGGAGGCAGGGCTCGCAACGCCGCTTTTGTATCGATCTTTTCGCGCGGCAGGCGATCCATGTTGACGTACATCGTTTCGTGCGCGCGGCAGCGCCACTCAACTGGTGCCAGCGCATTGTGATGCAGGAAGCTGAGCGCCATTGCGTGCTGATCGGGATCGGTTCCTGGCAGGCTGGCGCAGCCAATCATCACATCCACTTTGTGCTCGCGCACATACGTCCACAGCCCGTGCCAAAGCAACTCGACCGTCCGCTTGTTGCGGTACGGCTCGAGCACACACGAGCGCCCGAGTTCCATGAAGCTCAGGTGCCGCTTGGACGCGATGAGCGGCTCGATGTCGTATTCGCTCTGCGTGTAGAAGCCGAGCGTGCGTTCGGCAACTTCCTGCCTCAGCACGCGATACGTCCCGACAACCTTCTGCCGACGCAAGCCGCCCCACGCATCAGGCGTCTGGTTGGCGGCCTCGTCGACGACCAGAAGATGATCGCAAACGGCGTCATAGGAATCCTCGTCACGTCGGCGCAACTCGGCGCGCAACGTCGGGACTGCGGACATCTCTTCGTAGAACACCTTGTAGCGCAGCCGCTGGGCGAGCTTGATGTCGCGCCACTTGTCTGTGAGGCGCACCTCGAGACTGCCGATCTTGCCGTAGACCTTGTCGGGCTTGCGCAATGGGAAGCCGTTGCGTCCCGCGTCGCGCAAAGCACGCAATGCCAGAAGACCGCCCGGCACAGCCTGCCACTTGGGGCTGCGTGCCAGCCGGCTGGCCATCCGCCGCGCCGCTTGCTTCATTGTTGTGTCTCCCCTGCCAGTGCGCGCAATATACGGCTCCCCAACCCGGGCTTGAAGCGACTTGCGCTCCCAAGCGACGCTCTGGACTCAGTTCCCCACCAGCCGCGCCCGATACCATGCTTGCATGACAGACTTTTTACTGGTTGCCCATAGCACTAGCCCGCTTTCTACAAGCAACATCACGAAATTGCGGGCGGCCTGTGGCGGCCTCAGGCGGCGCCGGCATCTCCGCCGGGCGGGGTGCCGAACCCCCGTCTCAGCCCCGCTTCGAGCCCCGCCTTGTCGAATGGCTTCGCTAGGTAATCGTCCATCCCTGCGTCGAGATAGCGTCGCCTGTCCTCGGCGAACGCGTTGGCAGTCAAGGCGACGATGGGGGGTCTCGATACGCCGGTCGGAGCCGCCTCGTAAAGATCCTTGATCGCGCGAGCAGCCCGCATGCCATCGAGCTGAGGCATGAAAATATCCATGAGGATGAGGTCGATCGCATCCGCACGCCCTGCGATCGACTGGCGCACGAGCGCAACCGCCTCGGCGCCATTCGGGACGGCGACATAATTGCAGCCGCACTTCTCCAGCACGCGCTTGGCAAGCAATGAGTTGATCTCATTGTCTTCCGCCAACAACACGCGCCGGATCCCGTCTGCGACGGCCGCCGGCTTCGCAGCCGATTCGCCAATGCTCGAGCCGCCGCCCGCGCCGTCGGCGAGCTTCTGTAGCCCAAGCTGCATCATCATCGACGCCGGACGCACCGGACGCACCAGATATGCGTCGAAACCGGCCGCACGGAATTCGGCAAGCATCGGCCGCGCCAGCACGTTGACGACGACGACTCCCCGAACGTTGGCCCGTCCGGTCCGCGCCGTGGCCAGAACGCCGGCGGCGGGTGACACCCCTCCGGCACCATCGACGATGATTCGGTCGAACGGCATACCCTTGCTGGCCGCTGCCTCGATCACATCGGCAGCCGACGCCAATTCGCACGCGCTCGCCGACACGCCCGCCGAAGTCAGAGTCTCACAGAGTGCCCGGCGCTCGAGCGGCCTGTCGGATGCAAGCAGCACCCGCGCCCCCTCGACCGACATCGCAGGCTCGCCAGAGTCGGGCTGGCCCGCATTTTGAAGCACCAGGACAGCCGTGAACGTCGAGCCCTTGCTGGGCTCGCTCGCAACCTTGATCTCTCCGCCCATGGCCCTGGCCAGCCGCCTGGAGATCGCCAGACCCAACCCCGTACCGCCGTTCCGCCGCTCGATCGCAGCTTCGGCCTGCTCGAACTCGGTGAAGAGCCGCCGCATATCTCCATCCGAGAGTCCGATCCCCGTATCCTCGACGACCATCTCGACGACAACGCTCGAGTCATCGAGCTGCACCGCGCTCGCGACGCGAACGCTGATGCCGCCACTGTCGGTGAACTTCACCGCGTTGGACAGCAGATTGAGCAGGATCTGTCGCACCCGGGCTTCGTCGCCGATGAGCAGGCGCGGCAGTTGCGCCCCAACAGACCATGCGATCTCGAGCCCCTTCTCATGCGCACGCGGCGCCAGTAGTTCGACGGCATCTCGCACGCATTCATCCAGCGCAAAGGGCGCCTCGCTCAGCTCGATCTTGCCGGCCTCGATCTTTGAGAAGTCGAGTATCTCATCGATCAGCGCCAGAAGCGTCCGCGCGGACTGATCGATCGCGTTGACGTAGGTCATCTGCTCGGGAGTCTGTGGCGTGTCTCGCAACAGGCTGGCCATGCCGAGAATGCCATTCATCGGCGTGCGGATTTCGTGACTCATAGCGGCGAGGAACCGGCCTTTCGCTTGGTTCGCCGCCTCGGCCTGCTCGCGCGCCTCTGCCGCACGCATTTCGGCCAGCTGCTGTTCGGTCACGTCGCGCCCGACGCATTGCACCTCGAATGACCGCCCTGTCGCAGACGACACGAGCTGCTCGTCCCATTCAATCCACCGCGGCCCGGCCGTCGTAAGCACGTGCTGCGCGAAGCGCTGGCGCCTCAAGCCGTCCGATGTCGAAAGCGGCTCCACGTCGCACGCGCTACAAAGCTCAACTTTAAAAGGCTTCCCGATAACGTTGGCTGGCTCTCCGCCGAAAATCTTGAAGAACGCGGCATTCGCATACGTAATCCGCCCGTCGTCGGCACGACGCAGGATTGCAGCCTCTTGAGCGTCGAGTAGCCCCCTGTAGCGCGACTCGCTCTCATCGAGTTCCCACTGCGCGTCCTGCAGCCGCTCGAGCCGCCGTTCGATACGTGCTCCGACGTCCTCCATCTGCGACCGGTTCACGTCAACGCCCGCAGTGAACGCGAGATAGATCGCGATCAGCGTGAGACCGAGCCCCAGCGCGAGGAACACCTGCAGAGCCGTCAAAGGACCGGGAAGAAGCGCGAACGAAACAACGAGGCATGCAAGACCGGCGACAAGCACGACCAGTGACGCCATACCCTGCGGAGCTGACTTGGCGCGCGCGCCGTCGTGAATGCTCGGTCGAATTCCCGTCGCGCGCTCGGCAAACAGCCTGGGGCGCGCAACAGAATCTCCCGGCTTACCTTTTGGAGATCGAGCCACGCCGGGCGCGACCGATGAATAACACTTGTCGCTCACGCCAATCGCACCGTTACGCAAATCTTACCTTGGGCGTGGCAAGGCAATCATATGGGTCTTTCCAAACACTGAAGCGGGTTGGTTAATTCACGATCGCGCTAACGCCGCGATTGTTGATCTCCCAGTTCGCGCGCATCGGAGAGCCGCATGCGTGGCACGCCGTCCGTTATCGGAAATGCTAGCCCCGCCGCGCGACTGATCAATTCCTGCGCCGCTGCATCATATTCCAGGCGCGTCTTCGTCAGCGGGCAAACCAGAATCTCGAGCAGCTTCGGGTCCACCCGCCCGCCCTCTGCACCAGTAGCCTTGCCTGCATTGGGACTGCTCGTATCGGACATGGGGTACTGCCTC
The DNA here is from genome assembly GCA_964493785.1 of uncultured Hyphomicrobium sp. Classification (GTDB taxonomy): domain Bacteria; phylum Pseudomonadota; class Alphaproteobacteria; order Rhizobiales; family Hyphomicrobiaceae; genus Hyphomicrobium_A. The sequence goes on along the minus strand of CAZBPM010000012.1, from coordinate 120,325 downwards.
AGGGCTACTGCAGCGTATTTCCGCTATTGCCGCTCGATGCCAACTCCATCTCGGCAAGCGCTACTAGAACGTCGGCGCGCCGCTTCAGATCCTGCGCCTCGAGCAGCGCCTGCTTCTCCTCCGGTCCGTACGGACTCATAACGCAGAGCGCGTTGATCAGAAACTCGCTCGAGGCCCGCTGGATCGCGGCCCAATCGGCTTCCAGCTTGTTGGCGTCCAGATAGGAGCGCAGCACCCTCAGCAAGTTGGTGCGATCGACCTGCTCTTCTCCAAGGCCTTCATTGAGATCGTTGGCGTAGCGGTCGTAGCTTACGCTCATCACGCGGTAGGGAAGATCCGTCGCCGCCTCGTCGAGCACGTCATAGCGCATGACACCCGTAAGAGTGATCATCCGGCGTCCGTGATCGACCTCCTGATAGCTCGTGACACGGCCCACGCAACCCACGTTACGCAAAATAACGGGAGCACGCGGGCTTTCCTCGTACTCGCCAGCATCGTCGGCCGCCGGCTGAATGACGCCGATGAGCCGGTCACCGGACATGACGTCGTCGAGCATCTCCAGATAGCGCGGCTCGAACACATTAAGTGGCAGCGTCGCCCTCGGCAGCAGGATCGCGCCGCGCAGCGGAAACACAGGAATGCGAGGCGGAAGGTCTGCCGGACGCCGGTATAGGTCGGTCGGTGACACGGGCAAAAAATCCTTCCGGCTCGATTGGTCGCAGTCGGTTAAGAAAACAGCAAGGACGACAGGCGCCGCCTGCCGTCGATTGCCGCGGGGTCTTTAAATCCCCAAGCCTCGAAAAACTGCACCAGTTGTTTGCGCGCAGCTTCGTCGTTCCATTTGCGGTCGCGCCGGAAAAGCTCCAGCAGGTGATCGACTGCTTCCGCCTTGGCGCCATGTGCAGCCAGTGCAACAGCCAGATCGAATCGCGTCTGCGCATCCGCGGGATCGGCTGCGAGCTTCTTCTCCAGCTCACCGCGCTTATCCTCGCCGCCGCCTTTGCGAGCGAGGTCCAGCGCCGCACGCACCTGCTCGACAGCCGCGACGTGCGCTTCTTCCGGCGAAACCAGCGCGATCATCTGCTCTGCGCGATCGAGATCTCCCGTCTGCAGATAGCAGCGGGCGAGCCCGGCGAGTGCAACGGGGTTCTGCTTCTGCTCCTGCAGCACCGCGGCAAAGATTTCCGCGGCCGCTTGCACGTCGCCTTCCTCCAGCGCCTGCTCTGCCGTTGTGAGCAGCGTGGCCACGTCAGCCTCGGCATCCGCTCCGACGAGCCGTTCGACGAACGCGCGCACTGCACTTTCCGGCTGCGCGCCCATGAACCCGTCGAGAGGACGACCGTCGCGGAATGCATAGACTGTCGGCAGCGACTGCACACGCAACTGACCGGCGATCGCCGGATGCTCGTCGACGTTGACCTTCACCAGCCGCACCTTGCCGCCATAGCTCTTGACGACCTTCTCGAGCACCGGCGTGAGCTGTTTGCACGGACCGCACCACGCAGCCCAGAAGTCGACGATCACCGGCACATCGCGCGACGCCTCGAGCACATCCTTCGCAAACGTCGCCGTCGTCGAATCCTTGATGATGTTGGCATCACCCGCGCCAGCCGGCGACGCCTTCAGCCCGAATTCCATCTTCTTCTCCTGGTGGTCGGGGGCAACCACGCCAATCTACTGAATAGCAAAAAAACCGGAGCCGGCGACCTTATTTTGACCCCGGCACCCGGAGCGCCGCACCGGCGCTCCGCCTAGCCAGATCGTGATCCCGTCGCTGGACTGCAAGTCGCTGCGACAGCGGCGAATTTCCCTGGCGGACCACTTACGGTCCCGCCGGCGACGCGCCACCGAGCATGACGATGAGAGGCTCGTGGCCGCAGGCGCGCATGAACTTCAACAGATCCTCGCGCCCAATGTTGGTTGTTGCTGTGTTTTCGAGCGGGTGACAATTTATCGTCTCATGCCCCATGAGGCCGGCATCGAGCACGACGCTCACCCGCTGGCTGACATCGTTCATAACGGCAAATGCCGTTACCGAGCCCGGCTGCACCCCGAGAACCTGCGCGAGCAGCTCCGGCTTTCCGAAGCTGAATCGCCCGGCCGAAAGCGTCCGCGCCAGCGCCTTGAGGTCGACGCGGGTTGCCGACATGGCAACGACCAGGAACAGCGCACCGCGGTCGTCCTTGAGGAACAGATTTTTCGTATGCGCGCCCTCTATCTGGCGCTCGAGCTCGCCGCTTTCGGCCACCGTGAAGACCGGCGCGTGCTCGATGGTACGCGTCTCGATGCCGAGTTCGGCCAGCCGCGCGAAAAGGTCTTTGCGGGATGCAGGCATTTCCAGGCGAGGCTTCCAACGGGTATGCTGATGTTCCCTGCACTACATAAGCTGCGGCCGCGCTACGGCAAATCGACGAGCGCTTTCATTCATCCATCATCTTGGAGGCGCTTGTAGGCCAATCGGGCGAAGGATAGCATTCGCCCGCCATTATCTGAGGAGGCTCGATGCCCGCCAAAGCTTTCGTCTGCCGTGCGACCTTCGCGTTGGTCCTGGGTCTTTCCTGGCTGGCGTTCTCCGCCTCGCCGTCGTCCGCGCAGGAGCGGTGGGCGGCAATTGCGCCCAACCTTGAAAATTCTTCGACCGTCGTGTGGGCCACGACCAAGGAGCAGGCGAAGAAGCTCGCCGTCCTGGCATGCAAGCAGGCTTCCTCCACCTGCGCTGACCAGCCCGCCAGCACCAACGGCATGGACCATGTCTTTGCCGTCATGTGTTGCACCGCCCCCAAGAGCGGCTGCGCTGCTGCCGTCGGTGGCACCAAGGAGGCAGCGCTGCGCGAGGTGAAGAAGCTGTTCTCCGAGGGCGGCTATTCGCAATGCTCGCTGAAGAGCTACTTCAAAGCCGGAACGGGCGAAAAGGGCTGAGGCCAGCCTAGAGCCATAGGCTGGCGCGGCGGCACAGTCAGCCCGGGCCAGCCGCCACGGGTCGCCGGCATCCAGCGGACAGAGCTTGCTTTTATCAGAGAGCTGAGCCTCGAAAGTCCCGTCGAAAGGGATTTTTCGCGGACTGAAAAGGGTGCCTTGCAAAGCCCGCGCAGTTGCGCCATAAGGCGGGTCCGCCGCGCATGTCGCGGCGCTTACCCAATGGATGCGGGCGTAGCTCAGGGGTAGAGCATTACCTTGCCAAGGTAAGGGTCGTGAGTTCGAATCTCATCGCCCGCTCCAATTACACCAACGAAATCGCCGATTTCTGAGGAACGAACCCCGACCCTAGATAAGGGTCTTAGGTTCGACCGGACCGCGCCGCTGCCCGCGCGGCCATGTGCGCTCGCCTCAATCCAGGTCCACTTTCACGAGGTCGCGGAAGGCGTGCCACGTGGCGTGCCCAAGCAGCGGGAAAATAACCACCAGGCCGACGAACGCCGTCGCCAGCCCGAGTGCCATATGTCCGGCGATGATCACCGCCCAGAGCAGCATCGGCCCTGGGTTGGCGCTGACCGCCCGCACGCTGGTCGCCATGGCCGAGACGACATCGACATCCTTGGCCAGCAGCAGCGGCGCCGCAACGCTCGACAGCGTGAACACCATTGCCGCAAGCACCGCTCCCAGCGCCACCGACGTCATCAGCAACGCCAGCCCGGTTTTCGTGAAAATGAGGCTCTGCAGGAAGCCGCTCGCCTCCGGTACCTGCGCGCCGTCGAGGAACAGGCTCAGCAGCAAGAATGAAAGCTGGACCCAAGCGAAATAGCCGAAGAACAGCGCGATCCCGAAGAAAGCGAGTCGCCCTGAAGCTGCGGCGCAGCCGCGCCAGACGGCTCCGAGTGTTATCCGTTGCCCCTGCTCGCGCAGTCGGCTCATCTCATAGAAGCCCGCGGCCAGCAGAGGCGCCACCAGAACGAACCCTCCTGCCAGCACGGCGATCAGCGAACTCACCTCGAGCCGCTCCAGCCAGTAGAATGAAAACCAACCGGCCGCACAGAAAGCGATACCGTAGGCTAGGCTCATCGCCGGCATCGCGCAGAGGTCGCGCCAGCCGCGCGCCATCCACTCCCACGGCGCATCCAGAGGCACGCGCCGAACGCCGAACCCTAGCCGCCCCTTGGCTTCGTCCAAGCTCAGAGAAACGCTTTCCGTCGCCACGCCGACCTCCCCGAGCCCAGCCGTTGATACGGCTCTTGTTCCACCCCGGCTGCGACAGGCGAGCGCAGCAAGTTTGATCGTGCTCAAGTTTGATCTTGCCAGCCCAAAGCCGACCCGACAACGCACCGTCATGGCTGCTAGCTGACTTCGCTCAGTATCCAACGGGTATTTGGACCAAGTTGAGACGCCGGACGGCGGCTCCAGCGAGCAGGCGCGGCCTTGTCGTTGGCATCGCCAAGGTCATGGCTAAACGCCGGTGGGCGCCACCGCTGGCGGCACCGGCCGTGAGCCGACTGCAGACCGCGGGTTGGCATCAGTCCGGCAAAGCTCGGCAAGCCTGAGCTGTTCGAGCCGCAGCTTCATATCGAGGGGAACGACGCCTTGCGGAGCGAACGCCCCCTGCAAGCGCGGCTTCATGCGCCGTATTAGTTCATCTGTAAACTGACAGGTCATTTTCGCCCCCGGATTCTCATTGCGATATCAAAGAGAAGAGGGGCGAGTCTTCAAAGTTCCGATGAACCTAAAATATAATTCGGTTGCACGGGAAACTTGGGACGCTCACTCGATAGCGACCGAACCCTTGTCGACGTTAATCCGCACCCGCATCGGATCACCCGGCGCCGAATCGGCTGCCTCGTTGAACACGCGCGTCGGAATGGTGAGGAGCAGACCCTTCGACGGGTCGTCTTCGGTGCCCGCCTCGTCGAGCTGCACCGACGCAACGCCGAGCACCGCAATGCACTGATAGCCACCCGTCTCGTCCGAAACATCAGGCAGCACAACCGCGACGCCCGCGGAGCAACAAACCGGCTCGGCCATGTCGATGACGTAGACGCTGACTTTGTCGTCCTTGTAGGTGCGACTGTTCTTTGCCACCGGCGCGATCAGCTCGGTGAGGCCGACATTCGCCGCCTCGCACGTCTTCACCTCAAGCGCTTGCAATGGAGCAGCGAGCGTAAACAACGACGCGATGGACGCGAGTGCACGTTTCATTGGGATGCTCTTGGCGTTCTGTGAGGAGGTAAGCTCAGCGCTAGGCGCTCGCCACGGCAGGCGTGCTGACCTCAACCTTTTCCGCGTTTCCCTGCTCGAGCCGAGCCATGACTTCCTCGGTGAGACCACGCACCGCCTTACCGACCTGCCCAGGGTACTTGGCGAGGTAGCTGCGCTCATAGCTCTGGAAGTTGGCTGCCTCCTGCAGCGCCGGCATGCGCGGGACCGCCTGGGCAAAGCAGGCGTTCTCAGGATTGTTCTGCAGCCAGCGATGGTATTCTTCGTCGGAGGCCGAATTTGTCTCCTTCATATTGACGATAACGCCCAGGTTCTGCGCAAACCCCATCTCCGGGTTGAGGCCCTTGAAGCGGCGGAACACTTCCAGACCGCAAACCGAAACGTAATCGGCCTTGGTCGGCGAAATGTGGAAGTCCGCCTCGCGCAACCAGCACTCGGTCAGGATCGAAAGCCCCGGCGGGCAGTCGATGAGCACGATGTCGAACACCCGGCGCACACCATTCAGAAGCTCGCCGATCACTTCGCGCAGCCGCGCGTGCAGGTTCTCCTTCGAGACCTCGCGCTCGAGCAGCGTAAGTTGCATATCGCTCGGAAGCAGGAACACCGAGCGTGCGTCGTCGACATCCGACACATTGCGCACGATGAACTTGGGCCAATCGATCACTTGGTTTTTCAGCACCCTGCCGTGCAGGTAATCGACGATCGTCGCGCCTTCGCTCTGCAGCTTGTAGAGGCTGGACACGCTCATCAGCATGCTCGACACGCTGGCCTGCGCATCGCTGTCGATGACCAGAACATTCTTCTTGTGGTACGCCGAGATCGTCTCGGCCAGCGCGAGCACCAGAGTCGACTTACCGACGCCGCCCTTGGTGTTCATGATCGCGATCGAGTTGCGCATGCTGTCTGGACTTCCCCACCCGGCCCATTGATGGCCCCTGAAACTAGCGGGACCGCTTGCCCTGCATGGCGCGGGAATATGGCAACCATGGGAACGCGCCACAATCGCGCCCGGCGACGCACGCAAATTGCCCGCACGATTAGTTCCGCGTAAACCTCGCGGCGAAGGCACCGCTACCATTGTCCGGCCTTTAACCCTTCTTAGGGATATGGTCGCAGTGCCGATTTCCCCCTGGAGGCTTCTTCGACATGGCTCACGTGCAGGCGCAACGCTTCGCTCGCCCCTTTGCGGCTGTTCTGCTGGCAGCACTTACACTCACGCTCGTTGGCTGCGGCATCAACACCATCCCGACCAATGAGCAGAAAGCCAAGGCCGCATGGGCCGAGGTGCTCAACCAGTATAAGCGTCGCGCTGACCTCATCCCCAACCTGGTCGAGACCGTCAAAGGCTTCGCCGACCAGGAGCGCACCGTGCTGACCGATGTCGTCGAGGCCCGCTCGAAAGCCACGCAGGCCCAGATCAATATCCCGGCCGATATCCTGACCAACCCCGAGGCCATGCAGAAATTCCAGGACGCGCAGAACCAACTCGGCGGAGCCCTTGGACGCCTGCTCGCTGTCGTCGAACGCTATCCCGACATCAAGTCCGGACAGAACTTCATCGCGCTGCAGAGCCAGATCGAGGGCACCGAAAACCGCATCGCCATCGCTCGGCGCGACTACATCGAATCAGTCCGCGTCTACAACACCGAGATCACCACCTTCCCCGGACGCATCTGGCGCGCCGTCATGTATCCGTCGGCGAAGGAAATGACGACGTTCGAAATCGCCCAGGAAGATATGAAGGTTCCCAAGGTCGACTTCGGCACCAAGAAGTAAGTACGCGCGCCGCATTGGAGGGCTCCCATGCCTGCCGCACGGAGCGCTTTGCTACCGGGGTGGACGCTGCGCGCGTTCATGATGTGGGTCGCCTTGCTTCTCGGCTTAGGCGTCCCCCTCACGGTCGAGGCCGAACCGGCATTCCCGGCACTGACCGGCCGCATCGTCGACGAAGCCGGTCTGCTCACGCCTGATGCACGGGCCGCAATCGAGGCAAAGCTTGCGGCCCTCGAGGCGAAGTCGACCGATCAGGTCGCGGTCGTCACGCTGCGTACGCTCGAGGGCTACCCCATCGAGGACTACGGGTATCAGCTCGGCCGTAAGTGGGGCATCGGCCAGAAGGACAAGAACAACGGTATCCTCCTGATCGTCGCGCCGAATGAGCGCAAGGTTCGCATCGAGGTCGGCCGCGGCCTGGAGCCGATCATGACCGATGCGATGTCGAAGCTCATCATCGAAAACGCCATCCTGCCCGAGTTCCGCCGCGGCGATTTCTCCGCCGGCATCTCGGCCGGCGTCCGCGACATCAACGATGTCCTGCTCGGCGATGCGGAGGAAGTGAAGCAGCGCGCGCGCGTCTCGCGCAATGCCGATACCCTCGACTTCTGGTCGATCGTACTCATCCTTTTCTGGCTGGGCGTCGCCATCTTCGTTTTCTATGCCATCGTGCAGTCGATCCGGAATGCGCCGCAGGCCGTACCGGGCCAGCGGCGTCGTAACACCAACGGTCCCATCATAATCCCGGGCGGCTGGAGCGGCGGCGGCGGTGGATTCGGTGGAGGGGGAGGGTGGTCCGGCGGCGGGGGCGACTTCGGCGGCGGCGGATCTTCGGGGAGCTGGTGATGCACAGCATAGCGATTCAAGCACGGAAGGCATTCTGATGAGCCTGTTCTCCGAATCGGACGAGCAACGCATCTCGGCCGCGATCGCCGATGCTGAGCAGAGAACCTCCGGCGAGATCGTCGTTGTCGTCGCCGCTCAGAGTGACGGATACCACTACGTCCCCCCGCTCGTCGGCGCACTCGTCGCGCTCCTCGTTCCGTGGCTCCTGATCTTCTTCACGGGGCTCCACCTCGTCCCGATCTATCTCATTCAGCTAGCGGTGTTCCTGTTCGTGTCGCTCGCGCTCATGCCGGCGCCCATCCGCACCGCATTGGTTCCCGTCAGCATCAAGCGACTGCACGCGCATCGCCGCGCCGTCGAGCAGTTCCTCGCCCAGAACCTCCATACGACCGAGGGCCGTACCGGCGTGCTGCTCTTCGTTTCCGTGGTCGAGCACTATGCGGAAATCATCGCCGACCGCGGCATCGGCGCAAAGGTGCCGGAAGCCGCCTGGCAGGCGATCATCGACCGCCTGACGGGCGCCATTGGCGCCGGGCAGCCGGCGGATGGCTTCGTCGAAGCCGTTGGCACCATCGGAAGCGCTCTCGCCGCCCACTTCCCGCCGGGGGGCTCCACCCCCAACGAACTCCCCGACCACCTGATCATCCTGCAATAGCTCGCCGCGGCGCGATCCCGGCAGCGGCGAGGCGCCACAAGCGCAGCGCTTTTTCCGTGCTATAGGGCTGCAGCCGGGAGCTCTAAGACGGGGAAATTACCTTGGAAATGGCCGCTACGTCCGCTCAGCATGTCGATGTCACCGAACGTGCCCCAATGTCGGCACGCATCTCCTGGATGCTCTTCGACTGGTCTGTGCAGCCCTTCTACACCCTCATCCTGACCTTCCTTTTCGCGCCCTACTTTGCCAACGTCGTTGTCGGCAATGGTCCGCATGGACAAGCGCTCTGGGGCTATGGCGCGGCCGTCGCAGGCATCCTCATCGCCGTCGGCAGCCCCTTCCTCGGCGCCTTCGCCGATGGGCGCGGACGCCGCAAGCCGTGGATCGCGCTGTTCTCGGTTATCCTGGCAGTGGCGATGACGACGCTCTGGATCGCAACTCCGGGCGCCCCGTCGTCGACGATCTTCCTGATCCTCATCGCCTTCGTCTGCGCCACGGTCTGCGCCGAGTACACCGCAGTCTTCACCAACGCTTTCATGCCGAGCCTCGTGCCGGCTTCCGAACTTGGCCGTCTTTCAGGTGCTGGCTGGGCCTGCGGCTACTTTGGCGGCCTCGCCAGCCTCTTCCTGGTCGCCGGGCTGATCGTGCCGGTCGATGGCAGCAGCCAGACGCTTCTGGGGCTCACGCCGATCCTCCCCCTCGATATTGGCGCACGCGAAGGCGATCGCATCGTCGGGCCCCTGTCTGCGGTCTGGTATCTCGTCTTCATGATCCCGTTTTTCCTCTTCGTCCCGGACGTCAAAGAAAAGCGCGCCTCCGACGGACGCCATGCCACGGCCGAGCTGTGGGACACGGTTCGCCAACTCCCGCAAAACCGCGACATGCTGCTGTTTCTAATCGCCCGCATGATCTACACCGACGGCCTGACCGCGATTTTCACCTTCGGCGGGATCTATGGCGCCGCCGTATTTGGCTGGGGGCCTTTGGAGCTCGGCATCTTCGGCATCATCCTCACGCTGGTCGGTGCCTTCGGCGCTCTCATCGGCGGCGTATTGGATGATCGCATCAGCGCCAAATTTGTCATCGTCACCGCGCTTTTCATCCTGCTGATCGGAGCGTTCGGCATTCTCTCCGTCGACAAGAACCACGTCTTCTTCTTCGTCGACGTCGCCGAGAAGCTGCCCAATTCCGCCCCGTTCTCGTCGGCCGGCGAACGCGTATTCCTCGCCTTTGCGATTGTGGTCGGTCTGGTTTCGGCCCCCGTTCAGTCCTCCAGCCGCTCCCTCCTCGCCCGCCTCGCACCGCGCGATAAGATCACGCAGTACTTCGGGCTGTTCGCATTCTCAGGCAAGGTAACTGCGTTCATGGCGCCGCTTGTGGTCGCGCTGCTAACGACGCTGACCGACAGCCAGCGCATCGGCATGTCAGCCATCGCGGTATTCCTGATCCTCGGCATCGCCTTGATGCTGCCGGTCAGGGCGCCGGGACGGCAAACCTAGTCCATCCGCCTGGGCATCCCCATTTACTCGCTTAGTGCTTTTCTCGGATCACCATAGGAGTGATTGCACATGACCCGCATTCTCCCGTTGTTGGCCGCGACCCTGCTGATACCGGCGGCCGCCTACGCCGCTGGGGACGCCCCCGCCGCCAACCCGCCTCCCAAAATTGAGGATACCGAGCCAGAGCCCGCGCCCCGGTCGGCCAGCGAGGCGATCGACGACGCCAAGGACGCGACCAACGCCGCGATCGATGCTGCCAAGCAGGCCATTCTCGACGCCCTCGACCGCGCGAAGGACAACGCCAGCGCCGGTATCGAAAAGGGCAAGGAGGAAAGCGGCAAGGCCCTCGACAAGGCGAAGGAGTCGACCAAGCTCATCGACAAGGCAGCCGACGCCGCAAGAGAGGTGCTTGAGAAGGCCAAGCAGGCCACCTCGGAAGTCTTCGACAAGGCGAAGGAGGCCGCGGACGAGCTGAGCAAGGACTCCCAGAAGTCCACCGAAGCGCCGCCGCCAAAAAGCGAGGGCCCGCACGATCCGCGCGAGCCCTCCCCAGATCCACAGAAGTGGCATTGACGGACTAAGCATTAGTCGCCGCGGGCCTTGCCCGAAGCGCGTTTGTCGATGGCCTCGAAACGACCCGGCGTGATCGCATCAAACGAACGCGATCACGCCCAGTCTTTCGTCAACGTCACGGAGCCGGTGCGGGCTCAGCAGGTGCCGGCGCTGCGGGAGCCGGAGCAGGCTCAGCAGGAGCAGGTTCGGCAGGCGCTGGAGCGGCAGGTGCCGGTGCTGGTTCAGCAGGAGCGGGTGCAGGCTCGGCCGGAGCCGGAGCGGGTTCTGCCGGGGCAGCCGCCGGAGCCGGAGCGGCCTCGTGCGCGGGCGGCAGCGGCGAATAGACGTACACGATGCCGGCCACCAGGGCGGCAACAAGGACGATGAAAACAATCACGCGGACGACAGTATTCACGGCGGTAATCCCCCAATTCGTATGGACGGACCTGCAGATTAACCTTACGGCCTGCGCAGGGGAACGACGACGAACTGTGACAATTGTGCATGCCGCACCCTGATCGCGGGCCCCAATCTTCCAGCGGCTAGCGACGGGGCCGTTCGGCGACCATGAACCAGGATGGCCCCAGGTGCGGGTCGTTCCAGATACGCTTCCAGCGAAACCCGGCCTTCTCGTAGGCCCTCACCGCCCGCTCGTTTCGGATCGACGGGAACACGCACACGGCCGACGCCAGCGTGGTCGAAAATACCTCGTCCTTGAGCAGCGCCAGCGCCGTCTGGCCGACACCGCGCCCGCGATGCTCCTCCGATGCGATAAAGAGGTCTAGGTCCCAGGTGCCCGGATCGAGGTCCTCCGGCAGCTCGTCGCCCCACGCCATAGCGTCGATCGCATGAGCGTAGCCGACCGCGGCGCCATTCGCCTCGATGATCCGGCACAAGGCATGACCTGCGCCGAGCGCTATGGTGACCTCGGCCTCCGTGGCCGAGCGCGGCCCCCACCACGCCTCGATATCCGGGCGCGCCAGCCAGCCGCGGATCATGTCCCAGTCGCCGCGACGCGCCGGCCGAAGCATGACCTCGCCACCGGCCCCGCTCATCTCAATGCCGGAAGTGCCGCATGCCGGTGAGCACCATGGCCAGACCATTCTCGTCCGCCGCCGCGATCACCTCGTCGTCACGCATCGAGCCTCCCGGCTGGATCACGGCCGTGGCACCCGCCTCCGCCGCCGTCAGCAGTCCATCGGCGAAAGGAAAGAAAGCGTCCGACGCCACCACCGACCCGATCGTCAGCGGCTGCACGAGCCCCAGCGCTTTGGCCGCATCGGCAGCCTTGACCGCCGCAATGCGCGATGAATCCAAGCGGCTCATCTGCCCGGCACCGATACCCACGGTCGCGCCGTCACGCGCATAGACGATCGCGTTTGACTTCACGTGCTTTGCAACCTTGAACGCGAACAGAAGGTCGGCGAGTTCACGCTCGCTGGGCGGGCGCTTGGTGACCACCTTCAGTTCCGCCGCAGATACGATGCCATTGTCGCGCGTCTGCACCAGCAGTCCGCCTGCCAGCGACCGCACCAGCAACCCCTGCAAGCGTGGATCGGGCAGCGCCCCCGTCGTCAGCAGACGCAGATTCTTCTTACCTGCAAAGATCGCCTTTGCCTCCTCAGTCGCGTCGGGCGCGATTACGACCTCGGTGAAGATCTTGGTGATCTCCTCGGCCGCCGCCGCATCGATGGTGCCGTTGAGCGCGATGATGCCGCCGAACGCGCTGACGGAATCGCAGCTCAGCGCCTTGAGATAAGCGTCTTTCAGGTTTGCGCCCGTCGCGACCCCACAAGGGTTTGCGTGCTTGATGATCGCAACAGCTAGCTTATTCGTTCCCAGCTCAGCCACCAGCTCGAATGCTGCATCGGTATCGTTGAGGTTGTTGTAGGACAGCTCCTTGCCCTGGTGCTGCACCGCCGTCGCGACGCCCGGACGCGCATCGCCCGACGCATAGAACGCGGCCTGCTGGTGCGGGTTCTCGCCGTAGCGCAGCGGGAGCTTCAGTCGCCCGCCGAAGGTGCGCCACTCCGGCGTCTCCTCGCCGATCGTCCTCGCGAACCACTGGCTGATCGCGGCATCATAAGCCGCTGTGCGCGCGTACGCCTTCGCTGCAAGCCTCTTCCGCAACTCTAGCGTCGTCGCGCCTTCGTTGGCGCGCATGGCTTCCAGAACCCGCTCATAGTCGGACGGCTCCACCACCACCGTCACGCCGGCATGGTTCTTCGCCGCGCCACGGATCAGCGCCGGACCACCGATGTCAATGTTCTCGATGCAGTGGTCGTAGTCCGCGCCCTTGGCGACGGTCGCCTCGAACGGATAGAGATTGACGACGAGAAGATCGATCGGCGCGATCTCGTGCTGGGCTGCCTGCGCGTCATGATCCGCATTGCCGCGGATCGCGAGCAGGCCGCCATGCACCTTCGGGTGCAGCGTCTTCACACGCCCGTCCAGCATCTCCGGAAAGCCTGTCAGGTCCGCGACGTCCTTGACCGCGAGCCCGGCGTCTCGCAGCGCCGCCGAAGTGCCGCCCGTTGAGATCAGCTCGACGTTCATTTCCGCCAGAGCGCGGGCGAATACGACAAGACCCGTTTTGTCGGACACAGATAGAAGCGCGCGACGGATGCGCGGCACACTCGTCATTCAGGAATTCCTTCCGGCAGTCGCTCCGCGACCCAATTCACTTCTGTTTCTCCATAGGTGACACCGCGCAGGACGATCTGGGATGTCGGGCGCGGGCCCGCGTTCTCCGCAAAGTACGCGCTCTCCTCGATGCTGAGAGCCGCACCGTCCTTGACGCGGAACAGCCACCGCTGGCCATCCGGCAGCGTTATAGCCGCCTCAGTGTGCGCGTCGCCGCGGCCGCAGCGCGCACCGGGCGCCAGATGGAAATGGATGGCGAACGGCAGATCCGCCCTGAGGCGTACCTTGCCCCCCAAGCCATCGAGCCGGTCGTTGCCCTCCAGGCGCAGCCCGTCCGCTGAAACCTTAAGCCTGCGGCTATGGATCAGCTCGTGACGCCGGTGATAGCCATCGTGGTTGGCTTCCAGGACCCCGGCTTCACCATTCTCCACGCGCCACTCGACGCGGTCGGGATAGCGTATCGGTCGCACCCCGGTTTGCGCCTCGATCTTCCGATGCGCGATGAGTCTCGACGACGACGTCTCGGCCAGCACCAGCGTGTTGTGGCTCGCCGTCGCCCGCGCGGCAGGCAGCCAGTCGCCCGCCGCCGCGGTCGGAAGTCCGCCATTGACGAAAACGAGCTGCCTGCCGCTGCTCATCTCGAAGGACAGGCAACCTGCCTGGGCGTGCTGCGAGAAAGCCAGTGGCGGAGGTCTTCCTACATCCGCAACGACGATCGTGTCGCCGCGTTTGATCCGCGCGTAGCCTGACGCCCGCGCCTCGCCAACCGCTGACAGCGATCCGTCGTCATAGGCGGCTACGGTCGCCAGCCCCGCCACGTCGGGACACGACACCCCATTGAACCGCGCGAGCATCCCATCACCGAGCCGCAGGTGATGCAACATCGGCAGCATGTGCTCTAGCGTCTCGCCGAGACGATCGGGCAGCTTGAGATCGCGTGCGGTGAAGCACTGGCTGAGCGGCAGCAGATCGAGCAAGAGCTCGACGAGCAGCGCCGGATTGCGCGTCACATGCCCGCCATCCGAGAACACCTGCCACGACAGCTCGGCAACGAGATTGGCCTCGACGTCCCGCATCTGCCGATCATGCCCGGCCAGCGCAAGCGTCGCGTATGACAGACCGATCAGTGCCAGAAGCCGCGGATAGCCGGCTGGCGTGTCGCGCCACGAGCCAGACAAGTGCGCAAGCTGGCGCCCGAGACTTCCTGTGATTGCGCCGTACGTCTCGGGATCCGCATCCTCGAGCAGCAGGTTGGCGTGCGACAGCCACGAGATCATCCTGCGCGCGGCGACGGCCGGCTCCGCACCGATTCCCGTGCGCTCGCCACCAAATCTCAGCGTCCATTCCTGCGCCAAGCAACGCGCCGCCACCCGCGCTTCAGCATCCCCGGCAGCGGCCAGATTGCGCAGCCAGCCGAACCCGTGCAGCTCCCGCGCCCACGCCGCCGTCGGAGCCTGGACCTCGAACGGTGACCTGCCGTCCAGGAATACGATGCTGCCCGCAAGGCCGAACTGCCCGTGCTCGAGCTCGGTCCAGAAGCTTGGGTCGGCGGTTCTGAGGTCCTGCGGAACGATCAGCAGGTGATCGACTGGTGTCTGCGGCTCGGTCCACCGCTTCAGCGGCGTAACGACCGCGCTGATGATCGCCGATCGCTTGCCCGGCTCATCGACAGTCAGCGCGGCCTTGCGCAGCCGCTCCTTGAGCGTCAGTTCCGCCATGGCTCCTCGCAGCGGCGTGCCTTCATCCGGCAAGCCTCGATGTGTCTACCACCATGAATCCGGACTAGCGCCGCCTGCCGCCCAATACAAGGCGCCTGCCGCGCATCCCTGTGCGCAGATTGGGCTTTGACGTCAATCAGCCGCGAAGAACGAGCCGAGAGGCATAAAAGCCATCCAATCCCGACAGCTCAGGCTGTGACCCGGGCAGATGGAATGGCAGCGTGCGCAGATCTCCGGCCGGTGTCAGCCACTCGGGATCGATCCCTGATTCGCCAGCGAGGATCGGCCGGCGCTTGAAGGCCGGGTGTCGCGCTAGAAAGCTTTCGACCTGCCGCACGCCTTCCTCGGGCTCGAGCGAGCAGGTGCAGAACACGAGCGTGCCTCCGGGCCCGACAAGCTTGGCTGCGTTGTCGAGCAGTCGCGACTGAACCTCCGCAAGCGCCGCAATGTCCTCGGGACGCTTCAGCCGTAAGATGTCCGGATGCCGCCGGATGGTTCCGGTCGCAGTACAGGGTGCATCGAGCAGCACCGCGTCGAACGTACGCCCGGGCGCCCAGGTCGCCGCATCGGCTTCGACGAGTTCGGCACGCAGGTGCAGCCGCTCCAGGTTCGTGCGAAGACGCTGCAGTCTTTGCTCGGATAGATCGACTGCAGTTACGTCCGCGCCCGCCGCCGCGAGCTGCGCAGCCTTTCCGCCTGGAGCTGCGCAAAGATCGACAACAGACTTCCCCGCCACATCGCCGAGCAGACGCACGGGCAACGCGGCGGCTGCATCCTGCACCCACCACGTTCCGTCATCGAACCCCGGCAGCGCCTCGATGCGCCCGCCCGCAGCGAGCCGGATGCTTCCCGTCGGAAGCACCACGCCACCGAGCCGTTCCGCCCACGTAGCGGCATCCGCCTTGCCGCTGATGTCGAGCGGTGCCTCAGCCAGCGACGCGAGCACGATGCGGCGCGCGGTCTCCTCGCCGTAGGCGGCGCTCCACCGCTGCATCATCCATTTGGGCACGTTGAGCGCCACCGCATCCTGCCTGTCGATCACCTCGCGCCCCTCGCGCCCTGCGCGTCTCAGCAAGGCGTTGACGAGCTTGTCATAGCGGCCGGCATGACGATCCCGGCGCGCAAGCTCAACCGAAAGACCCACCGCTGCATGTGGCGGCGTATCGAGGAACAAAAGCTGCGCCGCGCCGGAAAGAAGGATCGGCCACAGCGCGCCCTGCTTCTTGGGAAGCGGCTTCTCCAGGAAGCCGGAAAGCAGCGCATCGAGCTGGCCGAAGCGCCGCAGCACCGTCGTCGCGATCAGCCGCGCAAGCGCGCGGTCGCGCGGTTCCAGATTACTATGCTGAAACGTCTTCGCGAGCGCACCGTCGAACGAATGCCCCTCGATCAGCACCGCGGTCAGCAGGCGAACCGCCGCCTCGCGCGTCGGCAAACCCGCCGGCACAGGCGCCGTCGCGCGCTGCACGGGAGGCTTCTCCTGCGCGCGCCGTGGCTTGTGAATGGTCGACGCGCCGTCCTTGCTCACTTGATACTATCCCCAAGGGCCGCCCGACGAACGCCGCGAACCCGATGCCCATGGGCCATCGCCGGAACCGTCGGGAGCGTAGCCGCTGGTTCCACCAGCGGTCTGCCCCATCTGGCGTGCCAGGTCCTGAAGCGCCGCAATGCGGTTTTCCGTATTCGGGTGCGTCGAGAACAGGTTGTCGACGCCGCGCCCGGACAGCGGGTTGATGATGAACAGCGACGCCGTCGCCGGAGCCGCCTCCGCCTCCTCGTTCGGGATGCGGTGCGCGTAGTTCTGGATCTTCGCCAGCGCGGAAGCAAGCGCCAGCGGCATTCCGGAGATTTCCGCGCCGTGGGCGTCAGCCACGTATTCGCGCGAACGGCTGATGGCCATCTGCACCAGCATCGCAGCAAAAGGTGCCACGAAGATCGCGATGATCGAACCGATCATGCCGGGGCCGGAGTTGCCCTCGCGGTTTCCACCGAACAGCATTCCGAATTGCATGTACTGCGCGAGCATCGAGATGGCGCCGCCGATAGCCGCCGCAATCGTCATGGTCAGCGTGTCGTGGTTCTTAACGTGCGCAAGCTCGTGCGCCATGACACCGGCGATCTCGTCCCGGTTCAGCGCCTGCAGCAGCCCCGTCGAGGCACACACCGCGGCATTGGCCGGATTGCGCCCGGTCGCAAACGCGTTCGGCTGCGGGCTGTCCATGATGTAGACGCGCGGCATCGGCAGGCCCGCCCTCTGAGCCAGCTCGCGCACGATGCCGTAATACTCCGGCGCCGAGCTTTCATCGACCTCGTGCGCGCCATACATGCGCAGCACCATTTTGTCGGAGTTCCAGTAGGTGAAGAAGTTCATGCCCATCGCGACCATGAAGGCGATAACCATACCCGTCTGGCCGCCCACCAAAGCGCCCAACGCCACGAAGATCGCGGTCAGCGCCGCGAGAAGCATGGCAGTCTTGACGTAGTTCATTGTTGTCGCATCTCCGCATTCATCATCTACGCCGTGGTATATGGAGAACGAGCCCGGCCACCACCAGTCCCAGATTGAGCCCAGATTGGTACATGAAGCCTAACGATCTGAAGCGCCCGCTTTCCCCAGCTGCCGAGCGAGCCCTGGCCGAGGCCGAGGAGCGCCGTCGGGCACGGACGGCCACCGAGAAGAAGCCAGCTCCCGAGTTTGGCGGCCGCGACGGCCCTGACCCCGCTCGTTATGGCGATTGGGAAAAAGGCGGCATCGTCTCCGACTTCTAGCCCCCTCACCCCTGCTGGCCAGGGGGGACCCCGAGCGCACTCCGGCATTCCGCTTGCACCTTCTCTCTCCATTGTCCCAAGGAGAGACAGGATGCACCGGCCCTTCATATTTTCCGGTTCGCGATTTGCCCGCGACGAGAGCGGCAACGTCGCCATTGTTTTTGGCCTGACGGCCACCGTCATTTTGCTTGCCCTCGGCATCGGCCTCGATGTCGCCCGCACCATGAACATGAATACCCGCCTCGCGACCGCCGCCGATGCCGCGACCCTCGCCGCCGGCCGCGCCATGCTCGAAGGCAAGATGAGCGACGAAGAAGTTATCGACCTTGCGAAGGGCTTCCTGCATACCAACGCCAAATCGAGCGGCCGCGGCATGTTCGGGAGCTACAGCGAGCCCGTCGTAACCCTAGATCGCGACGCCGGCACCGTGAAGATCGATCTCGACGTCTCCGTGCCGACGACCGCCTCGCGCATCTCCGGCATTGAACGACTGGACGTCCCCGTCGATTCAGCTGGCGTCTTCGGGCAGAGCGACGTCGAAGTTGCGATGGCCCTCGACGTCACCGGCTCGATGATGGACTACGGTCCGGACGGAAAGCGCAAGATAGATTCTCTCAAGAAGGCCTTCCGCGCCTTCATCGCCGAGCTGCTCCCTGAGCACATGCCCGATGGGCGCAAAGTCCGCGTCGCCGTTGCCCCGTATTCATCCGGCGTCAATCTCGGCAACTACGCCAAACGCGCATCCAACAATCGCAGCCGTGACGGATGTGTCATCGAGCGCACCGGCGGCGCAGCGGGAACCGACGCGCCGCTCAGTGCCGCCGCCTATTTCAAGGTGCATGAGGACCAGCCGCGCGACATCGACGGCACCGAAGGCATCCAAAGCTACACCTGCCCTAACGCCGGTATCATCCCCCTCACCGACGACGCCGACACTCTGACGCGCGCTGTCGACAACTACCGCGCCAGCGGCTCGACCAGCGGCCATATGGGGCTGCAGTGGGCTTGGAACCTCATCTCACCCGACTGGGGCTCTTTCTGGGGCGGCAACGCGATGCCTGACCCGTACAGCCGCACGAAGCCGCAGGGCGAAAAGCGTCCCGAGCTGATCAAGGCCATCATCCTGATGTCCGACGGCATCTTCAATACGTCCTTCCATAACGGTAATTCGGCCAACCAGGCGAACACCCTCTGCAGCAACATAAAGGACGCCAGCGCCAAGAACGTCCTGGTCTTCGCGGTCGCCTTCGGCAATCCGCCGGCTCAGGCGAAGCGCACGCTTGAGCAGTGCGCCAGCCCCGGGCCCGAGTACTACGCCGACGCCACTAACGAGGTTCAGCTCCAGGCGGCGTTGTCCCAGTTCGCGAATGTCCTCAACCGGCTTCGCCTGACCCAGTAGCCCAACGGCGTCACCGCGTAGAAATTCCGCCGAGCCGCGACGCTCACCAATCTTGGCGCTCGGCCCCCGACGCTGTACTCAGGAGTGAACAGCCTTCGGGAATTTCTCATGCGCCGCAGCGGCCGGAACGTTCTACGCGCCATTCTCGCAGTGTTGCTGCTGGCGTCCGTGTTTGCGGTTTTCTGGTTCGGCTTGGTGCCGCAACGTCTTTCGCCGTTTGCACCCATATCCCTGGAAGATCCGCCTACCTGGTTCCTTGACGCACGGCTTGCATCGCTCCGGCGCGACCCCGACCAGTGCCGATTGATACTCCGCCCGCCCCACATCGTCGCAAAGCCGATCCCCGACAACATTCGGCCCAACGGCTGCGGATGGGAAAACGCATTCTCCGTCGCCAAGGTCGCCGGAGCCGACATCGGGCTGGCCCAGCTCACCTGCGAAACGACCGCCGCGCTCGCACTGTGGATGGAGCACGAGGTCCAGCCGCTCGCGATGGAGATGTTCGGCAGCCGCGTCTCTTGGGCCCAGGACATGGGCACTTACGCCTGCCGCAATATCATCGGCAATGACCGCTGGATAAATACGCGCAGCCAGCACTCGCTCGCCAACGCCGTCGACATCGGCGCCTTCCGGCTCGAGAACGGCAAGCAGATGAGCATCAAGTCGGACTATCGCGCAGACACACCCGAGGGCCGCTTCCTGCGCGAGGCGCACATGCGCTCATGCCGCTATTTCCGCGTCGCCATCGGCCCCGAGTTCAACAAGGCGCACCACGACCACCTGCACCTCGATCGCGGCATCTTCGCGCGCTGCAAATAGCGCTCGTTCAAACGGGCCACGAACGCGTCGAGCGTGGTCGATGGCTTGCCTAGCTCCGCCCACGTCGATGCTGCCTTGAACTCCTCCGGATAGTTCAGCACCGTCTCCATGATGCGGACGTCGAAAGCGAGCTGCTGCGAGACGATCGCCCCGACCCGCGCCATCCACAACGGCACCCTGATGATCGGTGTCGACGGCTTGAGCGATCCCGCATATCGGGCTGCTGCCTCGTCATACGTCAATGGCTCCGGCCCCTGTATGACATACTCGCGGCTGGTCGCCTGCGGCCGCTTGAAGGACTGCGCCACCTGGGCACCGAAGTCCGCCCCCGCGATCCAGTAGTTTCGATACCGCGACCGCCCGAGCATCACGAAGCAACCGCCCGCCGCGTGCCTTTGCGCCAGCGTCTCCATGAAGTTCGTCGGATAGAAAATCGTATACGGGATGCCCGATCCCTTGATGCGCGAAATCGCCTGCCGCCAAACATCGATCACCCACCACCGCGTCGTCTTGGTGTTGCTGACCAGCGCCGACACATACGCGATCCGCGCCACGTTTGCGTCGCGCGCCGCGCCGACGATGTTCGGCAAGCCCTGCAGCTCGGTATGGAAGTCACCCTTTCGCGCACCCGGGTCGACCGCAAGATTGAGATAGAGCGCGTCCTGCCCGGCGAGCCCGGCGCGCAAGCTCTCCTCGTCGCGCACATCCGCCTTCACGATGGAAATGCCCTCGGGCAGCACGCCGCGGGCCTGCTCTGGATTGCGCACCAGCGCCGTTACTCTGAATCCCGCTTCCATGAGTGCGATCGCCACGGGAAGACCAAGCATTCCAGTCGCCCCGATCATCGCAATCTTCTCTATCGGCCTCATGGCGACCCCGCCCGGCTGTCGCACCACCAGTCATCGAGCGCCATCGCAGCCGTAACCGCCTTGGCGCCGATGGAGCGGATGGGCTCTGGTGGCAGCGGTAGCGCGCGCCGGTTGACGAACCACAGATCGGTGAGATCGCTGGACCGGCCGAGCACCAGATCGCGGATGATGCGCCCGTTCATATGCGTCATCGCAACACCGTGTCCTGTGCATCCGACGGAATAGACGGCAGCGCCGCCGTGCATCGTTCCTATCTGCGGCGTGGAATCCGCCGTGACCGAGAAAGCGCCGCCCCAGCGATGCGAGACCTTGATCCCGCGAAGGCCGGGAAAAGTCGTTCCGATGAACTCTTCCAGGTGCTGCCACGCCGCCGGATGCGCATCATGATGCATCCGTCCGCCGAAAGGCACGAACCCTGGCCCGCCACCCATGAGCAGACGATTGTCCGGCGTCAGCCGGTAAAAGTGCATGAAGTTGCGCCCGTCCTCGATGCCCTCACGACCAGCCCATCCGATGGATTGGAGCTGCTTGTCATTCAGCGGCTCGGTGACGACGATGAACACGCACGCGGGCAACTGCTTTGACCGCATTCCAGGAATGAGATGCGTATAGCCGTTGCTCGCGAACACGACCTTGTCGGCCGTGAGCGTCGCGCCGTTGCTTGACAGCCGGAACTTGCTGCCCTCTCGGAGCACGTTGTCCACGCGTGAGTTCTCGAACAGCCGAACCCCGGCGCCGCTCGCCAGCCCTGCCAGCGCGTCGACCCACTTGCGCGGATTTATCAACCCGCACCCAGGCTCCAGGCATGCACCGATGTAAGTCGGCGAGTTCACGCGCCCTGCCAGCTCATCCGCCTCGAGCCAGCGGTGCCCATGAATGCCCAGCTTGTCCATCGTCTCGATTTCATCACGGATGCGCGCGGCATACCTCGGCGAGGTGGCGACCTTCAAAAAGCCGTTGCGCTCGAAATCGCAGTCGAGATTGTGCTCGCCGATCATCGCGGCCAGACCGTCGATCGATCGCTCCATGAAGGCGTGCGCCTCGCGCACCCGCTCGGCTCCGTGCAGCGTCTTCATCAAACCCAGCGACGCCCCGAACAGCGTCATGACGAAGCCGGCATTGCGACCACTCGCGCCGAAGCCGACTGTCTCGCTCTCGAGCACCGCAACGTTGAGCGACTGCTCCGCGGCCTTCAGGTGATACGCCGTTGAAAGCCCGGTATAGCCAGCGCCGATGATCGCTACGTCGACGGACAGATCGCCATCAAACGGCTGCACCGCTCGACGCGGCCGCTTGCTGCCATCCCAATAGTTGTCTGCGCGCATAGCGCCGCCGGCATGCATGATATCGCTCGCAATTTCGAAAACTTATCTGGGATCGGCAATTACCGCGGAGCCTAGCACACGCGTCGCCTCACCACGCACCTACGTCGTTTAAACTCGCCTCCAGCGCCTCTTAGGCGGCAACCGGAAGAGCCGGAGTAGCGATCTGGCGAAGCTCTTCCACGATGCGGGCAACGAAAGCGCGAGTGCTGTCGACCACCACGTTGCGCTGCTTGTCGAGGGTGATCATGTGGTAGCTGTCGTTCAGCACCACGAGGTCGACCCGGCCGGCCAGTTCGCCCTGAAGGTACTCGGCGTTGTTGAGGGCGGCGTAGTCGTCTTCCTGCGAGTGCACGATCAGCGTCGGCTGCTTGACGCGGTGCAGGAGCTTCATCGCAGCATCGACCATCCGGCGGTGCTCAAGAACCATGGTCGCCGGGACGCCGGCGCGGCCATATTCCGAACCCTCACCCGACAGTGCCTGCTGAACGAACTGGCGAACCCGCGGGCATTTGATGCCGAGCGACTGTGCGTCCGGGAAGGTCATGAAGCCGGCGAACCAGCGCGAGCGGACCAGCTTGAAGAGACGGGCGGTCCAGGGCATCGCCCAACCGTTCATCCAGAGGGTCGGCGAGAAGAGCGACACGCCCTGCACCTTGCCCGGGTTGCGGGCGGCGAGGTGGAGACCGAGGATGGCCCCCATGCACAGGCCGCCGACGATGACCGTGTCGCACTCCTTGCGGATCTCGATGAGAGCCTCGCGAGCCGACATGTACCAGTCCTGCCACGAGCCAGAGTTCTCGGCGCCGTGGCCGGCGAGCTGGGGAACATGGACGGTGTAGCCAGCGCGGGTGAGGCCCATGGCCACGAAGCGCATCTCGGCAGGGGTGCCGCACAGGCCGTGCAGGAGGAGAACGCCGACCCGGCCACCCTCGAAGCGCAGGCCCTTGCCCTTGGAGGTCTGGGAGATGGTCTGGATGGTGGCGGTCATGGCGCTGTCTCCTTGTTCGATGAAGACAGCCTAGGGTCAGGTGGCCGGCACCGCTGTTCCGCGCGGGACTCGGTCGAAAGCGAGGCCAAAAAAGAAAAGGCGCCCCTCAGGAGCGCCTTTCGTTTCTGTCCGAAGTCCGTCTATCAGCCCGGCACGGCCTCGGCCTCGGCCTTCACCGCAATCTTGGTGTGCGCCTCCCAGATAAGGCGGCGGATCACCTCGACGCGCGAGGGCACGTTTGGGTGCGCCCGGCGCAAATTATCCAGTTGTTTCAACGTCTCGACGTCCATGCCGACGTTGACAATGTGTTCCATAGCGACTGCTCCCTTGAGGCTGCGGTTTGCACCCCAGGGCTAAAACAGTCGCCCGATCCCAGCAGTTCCGGAGGAAACGTCAGCTTGCGGCGTCGCGCCGGTTCTGCCGGTTGTCGATCAGATCCTGCACCACCGCGGGATCGGCCAGGGTCGAGATGTCCCCCAAATTGGAGAACTCGTCCTCGGCGATCTTGCGCAGGATGCGGCGCATGATCTTGCCAGAGCGGGTCTTGGGCAGGCCTGGCGCGAACTGGATGAGGTCAGGCGACGCGATCGGCCCGATCTCCTTCCTGACGTGCGTGGTCAGCTCCTTGACCATGTCCGGTCCCCACTGCTCGCCCGCCACCAAGGTGACGTAGCAGTAGATGCCCTGGCCCTTGAGGTTGTGCGGGTAGCCGACGACCGCGGCCTCCGCCACCTTCGGATGCGAGACCAGCGCGCTCTCGACCTCGGCCGTTCCGAGGCGGTGCCCCGACACGTTGATGACGTCGTCCACGCGCCCGGTAATCCAGTAATAGCCATCCTCGTCGCGGCGACAGCCGTCGCCCGTGAAGTAGGTGCCGGGGTAGGTGCTGAAATACGTTTGCACGAAGCGCTCGTGATCCCCGTAGACCGTCCGCGCCTGACCCGGCCAGCTGTCGAGAATGACGAGGTTGCCGGTGGCGGCGCCTTCCAGCGTAACCCCCTTGTCGTCGACGAGCGCGGGCTGCACGCCGAAGAACGGTCGCGTCGCCGAGCCTGGCTTCGTCGGAGTGGCGCCGGGCAGCGGCGATATCAGGATTCCGCCCGTCTCCGTCTGCCACCACGTATCGACGATCGGACAGCGTTCTTCACCGACAACGTGGTAGTACCATTCCCAGGCTTCGGGATTGATCGGCTCACCAACGCTGCCGAGCAGCCGTAGCGACGAGCGGTCCGACGCTTTGACGAAATCGTCGCCCGCACCCATCAGCGCGCGGATGGCCGTCGGCGCCGTGTAGAAGATGTTGACCTTCCACTTGTCGATGACGTTCCAGAACCGCGAGTTGTTCGGATAGTTCGGGATGCCCTCGAACATCAGCGTCGTCGCGCCGTTGGCGAGCGGTCCATAGACGATGTAGCTGTGCCCGGTGACCCAGCCGACGTCTGCTGTGCACCAGTAGATGTCGCCGTCGTGATAATCGAACACGTACTGGTGCGTCACTGACGTGTAGACGAGATAACCGCCCGTCGTATGCACCACGCCCTTCGGCGTCCCCGTCGAGCCGGACGTGTAGAGAATGAATAGCGGATCCTCCGCGTTCATCTCTTCAGGCGCACAATCGGCGGAAACCTTTTCGATCTCCTCGTGCAGCCACAGATCGCGACCGGCCGTCCACGCAACGGGACGCCCCGTGCGACGAACCACCAGAACCTTTTCGTCGCCTTTGCCGCTGCGCGCCAGCGCATCGTCGGCATTCTTCTTCAGCGGTACGAACTTGCCGCCACGCACGCCTTCGTCAGCGGTGATGATAAACTTCGAATTTGCATCCACGATGCGTCCGGCAAGGCTTTCGGGCGAGAAGCCGCCGAACACAATCGAGTGGATCGCGCCGATACGAGCGCAGGCCAGCATCGCGTATGCCGCCTCGGGGATCATCGGCAGGTAGATGGTGACGCGGTCGCCCTTCTTGACGCCATGCGCCTTCAGGATGTTGGCGAACTTGCAAACGCGCTCGTGCAGCTGCCGATATGTGATCTTCTCTTCCTGGGTCGGATCATCACCTTCCCAAATGATCGCAACCTGATCGCCGCGCGTCGCCAGGTGCCGGTCGATGCAGTTGGCCGAGACGTTGAGTGTGCCGTCCTCGAACCATTTGATCGACACGCGGTGCGGGTCGTAGGAGGTGTCCTTAACCTTGGTGTACGGCTTGATCCAGTCGATGCGGCGCCCCACCTCGCCCCAGAACCCATTGGGATCCTTGACCGACCGCTCGTACAGCGTCTCGTAGGCGTTCTCGTCGATAAAGGCGCGCTCGCGCCATTCGCCACCCGGCACCGGATAGACTTTCCCCGACATGGGCGTTCTCCCAAAGTTTTTAATCGTTGGCGCCATTATGATCGCGCCGGCTCATCAGGGCAATTTGGCACTTGGGCGGAGACAGATCCACGCACAGCAGAGGCGCCTAACCGCTCCAAGCACCATGCATGGCGATGATCCCAGACCAATGACTTCGGTCAAAGTCCGCAACCGCGCAATACGAAATTAGTAGCGGGTGGATAGCCGCCCCTTTGGAGGAGCACCATCCTCGGTGCAGGTCAGCCGAGCCGCCATACCGACGTTCGCTTGATCTCCGCATCCTCCAGCTCGCGCGTCACCGGAACCTGATATTCACCCGCCGAGGCAAAGCGTCCCTTTGGGAAATAGTTCCGTTGCGGATCTCCGATAAGCACCAGCGCTCCGGCAGTCGCGGCCACGTCGATGAACTTCAACACGAGATCCGCCAGAGAACGCTCATAGAAAAGATCGCCGACGAGGACGACATCAAACCGTGCGGGCGGCTTCTCCAGTAGGTTCTCCGCCGTCGTCGCAACCTCAACGCCATTGAGCCCGGCATTGAGGTGCACGGCAGCCAGCGCGAACTCGTCGAGATCGGACGCAAGCGTACTGGTGGCGCCGACCTTCATCGCTGCAATCGCCGTCAACCCTGACCCCGAGCCGAGGTCGAGCACACTCTTGCCCGAGAGCAGTGCGGGATTGTCTAGAATATAGCGCGCCAACGCCTGCCCGCCGGCCCACGCGAACGCCCAGTAGGGCGGCGGCACGTTCAACTCGCCGAGTTCTTCCTCCGTCTTCTGCCAGATCGGCAGCGACTCCTCAGCGAGGTAGAGCTTTATCTCCGGGACGAGTGGCGGCGTAAGCACGCGCGTATTCGCGACGATGAATGTTTCTGCGCGTTGCCGGCCCGCACTCATTTTCTGGGCTTCTTCGCCGGCGGCTTCTTAGTCGGCGGCTTGGACCGGGCCTTCAGCCCGCCCATGCGGCAGACCTCCGCCCACTCCGCCTCCGTCACCGGTTGCACGGACAGCCGGAACGACGTCACCAGCGCCATCTTCGATAGCTTCGGGTTCTCTTTCACTTCTGCGAGCGTCACCGGCTTCGGCATCGGCTCGACCGCCTGCACGTCGACGCAGGTCCACTTGCCCGTATCGTCAGTCGGATCTTGATGCGCAAGCTCGATCACCTCGCAGATCCCGACGACTTCCTTGCCGATGTTGGAATGGTAGAAGAAGCAAAGATCGCCGACTTTCATCGCCGTCATGTTGTTCCGCGCGGTGAAATTCCGCACGCCGGACCACGGCTCGCCCTTCTTGCCCTTGGCGACGAGATTGTCCCACGAGAATGCGTCAGGTTCCGACTTCAGCAGCCAGTAGGCCGGCATATCGCTTCCCCTCAATCTTCTGCCTTCAATGGCCGATGCATGAGCTGCTCGATGGCGTCATCGACCGTAACGCGTCCCTCGACGACGTCGCAAACTGCGGCGCAGATCGGCATTTCGACGCCCTTCCCTTCGGCCACGCGGCGCACCGCCGTCGCCGTATAGACACCCTCCGACACTGAAACCTTCCCCGCCAGCGCCTGGCTCAGCGTCTGGCCGCGCCCCAGCGCCCGCCCCAGCGACATGTTGCGCGACTGCGGGCTACCGCACGTGAGGATGAGATCGCCGAGCCCCGACAGCCCGATCAGCGTCTCCGGTCGCGCACCGAGCGCGGCTCCAAGCCGGCGCATTTCAGCGAAGCCGCGCGTGACCAGCGCCGCGTGTGCACTGGCACCAAGCCCCTTGCCATCGACGATACCGGCCGCGATCGCGAGCACGTTTTTCAGCGCGCCGCCCAGCTCCACGCCGACGACATCGCTCGTCCAGTAAAGACGAAAGCCCGGTCCGCCGAGACGCTCTGCGAGCACCCGGCCCACATCCTCGTCCGCACAGGCGACTGTGAGTGCAGCCGGCAGCCCGCGGGCGACATCGGCAGCAAAGCTTGGCCCTGACAGCACAGCCTGCGACACGTCCGGCAGCTCCGCGCTGAGCACATCGCCCATCATCTCGCCGCTCGACTGCTCGATGCCTTTGGCACACATCACGATCGGCTGCCCCGAGCGCAGCGACGGCCTCAACTCTTTCGCCACAGCGCGTACATGCTGAGCCGGCGCCACGAGCAGCACCGCATCGCACGCCGCGATATCGCCGAGCCGGTCCGTCGCCCTAATACCGGCATCCAGCGCGACACCGGGAAGGAACGTCTCGTTGACGTGCCGCTCGTTGATCGCAGCAACGACCTCCGGCTCGCGCGCCCAAACCACGACCGATCGCCCGGCACGACTCATCGCCTGCGCCAGGGCTGTACCCCACGCGCCGCCGCCGACGATCCCGATGCTGTCGATTTTCACCCTGGCTCTCCGCAAGCCGCCCTTTTGCGAATCTCTAGCACGGCGCGCGCCTCATGCCTTCACGCCTGCACCGATGGCCGGCGCGGCACTGCCATCGAGCGGCCACCGTGGACGCACGGGTGCATTGAGCGGATCGATGAGGCCGCGCGCCAGCCTCTCGGCCCCTGCCCACGCGATCATGGCAGCGTTGTCCCCGCACAGGTCGAGCGGAGGCGCATGGAACGAGAATCCCCGCGCCGCGCAAAGCGCCTGCAGGTCGCCCCGCAGTTTCGCATTGGCCGCGACACCGCCCGCAACGACGAAACGTAACGGCAAACCAATTCCCAGTCGCTCCTTCGCTACGTCCATCGCACGCGCGCAGCGATCCGCCACAGAAGCCGCAACCGCCGCCTCGAACGCCGCGGCAATATCGGCGACATCCTGGCCGGTCAGCGGCGCCAGCTTCTCCGCCGTGCGCCGCACCGCCGTCTTCAATCCTGCAAATGAAAAATGCAGCTCTTCCCGCCCGACCATCGGCCGCGGCAGCGTGAAGCGATCCGCACGACCTTCACTTGCTGCCCTTTCCACCGCCGGACCACCGGGAAAGCCGAGCCCGAGCAGCTTCGCCGTCTTGTCGAAAGCCTCCCCCAGCGCATCGTCGATCGTCGTGCCAAGACGCTCATAGGCCCCGACACCGCGCACGATCAGGAGCTGTGTATGGCCACCCGAAACCAGCAGCAGCAGATACGGCGGCGCGACGCCTTCGGTCAGCCCCACGGTTAGAGCGTGGGCTTCAAGATGATGAACCCCGACGAACGGCAAACCTGCCGCCAGCGCCAGCGCTTTTCCGGTGATGGCCCCGACGATGAGCCCGCCGATCAACCCGGGCCCCGTCGTCGCCGCCACGCCCGACAGGTCTCCGAGCCGGACGTCCGCCTCACGAAGTGCATCCCGCACCAGCAGATCGAGACATTCAACGTGCGCGCGCGCCGCTATCTCCGGCACTACCCCGCCGAATGGCCGGTGCTTCTCCCATTGTGTCCGCACCAGGCTGGAAAGAACGCGACCATGCCCTTCCTTATCGCGCAAAACCACCGCAGCCGCTGTCTCGTCACAGCTCGTCTCGACCCCTAGCACGAGGCTGGGGCGATCGCTTTTGGACAATGGTTCCGACATCTCGAGCAGGGACGACACCGCGTTTGCGTTCGTGCGCCGGCACGGGCATAGATGGCGCCGCCATGGCCCATGCCGGGCCGACCGACTAGTATGATCGCCTAGCACCCGGGGAGACGAGCTTGCAAGCTGGAGCGCCCGCCAAAGTCCGTATCGGTACGCGTGGCTCGCCCCTCGCGCTGGCCCAGGCCCGGCAGGTTGCTGCACGGATCGCCGCCGCCCACTCGTTCGCCGCCGACCAGTGCGAACTCGTCATCATCAAGACGACCGGCGACAAGATCACCGATCGCCCCCTCATCGAGGCCGGCGGTAAAGGGCTGTTCACCAAGGAGCTTGAAGAGGCGCTTTACGCCGGTACGATCGATCTCGCCGTTCACTCCATGAAGGACGTGCCGGCACTGCTGCCGCCCGGCCTCGTCATCGCCACCATCCTTGAGCGCGAGGATCCCCGGGACGCCTTCGTCAGCCTGAAGTATGCGTCCCTCGCCGACATGCCCGCTGGCTCCGTCGTTGGCACGTCTTCTCCGCGCCGCCGCGCGCAAGTTCTGAAAGCCCGCCCCGACCTCGCCGTCGTGGAGTTCCGCGGCAACGTGGAAACGCGCCTGCGCAAGCTTGCAGATGGTGTTGCAGACGCCACCTTCCTCGCCTGCGCGGGACTGAACCGCCTCGGCTTGTCTCAGCACGTCACCGCCGTAATGCCTTTGGACGTGATGCTTCCAGCGGTGGCTCAGGGCGCCGTGGGCATCGAGATCCGCGACGACGACGACGCGACGGCCAGTATCATCGCCCCGCTGAACCATGCAGACACCGCCGTCTGCGTCGCAGCCGAGCGCGCCTACCTCAGCCAGCTCGAAGGCTCCTGCCGCACCCCGATTGCCGGTTTCGCCGAGTTGAACGGCGCCGGCCTGCGCCTGCGCTGCGAAATACTGTCGACCGACGGCGACGACGTCCGGACCATCGAGGTCTCCGGCTCGGCAGACCCGGCATCTGCGACGACCCTTGGCCAACGGGCCGCAACCGACATCCTGAAATCAGCCGGTCCCGATTTCTTCGCGACGAACTGATGCATCTGCTCGTCACGAGGCCTGAATCCGAGACTGCTGCCTTCCGGGCGCAGCTTGAAGCCCTGGGCCACACTGTCACGGCCGATCCCCTTTTGCGCATCGAGTACCTGCCGATTGCCACCGATGCCCTCGAGGGCTCTGGCGGACTGATCGCAACCAGCCGAAACGGCCTGCGGGCCATTGCGGCGAGCCCTGCCATCGACACCGCGCGCCGGCTCCCTCTGATTGCAGTCGGCACAGGCACAGCGCAGCTCGCAGCGGACCTTGGCTTCACCGAGGTGATTACAGGCCCCGGCACGGGTGCCGAGCTGGTGCCCCTGATCGTGGAAAAGTGTCGCGACCGATCCGCACCGATGACCCATATTCGCGGCGAATCGGTAGCTTTTGACCTGAAAACGGCCCTACAGGAGCGCGACATACCCCTGCGGGAGCTCGTCGCCTACCGCGGCGCGTCGGCCGATGCCCTGGCACCCGAAACGCGCGACCTGCTTTTGGCCGGGAAGATCGACGCCGTGATCTTGATGTCGCCGCGAACGGCGGGAATCTTTGCCCAATTGGCGACCGAGGCCGGACTTCGAGAGGAAGCCAGACGATTGGCATTCCTATGCCTTTCCCCCGCAGTGGCGGCCGCCACCGAACCGTTAAGCCCCACGCGAGTTGAAATAGCTAAAAGCCCCAATCTTGAAGGAATGCTGTCCGCCGTTACCCGAGTAGCAACGCTATGGTCAGGAGTGTAGTTTAGCTTCCCGGCCCGCATGCTAGAGCTTCTTGCCCTCGAAGGCAGAGGCGGACGTGTCCGCAGCGAGGAAATTCACACATGACGGCGAATAAGAACGAGCCCGATAAGAAGCCGGCGGGTTCCACCTCCGCTCAGGCGGGGGGACGCCCCCATGCAACCCTCGACCTCAAGGCGACGGACCTGACCCCGGCTGAAAAAGCGAAGGCCGACAGCCAAATCGAAAACAGCAAGCCGGATGTTGCCGACGCAGCCAAAGCTGCCGGCGCTCCCCCTGCATCGTCGTCCTCCGCGTCGTCGTCGCCCGCGTCTTCTTCTGCGGCGTCATCGTCTGCCGCTGCCTCGAGCACCGCTGTCCCTCCGGCCGGCGCTGCAGCGAAAACGACGACCGCCGACAAGACCACCAGCAAAACCGCCGCCGGCACCCCTCCGCCCAGCGCCCCCGCGCGACCTGCTCCACGCGGGTACGGCGGCTTCTTCACCCACGTTGCCGCCGGCCTCGTTGGCGGCATCATCGCACTGTTCGCTTCCGACATGCTCGCCGGGCAGTTCGGCTTCCAGACCGCGGACCAGTCCGACAAGACGACCGCACTCGAAAAGCGCCTGGGCGCGCTTGAAGCCAGTGCGCAGCGCCCCGCTGCGTCTGACGTCGCAACGCGTATCGCCGCCGCCGAAGCCAAGCTGGCACAGATCGATCAGCTCGACGCCAACATCGACGGCGTCACCAAGAAGCAGGCGGACTTCGACAAGAACCTCAACGAGCTCAATGAAAAGCTCGGCACCGAGGGCGGCGCTGACGCCCAGACCACGGAGCGCCTCGCTAAGCTCGAGGACCAGCTCTCTATGATGCAGACCGCCGCGACCAACGATCCGCAGAGCGGGCGCCTGCCACAGCTCGCTGCCATCACCGGCAGGCTCGCGGATCTGGAATCGACGCTGTCCACCCAACTTGATGCCCTGCGCAAGAACGTAGCTCAAGAGGTCGATACCCGCCTCACCTCGGCAACCGAGGCCGGCGAGGCCGCACGCTCCGGCACCCAGCGTGTGGACCGCGAGGTCGCAACGCTAAAGGCCGAAACGGCGGAGATTTCCACCGGCCTAACCAATCTCAAGACGGAGAGCGATCGTAATACGGCCGCCCTGCGGACCACCCAGGAAGACCTCAAGCGTCTCAAGACGGACGTCGATTCCCGCTTCGCCGTAGTCGCCAAGCCCGAGGACGTTTCGTCGGCGGTGTCGCCCATCAACAGCCAGCTCGCCGCCCTTCAGCAGGATGTGCAGGGCGTCATCAAGAGTGAAGGCGACCGCCGCACCACGGCAGAGCGCATCGTCCTTTCGCTCGAGCTCGCCAACCTGAAGCGCGCCATCGATCGTGGTGCCCCCTATGCCGCCGAGCTCGCGCAGACTCGCAAGGTCGCTGGCAGTGCCGTCGACCTCGCGCCCCTTGATCGTTTCGCACTCGAAGGCGTCGCCACGTCCACGCAGCTCCGCCAGGACTTCAGGGCAATCGCTTTCAACATTATCGACGCCGATCAGCAGCCGCAGGAAGCCTCGATCGTCGACCGGCTGCTTGCCGGCGCAAAGTCAGTCGTGCGCGTGCGCAAGACCAGCCACAGCGCTGACGACAAGAGCGTCGAGGCCACTGTCGGCCGCATTGAGGAAGCCCTCAACCAGGATCGCCTTGCCGACGTAATCGAGCAGGCGAAGTTGCTGCCGCCGCCCGCACTCGCCGCCGCACAAGACTTCCTCAACAAGGTCCAGGCACGAGAAGCCGTCGATCGTGCACTCGCCTCCGTCGAGACTCAGCTCAAGGCTTCGCTCGCCGCGGCCCCCGCCGAACCCAATGACAACTCTGCCCAGTAGAGAACGCGTCTCATGCTCCGCCTAATCGCATTTCTCGTAGGCATCGCCCTTCTCGCTGCAGGGCTTGCCTGGCTCGCCGATCGCCCCGGCGAGCTCGCCATCGAATGGCAGAGCTACCACATCGAAACGAGCGTCTTCCGCGCTATCGTCATCCTTGTGGCACTCGTCACGCTGGCACTCGTCTGCTGGTCGCTGCTGCGCCACGCCTGGTACAGCCCCGCGACTGTGGGCAACGTCCTGACCAAGCGCCGCCAGAAGATCGGCCTCGACGCCCTGTCGAGCGGCATGATCGCGCTCGGCGCCGGCGACAAGGCCGCTGCCATGCGCGCTGCCATTCAGGCGCGCAAGTCCCTTCCGAACGAGCCCCTGACGCACCTTCTTCGCGCCCAGGCCGCCCAGCTCACCGGCGACCGCACCACCGCGCGCCGCATATTCGAGGCGATGCTGGCATCGCCCGACACCGAGCAGCTCGGTCTGCGCGGGCTCTTCCTCGAGGCCCAGCGCGAAAAGGAAACCGAAGCCGCCCGCCACTTTGCCGAGCGTGCCGTCTCGCTCAACCCGAAGCTCGGCTGGGCCATCGACGCGCTGCTCGACCTTCAGTGCCGCGACGGCAACTGGACCGGGGAACACGACACTCTCGCCCCCGCCCGCAAGAACGGCCACATCGAGCGCGCCGTCGCCGACCGCAAGCGCGCCGTGCTGCTCACCGCGCAAGCCCAGGCCGCCGAGGAAGCCGACCCCGAGCGCGCCCTCAACCTCGCCCTCGAGGCGCATGGCCTCGCCAACGATCTGGTGCCCGCCGCGGCCATCGCCGGACGCCTGCTGGCTTCGCGCGGCAATACTCCGCGTGCCGCCAAGATCCTGCAGCGAACATGGAGCCGCGCCCCCCAGCCGGACCTCGCAACGGCGTACGCTTACGCCCGCATCGGCGACAGCCCCCGCGATCGCCTCGACCGTGTTCGCCAGCTCGCAGCCTTGAGTCCGAACTCGATCGAAAGCCCGATCGCGGTGGCCAACGCCGCCATCGAGGCGCACCAGTTCGACGAGGCCCGCGCCGCGCTCGAACCGCTGATCCCAGCGCGCATGACTCAGCGCGTTGCCACGCTCATGGCCCGCATCGAGGGCGAGCAGCACGCCGACAAGGGCCGCGTCCGCGAATGGCTGGCGCGTGCCGTCAATGCCCCTCGTGACCCGGCTTGGACCGCCGACGGCTTCGTCGCTGATCGCTGGATGCCAGTGTCGCCCGTATCGGGCGAACTCGACGCATTCCAGTGGCGCGTGCCGGTCGAGGTCGAACAGACTGAAGGCGACGTGCTTGCCAGCAAAATCGAGGAGCTTGTCGCCCTCGGCATGCGGCGGGACGACGACGACCATCTGCCGGACGACGACCTCGGGATGCCCGACAACGATCCCTCCGAATTGCCGGAGGAAAAACGCTCGGGCTCACCCGCGAAAACCGAAGACAAGCCGGAGCGATCCGCCGCTGCCAGGGCTTCGGCCGAAGACGCCGTCATCGCCACCGCGCCGGCAACCCCATCGCGCAGCACACCGTCATCGCAGGCCGCCGAGGCCTCGACGAAGGCTACGCAGCAGCCGCGCCGCAAGTCCGAACCGCCATCACGTGTATTCGTGGCACCGCCGGCACCCGATGATCCCGGCGCAGATGCCGGCGAGTTGGAAGTTGGTGGCGCCCTTCGACCGCAGCGGGCCTAAACGATGCAGCGATCGCTCAAACTGATCCTCGTGACGGCGTCCCTCTTCGCGGGCACGCCCGTCGTCGCTCAGGAGGCCGATGAGCCCTTCCCTTGGATGAAGAATTGCAAGTCGCTCACCATGGCCAAGGGCGCCGACGATGAGACCGCTCACGGCTACTGCGCCTGCATCGACCACGAGATGGGCGATGACGAGATAAACGACATCCCCGGCTGGGAGAAGTCCAACCCCGCCAAGGTTGCCGCGTGCAGGAAAGCCGCGGAGTGAAAGTGACCACCCGGCCGCTGTCGCCACTTGGTGAGCCCCCAGAGGCACTTGCCTGACTGTCCACAGACATCGCTTTCAGCCCCGCTGACGGCCTAACCCCTCAAGGCGTAGCGTGCGCGCCGGCCGCACTTCGCGGTCGGATCTATCGGAGAGCACCATGTCGAAGAAGGGTCTTGCACTCTTGATCTCGGCCGCCGCACTGATGGCGAGCACGGGCGCGTTCGCAGATACCACCGAGGACGACGTCACCTGGATCAATCAGTGCATCGCCGACAATAAAAAGGAAGGTGCGACCGAGGATGTGGTCCGCAAGTACTGCGTCTGCATGAACAACGCCATGGCCGACAGCGAGACGAAGTCCATCAGCGAGTGGGAGAAGACCCACGCGGATGAGGTCAAGGCTTGCGACAAGGAAGCCGGCTGGAAGTAGCAGCCGATTTTGCAGGCGCCGCCGAAATGCGGCGTTCGGGCGTTCGGCCCCTGCACGGCACGAGCCGCCCAACAAGACGAGCATGATCGCGACGGGATGCGATCGTGCTCGAATCCACCCCGCTGGTACCAATCCGCGCGCCCCGCGCGCTACCCCGCCGGCTCCAGGCTCGGCCGTACCCCTTGCGAGCATGGCCTCTACCCGGCGAGAGCCGCCCTCGCTCCCCGGCCGGGCTACTGGGCCGTCACCCAGCGTTGGTTAGCCATTGCCTCGGGTTGTCGGCGCCAAGGCGCTCCCGCCTCGTGGCCACTGCGCCCCATCTCAGCGCTGCCCTAGCGGCCGCCCGAAAGCCTGCGCCAAATGCTGCGATCGACACCTCGCATCTTGAACCGGGGCTCGGTTTGGTCTATTCGGCTGACTTCTGACGCTGCCCTGGCAGCCTGCGCCGGGGCCGATGGGCTTTGCCCACCCAGTGCCGGTACCCAGGCCATTGATAGGGCAACGGAAAGCCGCAATAGCTCAGTCGGTAGAGCACGTCATTCGTAATGACGGGGTCGGGGGTTCGAATCCCTCTTGCGGCACCAAAATCGATATAGATCAATAAGCTAGGATCGGTATTCGGGTGGTGTAAGGACAATTCCGTTCCTGCGCCGTTCTGGGATATTGTCGCTGCGATATTTAGAGCTTTCCCAACGAGGGCATTATGAGCGCGACCGCCGCGCCTCCGGCAATTGAGCCGCTCTATGCAGCATTCGCCCGCCCCCATCGACCAAGGCGCGGTGCAGCGTATCTTCAACGGCTTCGGGGTGGCGATGAACGCCATCGCAACGGGCAACCAGATCGGACCCGTACATCTGCTGTTTCAGTCAGGTGGGGAGCGGTGACCGGTGGCTTCTGTCTCTATAACTTCTTCCGCGCGCTGCCGATCGACTCCACGCTCTCTAACGCCGGCAGCGTTGCTCTGCCGCTGTGATCGCCTTCCTGGGCGCGAAGAGCAGGAGGGTCAGCGCGCACGGGAGCTTCATGCAACCCGAACAAGTCAGCAATCGAGGTCGTCGCGCCAGCGGCTATGGCCGTGCGCGACAGGCCGATTCCACCGCGGGTCTCATGCGGGGTTGGACCTCAGGTCTAGCTCGCGGCACGCGCGATCCACCGCTACCAAGAGCGTTGGTAAGCGGTTGATGCCGTGCATGTTGCAGATCAGTCCCTTAGCGTCCTCGAGTGCGATCCCGCGGCTGGTCACGTAGAGTGGCCGCTGGCTCCTGCCCCGCAACACCTCTGTCTCGGCCGGCGTCCCGACGAAACGGCTCTTGGCGACCCCAATAACTGGAACCTGCCCTTGTAGAGCAGAAAAGAGCCGCGCGCCCAGGCCGTCACGCTGGTCCACTCCCAACGTCACGTAGCCGTCGATAATGATCGTCGCCGGAACCTTTGAGAAGCGATCCAGAAGCTCCAAGACGTGAGGCAACTCGCGCTTGGCGAAATTTCCGGGCTCGTACGGCTGCGCACTACCGAGGCGCACCACCTCGGTTCGGTCGATCACGTCGGACCGCCAGTCGGCGAACGCCACCCCGGCAGCCACCGCCCGACCATCGCCGTGATAGTGTACATCGACGGCGAGGTGGAAGCTCACGATGCCTCGTCCTCTCCCTCATGGTTCGACTCTGGGTCACGCACGAGCGCCTCGTGGCCATTGAACCAGCAATACGTGCCCTCCGCGTTGAGATGGGCACGATAAAATCCGTGCCGATCGAAACGCGTCTTCGCATCGTCTTGCACCCAAATCTCGCGTTCGATGGCGTCGAGTGCGAAGCCAAAGGCGTGGAAGATGAGAGGCTGAAGCGGCGTACGCTCCTTGGTAAAGAGCTTGTCGCCGGTGCCGCAATAGCCCTCGAAGACGATCATACGGTCGTAACGGACCTTGATCGGCCGGATGTAGCCCTTCGCGCGTCGGCGAAAGATTTTCTCGATGATCCACATCTAGCGCGCCTCGGTGAACCAATACATCCGGCCGGTGACATTCGCTGCGAGGCGCCCGATACAGTCGCCAAACGACGAAGACGAGACCGAGTGACGGCGACGATCAGGCAGCGACCTCCGCGGCAAGCTCGCGAAAGTCGGGGCTGCCGGCGAGGAGTTCCTGGTAGGTCCCGGCCGTGGCGATGGTGCCGTCCTTGACCAAAAAGATGCGATCGCAATGGCGCACGGAGCTGAGCCGGTGGGCCACGAAGATTGTGGTCCGTTGGGCCGTCGCCTGACGCAAATCTGCAATCAGACGCGCCTCAGTGGCATTGTCCAATGCAGCTGTTGCCTCATCGAGCACCAGAACATCGGGATTGCAGAAAAGGGCACGCGCTATTCCAAGCCTCTGGCGCTGCCCTCCGGACAGACGGACCCCGCGCTCGCCCACTTCGGTATGCAGCCCTTTGGGAAGTCCCGCGACCCAATCGGCAAGCTGTGCCTGCTCGATTGCGCGCCAGACTGCAGCTTCGTCGATCTCATTCCTCGGAACTCCAAGCGCAACGTTTTTCATTATCGACGCATCGAGCAGGAAGATCGACTGCGGGACATAGCCCACGCGACGTCGCCACCCACCGAGGTCTTCGGCGATGGGGTGTCCACCTACCGTGACGACACCGTGCGTCGGTGTCAGGAAGCCGAGCATCACGTCGACGATCGTGGACTTCCCCGATCCTGTGGGGCCGACGAATGCGACCGACTGGCCCTCGGATATCCGCAGATCAATGCTCTTCAACGCCGGAGACTGCTCGGCGGGATAACGGTATTCAATGCCGCGGAACTCGATATCGCCGCCCGTAATCAGGCCGATGGCAGGAGGTGCGCTCTGTACTTGTGATTCCAAGATACGCATTTCACGCGCGACGTTTGCCAGCGAAACGGCGTTTGCTCTGATCACGCTCAGGTGGCCCGTCAATGCATTCATGATCGGCAGCATTCGGATCATAATTGCGCCGGCGAGCGCAAGCATCGGCAGCACAGCGCTAGGAGCGTTTTCACGCAGCAGCAACAGCGCTGCGAGCACAAGAGTACATCCGGCAAGCAGCTCAAACAGGGGCCGCGGCAGCTCCTGCGTGAACTCGGAAGAGGCCTCCGCACTTGCCAATGCCGAGGCATTGGCAAGAAATTCGTGCTCGATCTGAGCCTCTGCACCGCGCAGTCGCGTATGCTTTAGCGCACCGAGCCCTTCGGAAATATCAACCTGCAGAGCAAGCCGGCTGTCGGCGATCTTGTGCGCATAGCGTGTGAGCCGCGTGCGATTGATCCTCATGAAAA
Source organism: uncultured Hyphomicrobium sp. (assembly GCA_964493785.1). Lineage (GTDB taxonomy): Bacteria > Pseudomonadota > Alphaproteobacteria > Rhizobiales > Hyphomicrobiaceae > Hyphomicrobium_A. The sequence continues at coordinate 82,087 of CAZBPM010000012.1, read as the reverse complement.
GATAGCACGTCGTCGCGCACACGGCGCCGATCGCGAATGCAGTCGGGGGATCGATCGCGAGAAGCACCGGTATCAGAGCGATAAACAGGAAGGAGTTCATGAGCAGTGCCGCAACGGGAGGGACGATCCCGCGGATCGACTGCCGAGCACCGTAGATGATGAACTCGATGAACTCCGCGGTGTTGCGCGAAAGGCTATAGGTGTATGGCGCGTGGAGGTAGTTTGAGAACAGCCGCAGCGAGACATCGCGCATCAGGTCAGCAACCACGCGACCGCGATACCAATTGGTTGCGAGGATTACGCAGGTTCTTACGATGAACATCGCAAGCACGCCAGCACCGAGGAGCGACAGCAGCGCGGCTTCGCTTTCCACCCCTGTCCATGCCCGGATGGTACGCAAAACGCCGAGACCGTCCTCTTCGGCGGGCTGACTCAATGCGTAGACAAACAATGGCAGCATGAGCACGGCTATAAACTCTATCAGACCGGCAAACACCACGAGTGCCGCAAGCCCTCCTAGACGCCAACGCTGGCCCTTTGCGACGACGGTGAAGAAATCTCGCACCGGCGTGTGGTCCATCAAGTGGACCCGCTCGAATGCGCCCTATCGATCAGGAGGCGGAGAATAGCCAGGCCGCAAAGCGCTGCCAAAAGCTCGAGTGCATAGACCATAAATGTCCATGGCACGTTCAGTTGCGCGCTCAGGTATGCCAGTGACACCCCGACCACCGAGCAGGCGGCGACGCTCCTCGTGAGAGAGCCAGCCAGCCGCTCGAACAAATGTCCGGCCAGAACCAAAAGGAACATCGAGCCTGCGATCACCCACAATGAGCCCGAAAAGCTCGCAACACCAATCGGCCCCGGCAGCGTCAGGAACACGAATTCTTTTACGTCCCTATACTTGTCTCCGGACATTCTTTGATAGATAGCCTCGACACTCGGGGCTGGATCCTCGCGTAGCGCCTTGGCAAGCAATGGTATGCCGAGCGCATCTGACTCTGCCGCAGTCGTCATTGCCCCTTCAAGTCCGACCCATCGCATGATGAACAGATTGCCCAACTCGTATTTGAGCCCATTAATACGTCCATCGGTGAGCACTCTTTCCTGATGCGGACGTGATTTCGCGATCGGTTGTGCGTTGTCAGGCCCCGTGTGGAAAGCGAAATTCCGTTCTATCGAAACAAGGCCAACGCTCAGCACGAACGCGACTACTGCGAAGCTCAAAGCAGCCGCCACGGGCCACCAGCTCTTGACCGCACGCCACTGGACGGCAATCGTCATGCTCGCTGCGCCCACAAATAGGATGAGCTGAACCCGGCTGCCCATTGTTATCGATGCGAGCATCCCCAGGATCGCCGCAACGTAGATTAGAGCTGCATGCGAAAGTCCGCCGAGTTCGACTTTACGCTGTGTGAGGAAAAGGCTACCGAGCAACGCACCCCAGGCGATAACGAACGCCAGGACCCCGTATGCTGCAGTGGGAAGGTCGACGCCCAGCGGATAGCCAATGCGAATGATGTTCCATCGATAGTTCAAAGCGTAGACGGCGACCGCCAGGGCGAGCTGGACTACGAGCAAAATCGAGAGCAACCGCGCTTCATTCCGGCGGTCGGCCCTCATCGGAGCAGATTTCACAACGACTGGAATGAAGGCGGCCACCACGATGGCCGCGCACGCACCTGCTAAGCCAGCCGTCGCAAAGCTCAGAGCGGTATCCCATGCCGCGCTGGATCCGTCGAATTGGCCGATTGGCTCGATCAGTGCTACATGAAAGACAAGATGGGCGACGAGCTTCGCCACAAAGCCGAGGCTCAAGAACACTGCAAGCGTCACGACGAAAAAAGACGGAAGCGCGAGCGCCGCGACTGCAACCAGCAGGATGCTTGCGCAAAGGAAGCTCAAAAGCACTCCCGCGCTTCCGGGATAAACCGGTTTTAGCCAGAGATAGATCAGCCCGAGGGCAAGTGCAGGCGCAAAAGCGAGGACAAGCTGGTATCCCCCCGTCCTCTTGAAGCTGTGTCTTACAGCTGCAACGTCGTCTGTGGGTGCGGTAAGCTCGCGGTCTAACAGCATTGGATCTGGACGCAACGGCAGCAACGAAGTGTGGCTCCCCAAAAATGTCCCCTGCTCGGCCGAAGGCATACTCGTTCATACGCTCAGCATGGATCGGCTCCGCAAACGCGGCGCAGAATTTGAACTGACCGAAACTGCCGTGTCACCGACGCGGGGTCGATATGGCTAAATTGCACTGTCCACATGTGTCTTGCCGCGCAACGCGCAGCCGTGCTCGCCGAGAAATTGTAGGAGCTGCCGCACGACCTCCCGCCAGCTGTAGTGCATTTCGACGTATGCGCGCATCCTCGCACCCGCCTCGCCAAGCCTTTCGCGCTCCGACAGAAGCTGCGCGAGCGCATCCGTTAAGCCCTGAACAGTCGCCGGTGCCACACGACCGCCGCCCACTCTTTCCACCTCGTCCAGACCACAACGATCAGTGATCAGCACCGGTTTGGCGTGCGCACCAGCTTCGAGCGCAACCAGGCTCATTGCCTCATCGCGCGAAGGCACCGCGACGAGCAGCGCATCTTTGTAGGCGGCATCCCGCGCCGCTTCCCCCATGTAGCCCGGAAAAGTCACACGCTCCGATAGGCGCAAAGCTTCGCAGCGCCGCTTCAGGCTGCTCAACAACCCTCCATCCGGACCAGCCATGATGAGGCGCACATCAGGAAAACGAGCGGCGACATTGGCAAATGCTTCCAGCAGCAGGTCGGACCCCTTGATGGTAGCGAGCCGTCCCATGAACAGGATCGCGGGCGGCCCATTGGAATGCCGATGAGGGTCTGCTGCGTCTAAGGCTTCCACGCCGTTCGGCAGAACGAGGATGCGGTCCGCAGCAATCCCCAGACGGCTCGATATCTGGCTCTTCTCCAGCTCCGTGATCGCGATGATAGCGAGCGCGCCGTCGATCATTCTGCGGCCCAGGAGGCGATGGAAGGTCCGCTTTACGGCGCTGCTTTTATCGAGAGCGGCAAACTCTCCCGCCGCTGATAGAACATACGGCCTGTGATGCTTGCGCGCGAGCCATGCAACAACGACGGAGAGAAGATTCCAGTATCCGAGTATGTGCACGGCATCTGCTTCGGCAACGAGCTTGGAAAGTCGGCGAAAATTGAGCAAAGGAATGTGGTAGGGCGCACGTATATGGCCGGTCGCATATACGGAGATGCCAGCTTGCTGCAGCTCGGTCGCTAGATCTCCATCCTCCATCGTAACCACTGAGCACTGAGCTCCCGATCGCGAAAGGTAGCGGGCGAGATACCTTGTTCGCTGGGCCGTTCCAGTGCCGTGCTCGGAATGGAGCGAAAGGCTGGAGAGCAAAATCCTCATGACGCTCTCAGCTTCCACTCATGCGCGAGTCTGGCGGCATAGCGATCAATGCTCTCGGAAAAGGAACAAGGGGCACTGAGACCGAGCCCACCAGCGCGCGCATTCGAAAACCGCCGCAGTGGGTCGACCACAGACCGGCCCTGCAGCGCGCCCGCAGCAGTCAACAGCGAACTGGGGGCAAATCCGACCCGCGGCACGAAGCGGCCGAAAGCAGCTGCAAACCTCGATTGCACAAAAGCGAAATGATTGTCCTCGTCGACGTCCTCCGTCAGAAGCAACAGCCCTGGGGCCTCCACCTCGCGCGTCGCAAGCCTCACGATGGCCGCCGCGACGAACTCGACAGACACGAGGTGAAAGCGGCGTCGACCGTTCAGCGCGCGGCGAAGCGCCAGTTTGGCGGCAGGTTCGTTCGCGACCTGATGAGCCATACGCAGGAGGTTTCTGCCCCCAGAACCAAACACAGCCCCGAGGCGAAGCGTGGTGACGGGAATGAATGCCTGCGCCACCAACCCTTCCATGGCAAGATGCTCCTGAGCATAGGGCGTACACGGGACACTAGGGCTTGCCTCAGTGACGATCCTTCCTCCCGCCTTGCCGTAGACATCGATGCTGCTGGCATGCACCAGGACCTGTGCATCGGTTGGCAGAGCGGCAAGTACATTGCCCATGATCGAAGCTGTGCGGCCGCTGCCGTCGGGACGCAGCAGATTGATCACACCATCGCAGCCCGAGAGGGCAGCAGCCAACGACGCACGGCTCTCCAAGTCCACAGAGCACAGCTGGACATGGGGCTGAAGAACCCAATCCGGCCGGGAGCGGTGCACCAGGATGCGCAGTTTCTCGTTTAGCTTTGCGGTCTTGGGCCAGAGATCCGCGATATGCCGTCCGATGAACCCAGTACCGGCAAGAACTGCGATCGTCCCGGGTATTGTCACGAGACATACCTCTCTCAGGTCAGTCGCTCGCCTGTATCTACGATGCAGGCCTGACAAGGAACAATGTCGAAACACTGGACTCGATCAGATCACCGCAAAAATCACGCCACGACCTCTTGGAGGAGCTTTGACCACTGCACCGCGGTCGCACTCGGTGCCAGCCTGCCGCGCCAGAATGCAGCGATTGCTTCAGGTGCATGCTGGCCGGTCTCCCACCGCTGGATCTCGCTCAGCAGCGCAGCCGTGATTGCTTCAGCCGAGAAGTCCCTAGCCACGGTGCCCCAGATGCCCCCGCCGGCAAGATAGGTCAGTGACTCTATCGGTGTGACGACGACAGAGGCGCCGGTACATAGAGCCTCAGCGGATACGAACGAAAAGCTCTCGAGCCGAGACGGAACAAGCACGACCCGGGATTGCAGAATGAGCTTTTGCACCTCGGGAAAGTCGACCTGATCGAGGAACCTGACGCGCCCGACCTCGTGGTCGCCCAATCTCCTTCTCACCTCTTCGACACCGCTTCCGACGATCGTAACGGAGTAGTCGTTCCTAGTTTGCAGCAGGTTGCGCACGACGGGCGCAAGCAGATCGGCGCCCTTGCACCTCATATCATCCCACCTGCCGACGGAAACGATAGCCTTTGGTTTGCTGGTGTGTATCGGTGCGTCGATAACTTCCTGGGCCACCTGATTGGGAATGAAGCGAACTTTGGAAAGATGCTGGGTCAAGCCCCAGTGTCGAAGCACCTGTCCGAGATTGGCAGCGGCACCCGGACTTTCGACGACAACCCGCTCGGCAAGCGCCACGTGCTCGAGCTTGCGACCAACCCAATGACGCACTGGAAGCCGCCATTTCAAATGGCGAAATGTATTGGCCGGATCGTCCAGCATTGGCCTTATGCGCAGGTAGTTCGGACGCAATGGAAATCCGAGCGTTCCGTCCGTGTCGCCTTTGACGATCAACGGCATCCCTGCTGCCTTGATCTCACGGAGTATGCTGGTGAGCGAATGATCAAACCGCGAGATTGCTACGACACAATCGAAATCGCCGCGGCGCCACCCGCATTGCGCTACGGGCTCGACTCTGAGGTCCTGAATGCTCACTGGGGTGGTGACGGCAGGATCGCACGAAAGCAGCTCCACCGTGTGCCCTAAAGACTTCAACACCAGCGGCGTTGTGATGGAGTCCTTGTGCAGCGCGGTGCCCGCATTGTAGTGATCGAGCACCGCGATTTTCATGAGTTCTCCCGAGCGAAGGGCCCGGTATGCCCTATGCGCTGGACCCTTGTCGACCCGTCTCGGGCAATCAATGCATCAAGTGCCGCGCGAGCTAAGGTCCTCAACACCATTTTTACGAGCAACCTCCCCACGACCTTGGAATCGAGCGCTTTGCAGCACCACTTCACGCGCACAACGGCGTTACAGAGATGTCGCGCACGGCGGGCCGAGACATGCCACCACGGCCAGCATGCGCAGGCTGTAGCGAACCAGCAACCGTGCGCGGAAATCCCCAGCCAAACTGATCAGGCTGTCCACTTGCCTTGTCCCATCAATTGCCGGTTCGTACGCTGCTGTCCCTTCGGTGAGAACTCCGCTGTCGCAGGACGCCAGGAATATGGATCTAGTCACGGTGCTGAAGTTGACCACTCTCGTAGCGATTGCGGGAGCCGGTTACCGCTTTATCCAGGCCGACTATGGAATGTACAGCAGGTTCTCACCGGCGCACCGCAGCGGACGCGCACTTAGGCTGTGCGCATTCCACGGCGTCTACCTTGCGGCCGCAGCCGCCCCGTTTCTTTCGCCCTTCATTGAAAATGACGCCATTCGCGTCTTTTTTGTTCTCTACTTCGTGCTCAGCGGTATGGCCCTAGTCGCGTATCGCAGTATCTCCGGATGCCACATTGATAAGCGGATCTACTTCGATGAGGACGTCATCGAGTTGCTGTGGCGTGAGCGCGACATGGCTGGCGATGCGTTCCGCAGCTACTACCGGCAGATCGTGCCCGTTTTAGCTGCCGGAGCTTTGGCCACCGCGATTTTCGTCTGGCCACCGCAGGCACCCTACAGCAGCAATTGGCTTACGCTGCCGATCATCGCAGGCCTGACGGGTATCTTTCTTATTGCCCTCACACGCTGGTCGCCCCCACAGCCGACGATATCGAGAATTCCCATTCAACTGCTCATTCATATTCTTCGTAAGGACATGACGCCCCCGAAAGAGCCCCTCCACGTCACTATCTCTCCGCCTCGATCTCCACCGATCAACAAAGTCATACTGGTCATGGATGAAAGCGTGCGCGGAGATTATCTCTCCCTCGCAAATCCGTCGCTCGACACGACGCCGTACCTCGCCGGCCTCGGGGACCGGCTGATGGACATGGGAGTTGCGATATCGAGCCACAACTGCTCGTCCTACTCCCGCACTATCTTCCGCTACGGGGTTCGATCCGACGACTTGCGCTATCAGCTCTCGGGTGGCCTCAATTTCGCAGGCCCCAATATCTGGCAGTATGCGCACGCGGCGGGGTTCAAGACCGTCTATGTCGATGGATTCTCGACGGACTCATGGTGGCTCCACAGCGGCATGACCTTGCGCGAGGCGAGCTTCATCGATCAGCACATCCCAATCCCACCGGCCGAAAACTGCAGCAGGGACGTGGAGGTCGCTAATCGCCTCATCGAAGCGCTCAAAGATCCCGCCCCGGCACTGATCTATGTAGACAAATACGGACTGCACAGCCCTTACGACGACAAATACCCCGTTGGAGAGGCACACTTTCCAACCGAGGACTTGCCCAGAAGGGCAGAGCTGATCGCCCACTACAAGAACGGTTTGCGCTGGAGCGTCGACGGCTTCTTTCGCAGGATCGTGCCCCACATTGACCTACGGACAACTGCCATCTTCTACACGTCCGACCACGGCCAGAGCTTGATGGACAAGGGGTACGAGGGATCGCACGGCAGCACCGGGCCGAACATCGCTGTGGGAGAAGCGATGGTACCGTTCTTTGCGATAACCGAAAGTGAGCCGCTGCGCACCGAACTCAAGGAAGCCTCGCGGCGCTGCCGCAACAAACTTTCGCACTTCGAATTGTTTCCCGCGATACTGGCCGCCTTCGGCTATGACCGGGCGTACATCAGGCCGTTGTACGGCGAAGGACCGTTCGGAGCCCCGCCAGCGCAACGGAGATTTCTCACTGGCTTCAAGCGCACCGCAACTTGGGTTCCGGTCAATGAAGACGAAGTGGCGCCCGGCACCGCACCTCAGCAAAATGCGCGACCAAGTCCCACACCGGAGGACATGGAGATCATCGTCATCAATCGCGAGCAGGACAAGCTGCGACGCGAGCGCATTGCAGAAATCATGCAAAAGCAGGGGATCGAGTTTTCTCTCTTTCCAGCCGTCGATGCGGAACGCGGAGAACATGTCCCAGTATCCCGCCATGATCCGGGTCAATCCCGTCGCAGTGGCGGATGTGTGCTCGCCCCCTGTGAGATTGGCTGCTTTGCGAGCCACTACATCTTGTGGCAGCGGTGCGCCGCCGGTGACCGAACCTATGTCGTTCTGGAGGATGATATCGATATCCTCCCTGGTTTTCTGCAACAGCTCGAGATGACCAAGTCACTCGTCCAACGCGGGATAGTGCGCCTTGGATTCAATCCGAGTGGCAATCGTCCGCTGGTGCCGACGACCGAGAAGTTGAACGACCAACGGGTCTTCCTGTGTCCAACGGGGTCAACCTACGGAACATTCGGCTACGCGATAGCACCAGCGGACGCAGCTCGCCTGTTGGCCAAAGCCGACCGTTGGACTGAGCCCGTGGATCATTATCTGGAGGCGACCGACAAGCATGGAGTGGCGAACTTCAGCTTCGACGTACCAACGCTGAGGCACCACGACGAGGCGATCACTCCGACCACCATGACGAACCGGCGACTGCAACGCCCGTTCACGCCGATCGAACTCATGCAAATCGCATTGCGGCGGCAGTGGCAGAAAGTCCGGCACACATGATGCACTGCCTCTTCTGCAATTTGATCCCGCAGCCGAATGTGTGGGCCTGCCATGACGGCTAGGCCGAGCTTGTCGATCAGCTTTCACAATTTCTACCAAGGCTTCGACGCGGCCCAGTCGTTTCTCGTGCGCGAACTTTCGACCCGCTATTCCGTGGCCATCGACGCGGTGGGCCGCGACGTGCAGGTCTGCGGCGTGTTCGGCACAGACCCTCTTCCCTCGGTACCCGGCAACCGGCCGCTCCGTGTCTGGTGGACCGCCGAGGCTCAAGATCCGAAGGCCTCGATATTCGATCTCTATCTCGGGTTTGCTCCTGCCTGCATTTTGGGCCCACGCTGGCTGCGCGTTCCGAACTGGCTCGAATGGGTCGACTGGTGGGACCCTATGGCGCCCAACGCGATCGGAAAGTTGACTGGCGACCGTCGCGGCCCTCGCAAGCAGCGGTTCTGCACCTTCGTGGCTTCGAACAACCCGACTATTCGCACCGAGTTTTTTCTGCGTCTCGACGAGGTTCGCCCGGTCGATAGTCTCGGCCGGTACCTGAACAATCGCGGCCGACACCTCCCCGATCGCGAGGCACTGATCGACGCGCAAAGCCAAGCTCGTTTCAACATAGCGTTCGAGAACCAGATATCGCCTGGATACGTGACGGAAAAGCTGGTCAATCCGTTCCTTGCTGGGTCGGTTCCGATCTACTGGGGCGCACCGGAGGCGGCCGGCGACTTCAACGCGTCCGCGTTCGTAAATGCGAGAGAATTTGCAACGCTGGACGACCTCGTTCGCCACGTGATCACTCTCGACGATAGCCCAGACGCATTGGCCGAGATCGCCGCTGCACCACCCTTTGCCGACGACAAGATCCGATATGAGCTCAGCCCGGCATTTGCCGTTGACCACATCGAGGGCTTGCTGTCATCAGGTGGCGCCGCTCGGGTGCCGGTCCGCTGGATCGAGCGGCTGGCAACGGCGGAGACGAAGCGCCCGTGGCCCCTCCGGCTCGCTCGCAAGATCGTGCGGATGTTTCCCGCTGGCCGCGCCGCACTGCGAAAGCTATACTGCAGCCTCAGCTAACCGTCCCGGGTCGGCCGCCCACCAAGATCAAATTGGTCGCCCGGCGCTGTAACAACCGCGCAGCCGTCTCCACGCCCAAACAGGCCAATAGGTGTTGCGTCGTCTGTGGACATAGAGCGGGTGACGATACTGCACCGGCGGACGCTCGATGCCGTCGGCGCGTTCAGGCCAATTGCGGGCACCATCCGAAGGCCCAAATTGCGTCGGATCGGGAAAGACCGGGAGCTCGTTCCTGCGTGCCAGGATCGTCAACACCGACTGATCGTGGCGATGGTAGAGAAATTCCGGCAGGTTCGGCCGGCCCATCACATTTTCAATATCCGTGAGCACGCGCGGGTCCGAACACGCATCGAATACCTGAGCGACGAAATCGCGCGCGGCGGCTCCGGCGCGGTAGAGCTGCACGCCCCCCATGAGTTGCGGCACGTCCCAATGACGAGGGTCATCCGCATCGAGGAGAACGAAGCAGTCGCGCTTCGTACACGTCCGCTGCAACGCTTCGTGTCGACGCTCGAACAGGACGATCGGATAGTCATTCGCGAGCGCCAGAAGCGGGGAGAGATCGCCGACAATCGTCATGGCGACATCGGTGTAGAGGACAATCGTCCCATCAGGCACACTGCGCAGTGTGTCCAAGATGATCCATGGCTTCCACAGCCAATACCCTGCGCCCCGAGCGTTTGACATAATATCTGGATGCCGCCGGACGAGATCGTGGATCGACGCCGAGTGAGGCCCAAGGATCTTGAGGTCGAGGTTGTGAATTCGGCAACTCTTCCGCAGCATCGCGGCGGCTTGCGACAAGTTTTTCGTAGCGTAGCTTACGTGGGTCGCTGCGTACCTTCGCGGAAAAGCACGTCTCGATAGGGCCGAATTCGGAGCGGTGTCGTGGGGCATGTGCGCGATTATAGTTGTAAACGAAGCTGGCCGTCGCGACTTGTGGTCGTGGCCTGACCCATTCTGCACAGCCGAATGGAATCGACCAGCCGTCGGCTCTCGCCTCAGCATCGCCCTTCAACTAGTAGATTGGCGACTTGACCTCGGGAGCGCTCTCAGATGGTGAGCAGGCCACGGCGTCTGATCAGACGCTGCCTTGCAATCGCATTTGGCCTAAAGGGCTATCTCGATGTCTGGTGGACGCCTCAACTGCCCGTCGTCTACATCAACAATCCCAAGAGCGGCTGCTCTACCGTCAAGAACAGCCTGAAACTCGCGCAGGCAGGCCGGTATCGCAGCGAAGGCCGCAGCACCTTCCAGCACGACCGGTACCCTCACATCGCCGATGACTGTTTAACCCGGCACGGCTTTTCCGAGCTTGGTCGCGGAGGACCACGTCTGGTCATCTCATGCGTGCGCAACCCCTATACACGGGCGCTTTCGGCCTATCTCGACAAGGCGATGCATGGCCAAATCCACCTTTACCCTGAGTTGCGCGGAGAGAGGCCAGCCAGTTTCGAGGCGTTCCTTTTAGCACTCGCAGCACACCCAGTCCGGCGACTAGACGCGCACTTTAGTCCGCAATGGATCAACCTCGGCCTTCCCAAGGTGAAGTACGAAGCAATCTTCTACCTCGAGAACATCGCCGCACTTCGCAATGCGCTGCGACGTTTCATTTCCAACTTCGAGGTGGAGGACAGCATTCCACACGCGCGCGGCGCGAGCGAAAAGCTCAAGACCTTCTATACCCCGCAGGCGATCGCTCTCACCCAACGTCTTTATGCCGACGATTTCGCACTTTTCAGCTACAGCTTGGAGCTTGACCGAGCGTTGGAGCCGCCGGGAGAATTCTGGACGCCGCGCAAACTGGTGCCGCTGAATGAAAATGTGCCCATCGCGCCGGCTGAGGGCTTGCTCAGCCTAAATCGGGTGATCCGCTACCGTCAGCTTTTAGAGGCCGGGATCATCTGAACGTATATCACGGGACAGTAAGGCAAAGCCGAACCGTCAATCGGCGGCTCACGACACGCTTGTCGATCGCTGCAGCATCGCCGGCCCAACAATCACCGGGCGAGATTTATTGCGTTATTCAACCGATCGGAAACAAACCTGGGGAGCACTAGTCGAAACAACTGAGGCTCAGGTCAATTCTCGCGTATCTCTCTTCCGGCAAGCCAGAGTGGGTCACGCCGTCGCCCACTCGTCTCGTTCCGATAGCTGCACCTCTAGTGTCGGCAGTTTGCTGCTCGGATTGGGGGGAGAATGTTTCACAACAAGTGTCTGCTCATCACCGGGGGCACGGGCTCGTTCGGCACAGCTATGCTGGACAAAGTGATCAACAGCGGCTTGCGCGAGATCCGCATATTCAGCCGCGATGAGAAGAAGCAGCATGACATGCGTCTGCATTATGCGAACGCGAGGCTGCATTTCTATCTCGGCGATGTCCGCGATGAGTCGAGCATCATGAGGGCTATGCGCGGGGTCGACTTCGTCTTCCACGCCGCCGCGCTCAAGCAAGTTCCTTCGTGCGAATTCTACCCGATCGAAGCAGTAAGGACCAACGTGCTCGGGACCGAGAACGTGCTCAATGCTGCTGAGGCGTCTCGCGTCGGAAAGGTAGTCTGCCTGAGCACCGACAAAGCGGTCTATCCGGTCAATGCCATGGGCGCATCCAAGGCGCTTATGGAAAAGGTCATCATCGCCAAGTCACGCGAATTCGCTAACTCTCAAACCACCGTTTGCACCACCCGTTACGGGAACGTGATGGGATCACGCGGTTCGGTGATCCCGCTGTTTGTCGAGCAGCTGCAGCGTGGCGAGCCGCTGACGGTGACGGATCCGAACATGTCTCGCTTCCTGATGACGCTCGACGAGGCTGTAGACCTCGTCATCTTTGCTCTTCAGCGCGGCTCGAGCGGTGACACCTACATTCAGAAGGCCCGGGCGGCCACCATCGGAGCGCTGGCTCGCGCAATCTGCCAGTTGTTCGGCGTGCCGAACCATCCAATCAAGATCATCGGTACACGCCACGGCGAAAAGCGCAGTGAAACGCTGCTCAGTCGCGAAGAAATGGCCACCGCTGAGGATCAAGGCCGCTACTATCGCCTTCGCTCGGACTCTCGCGACCTCAACTACGAAAAATATTTCGAGAAGGGCGAGCAGTCGATCACCGCGGCAACCGACTTCAACTCGGATAACACGCAGCAGCTAGACCTGGCCGGGATCAGGAAAATGCTTCTTGGCCTACCACTCATCCGCTCCGCATTGGGTGAAAAGGCTGTCAGCTTGTGGGCAGAGAATGCGCAAACTGTTGATCCTGGGCGCCAATGGGATGCTGGGCAATACGCTGCTCCGGCGGTTGAGTACCAATAGAGGCTATGCCGTCCACGGCACTATTCGCGCTGCGACCGCCAGCCCGGCGGCGGGGGCAGCGACTATTCATTGTGGCCTCGACGTAGGAGACGACGCAAAGCTTCTCGAAGTGCTGGGAACCGTCCGGCCAGATGTCGTGATCAACTGCGTAGGGTTGATCAAGCAGCGTGCCGCGGCGAACGATCCGCGGTTGGCCATATCGGTGAATTCCCTGTTTCCACACCAGCTCGCGCACTTGTGCACTGGTATCGGCAGCCGCCTCATCCACTTCTCAACCGACTGCGTATTCTCAGGCTCCAGGGGCAACTACCGAGAGGACGATCCGTCCGACGCTGACGACCTCTACGGCCGCTCCAAACGCCTCGGCGAGGTCGACTATGGTGGCCACCTGACACTGAGGACTTCGATCATCGGACATGAGATGGCCAACCACCACAGCCTCATCGACTGGTTTCTCAGCACGAAGGGACGCGTATCTGGATATGCGGGCGTGATCTTTTCTGGTCTGCCTGCAACCGAGATAGCGCGCATTGTCGAACAGCATGTGCTGCCGGACGATAGCTTGGGTGGGCTGTTTCACCTCAGTGGCGAACCCATAGATAAAGACCGGCTGCTGCGCCTCGTAGCGGCCGCCTATCGGCATGATGTCGAGATCACGCGGTGCGAAGAGCCGCGTCTGAATCGCGCGCTTGATTCAAGCCGCCTCCGCCAACGCCTGAACTATCACCCGCCTGCTTGGGAAAATCTGATTGCCGAAATGCACCGCGATTTCGTCGAGCACTCTGCATTCCACCTCAAAGCCGGAACCAAGGAAGCATGAACCGTCTCAAGGTCATGACGATCCTCGGCACTCGGCCCGAGATCATCCGCTTGTCGCGCATTATCGCGGTGCTCGACGAGTTCTGTGATCATTGCGTCGTTCATACGGGACAGAACTACGACTACGAGCTGAACGAGATCTTTTTCACTGAGCTCGATGTACGACGTCCGGATCATTTCCTCGATGCAGCCCGCCCGACCGCTGCTGCAACAATCGGGCAAGTGATTTCCACCATCGATCCGCTGCTGGAGAAGGTTGCCCCGGATGCTGTCCTGGTATTGGGAGACACCAACAGCGCGCTGGCGACGATTGCGGCAAAGCGACGGAAGATCCCAATCTTTCATATGGAGGCAGGCAACCGTTGCTACGACGAGCGCGTACCAGAGGAGATCAATCGCAAAATTGTGGACCACATTGCCGACGTCAACCTGACCTACAGCAGCCTCGCGCGCGAGTGTCTGCTGCGGGAAGGATGCTCTCCCGATCGCGTTATCAAGACCGGCAGTCCGCTGAGAGAGGTGCTTCTCTATTACCGAGAACGGATCGAGCGATCCAAGATCCTTGAGACGCTTGGTGTGCCGGCACGCGGGTATTATCTCGTCAGCGCCCATCGCGAGGAAAACGTCGACAACCCTCGACAGTTGGCGCGCCTCGCCGAGATCATCAACCACCTCGCGCAAGAAGCGCCGGTCATCGTGTCGACCCATCCCCGCACGCGCGCAAGGATCGATACGCACGGCCTCACCTTTCACGAAGGTGTCCGGCTCATCAAGCCGCTTGGATTTCTCGACTACATCTGGCTTCAGATCAACGCACGCGCAGTTCTATCAGACAGCGGAACCATAACTGAGGAAGCCTCGATACTGAATCTCCGTGCACTCAACCTTCGCGAGACACATGAGCGAAGCGAGGGCATGGAGGAAGGCGCCGTCATGATGGTCGGGCTGGATCTGCATCGCTTGCTGCGGGGACTCGCCATCCTCGCGCGCCAGCCAACCGGAGACGAGCGGCTGTTGAGTTTAGTGGGCGACTATTCCTCCGATAACGTCTCGGCGAAGGTCGTCCGCATCATCCACAGCTACACCGACTACGTAAATCGAACGGTATGGCGCAGGGGGTAGGTATGCGTCTCCTGATCCTCACCCAATACTTCTGGCCGGAGGAGTTCCGCATCAATGACCTTGTGACGGAGCTCGACCGGCGCGGCCATAAAATATGCGTCCTGACCGGCTGGCCGAGTTACCCGCAGAGGGCAAACTACCCGGAGTATCGCGACAACCCAGACGCTTTCGCACGGCTGGGCAACGTTGAGATAGTGCGCGTGCCACTGTTTCCACGCGGCAAAGGCGGTTTATCGCTCATCGCGAACTACGTGAGCTTCGCGATGTCTGCGGCGACATTGGGCGCGCTGCGCATGCGAGGTCGATCTTTCGACGCCATTCTCGTGAATCAAATCAGCCCAGCGACGATCGGCTTCCCGGGTGTGGTTCTGCGCTACCTCAAGCGCGCACCGATCTTCCTTTGGATCCAGGACCTCTGGCCGGATTCTCTCGAGGCCGCCGGCGGCGTTCGCTCCCCGTTTATTTTAAGCAGCGTCTCTTTCCTGATGGGCGCCATATACGCACACACCGACCACATACTCGTGCAGTCTCGCGCATTCCTGGATAGATTGCGCCCGCGAGTGAAGCCCGGCATTCCGATTACCCACGTCCCAAACTGGGCCCAGCCTGGTGCAGAGGGCGACGTCGACGAACCCGCAGATCGTCCCATGAACGGGCACACGCCGTTTTCCGTCTACTACTTCGGCAATCTCGGAGAATCTCAGGACTTCCCGGCGGTGCTAGACGCCGTAGCTTCGTTGGAGCACCGCAACGACCTGCACTGGTATCTCGTCGGCGATGGCAGACGAGAGGATTGGATTCGGGAACAGCTGGCCCTGCGTGGGTTGGATAATAGGGTCACTTTGTTGGGTCGCTTCCCGCAGCGGGACATGCCCGGGCTCTACAGCCGCGCCGACGCACTTCTGGTGTCACTGAAGAACGAACGCGCGTTCGAACTGACGGTGCCGAGCAAGGTGCAAACCTACCTTGCCTCGGGGATCCCCATAGTCGGTATGCTCAATGGCGAAGGGGCCCGAATACTGCGCGAGTCCGGTGCGGGTTACGTCTGCGATGCAGGCGACAGCTCGGGGTTGGCCGACGGTGTGACCAGCATGATGAACCTATCGCCCGACGAACGGCGACGCATGGGTGAGGCCGGCCGGGCGTATAACAAGCGCGAGTTCGACTTTCACCGCATCGTCGATCGTCTCGAGCAGCTGCTGAGTACGCCGAGATGACAGCGCTTTTGAACATTCCCGAAAGAAAAAGCATTCTTCGTAACAGCGGTGCGTCGCTCGTCATCAAACTTGCCGCGGCGACGGCGAGTTTTTTCGTGATCGTCGGCGTGACCCGACTGCTCAGTCCGGCCGACGTCGGCCGTTACTTTGTGCTCTACAGCTTTTGCTCCATCGCGGCGGTCGTCGTCGGCTGTGGCTTGAATCTGACCGTCGTTCGCCTTGTGTCGGAAGCTCTAGCTTTGAAGGCGCCGGATCGGGCCAAGCGAGCATTATTCGCTTCACTCACCATCCTGGCTTTGGCTTCCCTGAGCTTCGCCGCCGTCTTGTCTCTTCCAGTCACCGAGGAACTGCTTTCGCGCTTGCTGGTGATGGCTCTTTCACCGGCACTGCTGGTTATGCTTTTTGCATGGACCGTCGGCCTGGCGCTGCAGAGCACGATCGGCGAGGCGTTTCGGGGAATGCACGACATCCTTCGGGCGTCCATCTACGGCGGACTCTGTGGCAGCCTCATTTATATTGCGAGCTTTGCCGTGTTTTTCCTGGGCGCTCTCGCGTCGGTGCAAAGCATAGTCGCGCTGGCGGCTTTGGCCGCTCTGCTCGCAGCAGCGATCGCCGGGCTGGACCTCCATCGCATCATGCGGCGTATTCCAACAGGCGGCAGCCTGAACCTTCGTGCGACAGCGGCGATGTCACTTCCGTTCTGGGGCGCCAATGTGGTGCTCGTCATCCTAAGCCAGGCTGACCTTTGGGTGCTCAATCAGCTTGCCGACAGCCACGCCGTCTCTCTGTATGGCGCCGCCATGCGACTAACCCAGCTCATGACGATGCCTTTGCTCGTGCTCAACGCGGCTCTCATCCCCGTCATCAGCGAGCACTATGCACTGGGACAGACGCAACGCCTCGAAGTGATCCTGCGCAGTTCGGCCGCCGCCGCAGCAATCCCGGCCCTCGTTGCGTTATTCGCATTTGCCGTTTGCGGGCCTTGGATACTCGGCTTGTTGTTTGGTCCCGCCTATCGGGAGGCCAGCGAGCTTCTCGGAATTCTCGCGGCAGGACAGTGCGTCAACGTGCTTTGCGGCTCGGCCGGATACACTCTGCTGATGACCGGTCGTCAGCGCGAAATGTTATGGATCACCATGGCCTGCGGTGGCGCCATGTGCCTTCTGGCATGGGGTCTTGGATCTCGTTTCGGCGCAACAGGTGTCGCCATCGCCGCGGCTTCGGCGCTCGCGGCACAAAGTATAATGATGTGCTGGACCGTTCGCAGGCAACTGGGATTGCTTACGGCGGCGGATCCCGTCGCGATGCTCCATCCATTTCGAACTCTGAGGCAATTGGCATGACCAATCCTCGAGTGAGCATCGTAGTGCCGGTTTACAATGGCGAGAAGTACCTCGCCGAGGCGCTCGATAGCGTACTGGCGCAGAGCTACTCCAACCTCCAAGTCATCGCCGTCGATGACGGATCCACCGATGGCACGAGCGAGATACTCTCTCGATACACCGGCGCTGTCTGTCTGCAGTCGCAGGATAACCGCGGCCAGTCGGCGAGCCTCAATCGCGCCTGGAATGAAGCCGAAGGATCTCTCATTGGCTACGTTAGTGCCGACGACCGGCTCGAACCTCGCGCCGTCGAGCAGCTTGTGGAGGTTCTGCAGGCGTTTCCGGAATGCGTCATGGTCTATCCTGACTATTGGCTGATAGACTCGATTGGAAGAAACTTGGAGCGTGTCCGCGCACCGGAATTCAGCCACGCCGATGTACTTATCGACGGCAATTGCCCGGTAGGTCCCGGGGCCTTGTTTCGACGATCGCTGTTGGACCAAGTCGGCGGTTGGAATGTCGGGCTGCGGCAGATACCGGATTGGGAGTTCATCCTTCGCGCAGGGCTCTGCGGAGAAATCCGCCGTCACCCGGTGCCCCTCGCGCGATTTCGCGTTCACGAGGCTTCGCAGACTTTTGCGGCGCCGAGCGATGACCGCATCGCCGAGTACGAAATCGCGATCAACAGCTTCTTCGCGCGCGCAGACGTCCCTGAGCCGCTCATGCGGTATCGGCATCGCGCTTTCGCAAATGCGATGGTCCTGACCGCCCGCCTGCACCTGCTTGCTGGCTCGCATCATCGCGCGTGGCTGAGCCTCAAGAAGGCCTCTGCTCATTGGCCTTTCTGGCCCACGCGGCGTCGCAATCTGAAGTTGCTCGCGAACGGGCTGCTCGGCCTGCCTGGCATGCGCATACGAAACTTGATCCGCGCTTGGTTGCAGCCAATGTGACGGACGCGTATTGACGGATCGCTTTGACCGCTTGCGTATGCCGTTTTCCAAAGCGGCTTATGATGCGGCGGCAGGAATTGGGGGCGATTTTGTCCAAGAAAGTAGCACTCATAACCGGAATCACCGGCCAGGATGGCGCCTATCTCGCCCGGTTTCTGCTAGGCAAGGGCTACCGCGTTCACGGCGTCAAACGTCGATCGTCATCATTCAACACCGCCCGCGTCGATGATATCTACGTCGACCCGCACGAGGGGCCGACAGAGTTCTTCATGCATTATGGAGACATGACGGATGCCACCAATCTCATTCGTCTGATCCAGGAGCACCAGCCGGACGAGATTTATAATCTAGCTGCGCAAAGCCACGTCCAGGTCAGCTTCGAGACACCAGAATATACGGCCAATGCCGACGGACTAGGGACGCTTCGCCTGCTGGAAGCGATCCGCATCCTCGGGATCAAGGATCGCGTCAGATTCTACCAGGCCTCAACTTCCGAACTCTACGGCAAGGCTCAAGAGGTCCCGCAGCGAGAGACGACGCCCTTTTATCCCCGCTCACCCTATGGTGCGGCAAAGCTCTATGCGTATTGGATCACCGTCAACTATCGCGAGGCCTACGGAATACACGCGACCAATGGAATTCTTTTCAATCACGAGGGGCCGTTGCGGGGCGAAACCTTCGTAACGCGAAAGATCACCCGCGCTGTCGCGGCCATCGAGCGCGGATTGCAGGAGCGCCTCTACCTCGGCAATCTGAACGCTCAGCGCGACTGGGGACATGCGCGCGATTTCGTCGAGGGCATGTGGCTGATGCTGCAGCAGCCTGTTGGCGACGATTACGTTCTTGCCACCGGCGTCGCGCATTCTGTGCGCGAGTTTGCTGAGCATGCATTCGCGCACGTAGGGCGCAGGATCGTATGGCAAGGCGAAGGAGCCGACGAGGTCGGCATCGACGCTGCTTCCGGCGACCCATTGGTTCTCGTCGACAAGAACTACTTCCGCCCGACCGAGGTGGAATCCATTGTCGGGGATCCATCCAAGGCGCGCGAAAAACTAGGATGGCAGTCACGAACGACTTTTGAGGAACTGGTGGCGGAAATGGTCGACAACGATCTCCGCATCGTCGAGCGAGACAGCCAGCGCAGCGACTGGACCGCACAGTGATGACGCTTCCGAGCCAGCCGGAAATCCAATACTCACTGGCCGGCAAACGTGTCTGGGTAGCTGGGCACCGCGGTATGGTCGGAGCGGCCTTGGTGCGGCGACTGGCCAATGAGAACTGCAACATCGTCACTGTTGATCGGTCGGAAGTCGACCTGCGCCGTCAATCAGATGTCGAGCGCTGGATGGCAGCAGCCCTGCCGCAGGCGGTTTTTGTGGCAGCGGCGACCGTCGGTGGAATTCTCGCCAACGACACAAGGCCAGCCGAGTTCCTGTACGATAACCTGATCATCGAGGCCAATATCATCGAGGCTGCGAGGAGCACGGGCGTCGAGAAGCTTCTGTTCCTCGGTTCGTCGTGCATCTACCCGAAGTTCGCCGCGCAGCCGATCGGGGAAGATGCGCTGCTGACCGGCCCGCTCGAGCCGACCAACAGCTGGTATGCCACGGCGAAGATTGCTGGCATAAAGCTGTGCGAGGCGTACCGTATCCAATACGGCTGCGATTTCATCTCCGCCATGCCGGCCAATCTCTACGGCCCCGGCGACAATTACGATCCTCATTCGAGCCACGTCATCCCGGCACTGTTACGCAAGGCCCATGAAGCCAAGGTGTGCGGAGACAGGGATATCGAGATCTGGGGCACGGGCACCCCGCTCCGCGAGTTTCTGCACGCTGACGATTGCGCCGATGCGCTGGTGCTGATCATGCACCACTACTCTGCCAGGGAGCACATCAATGTCGGCTCGGGCAGAGATATCTCGATTGCCGGTCTCGCCGCGATGGTTTGCGAGGCCGTCGGATTCACCGGCGGGGTGACCTACGACACGTCCAAGCCCGATGGCACTCCGCGCAAGCTGATGCGCAGCGAGAAGCTGAGACAGTTGGGCTGGCATCCTCGCATCGGCCTGCGCGAAGGTCTTGCCGATGCGTATCAGTCCTTCTTGGCTGAGCAGGCGCGCTAGCAAAACGCCTTGTGGTGATCTGCACGCCGCTAGATGGCGGGCTTTCAACCGCACTTTCCGCTGTACGTCAGTTGCTCGCCACGGTGCAGGCATGCAGCCTGAATCGGCTGACGACTCAACCGCCGAGTTTGGTTCCCGCCGCTCAATGAAGATGTACGGTGAGCGGTTCGTCCAAAAAGGCGACATGGTTGGGCGGACGCCATGAGCCAGCGCCTTTGGGCCGTTCGCCAGCATGGCGTTTATTGGCGGCAAATCCCTCGCTGAAGCCACGAACGGCGAAAGGGTGCGCTTGGGCGATCAGGCGCGCTCGAGCAATGGCGATCTTCTCGTGCCCATCAGTTTCGCGAGGCGCGAGAGGCGCACCATGCACGAGCCTCCCCTAATCATGGTTGCGGGTTCGTTGGCGTGGGCCTGCAAATTAACGTTTGATTTGTTGTGAAAAGCAAATCCCATCGCTGAATTGATCTTCGTCAAGAAATCTAGAGGTGGTCTCTGCGCTATGAGCGGGCGGCCGAATGCGGCCAAAGTTGCGGACGGCTTAGGATCTTAGCTCGTTGTGAAAGCTCGCCAGCAAGAACATGACGTTACTCTCGTTGGAAATAGACGGGCGACGCGCGACGCACTGATCTTGGCTGCGATTGTCGCTGCGGTTTGGCTCGTCGTTGCGGGAACAGAGACGTGTACCCGGTTCTTTTCCTATGTTGCCGCCCATCCCGATATGGAGCTCGACTCGATCATCCTGGCCGGCATGTTCTCCACGTTCGGGCTGCTTGTTTTTTCCCTGCGCAGGTGGCGCGAAGCGGCGCGAGCGGAATGCACAGCCCGTGAACTCTCGCTCACCGACACGCTGACCGGACTGTCGAACCGTCGCGCGTTCATCCAGCTATTGCAAGATGCCATCACGCCAGAGGGACGGCATTGCGCGTGCCTGCTCTTCGACTTGGATAATTTCAAGCAGGTGAACGATCTACGTGGTCACTTGGCTGGAGACGAACTGTTGCGAGCAGTTGCTGCGCGCCTGGGAGAGTTTGAGACATACGACGTAGTAGCGGCTCGGATTGGTGGAGACGAATTTGCCGTTCTGATCCATTCGCGTTGTCCGAAGCGCGCTAAGGATCTTGCTCGCTGTATCGCGCGCCGGCTTAGCGAGCCTTTGGTCATCGACGGGAATGAAATTCATCCAGGCGCATCTGCCGGCATCGCGCTCTACCCAACTGATGCTGAGGACGCTGAGACGCTGCTCCGAATGGCCGATATCGCGCTCTACCGAGCCAAGGCAGGCGGCCGGGCGACAATCCAAAGTTTTACACCCGATATGGAGAAAACGGATCGGAGGCGTGTGGCTGTGGCTGAGGCCCTCCGCGAAGCCATGCCCCGGAATGAACTCGTTCCGTACTATCAACCGCTGGTCGATCTGGCGACCGGTGAGGTCGTCGGCTGTGAGGTTCTCGCGCGGTGGACGAGCCCCAAACTCGGCCCCGTTGAACCACGAGAATTCATCCCAATTGCTCAGGAATGCGGCCTCATCAATTTGCTTTCCTTCAAGCTCTTGGAGCGGGCCTGCGCCGACGCGGTCATTTGGCCGCGACCCTCGCGCATCTCCTTTAACATCGCCCCTGCCCAACTCACCGATCCACTCTTTCCGCTCCAAGTTCTAGCGACGCTGGCAAAGACCGGGCTCGCTCCCTGGCGGCTCGAACTGGAGATAACCGAAGACGCGCTGCTCGAGAGCGAGCAGACCGTTGCGACGAATGTGGCTGCGCTCAAGAGCCAAGGCATAACGATTGCGCTGGACGACTTCGGCAGCGGCTACTCATCGTTGCATCATCTTCGAACCTTGCCCTTTGATAAGGTAAAGATCGATCGCAGCTACATAGCCAAGCTCGGAACTTGCAGCGACTCTATGCGCATGGTGGAAGCCATCGTCCAATTTGTGCACGCACTGGGCATCCCGTTGCTCGCCGAGGGGGTAGAAACCGTGGAGCAAGCTCGCATTCTCAGGGCGCTCGGTTGCGATCTCGCGCAAGGATGGCTCTACGGAAAGCCCGCGCCCAATGTGGAGCTCGGAAGGGACTGGCAGCACGGCAGACGCACCGCCCTCGTGTGCCTTGAGAGACGGTCTATGTGAATGTCTCAGCGGTTCGGCCCACATGAGTGGCGCCGGGCTTGACTTGCGTCAATGCAGCACACTGACAATATCGTTGAACTCCTGTCCGCCAATGCCGCAGGGATCAGGATTGTGCTCGGAGAACTAGATAAATTCGACCTGCCCCTGGCTTCGCCCCTCAGCGTGGTAATCCTCGATTCCAAAGGCGTGATCGTCGCAGTAAATGAGGCTTGGAAGAACTTTGGGCGGCGCTCCGGTTTGAAGATCCGGAGGTTCGGCGTTGGGGCAAACTATTTAGATTACTGCACCTCCGATGCGCCGGGCTCCCGCAAACTTGTCGACGAACTCCGCGCCTTGCTTGCGACCAAGGTTAACGTGGTTACGCGAGTGTATCCCTGCAACTCTCCCACCGAGCGCCGCTGGTTCTTCCTGATCGGCCTGCCGCTGTCCGATGATGCCCGATCGGGCTGCGCCCTGTTGCATCTGAATTTGACCCCTTTCTTGGCACTGTCGGGCGTCCTTGGCGCGGTCTCCCCTAATGGCAAGCCGAAGCCAATCGACTTCACGGCAGTGGCCAAGAGTGTCGAGACCGCGAGCCTGGACGCGCTCTCACTACAGGTCTCCAAGATGCTCAACCTTACGCCCGGATCAGAAGAACCGCACGCCGAGCAGCAGGCGCAGCGAGCCCTCGATCTGGCGGGCCTGAGCAAGCGGCAATTGGAGATCCTTGGCCTGCTCGCTCAAGGAAAGACGAACACAGATATTGCTCGCGCCTTGTCGCGCTCTCCCAATACCATCAAGCTGCATGTGTCAGCGATATTGAAGCACCTCAATCTGAAGAGTCGCACGCAGGCGGCCCTACTCGCTTCCAAGCTTGCCCTGCCGGGGACGGCCCCCAAATAGGCGCACCTCCATTCCTGAAGAACATGACTTGATGATTTTGCCGGCCGCGAGATGACGGCAATAAACGCGGTCGTTGCAGACCGCGACTAGTACATTGGCATTAGTCCGTTATCAGACGGTCTTTAGTCTTCTTTAAGTCGCAGGATCGATGGATCGCGCTTCAGATTTGGAGCCCGAACTGTCTATGCCTTCTCGCATTCTCGTCGTCGAGGACAACGACCTTGAACAGATGACCCTCAAGGCCGCCCTTGAGAGCGAAGGATACCTCGTCGATTCCGCTGCCGATGGATTATCCGCCCTGCGCAAGCTCCGCTCCGGCCGCTACGATTTGGCGCTTGTCGATTACCACATTCCCGAGGTCGACGGACTGGCATCAGCGAAACTGTTGCACGAGTACATGGACGAGAGCTCGATCCCGCGACTCGTAGCCATCACTGCCTCCAGCAAGGAACTCAATGCGCGCCAGGCGAAGGACAGTGTATTCGATGCCATCGTGCCGAAACCATATGACCTCGGCGAAGTTTTGAAGATCGTCTCTAGAGAGATTAAAGGCAGCCCTTCCTTCGCGCGCGCCGCCGCAGCCGATCAGACGTGGCGGTCCGTCGGACTGAGACGCCGGCCAGCCGCAATTGTTGTGCCGGATGCCACGTCGAACGCTGCGCTTCTGCAGTCGCTTTTCGATATGCGCGGCATTCGCCAGCCCGAGGTCATCGTCATCGCTGAAGAGTCGGGCTGGTCGGATGTAGCAAACTTGCGCGAGAATGCCGATTGCGTGCAATGCCCCGTGATAGATCTCACCGGCCGTTTTTCGTCTCTCTCCGACTGCACGCTGACGGATTTTGGGCACGACAATCTGCTCGCGGTGGCAAATGTGACGCGGCGGTTCGCCGAACGCTGGCAGAAGCTCGCGCCGCGATTCCGCTATCCCGGAGCGCTCGCCGACCGCATCCTCGCCTACCTGTTCCTCTCCGGCAAAGACCTCAGCGCCCTACGGTTTGCACAATCGAAGTCGCTCATCTGCTATGTCGGGTTCTACTCTGCACCCAAGGCGACTGCCGCGGCCGAGGAGCTGGAGAACCGCGGCCTTCTCACGAAGACATTCTTCGATCGCTTGCACGTATGCGGCACCTGTAGCTCCTCGCGCCTCAACGCACGCGAAGAATGCCCGTCGTGCCGCTCTGCCAACCTTCGCAGAGAGTCGCTCATCCACCACTTCCGGTGCGCTCACCAGGCGCCGGCGAGCGACTTCGCCGAGGATGGCCGACTGATGTGCCCCAAGTGCCGTCGGGAGCTCCGGCACTACGGCAGCGATTACGATAATTCGGGCAAGGTGTCCTGCTGCGAGGATTGTGGGGACGTGAACTCCGGGCCAGCAGTCGGCTTCGTGTGCTTCGATTGCGGCGCGCACACCGATGGTGATGCCGTGCCGGTGAGCAACATCTACAGCTTCGCCCTGACGGACGCCGCCCGGGTGATGCTCGAAGCACATGTGCCCACCGAGGAGCCCCTCGCTCAAATTGCCGCGCCGATCCCGGCGGTAGTCGAAAACGCCATCACCCGAAGCCTGCCCGCCGGGGCGCCCGGCAGTGAAGTCGAGCTCATGGAGATCACTTTCGCGTCCGCCCCGCGAGTGATCGCGAGGCTGGGCCGTAGCGGGTTCGAAACACTGCGTCGAATATTCATGCAGAATCTCCGCAGCGAGTTGCGAGAACCGGTGGAGATCTACTCGGACGACGAACGCGATCTCGTCCTCGGCCAAATTCCTCGTAACCTCGAGCGCGGGGACATCCTCACGCGCTGCCAAGAGCCTCTGAGCGAGCGTCTCGATCCGAAAATCCGTCGGATCGACCTTGCGGCTTGGAAGAAGAAGATTGATGACCGATCTGCGCTCTGCCCTTGATCTGCTGGCGGGCCAGAGCGATCTCAGCTTCGTAGCTCTCTTCTGGTACACGCTAGTCTTCGATCTCCCCCGCTATGCCGCCATGTTCGTCGCGCTCGCCCTGGGCAAGCCGTTCGACCGTAGGCCAGCGGGCGCATGGCCTACGCCGATCGCTGCCTCGCGCGTCAGCGTCATCGTGGTTGGCTACAACGAGGCCAACGCGATCGAACGATGCGTGCGGTCGCTACGCGAGCAGTCGCTGCAGGGCTTCGAGATTGTCATCGTCAGCGACGGCTCGGAGGATCGCATGGCCGAGCGCGCCGAGGAACTGGTCAGCCAGGGCCTCGCCGATCGCAGCATCGTTCTCAATGCGCGCGGCGGGAAACCCGCCGCTTCCAACCGCGCCCTTTGCGCAGCGCGCGGCGACTTCATCGTTGAAGTGGACTGCGACTGCTCGTTCGATCGCTTTGCCATCGAGCGCATTATCGCCCCCCTCGTCGATCCGACGGTAGGCGCCGTATCCGGCGATCTCGTCGTGCGCAATGCCGATCACAGCTTGATCGCGCGCTTTCAGGCCATTGAGTACATGCTTTCTATATCGGTCGCCAAGCGCTTCGACGACGCCGTCTCGCTCGTTCGCTGCGTCTCGGGGGCGTTCGGTGGATTCCGGCGCGCTGCGCTGCTCGACGTTGGAGGGCACGACGCCGGCAGTGGCGAGGACTTCGATCTGACCGTGCGCCTGCGCGCCGCCGGCTGGCGCATCGCGTTTGCCGGGGACGCGGTAGGCTACACTGACGTTCCCGAAACCCTATGGGCCTTCTGCCGTCAGCGGATGCGTTGGGAAGGCGATTCCATCGGCTTGAGATTCCGCAAGCACCTCCGTCTGATGCTGCCGGGCTCTTCGCGCTTCGACGTCCTCGAAGCCATCCACCAGTGGGACTTCCTCGCCTTCGGGCTCTTAGGTGCCATCCTATTGCCCTTCTACGTGGCGTCGCTCTTCGCGCTCTACGGCAACTTCGCCCTCGTTGTGCTGCTCGCCATCTCGATCGCACTATCGGGGCTCAACGCCATCATGCTGCTGCTCGCCGCCATCGTCACGGGACGCAATGTATTCTTTCCCAATCTCATTTACGTGCCCGGCTTCACTGTCTTTAGTGCGTTCGTGATGCGCACGATCCAGCTCATCGCCTACTGCCGGGAATGGTTCCTCTTCCGCTCCGCGCGCGACAACTACTCCCCTCCCAAAGTACGTGCCGTCAACGATTGGTGATTAAGTGAAGTACCTGAGATCCACGAACAACATTCAAGAAAGAAGGCCTCCTGAGTCGTGGCGTAATGGTCGCTGGAGCAGGCGCATCTACGTTCTCATCCTGTCCGGCATCGGGCTGGCTATTCTCAACTATGCGGTGGGTGATGCGTTGATCTTGCGCGCCGACGGCATGGTGGTGCGCAATCGCTACGCCGTCGCGGCGACGTATCCCGCAAAAGTCGCTGCGGTTTACGTCAAGGAGGGCGATCGCATCGAGCAGGGCCAGATTCTGGCGCGGCTGGAGTCGGCCGAGATTCTCAAGGACATTGCCCAGCTCTCGCTGCAGTACGCAGACATCTCCGGTCGCGACACGCAGTTCAAAGTCCGCTCCGCAACGAACCAAGACCTTATGCCCTTGGCCGAGCGCCACGCCGAGCAGACTGCCGGCGCTGTGCGACAACACTCCACCATGAAAGGTCTAATTCCGGCGAGTCGCCAAGATCAGGCGCTCGGTTCCGAATACATCACGGCTTCGCGCCTTGCCGAACTAAAGAACGAGGCGCGAATTATCGAACAGCAACTTCCGCTGATGGAGAAAGCGCAGGCGCGCGCCGAGAGCGCTCTTCTGCAGCTCGACAGCTTCTACGACGAAGGCAACATCCGCGCGCCCGTAGCCGGTATCGTCGGCACCAAGATTCCGGTTGCGGGTCAGGTGGCCCCGTTCGGCGACACTTTATTTGATGTCTACGGCGAGCGGTCCTCCGTTCTCGCATACCTGCCGGAGATGTACATGTTCCCGCTCCAAGAAGGGCAGAAGGTGGAGATATCCGCCGCCGGCAGGGCACGTTCGATGGGCACCATCGAAGCCATACTGCCGGTCGCCGACGCATTGCCCCCAGAGTTCCAGAACATGTTCCGGCCGCGCGATCGCGGCCGCCTCGTGCGCATCGCGCTCCCACCCGGCACGACATTCGCAGTCTCCGAGAAGATCCGCGTCAGCGGCTGTGCCGTCGGCTGGTGTTGGACGTCGGGCAGGTCGGGCGGCTCGCTCGCCTCGTGGATCGTGCGATCTATCATTTCTTAGGAGGCTCGAATGCATTCACGATCGGCCCGCCACTCGGACGCTTGCGTTCTCGACATCAGCAAACTGGCGCGGCTGGAAGCGCTGATGGGACCGGCCAAATTCTTAGCCACGCTGGAGAAGTTTAAGCACGAACTTGACCTGCGGGTTTCTCTCATCGCGGCCAAAGGTGCCGACGACGCAGAGAAGGTAAGGAATGCCCACAAACTCGTCGGCACCTCCGGACTCATGGGGCTGTTGGAGCTTTGCGAGGCTTGTCAGCGTCTGGAGAACGCTGCAGCCATGGGTGGGAGCGTGGACCTTCAACCGCACATCGATTCAGTCATGGCCGCAGCGCAACGTGCGCGCCGCGAGCTCGAATTGTTGCAGCCCATCGCATGACTATCATCGACAGGCCGACGCTCAAGGGCATGGGCGACATCGCAGCTGTTCCCGTCTTGGCGATCGCCATCGCGGCGCTTGCGGGTTGGTCCTTTGACATCGACACCTTGAAGCGCGTCTTTCCCGGCTTCGTCGCGATGAACCCATTGACAGCGGCCTGTCTCATCCTGTCTGCCGTCGCGGTATGGCTGGCGACGGCTAAGCAGAGCCGCTTGCGCACGCTATCGATCATTCTCGCAGCCCTGCTGTTCGTCATCGCGTCATGGCAGGCTATTGCGATCGGCTTCGGCCTGACCTGGCGCCCGGATGGAGTTCTCTTTTCGTCCGCGATCGATGCGTCGGTACCGCACAGCAGGATGGCCCCAGGGACCGCGTTCAGCCTGCTTCTGGCAACCATGTCGCTTATGACTCTACAGGCTCGAAGTCAGAAGGTCCGCGCATTCGGCCAGTGCTGTGCATACATGATGGGCCTCGTGGCTCTCTTTGCAGTCGTGGCCTACGTCTTCGGCCCATCGAACTTCAATACCATCCGTCAATTCGCTCAGATGGCGGTGCACACGGCATGGGCCCTCTTTCTTCTTTCGCTGGCTTTACTCTTCAAGAGCAGCGACCGCGGTGCCATTGGGTTGCTGGCGTCGCGCCACGCGGCTGGCCGCGTCCTGCGGCTGATGATCCCCGCGTCGATCATTGTACCCACCGCGTTTGGCGTGGCGGCACTCTATGGTGTGCGGGGCGGCTACTTCGACGCTCCGATGGCATTGACGCTACTGGCCACCCTCACGATGATCGTGTTCATCGTCATAACCGTCGCCACGGCGCGGTTGTTGGCGGAGAAGGATGCCGAGCGGCACAAAAGACTGACGTTATTGCGCCACTCAGAGGCCCGTCTCTCGGCCATCCTCTCGATCGCAGGTGATGCAATCATTTCGGTCGACGCCGATCAGAAGATAACACTCTACAACGAATGGGCTGAGAAGACGTTCGGCTATACGAGCGCCGAAGTGATGGGCAAGCCGCTTTCTATGCTGTTGCCCGAGCGGTATCGTGCAGCGCATGACCGCCACGTGCGGGCCTTCGAGGCGGGAAACGTGAGTGCACGTCGCATGGGTGATCAGCAGATTTTTGCGCTGCGCAAGGATGGGGAAGAATTTCCAGCCGAGGCGACGATCTCCAAGCTGAACCTGCAGGGCCAGACCATTTTCACGATCGTCCTGCGCGACGTCACCGCCCGTCACGTTGCTGCCAAGGAGTTGATGCGCGCCAAAGAGCAGGCCGAGGCTGCCGCACAATCGAAATCCGAGTTTCTCGCCAACATGAGCCACGAGATACGCACGCCTCTGAACAGCATCTCGGGTTTCACGCAACTCCTGCTAAAGTCGCGCGACCTTGCAGGCGACACGCGCAGCCAGGTCAACAAGATCCGCAACGCGACATCGGCGCTGACAGCAATAGTCAACGACATCCTCGATTACTCGAAGCTCGAGGAAGGCAAGATGACGCTATCGCTAAAGGAATTCGCGCCGCACGAGTTAATCCGCAACTGCGTAGACATAATGGAGAGCGTCGCATGCATGCGCGAGCTGCCACTCACGTTCAAGGTCGCCGATGATTTGCAGGGTCGCTATTTCCTCGGCGATAGCGGCCGCATCCAGCAGATCCTGCTCAATCTGCTGAGCAACGCTGTCAAGTTTACCCACGATGGCAGCATCACAATCGATGTGGAGACCAAGCTTGAGCGAGACGGCATGGCGCAGCTCTCCTTCGTCGTCTCCGACACCGGAATTGGCATTCCAGCCGATCGCATGGACCGACTGTTCGAGCGTTTCAGCCAGGTCGACAGCTCCATGAGCCGCAGCTACGGCGGCGCGGGTCTGGGCCTGGCGATCTCCAAGCGCCTCGTCACTCTGATGGGCGGCACGATCGGTGTCGACAGCGAGCTGGGACACGGTTCGCGTTTCTGGTTCCGGGTTCCGGTCCTGCCGGTCGATGCGCCGTACGCTTCTGCAACCGTTAGCGCAGGCGTCTACCCGCAGTCGACTGGACGCTCTATCCTGTTGGTCGAGGACACCGAGCTCAATCGCGAGATCGCGACGGCAATGTTGCAGACCGCCGGCCACGTTGTCGAAACCGCTGTTGACGGTGCGGCCGCCCTCAAATGCGCGGCGGCGACACCGTACGATCTAATTCTCATGGATATCCAGATGCCGGTGATGGATGGCGTCACGGCGGCAAAGAATATCCGAGCGAGTGGGGAGATCAACGCGACAACACCTATTGTTGCCATGACGGCAAACGTGCTGCCTGAACAAGTAGCTCGCTTTTATGCCGCGGGCATGAATGGACACATCCCCAAGCCCATAGATCAGAATGAGCTTCTGCTCGCCGTAGATCGCTTCGCCGATTGTAGCACGGCCCGCAACGCGAGCCCTGCCACAGCCGCATAGGGCGACGGCAGACGCGCCGTTCCCGTTTTCGATGCGGGGTCAGACTGTTCGCCAAGCCCTGACCTATGTGATGTGCGGCAGGCCTGCTCAAATCTCCGGCGACTGTGGTCTGCGCGCCCTGGCGCCCCGAATTGTTGCTGCGCATAATGCCTTATGCTCGGCACGCCTTTTTCTTCGCGCCTTTCACAAAGGTTTCCCCCAATGCAGCTCGCCATCGCCCCCACTGCCCGCCGTCACCTCGCGGCGGTCCTGGTCGCGATCGCCGCCGTTTCCGCATTACCGTTCGGCTTCGACCCTCTGGCAATTGCGCACGCGGAATCGAATGAAGCTGAGAAGCAGGCATTCGATTCCGCCAAGGAGCTAGGCACGGTTGAAGCGTGGGACGCTTTTCTATCCAACTATCCGACGGGGTTTCACGCGGACCTCGCGCGCGCCTACGTGAAGAAGCTCGCCGAACAGCCCAGCCCAATGGAAAACGCCAAATCGCCGCCTCCAGCGGCTGCCCCTACGAGCTATCCGATGCCGGCTGGCTCGTGGGGCGGCATCGTCCGCAAAGGTCCTGGTCAGGGCTATCCCAAGGCGGGCTCGCTACAGGAGGGTGACCCCGTCACCCTCGTCGAGAAAACGGACGTCTTCGAGAACGGCTTTCCATGGTTCAAGATCACCTACTCTGGCGGCGGCAGCGGATATCAATGGGGCGGCATCCTTTGCGCCATCGGTGAACCAAGGCCGGAGCTGTTCCAGAGCTGCACCACGAAGGCAGAGCGCGATGGAGCCCGCGAGGCGGCGCCGCAGGTGTGCCGCAACAACGGCGGTGAATGGGGTGAGGGGCAGTGCTGGCCCAAGGGGCATTACAGCAGCGCTAAGAAGAATAAGACGGGCGTATCCTGCAAGGAGTTGAAAGCGCGTTGCAGCCGGACCGACACCGATCGCGACTGCAAGCGCTATATCGACTCGTGCACCGGACACGGCGACAACTGAGCCGCTGATCCGCAGACTTCCGTTACCCGCCAGCGCCGATGTCAAAAAACGGCGTGGTCACCGCGGTCGACGGAAACTTCGCCATTGATGACGCGGGCATAGAAATCGAACAACCGCTCCGAACCGGCCGAAGGCGTCGCATCGGCGTCGTAGCGGCCCGTCGCCGGGTCCAGAACAAGCATCGATTCCGTCGCGTAGTAGCGGCCGATGCGCGCCAGCTCAGCCTTTTCAGCAAGCTTCGGAACGACGCGGCCGAATGTGCCCAGCGTCCCGACCACCGCATCGAGCAAGGCCACGGGAACGTGCTTGAATTTCGGCTCGCGACCAAGCAGAGCGAACAGTCGCTCGCCCTGTTGCTTGGGCGTGATCGCATCGCCAGGACCGCCGATGGGTAGAATGCTGTTGTGACGGCTCTCGTCATCGAGGCAGTCTGCGAGATACTGACCGAGATCGTTGTCACTGATCGGCTTGCAGGCGGTCATCGTGCCATCGCCAAATACGAGAAACGGCTTGCCGCTTTTCACCCGGTCGATCTGTCCTGACAGGGACTTGAAGAAGGCGGTGGGACGGACGATCGAATACGCGACGCCAGACTCGATCAGGACTTTCTCGAACGCCAGTTTCGCCTGCTGAAATGCCAATAACGGCTTCTGAACGCAGATCGCCGACAGCAGCACCATCTGCGAGATGCCTGCTTTCCTGGCCACCGCCAACGCCCCTACATGAGCTTGATGGTCGATGGCCCATGCATCCTTCGGCGCGCCCGTCCGCGACGCCAGGCACGACACCAGAGCGTCAAACCGCTCGCCGCAAAAGCCATCGTGGGCCAGGGATATCGGATCGCAAACATTGCCGAAACGCAACTCCGCCCCAGTCAGAGCCGAAGCAGCCGGTTCCTGCGTGAGCGCACCACCATCGCCTCGGCGGGGGCGGACGAAGCACACAACGTCGTGGCTGCGCGCAACGAGTGCCCGCGCCGTCGCCTGACCGATGGTGCCGGTAGCGCCGAGCAACATGACGCGTTTGGGCTGGCGTGATCCAGCCGCCTCCGGTGGTGTCGCTGTCGCCAAAGTCCACCATAGTTTCGATCTAAGCTTCGGCATCGTATCGGGAGACAGAGCACCACTCAACATAGTGATCCAGTCGTCGGCCATGGGCGTTCAACACTGGCCAAGGCCCCGGTGCAGCCCGTCCGTAGATCACCGCAACGCCGGGCAACTGCGCGACTTACGTCCGCGAGCAGCGCAAAGCCGTCAAGAAGGCGCATACTGGAACGGAATTATCGGGCCACCTTGCCAAGGCAGCCATCGGCCCTGATTTGGAAAGACGGCGGAAAATCATGGATGAGGTCACAACACATGAACAGGGAGCGAAAGTGGCCCAGCGTCGCCGCTGGCCGTTCATCTATTGGATTGTCGGTATCGT
Organism: uncultured Hyphomicrobium sp.; assembly: GCA_964493785.1. Classification (GTDB taxonomy): domain Bacteria; phylum Pseudomonadota; class Alphaproteobacteria; order Rhizobiales; family Hyphomicrobiaceae; genus Hyphomicrobium_A. The sequence goes on along the minus strand of CAZBPM010000012.1, from coordinate 49,372 downwards.
TGTGCTTCTCGTCATTGCCGGCGCCATTGCAGGACCTCTCATGAGCCGCGTGGAACAGCCAAAATACAAAGTCGAGGCGTCGGAAGGTGCTATCGACGTCCGGTCGTATGGCCCGATGATCGCCGCAGAAGCCGTCGTCGAGGGCGAACGCAAGGAGGCCATCACGAAAGGCTTCCGGTTGATTGCAGCCTATATCTTCGGAGCCAACAAGCCGAACACGAAGATCGCCATGACGGCGCCGGTTCAGCAGCAGAGCCAGACCATCGCCATGACCGCACCGGTGACGCAGCTGCGCTCAGGCAATGCGTGGACCGTGAGCTTCATCATGCCGGAGTCCTGGACCATGGAGACGCTGCCGATCCCAAACGATCCACGCGTCAAGCTACAGCCGATTCCCGCGCGCCGCGTCCTCGCGATAACCTTCTCTGGAACTGCATCAGATGAGGCCATCGGAAAACGTACCGACGAACTTCGCCGCTATGCCCGGGACCACAAACTCACGACAATCGGCGAACCTGTGCTTGCCTTCTATAACCCGCCTTGGACGCTGCCCTGGTTTCGGCGAAACGAGGTCATGCTGGAACTCGCACGCTGAGCGGCCTGCTGATGAAGAGGCTCCGGTCCGCTCGACGCCGGAACTCGGATGATCGAGTAGAGGTTGCACATTCTATTGCTAATGAAACCTCGTATCGTCGACAGGGCGCTCTAACTTGGATCGCAGTGTGCGAGGATAGCAGCCGGAGCCTCGCGTCACTCCGGACGCGGCGACCGTGTCATCAGAAGGAACAAGGCAAATGCAGCTCGTAGCGAAAAAATTCTTCCTGACGCGCGGCATCGGCGTTCACCGTGAGCGGCTCACCGCATTCGAGCTTGCGCTTCGGGACGCCGACATCGAGCAACAGAATCTCGTGACCATCTCCTCGATCTTGCCGCCCCATTGCGTCGAGCTTGAACGAGACAAGGGTGCTGCCACGCTACTGCCTGGCGAGATTACTTTCACCGTCCTCGCGCGTTCCGAAACGGATGAGCCCGGCCGCCGCGTCAACGCGAGCATCGGCCTGGCGCGCCCGACGGACCCGTCGATGTACGGCTACATTTCAGAGCACCACGGTTACGGCATGACCGCCGAGCAGAGCGGCGACTACGCCGAAGACCTCGCCGCCTCAATGCTGGCCTCGACACTGGGCATCGAGTTCGATCCTGACGCAGCTTGGGACGAGCGCAAACGTGTCTACCAGACGAGCAATCTCATCATCGGCAGCACGTCGGTGACGGCATACGGAGAAGGCGACGAGCGTGGCCACTGGACCTGCGCTGTGGCCGCGGCCGTGTTCCGCTTCGTCTGAGGTGATCCTCGGTCGTCTCCGAACAGATTAGCTGGCGCGCAATCGCGCAGATCTAAGCGCTTCTCGCACCGGCCCCGGTGAGTGGCCGCCGTGGCGCAGTTTTGCGTCACCGGCCGGGGCCTACGTCTGCGCCGTAACACTCCCGGAGGGCGAGCGACGGAATTGATGCGCCGGCACAGTTTCCAGTTACAAGGATAGCCGCACGACGCTGACGACGACACGAACCTCCAGGGGGCCCCCAATATGCGCACATATGCTCAACCGAGCCGCAACTCCCTGCGCGGGCAACGCTCGGTGCCGGTCCTCGCGGTCCTGTTGGGCAGCCTTCTCGCAGCGAGCCCCGAAGCCTTCGCCCAGCGCGCGCCGGGTGGTACGCGCGGCACCAACACGCTGACCCCAGTGACCCTCTCCGACGTCAAGGTCGAGCGCATCAACGAGCGCATCGCCGCTGTCGGGTCCGCGCGCGCTCGCCAGCAGGTCACCATGACGACCCGCGTTGCCGGCGTCATCGACAAGGTGATGTTCGAGGGCGGGCAGATGGTCGAGGCCAATCAGCCCTTGGTCCAGCTCAACTCTGCACTGGAAGCCATCGCCGTCGAGACCGCCGAGGCGCAACGCCAACAGGCGGCCGACACGGTCGACCGCTACAAGCAGTTGAATGAAGGAACAATCACCCGCGTTGCGGTGGCGCAGGCCGATACCGCTCTCAAGGTTGCCGACGCCGAACTGCGCCGAGCCAAGGACGATCTAGACCAGCGAACCCTCAAGGCGCCCTTCAAGGGCATCATGGGGTTGTCGAACCTCGAAGCCGGCGACTATCTGGCGGTCGGCTCGCCGATCGCGCCAATCGACGATCGCTCGACGTTGCTCATCGAATTCACGGTTCCTGAGGCCGTCGCCGGCGCGATGAAAGTCGGCCTGCCGGTGCGCGCGACACTCGTTACCCGCGCTGGCGAACCCTATGCCGGAAAGCTTCAAGCCGTCGGCACGCGCATTGACCCAGTGACGCGCACGTTGACCGTTCGGGCCGAAATCCCCAACCCCGACTACAAGCTCATTCCCGGCTCGACCTTCTCCACCTCGGTGCAGCTCCCAGGCGATGAGCGCCCCGTGGTGCCGGCCCTCGCCATTCAGTGGGACCGGCAAGGCGCGTTCGTGTGGCGCATGACCGACAAGAACACTGTCGAGCGCGTCAACGTGGCGATCCTGGCACGCGACGGTGACCGCGTGAACGTCGATGCCGACTTGAAGTCCGGCGAGAAGATCGTCGTCGAAGGCGGAAGCTTCCTGCGCGCCGGTCAGACCGTGCGCCCGCAGGAAGGCTCGTAAGCCGTTTCGCTCAGATCATCACGGGGACAAAAAGTGCAACACAAAGATGCGCCTCCGGCCGAGCCTGGGCCTCCTCAGATCGGCACCGATGACGGCGGCTGGGTCGGCATCTTCGTACGCCGCCCGATTCTTGCGATCGTGCTCAACCTGCTCATCATCATTGCCGGCCTCGCCGCCTACCAGGGCATTGAGGTGCGCGAGCTGCCGGATGTCGATCGCCCTGTCGTAACCGTGCGTGCCACCTACGCCGGCGCGACGCCCGAGAGCATAGATTCGCAGATCACGGCCGTCATCGAGAGCGCTGTTTCGCGCGTGCAGGGTGTGACCAGCATCTCGTCCAATTCGTCCTACGGCTCGGCGCGCATCTCGATCGAGTTTTCCTCGAGCACAAATCTCGATACGGCCGCCATGGACGTGCGCGATGCCGTTGCCGGGGTCGTCAACCAGCTTCCCGAGGACATGGAGGACGAGCCCAAGGTTGTCAAAGCCGATGCCGATGCGTCTCCCATCATGCAGCTTTCCGTGTCGGCAGAGAAACTGTCCGAGGGCGAGCTGACGGATCTCGTCCAAAATGTCATCGAGGACAAGCTTGCAGCCGTCGATGGCGTCGCCGCTGCCAACTCCTACGGCCTGCGAGCGCGCATCATCGAGGTGCGAGTCAATCAGACGGCGCTTGCCGCCCGCGGCATCAGCCTCGCAGATTTGACTTCCGCTATCGGCAAGGGGTCCATTACAGCACCCTCAGGCGCTCTGGAGAATGCCACGCAGCAACTGCTCGTGCGCGCCGAAGCACCCGTCGCGACGCCCGAAGACGTCGGCGATCTGGAAATCAATTCGCAGACCAAGGTCAAAGACGTCGCCTTCGTTCGGTGGGGCTTCCAGGAGGCGACAGCGCTCACCCGCCTCAACGGCCGCAATTCAATTGGCATCGACATCATCCGTCAGGCTCAGGCCAACACCATCGACATCTCCAACGGCGTCAAGTCCGCCGTCGATGAGCTGCGCAAGTCGCTGCCTGCTGGCGTCGAGATCAACATCACCTCCGACGATGCCATCTTCATCAGCGAGTCGGTGCGCGAGGTGGTGATCACGCTCGTGCTTGCGAACATCATCGTTATTCTCATCATCCTTGCGTTCTTACGCTCGTTCCGCGCCACCGTGGCGCCAGCCATCTCAATACCTGTTTCGCTCATCGGCACCCTTGCCGCGGTGTGGGCCGTCGGCTTCTCGATCAACGTCATCACCCTGCTCGCGCTCGTCGTCGCGACCGGTCTGGTCGTCGACGACGCCATCGTCGTCATCGAGAACATCGCCCGCCACCGCGTGTTAGGCGCGGGACCGCGCGCCGCAGCAGTGCTGGGTACACGCGAGATCGTCTTTGCGGTTCTCGCCACCACAGCGACGCTGGCCGCTGTCTTCATTCCCGTCTCTTTCATGCCCGGCATCGTCGGCAGTCTGTTCTCCGAGTTCGGCTTCGTGCTCGCGTTCTCGGTGACGATCTCGTCCGCCGTCGCGCTCACCATCTGCCCGATGCTCGCCTCCAAACTGGGGACGGGCGAGGAGGGTCACGATCCAAATTCGCTCATGGGTCGCGTGGGAACGTCGCTCTCCAACCTCTACATGGGCATCGTCGAGTTCGCCCTGCGGCTGCGGTGGATTGTCGTGCTCGCTTGCCTCGGCTTCGGCGCGCTCGGCCTCATCACCTTCATGGCCTTGAAGCAGGAGATTACGCCGACTGAAGATCGCGGCGTCATGCAGATCCGACTGCAGGCGCAGCAGGGCGCCAACCTGGATTACATGTCCAAGCTGACCAGCCGTGTCGAGGGCCTGATCGCGCCCTACCGCGAGTCCGGCGAGGTGACCCACGTCCTGTCCTCGATCGGCAACGGCGGTGCCAACCGCGCCATGGTCATCGCCTCGCTCGCTGACTGGCACGACCGCGAGCGCACCCAGCAGCAGATCCAGGCCGAGCTGCAGAAAAAGCTCGGAGACATCCCCGGATTGCAGATCTCCGTCATGGGCGCCAACAGTCTCGGCATCCGCGGCGGCGGCCAGGGACTGCGCTTCGCCATCGTCGGGCCCAACTATGAACGGTTGGCCGCAACAGCGCAGAAGATGATCAGCGAACTGCAGGGGCTGCCAGAGTTCCGCAGCGTGCGAACGGACTATGACACCACTCAGCCGCAGCTCTCGGTGCGCGTCAACCGCGAGGCCTCGACGAAGCTCGGCGTTCCCATCGAGACGATCACCAGCCTCATCAACGCGATGATCGACTATCAAAAGGCCGCCGACCTGTTCATCGATGACGATATCGTCGAGATCCAGGTAAAGGCCGGCGGGCGACCGATCAACGATCCATCTGACCTGCAGAACCTATTCGTCAAGACGGCAGACGGCGGTTTCATCACCCTGTCCTCGCTGGTGACTATCCAGGAAGTCGCCATTGCGCCAACGCTCAGCCGCGAGGATCGCCAGCGCGCCGTCGGCGTGACTGCCAACCTCAACGACGGCGTTGTGCTCGGTGACGCCGTCAAGATGATGCAGGAGATCGCGCCCAAGGTGTTGGATCGCGACATGTCGATCACGTTGCTCGGTGAGGCCAAGACGCTGGCCGAGACGACGCAAAACACGGCCTTTGTGTTCGCCATCGCCTTCCTCGTGGTCTTCCTGGTTCTGGCAGCCCAGTTCGAGAGCGTAACGAGCGCGTTCGTCATCATCCTGACGGTGCCCTTCGGCCTAGCTTGCGCCGCCTTCGCCATCGCGCTGTCGGGCGGCACGCTGAATGTCTACAGCCAGATCGGTCTCGTGTTGCTGGTCGGCGTCATGGCCAAAAACGGCATCCTCATCGTCGAGTTCGCCAACATCCGGCGCGATGAAGGCTCGACCGTCGACGAGGCCATCCGCGAGGCCTGCCGTACGCGTCTGCGTCCGGTGATGATGACCATGGCAGCCGCGGTGCTAGGCGCCTTGCCACTCATCTGGGCCAGCGGGGCCGGCGCGGAGGCGCGTCTCGCGCTCGGCTGGATCATAATCGGTGGCCTCGGCCTGGCGACGATCTTCACGCTCTTCCTGACCCCGGTCATGTACCGGATCCTGGCGCCGCTATCGAAGCCGCGCGCCGCGGAAACCCAGAAGCTCATCGACGAGCTGAAGGCCGCGCCACACCGGGAGCCCGCCGGCGGATAGCCGCCTGCAAGGGCAGTGATTCCGGCAGCGCAATGGCATGAGCACACAGCGGTGGCCCGCTGTAGAATCAGCATTGATTCGGCAAGTGGTGATCGTGCGTCCAGGACGTCCGGGAGCACTGCAAATTCGCATGGAAACGCGCTGGTTTTCAGCAATCGCTATCGCATCGATCACGCTGTCGGCTGCAACGCTTGTTGTCGCGACGGGCCCGGCGAACGCCGGCTGCATCGCATCGCCGATCACGGGCGGCCTCCAGGTCGACTGCAGCGCTGACGTCCCGCCCGATCCTGTAAACGTCCCAATTCTGATTCCGGCCGGAAACAATATCCTGAACGTTGGCGGCGGCGGGTACCTCAGCTTCGATATCCTGGGCAACGGCAGCAGCGTGACGACTTACGCCGGGGGTGCGACCAGTGCCGGCATAACCACCGGAAACGGGGCTGACCAATTCACGATGAGCGGCGGCTCGATCGGCAGCACTGTAAGCCAGGGAGATGGCGTCGACGGCTTCACGATGAGCGCAGGATCGGTCGGAGCCGTGGACCAGGGCGGCGGGCTCGACAACTTCTTCATGTCGGGCGGAACCATCGTCGGGGCTTTCAATGACGGCGACTTCGCGACGATCACCGGCGGCTCCATTGGCTCCATCGACATGAACGTCGGCAACAACGAACTGCTGATGACCGGCGGCATCGTTGTCGGCAACGTCGTCGCGCGCCAGAACAACGACACTTTCGTTTTGAGCGGAGGCACCATCGGCGGCAGGGTCGACCTCGGCAACGGCACCAACCGCATTACCGTCAGCGGCACGACGATCGGCAACGGCGTAACTACGGGGCTTGGCACCGACACGTTCATCTGGAGCGGCGGTGCGATAACCGGAGCCATCAGCCTCGGTGGCGGGACCGATCACGCGACTCTGCGCAATCTCGACTCAACGCAGCTGGCAAACACCACGCTCGTCGACGGCGGCGCTGCCGCAGACACCCTGACAATTTCCAATTCCGCGGTTTCCGGCATCGCTCGTTTCGTGAACTGGGAGACCGTGGCGCTCACGTCCGCATCAACTGTCACACTTGATAGCGATCTCGTTCTCGGCGACGCCGGAACTGGCACGGGAGCGCTGACGATCGACGCTACAAGCACGCTTTACGCTGGCGGCGGCAATTTTTCGATCACACCCTTTACCTCCGGCCAGCTCGTCGAAGTTACCAGCGCCGGCCTCGTCGACTTGGCCAGCGGCTCGGTCGGCGACACCCTGTCGATCCTCGGCAATTTTGTCGGCCGTGACGGCAGACTGCGCCTAGACACGCAACTGGGCGGAGACGGCTCGCCGTCCGACCAGCTCATTATCGACGGTGGCGCCGCAACGGGCTCGACAGGCATCGTAATCAACAACGTCGGCGGTGCGGGTGCCAAGACAGTGGCCGACGGCATCCTCGTCATCGAAACGCAGAACGGCGGCACGACGTCGAGCGGCGCCTTCTCGCTGGCGGCTCCGGCAATCGCCGGCCCGTATGAATACACCCTATACAGGGGCGCGGCGGACGGGGCGGCGCCGGACAATTGGTATCTGCGCTCGACCCTCGACTGCGGTCCCAATTCGAACTTGCCAGTCTGCGGTCCAAACCTCCGGTCGGAAACCTCGCTGTATGCGGCGGTGCCGGCCATGACGCTGCTCTACGGGCGTCTCATGCTCGACACGCTGCATGAGCGGCGCGGCGATGAGGTCCGCGCCGACGAAAGCGCGCCCAATGCTGTCTGGGGCCGCGTCATCGGCCAGCACGGCGACCGCGACGGCTCGTCGATCGGCGTCTACGGGACCGGACCGGAATACGATTACGACTTCTGGGCATTCCAAGGCGGCGCCGATCTATATCGGGACGGATCCATCGGCACCTCTCGCAATCTTGCTGGTGCGTTTTTCGCCATCGGCAATGGCTCGGGCGACGTGCAGCACGTCGTCGGTAATGACGCCGGCGAGAACTCCTTCATGGCCTACTCGTTGGGCGGCTATTGGACCCACTACACGCCGGAGAACGGGTACGTCGACGCACTGCTGCTCGGCACCTGGTACGACGTCGACGCCAAATCGAACCGCATCGACAAGATGACGACCAATGGCGCTGCGTTCGGTGCCTCGCTCGAAGGCGGCTATCCGGTGTTTGCTGGCGCAGGCGGCTTCAAGGTCGAGCCGCAGGCGCAGATCGCTTTCCAAACCATCGACCTCCACAACGGCTCTGATGCCGCTGCGCAGGTGCACTTCGATGACGTCAACTCGCTCGCGGGCCGTGTCGGCGTGCGCTTCGCCCAGGACCTCGGCCCGCCCGGCAGTTTCACCGCCTGGGTGCGCCCCAACGTCTGGTACGAGTTCCTCGGCGATCCGAAGACGCAGTTCTCGTCAGCAGCGGGCTTCATCCCGTTTGCAGCCGAACTCGGCGGGACGACGCTGGAGATCAACACCGGTTTCACGGCTGATGTCGGCGGCGGCGCAGCTATCTACGCCAACGCTTCGTATCTTGTCGGTTTGAGCGAGAGCGCCGACGGCAACGCCTATGATGGAAAGCTGGGTCTCAAGATCGGTTGGTAGCGCCGATTTCCGGGCAATCGAGCCACCCACAGCCCTCGTCAGAGATTTATTCACCGAAGCAAGCGACACTCCCGATCTGATGGGCGGCGTTGAATAACAGCCGATGATCACCCGCGAGCCTCTATTCCAAATCACAAACCGGTCCAGATCGTAACCGGGCCACAAAGAACGGAGCCGTTGCATGTGTCGCTTTTGCGTGGGCACGCTGTTCACTCACAAGAGCCTCTATTCCGGCTGGCCGGCATCGGCGCCGCAGAAGGCGCTCGCCCCGCATCCCTCACGCCGCAACTTCATGGCCCTGGCCGGCGCAGCGGCCGGCGCGACAGGCCTCGCCATCAGACCTGGCCTTGCGCGCGCCCAGGCTCAACCACGCTCCGAAGCCGACTTCATCTTCCGCGGCGGCACCGTCATCCCTATGGCGCGCTCCGGCCCCAAGACCGCCGACGCCGTCGCCGTTCGTGACGGCAAGATACTCGCCGTTGGCACCGCCTCCGAACTATCAGGTCTGCAGACAAGCAACACGAAGGTGATCGATCTCGACGGCCGAACCCTGCTCCCCGGCTTCATCGATCCTCACCAGCACAGCTGCTTCGTGGCCCTATTCGCTGAACTGCTCGCGGACGTGGGTTTCACGACGTATCCGACCCGACCCGAACTGATGGCTGGCCTGAAGGCGCTCGACGCCAAGCTGCCGCCCGGTGAGTGGCTGCTCGCGTACAACTTCGACAACCTGCTGCAGGGCGGCGACCTCTCGATGGCCGAACTCGACGGCATCTCGAAGGATCGCCCGATCCTCATTTGGTACATCAACATGCACGACGGAGCCGCAAACTCCGCCGCCTTCAAGATCGCGCAAATCCCGGACGATGTCGGCACACTGCCCGGCGGCGGCCACTTCGGACGCGGACCGGACGGAAAGTTCAATGGCCTCGTCTATGAAGAGAGCGCCTTGCTGAAGTTCGTGGCGCACGCATTGCCGAAGATCACGCCCGCGATCTTCGAAAAAGCCCTCACCGACTTCTTCAAGACGAGCGCTGCGCTTGGTGTCACCGCCACACATGAGCCCGGGACCGTCCAGCCCGACTGGATTGAAGGGCTCCTCAAGCTGACCGCGCGAGGAACCGGCCGACTGAGCGCCAGCCTCATGTACGACGAAATGAAAGCCGGTGACGCTTACAAGGAGTACGGCCGGGGCGCTAAAGCCAGCCTCTTCCCCGACTCCCGATTCTCGTTGTTCGGCATCAAGATTGTCGGTGACGGCTCCAACCAGACCAAGACCGGTGCGCAGACCATCCCCTACCTCGGCACCGACCAGAAGGGTTCGCCCAATTACTCGCCGGACGCATTGAAGACCATGGTCGCAGCGGTGAAGGCCGCAGGTTGGCCCGTGCAGATCCACTGCAACGGCGACGCCACCATCGACTACGCTCTGGATGCGATCGAAGCCGCCTACGGCGCCAATCCATCAACCGGCGTCAACCGCATCGAGCACTCCACGCTAGCTCGTCCCGATCAGTTGAAGCGAATGAAGGCGCTCGGCGTGCAACCGACGTTCCTCATGAATCACGTCTTCTTCTATGGAGCGGCTTATCGCGACCAGCTCTTCGGGCCGGAGCGCACCGCATTCATGGACCCGGCAGGCGCCTGCGTGAGGGAGGACCTGCCCTTCACATTGCACACAGACGCACCGTGCTCGCCGACGGGCACACTGCGCCTCGTCCAGACCGCGGTGACCCGGCGCTGCATCATCGACAACTCGATCATCGGCCCCGATCAGGCAGTCGCTGTCGAGGAAGCACTACGTGCAGTCACCTCGGCGGCCGCCGCCCAGATCGGACAGGCGGACCGCATCGGCACGCTCGAGCAAGGAAAAGAGGCGGACCTCGTCCTCCTCGAGCAGGACCCCTTCAAGGTCGCCCCCGACGAGATCATGAACATCAAGATCTCGCAGACTTGGGTCAGCGGCGAGAAGATATTCGGCTGACGCCGGCCGCGATGACATCAACCGGGGCACGCCGCGTCAGGCCGGGATTTACCCTATTTCTTTTGCGGAACGGCCTGAAAATTCAACCTTGCTTTACCTGTTTCATGAACCTCCCGTTCAGAGTCTTGCGCGCAAATCAAAGAAAAAAGCGACTATGACCTGAACGCGGGAGCCGGCATTTGACTTACATTTCGAACAGACTGTCTGCGTTCGCACGCAACGACCAAGGCTCAGTCGCCGTCATTTTTGGCTTGGCGGTTGTCATGTTGATCGCCGTAGCCGGCGTTGCGCTAGACTTCGCCCGTGCCTCCCACGCGCGCACCAAAATGCAGACCGCGTTGGACAGCGCCGTGCTTGCGGGTGTGCGCGCCGATAGCGCGACGCAGCTCGCCGCAGCCAAGAACATGTTCAACAACAACTTCTCCGAACCGTCGACCAAAGGTGTCAAGGTATCGTTCTCGCCCACAGGCGAAAACCAGTTGAAGGGCACCGCCTCGGCAAGCCTCGATACGACGTTGGGCAAAGTGCTCGGCATCAACGAGATGAAGATCAGCGCCACGGCGACGGCCACTGGCATCGGCGGCGGCGTCACCACGATTGCGTGCATCCTCGTCCTCGACAAGACCGCGTCGCAGGCATTCCTGGTCAACTCGGGACCGACCCTCAATGCGCCCGATTGCGAGCTGCACGTGAAATCAACCGCCAATCCGGCGGCGATCTTCAACTCCGGCTCAACGATCACCACGAAGCGCATCTGCATCGCGGGCGACAAGATCATCGACAATGGCGGATCGCACCCGAACCTCGAGAAGCAGTGCGTCACTGCCGAGGATCCCTATGCCGGCAAGCTGCCGGTGCCGTCGACGTCCTCGTGCACCTACAGCAACCTCAACTTCAACGGCGGCACCGTCACGTTGAAGCCTGGCGTCTATTGCGGCTGGATCAACTTCAATAGCAATCCGAAGGTAACCTTCGAGGCTGGCACCTACGTCATCAAGGACGGCGGCTGGAACGTCAACGGCGGCACCTGGACGGGCACGGGCGTCACCTTCTACTTCGCCGACACGTCGAAGATCCAATTTAACAGCGCCGTGGCGGCCACTATCACTGCCCCGACCAGCGGCACTTACAAGGACCTCGTCATGTACGAGAAGTCCGGCCTGGCGCGCTCGCAGCTGCCCTTCAACGACTCGAACGACTTCAACCTGCAGGGGATCATGTATCTTCCGAGCCGCGACGTGACCTTCAACGGCGGATCGAAGCTGACAAACAAGAAGATGACGGTCATCGTCAACACGCTGATCCTCAACCAGACGAAATGGGACCTGAAGCCCGCGACTGGTGATGCCGGCCCGAGCGCTGGCCTGAAATCGGTCCGTCTTTCGCAGTAGTTTCGCCGATCGACCGGCGCCCAGCGGAAAACGCAAATCAGCGCGGCTCGGCATCGACGCCAGGCCCCGCTTCCGTTCACCCCACGGGAATAACGTCGACGCCGACCTGCACCGAGTGCTCGCTGCCACCGAGAAGAATACCGCCGATCGGGCTGACGTCGTCGTAGTCGCGCCCATAGGCGATCGTGATGTGCTCGTCCTTTGGCAACAGGCCGTTGGTCGGATCGAAATCGACCCACCCGAACTCCGGTGACCACACCGAGATCCACGCGTGCGATGCATCGGCACCCGCGAGCCGTGGCATCCCCGCAGGCGGATGCGTGAGGATGTAGCCGCTCACGTACCGAGCCGGCAGCCGAAGCGTGCGCAGGCACGCCAGCGCCAGATGCGAGAAATCCTGGCACACACCCCGGCGTTGTTGCAGGACGCGTGTAACTGGCGTCGATATATCGGTGGCCGTCGGATCGAAAGTGAACTCGCGATAGATCCGCTCGACAAGATCCCACGCCCCGAGCAGTACCGGCCTCCCGGCAGGAAACGACCGTTGCACGAACGCGGCGACGTCGTGAGTGGCGCGCGTATGCTTCGATGCCCACGCATACCGCAGCACCTCCAGGTCCGTGCCCCCTCGCGGATCGCACACGCGCGCCGCCAGCTCGTCCCATGGCGTCGTCACCGCGATGTCGATCGCCGGAGGAGCAGTCACCTTTATGGTGCTCCGGGCATGGACCACGAGCTCCTTGTGGTCCTGCTCGATGTCGAACATCACGGTGCGATTTCCGAAATAATCCAAGCGCTCCGTCTTGAGCGTCGGCACCGGCTCGATGACGAGCGTATGCCCCTTCACGCGCTGCCGATCCACCTGCCGCGGCGACATGTGAACGACGTGCTGGCTCTGCACGACCGGCGACGAGTACCGATAAACGGTGCGATGGCTGACTTCATAAATCACTGTCTCGGCTCCCGCCGCGTATGCACCCGATGCGGCTGTTCTTCCAGGAGATTGAAGTAATGCCGCTCGATCGCTGTCGTAAGCTGCGGCAACAGCCGCAGCTGCTTGCGCAGCGCGCCTTGCAGATCACCGCGCGTCTCGTCCTTCGCCAGCGCCTCGACATCTAGGTATCGGATCGACGTCAGCATCGACAGGATGAGGCGCCGCTCATCCGTCAGGACGCTGGCGCCTTGCGATTGCGGCAGCGAGCCCAGGTGCTGCGAAATGCTGGCGAGCTGATAGGCGAGGCTGCGGGGGTTCGTCTCATCCAGAAGCAGCAGGTCGAGCACCAGCGCCAGCATCGGATCGAGACGATAGCGCGACCGATACGTGATGAAGCTGTCGGCCACCTCGAGGATATAGAACAACCTCCCCGCCTCCTCCTCGCGCTGCAGCGGCTTGCTGAACAACCACAGGATCGCCTCGCTCATGTTGCCGGCACGCTCAATGCGCCGCCCCATGTCGAGGAAGGACCAGCCCTTATTGCGCGTCATATTCTCGTGGAAGAGACCGTTGAACGCGGCCAGCCAGCCGAGCCCGTCCTCGAGCAGATCGAGCAGCGCTTCCGGCGGAGAATCCACTAGCGCGCGTCGCCAGTCGGCACCGGGGCGGAAGTGACTGAGCACACGCCACGCCTCCAGCGAAAGGCGATCACGCGTGAGGTTAGCCACGCGATACAGCTTGTCGAGCGTATCATCGAGCGTCCGCCGGCCGTCCTTGGCCGCGATCAGCACATGCGCCATGCTCTCGACCGCTTCCGCGTCGTCGAGCTCGGACTTCGTTGGCGCCGCGTGCTCCTCTGTCACCAGCGCTTCGAGACAGGCTCGCGCCGCGCCCTGGACCTGTGCCGGCGCATTGTCGCCCCGCAACGGCTGCAGCGCGCTGCGCAGCACGCGCATGATCCAGTCGGAGCGTTCTGCATATCGCCCGAGCCAGAACAGATCGTCGGCGACGCGGCTCTGGATCGCCCGCTGCGAGCGCTGCACGCGCGCTGTCTCGATCGTCGGCTGCCACAGACTCTGGTGCGGCGGCACCTCGCCGTCCGCGATGATCCAGACATCACGCGTGCGCGGCTCCGGCGCGCTCAACGCCACCGCAAGGTTCGGCACTATGGCCATCGCGAGCCCGCCCGGCATGACCGTCAGCCCCTCGGACGTCGAAGCCACGAAGAACCGCACCGCGAAAGGCTGAGGAACGAGCCCGCGCGGTGAGAATGCCGGCGTCGTCCCGAAACCGATACGCTCCTCCGCGACGAGCATCTCGCCGTGCAGCTCGATCTCCTCCTTGAGCGCGCGCCGCTGCGCCTCCGTGAGACTCGAGCCGAGCTGCCCGTACTGCGCCCCGCCCGGCCGCCCCGTTCCCTCCTGCGCCGGTCGGATCACCATGCGGTCGAGGTTATCGATCACGTGTCGCCGATTGGCCGGATCGCCGAGCCAGCGCCGCGGCGCATCGGTTATCAGCAGCTCCTCTCCGAACAGCTTGCGGCAGACGTTCGGCAGATACGGCGCCACGCCGCGGTTCTGGGCCACCGCCGATCCGATCGCGTTGCGCACGAGTTGCGGCGCCTTGCGGCAGGCGTGCACAAGGCCGGGAAGACCGCCGTAGCCTCCGGTATCCAGCTCCAAAGGATCCGATTGCCGCCCTTCGACACATCGAACGATGAGATCGACCCGCTGCAACCCTTCCAGCGTTTTTAGGTAGACCTGATCGCCCGCCATGCGCAGGTCGCCGCCCTCGATCAGCGCATAGCCGAGATAGCGCGCGAGATAGGCGTGACTGAAATAGTCCTCGTGCATCGGTCCCGGCGTGAGCAGCGCGATGCGTGCATCGCGCTTGCCTGTCAGAACCGTCAGCCCCGCCTGCAGGCTCTGGAAGAACGGCGCCAGACGCATGCCTTTGCAGGCCTCGAACAGGTCGCCTGCAACCTGCGTATGCACCACGCGGTTGGCCAGGGCATAGCCGACGCCTGCCGGCGTCTCCGTGTGGTTGTCGATGACGCGCCAGCTTCCGTCGACTTCGCGCGCAAGGTCGACGGCATAGAATTGCAGATAACCGGCTGCCGGCTGAATGCCATTACATGACGTCAGGAATGCCGGATCAGAGAAGATGAGCCCTGGAGGTATGAGCCCATCGCGCAGCAGCTTCTGCTCGCCGTAGATGTCGGCGAGAATGGCATTCATCAGGCGCGTACGCTGCAGCAGTGCCTTTTCGAGCACACGCCACTCGCTCTGCGGCAGCACCAGCGGGACGAGATCGACCTCCCAGCGCTTACCCGGCGCAGCCGGGTCCGCGAAGATGTCATGCGCGATACCCATCTCGCGCACACGCCGATTGAGGCGCTCGGCCCGCAAGGCTTGCTCGGCAGCCGGAAGCTCAGCCAGCGCCGAGAGCAGCGGCTGCCAGTGCGGGCGGATATTGCCCTCCGCGTCAATCAGCTCGTCGTGTCCGCTTCCCTTAGCCTGCACGTAGCCGGCAAGCGCCCCCCGATCGAGGGTCTTTTGTAGCCGGGCTTCGAGATTCATGGGGCGCTGCCCCGCACGATGCGCATTTTGGAGGCCAGCCTAGCTTTTTTTCTATCGGCGGGAGGATAGTGCTTCGCGCCCTGAGGTACCAGCACCGCGAGGCAACGCCGGGCATTTATAGCCGGCGCCTGCGCTTTGCTGGTTGCGAGGATCAGGTTCTCATGTCGAGCGTGAGGGGATAGTCGGGATTGATCTCGGCGCTCGTGACAGTGAAGCTTCCCGGCGAGTGCCCCAGACGCTCGAAGCGAGCAAGGCGGCGCCCTTCCGCCTCGTAGGAGTTGATCGGCGCCACCTCGAAGTTGCGCCCGCCGGGATGGGTCGAGTGATAGCGGCATCCACCGACCGATCGCCCCGTCCACGTATCGACCACGTCGAAGACGAGTGGCACGTGCGGCGCGATCGTCGGATGCAGGCACGAAGCCGGCAACCACGAACGGAAGCGCACACCCGCTACCTTCTCGCCATACGTGCCCGTTGGTGCCAACGGCAGGCTCCGGCGGTTGCATGTGACAGCAAAGCGCCCGTTGGCTCCGTCGGTCACCTTCACCTGCACGCGGTCTAGCGAGTTGTCGACGAAACGCGCCGTGCCACCCGCCGCACTCTCCTCGCCCAGCACGTGCCAGGGCTCGAGCGCCTGCCGCAACTCGACATCGACCCCGAAGCCGCCGAACTCGCCCAGCAATGGGAACCTGAACTCGAAGTGCGGCTTCAACCAGTCCAGCTCGATGGGAATCCCGGCGTCCTTGAGATCGCCGATCACCTCGCCGAAATCTGCCCACAGGAAATGCGGCAGCATGAAGCGGTCCTGCAAGGCCGTGCCCCAACGCACCACCTTGCCGCGATAGGGTTTGTCCCAGAACATCGCAATGAAGGAGCGCATGAGCAGCTGCTGCACCACGCTCATGCGTGCGTGCGGCGGCATCTCGAACGATCGGAACTCGACCAGCCCGAGCCGCCCCGTCGAGCTATCCGGCGAATAGAGCTTGTCGATGCAGATTTCAGCGCGATGCGTGTTGCCCGTCACGTCGACGAGCAGATGCCGGAAAATGCGATCGACCAGCCAGGGCGGAATGCTTCCGTAGGCCGGATCGGGCACCTGCTTTAGCGCGATTTCCAACTCATAGAGCATTTCATAGCGCGCTTCGTCGAGACGCGGCGCCTGGCTCGTGGCGCCGATGAACAGTCCCGAAAACAGGTACGACAGCGACGGATGGTTCTGCCAATAGCAGATGATCGACGCGAGCAGGTCGGGACGCCGAAGGAACGGACTGTCCGCCGGCGTCATGCCGCCCATCACGATGTGGTTGCCGCCGCCCGTTCCGGTGTGGCGTCCGTCGAGCTGGTACTTGTCGGTGCCGAGCCGCGTCTTGTGCGCTTCCTCATAGACCGCGGTGGTTATGTGGACGAGCTCCTTCCAGCTCGCCGCCGGATGGACGTTGACCTCGATAACGCCCGGATCAGGCGTCACCTTGATGTTGTTGATCCGGGGATCGTGCGGCGGCGAATATCCCTCGATGTGGACGGGCAGGCCGGTCGCTGCAGCTGCCTCCTCGATCGCGGCCGTCAGGGCGGCGAAGTCGAGCGCGTCGGCCAGCGGCGGCAGGAACACGCAAAGATGCCCGTCGCGCGGCTCGATCGCCAACGCCGTGCGCACTGACCCGTAGATCTCGCTCGGTCCCGACGGCGGGGGCACCGGCGCCGGCCGGAGCGTCACCGCGCGGCGTTGCTGGATTAGGATCTCGCGCTCGGGCAGCGGCGGCATATCGCCGAACGGATCGCGCGGCAGCACGTGCGGATAATTCATCGCCGGCAGCGCCGGCAGCGAGTTCACCGGCAGGCGGTACCCGGCCGGAGAATCGCCTGGCACGAGGAACAGCTTCTTCCGCCTGAGGCCCCAGCGCTCCGTCACCCAGCGCCTGCCAAGGTCGGGCGACTGCCAGACCTGCACCGGCAGGATGTAGCTCACCGGCTTGTCCAGGCCCTGCTCGAAGACCCGCACGATGCGGGCGCGCTCAGCAGGATCCTGCAGCTTGTTCTCTTCCGGCGAGACGTCCACCGGAAGCTTCTGCTCCACCAGTGCGTAGTAGCCCGGGTCTTCGTATGCCGGAATGCCGCTATCGGCAGGCAACCCGAGTTGCTTGCACAGCGCGCCCATCAGCTTCCCGGCATCCTCCGCCGTCGCATTGAGCGGCTTGCCCTCGCGGTCGATCAGCGCATCGTCTTCCCACAGCGGCTCCTGATCGCGACGCCAGTAGAGCGCGAACGACCAGCGCGGAAGCTGCTCGCCGGGATACCACTTGCCCTGCCCATAGTGCAGCAACCCGCCGGGCGCGAAACGGTCACGCAGGCGCCTCACCAGCTCCTCCGCGTAGGCGCGCTTTGTCGGCCCAACCGCGTCGGTCTTCCACTCGTCGCCATCCATGTCGTCGATCGACACGAATGTCGGCTCGCCGCCCATGCTGAGGCGCACGTCGGCGGTATTGAGCCGCTCGTCGACCTTCTCGCCGGCGGTCACGATCTCCTGCCACGTCGCCTCGCTGTAGGGTAGCGTTACGCGCGGCGTTTCGAGTATCCGCTCCACCTTCATGTCGAAGGCAAAGTCGACCTCTGTCGGCTCGTGGGCGCCGCTGATCGGCGCAGCGCTCGAGGGTTGCGGCGTTGCCGCCAGCGGAATGTGCCCCTCGCCTGCCAGCAGTCCAGACGTCGGATCGAGCCCGATCCATCCGGCACCGGGAACATAGACCTCCGCCCACGCGTGCAGGTCGGTGAAATCGACCTCGGCGCCCGCTGCACCACCGTCGACCGGTTTTACGTCAGGCCGAAGCTGGATGAGATAGCCTGACACGAAGCGTGCAGCGAAACCGATGTGCCGCAGGATCTGCACGAGAAGCCAGCCGGAATCCCGGCACGAGCCGGACGCCTTCCCCAGCGTCTCCTCCGGCGTCTGAATTCCCGGCTCCAAACGAACGCAATACTCGACCTCGGAATGCAGTCGCTGGTTGACGTCGATGAGGAAGTCGACCGTCACTTCCTTCTTGGTCGGCAGCGACGCGAGAAACTTCCGCAGCAGCGGTCCGAGTGGAGCCGGCTCCAGATATGGCGTCAGCTCTTTCTTGAGGTCGGGGTCGTAGGCGAACGGCCATTCCTTGGCGCCATCCTCGACGAAAAAGTCGAACGGATTGATCACCGCCATGTCTGCCACGAGATCGACCGTAACGACGAACTTGTCCGTCTTCTCCGGGATCACGAGCCGTGCGCAATAGTTGGCGAACGGGTCCTGCTGCCAGTTGAGGAAGTGCAGCTTGGGCTCGATGTTGAGCGAATAGCTTATGATGGGCGTTCGGCAGTGGGGCGCCGGCCTAAGTCGAATAATCTGCGGCCCCATCCCGATTGCACGATCGTAGTGGTAGGCCGTCCGGTGCGTCAGAGCGACATGGATTGGCATCAGAACCTATTGAGTAGAAGTGTCCTTGTGCAGTGCAGCGGGAGGACAATAG
>CAZBPM010000012.1:0-30526 GCA_964493785.1 uncultured Hyphomicrobium sp. | reverse complement strand
CATCTTTCGCCGAGCACGAAGTTCAGGCATTGCCCGTAGGTTAGGCCCGGTGCAATAATTTTGGGCACCAAATCAGGGGTGATTGCCCCGCAGATGCGCTCTAATGGGCGACGGGACGCGGGGCTGGACGAGGACAGGGTGCAGACATTCAAATGCGGGGCCTGCGGTAATACGGTCTACTTCGAGAACATAAAGTGCCTGCGTTGCGCGCACCCACTCGGATTCCGCTCCGATAAGCTCGAAATCCGCGCCCTCGTCTCGACTGGCAACAGCCTCTATCGCGAATTCAAGAAGACCTCCGGGGCCCGCCTGCGTTACTGCGCCAATGAGGCCCACAGCGTCTGCAACTGGCTGGTCGATTCCGGCTCGCCGTCCCAGTTCTGCGTCGCCTGCGAGCTGAATCGCACCATCCCAGACCTCGCAGACCCGATAAACGTACTCGCCTGGGGCGAGTTCGAACGCGCCAAGAAACGCTTGATCTACTCACTGCTCCGCCTGGGCCTTCCACTCGATGGCGCGACGATTGGCAAAGCGCCGTTGACATTCGATTTCGTCAACGACGCACTGACAGGGCATCTAGATGGCGTCATCACCATCGCGGTCGGAGAGGCCGATTCGGTAGAGCGCGCGCGCCAGCGCAAGGCGATGGCGGAAACCTATCGCTCGATGCTGGGACATCTGCGGCACGAAAGTGGCCACTACTATTGGATGCTGCTGATCGAGGGCACCTCAGATCTCCAACGCTTCCGCGAGCTGTTCGGTGACGAGCGCGAACACTATGGCGCCGCACTGGAGCGCCACCACTCCCACGGTCCCCCGGCCGACTGGGATCTCCACCACGTCTCCGCCTATGCGAGCTCCCATCCGTGGGAGGACTGGGCCGAGACCTGGGCGCATTACCTGCACATGATTGACGCGCTCGACACCGCCGCCGTGCATCGCAGTGAGCCGAGGCCGGGCCGCTTCCCAGCGCCATGGCAACAGCCACTCGATGTCTACCGCGTCGAGAGCTTTGACTCCCTCTTCAAGCGTTGGATCCCCCTCACGCTCGCTTTGAACGACATCAACCGCAGCATGGGCCACGACGACTTCTACCCGTTCGTCATCCCCGCGCTTGCCATCGCGAAACTGGCCTTCGTCCACCGCGTCATTCGCCGCTCGATGCACACCAACAACTAGAAGCGGATGACGGCGCCGCTCATCACCAGGTCGAGATCGTCAATGGGGGCCCCCGCGATCGGCCCTGTCGCCGCGCGTCCCTCCAGCTGGCGCAGCGTGATGTCGCCACTGACATGCCGGTAGGTGAGATAAAGGATCATGTCCGCGCTATCGATCCCCTGGGCGATGCCGCCGCTCCACATCGAAACGTTGGAATCCCAAACTGTCCAGGTACCTTCGCCCGTCGGGTTGAGCGGGTCCCCTGGCCTCACTGTGAGAACGGTCGGCGCGCCGCCGTTGTACACGTACCGGCCCGCATAGATCGTCGTCTTGCCCAACTCGATGAATTTCTGCTCGATGCCAATCTGACCCGAGAGGAAGTTTTCGCCCGCATCGACGCCCGTATTCCTGAATCGCACCGTCTCCGCGACGATCCCATCGCCGGTCAGATCCGCGCCGAAGTTCACGAACAGTCCGCTATCGATATGCTTGATGCTGACGGAGCCTCGCAGCTCATCGCACTTCGTCGCGTCCGCTCCGTCGGTGAAGAACGCGGCGGGACAGACGCTCCGCGTGCGCGATCCTGGCTGCAGCTTCAGATAGCCGATGCCCGCGCCGATATCGAAACCTGCGATCTCCTTGCGGTATCTCAGCGCCAGATCCCAAAAATCGGTAGCCACCCAATCGGCAGCGAACGTGAAGCCGTTCCAGGTCGGCGACACATACTTGATCAACGAAAAGCCGCGCTGGCTTTCACCCGGCTGATCGCCACCCGCCCCGATGATGCGGCGCCAGTTGAGTAGGCTGCGCGTCAGCTTCCCATTCTCGGCCGAGCGCAGGAACATGCCAAGGCCCGCGTTCTCGGGCGCAGCATACGCATCGAACATCGCCGTCTGCGTTACGTTCGAATTGGCGATGCGATCCGTCGCCGCGAACGTCGTGCCGATGAAACCCGAGCCGAAGTTCTTGTTCCTGAGAAACCAGACGGAGCTGCGCACGTCGAAGCTCCTGAGGTATGGCGTCAACGGATCGGCATCGGTGAGCTGGTTCACCAGTTTTGAGTTAGCAGCCCTGAGACCGATGTCGATCGCGTATCCAGCCTCCCACGTCGCATTGAGCGCGGCCGAGCCGACGAAGCTGAAACGCGAGCGCTGATTGTCATTGGTGACCACATACGCGTTCCGCTCCGCACCATCGTCCCACGCCATCACAGCGTTGTTGATCAGTCCGGAGATCGTCACCTTGACCGTGCGATTGCCCTTCCGCGCGGTGACCGCCTCGAGTTCCTCGATCCTCTGTTCCAGATCCGCGCAGCAGGCCTCGCCGACAACCTGAGCATGTGCGTGCGCCCCGGCAGCAAGAGCGCCCGCCAGGGCCATGATCGTCGTTAAGATCCCTCGCCCGATCGTGGGCACGCGGCATCGCCTCTCAAGGCTGGATCACGAAGGCAACACCTTGAGGCCATAGCAGATTCGCGGCTCGCGCGACGTGGTCGCCGGGCACTAGCGCTGTAGCTGCAGGGATGAAGGCACAATAAATCCGCTGTCTGACGGCTTTTACAGTTTTTTGGGTGCTCTGGGCTATGGTCCCGACCTTGTGACGCCAGCGAAGGGACCATGACGGCGATGCGGAATTCCTTGGTCCGCTCCGTGGCCACCAACCCCAAATCAAGCATCCAAGACGCGATGCTCGCCGTCTGCGTGCTGGCGGTTGGCCTTCTGCTCGCCGTCGAGTTTGACCTCTTTCAATTCGCGCACGAGCTGACGACGCAGGACCGGCAGATATCGCTTCTTGAGGCCATCGCGCTGACCGTCCTCCTTGCTGCCTGCATCATTGGCTTTGTCGTTCGACGCATTGGCGAACAGCGCGCCGATCAAGCTAGGGACGCCGAAGCGGAGGGTGCAATCCAGGAGCTGCGCAACCAGGCGATGCGCGATGAACTGACGGGCCTGCCGAACCGTCGCGCGCTTTTCGTCCGGCTCAACCAGTTGAAGTCCTCCGAGGGAAATCACGCGTTCTTCCTACTCGACATCAACGGCTTCAAGCAGGTGAACGACCGCCACGGCCATGCCGCTGGCGACAGCGTGCTGCTGATCATCGCCGAGCGCTTCAGCCGCGTGGCGCGGCCCACCGACCTGCTCGCAAGGCTGGGCGGCGACGAGTTTGCCGTCCTTGCGCATGACATCGACTACCTAGGCGCCGAGGCAGCCGGGCAACGCTACATCCAAGCTCTCGACACCGGGATCTCGGTGAACGGCATCACGCACAAAATCGGCGTCGCCGTAGGCGCCGTGCTCATCCCAGAGGGCTGCGTCAACGTCGCCGAGATCCTCGCCAACGCCGACGCCGCGATGTACCGCGCCAAGGCGGAAGGCGGATCCGCTCTGGTTTTCTATGGCGACATCAAACGCGGACAGGATGCGTCTTTCGGTTAGCGCACTTTCCGACGAAGTACCGGTTCAGACTGCGATCAAAGCTGGAAAGTTAGCCCCCATTGACTTTATCCCTCCGGTTTTCATAGGCTCGGCTGCTGGTCGTTCGCAATCGGCGTGAGGGACGCCGGCTGGTCATCCGACTGGAATGCAGATGCAGGACGTGACACGGGCACCCGATGGCTCGAAAGCCCCCGGGGGCGATGGCTGGCGCAATGCACGCGGCGAGCCTTCCTTACGAGAGGTGTGGGGCTCCATTCCCGTCCGAGGTGTTGGCTGGCGCCGCCTCATCTCGTTTCTGGGTCCGGGTTATCTCGTCTCGGTCGGCTATATGGACCCCGGCAACTGGGCAACCTCGCTCGCCGGCGGATCTACCTTCGGTTACACGCTGCTCTGCATCGCCCTGATGTCGAACATCATGGCGATCCTTCTACAGGCGCTGTGCGCACGCCTCGGCTTCGCGACCGGCCGCGACCTTGCCCAAGCCTGCCGCGACGCCTTCCCAAGGCCTATCGCCCTCATCCTCTGGATCATGGCCGAGATCGCCATCTGCGCCACCGACCTCGCGGAGGTCATCGGCACCGCGATAGGCCTGAACCTGCTGTTCGGCATCCCGCTCGAGATCGGCGTCTTCATCACAGCGCTCGACGTCTTTCTCATCCTCTACCTGCAGAACCTCGGGTTCCGCTGGATCGAAGCCTTCGTCGTCGTGACGCTGCTGGTGATCGCACTATGCTTCGGAGTGCAGGTCGCATTGGCCGACCCCGACTGGCGTCAGGTCATCTTAGGCTTTGCGCCCACCGTGGAGATCGTGCGCAATCCTCAGATGCTATACCTCGCCATGGGCATCCTCGGTGCCACGGTAATGCCGCACAATCTCTACCTGCACTCGTCCATTGTACAAACGCGTGCCATTGGCGACACTATCCCGGCCAAACGCGAGGCAATCAAGTTCGCGACCATCGACTCCTCGATCGCCCTGATGATGGCGCTGATCGTCAACTCCTCGATCCTGATCCTCGCCGCCGCCACGTTCCACAAGGCTGGCCACACCGGCATCGCCGACCTTGAGGAGGCGCAGCAACTGCTCGTGCCGTTGCTCGGATCTGCCGGCGCCGCAACGCTCTTTGGTGTAGCGTTGCTGTGCTGCGGGTTGAATTCGACCGTGACGGCCACGCTCGCCGGCCAGATCGTCATGGAAGGCTTCATCAACCTGCGCATTCCGTCCTGGTTGCGACGTCTGGCGACACGAAGTCTGGCGCTGATCCCCGCCAGCATCGGCGTCATTCTCTACGGTGAGAACGGCACCGGCCAGCTGTTGATCATGAGCCAGGTGGTGCTCTCCATGCAGCTCCCCTTCGCCATCGTGCCACTTGTGATGTTCACCGCCGATCGGCGCAAGATGGGCGAGTTGGTTGCCCCGCGATGGCTGACCGCGCTTGCGGTCATCGTCGCCGCGATAGTCATCGTCCTCAACATCAAGGTCCTCTACGACCTTGCCGTTGGCGCCTAGCGCTCAGCCGCCCTGAGCCTACTCCGCCGGCCCGTGCAATTGCCCCTTCGCCTGCGCCGCGCTCGCGTCATGCCGGTGCTCGCGCGCCAGATACGTATAGACAGCCGGCGTCACGAACAGCGTGAACAGCGTGCCGATGGTCATGCCGAACGCGATAACGATGCCGATGGCAAATCGCGACGCGGCCCCGGCTCCCGACGCCATGATCAGCGGCACCATGGCGATGACCATCGCCGCCGTCGTCATCAGGATCGGGCGCAAACGGATCGCCGCCGCTTCCTCGATCGCCTCGCGCCGCCCAAGCCCCTTCTCCACCTGAAGCTGGTTGGCATAATCGACCATCAGGATGCCGTGCTTCGATATGAGGCCGATCAGCGTGACGAGCCCGATCTGCGTGTAGATGTTGATCGTGCCCAGCCCGAACGTGAGCGGCAGCAACGCGCCGAAGATCGACGTCGGCAGCGCAATGAGAATGATGAGAGGATCGCTGAAGCTCTCATACTGCGCCGCCAGCACCAGATAGATCACGATCAGTGCAAAAATGAACGTGACGACAAGCCGGTTGCCTTCCTGCTCGTACTGCCGGCTTTCACCCTGGAAGTCGTACGTGAACGACTCGGGGAACAGCTCCCCCGCCTTGGCCTTTAGGAAGGTGATCACCTCACCGATGGTCCGCCCCGGGAACGGCACGCCCTGCAGCGTCGCCGAGTTCAGCTGCTGGAAGCTCGTCAGCGCGTTCGGCTGAACGCTCTCGCGCACATCGACGACGGTCGACAGCGGTACCATCTTTCCCGACGACGTCTTCACCTGATAGCGCTTGATCCAGTCTGGCTGCAGGCGGAAATCGCGCGGCACCTGCGGGATCACCTGATAGCTCCGCCCGTAGAGATTGAAGCGGTTCACGTAGTTTCCGCCGAGCAGCGTCGCCAGGGACGCGCCGATGTCCTGCATCGTGATACCGAGGCTGTTCGCCTTCGCGTGGTCGATCTTCACCTCGATCTGCGGCGTATCGAACTTCAGATCGCTGTCGGCGAAAATGAACAATCCGCTCTGCATCGCCTCTTGCTGCACCTTCTGCAGCACGCCAGCGAGTTGCTCGTAGTCGGACGTCGTCGTGATGATGAACTGGATCGGCGGTCCACCCGTCGAACCCGGCAGCGACGGATTCCCGAACGTCAGCACCTGCGCGCCCGCGATGCTGTTCACCTTCGGCTGCAGCTCCTGCAGGATCTGCGCCTGCGTCCGATTACGCTCCTCCCACGGCTTGAACAGGATGCCCGCGAACGCCTGATGCACATCGCCGCCCATGCCGTTGATGGCGAACACGTTCGCCTTCTCGGGCACCTGATCGAACACCTTGTTGAGATGTCCCGTCACCTGCTCGGTGTAGTCGATGTTCGTGGCTGGCGGCGTCTTCACCAGATTGAACAGGATGCCCTGATCCTCCTCGGGCGCCAGCTCCTGCTGTGTCGTCGCATACATCAGCCCGGTCGCAACGATCACGCCCACCAGCACCAGTATCGTCACCGGCCGGTAGTTCAGCGTGCTTTTGAGCCTCCGCTGATAGCGGTGCTTCAGCCGTTCGAACGTGCGATCGAGGAACTTCACGAACCCGCCGGACGAAAGCTCGCTCGTCAACAGCTTCGAGCACATCATCGGGGTCAGCGTCAGCGCGATGATGCCGGACACGATCACCGCGCCGGCCAGCGTGAAGGCGAACTCGCGGAACAGCGAGCCGGTGAGGCCCGAGACGAACCCGATCGGCGCATAGACCGCCGCGAGCGTGATCGTCATCGAGATGACCGGCACTGCGATTTCCCGCGCGCCCACCAGCGACGCCTCGAACGGCGACAGCCCCTCCTCGATATGGCGATGGATGTTCTCCACCACGACAATCGCATCGTCCACCACGAGACCGATCGCCAGCACCAGCGCCAGCAGCGTCAGCAGGTTGAGCGAGTATCCCAGCGCCAGCAGAGCGAACATCACGCCGATCAGCGACAGCGGAATCGTGACAATCGGAATAAGCGTCGACCGCAGGCTTCCCAGGAACAGGAAGATCACCACGATGACGATCACCGCCGCCTCGACCAGCGTCTTGCGCACCTCCGCGATCGACGCATCGATGAACGTTGTCGAATCGTACGCGATGTCTGCCGTCATCCCCGGCGGCAGCTCCGCCTGAATAGCCGGGAACTCCTTGCGCACATCCGCGATCACCGTCAGCGGGTTTGCCGTCGGCGTCGAATAGATGCCGATGAACACCGCCTTAAGTCCGTCGAAAACCGACGTTGAGTTGACATCCTCAGCCCCGAGCGAGATCTGCGCAATGTCCCGCAGCCGCACCAGCGCATCACCCCGCGCAGCAACGACCAGCTCACCGAACGCCTCTGCGCTCGCCAGCGACGTTTCCGCGTTGATCGTCGTCTCGACGAAGTCGCCCTTGATCTGCCCCGCCGCCGTCGTGAAATTGTTGGTCGCCAGCGCCGCGCGCACCTGCAGCGGCGTCACGCCAAGCGAAGCCATCTTCTCCGGATCGAGCCAAACGCGCATTGCGAACGTCTGTCCGCCGAGAATCTGTGCGTTCGCGACGCCGTTCACGGTCTGCAGTTTCGGCTGGACGACGCGCGTCAGGTAATCCGTGATCTGCGATGACGCCAGTACGTCGCTGTTGAACGACAGGTACATCAGCGCCGTCGACTCGCCCGTCTGCTTGACGACGACCGGATCCATCGACTCCGGTGGCAGCACGCTGCGCACCTGGTTGACCTTCGACAGGACGTCCGTCACTGCGCGATCGGGATCGGCATTGAGACGCAGATTGAGCGTGACGGTGCTGATGCTCTGCCGTGACGTCGAGGAGAGCGTGTCGATACCTTCCGCGCTCGCC
The DNA here is from genome assembly GCA_964493785.1 of uncultured Hyphomicrobium sp. Lineage (GTDB taxonomy): Bacteria > Pseudomonadota > Alphaproteobacteria > Rhizobiales > Hyphomicrobiaceae > Hyphomicrobium_A. Next base: position 22,533 of record CAZBPM010000012.1, on the reverse strand, counting down.
ACCGCCTGCTGGATCGGCACCGTAATAAAGCCTTTGATCACGTCTGCGTTGGCGCCCGGATACGCCGTCGTTATCGTGATCGTCGTGTTTGACAGCTCGGGATACTGCCGCACCTGCAAGTTGAATGCAGCGCTCAGGCCCACCAGCAGGATGAGCAGGCTGACAACGGAGCTGAGTACCGGCCGCCTGATGAAGATGTCGGTGAACGACATGGGTCGCCTCGCCTTACTGAAGGGGCCGCGTGGCTGGTGGCACGAGCGCCTGCGAGTTGTCGACGCGCACGAGCGCGCCGTTGCTGAGCTTCACCTGGCCGCTGGTCACGACTTGCTCGCCCTCGGCCAGGCCCGTCGTGACGGCGACGCGCTCATCACGCACCTGCCCCGTCTTGACGAAGCGCCGCTCCGCAGTAAAGACGGCATCTTCTGGCTTCTCCGGCGCCGGCTGTCCCTCTTTGGGCTTCAGCACATAGACGCTGTCGCCATAGAGGGAGTACGTCACCGCCGTGCGCGGCACCGTGACAACCTTCTGCGGCTCGCCCGACAGCACGGCGACGTTTGCGAACATACCCGGCAACAGGATGCGGTTCGGATTGGCCAGCGTGCCGCGCACCAGCAAGGTGCGCGTCTCCTGCGACACGCGCGCATCGAGCGACGTCACAGTGCCCGCGAAAACTTGCCCTGGGAATGCGTCGACCGTCAGATTGACGACCTGTCCAACCCGCAGCTTGCCGACGTTCTGCTCCGGCATCGGGAAATCGACCCATATCGGATCGAGCGCCTGCAGCGTCACCATGGCGAGGCCGGGGGAAATGTATTGCCCAACTTCCACGTGCCGGATGCCGAGCCTTCCCGTGAACGGCGCGAGGATTGTCTTCTGGCCGATCAGCGCCTTGATGCGATCGAGCGAAGCCACCGCGCTGTCCTTCTTAACGCGCGCCGTGTCGACGTTCGCCTCCGAGGTCACCGACTTGATCAGAAGGTCCGCCTGCCGCTTGAAAGAGATCTCGGCCTCCTTCAGCACCGCCACAGCGCTCGCGAGGTCCGCCTCCTCAACGGAAATGTCGAGTTGAACGAGCTTGGATCCCTTTTCAACGTCCTGGCCGCTCTCAAAGCCAATGCCGGTGACGAGGCCGCCCACCTGGGACGCGACCTCCACGCCCTGCGACGAGATCAGCGTACCGATAGCCGGAAGACGCTCGGTCCACTCCTGTTGCTTCGCCGGCTCGGCGGTGATCGTGGCGGGAGGAGGAACCTGGGCGCTGAGGAACTCCTGGATCATCGTCGGCATGAACACGAGCTTGAACCATGCGAGACCGCCGATGAAGGCAGCCACGATGATAAGAGCGATGATAAAGCGCTTGATCACAGTGCCCCCGGTCCGGCGCGGCCTTTCCGCCACGCCTTTTCCGCGCTCAGCGCGGCAAAACATCTTTTTCTGGATGCTTTGAGCCCCTCAGGGCACAGACCCCGCCACCCCATCCAGGCGGCGTATCTGTGGCCTGCAATGCGCGAGGCGTCAACCGGTGCAAATGGTCACTACTGACTCAGTCTGTCGCCTTCTGGCGGTTGGTGAATCGCGCGTTCCCCAGCCCCGTTCCGATCGTCAGCACACCCCAACGCTCATAGTCCTGCATGAACGGCAATTCGCTCAGCCCTTGCACGACCGCATCGTTGTGCATCACCACCTGTGTTTCGTGGTCGTCGATCAGCGGGATCTGCTCTCGTATGCAGCTCGCCAGATTGAACCGGCTGCTCTCCCAGTTGCCCGGCAGGTTCTGAGCGCCCGTCTCGATGGAGCCGTCTTCGCGGATTACGCCCGGACACCCGATCCCGATGACCGGCGCGAGCTTGAAGCCCTTCTTCTGCGCGAGCGCAATGTGCTCGCCGAGCATTTCGACCAGGCGATCCACCGCCTCGTCTCGCTTTGTCTTCTCATCGCCATGTCGCCAAAGATCGGTCGCGAACACTTCGGCCTTGGAGAGATCCTTCGCCTTTTTCAGTTTCAACTCGACGACACCCACGCGGATGTTGGTGCCGCCGATATCGACCGCCAGCATGCCGTCGAAGCCTCCCAGCATCCACGACGGCATCAGGTGCGCCGTGCCGATCAGGCCGGCCTCGTCCGGGTGGTTACGTATCAGCTCGAGCTCGATGTTGTAGTCGGCCGACTTGAGCAGCACCTCCGTGCGTCCCACGGCCAGCTCACCGACGCGGCTCCCGCGAAAACCACCACCAACGACAATCGCCTGCGTTTCGCGCCATGTCGGCGCCTTGAGAAAGCGCTTGATGACGGAGAACAGCGCCTGCGCGAATTCCTCGACCGCGCTATGAATGATACCGCCGGCTTCCGGGTCGCCATCGGTTAATAGCTTGTCGATCTGCTTCTTGCTCATCTGCTCAGACGAGGCTTCGCCAATCGGATCGGCACCGAGCTTGCGCAAGGGCTCGCGCCACTTCTCGATCATGCCGTGGAATGCACCGCGACTGGCTTTGTCGCCGATGAACCCGTCCTCGTCCTTGATCTCCAGATTGTAACCATCGACTTCGACGCTCGGCAGCCGCTTGGCGCCATGTGCGTTGAGAACCGGCCGCTCGTCGGTCTTGGTGCCCATCATCATCCGCCGCTTTCAAGCGGCGCCCTACGCTGCAGCGGCGCATCGGTAGCCGCGATGGAATAAACTCGCGTTTGTAGAAAAGAGTTCCGGCAGGGGCTGACAGGAACCGGCTACTCGGAGCGGCGTTGATGCGGGCAAGCAATCGGACAACGCCGATGTCGCAAATTAACGCTCCTCAACTGTCAGGTAAGAACGCGTCTCTGTTTACGCGCTTTGCACGCTGGGCTTCGCGTGCGTCCGGCAGCCCTTACGCATTCACGGGCGCGGTTACCATTGTTCTGCTTTGGGCAGTGTCAGGACCCCTGTTCGGCTTTTCCGACACCTGGCAGCTGGTGATCAACACCAGCACGACGATAGTCACGTTCCTCATGGTGTTCGTCATCCAGGCATCGCAAAACCGCGACTCCGAAGCGATCCAGGTCAAACTAGACGAACTCATCCGCTCTATCGACGGCGCACGCAACAACCTGCTCGATCTCGAAGAGCTGGAAGAGGGCGAGATTGAGCGCTTGCGCACCAAGTATCGCAAGCTCGCAGCCGAAGCGCGCGAAGGCGGCTCTGATACCGATTGCCCGCCCGCGCCGACGTGAATTTTACACGCCCAGGCGTTGCGCAAACTCCTGCAGCCAGGCGACCACCTCTGCAGGTCCTTTGAACTCGACGTCGTCCTGACCGAATTGATCGCCCGCAACACGCAGCCCGGCGCCGCCGAGGCGGTACGCTGCTGCCAGCGCTGGAATGTCGCCGTGATCGTCACCGATCATCACCGGCCGTCGTCCCGCGAACTCCGGTAGCGCTAGGATTGTCTCGAGCGCCGTCCCTTTGGAATGTCCCGCCGGAATGATCTCAAACAGCTTGCGACCCGGGCACAGCACCAGCCCTTCCTGATACTGCGCCAGCAACGAGCGTAACGCGGCTTCGAGCGAGTCCTTCAAATGCGGAGCTAGACGATAGTGCACCGCGATCCCTGGACCCTTCGGCTCGACAATAACCCCAGGCAGCTTCTGCGCGCGCCGTACCAGCTCCTCGACCAGCGAATTAGGAAGCGAGTTCGCCACCCCGATGATCGGGCCGCCCAGGGCGGTGCGAAGCTCCGAGCCGTGGACGCCCGCGCCGACGAACATCGTCGGTTTCATCAACACGTCGATTTCGGCCAGCTGACGCCCTGTCAGGATCGCAACCGAACCACCAAGCCCGTCTGATATGCGATGCAACAACTCGACGAGCCCGGGAGGCACTTTCACCTCCGAAGGCGTAGCAGCGATGTCGAGCATCGTGCCGTCGCAATCGAGGAACAAGGCGATGTCGCGCACTTCGCCCGCGAGAACGCCATGAGCCGCGTTCGCGGCCGTCCCATCCGGCACCGCATCCGCTTGGTTCGCGCTGAGGTCGGGCCGGCTTCTAGCTGGGTGAGCACTTGCCATCAATGTCGAGCTTTCAAATTTTCCATTTGCGCGGCTTCTCCGCGTGCGCATCGAGTCTCGCCTCGAGCTCACTGAGCTCCAACAGACCCGACTGAGTGTCTATGTAGGCGACAACGCTTGCCGCGTTTAGTGTCGCCGCCTTCAGCGCGGCCTCGCCGCCATATCCCATCGCGAGGAATGCAGCAAATGTCGCACCCATCGCGTCCCCCGCACCCGCCGTACTCGCCACAACCGTTGGCTCCGCCGGACAATAGATGATCTCCCGGCCGGAGCAGACGAACGCTCCGCGGCTGCCATCGGTAAGCATCACATATCGGGTCCCTAATGCGAGCAAGGCTCCAAAGAATGCTGGCAATCCGATCTCGAAGCTGCCAGCAACGAGACCTCTCGTCAGCAGCGCCGGAATGTGATCCCCGGCAGCGACCCGCGGCAACGGCCCGCTATGGCCTGCCCTGACGACGAGCGCGGGCAATAGTGCTTCCGCCTCGCGACGATTGAGAGCGAGGATGTCGATAAGGTGGAGGTTGTCGATCAGCGTTTCCGGATGCGCTGAAAGCTGCCGGATCGTGGCATTGACGGCGACGAGCGCACCCGACGCCTTCGCCCGTTCGACGATCAGCGGAAAACACGCCGTCGATTTTCCCGACAGCCCGGACACGTAGACCAAATCGCATGCAAGCGCCTCCGCGTTCACATCGCCTGGCTCAAGGAGTGCATTGGCACCGCGAAAGGTGAACACCGACGCATTGCGCTCGTGCGAGGAAAGTATGACTGACGCGCCGGTACGCGCAGACGCATCCCGCACCACCCAGCCCGTGGAGATTCCTTCCGCCTGAAGCCGCGAGAGGATCAGCTCCGCCCGCGCATCGCGGCCAAGCTTCACCAGCGCCGCAACGTCGAAGCGAAGTCTCGCGAGCGCAACCGCGGCGTTCACCGCCCCGCCACCGCAATGCGTGGAGATGTCCGCGGCTTCGGTCTTGCGCCCTTCCTCCAGCAGCAGGAATGACGTCTCCGCGTTGAGCATGGTCATGCGTTCGATGCTGTCATTCTCGATGGTCGCGAAAGCATCGACCGTCGCCCCTCCTATCGAGACTGCTTTCATCACTCCCTCTCAGCCCGTGTGGGCCGCAATGGTTGGCGACGTTCAGTTCGGCGGCGTGCGCGGGGAAACACGCGCCAACTCTATCTCCTGCAGGGCCCGGCGGGCGGCCTCCGACGGCGATGTCGGAACCGCAAGGGGCGCACGCCTGTTGATCCGTTCGAGCCCACTGAGGAACGAGCGGCACCACGCAAAGGTGTTGTGAACGCGTATCCCACCGAGCAACGCTTCGTGCCTGTCCCGCCGTTCGGTAAGACCCATTTCGAGCGCCACCTTGATGGCGCCGGCCATTTCCTCGACGTCATACGGGTTGACGATAAGCGCGTCTTTCATCTGCTCCGCAGCCCCGGCAAAGCGCGAGAGGATGAGAACCCCGGGATCAGCCGGATCCTGGGCCGCGACGTATTCCTTAGCCACGAGGTTCATGCCGTCTCGAAGCGGCGTGACGAACCCAATCCGGGAGTTGCGATAGACATCGACCAGCTGTTTGCGCGGCGTCGACCGATGGATGTATTGAATGGGTACCCAGTCGAGCTCGCCGAACTTGCCGTTCACGCGGCCCGATAGCGTTTCCAATTCATGGCGGATGTCAGCATAGGCGGTCATCGTCTCGCGCGTGGGCGGTGCGATCTGAGAAAGGGTCACCCTGCGCCGATAGTCCGGGTACTTCTCCAGAAACCGGCTGAAGGCGCGAAATTTCTGCGGCAGGCCCTTGGTGTAGTCGAGCCTGTCGACGCCGAGCACGCGCACGGTTGACGACTCGTCGACGGCAGTCGGCTTCTGATGCTGGCCAATGAACGCGTCGACATCGATGCCGACCGGATACGCCCCGATGGACAGTTCGCGGTCGAAAGCGCGGATGCGCCCGTCCTGCAGTATCCGGCCGAAGACGCCGTCCTGCAAATAATCGATCAGGTTGCCCACATCGACATTCGTCTGCAGGCCGATGAGATCGTACGAGGCGAGCCCCCGCGCCAGCTCCCGATGCTCCGGGATCGCCAGGAACGTCTGCGCTGGCGGCACTGGAATATGCAAAAAGAACCCGATTGGGTTGGTCACGCCGAGCGCCCGCAGCTCCATAGCCAGCGGGATCATGTGATAGTCATGGACCCAGATAGTGTCGTCGGGGCGCAACAGCGGCTTCAATGCCGTAGCGAACCTCCGGTTCACATCCAGGTATCGCTGATAGTACCCCGCCTCGAACTGCGCGATGTCGAGCCGCGCGTGGAACACAGGCCACAGCACGTTGTTCGAATAGCCGGTGTAGTATTCCGCGTGCTCGCGCGCACTGAGCGGCAGCGTCGCAATCGTCGCGTTTCCAAATTTTGTGAAATCCGGCGTGGTGCGAAGCTCGTCCGAGCGGTCGCCTATTTTCCCGTTCCAGCCGAGCCAAAGCCCCCCGCGCTCGCGCAGAGTGTCGGCTATGGCCACCGCAACACCGCCGGCCTGTGAGGCCTTGGAGAGATCGGCAACGCGATTGGATACCAGTACGAGGCGGCTCATACGTCTCCCGCCGTAGCAGCAGAGTTGTTGGCTTGCGTACAGTTACAATCGTTTACGAGCGGTTTGGTTCCCGCTGAGCACTTTCATCGCTTTAGACGGCGGCCCAGGCGTCTTCCCAGCTGCGCGACAGCTTCATGGCGGTGTTAATGATACCCGCCATGCAGTAGGTTTGAGGCATGTTGCCCCACAACTGGCCGGACGCGGGATGGATGTCCTCGCTCAGGATGCCGAACGAATTTACCCGCGACAGCACGTCGGTGAATATATCGCGCGCCCGCTGCGTCTCTCCGATCGAGCAAAGCGCGTCCGCGTACCAGAACTGGCATGCAAGAAATGACGTCTCGGGCGCGCCGAAATCGTCCTCGGCGACATACCGCATCATGAAGCCGTTTCGGCTGAGCTCGCGGCCGATGACCTCGACGGTGCTCCGATAGCGCTCGTCCTGTGCACTAAGCAAGCCCAGCTCCGCCGCCAGCAACACGCTCGCGTCGAGATCATCGTGCTCGAAGGCGCCCGCCAGCGCACCCCACTTTTCGCTCCACGCACGCTTCAATATCTCGTTGCGGATCTTGTCAGCTTCCTCGCGCCAATACCCTGCGCGCTCGTTGAGCGACAAAATGCCGGCAAGCCGCGCCAGCCGATCGCACGCCACCCAGCACATCATGGCCGAATAGGTGTGAATGCGGGTGCGACCGCGATACTCCCAAGGTCCCGCGTCCGGCTCCAGCCATACGGCCTGTGCCTGATACCCCAGCGGCTCCAGCCGCTTGAACAGTGCCACGTCGCCCACGCGCGGCAGCCGCTCGTCGATGAACATGTGCGAGGCGCCGAGAATGACGCTGCCGTAGGAATCGTGCTGCGTCTGTTCGCTCGCTTGGTTGCCGACGCGCACGGGCCCCATCCCCCGGAACCCTGCGAGATCCGTCGCGATGCGCTCCGTCAGCGGCTGATTGGGAATGATGCCGTACACCGGCTTCAGCGTGGCGCCGTTCTCGACGGCAATCGTCGTTATGTAGTTGAGATAGGCTTCCATCGTCTGCGTCGCACCAAGCCTGTTGAGCGCGCTGATCACGAAATACGCGTCGCGCAGCCAACAGAAGCGATAGTCCCACGTTCTCGGCGTATTCGGCGCCTCGGGGATCGACGTCGTATGCGCGGCGATGATCGCGCCGGTCTCCTCGAAGTGGCAGAGCTTCAACGTAATGGCCGCCCTGATGATCGCGCCCTGCCAGTCCAGCGGAACGCCGAGCCCACGCACCCATGTCATCCAGTAGTTGCGTGTCCGCTCGTAGAACTCCCGCCCCACGCTATCGACCGACGCCTGCAGCGGCTCGTCCGGGCCGAGGATGAGCGTCACCGGATGCGTGAGCGCGAAAGGCGTCTCGTGCGTGATGTAGGAAAGTGGCGCGTCGGTCGTCACGCGCAGCACGTCGGCGCCGCCACCGTATCGTATATGGTTTGATCCGACCGCGAGCCGCTCGGCCGGCTGGCCGTAATTGAACGTCGGCCTCAAGCGAATGGAAACACGCGGCAGCCCGCGCAGCGGCTCGATGCGCCTGATCAGCTGCGCCGGATGGAACGCGCGTTCATAGAGCATGAAGCGTGGGGCGAAATCGACGATGCGTACGGCGTTGCCGTTATCGTCCTCCAGGATCGTCTCGACGATCGCGGTATTGCGCACGTACTGCGCGCTCGAAGTCGTCGTCCCATGCATGACGACGTCGCAGAACCCTTTCTCCTCGTCCCCGGCGAGTAGCCGCGAGAAGATGGGATCGGAATCGAGGCGCGGAAAGCACCACCAGACGATACGACCTTTCGTATCGACAAGCGCAGACGTGCGCCCATTGCCGATGGGCGCGAGATCGAGGTTCGCATTGGGGGAAGAGCTGCGGCCGGGCATGCTGACGCTCACATGAATTGGTATCGGCGTTTATGACGTCGAGCCGCGGCTGTCCAGAGATGGTGGGATGATGGTGAAGAAGCCGCTTCTCATGGAAACGGCCAAGTCCGCGACCAATTGCGCGTCGATGGGGTAGCGGGCCGACGCGGTGACGTGCACTTGAGCGAGTTGACTTTACTCACCGGCACAACACCGCGTCGACTGCGCCGTGATACGCAAAACACTATTCTCGGCGCCAGCCGACACTAAAGCCAAAATGTGTTGCGACAAAGCAAACGGCTCCGTACCTGCGTCAATCTCGCGAGGCTTCGTCGGCGCCGGCCCAGCTCGGCTCCCGGCGGCGACGCAGCAGCCAGCCGGTGATCGGCAGCAGCAAAGCGTGAGGAATGATCCAGACTGCAACCTGCAGCAACTTGCCGGTAACGCCGGGCACGTAGAGGCGGAAGCCCAGCTGATAGGCGATGAAACCCTCAAATGCGACCTGCCGAGCGCTCAGCGCCAACAGTATCTGGCGGTAGAACGACAGCTCAGCCCCCATGGCTTGATGAAAGCCGGTATCCACCGGACCAGGCGCCAGCGCCATCATCCTGACGCCACGTCCGCTGATCTCGGTCGCGATCGCCCTTGTCAGCGAAACCACATAAGCCTTGCTCGCATAATAGGCTGCCTGGTTCGGCCCTGGTATCAGGCCGCCCAACGACGCGACGTTGATAACGCCTCCCCGCCCGCGTTCGAGCATCCCCGGCAGCGCTTCCCGCGTAAGCCGGGTCAAAGCCGTGACGTTGACATCTATGAGCCTGTCGATCTCCTCAGGAGTATGGTCGTTGAACGGTCCTGAAAGCCCGATGCCTGCGCAGTTGACCAGCACGTCGACATAAAATCCACGGGCGCGAACCTCGGTCGCGATCCTCGGCATCCCGTCGGCACTGGCAACGTCCATCACTATGGCAATCGCCTCCACCTTCTGCTCGCGCCTTATCGCGTCGGCCGCGAGCTGCAGGGCATCGCGATCCCGCGCGATGATAGCCACATCGTGCCCCGCCTTCGCAAAGCGTCGCGCCAGCGCAAATCCAATCCCGCGGGACCCTCCTGTAACAACCGTTACCGGCCTCAGGGCCTCGATCATTCGAAGTCCTTCAGAGGAGGTCTCGGCACGGCGTCCGACCCAGAGGTCGATAAGTCGCTTCATCAAGCTGCAGCCTCTTTCTTGTGCTTGGTCGTCTCAGCAGCGCAAACCGCGCGGACGGCAATAAAAATTTCTTCGCGGTCTGCTCCGGTAACCGGAAACTTAAGAAGCTGTGAAAAGTTCGTCTCAAGGACCAAACCGCCACTCAAGCCGGCAGCAAGTCTCGCCGTGCCACGTTCGTAGTGGAAATTGAAGGACCGGGGCCATGGAACACTCGACAATGCGTCAGCAGACCACCTCCCGCCAACATTTCGCCCGGCCGCTCTTTCATGCGCCGACCAGCCATGCGTTGTTGCAGGCACACGGCAAAGCTCAATATCCGAGCATTCGCAGCATTACACGCAGCGGGATCAAGCTCGACGGCGCCTTCGGATTGAAGCCTGGCGACGACGTCATGGTGAAGCTGCCCACCCATCAGGCGCTGACCGGCACTGTAGACTGGTCCGTCGGCGGCTTCTGCAGCGTCACCTTCGCCACGCCGCTGGCTGAGGACGACGAGGCCCTCGCGGACCTTTAAACTGCGTCCATCTGCGAGAACTCACATATTTGACCGCTCATGCCTGGCATGGGCGGTCTTGTTATGTCCCGCCCGGCCAGCCCGGGCTCGGCAATTCCCGTGCGAATAAAAACGCAGTTCTTGCCGCGCCTACCGGAGCGGGGCACCGTCGGCCATGGCGATTCGTTTCATTGCGCGGGCCATGCTGGCGGACATCCCATCTGCGACGTTGCGGGCGATGGCGCCTCGCATCGCGGCTGGAATCTTGGTGCTGGCAACAACGGCCCAGTTGTCAGCGTCATGGGCGCAAGAGACATCGGCCTTGGCCGACGCAATCCGCCCATCGGACTACCGCGAGCCAGTCAAGCTCTCCAGCAAGGACGGCGTTCTCGAGGTGACGCTAAGGGCCCACCAGGGCACAGCAGACCTCGATACGGTCGCCCGCCCCGTCGAAAACATGCTGCTGTTCGGCTACACGCTGATCCGTGGCACAGCCTCGGATGGCAGCACCTCAGGCGCCGGGCTCTATCCGTCGCCCACCCTTCAGGTCTTTCCCGGCGAGACGCTGATCGTCCACCTCGAGAACGATCTCAGCGCGCTGACCATCCGTGACTTCTTCGACCCGCGATACATCGCCAAGGGCGAGGACGTACCGCTCTATCCCGCCCAGCTCGGCTCATCGCCGCTGAACCTTCACGTGCATGGGCTCCACGTCAGCCCCCGCGGCAATTCCGACAACGTGATGCTCCACGTTCCCGCCGGCATGTCGAACACATACACCTACAACATTCCCAAGAACGTGCCGCAGGGCGCCTATTGGTACCACAGCCACCTACACGGCCTGACGACCGCCCACGTCTACTACGGCCTCGCGGGGATGCTCGCCATCGGGCGCCTGGACGGAAACCTCCCGCTGGTGACCCAGCACGCCATCCCGATCCGCAACATGGTGCTGCAGTATAATTCGGTGTTCGATCGCGCTGGCGGCGAGGCGCAGCTCACGTTTCCGTCCTGGGGGCAATGGGTTAACAGCTTCAAGACGCCCGTGGGCGACGAGCTGTCGAAAGGAACCTACCGTCCGCTGCTGGCCCCGGTGAATTTCACCCAGTCGAAGCCTGGCACACGCTTCCCGACCGTCTGGTACTCGGGCCCGCTCTCCATCGGCAACATGCGTGGCAGGTTCCAGTTCATCCCGAGCAACCTGCAGCGCTTCTCTAGCGAAAACCTCACCGTCGAACCGGATACTAAACTGCCCGACGCCAGGCGGGACGTGCAGTTCACGGTCAATGGCCTGTTCCAGCCGCTGATCGACAGCAAACCCGGCCAGACCGAGATTTGGGTCCTCTCGAACATCAGCGACATCGCCTACATGAGCGTGCAGCTCACCGAGACTGCCACCGGCCGGCACCCGAAGATCGCTATCGTTGGCCAGGACGGCAACCCCAGCCCAGCGGTGCACTATCCCGTATTCGAGGCTGGCACGCGCCTCGTCATCCCCCCGGCAAGCCGCTACGCCATCGCCGTGACGATGCCGGACACCGGAGAACTCGTTCTCGACATGCCGCCGATGGGCGGAGGCGCACGCACGTTGGCTTCGCCCGGCGTCCTGTACGAGAGCAACGGCACCGAAAATCCCCCGGCAACGCTCGGTACCGTCAGCGTGCTGCCGTCCGCGATCAGTTACTTCGATGGGTTCTTCGTATTCCCCACTCAGGTGCTGGCACGCGCAGTGCCGTCGGGCGAGCGCGGCGTCACCGTTCCGTTCCTCGAAGGTCAACGTCTGGAAGCCGTGAGCGCCTTCGAGGAGCTTTCGCAGCTGACGCCGGACTTCAAGCGCGAGCTCGTCATCACAGGAGGCTTCCTCAACGACCTCGCCAGCCCCATCGATCCAAAGGCATTCGTCTACGCCTTCGACGGCACCGCCTTTCCAAACGTGCCGCTGATCCAGCCGCGCCTCAACTCCGTCGAGGAATGGACCTTCGTCAATGATAACAACGACGAGCACCCGATCCACGTCCACGTCAACGACTTCCAGGTGACGAGCTATTTCGACCCGACCACCGGGCTCAAGACCGGACCTGAAATGTGGGAGATCGACAACGCCAACGTCCCCGCTCCGCTACTTGGTCCCGGCGAAAGCGTCATACAGCCGGGCACGCTGTCGATGCGCACGCGGTTTGAAGAATTCACCGGCCTCTACGTCATGCACTGCCACCGCCTCAATCACGAAGACAACGGCCTCATGGCGCTGGTCAACGTGATCCCCGAGGTGTCGTCCTACGCCGTCGCCGCTCAGGGCGCGCCTGGCCGATCTGCCAAGGTCGATGTCTTTGACGGCAACGGCGACAAGCTCATCGCCACCGTCGAACCTTTCCCCGGCTATGAAGGCGCCCTCAGCGTCGCCATGGGCGACATCGACGCCGACGGCGTGCTCGACCTCGTCGTCGGTGCCGGCGCAAATCACATGCCGACGGTGGTCGTCTATTCCGGCAAGGCGACAGACACTAAGCCCGCTTTCTCGCTCGAACTCGCCCGCTTCTCTGCCTTCGATGACAGCGCGCGCTCAGGCGTGAGCGTCACCGCCGCGCAGATCGATGGATCGACGGCAGACAACGTCATCGTCGGCTCCGGCCCCGGCATGCCCAGCGAGGTGAAGGTCTTCTCATCGGACCTTGGCCCTTCGGGAACCGCGCCCCCCTTGTTCACGACCTTTGCGCCCTATGCCGGCGACACCTCGGGCGTGACGCTCGCCTCCGGCTTCGTCGATTTCGCCACCGGCCGTTACAGCATCATCACCGCTCCCGGCGCCGGCACGCCGACCCAAGTGAAGGTCTTCAGCTTCTCCCTGATGAAACCGCTCAAATCGAGCGCGGCGCAGCCTGGGAGCAAGAACCAGTGTCCCGGTCCCAAGGAGGCCGCCCTTACGTCAGCCTTCATGCCGTTCGGCATCGGCTATAGCGGCGGCGTCTCGCTCTCCACCGGATGGCTCACGGGCGGACTTGGCGGCGCCGAAACCATCGTCGTCGGCCAGCTCGCCGGCCCCGGCACGGTAAAAGTGTACTCCAGCGGCTCGGCACTGGGAGGCGGACCGGCGACTTACCTAAGACCCCACGCTGTCCCACCCACGTTTAAGAGCATCGCGCAACTGAGACCATTCGAGGATGCCTCGGGCGTGAACGTCGCGACGACCAGCACCACCATCGGCGCCGATCTTCTCATCAGCGGCCTCTCGCGCACCGACAGGAGCGTGACGGTCCGCAAGTATCGGCTGTCGCGACCGGACGCGAGCGCAGCGACGCTCGATGCGAAGGAGATCGGCGAGGTGATCTCGACGACGGGCTCGTTTGCAAACGCATTGGGTGGCGATTGAGCGAAGCAGGCAATAGCCCCTCGACACTTCTCGTTTGCGCGCGTCCGCTCTCGGGCAGCGAGGCGGCCTTCGCCGAGTGGCAGAGCCGCTTGCAAAGCGAGCTGATTACGTCCGGCGATGCCGTCAGCGCCGAAATCTGGCCGGCAACCCCGCCCGATCAGCAGGAGGTGGTAACCCTCGCACGCTTCCGCTCGACGGATGAGCTGCGGCAATGGCAGCGCAGCGATGCAAATCGCAAGCTCATCGCAGAAGCCGCCTCGATGGTCGCAGGTGGCATCATCATGCAGCTGGTCGGCCGCGCCGCTGCCGAATACTCCGTGACCCGCGGCGCCAGCATGGTCATCGTCACACAGATCAAGCCTGGCAAGGAGGCTGCCTATCGCACCTGGGCCAATCGCATCCAGAAAGTCCAGGCGACGTTCCCCGGCTTTCTCGGATCGTTCGTGCAGCCGCCGCAACGCGGAGAGAACGACTGGACCACCATCCTCCGTTTCGATTCAACCGCAAACCTCGAGCGCTGGCTGAAGTCCGACGAGCGCGCTGCGATGATCAAGGACAGCGAGGATCTCGTCGGTGGCTTCCTCGCCCAGCGCGTCGACACGTCCTTCCCCGGCTGGATCCCTAACGATCCCGTGACCGGCGCCCCGCCCAGCTTGTGGAAGACCGCGTGCCTCGTGCTGCTCACGCTGTTCCCCGTCATCATGCTCGAGATCCGCTACCTCAACCCGCATCTCGAGTCGCTCAATCCCGCGCTGCGGACGTTCATCGGCAACATCCTCAGCGTCGCCTTGACGACTTGGCCGCTGATGCCGCTCGCCATCGTAGCGTTTCACGCATGGTTGTATCCGGAAGGCTACCCGAAGTGGGTAGCCTGGGCGATGCCTGCAGTCCTCGTGCTCTGCTACGCCGCCGAAATCGCGTTCTTCTGGCACCTGCTCGATTGATCGGCCGAGCCGGCCCTGTGCTATCGGCATGTCCATGAATCGGGCATTGTCCGTCGGTTTGAAACTCACTCTCGAGAGGCGACGGTCGTGAATTTGAATACCGTCACCGAGTTCAGACGTCCGGCATCCGTCGACGAAATCGCGCAGTGGCGCGACGGCTACGCATGGCTGGCCGGCGGCACGTGGCTTTTCTCGACACCGCAAGTCGGCACCGACACGCTCATCGACCTCCAGTCCCTCCACTGGCCCGCGCTGAAGACCTCCAGCGAAGGACTGGAGATCGCCGCCACCTGCACGCTTGCCGAGCTGCTTGCATTTGAAGCGCCTCCGTCGTGGCAAGCCTCACCACTGTTCAAGATGTGCTGCGATTGCCTCCTTGCCTCGTTCAAGATCTGGAATGCGGCAACTGTCGGCGGCAACATCTGCATGTCGCTTCCCGCCGGCTCGATGATTTCGCTCACCACGGCGCTGGAAGCGAGTTACACCCTGTGGCCACGCAACGGCCCGCCGCGCACGATCCCCGCGATGGACTTCGTACTCGGCAATCACCGCAACATCCTGCAGCCCGGCGAGTTGCTGCGCTCCATCCATCTGCCCGCACGCGCGCTCTCCAAGCGCTTCGCGTTCCGCCGAGCCGCGCTCACCCACCTCGGCCGCTCCGCCATCGTCATCATCGGCACGCAGACGCCGGGCACGCGCGATCTTCTGCTCACGGTGACAGCGGCAACAGCGCGGCCCTATCAGCTTCGTTTCGACCACATGCCCGACGCGAGCGCTCTGCGCGACGCGATCCATTTCAACATCCCCGACAGCGAGTACTTCGAGGACGTGCACGGCTCGGCCCGCTACAAGCGCCACCTCACGTATTACTTCGCCGAGGAAATCCGCGCCGAGCTTGCAAGCGGGGCCGGCGCATGAAGCTGAACCTCAACGGCAAGCCACTGTCGGCCGACGCAGCCCCCGGCCAGTGCCTGCGCACCTTCCTGCGCGAGCAGGGGTGCTTCGGTGTGAAGAAGGGCTGCGACGCGGGCGACTGCGGCGCCTGCACCGTCTGGATCGATGGCGCGCCATTCCATAGCTGCCTCGTGCCCGCCCTCCGCGCCGAGGGCCGCAGCATCACCACCATCGAAGGCATGGCTGGCGAGGACGGCACTCTGCATCCCATGCAGCAAGCCTTCATCGACGCGCAAGGTTTCCAGTGCGGCTTCTGCACGCCCGGCATGATCATGACGTCGGCGACCTTCGACGCCGCCGCGCACCACGACCTGCCCCGCCACCTCAAGGGCAACCTTTGCCGCTGCACCGGATATAGAAGCATCGCCGATGCCCTGTCCGGCGTCACCTCCATCGAGCACGACCGCGCCGGCTCCGCGTGCGGCGCGAGCCTCAGCAGCCCCTTCGCCGAAGATATCGTCACCGGTAAAGCGCGCTACACCCTCGACCTGCCACCGCCACCCGGTGCTTTACACCTGAAAGTGCTGCGCTCGCCCCATCCTCACGCGCGCATCGCAAAGATCGACCGCGAGAAGGCAGCAGCATACCCGGGCGTCGTCGGCGTATTTACCTGGGAGGACGTTCCGCGCCGCCTCTACAGCACGGCGACCCACGAGGATCACCTCGTCGATCCGGACGACACCTACATTCTCGACAACATCGTTCGCTTCGTCGGCCAGCGCGTCGCCGCCGTCGTTGCCGAAACCGAAGCGGCCGCCGAGGCAGCCTGCCGCCTCATCGACGTCGACTATGAAATCCTCCCCGCCGTCTTCGACGCCGAGCTTGCCATGGCCCCCGGCGCGCCGGTCCTGCACAACCGCAGCATCGCCTTCCACGACAACATCTACGTCGACATCCACGGCGAGACCGGAGACGTCGCCCAGGGCTTTGAACTCGCCGACGTCGTCCACGAGCGCACCTTCTCCACCTCCCGCGTGCAGCACGTCCATCTCGAAACGCACGGTTGCCTCACCTGGCGCAGCGACGACGGCCGCATCCACGTTCGCACCAGCTCGCAAGCTCCGTTCATCGCCAAGCAGAAGCTCTGCTACCTGTTCGGCCTCTTCGACCGCGAGGTGCACGTTTTCACCGAGCGCATCGGCGGCGGCTTCGGCGGCAAGCAGGAAATGATCTGCGAGGATCTCTGCGTGCTGGCCACCCTGAAGACCGGTCGGCCGGTGATGTGGGAGTTCACGCGCGAGGAGCAGTTCATCGCCGCAACCACGCGTCACCCGATGAAGGTCACCGTGAAGCTCGGCGCCCGCCGCGACGGCACGCTCACTGCCATCGACGTACGCGTCATCTCCAACACCGGCGCTTATGGCGGCCACGGTGGCGAGACTCTTGCCGCCGCCCTCGGCAGCCCCATCGCCGCCTACCGCTGCCCGAACAAGAAAGCCGTCGGCTACGCCATCTATACCAACATGGTGCCCGCCGGCGGCTTCCGCGGCTACGGCGCCTCGCAGACCACCTTCGCCATCGAGTGCGCCTTGGACGATCTCGCGCTGATGCTCGGCCTCGACCCGTTCGCCATGCGCCGCAAGAACAAGATCCGCGCGACCGACCGCATCGAATCGATCTGGAAGGAACTGACCGACGTCGTCATGGGCAGCTACGGCATCGATCAATGTCTCGATCTGGTCGAGAGCGCCCTCGATAGCGGCCGCGGCCTGCCGAAGCCTGAAGGCGACGATTGGCTCGAAGGCACGGGCATGGCCCTCTCCATGCTCGAGGCCGGTCCGCCCACCGAGCACCGCTCCGGCGCCGAGATGCGACTGCTCGAGGACGGCAGCTATCACCTCGCCGTCGGCTCGACCGAGATGGGCAACGGCTCGACCACCGCCCATTGCCAGCTCGCCGCGCAGATCCTCGGCACCGCCGCCGGCCGCATCGCCATCGTCAACGGCGACACCGACCGCACACCGTATGATACCGGCACCTTCGCCAGCACCGGCACCGTCGTCGCCGGCGCCGCCGTCGAGAAAACGGCTCTCGCCCTGCGCGACGTCCTCATAGACTTCGCCGCCCGCAACTTCGGGATCGATCCAGCCAACTGCCGGCTGGAGCACGACGCCATCGTCTGCGGACAGCGGCGCATTCCCCTCACCGAGATCTACGCGCTCGGCGCCACCATCGGTGACCGCTTCGAGGTCCGGCGCAAAGCCTATCTGTCGCCCCGCTCCGTCGGCTTCAACGTCCAGGGGATCCGCCTCGCTGTGCATCGCGTCACCGGCGAGATCATGATCCTGCAAAGCGTGCACGCCGCCGACATCGGCCGGCTGATAAATCCCATGCAGTGCCGCGGCCAGATCGACGGCGCCATCGCCATGGGGCTGGGCTGGGCACTCACCGAAAAAATGGTCTACGACGACAACGGCACGATGCTGAACCCCGCCCTGCGCGACTACCGCATCCCCACCCTCGCCGACATGCCGCGCAGCGAGATCTACTTCGCCGACACCCACGATCGCGTCGGGCCGCTGGGCGCCAAAGCCCAGGGCGAATGCGCGATCAACGCCGTTGCACCCGCCGTCGCCAACGCGCTTGCCGACGCCACCGGCGTGCGCTTCGCCGAACTGCCGCTCTCGCCCGATCGCATTTTCGAGCGCCTCGGCTTCCGGCATGGCCCGCCGCCCAAGGGCTATGGATAGGAGAAACGATCGGCCGGCCGCCCGAGTAACCCTCGCGCTCATGTGACGCCGCCCCGTCACGGATAGCTGCTAATCAGCCCTCTTGATCGCCCAAATCTAGAGTAACGCTCTCCACTCCAATCGCCGAACGAGGACACGTCCGGGAATGCCGCTGCTGGGTGAGATGTGGGATGCGCTGCTGGCGCTCGTTCAGCAGAACCAATCGGCCGCCCTGCCGATCACCTTCGCCATCTGCATGGCCGAATCGATCATCGGCATCTCCCTGCTCGTCCCCAGCACCGCCATCCTGCTCGCCACGTCGACGGTGCTCGCGGCCAGCGGCGCCGACATGATGACGCTGTGGCTCGCCGCCGGACTGGGCGCCTGGCTGGGCGACTGGATCTCATACGGTATCGGCTACTTCTTCGAGCACGAGCTTCAGGAGCGCTGGCCCCTGCGCAACAACAAGAAGCTGCTCGCCGACGGTCATCGCTTCTTCGAGAAGTGGGGCTGGCTCAGCCTGTTCGTCGCCCGCTTCACGGGCCCGCTGCGCTCGCTAACGCCGCTGATTGCAGGCATCTGCGAAATGCCGCTCGTGCCCTTTGCGCTGGCAAGTTTCGCCTCGGCGATGCTGTGGGCCGGCGTGGTGCTTGCGCCCGGCGGCCTCAGCGGCGGCCTGCTGTTCGGCTAATGGTTCCGCAACAAACGCGGCGACGATGCCGCGCTTATTGGCGGCCTCAGCAAAACAATCGACGCAACTTCCGGCTTTCACGCGGCGTTGACCCATTGAGCAAATGAAGCAGGCGCCCACGACAGCGCGCCAGCAAAAGTCTCAAAAGGAGATCGACATGAGCAAGAAAATCGCAAGCGCGTTGCTGGCCGCCGCAGTCGCGTTGACGGCGACAGCCCCAGCCGACGTCGCAGCGCTTCCAAAAGCTCAGACGTAGGTCGATCGATCTTTGTTCGCAAACTTCTTAGACGTCCTGTTAGGACAGCGCTGACTGGGTGGCACTTGTGATTGCTTCGGGGCTCACGGGCCTCTTCAATACCCGGGTTCGGAGAGGTACATCCGCATCCGCACCCTCCGCTTTCGCAATCATAACCAGCAGAAGCTCCGGCCAGCGCGTGCGCAATAGCCATGCGAGGCTCAACCCGTCTAGCCCCCCGGGCAGGTCCTCATCGATGACTACCGCTACAATCCCGTCGGCCTCAATTTCGTCGATTGCTATATCGGCTGATCGCGCCTCCTTTACGCACCAACCTTTCTGTTCGAGCGCTAGTTTGATCGGACCGCTGGCGCGCAGATCGTGCTTGACGAGCAGCAAATGGTTCTGGGGCATGGATTAGCCGGGTGCTGATTACTTGCTACGGTACCAACGGCTTTAGTTGCAAAGAGTTCGCGACTTCGCATGTTCAGTGAAATTTCGATTTCGAAGGCTCGTATGCGCTTCGGCTGCGAGCAGGCGCACCTATCGGCGCACCGCCGACGGACGCGCCGACCCGATGCCCGGTCGGCGGCGGCCTGTGCCTAGACGCCGTGCTCCCGTCGGCATTCTAATGACCCTCACATGCAACGAGCTTCGAAAGACCCCAACCCGGCCCAACCAAAGATGCAGCTCCGGCATAGGCCAAAGGTGGGCGACAACGGAAGCGACGTTGTCGCCAGCCACTGTCGCCTGGGCAGCTGAAAAACAAAAGGCCGGCGCACTGTGTACGCCGGGCTGACCCTGTGGAGGGTCGGACGCGGGGACGGGGGACATCACCCGCGTCGCGAGTGGCCATCGGGGGGGATAGGCTCGCTCGGAGGTCATAGATGGGAAGCCTGCACCGGGATTCAATGGCAGGCTTAATGGCGTCGCGTCCGTTTAATGCCGCGGGGCGCCCGTCGGGTTATTTTGTCTTTCCATCAGCGCTTCGGCGCGACGCTGCTCAACCGTGTCGGTGATGTGCTCGTCGCTGCCCCACTTCGCCTGCTTGGTGGCGTGTTGACGGTCTTGACGGCCTCGTCGAAGTGGCGACGGGCTTCGTAGTGTGGATTGGTCTGGTCGCGCTTCAGTATCGAAGCCCAGATTCCACGCCGAAGTTCGATTTCAGCGTTCACAGAAGCCGCTTCGTCCCACAAGCGGTCCTCGCATCGCTTGAGGCGCTCGGTGCGGACGCGCTAGACTGCCTTCCGCACCCGAGATCAAAGCCGACATTGGATTTGGTCGCCAGAAGCCGCACAGCTAGCTCGCTTGAGCCAGCGCCACAGCGTCGGGACCTGCTGCATATCTCAGCCGCGTCGACGTGTCGTTCGCGGCGCGCCAGACGACCTCCGCCACATCGCGCTCGGTCGTCACTGCGCTTGGCTCCCCAAATGCGGCAAGGATAGACTGGGCGTATGATGCATAAGCCTCGGGGATTGTGTCCTCGATCGGGGTTTGCGCGTTCTGGGTGAAGCGCGTCGACGGCCCGTAGCCTGGCTCGACCAGCTTGACGCGGATGCCGAAGCCCTCGAGCTCATGCGCGAGCGATCCGGTGAATCCTTCGATAGCGGCCTTGCTGGCCGTGTACGCCGCGACAAGCGGCATGGGGGCCAGTGTGACACTCGACGTCACGTTCACGATCACCCCGGACTTACGCGCGCGAAACTGGGGAAGCACTGCTTGTGTCGTCGCCATCGCGCCGAACGTGTTGGTGTCGAACAAGCTGCGTACGACTGACATGGGCGTCGCCTCGAAGGCGCCGAACATGCCGATGCCGGCGTTGTTGACGAGCACATCGATTGGCCCGCTGGCATCGAGAGCGGTTTGAATGCTTTGCGGCTTCGTGACGTCGAGCGCCAGCGTGCGCAGCCGGTCGGTGGTCGGCAGAATGTCCTCGCGGGGCGTGCGCATCGTCGCGATCACGTTCCAGCCCTGAGCGTGAAAGTGGCGCGCCGTCTCCAGGCCATAGCCCGAGGAGCATCCGGTAATCAGCACGGTCTTCATCGTCGTTCCTCCTTGGATTGAACGACGCGGACGATAGATGGCGCCTTCCGGACGATCTGCAATTGATCGTCCGGATTTCGTTTGTTAGCGTCCTGAAATGGTCGATCCCCTCTCGGAAGTCATCGCGCTACTGCGGCCGCGCACCGTCTTCTCCAAGATCATCAGCGGCGCCGGTCGCTGGGCGGTGCGCTATACCGACTTCGGCCAACCGAGCTTCTGCACCGTGCTCGACGGGAGCTGCCGTCTGACTGTCGACGGTGCGGAGCCTCTGACGCTCGAAGCGGGAGAGTTCCTGCTCCTGCCGAAGACACCCGGCTTCACCATATCGGGCTTTGAGCCGGCGCGGGCGAAGCTCATAGATCCCAAGTTGTCGCCGGCTCCGACGAATGAGGTGCGCCACGGCACACCAGATGGCGACCCTGACGTGCGGCTTCTCGGCGGCGCCTTCGTCTTCGACTCGCGCGAAGCCGACCTCTTGGTATCGCTACTGCCCGCACTGGTGCATGTGCGCGGGGTGGAACGGCTCTCGACCCTCGTGCGCCTCGTTCGCGAAGAAGCAACTGCCGACCGAGCCGGTCGCGATCTCGTACTGGGGCGTCTCGTCGAGGTCATGCTGATCGAGACGCTACGGACGATCCAGGATGAGACTGCGCCCGCCGGGCTCCTGCGCGGCCTCGGGGATCCACGCCTTGCGGTTGCGATACGGGAGATGCACGCGGATCCCGCACGCGCCTGGACCGTCGAGGAGCTTGCCAGGAAGGCAGCTCTCTCGCGCTCGGTGTTCTTCGATCGATTCACCGGTGCGGTCGGCGTGCCGCCAAACGAGTATCTTCTCGGTTGGCGCATGGCCATCGCCAAGAATCTTCTGCGCCAGCAGGACATCAGCCTCACAGAGGTGGCAGAGCGCGTTGGCTATAGTTCCGCGAGCACGTTTAGCACTGCATTCAGCCGCCATGTCGGGCAGCCCCCGAGCCGCTTCGCTCGCGAGGCTAGCACCCAAGTTTGATATCGGCAGCAGCGTCCCATCAGCGGAAGTGGACCTCTGTGCCGAGTACGGCAACGACAGCAACCCGAACAAGTCCGCTCTCGAAGTGGTCACGTCAGCGGCTATGGCCGTGCGTGACCCGTCGCCAACGGCCAGTACTGGTGCAAATTCCACCGCGGGTCTTATGCGGGGTTGGACATCAGGTCTAGCTCGCGGCCCGCGCGATCGACCGCTACCAAGAGCGTTGGTAAGCGGTTGATGCCATGCATGTCGCGGATCAGTCCTTTAGCAATCTCAAGCGCGATGCCGCGGCTCGTCACATAGAGTGGCCGCTTGCTCTTACCCCGCAAGACCTCTGTCTCAGTCGGCGTCCCGACGAAACGGCTCTTGGCGACCCCAATAACTGGAACCTGCCCTTGT
>CAZBPM010000011.1:0-133649 GCA_964493785.1 uncultured Hyphomicrobium sp. | reverse complement strand
GGTGATGCAGCATCTGAAGGTTCTGGAGGAGGCGGACCTTGTCATTGTCCAGCGCAAGGGCCGAGAGCGGTGGAATCACCTCAACCCATTGCCGATCAAGCGACTTCATGACCGCTGGATCGGGCCCTATGCAGCACATGCCGTCGAGATGCTGGACCGGCTCCAGAGCGACCTCGAGGGGCCCGGCGGGTAAGGCGCCAATCGTGCTATCTTGATTGACAATCCATTGGCCTTCGACGATAAACCCGCCTTCTCGCGCCCCCATAAACCGGGGCGCGCAATGCGCTGCCCGAGGCCTGATTGCCAATAATCTGAGGCGATCCATCGAAGTCCGCAGCTTGCTGCGGCGCCATAGGGCGCGGAAAACATTGAGGATTTACAATGTACGCTGTCATTAAGACGGGCGGAAAGCAGTACCGTGTGGCTGCTGACGACGTCATCACCATCGAGAAGATTGCCGGCGATGCCGGCTCCAAGGTCGAGTTCGCCGAAGTCCTGCTGATCGGCGGCGACAACCCCAAGATCGGTAGCCCGTTCGTCTCCGGCGCAAAGGTCGTCGCCGAGTTCGTCGAGGCAACCCGCGGCCCGAAGGTCATCTCCTTCAAGAAGCGCCGCCGCAAGAATTCGCGCCGCAAGCGCGGCCATCGCCAGGACCTCGTCAAGGTCCGCATCACAAGCATCGTTGGCGCCTGATAGGCCGCCCGGCACAGATTTGAGGTACTGACCAATGGCACAAAAGAAAGCAGGCGGCTCTACTAAGAACGGCCGCGACTCACACTCTAAGCGCCTCGGCGTGAAGCGCTTCGGCGGTGAGCACGTCATCCCCGGCAACATCCTGGTCCGCCAGCGCGGCACCCAGTGGCATCCGGGCACGGGCGTGGGCATGGGCTCCGACCACACGATCTTCGCGGTCGTCGAGGGCGCTGTCGTATTCAAGACCAAGAGCAACGGCCGGGTGTACGTCTCGGTGCACGAGGCTGAAGCGGCAGCCGCTGAGTAAGCGACTTCACCCGCAACAGGAATTTCGAGGGGGATGTCTCGACATCCCCCTTTTTCGTGGCATACGGCAACCCCAACATACTGCAATGAACCGGGCACGCGGAGAAATGCGCTCTCCGAGACTGACCTACCGACCGATCGATGCTCGCGACGCCAGCCGTATTGCAGTGCTCGCGGGCGACTGGGACATCGCGCGCATGACGGCGCGCATTCCGCACCCATACTCGCTCGTCGACGCCGACCAATGGATCTCCTCGATCGCCAGCGACGAGTTCGTGCGGGCGGTGGAGTACAACGGAGAACTGATCGGAGCGGTGGGCTACATCGAGCGCGACTCCACCCAGGCGGAGATCGGCTACTGGATCGGCAAGCCCTGGTGGGGCAACGGCTATGCTACAGAGGCCGCTCAGGCCCTTATCGAGCATTGCTTTCGTGACATCGGTTTCAAGCGCCTGACGTGCGGTCACTTCATCGATAATTCAGCATCCGCCCGTGTGATCAAGAAGCTGGGTTTTCGCCCTGTCGGCAGCGGCGCACAGTGGTGCGAGGCGCGCAAAAGCGAAGTTCAGATTATAAAATATTTGCGCCGGCGCCCGGTGATCGGGCGTCTGTGGCGGAGCATCAAGTCATGAAGTTTCTCGACCAGGCAAAGATCTATATCGCGTCCGGCGCGGGCGGCGACGGGTCACTAAGCTTCCGGCGCGAGAAGTTCATCGAGTTCGGCGGTCCCGACGGCGGCGACGGCGGCAAGGGCGGCGACGTGTGGGCGGAGTGCGTCGACAATCTCAACACGCTCATCGACTACCGTTACCAGCAGCACTTCAAGGCCAAGCGCGGTGGCAATGGCGCGGGCCGCAACAGGTCGGGAGCCAACGGCGAAGACTGCATCATCAAGGTCCCGCCGGGCACGCAGATCCTAGCCGAAGACCAGGAGACGCTGCTCGCCGACCTGGAAAAGCCGGGTGATCGCGCGCTTCTCGCCAGGGGCGGCAACGGCGGCTTCGGCAATGCGCAATTTAAGTCCTCGAGGAATCAGGCGCCGCGCCGGGTCAACCCGGGGCAGCCGGCCGAGGAGCTGACCATCTGGCTGCGCCTCAAGCTGATCGCCGACGCGGGAATCGTTGGGATGCCGAATGCCGGCAAGTCCACGTTTCTTGCCGCAGTCAGCGCGGCAAAGCCGAAGATCGCCGCATATCCATTCACGACGCTGCACCCGAACCTGGGTGTCGTCAGGGTGGGCGACGCAGACTTCGTGCTCGCGGACATCCCGGGGCTGATCGAGGGCGCGAGCGAGGGCGCGGGCATCGGCACGCGCTTTCTCGGGCATGTGGAGCGCACCAAGGTCCTGCTGCATCTGGTCGACGCAACGGACACGGATGTCGCGGAAGCTTATCGCACAGTGCGACGCGAGCTTAAGGCCTACGGTGGCGGGCTCGACAAAAAGAAGGAGATCGTCGCGCTTTCGAAGTGCGACGCGCTCGATGAGGCGGCGATCGGCGAACGCGTGGAAGCTCTGAAGAAAGCCGCCCGAAAGAAGCCGCTGGTGATCTCGGCCGTCTCGGGCGAGGGCGTGCGCGAAGCGTTGTTCGCGCTGGTGCGGGAGATCAAACGCACGCCGGCCGATGAAGAAGGCGATGCCGAATCCGAGAAGAAGCCGTGGAGCCCCTAGTCGGTTGGCACCAATTTGAATGTAATTGCCCCGTTTAGGGCCAAATGCGCTTCTTCGTTAGGAAAACGGTTACTTCACCGCCAACGTTTGCACGGAAATTACGGCTCCTTCAGCGTTTTCTGGAGTTATCGGCAATTCAGCGCCGCAGATCCTTTGCGCTTGAAAGTCATCTCAAACGGGCGCCGTCCGTGGGTGAGCCGGGTTGCAGAAACGGTCAAACGCTTCCTTCGTGACCTTCCCGATCGTGGCACTCGCTGCCGCGGCGCTCGGCGTTGTCGTGGCTTCGCTCTACATAGGCGCGCTCGAGGTCGACAGGGTGGCGCTGCGGGGGCAGCAGCAGACGATTGCGCAGGCGATCAACCAGAATGGCCACGCCTTTGCGCGCGAGCTTCGCCTCAATACGGTGTGGGACGAGGCATATGACAATGTCGTCGCGGGCGACACCAAGTGGATGGACAAATACCTCGGCAATTACCTCAACGAGGTGCTGGGGTATGACCGCGTCTACGTGATGTCCGGCAACAAGGAGCTTATGTACGGATCGATTGGCGGCGAGCCAGGATCGAAAAACTACAAGCTGCCTGAACCTATCAAAAGGCTTGCGGATCAGGCTCTCAGCGAAACCCCGTCGCTGCCTGCCGATCAGGTGGTCGAAACGCCAATCACTCTCGCAGGAGGGTTATCGGTCAAGCATCGCTCGGTCGTCGACGTCGTCTCCGTGGATGGCCAGCCTTCGTCGGTGATAATCTCGACGATCGTCCCCGATCACGGTTCGCAGAAGCAAATCAGCCAGAAGCCGCCTGTCCTAGTCGCGACGCACGACCTCGACGCCGCGGACATCCGGAGGATTGGCAACGAGTTCGGATTCCGCGACCTGCATTGGGCCCGATTTGGCGTGCCTAGGGGGTATGACGCTGCCAGCGTGCACGCCGCGGACGGAGATCCGGTTGCTACGCTGGCCTGGAAGCAGAACCACCCTGGCAAGGAGTTTCTCAAACGGGTAGCGCCAGGGCTCCTGCTTGCACTGCTGCCGATTGCGGCCCTCGCCTATCTGCTATCCGTATGGGGCGGCAGGCAAGTGAAGCAGCTGGTCGACAGCGAAGCGCACGCCAAACAGGCGGCGCGCACCGATATGCTCACCGAGCTCCCCAACCGGGTGGCACTGCGCGAAATCCTGAAGCGCCTCATCGCAACGGCGAAGGTGTCGGGCTCGCCGCTTACCGTGCTCGCGGTCGACATCGACCGGTTCAAGGCCATCAACGATGCGTTCGGGCACTCAGTCGGCGATGCCGTACTGAAGGCGACGGCACACCGCCTCGCGCGGCTGACACCGGCGAGTGGCGTCGTCGGCCGCCCCGATGGAGATAGCTTCGTCATACTGGCGCCGGGCCGCGGTCCAGCGGAGGGGCACGAGCTGGGCGAGCAAATTGTTGCCGCCCTGGCGCAGCCGTTCGATCTCGACAGTGGCACGCGCGTCTACGTCGCTGCTTCAGTCGGCTTTGCCGTCGCCCCGCGCGATGGCGACAGCGCCGATGAGGTCACTCGGCGCGTCGAGCTGGCAGTGAGTAAGGCAAAAGAGGATGGCGAAACGGCGGTCGTAGGTTTCGCCCCCGACATGGACGCCGAGGTGACCTATCGCCTGATGCTGGAGGCGGCGCTGCGCGCGGCGGTGGCCGAGGGCACGATCGACGTCGCATATCAGCCGTTGATGGACCCGACCGGAAACCACGTGCTGGGTGTCGAGGCTCTGGCTCGCTGGACAGATGAAGATCTCGGGCCGATCGCGCCGGATGTGTTCATACCACTGGCCGAGGAGACCGGCCTCATCCAGAAGCTCGGCGAACTGGTGCTGAAGCGGGCACTGGCGGACAGCAGGGCGTGGCCGGACGTTGCGGTGGCGGTCAACGTGTCGGCATCGCAGATCCATCACGGCGACGTCGTGGAGGTGGTACGAAAGGCGTTGGCGGATAGCCAGTTTCCCGCCGAGAGGCTCGAGATCGAGATCACCGAGAGCGTGTTCCTCACCGACGAGAAGCGCGCCGACGAGCAGATGCAAGGGCTTAAAGCACTCGGCGTGCGGGTGGCACTCGACGATTTCGGCACCGGCTATTCGAGCTTGCAGTACTTGCGCCGACTGGGCTTCGATATCCTCAAGATCGATCGTAGCTTCATCGAAAGCGCGGGCGATCCGGCAGGCAGCTCGGTGGTCCTTGCCTCGATCATCGGACTGGGTCAGGACCTCAATCTGACGATCACCGCAGAGGGCGTCGAAAGCGAGGCGCAGCGACTCTGGCTGCAGGCGTCCGGCTGCCACCAGTTGCAGGGGTACCTGTTTTCGCGTCCATTGACGGCGAAGGATATGGCAGCGTTTATATCGGCGCACCGCGCCAGCGCGGAAGCCGTGGCAAGCTGAAACCAGCTGCGCGACCAAGCAACGAATTGCATGACTTTCGCGACTTCCCCGACGCAAACCCGTGCAAGGGGGCCGATCTTCGGCTGCGGCGTGGGAGGGGGGCCAGAAAAGCAGCATGAGCAGCCAATATGACGTCATCATCATCGGCGCGGGCCTTGGTGGGCTGACTGCGGCCGCCCGGCTTGCGCAGGCCGGATGCCGGACGCTTCTTGTCGAACGCAACACGAGCGTCGGCGGCGCAGCGTCAACGTACAAGGCCGGCGAGCTCATCATCGAGGCGTCGCTGCACGAAACGTCAGGGCCTGAAGACCCGGTAGATCCCAAGCACGCGGTGCTGAAGGATCTCGGCGTGCTCGACAAGGTCGTGTGGGTGCCGACAGGCTCGGTATACGAGGTGCGCGGAGGACCCGTGGGGGTTCCGTTCGTTCTTCCGGACGGCTTTGGGGCTGCCAAAGATGCATTTGCCGATCGGTTTCCCGCGCTGCGCAGCGAAGCAGCCGGCATCCTTTCGGAAATGGAGGACATCGCCACGGGCCTCGGCACGCTGAGCCGCGGGGCCGGCATGATCGATGATCCGCTCTCGGGGCTTGCAGCATTGCCGAAACTTGCAGGCGTCGCGCGCGGCTGGCACCGGACGGTGTCCCAGCGCCTGCAGATGGCCTTCGGCGACAACGAGGACGCGAAATGCGCGCTGGCGGCGAACCTCCTCTATTGGCACGACGATCCTGACGCGTTGTGGTGGGTGCTGTTTGCCGTCGCCCAGGGCGGCTACATCGGCTCGGGCGGACGCTATGTGCAGGGTGGCTCGCAGCGGCTGAGCAACGCACTGGCGAAAGCGTTTCGCAGTGCGGGTGGCGAGCTGCTGCTGCGCCGGCGGGTGAGCGAAATTCTGGTCGACGACCACGGGCGCCCATATGGCATTGCCCACGTCGCGAAGGACGGTAGCGGCCGCGTCGAGGCCCACGCGGGTGTCGTCGTGGGGAACGCAGCGCCCACCGTCGTGGCGGAGATGCTGCCGCAGCCGGTGCGCGAGAAGTTCTTTGCGCCGTACGCCTCTCAGGCGCTGTCGATCTCGTTGTTCTCGGCCACCATCGGTCTTTCGGAGCCGCCGCAGAACCTGGGGGTGACCTCCTATGCAACGATGCTGCTGCCGGAGTGGATGCGCACACTGTCGGACTACAAGCGCGGCGCAGAAATCATGGCGGGTGCACCCGGCGAGGCGATGCCGCCGATCGCCGTGGTCAACTACGCCGCCATCGACAGCGGCGTTACGGGTGCGCCTTATCCGGTGTCGGTCGTCGGCGCGGACCGGATCGAAAACTGGCAGAGCTTGGGGGTGGAAGACTACGAGGCCAAGCGGGTGCTGTGGCGATCGGCTCTGATCACGGCGCTCGATCGCGCATATCCAGGCTTCGCGGAAAGCGTCGTCACCTCGGTTTTCAGCACGCCGGTGACGATGAACAGCTACCTCGGAACGCCGGCAGGCGCGGTCTACGGCTTTGCACCGCTGCCGCCTCAGGGACATATCTGGGGCGGGACGGGGCGTTCGCCGAAGACGCCCGTCGAAGGGCTTTATCTCGCGTCGGCGTTTGCAGGTTGCGGCGGCTACACGGGCGCTATTCTCGGGGGCGCGTCGGCGGCACGGCAGATCCTTGCCGCATTACCGGCCGACAGGACGCCGGTTAGCAAAAAATAGGCAGATGACATGCTATCCCGCGGGCAACCAGACACTCGCCGTGGGGCTATCGATGACCGAGACCAAGGGACTGCGCTCGAAGCTGCATCAGAGCTGGGGCTGGCTGCTGGCCCTCGGCATCGTGCTCATGCTGTTCGGCTTCCTCATCCTGACGACGCCGATGGGCGTGGTGACGGCCTCGCTGACGACCGAGATCTGGATCGCCGCGGCGATGGTCGCGGCCGGCATCTTTCAGCTCATGCACGGGATCAAGGCCGGCGACTGGAGCCATGCAGGCTGGCAGATCCTGGGCGGCGCGATCTTCATCATCGGCGGCATACTGATTTTCGTCTATCCGACTGTGGGCCTGCTCTCGCTGACGATGATCGTCGCCGCGACACTGGTGGCGCAGGGCATCACGTCGCTTATGGTCGGCGGCGGCGTCGGCGATGTCGCGAGCCGTCGCTGGCTGGTCCTTTCGGCGGTGATTTCGATTGTCGCGGGCCTGCTGATCCTGTTCGACCTGCCGTCGTCTGCAGGTTGGACGCTCGGCACCATCGTCGGCGCCGCGCTGCTGCTGCAGGGCATCAGCCTGACGCTTCTTGCGATGGAAGTGCGCCGCGCAGCCGACTAGCTGCGGGACTGCGCCATCCAGACCGTGTGACCACCACAATCGGGGTCCTCGATCGCGTGGATGCGCACGTCGAAGCCGTTCTCATCCAGCAGGCTGCGGTATTCGTCGGCCGACAGGCTGGCGTGATAGAGGCGCTCTCCAAACAGCTCGCCGATGGCCTCGCCGTGCCGGGGTCCCGACGTGAACAGCAGCAGGCCGCCGGGCGCGATATGATCGCGGAAGGTCGGGAACATCTCTCTCTGCGCCTCGCACGTGAGATGAAAGAAGCTGTCCCAGGCGACGATGGCGTCGAAGCGCGCGCCAAGGTTCAGCCCGCGCATGTCGGCGGTGATCCACGTCATGGCGGGGAAGCGGGTGGCACATAGCGCCGTCATCGCGGATGCCGCGTCGATGCCGGTCACGGTGCAGCCGTTGTCGATCAGGTAGCGGGCTATAGGCTCCCCCGCGCCGCAGCCGACGTCGAGCACACGGCGCGTTGGCGCGAGCGCAGTCAGCAGCGCATCGAGGTAATTCGCCTCCATGAGCTGGCGGCCGCGGTCCTGGTCGAAGGCAGCGGCGTTGTTCTCGTAGATGTGGACGACTTCAGACATGCATTCTCACTTCGGCTTGTAGCTTGAGATATCCCAAATGCGCGCCTGTCCGTCGAACGAGGCCGCGAGGATGTGGGTGCCGTTGGGGCTGAAGGCCACCGTCTGCACCTCGCTGCCGCCGGTCGGCAGTGTCGCCAGGAGCTTGCCGCTGGCTACATCCCAGATTCGTACGTTCTTGTCGTGGGACGCCGTCGCCGCGAGCTTGCCGTCCGGACTGAAGGCACCATCCATGACCGGGCGTCCGTGGCCGCCCAGCGTGAACAGCAAGGCGCCGTTGCTGGCATCCCAGATGCGCGCGGTCCGGTCGCTCGATGTGGTGAGGATGCGGCTTCCGTCGGCGCTGAACTCGATATGCAGGACGCCACGCTCGTGGCCGCTGAGGGTTGCCAGCCGTTCGCCCGTGCTGGCGTTCCAGATGGCGCCGGTCTCGTCGCTGCCGGCGGTGGCAACGCGCTCACCCTTGGCGTCGAATTGCACGCCAAGGACCATGCGCTGGTGACCCATCAGGGTTGCGAGCGGGGCTCCGGTCGCTGCATCCCAAATGCGGGCGGTCTTGTCGGTCGATGCGGTCACGACGCGCTTGCCGTCGGGGCTGAAGACGGCCCGCATCACGGGGCTGGTATGGCCGAGCAGCTCGGCGACGACCTTGCCGCTGGAGGCATCCCAGACCGTCGCTCGCTTGTCCCGGGATGCCGTGACGACGCGCGTGCCGTCGGGGCTCCATGCGGCGTACTCCAGCATGCCGGCGTGGCCCTCGAGCGTCTGCATGGCGGCGCCGCTGGTCACATCCCAGATCTTGGCGCTGCCGTCACGCGAGGCGGTGACGATACGCTTGCCGTCAGGACTGAAAGCGGCGTTGCGGACCGCCTCGGAGTGTCCTTCGAGTTTCATGAGTTCGGCGCCGGATTGGGCGTCCCATATGCGCGCCGTGTGATCGCTCGATGCGGTCACGACCCTGGTGCCGTCAGGACTGTAGGCCGCACTGCCGAGGTCGGCGGTGTGGCCCTTGAAAACGACCGCCGGGGGTGCCGTGTCCGGCGCTGCGGCACCGGCCATGGCGCAGGGCGCGAACGACGCGGCGATAGCCACGAGCGATAGCAATTGAGCGAGCAGGCTGCGAAGTCTGGTCATTGGGCTTCCCCCGAGCGTCGACGCGCCGCCCCGCAAGGGCAGCTTTTCTTTATTCAGCGCCACGCTCAGGGCCTGTCGGCCCCTAATCTCTGGGGCCTGTCGGCCCGCTTTTTTGGGGGAAGGCTACCGCTTTTGGCCCGGCTGGGCTATCAGGCTGGCTCAAACCTTTCGTGAAGCCCGACCTGCAAGCGCAAACCATGATGACTGAAGCAAAAACAGCCTCCACGAGCGCCGTGCGCGACGAGTGGACCAATGCCCGGCGCGTGGTCGTCAAGATCGGGTCGGCGCTGCTGACCGACCGCGCCACCGGCACGCTTAAGGCGGAATGGCTCGCCTCGCTACTGGACGACGTCGCGGCCCTCACGCGTGCCGGCAAAGAGGTGGTGCTGGTGTCGTCAGGCGCCATCGCGCTCGGCCGCCACACGCTGAAGTTGCCGAAGGGTCCGCTGGAGCTGGAGCAGAGCCAGGCGGCGGCGGCGGTGGGCCAGATCAGCCTCGCTCACGCGTACCAGGAGATGTTCGGCGCGCGCGGTCTCGTTGCGGCGCAGATCCTGCTGACACTCGGGGACACCGAGGAGCGCACGCGCTATCTCAACGCCCGCCACACCATCGAGACGCTCCTCGAGCTGAAGGCGGTGCCGGTGGTCAACGAGAATGACACGGTGGCAACCGCCGAAATCCGCTACGGCGACAACGACCGGCTGTCGGCGCGCGTTGCCTCCATGGTGTCGGCCGATTGCCTGGTGCTGCTGTCCGACATCGACGGGCTTTATACGGCTCCGCCCAATGCCAACGCCAATGCGGTGCGGCTCGATATCGTGACCTCGGTCACGCCCGAGATCGAGGCGATGGCTGGCGACGTCGGCACGGAGCTGTCCAAGGGCGGCATGAAGACCAAGGTCGAGGCGGGGAAGATCGCGCTCGGCGGGGGAACGCACATGGTCATCGCCAGCGGCAAGGTGATGAACCCGCTGCGCTCTATTGGGGAAGGGGCGCCCTGCACGTGGTTCCTCGCCCATTCGGACCCGATCACGGCGCGAAAGCGCTGGATCTCCGGCCAGCTCGAGCCGAAGGGCTACGTTTATGTCGATGCCGGGGCCATGACGGCGCTTGCGGCCGGCAAGAGCCTGCTCCCAGCGGGAGTCTCGAAGGTCGAGGGTCATTTCCAGCGGGGCGATGCCGTGGTCATTCGGGCGCCGGATGGCCGGGAACTTGGGCGTGGCCTCATCGCCTACACCCGCACGGACGCCGAGCGCATCATCGGCAAGAAAAGCTCGGAGATCGCCACTATATTAGGGGTGTCGCGGTGTGATGAGCTGATCCACCGGGACGACATGGCCCTGCATCGGAGCTAGAGGCCGGCGAACCTCGGAATCGGGACACTGGAGCGCATGAACAGCCCCGCACGCATCGATACATCGACCGAGGACACGATGCTGGCCATCGGCAGGCGCGCGCGTGAGGCTTCGCGTCAGTTGGCGCTGGCCAGTCCGGGTGCGAAGTCGGAAGCCCTGCACGCTGCGGCGAAGGCGTTGCGCGAGGCGGCACCGGCCATCTTAGCGGCGAATGAGAAAGACCTTGCGGCCGCGCGTGCCGCCGGGCGCCCTGCTGCTTTCATCGACCGCCTGCTGCTCAACGAGGCGCGGATTGCGGCGATGGCGGACGGCGTCGATGAAATCGCCGAGCTAGCGGACCCCGTCGGCACGGTGCTGGCGGAGTGGACGCGGCCCAACGGGCTGACGCTGCAGCGCGTGCGCGTGCCGATTGGCACAATCGGCATCATTTTCGAGAGCCGTCCGAACGTGACGGCCGATGCTGGGGCATTGGCGGTGAAGGCCGGGAATGCCGCGATCCTGCGTGCCGGCTCAGAAAGTCTCAACTCGGCGCAGGCAATCCATGCGGCGCTGGTTGCCGGACTAAAGAGTGCGGGCCTCCCCGAGGCTGCGATCCAGCTCGTGCCGACGCCCGATCGGGCAGCCGTGGGACACATGCTGACAGGATTGGACGGCGCCATCGACGTGATCGTGCCGCGGGGCGGCAAGAGCTTGGTCGAGCGGGTGCAGAAGGAAGCCCGCGTTCCGGTGTTCGCGCACCTGGAAGGGCTGTGCCACACATATGTCGACAAGGATGCCGATCTCGAGATGGCGGTAGCCGTCGCCATCAACGCGAAGATGCGGCGGACGGGCGTATGCGGCTCCACCGAGACGCTACTGGTAGATCGCGCGGCGCCGGCGCAGTTTCTGCCGACGCTGGTTTCGGCACTGCTCGATGCCGGTTGCGAAGTGCGCGGCGATGAAACGGCACAGAAAGCCGACGCCCGCGTCAAGCCAGCGAATGATGCGGACTGGTCGACTGAGTATCTTGACGCGATCATTTCGGCGAAGGTCGTCGATGGCGTCGAGGGGGCGATCGGGCACATTGCGCGCTATGGCACGCAGCACACCGACGCGATCATCACGGCCAACGACGAGACCGCCGATCGCTTCATGCGCGAAGTCGACTCGGCGATCGTGCTGCACAACGCTTCGACGCAGTTCGCCGACGGCGGCGAGTTCGGTTTCGGCGGCGAGATCGGCATCGCGACGGGCAAGCTGCATGCGCGCGGGCCGGTCGGTGTCGAGCAACTGACGAGCTTCAAATATCTCGTGCGGGGGAACGGCCAGATCCGGCCCAGCTAAACTCGAAGGAGACCGCCGATGCGACCTCTCATTCTCCTGGCGCTCGCCCTAGCAGGCGCCGGCCTATATTCGGCCGATGCCGAAGCGGGCAAGCGGACCAAGGCACCGGCGTGGAAGCCGGCTCCGGTGGTCAAGGATTGCACGCGGCTCAACGCTCGGTTCGGGTATTACGGCAATCCTTGGTGCTCACAGGCGGAGCAGGAAGCGTTTGATCGCGCAACCACGCGTCGGACGCGCTAAAGACGGCCACGCTGCGACGGTCGCCGTGTCGCCAGAATGAGCTGGCACAGGCGAGCCTTAAAAGCGCTAGAGGGTTCGCATGTTCAAAAAGATTTTGGCTGGCCTTGTCGTGGTCATCGCTGCATTCGCCGCATACGTCGCGATGCAGCCCGACGTGCTCGTGGTCGAGCGACAGTTGACCGTGAACGCCCCGCCCTCGAAGGTATTTGCGCAGATCGACGACCTGCACCGCTGGGATGCGTGGTCGCCATGGGCCAAGATCGACCCAAATGCGAAGATCGCGTTCGAAGGTCCTGCCAGCGGCAAAGGGGCGTCGTTCAAGTGGTCCGGCAACGAAAAGATCGGCGAAGGCAGCATGACGATCGTCGATAGCCGGCCGGACGAGGCCGTCGATATCAGGGTCGATTTCTCAAAGCCGTTCGAGAACACGAGCAGCTCGAAGTTCGAGCTGAAGCCGGAGGGCGAGCGCACGCACGTGACGTGGCGCATGAGCGGCGAGCAGAACTTCATCGCCAAGGCGATCTGCGTCGTCTTCAACGGCAAGAAAATGATGGGTAACGAGATGGACAAAGGGCTGGCCGGGCTAGGCGTGGCCGCCTCTGCCGGCGCTACGTCGCCCTGACGGCGCGGTGGATTGGTGCGCAAGGAACGGGATGCGCCAGATAGCCCATGCGCTATGCTCCCGGCATGAAACGGACGACCATCAAAGCAACCCTTGCCGCCAGCACCGGCACCGCCGGCACGCCGACGGACGCGACGCGGTGGCAGGCGGTGCTCGATCGCGACGCGACGAGCGACGGCACCTTCTACTATTCGGTGGCGACGACCGGCGTCTATTGCCGTCCCTCGTGCAGCGCGCGCCGGCCTCTGAGGGGAAACGTGCGTTTTCATGCGACGTGCGACGACGCAGAGGCTGCCGGGTTCAGGGCGTGCAAGCGGTGCAGGCCGCGGAATGATGCTCGCGGCGACGCACGGGCAAAGTTGATCGCCGCCGCCTGCCGGCAGATCGAGAATGCGGACACGGCCCCCGATCTGGAAGCGCTGGCCGCGACGGCCGGGCTCAGCCGCTTCCACTTTCAGCGGTTGTTCAAGGCGGTGACCGGCGTCACGCCGAAAGCCTACGCCAACGCCTGCCGCAACGAGCGAGCGCGCACCGCGCTCGGGAACAGCGTGTCGGTGACCGACGCGGCTTATGCGGCCGGATTTCAATCGAGCAGCCGCTTCTACGAGGGCGCGCGACATGCACTGGGAATGGCGCCGCAGATTTTTCGCGCGGGCGGGCGTGGCATGAGCATTCGGTATGCCATCGCGCGCAGCTCGCTGGGGCTGGTGCTCTCCGGCACGACCGACGTTGGCGTGTGCGCCATCTTTTTGGGCGATGACGAGGATGCGCTGCGGGGCGAGCTTGCCCAGCGCTTTCCCAACGCCGCGCTGAGCGAAGCCGGTGACAGTCTAGGTCCGCTGCTGGCCGAGGTCGTCGCCGGTATAGAGATGCCCGAGAAGGCCGCCGCCCTACCGCTGGATATACGAGGCACTGCGTTCCAGCATCTGGTCTGGTCGGCGTTGCGCGACATCCCGCTCGGCGAGACGGCCACTTATGGCGACATCGCGCGGCGGATCGGAAAGCCCAGCGCGGTGCGTGCCGTGGGAGCGGCGTGCGGGGCCAATCCAGTTGCGGTAGCCGTGCCCTGCCATCGCGTCGTGGGCGGCGACGGCAAGCTCACTGGCTACCGCTGGGGCGTCGAGCGCAAACGCGCGCTCCTTGCCCGTGAGAGAAAGTAGCCGCCCGATCAGGCGACACGGCGCTCCTGCTGATCGGCCAGCAGCCTTATCACTTCTGCCTGCGGGCGTGCCTCGCTGAAGTAGAAGCCCTGCCCCTCCTTGCAGCCCTCGGCTGCGAGGCATGCGAGGTCGGCTTGAGTCTCGATGCCCTCGGCGACAACTTTCATATCGAGGCCGGTTGCGAGGCCGAGTATCGCGCGAACGATGGCGAGCGTTCCGGGATTACCCTGCAGGTCGTGCACGAAGGACCGGTCGATCTTGATCTTGTCGAACGGGAAGGACCGCAGATAGCTCAGCGAAGAGTAGCCGGTGCCGAAGTCGTCCATTGAGATTCTGACGCCCAGTGCGCGCAGCGCGTGCAGATGCGCGATCACCTGATCGGTGCGATCGAGCAGGACGCTTTCGGTGATCTCCAGGTCGAGCCGATTGGGCGCAAGCCCGGATACCTTGAGCGCGTCCTTGACGTTGGCGAACACGTTGCCGAAGCGGAACTGCATAGGCGAAAGATTGACGGCCAGCTTTATGTGCTCTGGCCAATAGCTGGCGTCGATGCAGGCGCGCTTCAATACGAGGTTGCCGAGCGCGGTGATGAGCCCGGTTTCTTCCGCCAGGGGCACGAACTCGGACGGGGGAACAAAGCCGCGCGTGGCGTGCGGCCAGCGCAGCAGTGCCTCGAAGCCGATGACGTCGTTGTTCGTGAGATCGACCAGCGGCTGGTAGTGGACCTCAAGTGTCTCCGCCGCGATGGCGGAGCGAAGGTCGGTTTCGAGCTGACGACGAGCCTGTGCCTTGGCATCCATCTCCGGCTCGAAGAAGCGGAACGTCGACCTGCCGTCCGATTTTCCGCGATACAGGGCGAGGTCGGCGTTGCGCAGGAGGCGATCTGCGTCCTCACCGTCAGTCGGGGCGACGGCAATGCCGATAGTCGCGCCGACCGTGAGCGCATGCCCTTCGACCATGTAGGGCTCGCTCACCGCATCGATCAGGCGCTGTGCAAGCATGGCCAGCTCCAGCGGGGACTTGGCCTCGGCAACGAGCACCGCGAACTCGTCGCCGCCAAGACGGGCAGCCATGTCGCGTGAACGGATGACACGCATTATGCGCTGTGCAACGTCCTGAAGAAGGCGGTCGCCGATCGGATGACCCAGCGTGTCGTTGACCAGCTTGAAGTTATCGAGATCGATACACAGCGTGCCGACAAAGCCGCCCATGCGGCCACGCTGAGCGAGCGCATCGGTCATGTGCTGCCGGAACAGCACGCGGTTGGGCAGCTCGGTCAACGCGTCGTGGTGCGCCATGAAGGCGATGCGCGCCTCTGCAAGTTTGCGCTCGGTGATGTCGACGACGGCGATGAGGACCGCGGGGACGCCCTCATAATCCAGCATGCGCGAGAAGACGACCACTTCGATCGTGCGCCCGTCGCTGGTCGCATGCTTGGAGGTGATGACTTCCGTCTCAAGCGGGCTGGCAGCGCCATCGACCCGCTCGTCATGCTCGATGCGGAGGTCGTGCAGCTTCAGGTCGAGCAACTGCGCGAGGGTGTAGCCGTAGTGGGCCTGGGCGGCCGCGTTGGCGGCGATGAAGCCCTGCGTCTCCCTATCCATGACGAACATGGGCACAGGATTTTCGTCGAAGAGCAGTCGGAACGATGCCTCGCGCTGCTTGAGAGCAGTGATGTCCATGCGCAAGCCGATGACGCCACCGTCGCTCGTCTTGCGTTCCTCGATGAGTATGCAGCGGCCGTCCGACAGGAACTGCTCGTGTGGCACGCCAGGATTGTAGAGGAGATCCAGGCGCTGCTTGATCCACTCTTCCTCGCGGCCGACGGCATCGGGATAATCGCCGCGGGTGACACCGACGCGCAAGGTATCTTCGAGGCGAGCACCGACTTTGAAGAGATCGGCGCTACGCTTGTAGATGTCCGTGTATTTCTGGTTCCAGAGGATGTAGCGCCCCTCGTTGTCGAGGAACACGATGCCCTGCGGCAGGATTTCAAGCGCCGCGCGCAGGCGCTCGTGCGCCTTGGTGGCGTTGGCGATGGCGGCGTCCGCTACGGCACGCGCTTTGTTAATCTTGGTGCGGCTCGAATTCAGCCCAGCCAGTACGCTGGCGCAGCCTGCTGATGCTCGCTGCAGCATATCGCGTGCAAAGCCATAGGTTCCCCCGGCGTTCCCGCCGCCTGTGGGCAATTGATCGTCCGTTCCTGCCATCGTCTTCGTTCGCCGCCTTATGACCCCAACGGCGAGCGTGCGCAGGCGGCGCTAAACAAACGATTGCCTCGATATACGAGCGGGAGAACTGCTCAGCGTGCGTCTGATAATTGTTGGGCATTATCGACCGCCCGCTCGAAGGATTTGTTCCTCACAGCGCTGAATTGCGCGCTGGACTGCACAAGAGCGAGCCAATTGCCTATCGAATGACCGCGACTGATCAAACTTGTGCCACCTGAGCTGATGGCTAAAACAGTGTTTACACGGAGCGGCCCCGCGCGGACGCAATCCGCGCGAGGCGCTTTGAAATACTGAACTACAAAAATCAGTCGTTCCAGGCGGGCAGGCCGGCCAGGTCATCTTCGGTCAGATCAACGACGATGTTACCGTCCTTGGTCTTCATGCGATCGAAGGTGATCACTGCGCCCTTCGAACCAATGCCGAGGAAGCCACCATATTCAACGGCGACGCCCTTGATGTTGCCAGCCTTATCCTCAAGCACGGCGTCAACCTCGCCGATCTTCTTGCCGTTCGCATCGAAGATGTCCATGTCCTCGACCTGATCGACGGTGGCGCTCAGAGGACCGACCATCTTCTTGTCGTCCTCGGATTCGCGCAGCTCACTGACGACGATGAGACCGACATCCGGAGACGTTGCAGTCTGCTGTCCGCTCGTGCCGGCCTTGTCGAGAGGTTCAGTAGCCGACGGAGCTGGGGTTGTCTGTGCAGCCTGTCCCGCGGGAGCGGTGCCGGCGTTGTCGAGCGGCTCGGGAGTTGCGGGCGACGGCGCGGGTGCATTCTGCGTCGTGGTGGGAGCCGTTCCGGATTTCTCCAACGGTTCCTGAGCGAAAGCAGGTCCGGCTAGCATCAAAGTGGATACGGCGATCATCAACTTGGTCTTCATTGGAACACACTCCTTTATCGACCTCAGCAGCAGTAACGCTTTTGTCCCCACCCAAGTTCGATCGAATTCTATTCCTTTTGCCGTCCCGGCTTTTCCGGCAGCTCGTAGGCGATGTAGCGGATGATCTTCCACGTGCCATCGTCCTGTTTGCGCAGGACATCCATTCCCGGCTCTGTGGTCGTCACGAGCTGGCCGTTCGCCAGCGTGACGTTGAGCGTCCAGGCGAGGCGGACAACCGCGAGATCGCCCGAGACGATGACCTCGCGGACATCGAGATCGTAGGCGTACCGCTTGCTTTCATCGCGCAGTGAACGGTGCAGAAGGGTGCAGATGTCGTCATAGCCGCGTTCGGGATAACCGCGGAAATCGTAGCGAAGTTCGGGCGCAAATAGCTTGCACACCTCGCCGACTTCCTTGCTGTTGAAGTCCGACGTCCATTTCTTCAACGTGGCTCGAATGGCATCTTCCGCGCTGTCCGCGAGCACGCCGCCGCCTGGCGCTCCGCAAAGAAAAAGTGCGAGCACGCTTGTCGCCAGCACGTTCTCGGTTGTCAGCACCTAGGAACGCGCCTCCAGCAAACGCTTGTTGACCTTGTTCAGCACGTCGCCGACCGCGTCCTTATATGCGACTGTCGTTTTCTGCGCGTCGCCGTCGGCGTCGGTCCAGTTGTGCATGAAGCCGACGGTGACGGGTACGTCGCGCACGATCATCTGGCCGGCGAGAGCCAGGCAGTGAAAGCCGTTCCAATCGATCGAACCGCCCTTCATGTAGGCGGGCGTGTCGGGCGGCACGACGAGCGCAATGGCGTCAGCCATGGCCTGGATGCGCTTGAACTCGACCAGCGTCTCCGGCTTCTTGAAATAGTCGCCCTTCAAGGCGCGCTTGTAGTACGCGACGAATTCGGAGGCCGGGACGGCCATTGTCTCGACGTCGTTGAGCGCGGGACGAAACTTCGCAGTGTCGTACTTATCGTCGTCGGCGATCGCCTTGACGGTTTTCCAACCGAGATCCACGCCGGCGGGAGCCCCTGTCAGGTAGGAGAAGAAGCTGCGCGTCGAGTCGGGGATCTGAGCCTTGGTAAGTCCCGCCTCGGCGATGAATGCGCGCACCTTCTCGGGGGTCACACGCTTCATGGCCATGTCGGTCGCCGTGTTGTCGCTGTGAGCGATCATGGCTTCCAATGCGCTGCGCGCTTCGGTGGTGCCGGTTAGATTGGCGAAGACCGGGCTGACGAGCGAGCGCACGCCGTCGTCGAGGGCAAGCTGCTCGTGCTCGTCGAGCTTACCCGCCTCCACATCGCGCA
Organism: uncultured Hyphomicrobium sp.; assembly: GCA_964493785.1. Lineage (GTDB taxonomy): Bacteria > Pseudomonadota > Alphaproteobacteria > Rhizobiales > Hyphomicrobiaceae > Hyphomicrobium_A. The sequence goes on along the minus strand of CAZBPM010000011.1, from coordinate 115,421 downwards.
AGTAGGTGGCGAGCACGAAGGTCTTGAAGCAGCTGCCGCAGAACAATTGCGCGTCCGGCTGATACGTCACGCGCCAGGGGCTCGACGGCTCGTCGACGTCGACCTGGGCGCTCTTGGCACCGGGGAGCGCAAGAAAGCTGTCGAGCAGATGGGGAACCGCGTGGCCGTCCGTCTCACCCGCGGCGAAGGCAGGAGTGCGTGCGAGGCTGGCAGCTCCCGCAAGCGAGGCAGCCGAGAGCAGGAATTGCCGTCTACGCATACACTCTCTCCTGCCGCCAGCAGTCGGCGGCACCGACCGGAGAGAGAGAAATGCCAGAATAAACATAACTGGCGCGTTACCAGCGTTGCATGTCGAACGATGTCTATTGCTTTCGGCGGCCGGGAAATTTCCTGTCTCTGAGGGGGTGAACCGATACAATCGCGACGAACGTCATCGACCGCCGGAAACTGATGCGCGAAGCCCCCGATAGCCGCCAACCGAGCCGCCCGCTTCTGCCACTCGCTTATGCGGGTCAGCGCGTCGGCCTGATGGGAGGCACTTTCAATCCGCCGCACGAGGGCCATGCGCTCTGCGCGGTGACGGCGCTGAGACGCCTGGAGCTCGACCAGCTGTGGTGGATGGTGACACCGGGCAACCCGCTCAAGAGCGGAGATGGCCTTCCTCCGCTCGATGAGCGCATGGCCGCGAGCCGCCGGCTGATCTCGGACCCGCGCATCAAGGTGACCGGCTTCGAAGAGGCGCTCGGCAGCCCCTACACCTTCGCCACGATCAAGTTTCTGACGCGCCGTCTGCCGGGGGTGGACTTCGTTTGGGTGATGGGGGCCGACAACCTCGCAACCTTCCATCGCTGGCAGCACTGGCGCGAAATCGCGGACCTGGTGCCGATCGCGGTGGTCGACCGTCCGGGCTGGCGGCTCAAGGCGTTATCGTCGCCGGCGGGTGCGCGCCTCGCCAGATTTCGCATCCGCGAAAGCGATGCCGCTAGCCTTCCCGGGACAAAGCCGCCGGCGTGGACCTTGCTCAGCACGCGCCTTTCGGAGGCGTCATCTACCGCCTTGAGAACAGGCGACTCGCGCTCGTAACCTGATGGAATAAGTACTATTTCTGACAAACACGCGTTGCATATAGAAAAGCTTTCCGTGCATTAACTATTGCTGGAATAGGTGATCCGGCCTTATGTTTTGCGTCGTAGGAAGGGCAGGCAGTGCCCCTCCGCGGAAGAGCCTTAAGTGCTAAGACCGTGCGAGCACCAAGGCACATGCCCCGAGGGGTACATGAGGAAAGGACAACGAGCACACGATGCGAACCGCACTTGAGGGTGCCCGTAGTGGCGCGCCTCGTGCCGAGCTTCTGTCAGAAGGACAGAAGACGGCGACCCTAGTCCAAGAGATCGTCCACTGGCTCGACGAAGCAAAAGCCGAGGACATCAAGACGATCGATCTGGCAGGAAAGACTTCGATCGGCGACTTCATGGTGATCGCCACCGGCCGGTCAGACCGGCACGTCGGCTCCGTGGCCGAGCAGATAGCCAAAAAGCTCAAGGAGCAGGGACTCGGACGCGTTCGCGTCGAGGGCCTGGAAGCTTGCGACTGGGTGTTGATCGACACCGGCGACATCATCGTCCACGTGTTCCGCGACGAGGTTCGCGAGTTCTACAACCTCGAAAAGATGTGGTCGGCGGACAGGCCGGTCGATCCGACAACTGCGCACTGACGAGCGCCCGGACAACCCCGGGCGCCGCGAAGTAAGCGTTACGGCTGGGCGTGGCCGGCAACCAGCGCGCGCCCGGCGGGACGAGCAGTGATGCGATTGATCGTTGCTGCAATTGGGCGTCTCAAGGACGCCGAGGCCGAGCTGTGCGCGCGCTATGCCAAGCGCTTCGATGCGGCTGGCCGCTCGCTGGGGCTTGGGCCTCTCTCCATCACTGAGCTGACCGAGAGCCGCGCTGCCGTCGCAGAGTCGCGGAAGGCCGACGAGGCCGCGCGGCTAATGAAGGCTGCCGCCAGTGCGAGCCAGCACGTCGTGCTCGACGAGGGCGGGAAAGCGCTGTCGAGCGAGGCATTCGCCAAATGGATCGCCGAGCGACGCCAATCGGGCTGCAAGGGTCTAGCGTTTCTGGTGGGCGGCCCTGACGGCCATGGCGCCGAGGTTGCATCGACCGCCGTCCTGAAGCTGTCGCTCGGTGCGATGACTTTGCCGCACGGGATCGCGCGCGCGGTGCTCATCGAGCAGCTTTATCGCGCCACGACGATCCTCTCCGGGCACCCCTATCATCGCGCCTGAGCGGCGGCGCGCTTCGGCGGCGGCCGGGGGCTTAACGCAACGTAGCAATCCAACAGCAACGGTGAAGACAGTATTTCAGCGAGTTTTCATGGCTTTCGGCCAATGTAGTCCAGTGTCGGCACGTTAGCCGATATCGGATTGTGGAGAGAGCGAACATGAAGAAGCTGCAGCCGGTGCTGGCCATGAGTTTGGGCGTTGCGGTGTGCCTGGCCGCGCTCGTCTCCGTAGCGGAAGCGCGCGGCGGCGGTGGTGGCGGCGGCCGTGATGGTGGCGGCGCCGGCTTCGGCGGCTATGGCGGATACGGCGGTGGCGGTCGCGAGGGTGGCGGCGGCTGGGGTCCGGGCAGTCACAATTACGGACCGCCGAATGGCGGCTACGGCCCCGGTGGCGGCGGCTATGGTCCCGTGCCGGGCCACCGCAATCCGTGGGCAGCCGGCGCGATGCCCTGGATCAACATGGACTACAACGATCTGCTGCAGACGCCCCCCAACAACTCGGGCTCGCAGCAGCCGAACGACTGCGACTTCCTCTTCAAGAAGGCGATGGAGGATGGCACGCCGCAGGTCTGGAAGCTCTTCAACGACTGCGCGCATAATCGGTGAAGCGACACGAGCTTAGAGAAGCTTTGTGTGCGGTCGGTTTTTCTGGTGTGACGCGAGCTGAGAGAAGCTTTGTGTGCGGCTAGTGTCGCGCGAGTTGAGAGCCAGCGCTCGCGCCGGGGCGCCTTGCGCCCTTGCCGCCTTCGGCAGCGCTTTCTTCGGGTGACGCAAGCTGAGAGAAGCGTTGTGCGCGGCTGGTGTCGCGCGAGTTGATGGCCGCGCCATTGGGCGCGCGGCCCCTTGGGCCGTTGCCGCTTCGCGGCGCTTGCTCCGTGTGACGCAAGCGATGCTTCGGGTGAACAGCGCGCCCTTCTTAGAGAGCGCTCGCGTCGCTACGCAATTCGTTGCGGGTCAGAAATTCCGACGGCGGATCTGGCCTCAATCGCGATGCGAACGTGCGCGACTAATTCCTTGTTAGCATTACTCTCCTATATTCGTGGGATGGCAGATTGGATGGCCCATTAGCGCGCCGCCAAAGAGCATGATGCCGCTCTGCCATGCCGGTGCGAGCCCGGTATGTTCCGCAAACTGCGAACAAAGAGGCCCGCCGGTACAATGTTGCTCGCCAATTTGAAGGTCTCACGCAAAATCGCGTTGGGACTAGCGTGTGTGTTTGTTGTCTTCGTAGCAACGGCAGCCGCATTCTTTTTCACCCTCCTCTCAATCGACCACGCGACGAGCGATGTCGCGTCGGCCACAAGCCTCAACAAACATCTCGTCAGCGCCACCTCGCAGATCTACGACGCGCAGCGCGCGCACGGATCGTCCGAGGAAGCCGCGCAGGCGATGCGTCGCTTCGACGATCAAATGTCTGCAGCGCAGCGGATGGCCAACGAGCATTTCGAGAAGGCGGGTATCGGATCGGAAATCGACGCCATGCAGCGAGCAGCCACCACGTGGCGCAAGCAGCTCGGCACTGGCGCTGACGCCAGCGGCGCCTTCGAGGAATTCCTCGGCTCGGCGACATCAGCGCAGGAAAAGGCCGATACCGCGCTGAACAAGGCGGTCGGCGAGCTTCACAGCGCTCTCTATTATTCCCACGTCACGCAGCTTGTCGGCAGCCTCCTCGCAGTGGGAATGGCTCTGCTGGCCGGATGGTGGCTGTCGCGCATGATCGCCCGGCCGCTCGGCCAGATCACGACCGCAGTCAATGGACTTGCAGCGGGCAACAACGACATCGACGTTCCCGCGCTCAACCGCTCCGACGAGATCGGACTAATGGCGGTTGCCGTGCAGACGTTCAAACAGGCTGCACTCGAGAAGCAGCGCCTCGAACGTGAGGCAGAGGCCGCGCGCCTTGCCGGCGAGGAGCAGCGCATCAAGCAAGAGGCGGAGAGCCAGTTCTACATCGAAGCGCACAACACGTTCATGCGGGACTTCTCCGCTGCGCTCGAGCGCCTCTCGAAGGGCGACCTCACGTTCCGGCTCAATACGCCGTTCTCTGAGGACTACGAGAAGATCCGTCACGACTTCAACACGACGGCTTCCAGCCTTCAGGACGCACTGGTCACGATCGCATCCAGCACGCAGGCGATCCGCTTCGCAACGACGGAGATTTCCACCGCTGCGGACGATCAATCGCGCCGCACTGCGCAGCAGGCAGCAAGCCTTGAGCAGACGGCCGCAGCACTGGACGAAATCACGGCAACAGTGAAGAAGACCGCCGACGGCGCCGGCCATGCCCGCGAAGTCGTCGCGTCTGCGAAATCCGATGCGGAGAAGAGCGACCGGGTCGTGCGTCAGGCGATTGCCGCGATGGGCGACATCGAAAGCTCATCGCAGCAGATCAGCCACATCATCGGCGTCATCGACGAGATCGCCTTCCAGACCAACCTGCTGGCGCTCAATGCCGGTGTCGAAGCCGCGCGTGCGGGAGAGGCGGGACGAGGGTTCGCCGTCGTGGCTTCGGAAGTGCGTGCTCTCGCACAGCGCTCAGCCGAAGCTGCCAAGGAGATCAAGGGTCTCATCTCGGCATCGACCAAACAGGTCGAGCAAGGTGTCGATCTGGTGGGGCAGATGGGTCATGCGCTCGAGCGCATCATGACCGAGGTCACGGAGATCAACACGATCGTCTCCGAGATCGCGGCCGGCGCGAAGGAGCAGTCGCTCGGGCTGCAGGAAATCAATACCGGCGTCAGCCAGATGGATCACGTGACGCAGCAGAACGCTGCGGTCGTCGAGGAGACCACGGCTGCAAGCCACGGCCTCGCACGCGAGATCGAGAAGCTTCTCGACCTCGTGGGCCGCTTTGAAACCGGCCTTGAGCCGGCGGCCGAGCCTGCTCGCCGCGAGACAAGGTCTGCTTCGGCGCAGCCCAAGACTCGCACCGCCCTAAAGACAATCTCGATGCGCGGCGTGCCCTCTGCGGTGCGGAAGCTGGAGGCGATCGCCAATGAGCAGGACTGGGAAGAGTTCTAGAGGCGGTCGGGGCGCGTCCAAGAAGCTGCAGCTACCCGAGGTTCTCGACCTTACCGCTGCTGCTCCACTCGCCCAGTCGTTTCTGACACGTCGCGGCGCCGACCTCAGTGTCGACGCCAGCCACGTTCGCCGGGTCGGTGCGCAGTGCCTACAGGTGCTGCTCTCGGCGGCGGCAACGTGGAAGGCCGACGGCGTCAAACTGCGTCTCGATAAGCCTAGCGAAGAATTCCTGGCAGGCACTGCGCTCCTGGGAATTCAATTCGATCAAGACATGGCAAGTGCGGAGCCCGCGTGATGAACAAGACGGTACTGACAGTCGACGACTCTCGCACCATGCGCGAGATGCTTCTGCTGGCTCTGCAGGACGCCGGCTACTACGTGCTGCAGGCTGAGGATGGCGTTCACGGTCTGGAGGTCCTGAAGGGCCAGTCGGCCGACGTCATCATCACCGACATCAACATGCCGCGCCTCGATGGCTTCGGATTCATCGAGCAGGTGCGCCGGAATTCGACGCACCGGGCAACGCCGATCCTGGTGCTGACGACGGAAAGCGACGCAGAGAAAAAGAGCCGGGCGCGCAGTGCCGGCGCGACCGGATGGATCGTAAAGCCCTTTCATCCTGTGAAGCTGGTGGATGCGATCCGCCGCGTGTCGGGCTGAACTAGCCGGGGTTGCTTGCCGTGAAAGAAATGGATGCACTGCGACCTATCTTCTTCCAGGAATGCGAGGAACAGCTCGCAGAACTGGAAGCAGGTCTGCTCGAGATCGAAGGCAGCGGCGGCTCCGACCCGGAGATCGTCAATGCAGTCTTCCGTGCGGTCCACTCGATCAAGGGCGGCGCGGGTGCGTTCGCGCTAGAGGACCTTGTGCGCTTTGCTCACGTGTTCGAGACGGTGCTCGACGAGGTTCGCAAGGGTCATCTGTCGACAGCCTCTCCGGTCATAGAGACGCTGCTTCGCTCCGCCGACATCCTCACCGATCTCGTGCGCGTGGCACGTGACGGCGGTGCCGTGGACGAAACGCGCATCCAGACGGCGACTGACGAGCTGGCTGCACTGAGTGGCGGTACCGGCGCGTCTGCAGCGGCAGAGCCCGAAGACAGCGTGGACGACATCGGCTTCATGCCGGTCGCCGTGGCGCTGCCGGTGTTCGATGACATAGAGGCCGAGCCGGAGCCGGCCGGCAACGAATTCACGATAAGCTTCAAGCCGCACGCCAGCCTGTACGCGACCGCGAACGAGCCCGCCGTGCTGGTGCGCGAGCTGGAGCGGCTGGGCACGATTGAGGTTGCCTGCGATACGCAAAGGGTGCCGCTGCTCAGCGACCTCGATCCAGAGGGCTCCTATCTCACCTGGAACATCAAGCTTCAGACGGCGAGCGGCGAGGACGACGTACGCGCCGTATTCGAGTTCGTCGACGGCGATTGCGATCTGACGATTGCGAGCGCAGCGAGCGAACCCGTAGCGGACAGCGTGCCCGACAGTGCGGCCGGCGATATCGAGGCGCTGCTGGCTCGCATCCGCGCGGAGACCGCCGAGCCCGCGCCCGAGATCGCCGAAGTCATTGCGTTCGAGGAGCAAGCATCGCCCGTGAATGAGGCGCCGGCTGCGGCGGCCAGCGAGCCACGCGTCCCGGCTCCACGTGCGGAAGCACTCAAGGGTGAGAAGGCGGCGGCCGAGAAGTCCAACGGAAGCGACAAGGCGGGCAACGCCGAGGCGCAGCAGACGATCCGCGTCGATCTCGACCGCGTTGACCGGCTCATGAACCTCGTCGGCGAGCTGGTGATCAATCAGGCTATGCTTTCGCAGCGTCTCGCCGAGGCCGGGCTTTCCCGCTCGTCCGAATTCGCAACCGGCCTCGATGAGTTCGAACAGCTGACGCGCGACATCCAGGAAGGCGTGATGGCCATCCGCGCGCAGCCGGTGAAATCGGTGTTCCAGCGGATGCCGCGTCTGGTGCGCGAAGTTGCTGCGGCTACCGGCAAGAAGGTGCGTCTCGTCACGGAAGGCGAAGGCACCGAGGTCGACAAGACCGTCATCGAGCGGCTGGCCGACCCGCTGACGCATATGATCCGCAATGCGATCGACCATGGTCTCGAGAAGCCCGAGGTGCGGGCCGCGAAGGGCAAGCGCGAGGAAGGCCTCGTGAGCCTTTCTGCGACGCACAGGTCCGGGCGCATCGTGATCGACATCGCCGACGACGGCGCCGGCATCAATCGCACGCGCGTCAGAGCGATCGCGGAAGAGAAGGGGCTGATCCCGCCGAACGCATCGCTGACGGACGAGGAAATCGACAACCTGATTTTCCTTCCGGGATTTTCGACCGCGTCGACGGTGTCAGACATTTCCGGCCGCGGGGTCGGCATGGACGTCGTCAAACGCTCGATTCAGGCACTCGGCGGGCGCGTATCGATCACGTCGCGGCCCGGCGAGGGCTCCACATTCACACTCAGCCTGCCCCTGACGCTCGCCGTGCTCTACGGCATGGTCGTCTCGGTGGCGGATCAAACGCTGGTGGTGCCGCTCACCTCGATCATTGAGACGCTGAAGCCGAAGCCCGGCGACATCCACGGTTTCGGCGGCGATTCGCGCGTCATCGGCTTGCGCAACAACTTCGTGCCACTGGTCGATGTGGGGCGCGAGCTCGGCTATCGCAGCCAGAGCGCCGATCCCGGCGCCGGCGTTGCCTTGCTGGTTGAATCGGACGGCGGCGGACAGAGCGCCTTGCTCGTCGATGGAATCCAGGGCCAACGCCAGGTCGTCATCAAGAGCCTTGAAGAAAACTACGGGCGCGTGCCCGGCATCGCCGCCGCCACGATCCTCGGCGATGGGCGCGTGGCGCTCATTCTCGATGTCGACGCCGTCGTCGCAGGCGCGCGTAACGGTGGCCTCAGCTCAGAACCAGTCCTCGCACTCGCAGGTTAGCAATCATGTATAATTCCAGCGCAGCCATCCTAGAGCCAAAAGCCAGCACGGCGCGGGAGCTAGTCGCTTTCGCGGTGGGCACCCAGGAGTTCTGCATCGACGTGATGCAGGTGCGGGAGATCCGAGGCTGGACGCCCGCAACGGTGCTGCCGCATTCGCAGTCGTTCGTGCGCGGCGTGATCAACCTGCGCGGTGCGGTGCTGCCGATCCTGGATCTGGCAGTGCGGCTCGGCTTTCCGCCGACCGAGGCGATGGGGCGTCATGTCATCATCGTCGTGCAGATCGACAGCCAAGTCGTCGGCCTCTTGGTCGACGCGGTGTCCGACATCCTCACCGTCACCAGCGCAGATATCCTGCCGCCACCAGACGTCGCGTCCGACATGGCGAAGCGGTTCGTGAGCGGTCTGCTCGCCACCGACGGGCGCATGATCAGCCTGCTGTCGGTCGAAAACGTTCTGCCCGAACGCGAGCGGAGCGATCCGCAATGATACCCGCCGCAGAAGGCACGGGCCGGCATCGCGGGCAGTCGCTGGTCGACGGCGAGTTCCCGCTCACCCGGGACGACTTCCAGCAGATCGCGGCAATCGCTCACAACGACGCCGGGATCGATCTCAGCGAGGCGAAGGCTAGCCTTGTCTATTCGCGCCTGGCGAAGCGGCTGCGCACGCTCAATCTTCCGACCTTCCGCAGCTATTGCGACGTTCTGGCGAAGGACCAGGGTGGCGAAGAGCGCCAGCAGATGGTGGCGGCGCTGACGACGAACGTCACGCGTTTCTTCCGCGAGCCGCACCACTTCCAGCATCTGAAGGAGCAAGTCCTTCCGGCGCTGGTGTCGCGCGCGCGTTCGGGCGCGGCCGTCAGGATCTGGTCGGCGGCCTGCTCGAGTGGCGAGGAACCCTATTCCATCGCGCTCACAATCCTGAAGGTCCTGCCGGACGCCGCATCACTGAACGTGAGAATACTTGCGACCGACATCGACCCCACCGTGCTGCGAAAGGGCGAGGCGGGCGTCTATTCCGAGGCGGCCCTGGAGGCAGTGCCGAAAGAGATGCGGCAACGCTGGTTCGTGCCGCACGGCGACCGCGGCGACAAGGCCTGGCGGGCAGGAGACGAGCTGCGGAAGCTGGTTGCGTTCCGCAAGCTCAACCTCATCGGCGAGTGGCCGATGCGCGGTCCGTTCCACGCCATCATGTGCCGCAACGCGCTCATCTACTTCAAGGAAGAGACGCAGGTGGAGATCTGGCGGCGGTTCGCGCCACTGCTGGTGCCCGGCGGTTGGCTCTACGTGGGGCACTCGGAACGCCTGTTCGGCGATGCTGCGCCCTATTTCAGCAACGAAGCGATTACGACGTACCGCCTCAGGGAGAAACCGGCAGCATGACGCCGATCCGTGTCCTTGTCGTCGACGATTCCGCAACGATGCGCGGGCTGATCTCGCTTGCCTTGCGGCGTGACCCGGAGATCGAGGTCGTGGGCACCGCGAGCAATCCGCTTACGGCGCGCGATGCGATCAAGACGCACAACCCGGACGTCATAACGCTCGATGTCGAGATGCCGGGCATGAACGGGCTCGACTTCCTGGAGAAGATCGTGCGGCTGCGGCCGACGCCCGTCATCATGGTGTCGAACCTAACGGGCCAGGGCACGGAAACGGCGATCGAGGCGATGCAAATCGGTGCCGTGGACTGCATTGCCAAACCCGGCCCAGGCGATGCGCAGCCATTCTCCGAGCTGCCGCGCATGGTGAAGGCGGCGGCCGGCGCGAAAGTCGGCACACGCAGCAAGCCTGTCACCGACGCAAAGTCACGCGAGCACCGACGGCCGCTTACCGCAACGTATGAACCCGACAACAGGCTGGTGGCGATCGGGTCGTCCACCGGCGGGGTCGAGGCGCTGTCGGCGTTCATCGCGCAGCTGCCGGCAAACTGTCCGCCAACCCTCATCGTGCAGCACATGCCGCCGGACTTCACGGCGAGCCTTGCTGCGCGTCTCGACCGCCTCAATGCGCCAAAGATCATGGAAGCAATCGATGGTGCGCCGATTGAAACCGGGTGCGTCTATATCGCGCCGGGCGGTCCTAAGCATCTCGAGATCGAAGACAACCAGGGCCTTCGCTGCCGGCTTCGGGCAGGAGAACCCGTCAACGGGCACTCGCCGTCGGTCGACGTGCTGTTCAATTCGGTTGCGAAAGTCGCGAAATCCAATGCCATCGGGATCATCCTCACGGGGATGGGCCGCGACGGCGCACAGGGCCTCATGACCATGCGCCAGGCTGGCGCCAAGACGATCGGCCAGGATGAGGCTTCCAGCCTCATCTACGGCATGCCGCGTGCTGCGTTCGAGATCGGGGCGGTGGAGCGTCAGCTTCCACTCGACCGCATCGCGAACACGGTTCTCGTCATGACAAACCTCCGCGGCCGATGAGATAGGAGAGGAAGATGTCACTCGCAGATCAGCTCAAGATCCTCATCGTCGACGATACGACAACCAGCCGGATGCTGGTGCGCGACGGACTGCAGGAGCTTGGGATCAAGAACATCTCGTTCGCGTCGGACGGCGAGCAGGGCTTGAAGCACGTGATGACGCAGCCGACGCATCTCGTCATCTCCGACTTCAACATGCCCAAGCTCGACGGCCTCGGTCTGCTGCGCGCGATGCGGCAGAACGGCCCCACGCAGAAGACGCCTTTCATCATGCTCACGGGCAAGGGTGACAAGGAGTTGGTGCAGAAGGCGGTTCAGTTCGGCATGAACAATTACCTGACCAAACCGTTCACGGTGCCCGCTCTCAAGACCGCGCTCGAAGCGGTCGTCGGCAAGCTGAAATGACAAGCGCGACCCTGACGCGAAAACACGTGATGGAGGGCCAGTTCCTCGTCTCGGGAGATCCTGATCTCACCCTGACGACGGTGCTCGGCTCATGCGTGGCTGCATGCCTGCGCGATCCCATCGCTCGCATCGGGGGTATGAACCACTTCCTGCTTCCGGGCGACGCCGAGCGGGCTGCATCGAAGGACGCCGAGCGTTACGGCGTCCATCTGATGGAGCTGCTGGTCAATGGCCTGATGAGCCGCGGTGCTCAGCGGAACCGCTTGGAAGCGAAGCTATTCGGTGGGGCGCGCACGATCTTCAAGAACTCGGACGTCGGCGCGATGAACGCCGCTTTCGCAGAGGGGTTCTTGAAGAACGAGGGCATCGCCATCGTCGGCGGCAGCCTCGGCGGAGCGTCGGGGCGACGTGTCGAATACTGGCCGGTCACAGGGCGCGCACGCCAGATCTTCATCGGCGAACCGAGTCGCGTGGCCGCGCCGGTCGCTCCACCCAAGCCGGTTCCGCTGCCTGAAGGTGACGTAGAGTTGTTTTGAAAAATGGGGGCCGGCAGATGTTCGCCGGCATCGGGTCATGAGTACGCAGTCAGACGTTGAGCACACACCCGTTCCACTGCTGCTGAAGGTCGTCGGGGAGGAGCTCGGCCACCTGGCCGCCGACGTCGAGCGCCTGCATGCCATCGTCGAGCTGCCCGGGGTGCGGGAGTCGCTACGCGCGGCGCGGTGTTTCGATGTGCTGCAGGGCATAGATCACGTTACGCAGCATCTGGCGGGGCTCTCCGAGTTCCTATCGACGCTTGCCGGGTCCACGCCGGAGCATTGGGAAATCGATGCGAGCGCTGCCCGCGACGTCATTCTCATCGCAGCGCTGCACGACCGCCTGAAGCAGCCGACCATGCCACGGACGTCAGCCGCAGGGGGGGAAGAGTGCGAGTTTTTCTGAATCAGGGCCGCGTTCGCCCAAGTTTTTCTGATGTCCTCGACGACGTCTCGCGGGAGGCTGGAGCCGATCTGGGCTCGGGCATGAGGTACGAGCGGCGCCGAACGGTGCGCCCGTCGCGGCTGGAGCATCTCGGCGAGATCGCCCGTGAATTGCGCATGTCGATGTTCTCGACGCTGCTGGACTCCTATCTGGAGAATCAGAACGGCCTCAAGGCGTCGCGTCGCCTGCGTTCGACCGATCCGCAGGATATCGCCGGCGAGCTTTCGATTAGCGAGCGCATGACCGTTGGCGAACTCAACCGGCTGCGGCGGCGCTTTGCGCTGGCCAATCACCCCGACCGCGTGGAAACAGGCGAGCGCGAAAACGCGACACACCGCATGATGGTCGCCAACATGCTGATCGACAGAGCGGTGAAGCGCAGGATGGTGCGGTGAGGGCGCGCGCAAAGTACGCAGTCGACCTGAACAATTCGAACGATTGATTTGAGGGGACACGAACGCATCTGAACTAGCATCCACCCACTCGCCGAAGTGCGCAGAACGAGATGAGTGGGGTTGGTTCAAACAGATGTCGGCCGAGAGAAATCTAGAGCTGCTGGTCGAGCGCCGGGACAACATCCGCGAGTGGCTGCTGGAGCAGGGTGAGCTTGCAGAGACCGAGCAACGCCACCTGGACGCTGGGTCGTCGGAGCAAGCCTATTGGCACCACGGATATCAGGCGGCTCTCGACGACATGCTGAAGCTGCTCAACCGATAGCTTGGTAGATCCGGCAGCGTGGGCATTCCCAGCGTGTACCCTTCGCGCGTCCCGGATGGATGCGGTTTCCCGGCGGCGCGAAATCGTGGAACAGCTCGCATTCCTTCTCGAACGCTGCCTGCGCGGACGCGTAGAAGGCCACCTTGAACAACGCGTCGGATCCGATGCACTCGCAAAGCCGCGAGCGGATGTCGCTATCGGCCCGACCGACGTGCTTGACGCGGAAGTTTCCGCTCGGGTCGGTGCTGCCTAGCGCGAAGACACCAGGCGTGCGTCGCGCAATGGCGTCACTGATCCCGTCGAATGTCAGCCGATACGGCCCAAGCAATCCCGTCTTCAGAGTCATGGTTCTACCGTTGCTTCTGCTGTCTGTGCGCGGTCGCTTTTCTTTCCGTCGGCGCAGTACGTTCGCGCCTCGCTGGTCCACTCACCGAAGCCGGAGCCGATCATGTGGCGGATGACGCGGCAGACGTAGGTTTTCTGCGCTGCGAGGTTGCCGGGGCCGGCGTGGTAGCGCGCGATGGCCTTGGTCCACGTGCCTTCGCGCTCTTTGAGCTCGCTCAGGAAGCGCGCGGCGTAGGCGACATTCTGCGCGGGGTCGAACATGTCTTCGAGCGTGCCGAACCGCTCGGCGTGATAGCGGTGATTGATCTGCATGCAGCCGATATCGATGAATTTCGCGCCGCGCTGCTGGGCCTCGCGGAAGGTGCGCAAGGCTTCCGTTTTGCTCATCTCGTAGGAGGCGCGGCCGTCGATGTTGAGCGCATAGGGACGCAGGCTTCCGCCACGTCCGGTCTCGGACAGGCCGATAGCGTAGAGCATCCCCAGCGGGACGTTGTGCATGGCCGCAGCGCGCACGAGCTCCTGCTCACAGATGTTGAGCGCGGATTCGGCTGCCGCCAGCGGGGCGCTAGATATAAAGGCCGCGACCAGCGCGAGCAGAAGTCGTTTCATTGCCATCGTTCCGGTTTGCTTGTGACCCGGCTTCACCATTGGAACTTGCTCCGCCGCGATGGGCCTGCTGCTGCTGACGCTCGGAGGCGCCGGACTGCGACTGCGGGGAGGATTGGAAACTGGACTGGGCGCTTCCCTGACCGAGCTGCTGGGAAGCAGACGTGCGGTCGGCGTCGGCAACGCGCACGGTGCTGAGGTCGACGGAGTATCCGGCAGACCGCAGCAGCTTGGAGAGGGTGTCCTGGTCACCGCGAAGCATGTCCGCGGTTGCGGACCGGTCGGCTTCGACCTCGATAGACAACGTGCTTTCCTTCAACTCCATACGGATCGTTACGGTACCGAGATCGGCTGGCTGCAGCTGAATATGCAGGACCTTGAGCGCGGATTTCGCACCGTGCTGTGCCGGCACCGTGACTGCGCGCTCGACAGCGTCGGAGCCCGTCGCGGCCACTTCCTTGAGGATATGATCGGCGATCTGCTGTGCGGGCTTTGCCGGTGTCGTGCCGAGATCGTCGAACGAGGCGGTCAAGGCATCGACGGCGGAAGCATCCGTGCGTTTGGCCTCGACGCCATCCGACGCCGCGTCTCCGTCGCCGCTAACACGCTGGGGCGCAGCGGCGACCGGCGGGAAGTGCACCTCCTGGCGGCGCACGTTTGCTGCAACCGGTTGCGGTGCTGCCGCCGCCTTGGGAGGCACCGCCGCGTCGATTTCGATCGCATCAGCGGGTTGAGGGTCTTGTCTTGCCTTGTCGACACCGGCTGCGCGGTTGCTGACAGCGCCGATGGCGGGATCGCTGGCTGCGACGCGGCCCTGGCGCGCGATGATATCGTCGGCGTTGTCAGCGATTGCCAAGTCCGGCGCGGGGACGTCCGGCACAACGGAATCGGGCGGCGATGGCGGCGTCGCCGAGGCTCCAGACGTCTCCGGCTGCTCGGTCTGCGCGGAGGATTGAGGCTGCGAAGCGGGCTGCTGCGGGGCCGCGATGGCGGCGGCGAGCGCCTCCATCGCGTTGATGGGTGATGGCTGAGCGGCAGGCGGCGCGGGCTGATCGGGGGCAGGTTGCACTGCTTCAGGGGCGGCGACGACGACCAGAGCCAGCAGATCGTCGGTTGCCGCATCCTGTGGCTCAGGCTCCTGCCATTCCAGGGGCAAGCGCTCGGCGGATTTCACACCGGCTGTTCGAGGAGCAATGTGCTGCAGCTTCGCCAGAACGTCGCCGAAGCCTTGGGCGTCATCTCCGGCCTGGCCGCCTGAACTGCTGCGAGCGCCGTTGTCGCGCGCACCGCCAACGGTCCCGCGGGCCGGGACCACCGTTTGTGTCGCAACGTTAGCCGGGGTGGTGGTCATCGCGGCGCCTCGTTCAAGATTCCATCGACCTGCGCGAGTGCCTGTTCCGCATTCTTGATCAGGCCTTCGCTTGCTGCGATCTCCGGCGGCGGGGCGTCTCGGCCTGTCGCAGGCTCGTCCGGCGCAACTGACGAGGGCGGCCGAGCGATCTCACGCGAAACGGCCATCGCAGCATCGAGCAGCGGCTCCTCGCGCACGCCGAGCCTCGATCGGTCGATCGTCCAGAGGGCGCGGGACGCCTCCTCGTATGCGGGCGTAACGAGAAGCGCCGCGGCCTCGAACAGGCGCATGCGCGTCGCCTCGGCTGGGTATGCACGTGCATCAATGGCGGCGAGCCGTGCCGCGAAGCGGACGAGTTCGACGTTGCCTGCGGCGACGGCCTCCTCGGCGATGGCAAGGCAGGTCTCGCGGCGCTCGGCGTCGGTCAGTCCGCTGACCTGGGTCTCAAGGGTGGCGAAGCGCTTTTCGTCCGCCGCGTAATTGTGTGCGACGACCTCCTGCGCGAATTGCCGCTCGAAGCTGCGGGCAAAGATCGAGGCTGAATAGCGCCTGAAATATTGGGAAGACAGGCGGTCGAATGCGTCCAGCTGGCCCATCTTTGCCGCCAGAATGGCCTGACGGCGAAGCGCGGCCTCCTCGACGATGGTGCCTGGGGCAATGACGCGCGCCCTGTCGAGCAACGCGTAGGCCTTACGCTGATCCGTCTTTGCCAGGAGCATGGCGCGCACGAGCGCAACATGGCCGCCGATGCTGCGATCGAGCGATTCGACGTCGATGCCGCCGAGAAGCTCTGCGGCCTCGGTGTCGCGGCGTTCGCTGTAAGCGAGTGCGCCTTTGACAAGCCGCCCATCTATATCGGTGGCGGCACCAGAGGCGGCGGCGAGGTTGCGCAATATGCGCGGATCTCCACCGCTGAGCACGTAGATCACGGCGGCGCGGACGTTCCTCGCGTCGGACCAAACCTTGGGATCAAACTTTGTGAGCTGCGCGGAGACCTTCGCAATCCGCTCGCGCTGCTCGCGTTGCTCCGCGTGGGCGCTCGTCGCCTTGAGGGATGCCTGATCCTGGAAGGCCTGCAGCTCGCGCACAAGCTCGTAGGGTTGCCTCGAGGGCTCGTCAGCGGCCTCGGCAGCGAACGGCAGAAGCGCTCCCAGTAGCACAATGCGGAACGGCACCCGCCATTGCATCAGGACTTGCCTTTCAGCAGCAGTATCTCGATGCGACGGTTTTCCGCGGCGAGAGGGCTATCGGAATTCTTCAGGCTGTGGTCGGCGTATCCTTCGATGCGCTCGACGCGTCCTTCGGGAACGCCGCTGCGAATGAGCATGTAATAGGCCATCTGGGCGCGCGCCGTGGAGAGGCGCCAGTTGTCGTAACCTCCGGCCCGGTATGGCCGCGCATCGGTATGGCCGCGAATGACGATACCCTCGGGGCGGGACGCCACGACACGCCCGATCTGCTCCATCAGCACGACAAGCTCAGGCTTGGGGCGCGCGGAGGCGATGCCGAACATCTCGAAGTCCGGCTGGTCGGTAATGCTGATGAGGACGCCCTGATCGGTGGTGCGGACATCGATGCCGGGGATCGGCGACAAGCCAGTTGCCTTGATGGCAGCCTCGATCGGCTGGCGCACGGCTTCCGATGCTGGCGACACGGCCTTGGCTTCGGCCTGCGGAGCGGCGGCGTTTTCACCTCGTGCGGCAGCCTCGGGCCCGGTCCCGCTCCGAGGCAGGGGCTCGTAGCGAGAGTCGGGATCGAACGGATCACGGAACGCCTCGCCCGTATGGTGTCCCAAAACGTTGCCGCGCTCGGTGGGGTGAAGCGCCGGCGGTCCTTTGCCCACCTCTGCGGCGAGCTTGTCGAGCACTTCGTAGGGTTCGCCGAACATCGCGGCCTCGGCGGCCTTCGCCGCGACCTCGGCCTTGTTGGCGCGCGAACTACCGGCCTTGTTTGATTCCGACGTGGCGGGCGTGCGGCCATCGCTCTTCTCGCTGCCCGGCTCCATCGTTTGGAGGCCCTTAGGGCGCGCGTTCTGGTCGCTCAGCCGCATCGGATTGAAGTAGTTGGCAACGCCGGTCACGGTTTGATCGTCGGTTGCCGTGATCAGCCACATGACGAGGAAGAACGCCATGAGTGCGGTCATGAAGTCGGCGTGCGCGATCTTCCATACGCCGCCCTTGTGCGGTGCTTCCTCTCCGTTGCCGCGCCGGCGGATGATAACCAGCTCGTGCTGGCGGGTATCGCCGTCGCCGTCACCCTGAGCTGCGGTCATGTGTCTAGAACTCCGCAGTTTGCCAGCCACGTCCCGATGCTGGTTTCAACCAGCGACGAGCCAGCTTTGATTTGAACATCCGTCGTGGCACTGACGACGTAGGAAACGGTTTTGACGCTATCTGGGATGCCGGCTCGCACGGCGTCGAGCAAATCCTCGGGTCCGGTTATCTGGAGAGCCAGATCTGGACTTGAGCGGATCAGATCCTGCACGATGGCGCGCAGTTGCCGGATGGCCTCGGCGCGGACCGCGTCGACCATGAAGGGGCGCAACACACGCTCCGCCGCGTCGGCGATGCGTTGCTCCATCTGGGAAATGGCAGAGACAATCTGTTCGGACATTTTCGGGCCGGCCTCTGCGGTCCACGCCTCGCGGGCCGCAGTCAACGCGTGCTGCGATTCTGCCTGCTGCTGCTCCAGCTGAGCGGCTGCCTGCTCCTCTGCAGCCTCGCGGCCTTCGGCGATGCCTTTGGCGTGAGCTTCCTCGATGAGTTCGGCCCAGTGGGTCTCGGCCAGCACCGGAATGGCCGACGGCGGCATCTGAGGGAGCTCCGCGGGGAAGTCCTTGATGCCGAAATCGGTCAGGTAGAGCGCGACCGGAGCGATGCTCACGTGTGCAACCCTCCGCGCAGCCATTGCTTCATGATCAATATGGCCTGCTCCTCGTCGTAATCGACCATCTGCTCAAGCCGCTTCTGCGGGACGCGATTGATCTTGCTGGTCAGGTCGCCAATGAGATCCTGCGGCGTGTCGGCCGCGAACTGGGGCTCGACTGCGAACGCCGCCGCGATCTGGGGCTCGAACGGCAGTTCGGTGGCGCTGCCCGCGGCCTGCGGGATGGCCTGGGGCTGGAATTCGAGCAGCATCCGCGTGACGGGGCGCAGGCCGAACCAGACGAGGATCATCGCTGCGGCGAGCACTGCCAGCGCCTTGATCGCCGTACCCGTCTGGCCGAGGAGGTAGTCCGTCACACCAGGCGTGGGCAGGGGCTCCATCAGTTCTGCCTGGGCCAGGAAGTCGACCGCGGCCACGGTGATGCGATCGCCGCGCTTCTGGTCGGTTCCCGTGGCTGAAGCAACGAGGTTCTCCACCTCCTTGAGGCGCGCATCGATCGCCTCCTGGGAAGCGTTGGCTCCCAGCAGGGCCTCGAGGCGACGCTTGTTGACGACGACGGCGACGGTGAGTGCCTCGATTCGGTAGCCGTCGCTTACGGTGGTGGTCGTCTTGGAGTTGGCTTCGAAGTTCTTCAGCTCCTCCTTGCGGTCGCTGTTGCGCGAGGTGCTGTTGTCGGCGCTGTTGCTTTGGGTGTTCTCCGTCGGCAGATTCTGATCGACGCCGACTGGCTGAGTGTTGCCTGCATCCTTTGAATTCGACTTTTCCCTCACCGTACGGCGCGAGCGCTCGAAGCGGGAATCAGGATCGTATGCCGTCTCGTTGACTTGGCGCTTGTCGATGTTCAGCCGAGCAGCAACGCTGAGCTGGAAGTTATCGACGCCTATGTACGGGGCAAGCGTCTCGCTGACGTTTTGCTTCAGCTCATTGGCGATGGAGCGCTCGAGCTCGAGCATTTTTGTCGGCGCGGCATTGAAGGTTCCGTCGCCGGACGACAAAACGGTGCCGTCGGTGCTGAGCACCCGGACCTTGTCGATGGACAGCCCGGGAACGGCTGCGGAAACGAGGTGCCTGATCGCCTGGGCGGACGAGAAGTCGCCCGACGAGTCCGTGCGGATGACGACGGAGGCCGATGGCTGCTGCGTGCTGCGGCGGAAGGAGCCGGTATCGGCCATGACGATATGCACGCGGGCCGCGCGCACGCCCTTCATGCCTTGTATGGTCCGCGCAATCTCGCCTTCGAGGGCGCGGACGCGCGTGATTTCCTGCATGAACGAGGTGAGGCCGATCGCGCCCATCTTGTCGAACAGCTCGTAGCCGGCGCTGGCGCTGCTCGGCAGGCCCTTCTCGGCCAGCAGCATGCGCGCGCGGGAGGTCTGCCCGGGGTGGACGAGCACCGACGCGCCGTCGGGATTGACGTCGAAGCTGATGCCCGATTCCTGGAGGGCTGCGCCGATGCGCGCCACGTCCTGAGCGTCGAGGCCCGAATAAAGCGTCTCGTAGTCGGGCCGGCTCAGATAGTAGCTGCCGAGACCCACCGACATGAACACAGTGAGGCCAACGAGGCCCAGCACGGCGAGCCGCCGCGTCCCCAGTGCGAGCAGGTTGCCCCACAACTGCTTGAGTTGATCACTCCAGACCATGTGCCTCCCCAGGCAAGGCGATTCCAGCTTATGGCTTTCCGGGGAGATACTTCTGGTGCAACCTTGTGCGAGACATGCGAACGGAAAAGCCAAGCCCTCTGAGAAGGCTTGGCTTTTCGATTGTGCGATGGTTGTGGCCCGAATGCCTTCGAGCCACCCGTTTTTTTGCGATCCAGCCTGGTCGGGCCGGAGCGACGTTCGGTTTAGCGGAAGAGGCTCAGGATCGACTGGCTCGACGAGTTGGCGATAGAGAGAGCCTGGATACCGAGTTGCTGCTTCACCTGCAGGGCCTGCAGCTTGGTCGACTCCGCGTTCATATCGGCGTCGACGAGCTGGCTGATGCCACCCTCGATCGCGTCCATGAGGGAGCTGACGAAAGACTGCTGAATGTCGATGCGGGCCTTGGCGGCGCCGAGGGCAGTTGCGCCGGCAGCCATCTCGGTGATCGCGCGGTCGGCACCCTTGATGTAGCCGTCGAGGATCGCGAGATCGGCGGCGCTGTCGGTCAACGCCGAGACGTCGAGCGTTCCCACCGTGAACGTGCCTGCCGCATCGACGACGCCGGTCGTGGCGTTCCGCGTGGAGTCGAGGATGCCGCTGGCGGCAGCGTTGGAATCGAACAGCACCATCGAACCGGTGTTGATCGAGATGGTCTGCACCGAGACGGATCCCGATGCGCGGCTGATCGAGGAAACGATCTTCTTCGTGGCGGCATATCCGGCAGCGCTCGAGTCAACCGAAAGCCAGTTCTGACCCTGCAGCGTCGCCGAGCTGGCCATGCCGGAAAGCTGGGCCTGAAGCTCGCCGATTTCCGTCTGGATCTTCGCGCGATCGAGGCCGGGCTGAGCGGCGGCGACCAGCTTGTCCTTGATCTTGGTGACGATGTTCTTCGCCTCGTCGAGGGCGGTGTAGGCGACGTCCACGACGGCGGCGCCGAGGCCGAGAGCATCCTGGACCGTAGAAAGCGACGACTTGTCCGAACGCATCGTGGTGGCGATCGACCAATAGGCGGCGTTGTCGGAAGCCGTGGAGACGCGAAGACCGGTGGAAATGCGGCTTTGCGTCTGCGTCAGTGCCTGGTTGGTAGCCGTGAGCGACCGAAGCGCCGTCATTGCGGCGACGTTCGTGTTGATACTAGCCATGTGGGGTTTGTCCCTTGGTTACTAGATACAATGGGGGACATACCGGGTCGCGGCCGGCACGACAGCTCGGCATCATGCCCTTGAACTCGGCTGGGAGCTCAACCTGTCATGGCTAAAGGAATAGGCGCCGGCGGTTGCAACAAAGCTAAGAACGCGGCTCGTCTCTTATCTATGCCGACCTCGGCACAGGCGGCTCGCGAACGAGGCTAACGCGCGGTGAACGGTTCCTCGTGGATGGTACGCGGGGACGAAAAAAAGCCAGGCTCCCGAGGGGAGAGCCTGGCTTTCAGCTTGAAATTAGCCGGCCGCTTTAGCGGAACAGGCTGAGGATCGACTGGCTCGACGAGTTGGCGATCGAGAGAGCCTGGATGCCAAGCTGCTGCTTCACCTGGAGAGCCTGAAGCTTCGTCGATTCCGCGTTCATGTCGGCGTCGACGAGCTGGCTGATGCCGCCCTCGATCGCGTCCTTGAGCGAGCTGACGAACGACTGCTGGATCTCGATGCGTGCGCTTGCGGCACCGAGTGCGGTGGCGCCAGCGGCGAGCTCCGTGATCGCGCGGTCAGCACCTTTGATGTAACCGTCGAGCGTCGCCATGTCGGCGGTGCTGTCGGTGAGCGCCGAGATGTTGATGCCTGCGATCGTGAAGTCGGTCGCCGCGGGCACTGCGGGCTGCGTCGCATGACGAATGCCAGTGGTGCCGTCACGATAGGCGTCAAGGATGCCGACGCCGGCCACGGCAGCGTTCGAGTCGAACAGCACCATCGATGTGGTGTCGATCGAGATCGATTGCACCGAGATGGTGCCAGCCGAGCGGCTGATGGAGGAAACGATCTTCTTGGTAGCGTTGAAGCCGGCGGCGGCCGAGTCGACCGAGAGCCAGTTCTGGCCCTGCAGCGTGGCGGCACTGGCGATGCCGGAGAGCTGAGCCTGCAGCTCGGTGACTTCGGTCTGGATCTTGGTGCGGTCGAGGCCAGGCTGGGCGGCGGCGACCAGCTTGTCCTTGATCTTGGTGACGATGTTCTTTGCTTCGTCGAGGGCGGTGTAGGCCACATCTACCGTCGCGGCGCCGAGGCCGAGCGCGTCCTGCACGGTGGAGAGCGCCGAGTTGTCGGAGCGCATCGTGGTGGCGATCGACCAATAAGCGGCGTTGTCGGCAGCGGTGCCGACGCGCAGGCCCGTGGAGATGCGATCCTGGGTCTGCGTCAGTGCCTGGTTGGTCGAGGTAAGAGAACGCAGCGCCGTCATTGCGGCGATGTTGGTATTGATACTGGCCATTGGAGGGCTGTCCCTAACTATATGTAATCTTTACGGGGGACATACCGGATCAACGCCGGCCCGACAGTTCGGCATCATGCCCTTAGGCCGCAAAGGCCCAACCTGTCGTCTTAGCACCCTACGCCCGCACGACTTGAGGTTTGGTTAGCATCGCGGCGACGTAGAGAAGTTGCCGAGCCCTCACTGGGAGAGCTCGGCTGTTTGTCGCTTACTTGAAGAGGCTGAGGATCGACTGGCTCGACGAGTTGGCGATCGAAAGCGCCTGGATGCCGAGTTGCTGTTTCACCTGCAGAGCCTGCAGCTTCGTGGACTCCTCGTTCATATCGGCGTCGACGAGCTGGCTGATGCCGCCCTCGATCGCGTCCATGAGAGAGCTGACGAACGACTGCTGGATGTCGATGCGTGCGCTTGCGGCACCGAGTGCGGTTGCACCGGCGGCCATCTCGGTGATCGCACGGTCTGCGCCCTTGATGTAGCCATCAAGGATGGCCATGTCGGCGACGCTGTCGGTGAGCGAGGAGATGTTCAACGAGGCGACGGTGAACGTACCGGCCGGATCGACGACGCCGGTCGTCGCGTTGCGGGTGGAGTCGAGGACGCCGCTAGCGGCGGCGTTCGTATCGAACAACACCATCGATGCAGTGTTGATCGAGATCGTCTGCACCGAGATCGTACCGCCAGCGCGGCTGATGGAGGAGACGATCTTCTTGGTGGCGTTGTAGCCGGCAGCGCTCGAATCAACCGATAGCCAGTTCTGGCCCTGCAGCGTGGCGGCGCTGGCGATGCCGGAGAGCTGAGCCTGAAGCTCGGTGATTTCCGTCTGGATCTTGGTGCGGTCGAGGCCCGGCTGGGCGGCTGCGACCAGCTTGTCCTTGATCTTGGTGACGATGTTCTTGGCTTCGTCGAGGGCGGTGTAGGCCACATCAACCGTTGCGGCGCCGAGGCCGAGCGCGTCCTGCACGGTGGAGAGCGCCGAGTTGTCGGAGCGCATCGTGGTGGCGATCGACCAATAAGCGGCGTTGTCGGCAGCGGTGCCGACGCGCAGGCCCGTGGAGATGCGATCCTGGGTCTGCGTCAGTGCCTGGTTGGTCGAGGTAAGAGAACGCAGCGCCGTCATTGCGGCGATGTTGGTATTGATACTTGCCATATCTGGCCTGTCCCTGGATTTGCCTATTGTTCGTGGGACATGCCGGCTCGCGGCCGGTACGACAGCTCGGCTTCATGCCTTTGAGCCGCGGCGGCCCAACCTGTCGTTGGGTTACTCATAATCAACCACGATTGAAGCTTGGTTAACGCGCCGGTTACCTTAGGCGAAAGACCGGATCAGGCCGCCCACGAGAAGATTCCAGCCGTCGATCAGCACGAAGAACAGAATCTTGAAGGGCAGCGAGATGACCGTCGGCGGCAGCATCATCATGCCCATCGACATGGTGAGGGTGGCGACGATCATGTCGATGACGAGAAACGGCAGAACCATCAGGAAGCCGATCTCGAATCCTCGCCGCAACTCCGAAATCATGAAGGCCGGAATCAGAACCCGTAGCTCGATGTTCTCGCCGTCGGCCGTGGTCGGCGCGGGCGGTGGCGGAGGTGCGGGCGCGGCTGTGTCGGTCTTGGTCTGCTTCGGCCAGAGGTGTTCTTGTGCCAGGTCGTTGAACAGCTTCAGATCCTTGTCGCGCACGTTCAAGAGCATAAAGCTCCGGAATGGCCCGGTGATCCGCTCGAAGGCTTCGGCCTCGTCGATCTTGTTCTCCATCAGGGGGACGACGCCGCCCTGCCACGCTTTATCGAACGTCGGCGCCATGACGTAGAGCGTCATGAACAGCGCCAGGCTTATCAGGATCAGGTTGGCCGGCGTCGTTTGAAGGCCGATGCCCGCGCGAAGAAACGACAGCGCGATGACGAACCGGGTGAAGCACGTCACCATGATGAGGATGCCGGGGGCGACCGACAGAACCGTGATGAGGATGATGAGCTGGACGATGCGGCCGGACGCACTCGCCTCGCCAGCCGGCATGAGCTGATCGAGGCTCGGCAGCTGCTGGGCCAGGACGGGAGCGGCGCTCAGCGCGAGCAGGCAGAGCGCGACAAGGAGCCTTTTCATTCGACGATCAGCCCCTGAATGATGAGCTCTCTGACGACGCCATCGCTGCGCGCACGTACCCGCTCGTTCAAATCCTCGGATAGGTATTGGAAGCCGGCTGCGCCCTCGAGCTGCTTCATCGAGACGGTGCGCAGAAAGCTGAGAATGTCCTCGGATATGCGCGCAGAAAGCTCTTCGACATTGCCCGGCACCTCGTCGAACACGAGCGAGGCCTCAAGGCGTATCCAAACCGGATTGGCGGCATCGGCCAGGTTGGTGACGATGGGCGGGAGCGGGCGCAGCTTGGCGCTTTCGAGGCGTTGGCGCTCACCCAGATAGCCCGCGTGCTGGGCGGGGTCGGTGTGGGCCGATCCCTGCAAGCCGGAAAGGATCATCTGGCCCGCGAAAAATCCGATCGCTGCCGCGGCCAGCGTCAGACCGGCAACGATCAGCATGAAGGTCGTCATCGACGGCTGGCGCGCCTGAGCCTGCCCCGCGTCCAGTCTGACATCGTCAGCCATGCTCATGGTCAGCCTTCGATCACCAGGGAAGGACGTTGTCGACCAGCTGCTGTCCCCATGGCGGCTGGTTGACCTCCATGAGGCGGCCGCGGCCGCCGTAGGCGATGCGGGCCTCGGCGATCTTCTCGTATGCGATCGTGTTCTCGGCGGAGATGTCGACGGGGCGCACGATGCCCGCGACGTTGAGGACGCGTACCTCGAAGTTCACGCGCACTTCCTGGGATCCGCTGATGACGAGGTTGCCATTCGGCAGGACGTCGGACACGACTGCCGCGACCTGGAGCTCGATCTTCTCGGAGCGCTCGATACCGCCTTCGCTCTTGGTCTTGGTCTTGGAGTCAGCCGAGGCGCCCCAGTTGCCGGCGTTCGCGATCGTCATGTCGCTCGACGTTGCGCCATAAACGACGCCGAGATCGACGGAGTTCGAAGCATCGCGCTTGCGCTCGGAGTCGTTGGCGATCGACGCCTTGTCCTTCATGAATATCCTAACCGTCACGGTGTCGCCAATCTTGCGCGCGCGCAGATCGGAGAACAGATCGGCGCGCGAGTCCTGCCAGATCGAGCTGTTGCCGCGATAGACAGGTGGCGGAACCGGCTCCATGACCATGGCGACGCGCTTGGGCACCATGCCGGAGCCGACGGGCGTCATGTGGGGCTCGCGATTGAAATCGCGCACGTCGACTGCGCAGGCGCTGACCAGCACGGCCATTAGCGGAAGAATTGCGATTCTGGGGATCATGAGCGTCCTCCATCAGGATAGACGCGCTCGGGCAAATCAGCCGGCGGCCGGGCAGCTGGGGGCGCGGGGGGCGGAGCGGGGCGAGGTGGTCTTGCGGCACCGGAGATCGTGGCGGCGAGGCGCCCGGCCTTCTCTGGCACCATCTCGTTGAGGATGGCGCTCGCTGCCTGGGGATCCAGTTTCAGCAGAAGGGAAGCGGCGGTTTCCTCGTCCATGGAAACGAGCTGCAGGGCGGCGGAGTCCGGCTCCATCTGCGTGTAGATTTTCACAAGCGATGCCGACGCCCGCTTCAGGAAGTCGTCGCGCCGCTCGACCCACGACTTGTATTCAGCCGTCTTGGCTTCCAGCGTCGCAATGCGCTGGCCAATGCGCTTCTCGATGTCGGAAAGCTTGGCCATCTGCTGCGCGGAGCGTGCGTCCGCGGCCGATGGCGCGATGCTGACGCAATATCCGCGCGAAAGGTCGGAGCCCTGACCATCGACCGTGCCCGTCGTCACGTCGTCGGGCGAGGCGATGGCGTCGTCGGCGAAGATGCGCGCCTGATCGTCCGGGGGGAGCGTTCGGGCGGCTGTGGGCGAGCCGACGGTTCCAGTGGTGATGTCGCTTTCGTCGACGGGGACGAGATGGTCGCGGTTGGATACGATCACCGGCGCCGGCTTCTTCACCGGCGGGACGGCGACAGCGGCGGCGGCGGGTTTCTTGCGGGCGGGTGGCGGCGCGCTCGGCAACGCGCGCATCTGGCGCGCCATGGCCTCGGACTTGGTCTCGACGGTCGTCGACCATCCCTGCTCTGCAGCGCTCACTGTCGCAGGGAGGAAAAGTCCCAGCACGGCAGCGGCCACAATGATGCAATGGGCGAAGCTCAAGCTTTCACGCTCCATCATTGCACCACCAGATCAGCCTGGAGGGCCCCGGACGTCTTGATGGCCTGCAGCACGGCGATGATGCCCTGCGGCTTGAGGCCCATGCGGTTGAGGCCGCGTACCAATACCTGCAAGCTCGTGCCGCGCACGATGCGAAGCGCGCCGCTCTGCTCGTAAGTCGAGATGTCGGTTTCCGGCGTCACGACCGTCTGGCCTTCGGAGAAGGGCAGCGGCTGGGACACCTGGGGCGTTTCCGTCACGGTGACATTCAGGTTTCCGTGACTGACGGCCACCGTTGATATCTGCACGTCGCGGCCGATGACGATGGTGCCGGTGCGCTCGTCGACGACGACGCGTGCGGGCACATCCGGCTCGACGATCAGCTCACCTATCTCGGCCATGAGGCGGGTGGGCGTAATCCCCGGCGGCCGCTTGACCGCTACGCTGCGCAGGTCGGCGGCGCGCGCGAGCTGGACGCCGAAGCGATCGAGTCCATAGGCGTTGATGACGTCGGAGATGCGCACGGCGGTGGAGAAATCCGGGTTGCGCAGCTCAAGGCCGAGGAACTCGACATCCATGAACTGGCCGGGCGCCTCGCGCTCGATCAACGCACCGTTAGGAATGCGGCCTGACGTCGGCACGTTCTGAGTCACGGTCTGCGCGGCGCCGGTGATCTGGTAGCCGGAAACAGTCACCGGGCCTTGCGCAACGCCATAGATGAGATTGTCGGCGCCGTAGAGCGGCGTCATGATCAGCGTGCCGCCGAGGAGCGATGTCGAATCGCCGAGCGAGGAGACTGTCACGTCTATTGTCGTGCCGGTCTGCGCGAAGGCAGGCAATTCCGCGGTGACGATGACGGCGGCGGAGTTCTTGGTGCGCGTGTTGAGCTTGCGCACGTTGACGCCCATGCGGTCGAGCATCGCCTGCAGCGACTGCTCGGTGAAGGGCGAATTGCGCAGGCTGTCGCCGGTGCCGTTAAGGCCAATCACGAGGCCGTAGCCGACGAGCTGGTTGGGGCGCACGCCTTGCACGGAGATAATGTTCTTGATGCGCGTCGGTGCGCCGAGGGCCGGAAAGTTCGACGGACCCATATCGCCACCATCCAAACGGCCTACGTCGCCCGACCGAGATGCGCTCGGCGCCGCGACGATAAGCGTGCAGATGATGCCGATCAGCCCGAAGACGCGTCTCATTGATCGCTCACGTTGACAGAGCCATCGGCTCCGACAGTGCCTTTGATGATGCGGCCGCTGTCGGTGTTGCGGACAGAGACGACGTCGCCCGTACCGCCCGACTGGAGAGCGATGGCGCTTCCGGTAATTTTGAGAGCGCCGCTCTGAAACACCACGAGTGCGGCCTGCCCCTGCACGACGGCGTGAGGCTCGCGCAGCTGCTCGGTGTAGATCGGGTTGCCGGGGAGCAGCGTCTGCTTCGACACCTTTCCGACCAGGGCGTCGCTCGCCGCAATGGCGCTGACGGGCGTATCGTCCTTGGTGCGGAATGCACGCTCGACGAGCATCGCCTGCTGAATGACCTGGCCGGGATAGATCGTGACGCGCGGGACAGGCAGCTGCACCTGGCCTGCCTTTGCCACGGCGATGCCGCCGAAGCAGAAGACTGCCGCGGCGACGAGCTGCACCAGGTGGGATCCAAAACGGCTGAAGGTCATGGCTAGCCTCGCGAGATCGTGCTGTACATTTCGTCGACGGCCTGGATGACCTTGGAGTTCATCTCGTAGGACCGCTGCGCCGTAATCAACTCGGTGATTTCCTTGACGGGGTCGACGTTGGAAAGCTCTAGGTAGCCCTGTTCGAGCGTGCCGAAGCTCGGATCGCCGGGCACGCCGGTGACTGCGTTGCCAGAAGCAAGCGTCTGCCGGTAGAGGTTGCCGCCCATCGGCTCGAGACCCGCATCGTTGGCGAAGTTCGCGATCGTCAGCTGGCCCAACGACTGCATTTCGGTCTGTGTGCCGATCTGCGCGAACACCTCGCCGCTCTCGTTCACAACGACCGCGGTCGCGTCGGTCGGAATGGTGATGCCCGGCTGAAGCAGGTTGCCGTCGAGCGTTACGATCTGGCCGGTGGCGTTCTTATTGAAGCTGCCGGCGCGGGTGTAAAACGTCTCGCCGTTCGCGCCTTCGATTTGGAACCAGCCGCGGCCGTTGATAGCGAGGTCGAGCTTGTTCCCAGTGCTCGTCAGCGCGCCTTGGATATGCAGGTTGCGGATCGACGCGTTGCGTACGCCAAGGCCGACGTTGGAGCCCTCGGGGACCATGTTCTGGTTACCCCGGTTCGGCACGCCTGCGGGACGCTCAGGCTGATAGAGAAGATCGGTGAACTCGGCACGCGCGCGCTTGAAGGCCGTCGTGTTGATGTTCGCGATGTTGTTCGCGATCACCTCAACGTTCAGCTGCTGCGCATTCATTCCCGTCGCTGCGATGGCGAGCGCTCTCATGACATGTTCCTCAGATTGCCATCCGGCTTACTTCCAAGTATGCGGACACGACTTTGTCGCGCACGGTGATTGCAGTCTGCAGCGACTGCTCGGCGGCCATCAGAGATTCGACCACCTGCTGGACAGATGCCTTGTCGCGAATTCCGGCTACGGACACCGCTTCGGCCTGCTTGATCGCGTCGATGGTGTCGCCGGCCATGCGGCCGAGGATGCTGCCGAAATCGCCGCCCGGCTCGGTGACAGCCTGCGATCGGATGGTCGCGTCGGCCTGGAC
The DNA here is from genome assembly GCA_964493785.1 of uncultured Hyphomicrobium sp. Lineage (GTDB taxonomy): Bacteria > Pseudomonadota > Alphaproteobacteria > Rhizobiales > Hyphomicrobiaceae > Hyphomicrobium_A. The sequence goes on along the minus strand of CAZBPM010000011.1, from coordinate 86,490 downwards.
CGGCGTGCTCTTGCCGACGCCGGAAATAACGGGAATGAGCTGCTCCAGCATCAGCCGCTCCTCAGCAAGTCTACGGTCATCATGACCATGGCTCGCGACTGCTTCATCATCTGAAGATTGGCCTCGTACGACCGATTGGCCTCGCGCATGTCGGCCATCTCAACGAGGACGTTCACGTTCGGGTACTTGACGTTGCCGTCAGCATCCGCGGCGGGGTGGCTCGGGTTGCGTTCGATCCGGTAGGGACTGGGATCGGTCCCTATCTCCTGCACGCCGATAACATTGGCGCCGAGCGCGTCGTCGAACTCGTTGGAAAATACCATCGTCTTGCGCGTGTATGGGTCGCCGCCGGGCGTGCTTGCCGTCGACTGCGCGTTGGCCATGTTCTCCGCGATGACGCGCATGCGGTGCGACTGAACGTCAAGGCCCGCTGCAGCAATCGATTGGGACACTTTCAGAGGGTCGGACACGGCTAGCCTTTCGTGCTGGTCAGCAGCATTCGGTGGAACGCTTTGATCACGCCGTTATTGAGCGCGAAGGCGCCGTTGACCTCGCCGGCCTTGACCAGTTCCTTCTCAAGGCTGACCGAATTTCCGGAATCGGAGACGTGCCATGCATCTCTATCCTGCTCAGTCACGCCGTCTGCGGGACGCGTCGACTGCGCGACGTGCCGCGGATCGCTCGTCGCAACCGAGAGCTGCTCGGAGTTCAGGACGGCTTCGAAAGGTTGTACATCGCGCGCCGCGTAGCCCGGCGTGTTCGCGTGGGCAATGTTGCTCGTGACGGTCGCCTGTCGAAGCGAAAGCCACTGATTGCGTTGCGACGCGATGTCGAAGAGGAAGATGGAGCTCATGCCGCCAGCTGCGCTTGGAATGCCTAAGTAGCTTACTAAAGGCTTAAGCTTGTCCGAGGCTTGTCGCTGGCTGGCGCTGGCGGGCTGTCAGGCCGCGTGGCGGCCCGGGTCGTCGCTATTGGGCAACGGTATGAGGCGCGCATCGGCGATCGCGGCGACCAAACGCTGCGTGTTGGCGTCAGGCTCTTCCGCTGCGCCGCCGAATGCGACGTAGGTGATCTCGACGCCTGCCTTCTGGGCCTCGAGCACGAGGCGGAAGTAGACGCTCACCTGCATATGGCGGAATTCCATGTCGAGCGCGACCGTCGGCATACGGTCCCAGCCGATGTCCACGTCGCCGGAATGGCCGAATGAAATCGTGCCCGGCTTGAAGAACAGCTCGGCCGAAGAAGCAACCAAATTTGCGATGTTGGCGAAGCGCTCGGTGCGAACGAAGCTGATGTAATCGGCCGGCTCGACAAGGCGAAGATCCGACGCCAACTCACGCACGCCTTGTCCGAGTGCTCTTTCGCGCTCGTAGGTAAATCGGCTCGTCGTGTTTTTCATCATCGGCTCGCACCGCCTGCCTGCATCGGCTTCCCGCGGGACATAATGTAGAGAATCACGTTTGCCACAGCCCTGTAGAATTCCGGTGGTATGAGCTGATCAACCTCGACTTTATCGTACAGCGACCTTGCGAGAAGCTTGTCTTCCACGACGGGAATTCCATGCGCTTCGGCGACAGAGCGAATTTTCAGCGCGAGCAGATCCATGCCCTTCGCGACAACGACCGGCGCCTGACTCTCGGTGCGCACATAACGCAGAGCGATGGCGTAATGCGTCGGGTTGGCGATAATGAGCGTGGCCTGCGGCACGCGCGCAATCATGCGTTTGCGTGCACGGTCGCGCGCCAGTGAGCGCATACGCGATTTGACGATCGGGTCGCCGTCAGATTGCTTATGCTCGTCCTTGATCTCCTGCTTCGTCATGCGCAGCTCGCGCCGCCAGTGGAAGCGCGACCACACGAGATCGGCGGCCACCAGCACCATGATCGCAACAACGACGGCGGCGAAGAGGCGCACGGCCATCGTCTGCATCAGGCCGGGCAGGGCATAGGGCGACATAAACATGGAATTGAATACGTCGAACCTGGCTGCCCGCACGAGGAGGTATGCCAGCAGCGCGAGAGCCGAGAGCTTGAACACGCCCTTGAAGAATTCGACCCAGCCTTGGACGCCGAACAGCCTCTTCCAGCCAGCGCCGATGGAAATGCGGGAAAGCTGCGGGCGAATGCGCTCCAGAACAATGCTGGGAGAGTTCTGAGCCAACGAGCTGGCGATGCCGGCAAGCCCGAGGACGAGGGCAGCGGGAATGAGCACGCGTGCCGCATCGAGGTTTACGGTGCCGAATACCTGGACGACATCCGCGGTATTCTCGAGTGGCCACTGTGCCGGGTCGTCGAGAAAGCTCTTGAGCGATGATGCAAGCTCGACCGAGCCGTCAACGATGAAGAAGCTGGTGATGACAATCATGCCGACGATGGAAGCGAAGGCGGGCAACTCCTTGGAGAACGGAACGTTGCCCTTCTCGACAGCATCGCGGACCTTCTTCTCGGTCGCTTCTTCTGTCTTGCTGTCCTTGTCTTCGTTCTTATTCGCCATTCAGCCCATCAATCCGACTGGTCATCGTCCGAGCTGCGATCTTCGAGCGTAATCTCGCCGCGGGCCATCAAGCTCAGGACGACCGCCACGATGCCGCGACGAGCGTCCTCGATGTCGCGAGACCGGGCCGGCGGTGCGCTCTCGATCTCGGCCTCGACCATGCGACGGACGCGCGCGGTGAGCGTTGCCAGCACGGCTTCCTGCAGATCCGGGGCGGCTCCGTTGAGCGCGAGGACGACCTGTTCAGTCGGCACCTTCTCCATGATGAGGGCGCGCGCGCGAGGCTTGAGATTGGCGAGGTCGGCGAACGAGAAGAGCATGCTCTTGAGCTCGTTTGCGTCCTCCGGGCGGGTCGCGGCGATGCTCTTCAGGATCTCGTTTGCCTGCGAGCCGTCCAACTTGTTGAGGATGCCGGCGATGGTCTTGCGGGTTTCGGGGTTGGGCGCGGCCAGCATCGTCGCCATGAGGTCTTCACGAAGCCCGTTTTCGATTGCGTTCATCGCGCGCTCGGACACGCCCTTGAGCCCCAGCATGCGGCGCAGCAGCGAGTGGCGGAAGTCCGGCTCGAGTGTGCGAAGCAGGCGGGCGCCGACGTTTGAATCGATGCGCGAGAGAATGACCGCGATGGTCTGCGGGTGCTCCTTCATGATGAGCTGTTGGAGGACGTTGTCGCGCAGCGGAACGAGCTTTTCCCAGACGGGCTGGCCTTCGGCGGGCTGATCGCGCATGTACTGCGCGATCTCGTCCTGGCTCATGACATCTGCGAGGAGACTGCGTACCTCGTCGGCCGATCCGGCGAAGCTGACGCCGCCAGTGAAGCTCTCGGCAAATTCCTCGATCAGCTCCTCGACCTCGTCCGAGCTTACCGGGCGAAGCTTGGAGCTGGATCGCGTCAGGAGGCGCAATTCCTCGGGGTCAAGGCGCTTCAAGAGCTGTGCGGCCCTCGTCTTGCCGAGCGCAAGCAGCAGTATCCCGACCTTTTCAGGTCCGGTCAGTGCGTTGCGCTTCGAGCTGCCTCGAGATTGAGGATGAGCGGCCATGTGTGTGGTCAGGCGATCCCGTCAGCGACAGATGGACCGACGACCTCGGTCAGCGATATTCCCAGCCGCGAGGGATCATCGTCCATGACGACGACCTCGCCGCGTGCCACGACGCGTCCGTTGACGATGACGTCGACGGGCTCGCCGAGCTTGCGGTCGAGTGGGATCAGCGCGCCGCGGCCGAGCTTTAACAGTGCCGCGACCGGCATCGAGGCGGAACCCAGAACGATCTTCACCGTGACGGGGATGCGCATGATGGTGTCGAGGCTCAGGCCCTCTGTCCCGGCCGTCGCAGCCGCGCCTGTTGCAGAAGCCGTTCGCGCGTAGCGCGGCTCGCCCGCGTCCGGGGTGTCAGTCTGCAGGTTCGTGGGATCGAAGTTCGACATGATGTCTCCTTGACGTCAGTGCCCTTGGCCTGCCCAACCCCGGCTAGCCGCCGAGGATATCATTCATGAACTCGCGCTCTTGGTCGACGAAGTCGCGGACACGCAACGCGTAGGACCCATTCGACTTGCCGATCTCGCAATTGATGAGAGGCTCGCCGTTGCACTCGACACGCAACACGCCATCGGGGGCCGCTCCGAGCTGCAGCACCTGGCCAACTGCCAGGCGCGCAATGTCGGCGAGGAGAAGCTCCTGCTCGTCGAGGACGGCAACCAGATCGACGTTGGCGCGTGACACCTCGCTTTGGATCTTCTGGCTCCAAGCCGGATCGGGCCTGACGGATTCAGGCCCGGCGGTGCGCGACAGCTCGTTGCGCATCGGGCTCAACACCGACTGGGACATCATCAACGTGATGCCGCCGCCCATACCGAGCGCGAACATGTGAAACTTGGCGGCGACGATGGGGACCGTAAGACGGCCGAGGACATCGAAGCTGACGCGGTGGGCGGCTGCGCCGACCTGGAAGCTCGCCGGCGCGACAAGCGAGAAGCCTTGCTCAAGAGCGCTGGCGAATTGCTCGAACGCCACCTGGGCCATGCCGAGCTCGGTGCGGGTCAGCGGCCGGTCGGCCATGGGTACGGGCTCGGAGCCGTCGCCGCCGAGCAGCATCTCGACAACGGTGAATACGAACTCGTACTCGGCGCAGACGATCAGCCGGGCATTCCATTTCGGCGCTTCGAATACGCAGGCTACGGCCTGGTTCGCGGTCGACGCGATCATGCTTTCGGGCGGTCCGCTCTCCACGCCGACAAGTACGACCTCGGGTGTCGTCGCCGAGATGCCGGAAAGCTGCTCGATCCAGCTCGTCGCCGTCTTCTGGAAGATCGTGCGCAGCATCGGAAGGCGCTCGACCAGGTCCTGGGGACCGGCGAAGAGACCTTCCAGACTCCTGCGCGTGGCGGTTGACTGTGCCATTGCGTCAGGCGGCCTCAGCGGTGGCCGGCTCCCCGTTGGACGCACTGGAGTTCAGGGCGATCTGCTCTACGTCGTCGATGGACGGGCGCTCGTATACCGAGATGGTCTTGCGCCCATGCTCAAGCGCAACCTGGGGCATCGCTCCGTTCATGAAGGCGAGCAGCGTCTGCTTGACGACGATATAAGAGCGCATCTGCTTTTCGCGCAGCGTCTTGATCTTGGTGGCCAGCGGCGTGAACACGGCATAGGCGAGGAAGATGCCGGCAAAGGTGCCGACGAGCGCGGCGCCGATGAGGTGTCCAAGCACCTCCGGCGATTCGTCGAGCGAACCCATCGCCTTCACGATGCCGAGCACGGCCGCGACGATGCCCAGGGCCGGCAGGCCTTCACCGACGGCGACGAGCGCGTGATAGGGCTTCTGCTTGTCGGTGCGGATGGTGTTGATCTCCTCGTCCATCAGCGACTCGATTTCGTGCGTGCGGGCATTGCCGATAATGATCAGGCGGCAGTAGTCGCAGATGAACGTGGTGAGATCGCCGTTGGCGGCGATGGAAGGAAACTTCTGGAATAGCGATGACTGGTCCGGGTTGTCGATGTGCTCCTCGACCTCGTTGCGGGGCTTCGTGCGCAGTTCCCGCATCACGAAGTAGAGGATGCCAAGGACCTCCAGATACTGCTGTCGGCCAGGGGCGTCCCCAGTGACCGCCTCCTTGATGCTCGCCCCCGTGTCCTTGATGGTTTTCATTGGGTTAGCGACGATGAACGTGCCGAGACCGGAGCCGCCAATGATGACGAACTCCCACGGCTGCCATATGACGCCTACGTGCCCACCCATCGCGACGAAGCCGCCGAGCATGCAGGCAAGGGTAACGATCAAGCCAAGGGCGATGGTCACGGCAGGGAATCCGAAGTGATTTTATCCTCTTATGAGTTGAAGCATCACTTCCTTGCGTGAAGCTGGCTGTCAGAGCTTCAGCCCGGTCTGTTCGGTCACCAGCTTCGCGAAAGGCAAGGCGTGCAACCTTTGAGCAACCAATTTCATCGGGAAGAGCGTCCGTGCTCACCACCCTCGCCAACTATCGCCTGATCAACGGCAACATCGATCGCTCCCTCGCTACGGCTGCGAAGAACCCTCAAGTTGCACGTGAGACCGAGCACTATCTCGCGAACATCGGCAAGGTGAAGTCGGTCGACGACTTCCTCTCGGATGAAAAGCTCTTCAAGTACGCCATGCGGGCGTACGGCCTCGAAGACATGACCTACGCCAAGGCGTTCATGCGGAAGGTGCTCGAGAGCGACATCAACGACAGCTCGAGCTTCGTCAACAAGCTCTCCGACAAGCGGTACGTGGAGTTCGCCAGGGCCTATCGCTTCATGCCGGACGGTGGCCTCGACCTCGGACTTACGGCGGCGCAGGACGCCTCCAGCGGGGACGCCATGATCGGCCTCTACTCGCAACAGCGGATCCTCAAAGGCGAGACGGCGCAGACGCAAGCGGCGTCGTATCAAAGCCGGATCGGCAGCATCACGTCTGTCGATCAGCTGCTGGCGGACGAGAAGCTATTCAAGTTTGCACTGACGGCCTATGGCATCGATGCGAACCTTGCGTCTGTCTCGAAGATGCGCAACGTCCTGACCAGCGACCTATCGGATCCCGGTAGCGTCGCCAATGTCTACGGCGGCAACTATCAGAAGCTTGCAGCCGCGTTCTCGTTCGAAAGCGACGGATCGGTGGCAGGTGGAGGCTCCGCACAGACGTCGGAGCAGACCCAACAGACGATGCTTGCCTATTACGAGGCGACGGACACGGACGCGTCTCCGGCGGCCGCGAATTTCAAGACGAGCTACTTTAGCGCGTCGATGGCCGGCATCACCAATGTCGACGATCTGGTCAACAACGCGTTCCTGCGCGATTACGTCGCCACAGCCGCAGGGCTCGACCCAGTTTATACCAACGCAGCCAAGGTGCGTGAAATCCTGGTCAGCGATCTATCCGATCCTGCCAGCGCGGCGAACCAGAACTCTGTATTCAAGGCGGTCGCCCAGGCCTTCAACTTCAACACCGACGGATCTCTCGACGCCGGCGTTGCGGCGCAGGACCCCGATCAGGCTCAGGCGCTGACTGATCTCTTCGTCAAGTATTACGATGACAGCGTGGTCGCGACGGAGCAGGAGAGTACGCGGTACTACAAGAGCGCCATCGCAAAGGTATCGAACGTCAACGCCCTGCTCGCCGACGACAAGCTCTATAACTTCATGCTGTCGTCCTACGGCATCGACCCGGATGAGACGACGAAGCTCAAGATCAAGCGCGTGTTGCTCAGCGACCCCACGAGCGCGTCGAGCTACGCCAGCCTGCTGCGGGATTCGCGCTACACTGCTCTGGCCGGCGCCTTCAACTTCGACGCTGACGGCAATTCGCAGGGCATCCGGCAGGTGCAGACGGCGAACGGAGCCAAGAGCACCATCGCGCGCTACGAGGCCACGATCAGCGAGCTCAAAGTCGATCAGGCGCTCGGCAAGGCTGAAACCCAGTATTTCGACCGGACGATCCTCACGGTTTCGTCCGTCGATGACCTGGTGAAGAACCAGCGGCTGCGCGCCTACATCGTCAAGGCCTACGGTCTTGAAACCAACATCGCCGATGACACCCTGCGCAAGATCCTGACCAGCGAGCAGCTGGACCCGCGCAGCTTTGTCGGCAAGTCGAACAACGAAGCCTATAAGGCTCTGGCCGCCGACTTCAACTTCAACAGCGACGGCACGGTGGGGCGCTCGGCGGTCGCTGTGGCGCAGAGCACGAGCGATATCGCCAAGACACGGAGCTTCTACTACCGGCAGCACGTGGAAGAGGACGCGGGCAACCAGAACGAAGGCGTTCGGCTGGCGCTATATTTCGAGAGAAAGGCATCGACGATCACCAGTGCCTACTCGATCCTCGCCGACAAGGCGCTGCTGAAGACGGCGCAGACCATACTCGGCCTGCCGGCCTCCATGTCCCTGCTCGACATCGAGAAGCAGGCGGAAATGATCGAGAAGCGCGTCGACGTCGATGACTTCCAGGATCCGGTCAAAGTTCAAAAGATGCTGATCCGATTTGCGGCTGCGTGGGATATCGAGAACGCGAGCACGACCCAAACCGATGCGGCGCTCTCCTTGGTGCAGCCTATCGAAGCGAACATCAGCTACGACCTTCTCAACAGCCTGCAGAACCTGAAGCTTGGTGGTGCCTAAATGCAATCTGGCCTCTACGTCTCGCTATCGTCCCAGATGTCCCTACAGAAGCGCATGGAGACGATTGCCAACAACGTTGCCAACGCATCGACGCCCGGCTTTCGGCGCGAGGAGATAAAGTTCGAGTCGATGCTGAGCAGCTCGGCCAATGAGAAGGTGGCCTTCGCATCATCGGGCGATGCATACATCAAGCGCGACCCCGGCCAGATCACGCGCACGGGGAATCCGCTCGACGTCGCCGTGCAGGGCGATGCCTGGTTCGGTTTGCAGACACCGGCGGGGCTGGCTTACACGCGCGATGGCCGCATGCAGATGACTGCAGAAGGCGATCTGCGCTCGATCGCCGGGTATCCGATCCTCGATGCCGGCGGCGCGCCGATCCAGGTCAATCCCAATGCAGGGCCGATCACGATTGGCAGCGACGGCATGATCACGCAGCAGGGAGCCGAGCTTGGCGCGATCGGGTTGTTCACGATCGATCCCAAGGCGAAGCTGTCGCGCTTCGATAACTCGGGCGTGATACCGGACATTCCGGCCGCGCCGACCCTCGATTTCAACCGGTATGGCGTCATCCAGGGGCACATCGAGGGCTCGAACGTCAACCCGATGTGGGAAATGTCGCAGCTCATCATGGCTTCGCGGAACTACGATTCGGTGTCGAACTCGGTCAACCAGTCCGAGGATTCGCTGCGTGAGGCGATCAAGGCCCTGGCACCCAGCTCGTGAGCTCGATAGCGCAAGGCGGAGAAAACCGCCCGTCCCTCTATGCTCTTGCAGACGACGCGACCAACGCCGCGGCCCAGCCGCTGGTGAAGGTCGGCGGGACGGTGAGCCAGGTGACGCCGGCGTTCTGCAACGTCTCCGGCCTTTCCCCATTCGTGAAGCTCGGGGACAGAGTGAGCCTTGAAGCCGATGGTCGTCCGCAGCTGGGCGAGGTCATTCGGCTTGAAGAATCGCGGGTCACCATCAAGACGTTCGATGAGCCGATAACCGCCGGCCTCGGAGCGAGAGTGTGGCGGCTCGGTCCTGCCGCGATCAATCCAGATCCGTCCTGGAAGGGACATATCTTCAACGCGCTTGGCGTGCCGCTCAGCGACGGCGTGGGGCTGTCGCACGGCACGCAGCCGATCTTCGCCGACAGGAGCGCGCCGGCGGCGCTCGCGCGGCAACGAATTTCAGCGCCGTTCAAGACCGGCGTGCGGGTGATCGATCTTTTCACGCCGCTCTGCTACGGCCAACGCATCGGCATTTTCGCCGGCTCGGGCGTCGGCAAGTCGACGCTGCTGGCGATGCTGGCGCGCGCCAAGGGATTCGATACCGTCGTCATCGCGCTCGTCGGCGAGCGCGGCCGCGAGGTGCGCGAATTCCTGGAGGATACGCTCGACTCCAACAGGGAGCGGGTGATCGCAGTCGTCTCGACGGGCGACGAGAGCCCGATGATGCGCAGGCTGGCACCTAAGACGGCAACCTCGATCGCCGAGTATTTCCGTGATCGCGGCGAGAACGTGCTGCTGATCGTCGATTCGATCACGCGCTTTGCCCACGCGGCACGCGAGGTTGCACTTGCCGCCGGGGAGCCTCCGGTTGCGCGCGGCTACACACCGAGCGTGTTCAGCAACCTGCCGAACCTGCTGGAGCGTGCAGGGCCGGGCGAACAGGGCTCGGGCTCGATCACCGGCATCTATTCCGTCCTCGTCGACGGCGACGACCACAACGATCCGATCGCCGACAGCATCCGCGGCACGCTGGATGGCCACATCGTGCTCGATCGGGCGATAGCCGATCAGGCGCGCTACCCGGCGGTCAATGTGCTGGCTTCAATCTCGCGGCTGTCTCAGCACGCCTGGACGCAGGATCAGCGTACGCTGGTGTCGAAGCTGCGCGCGCTCATTGCGCGGTTCGAGGATACGCGCGACTTGCGGCTGATGGGTGGCTACAAGGCTGGTGCAGACGCGGAGCTGGACAAGGCCGTGGAGGTGGTGCCGAAGCTTCTGGAAGCGCTGAAACAGAGCCCGCGCGACATCTACAGCGTCGACGCGTTCCAGGAGGTCGCCCGCGCGCTGCAGGCTCCGCCTGCAGGCCAGGCTTAAACGGCGCGGCGCATCAGCGGCCGAAGTCGGGGCGCATCTTGACGAGGCTAGCGCCATCGCGGACCTCTTCCTTCGGCACGAAGGTGAGCCGCTCGATGAGGACATCCTCGACGAACTGATCGCCGAAGCGTTCGTTGACGCGGCGCTTGATCGTCGCGGTCAGCGCTTCGAGGTCCTGCTTCTTAGCGCCACGGAGCGCAGCAGCCTCGCCGCTGTAGATGGCCCTGAAGGCAGCGTCCTGGAGATAGACGTCCGGCTTGACCGACATCCTGCCCAACGCTTCCGATTTCATCGTGAAGGTGAATTGGGCGAGCACGTATCCCTGGACGGAGCCGTTGGAGATGACGGGGACGCTGATGACGCCGGTCTCCATCGATTCAAGCCCGCCGAACAGCTTTGTTGCGCCGTCCTCCTTCGCGGGCGGCGCGTGCCACAGGGTTGCGGCGTAGCTCGCCAGCACCGTCACGACGCAGATCCAAATTCCCGTGGCGATGAGCCTTATCATCGGCCTACGCCGGAGCCCGATTGCTGCGAATAGGTGCCGTCCCAATCCCGATCCTGGATGGTCTCGGTGACGACGCTGGCAACTTCGCGGACGGCCTCCAGATGACGGCGGAGGACGATCTGGTTCAGCTCAAGCTTGGTGCGCAATGCTCGCAGGCCCTGCACCAGTTCGGGATCGAGTGGCGCGCCCTGGATGGTCCGCGTCGCCAAGTTGAGCTCGAGAAGCGCCTGGCTCTTCTTGTTGTTGGAGTCCTTAAGGTCGATGGCCGTGCGCGTCCGTAGCGCCTCCGTCTCCTGATCCACGAGGTGCTCGATCCGCTGGACGGTTCTCGCAATTGAATTGCGCGCCGCCAGCTCTCGCTCGCTATTGTTCCGTGCCATCATGTTTTGTCGACCTTCACTTGATTATTGGACGCGGCGGCCGTGCGCTCGCCTTCCGCGGCGGCCATCTGCTTTGCAATTCCAGTTGCGCCCGAACGGGCGATCTCGGCTGCAACCTTCTCCGCCAGCATTGATTTCCACATGCCGCCGGCAGTTCCAGAACCAAACATCGATTCAGAATCCTGCGGCATCATCGCTTCGACCATGTTCTGCAGCAGCAGCGCTTCGAACTGGACGTAGACGTCCGGCTTCGCCGAACCGTCAGCGGCGGGCACGGGGTTGGGAACGCTTGTCTTGTCGGATTGTGCGATGGCGGCGCGGCGGAGTTCGGTCGACCAATCGGACGTGTTGCCGGCTGAGGCAGTTGTGCTGGCCCAATCCGACGCCGTGGCCACGTCCGCGCCTGCCGGCCGGCTCAAACGCTCAAGACGTGCCGCAGCCTCGCGCTGCTTTGCCGTATCGGCAGCGCGGGAAACGCCAAGAATGAGATCGGGACCGGATGTCATCCGAGAGTGAAACCTGTGCGGCCTCGTAGACCTGCAGATTCACCTGATAAGCTTATGGGAGGCTTGCGTCGTCGATGCGCAATGCACGTTCTATGACGTCCATCAGCTCCTTTTCAGAGACCGTCTTTGCGCGCTGCTGCTCGTAGCCGCGGGCAAGCTTCTCCGCATACTTCGTGCGCGTTGCCGCAGCGCGCAGAATCTGCAGGCGGCGCTCCATTTCAGCGTCGATGCGGAGCTTCTCGTCGCCGAGTGACTGGAGCCTCTTCACGATGACCGGAGTGAAGACACCCTGCAGCGCCTCGTCGCTGCTGAGCGCGCCGATTGCTTCCTCCTGGAGGGTCGAAAGCTCGGCCTGGCGCCGCTTCAGGCTGGCGATCCGTTCCTCCTCGATGCGCTGGAGGTCCTGCTGCACCGCCAGCAGCCGGCGAGACTTGCGCACGCGTTGCTCGATCATCGCGTCACACCTTTGCAAGCCATTGCGAGAAGCCGGTCATGAAAAGCTGCAACATTTCGCCCGAGGCGAAGAAGAGAATGAGGCCGCCGCCGGCCAGCACGAACGGGATCGAGATGAAATAGACGGGAATTTGCGGTGTCAGCTTTCCGAGAACGCCGAACATGAGGTTGATCATCAGCGAGTAGACGATGAACGGGGCGCTGATGCGCAGGGCGAGGAGGAAGGAATCGGTGGCGGCGTCGGTGAGCTTGATGATGCCGAAGTTCGCCGCGAGCTGCTTTGCCACGGGCACCGCGGAGTAGGAGTCGACGAGAGCGCGGATGATCTCCCAGTGGAGGTCGAGAATGAAGATCAGGACCGTGGCGGTTATGGTGATGAGACTGGTCACGCCCGATTGCGGCTCGTCCTCTTCGATATGCGCATCGGGCGTGTTCGAAAGGCCGATGAACATGGTGATCGATGATCCCGCGAACTGCAGCGCCAGGAAAAATATGCGACCCATGAGGCCAATGATGGCTCCGATGATGGCCTCCGAGGCGATCAGGCGGAAGACCGTGACGGGCGCATCATCGGGGATCGCAGCCTTCACATTTCCCACGAGCAACGGCGTCAGCGCGAGCGTCACGCAGAGAGCGAGGAACAGCCGGACGCGCATTGGAACGCGCGGGGAGCCGAAGCCAGGCATCAGCATCAGGCAGGCGCCGATGCGGCAGAAGATGAGAAAGGTCGCAAGGACTGCTTGCGGCCCTATGTCGGTCACGAGATCGTTCCGAGCGACTTGATCTGGACGCCGCGTGCGATTTCGAGGTGGGAGAGAACCGGCAGGGTCGCAAACAGGCGTTCGGTGATCATGCGCACGTAAGGTCGTGCGTCGGGCGCCGCCACGAGAACGAACTTCTGACGCTGGTCCATCAGGCGGCGGATGACGTTGGTGGCCTCGGTGCTGAACTGCTCGATCAGCTTGGGGTCGATGTCGAATTCGACGACCTCGCCCTTTTGGTCGCGCTTCAGGCTCTGGTGGAAGGCCAGCTCCCACCGACTGCCGAGGCGCAAGACCTTCAGCACGCCTTCGTCGGCCATCTCGCCACAGATCTGCTGGGCCATGCGCAGGCGAACGTGCTCTGCGATCTGCTCGGAACGGCTGGCGTGCGGCGCGATCTCGGCAATTGCCTCGAGAATGAGGTGGAGATTGCGGATGGAGATGCGCTCGGTCAGCAACAGCTTGAGCACCGCCTGCAGGCCCGAGTGAGAAATCCGCGATGGGATGATCTCGTCGATCAGGCGGCGATATTCCGGCTCCAGGCGGTCGAGCAGGCTACGCATGTCCTTGTAGGACAGAAGCTGGGCCAGGTTGTTGCGGATGACCTCGCCGAGATGCGTCAGCAGAACGGACATGCTGTCGACGGCCGTAAACCCGTCGCGTTGAAGCGTGTTGGCGAAGAGGTCCGACACCCACATTGCCTTCATGCCGAAGGCGGGCTCGCGCGTCTCGTCGCCGGGGACGTTCGGTACCTGGCCGTCGCCGACGATGACGAGCACGTCGCCGATGCGAAGTTCCTCGCTCGCCACAACGGTGCCGTGGATCTTGATCTGGTAGCTCTTGGGCGGGATCGAGATGTCGTCCGTGAGGCGGATCTCGGGCACGACGAAACCGTACTGGCGCGCGAACTTGTGGCGCATCTTGCTGACGCGCTGAGCAAGCTCGTTGTGCGCCGACAGCAGCGAGCCCGATATCTGCTTGCCGAGGCAGAGTTCAAGCTCGACCGTCTTCAATGATTCCTTGACCGACTGGCGGACTTCCTCCTCGGCCATCGCCTTGGCTTCCCGCTCCCGCGCCTCCTCGGCGGCCTTGGCGGCAGCGTGTCGCCGGGGGATCGCGTAGGCGATGAAGCCCATAGCGCCGCCGAGAATGGCGAACGGCAGGAACGGCAGGCCGGGCGAAGCGGCGAGGACGATCATGACAGCGCCGGCCAGGGTCAGGGCGCGGGGGTGGTTTCCGAGCTGGCCGAAGACGGCCTTCTCGGCGCTGCCACGCGTGCCGCCCTTGGATACAAGAAGGCCGGCCGCGAGCGAGATGATCAGCGCGGGGATCTGGGTGACGAGACCGTCGCCGACCGACAGCTTCGTATAGATGTCGGTCGCCTCGGCGAATGACAATTCATGGCGCGTCACGCCAATGACTATGCCGCCGAAGATATTGATGGCGAGAATGATCAGACCGGCGATGGCGTCGCCGCGCACGAATTTCGAGGCGCCGTCCATCGAGCCGAAGAAGGAGCTTTCCTCTTCCAGCTCGCGGCGTCGATGCATGGCCTCCTTGTCGTCGATGAGGCCGGCGGAGAGGTCGGCGTCGATCGCCATCTGCTTGCCGGGGATGGCATCGAGGGTGAAGCGCGCGCCGACCTCGGCGATACGCGTTGCGCCTTTGGTGATGACGAGAAAGTTCACGGTGACGAGAATGACGAACACGATCGTGCCGATCATGAAGTCGCCGCTCATCACGAAGCTGGAGAAGCCGGCGATGACGTGGCCGGCCGCCGCGGTGCCCTCGTTGCCGTGCGAGAGGATCAGACGCGTCGTGGCGATGTTCAGCGCCAATCGCAATATGGTCGCGATCAGGAGGACGGTCGGGAAGGCGGAGAAGTCCAGCGGGCGCTGAATCCAGAGCGCAACCATCAAGACGAGCACGGCGAGGGCGATGGAGAAGGCGAGCCCGATGTCGATGATAGCCGCGGGCAGCGGAAGAAAGAGCACAGCCAGAATGAAGACGATGCCTATGGCTAGGCTGACGTCCTTAGTGCCGGCGCGATTCGCCGGCGATACGGCTGTGACGATGGTCTGGGCCATGGCCTCCCCTCAGCTTGAACAGGAAAGGGTTAGCCTGCGAAGCTTGCGCGAAGGTGCCCTACGGGGGCAGCGGCGTCAGAAGCCGTATTGGATGCGGCCGTAAATCTGCTCGGCGAACGCATAGATCACAGTGCCGATGAACGGGGCCATGAGCGACGTCACGAGCAGCGTGGCAATGATCTTCGGAATGAAGGTTAGGGTGATTTCCTGGATCTGGGTCAGCGCCTGCAGGAGGGCGATGACGATGCCGACGGCCATGGCGGCGACCACGGCCGGGCTGGACGCGACGATGATGGTCCAGATCGCCGCCTGCACGATGTCTAGGGCGTCAGCCTGGTTCATCAGCTTATCTTCAGGCCGGCGCCCATCAGGACCTGATCGCCATTTTCCAGCACGGCGACGGTGCCGCCAGAGACGATGCGAACGGACTTCACCACACCGTTGACGCTGCCGTCTTCTGACGTGAGCGTGCGCCCGATCAGGCCATCGACCTGCGACAGCGCCATGCTGGTCATCAGCGAGTCGAGCTTGGCGTTGGTCTGGATTGCCTGCTCGACGTTGGAGAAGGACGCGATCTGCCCCATCCACTGGGCGGGATCGGTGGGATTGGTCGGATCCTGGTTCTGCATCTGCGCGATGAGCAGCCGGAGGAAGGCGGTGTAGTCGAGCGAGGCCGACTTCGCAGTGGTGCTCTTGTCCGCTGTCTGCGTGTTGTTCTGCATCGCAGTGGACGTCGTGGTCGTGGTGGATGGAACCTGCATCAGCGCACCTCGCAAGCTTGGTTGAGGCCATCGGCATCAGCGCGGGCGCGCTGACTGAGGATCGCGTCCTCGATCGGAAAGAGCGAGCGGAGGAGCTTCAGTGCATCGAAGAGACGGTCGCGCTCGAAGAACTCCCGCACCTCTGCCAGATTCTGGCGGATGGCCGGGTTCTCGAACGAATTCGCGAGAGATTCGTGCGTCTCATAAAACATCTTGTGGGCTTCGGCGCCATTCGCAGGATCGATCAGGATCGTCTGGACGATGAAGTAGAGCTGGCGAAGCGGCGAGTGTGTTTTGTCCGGTTGAAGGACATGATGCTCCAGCAGGAAGGTGACGTCGTTGAGAAACTCGATCGAGACCTTTCGGTCGACCTTCAGAACGGCGCCGTTGACGTAGATCCGCTCGCCCGGTTTCAGCGAAATGTGCAGCTTCTTCATTTGAGGCCCTCATAGAGTGCCGTCGTGACTTCGATCAGCGGCTTGAAGTCCGCCTGCCTACCGAGGCGGATTTCCTCGGATTCGCGGATCACCCAAAGGCCGATGGAGATGATTTCGGCGCGCAGCTCCTTCGGCAGCGCGTTCTCCGGGCTCGCGAGATCCTCGAGCAATGTCGCCCACATGCGGCGGCAGAACGAGAGAGCCTCGATTGCTTCGTGCGAGCTCGCGCCCTTCTCCTCGGCCGACCGCAACATCTCCAGACAGCGTTCGAAGACCTGTCGCTCGCGCTCTCGCGCAAGCGCCGGGCTGTTCTCGATCGCGTCGGCATATGGGAATTGATACATTTCTCGTCTCAGGTTCCGAAGGGTTTCGCGTTGCGTTCGGGGCGTCAGAGGTAATTGAGGATACTGAGATTCATGATGCGCGCGGTCAGCGCGTACGACGTCTCCATTTGGGTGAGCAGCGCAGTCACACGCGTCGCCGCCTCGTTCGGGTCAATGGCCTCAAGCGAATTCACGTGCGTCTCCAGGATGTCGATCTGCACCGACATGCGCTCGCTCGCATCCTTTACGCGCTGCTCCGAGATACCCAGCTTCGACTGGACGTCGCCCAGCCCCTGGATGGCCTCGTTTATGATTTTCGTCGCCTGATCGATGACAACCTCATAGGCGGGCTGTCCGAGGTTGGCGGTGCCGAGGTCGGCCACCATCGTGTAGGCCATCGCCAGCTTACGGAACGCGGTCTCGTTGGCGTTGGTCGATGTTTCGATCAGCTCGCTGGTCGAGATCCGGCTGCGCATATTCTCGCTGGATGCAGCGGACCAGTCGGTGCCCCAGGCCGGATCGGCGAAAAGATTGGCGTAGGTCGTGTCGAGGAAGTTCTGCATATCCCCGGCACTGATATTAGCTACTGCCGGATCAGACTGCGTAATGCCGAACTCGGTAAAGAACGCATTGGCGACGGCCTGACGACTGGCCGATGGAGGCGTATCGTAATAGTCGGTGAGCGGTTTGACGTCGGAGTTTACGCCGGCAAACAGATAGCCGCTGCCGAACGATCTGTTCATCTGATCGAGGAAGCCATCGAGTCGGCTCTGGGCGTCGGTCTGGGCGCCGAGCGCGTTGGTGCCGCCGATGCGATAGCCGAGCAATTGCTTGGAGAAGTCCTGTGCATTGTCGACAAGATTGTCGATGGTCGACTGCGTGGTCTTGATCCTCGTCGCCACCAGGGAGTTGGTCTCGACGATGGTATTCAGGCGCAAATGCTCTTGCCGCAGCGATATCGTCTCGCCGGTGCGATAGCCGAGCGTCTTGCCGACGTCGGCCAACCGCCCCGTATTCATCTCCTTCAGAGAGTCGGCGAGCTCCTGCTGCACTCGCATGAGTGACTGGCGGGTCGCCGCCGATATTGAGCTGGTCGAGATGAATGTGGTTTTCATGGCGTCATCACACCGATGCCAGGAGAGCGTCGAGCATCTGATTTATGGTGCCGATGAGTTTGCTCGAAGCCTGGAAGGTTCTTTCAAGCTCGAGCATCAGCGTCATCTCCTCGTCGAGATTGACGCCGGTCACCTTGGAGAGTGCGTCAGAGGTTCTGACGAGCAGCGTCTCGCTGTAGTCGGCTTTGTCGCTGGCGCTGCTGCGTGCCTGCTCGAGCCAGCCGGCGGAGGCCGAGGCGAAGCTCTTGAGGTTGGCGGACGTTGACAGCTTGGAGGCGGCGGCGAATGGCTGCGGGCCGTTCAGCTTGTCGACGAGCTGATCGATGCGCGCGGTGTAACCTGCGACGCCTGTCGAGTTGTAGATGTATGCCGCTCCATTCATGCCGCCATCACGCAGCAAGGTGGAGTTGCCGCCCTGGTCGGGATCGACCGCAGCGTTGAGATTGATCGAAGCTGCCAGGCCCGGGGAAAGCGCGGCGCTTGCCGGCAGTCCGGGGCCACCACTCCACGTGAAAAGGCCGGCGACGTCGGGCAGCGCCGGGGCTGCGCTCTGATCGGATTCGGCAAACGCGGCGATGAGGCCGCGGGCGATCTCGTCGAGCTGGTTCTGGTACGTGACCGCGATGTCGTCGCGGACCTGGGCAAGGCCGCTTATCCGGCCGGAACTGACGCCCATCGTGGCCGTCGGACCGGTGATCGGCACGCCGTCGGCGTATACGGCATTTCCGACGGTTCCGCCGGAGTAGGATGAGGTCTTCTGGAACGAGATCGTGCGGGCGGACACGTCGAACAGCGTGACGCCGCTGTCCGTGTAAATCGACATTTCGTTGTTGGCGCGCGTGATCGTCTTGACGCCGATCTCTTCGGAGATCTGACGCAGAAGCTGGTCGCGCTGATCGAGGTAGTCGGTGACGTCGGAGCCGCTGATCGTGCCCTTGACGATCTCCTTGTTCACAGTTTCGAAGCGCGACAGCAGCGTGTTGAGGTTGTCGACTGCACCGGCGAGATCGGTGTCGGCCTGGGAGCGAACCTGCTGCACCACGCTGGTGGCGTCATGCAACATCGTTACGACGTCGCGGGCGGCGGCGACGGTGGCGTCAGCTGTGGCGCGGCTGTCGGGAGCGGCCGAATAGCGCTGGAGCGCATCATTGAACTTTTGCAGCAGCGCTGCAGGCGAGGCGTCAAGCTCGGTATCGTTTATGGTCTGACCGAGCTGGGTCAGCGCGTCGGAAATGGCGCGCTGTCCAGATGCGGTCGATGTGGAATCAAGGACGTTGTTGAACAGGGCGACGTTGACGACGCGGGTCACGGAGGCAAGACGCACCCCGTAACCCGGAATGGTGACGACCTCCGCACTCTTGCGCGATGCCGTGGTGTCTCCCGCGCGCGCAACGTTGCGCGACAGGACCGAGGTCTGGTCCGCTGTCGTGGCCAAGCTCGATATGGCCGTATTCAGACTGGCAGAGAGCGACATCCAGACTCCGGGAAGCTAGCGGCTATTGCCCGCCTAGCGCTTGAGGTTGACCAGGACTTCCATCAGCTCCGCGCCAGTCTGGAAGACCTTCGAGTTGGCCGTGTAGTTTCGCTCAGCCTCGATCATCGTCGTCAGTTCCGACGCCAAATCGACGGTGGATTGCTCCAGGGCGCCGGAGACCATTTTTCCGAAACCGCTGTCGCCGGGGAAACCGATCTGCATCTCGCCCGAGTTGCCGGTCGGCACGAACACGTTGCCGGCGAGGGGCTGCATGTTGTCGGGGCTCGCGACGCTGGCGAGCGGGATCTTGTAGGTGGCGATGCGGGCGCCGCTCTCGAACACGGTGTAGAGTGTTCCGTCTTCGGCGATCTCGATGCGATCGACCGGGCTCGGTGCGTTGCCGTTGACGACTGTGGCGTCAAGGAGCGTGTAGTCGGCGCCGAGCTGGGTGCTGCCCGCCATATCGATCGTGAGCGAGGCACCATTCGGAATGGGAACGCTGACCGATGTCGGGCTGGCGCTCGTCAGCTTGCCGGTCGTGTTGTCGAAGGCCAGCGTCTGCGTCGAGAGCGCGCCGCCGGTGTAGGGGAAGCCACCGCCCGCAGCGGCGTCGGCCTGGTTGAATACGCTGACCTGCCAGTTACCGCCGCCCATGTTGGTCGAATAGACGTCCAGGGTGATCTTGTTGCCGAGGTTGTCATAAGCGGTGAGCGACGTCTTGGCGGTGTACTGGGCGCCGGCTGTATTCGCTGACGGCAGATTGCCCGCGGCGACCGGCGTCGAGTTGTACGGCAGGTTCACCTTGAACGCGGCTTGCGTCGAGGGCGTCGCCTGCAGCGCAACCGAGTCGAGGTTCACGACCTCGAGCCCAGCGGTTCCGTTGGCGACGATGGAAGGGGCGCCGTTGGCGAGGCTGTATCCCATCAGCTTATAGCCGGCCGCGTTTACCAGCTCGCCGGTTGCGTTGGGAACGAATGAGCCCGCACGGGTCAGGTAGGTCTGGCCGTTGTCGGACGAAACGATGAAGAAGCCCTGGCCCTTCACCGCGAGGTCGGTGGCCGAAGTCGTGAAGTTGAAGCCGCCCTGCTCGCTGATGGCATAGCGCGTATGGGACTCGACGCTGCCCGACACGTATTCGCTGCCGCCCGAATCGAGCACCAGCGACGAGAACTCCATCGATGCGCGTTTGTAACCGGTGGTGGTCGAGTTCGCGATGTTGTCGGACACCGCGCCAAGCCGATTGGCTTGCGCCGCCATCCCGGACGCACCCGTTCGCATCGTACTATAGAGACCCATCAGCCCTGCTCCCCGTGAAATGCAACAGCATCACTCGATTTGACCATTGCCGGCTTGCGTGAAGCTGATGGGCGGTCGGGCAAGCTCGCCAAATCAGGCGTCGATCAGCCGGTAGCCGAGGTAGCGCTGCGAATCGATTGGGTCGTGCCCGAGCCGGTGGCGCAGTCTCTTGCGAAGCTTGCTGATGTGGCTCTCGATCACGTTCTCGTCGATCTCTTCGGAGAAGAGGCCGTAGACGAAATTGAAGATCTGGGTTTTCGTGACGCGGCGACCCTTGTTGCTCACGAGATATTCAAGGATGCGCCGCTCGCGCCGCGGCAGGTGAAGCTGTTCGCCGCCGACTTCGGGATCGCGGCCGTCGCCGAACACGCGAATTTCGCCGCTGACGACGCCTGCCGACTCGTTACCGGCGCGGCCCTTGATGGCCCGAATGCGCGCGAGGATCTCGTGGATGTGCGTCAGGTTGCCGATGACATCGTCGACGCCCGAAGCGAATAGATCGAGCGTCTCCTGCAGCGACCTGTCGCCGTTGAGCGCGAGCACCGGTGCGCGCGTGCGCTGCTTGATCATCTTTGGAAAGATGCGGCGATCGACGCACTGGCCGAGCACGAACGCCTCGACTGCAGCCAGCTCCGGCTCCGGTGCCGTTCTCACCCAGTCATGGAAATCCGACGCGGCAAGCCCCTCGGTCGAGATGCCCTCGCGGCCGAAGCCAAGCGTGTCTACCCGCGCCAACGCATCACGATCATCGACGATTATGATCATCGCAGCCCCCGAATCACTCGATGATCAGAATGTCATCCTTCAAGTTATGCACAACAACGTATGCGGTCGGTCCTGCGTCCTCTGACCTATTGACTGCAGCATGGTGCGGCTTTGCATCTATTTGTTGTGCAAGCGACTTTCGTTTTGCTCGTCATTTTCACGGCCGGCACGCTTTGCATTACGACCGCAAGCTTGGCGCAGGCTGACCAATTTAAAACGCTACCGGCTTGAAAAGCGGGATGGCGAAATGGCGCTGAGGACAACATCGATCGTAGCTGCAGTGATGGCTGCGATCCTCTTTGTCCAAGCGTGGATGATGGTCGGGGGCGGCGTCATGGCCGCCGTCACCTGCGCATTCGCGTTGATGATCGGCGGGCCGATTGCGCTTCTCGCCTGGTTCGGTTCGCTGACCGATCGGGATGCCAAGCGTCACGACAAGCGTCGCAAGCTGAAGGCCGAGAGAGAGGACGCGCTGCTCTGGCAGCGTACGCTCGAGCAACTGCAGCCTGCTTGGCCCGAGCTGAAGAACACCGAGTGGGACGCCCCGGTCAGAGACATCGGCAGGCGCGAGGCGGGGAGCCGCTTGCGTCAGGCATGGGCTGCCGTTGCATCTGCATTGCCGCGATGGAGCGGTGTAGGAAAACGTTTCGCGCGGCCCATTATGGGACTGTGCATGGCCGTTGTTTCAAGCATCGGGTTTTCGGGATGCGGCGTGCCAGCCGAGGCGTGGGCGATGGTCAGGCCGGGGATGGGAACCGCCGAGCTCGTGTCGATCGCCGGCGGACCGGACTACGTGAGATCAAACGGGACCAACGAAGTCTGGCAGTATTGCCGGGATTTCTATGGCCGCGACGAAGGCCGGTTTGCCCGCTACTACACGACGGTGCTGGTGAGTAACCAAACCGTCCAGGACATCAAGCCCTATCCTGTCCTGTCGGATGCGGGCTGCCAGGATTTCTATCGGGCGAATTTCTAGGCAAGGCGACGATTGAGACCAGCCGTCCGGGTGCCTATCTATTCAGTGGCACGCTCGTTGCTGAGGGAGTGGAAGTAGAGTTCGCGTAAAAGGAGCATGGCTCCCATGGTCATGTGGCGTAACCGGTCAATCGATACCCTGTCGGCAACAGAGCTGCGTCTCGCGCTCGACGATGCCCTCAACGAGGTGAATTGGTCCCGTGCTACTGCGAATTCGTCCTCGTTCTTCTCGGCGCTTCTGATCGGCTTTGCCGCCGGCGCCGTCGTGGCTGCATCGGCCGTTCTGGCTTTCTCGGTTCTGCATTGAGCCCGATCGCGCATTGAGCCCTGGGCGCTCGCTCTTCTCTCCCTAGCGATTTTCCCTCAGAGGTCGGAACAACCGTGTTGCTCGTCGCATTGACGGGGGGTTGTCCCTAGGATGGTGCTGGTGATTCGCGTCAGGATCATCCGGCACAAGAGGTGCGCACATGGGCTCTCTGGCTACGTTTCTCATTCTCGTCATTTTCGGTGCGGGCATCGGCTTCGCGATGAACCGCTATGGCCGTTCGTGGGTCGGCCGTCAGGTGACTGGCGTCACGGGCGCAGGTGACATCACCTATGGGCTGGTTGGGATCGCGGGCTCGTTCATGGGATTCCACATCGCGGGAATCCTTGGCATGTTCTCACCGCTGATCATGTATCTGCTTGCCGCGGCGGGTGCGGCGCTCACCGTCTGGCTGTGGCGCCGCTGAGCCAGCGCTTCGGGCTGGTCGTGCCTGAGGCCACCACGGTCTAGGCGGCTTTGGTTTCGCCGCCACCGAACGGCCACCAGCCCTTCTTCGCGGAGGCTGCCTTGGCTTGCTCCTCCTCTTCGCGCTCGATCGAGCCGTCGTCAGCCAGCACCATGAGGATGGGCGTCAGGCCCTCGATGTCCTCGAGCGGAAAGATCTCCATGTCACGGCGGGCTTTCTCGCTCCACCCGGCAAAGGTGAGCGCGCTTTCCGACTTGGAGAACAGGCCGTGATTGCGTAGCGGTTGCGCCTTCTCGAACGCGATGTCCCGGTCGGTCTTCTCACCGTCAGGCTTGGGATGTTCCTTCAGCCATTTCTTGCGGATGTCGCTGAGGTCGGTGTCGCTGGCGGCGCTTTCCTCCGCCTTGAGCTTGTCGAGCTCGCCTTTGCGGAAGCTCCACCAGCGCGGCCTGCGGGGCCACCTGACCAAGTCCATGTCATCGAGCACGCCAGCAAGCTGATTCATGGCCAGAGCCTTGGCGCACTCGTCCTCGTCTTTCGGATCGCAACTGTAGAGGTTCGGGATGACGAGATAGGACATGCCGCGATGGTAGATGAAGTGCCGCCGCAGCCACTCCATGTCGGCGCCCTTGGTGCGCTGGATTGCCGTGTTCACGGCGGCGCGGATCTGCCGGACGACCTGCGAGGACGGACGCTTGCTCTCCGGCGGAGGCGGGTTGAGAATTGCCAGCGCCAGCAGGCCCAGATCGATGCCGATCGTCGCCAGCAACGCGATCATATCGCGGCCGGTGATCGGCTCGCCGGTCTTGGTGGCACCTTCAGGCGGCGCTCCGGCGATCCAGCCGATCAGGCTCGACAGATAGGCGCCGATGTTCTCCCACAGCCGCTTGATGGCATTGGCGACACCTGCAGGGCCTTCGTTGAACGATGCTTCGCGGAGAGTGAGCACCGCGGGCTGGTCCGCCTGCACTGCCGCCTGGGTCAGGCGCTGCGCGAGTGTCGGATCGTAGCAGGAGAACCCGCTCTGGCCGGGAGCAACCGAGACAGCCGCCGCGATGGCGCGCATCTCCGTTGCAGTCGACTTGCCCAGCTCGTTGGAGCGGGCGGCAATGTCGCGTGCCCGCGAGCGGATGTTGGTCGCCATGGCATTGAAGCTGGCCTGACGCTCGGCGACCGTCGATCCCTGCAGCTGAGCAACGCTCTGCTGGAGTGAGGCGACGTCGGCCTGCACCGGCGCGATCCACGAGTTCTGTACGCCGTCGCGCAATGAGGTGATCTGATCGCGCACGCCGACGCGGGCAGCGTAAAGCGGGCCGCGGCCTGCGCCGGATGATGTACCGCAGGAGCCGCCGCTCGACTCCTCTCGCGCCATCTGTGTCGCCGACCAGGTGACGACGCCATCGAGGCCAACCTTCACTGCATCCAGGCGCGCTGCGACCGCGCTCGCGGCATCGCCCGCATCCTGCTGGAGCCCGGCAAGGCCAGTGCGCGTCGCTTCCTCGCCGGCGATGAGGCTCCACCAGAAGCCGTAGCCGAAGCCGATCGACCAGATCGCAAGAAATACATAGAGGGGGAAGGTGACGAGGCGCTCGGACCAGCGGCGGCCCTGGGCGAAGGACTCGCGCAGCATGAGCCACATCAGGAAGGTGAGCGCGAAGACGACGATGATGACGAGGAAGTCGTTCGAGAACGACATGCCGCCCGGCAACTCCTGCGAGCTACCGGCCGGGGAGGTGGTCACGCCGATGATGAAGTCGCGCATGCCGTGCCAGGTGGCAAAACCGGCGATGAGCAGCAGCATGATCGATGCAATGCCGATCAGCGTGTTGCGGCCGAGCATGTAGTCGGTCGCACGCCCCAATAGTGAGCGCGCATCCTGCGTCGTCGCTGCCATGTCAGTCCCCCGTCAACGGCGTCCACCTTGTATAGGCCGATATAATAAAAACGCGCGTTTGTCGCCCGGGTTGCAAGGCTCGGACAAAGCTAGATGCGGCGCGTATCGGCCGCGCAACGCGGAGAAAGGGGCTGAGGCGGTTGCCGTAAGCACCATCGGGGCATAGTCTCGGTACTGAATTCAGCCTCCTCGGATGGACCTGATGGCGAGCGATGGCTTTGATTTTGAAGGGTTAGTTCGCGCTGGCTATCCGCTCAAGCGCTTCGATCCAGGCGAACGGATCTTCGTTGCCGGCGATGACGGGAGCGTCATGTATGCCGTGCGCTCGGGGTCGGTCAGCATTATCTCGGCGGGCGAAGTCCTCGAGACCGTCCAGCCCGGCGCGACCTTCGGGGAGCTTTCCCTGATCGACGGTTCGCCGCGCGGGGCGACGGCGGTGGCGCGCGAGGACACCGAGGTGGCCGTCATCGACGAGAAGGCGTTCAACTATCTCATCGAGCGCAGGCCGGAGTTCGCGCTCGACCTGATGCGGCGGCTGTCGAAGCGACTGCGGCGGATGAACGAGAATCTCTAAAGCTGGTTGACACGAGTTGCGAGAAGCTTTGCGTGCGGCGGACTAGGCGCAAGCTGAGAGCCGGCGGCATTGTTTGCCCTGCCGATTCACGCCCTCGCCGATAGGCGCTCGGGCGACCGGAGCGCACCGCGCCCAGGGCGCGGGGCTAGCCGGCCTTGGTGATGATGCCGGGCGGGATCATCTTGTAGTCGACGAAGCCCTTGCCGCGATGGCCGAAGTCGGCGACGGCGGGATGCATGATCTCAGCCAGGATCTCGGCACTTTCGACGAGGCGCGGGCCGGGCCTGTTGAAGTAAGCGTTGCCGTCGGCGAGGAAGACCTGCCCCGTGCGGACCGCGCGCAGCTCCTGCCATACCTCGTAGCTGACAAGCGGGCGAACCTCGCGGCGCGTCACCTCGATGTCATACCCGCACGGCGCAACTACGATCACGTCGGGGTCGGCCTTGGCGACGTCCTTCCAGGTGATCCACGGCGATGACTGGCCGGTCTCACCGAAAAGGCTGATGCCGCCGGCGTCGGCGATCAACTCGGGCATCCAATGCCCGCCCGACATCGGCGGATCGACCCATTCGATGAAGGCCAAGCGCTTCTTCGGCTCGGAGGCGACGAGCGCGGATATCGCGGCGAGCCGGCCCTGCATCGATGCGATAAGCTCCCCGCCTGCTTTCGGGCGGCCGATGGCATCGGCGACGCGGGCAATGTCGCGATAGATGTCGGCCATGGTGTGCGGACGCATCGATACGATGAGCGGGTTCGAGTGCGTGATCTCACATACAGCGCGCTCGACGTCGGCGAGAGACACGGCGCAAACCTGACACTGATCCTGCGTGAGGATGACGTCGGGTCTTGCCTCGTCCAGGGCCGCAGCGTCGACTTCGTAGACCGACAGACCCTGCTCGACGAGCGTCTTCACGCGTGTGTCGATCTCGGCGCTCGAACCCTCGACATTGAACTTCGGGCGCGTGATGGCGGGGATCTTTTTCACCGACTCCGGATAGTCGCACTCGTGGGAGCGGGCGACCTGTAGATCGCCGGCGCCGAGGGCGTGCAGTAGCTCGGTGGAGCTGGCGATGAGCGAGACTACTCGGGGGTTGGGCGATTTCTTTGTCATAGCCAATTTGATCGCACCGGCATTAACGGCTTGCAAGCGGAATGGCGCTGCCGTGGCTAGGCAGAAGCGCCGACCGCAGGCTGGGTTGCAAGATAGGCGTGAAGCGCAGCAACGACTTGCGCGCCTTCGCCAACCGATGCTGCGACGCGCTTCACCGAGCCGGCGCGCACGTCGCCGATAGCGAAGATTCCTCTGCGGCTGGTTTCCAGGAGCTTGCCCGCCGAATCGCACAGTTGCGCGCCGGTCAGCACGAAGCCTTTACCATCGAGCTTCACGCCGGAATCTTTCAGCCAGTCGGTGTTTGGATTGGCGCCGATGAACAGGAACAGGTGGCGGATGGCGCACTCCTCTTCGGCCGCCTCGCCGCGGCGGCGCCAGCGGATCGAGTCGAGACGGCCGTTGCTTCCGTTGAGGCCGGTCACCTCGGCATCGAGGAGCACCTCGACGTTCGGCAGGTTGCGAATGCGGTCGACGAGATATTGCGACATGCTCGCTTCGAGACTGCCGCCGCGCGCGATGAGCCAAACCTTCTTCGCCCGGCTCGCGAGATAGACAACCGCCTGTCCGGCCGAGTTGCCAGCTCCGACCAGAGCGACTTCCTGCTCGGCGCACAGGTTGCCTTCCAGCGGGGAGGCCCAGTAATGGACGCTCGACATTTCGAACGCGTCGAGGTTCGCCACTTCGAGGCGGCGATAGCGGGCGCCGGAGGCAATCACGACCGTGCGGGCCTTGACCCGCTGCTCCTCGCCGAGACGGAGCACGAACGCCCCGCAATCAGCGTTCTGGCGTTCCAGACTCTGCGCCTCGCACGGAATCGCAATCTCGGTGCCGAACTTCAGCGCCTGATTATAGGCGCGCGCCATGAGGGCCATGCCGCTGATGCCGGTGGGAAAGCCCATGTAGTTCTCGATGCGCGAGGACGCGCCGGCCTGTCCGCCGAACGCGCGGCAGTCGACGACGAGAACCGACAGACCCTCCGAGGCGGCGTAGACCGCTGTCGCGAGGCCTGCAGGACCGGCTCCGATGATTGCAACATCATGCACGCGATTTGAGTCGAGCGGCGAGAGCAGGCCCACGCACTGCGCGAGCGCGGTCTCGGTCGGGTTGCGCATCATCGTGCCGTCGGGGCAGACTACGATCGGCAGCTCGCTCGGGGAGACCTTGAACTTCTCAATCAGAACTCTGCCGCAGGCATCCGTTTCGGGATCGAGCCTCTGGTGCGGATGACCATTGCGCGACAGGAAGCCTTCGAGGCGTAGCACGTCGCGGTTGTCAGCACTGCCGACGATGATCGGACCACCGGCGCCGGTCTGCAGGAGGCCGACGCGACGAAGGATGAGCGCGCGCATGATGCGCTCGCCCAGCTCGGCTTCGGCAATAAGGAGGGTCGGGAGCTTAGCGGTCGGAATAACGATGACATCGACAGGCTCAGTCGCGACTGCGTCTACGAGCGCGGGCCGGCCGCCGAGCTGAGCCAGTTCGCCCATGAAGCCGCCGGTCTCATGCGTCACGATCAGCGAGCGTTGACCGCCGTGAGTCTGGAAGACGTCTACCTTGCCCGAGAGGACGAACATCAACCCCGGAGCCATGCTTCCCACGCGCGCCAGATAATCGCCGACCTCGAAATGGCGAGGCTCGCCGAACCGGCGGATACGCTCGATCTCCTCGGGGAGAAAAGTCGGGAACGCCAGGTGACGGCGCGACTCGATTACCGATTGGACCATGCTCGAACCGTTGGGTTGTGGCTGAAGCGTGCCATGCTGCACAGCACTATAGCTCAGTCACCATGGCAGGAATATCAAGTCCAAGGTGCCTCAAAGGCTTTTCAGCCGCCCCGAAGACAGCGCTTTCCGCGGCCCGGGTCATGCGAAGAGCCGCCATCGCCTCCGCCGGTTAGCGGAACACGCGATCGAACAGGGCGCCGACGACCTTCGAGGGGTTAATCCTGCCGGGGCCGCCGGAATAGCGGCCGCCGTATACGTGGCGCACGAGCTTGTGACGCAATTCCTTGGACGGCGCGAACTCGACGGCAAAATCGTCGCCCGCGACGCGCACGATAGTTGCGTTGACCCGCATACCATCGAAGTCGATGGTGGTTTCCGTACCCACCGGCGCCGGTGCGGGGCCGTACAGGCGCATACCGGTTACTGAGACGTCGGCGATCGGCACCGGGATGGTCTGCGTACCCAAGTGGACCGTCGCCCAGCCGACACCGCGGAAGCGATCACCCTGGCGCATCTGCGAGGCTTCGAAACAAACGAAGCAGGCGAGCGTGAGGATGATGATGTTGTACCAGCTCCAGAACAGCGCGATGGCGCTGGCGTCCGAGAGAGAGCGGGAATCGTCGAAACCGAACGCCCAGATCACGCCGCCGACGGTGATAGCGAGATAGGCCAGGAAAACGCGCAGCATTCTCCACTGCACGAAGCCCTTGGTGCGGTCGCCTCCCTTCGCCGTGACCTCGAACTTGTGGCCTTGCGGCCTGAACAGCCCGACGATCACCGACTTGGCAATGTCGTTGGCAACGAGGAGCTGGCTGAGGTCGTTCATGATCGGCAGCACGCGACCCCTCGTCAGCCAGGCGATGACAGCCGTCTGGACCAGCAGGTAGGGGAAGAGGTGCGATACCGCATCCGGCACATAGGCGTAGACGGCCTGGATGTAGAACAGCAGGTAGACAGCGGGGACGACGAGCGCCGCAAGCCGAAACGCGTGCGTCGCCGACCAGTGCAGAAACGTATCGACCAGCATCAGGCGCGGAATGAGCGGCGTTGACACCTTGGTGCTCAGAGGACCGCTCGGGCCTCGGCAGATCTGCATGAACCCGAGGGCCCAGCGGCTGCGCTGCGAAATGTACTCTTTGAGGCCTTCCGGGGCGAGGCCGAGAGATAGCACCTCGTTGAGATAGACCGTTTGGTAGCCGATCTCGTTGAGGCGGAGCGAGACGAGGTAGTCCTCGGTGACGGAGTCGGTCGGGAAGCCGCCGACCCTCATCAACGGCTCGAAACGCAGGATCGAAGAAGTACCGCAGCAGAATGCTCCGCCCCATGCATCCTTCGACGGCATGACGATGTCGAAGAAGAAACGCTGCTCGTCAGGCCATACCCGCGCCAGGGATAGATTGCTTTGGATGGGATCGGGATTGAAGAAGTGCTGAGGCGTCTGCACGACACCGATGCTGGGATCGCGCGTCAAGGCCAGCGTCCGGTTGAGGAACTCGCTCTTGGCCACGAAATCCGCATCGAAAATGGCAATGAAGTCCGGCTGCTCGTCGAGGCTCGATAGGTGCAGCAGCGCGTTGTTGATATTGCCTGCCTTGGCGTGGCGGTTGTCGGGCCGCGTCAGATAGCGACATCCCTGGCGCGCGCACATCTCCTTCAGCCATTCGCGGCGACCGTCGTCACACACCCACAGCCGATAGCGCGGGTAATCGATGCCGAGCGCGCCGATGATGGTGCGCTCGAGGATGGCCTCTTCCTCGTTATAGGTGCAGATCAGAACGTCGACGAGCGGCGGCTCTGCCAGCGATTTGAGCCAGGGAATGTTGGCGTCGACCTGAGGCGTGCGATTGATCGTTCGCGTCAGGAAGAACATGGCGAGCGAAGAGCCGACGAGCGACATGAACTCGATGAACGTGAACGCCATGCCAAAAGCGAAGTCCAAGGTGAGACCGGGCGGGGGCACGGTCTCGGTGATGCGCCAGTACATGTAGCGCCAGGCGAGCCCGAGGCAGATCAATATCGCCACGGTGCGAACGGCCGTGTTCTTGCGATCGAGCCAAGGGAGAAGGCCGATGGCGAGCAGGCCGAGCGCGATGCCCGGCAGCACCGCGTCCCAGTAGCTCATTCCAGAGGCAATCGCGACGTTCGAGGCTACAAGCATTCGAGCCCCTATTTGACGGTGCTGGCCGTCTTGATGCGAACCTCGTTGTCAGCAGTCGCGGAGGTGTCGAACGTGACCTGGCCGGTTCGGCCGACATTGCACTCCTGGCGTGCCGCAAGGCCGGGCAATGCGATGGTCACGTGGTAGGGCTCGCGCGTCAACGCCGTCTGCTCGATAGCGAAATTGGAACCGCCCGCGGCAAGCCCGGTGAGGCCAACGACGTGCCCGGCATATTGTTCGCGCTCGCCGCGCAGTCTGAACTGGGCAGGCTGGCCTACCCACAGCTCGTTGTAGACGGACTCGCTGACAGTCGCGGTCACGACAGCGCCCGCGCAGTCGAGAATGCGCAGAAGCTCCTGGCCGGTACGGACTTCCTCGCCAGGGGCGGTGAGGGTCGCCCAAATGCGCCCGCGTACGGGCGCGGTCACGTCGGCCGTGGAGTGCGTGGCGAATTGCTCGGATTCTGCGGCTAGCTCCCCCTCCAGGTAAGCCAGACGTCCCTTGTTCTCCTCGACACGCGCGGAGCCATCGAGGATTTGCTGGCGTACCTCGTCCAGCCGTTGGGCGGAACGCGGTAGATCGTTGTAGCTGTCGCCGACGAACAGACCTTTCTTAGCCGCGTCCAGCTCGATCTTGTTGCCTTGGACGCGGATCTTTGCGGCCTCGATTGCAAGTTGCGATGTCTTGAAGTCGCGCTCGGCGTGGAGCAGCGTGGCTATCGTCTGCGAGCCGGTAACATTGAGCTTCTTGGCGCGCTCCATTGCCTGGCGTGCATCCTCGTGCGTCGCTTCGGCAGAGGTGATCTGCACCTGCAGTTCGGCGGAGCGCGCTTCGAGCTGGCGGATACGCCCCTCCTGGAACGCATTGCGCTGCGCCAGCAGGTTGGCCTCGATGCTTTTGAGTTGCGCGACGCGCTTGTCGGCGGCGTGCATATCCGAGGTGACGCCGTTGATAGTGCGGCGGAGATCGTCGAGCCGACCACGATCGGCGCGGATGTTCTGCACGTGGAGCAGTGTCTCGCCGGGCTGAACCTCTGTGCCGATGGCGATGGTCGGCGCGATCAGAGACACCTGCCCGTCGATGGGCGCACGCACATTGATGAGACGCGCATTGACGGTCGCCTCGGCGCTCGTCGTGGCCAACAGGCGCTGCAAGGGAATCCAACCGAGCGCCAGAGCCACCGCGATGGCAATCATCGACTTGACGCCACGACCGCCGCTCTTCGCCTTAAGGCGCTGGAAGAGGCTTGGCGCGGGTGGCGGGGGAATCTCGTTGTGCTTGCGGAGCAACCGCTCGCGCAGCTCTTCGTCGACCTTCCTCAGGCGTGCGACGGGATCGAGCTGGCTGTCCGACGCAACTTCGGCGGTGACCTTGGCAGCGTCTTCGGTGCGAGATTGCGGTGAATTCGACATCGGCGAACTACTCGGATACGCGGAAACGAGGGCACCCTGCCGCGCAGGTCCCAGAGTGTCTGAAGACGTCGTTATCTGTAATCGGAAGAGGTTAATGCACGGCCGAACGGCGGGCTTGGGATGACGCACTCGGATAAGACGAGGTTAAGCGGCTGAACCGAAACGAAACGGGCGCCCAGCGCTAACGCCGGACGCCCATGACAGCGAACTTTTAGTGCCGCTTGTTCAGCCCTTATCTTCGAGCAGGCGGCGCGCGATGACCTGCGCCTGGATCTCGGCCGCGCCCTCAAAGATGTTGAGGATGCGGCTGTCGCACAGCACGCGGCTGACCGGGTATTCGAGCGCGAAGCCGTTGCCGCCGTGAATCTGCAGCGCGTTGTCGGCATTGGCCCAGGCGACACGCGCGCCAAGCAGCTTGGCCATTCCGGCTTCGAGATCGCAGCGGTGCCCCTGGTCCTTCTCGCGAGCGGAGAAGTATGTGAGCTGGCGCGCGACCATCGTCTCGACCGCCATCATGACGACCTTGTTATAGATGCGCGGGAACGAGTAGATCGGCTTGCCGAACTGGATGCGCTCCAGCGCGTACTTGAGGCCGAGATCCATCGCAGCCTGCGCGACGCCGACGGCACGCGCGGCAGTCTGAATGCGAGCTGCCTCGAAGGTGTTCATCAGCTGCTTGAAGCCCTGGCCCTCGGTGCCGCCGAGGAGGTGCGACGCGGGCACCTCGAAGGCGTCGAAGGAGATGTCGTACTCCTTCATGCCGCGATAACCGAGGACCTCGATCTCGCCACCGGTCATGCCATTAGCGGGGAACGGATCGGCGTCGGTGCCGCGCGGCTTCTCGGCCAGCAGCATCGAGAGGCCCTTGTAGCCGGCCTCCGCCGGGTTGGTGCGCACGAGCAGCGTCATCAGGTCGGCGCGCACGGGGTGCGTGATCCAGGTCTTCTGACCCGTCACCTTGTAGGTGTCGCCTTCCTTGACGGCGCGCGTCTTGAGCGAGGCGAGGTCGGAGCCGGTGTTGGGCTCGGTGAAAACCGCAGTCGGCAGGATCTCGCCCGACGCGATCTTCGGCAGATACTTCTGCTTCTGCTCGTCGGTGCCGTTGTTGAGGATCAGTTCGCCAGCGATCTCGGCGCGGGTGCCGAGCGAGCCGACGCCGATGTAGCCGCGCGACAGCTCCTCGGAGACGACGCACATCGCTTCCTTGCCCAGCGCGAGGCCGCCGAACTCCTCGGGCATCGTGAGGCCGAAGACGCCGAGATCGGCGACCTTCTGGATCACCTCCAACGGGATGTAAGCGTTCTCAAGGTGCCACTCGTGGGCGTAGGGCTTCACCTCTTCCTCGGAGAAGGTGTGCATCTGATCAAAGATGGCCTGATGCGTTTCGTCGAGGCCCGGGTCGCCGAAGTTGGCAGCGTTCGGCTGCGCGGCGATGAAGTCAGCCAGGCGCTTCTTGACGTCCTGCGACGAGCCGGCGGAGACGAGATCGGCGACCTCGTCCTCGAAGCGGCGGACCTCTGCGCGCGAAACACCAAGGTGCTCGGGGCGGATCAGTTCGAGCTGGCTCATCGGCAGGCCGCCAGCGATCTGCGCGAGGTATTCGGCGAATGCGGCGACGAGGAGTAGCTGCTCGAACTCGCCGAAGCGGCCTTCAGCAGACAGACGCGTCCCCCAAACGTGCATCTGGCGGAGGCCTTCGACCGCCGTCGCGAGCCAGGCAAGGCCATGTGCCTGATGCTGGGCGTTATCGATACCGCCAGCCTCGGCGACGATCGCCCTGACGCCGGACTTGGCGGAATGCAGGATCTTGTCGGCAGAGGCGACGGCGCGTTCGGTGCGCTCAAGCAGCGCTCCGGGGCCGGCTGAAAGTAGATCTTGCTCGACCGTCTTCACCGCAATCGACATCATGCTCTCCTGGGAAAATCGTCTCGTGGCGACGTTGATGGCGCCTCTGTAAGTGTTGCGTTGCAGAATAACGGTCCCGGTCGTCAAGGCAATCGGTGCCGCAGCCCCCTCAATTGCCGGATAATGCCCGGAAGAAACGACCTCCGGGGCCGGCGGCAGCGGCGAGACGCTCCGTCAGGGAGGCAGGCTGGGCGGCCGTCTTGGGGGCAGATTTGGGCTCCGGAGCAGCCTCGGCGTCGGACTCGGCGGGCTCGCGAGGGGCGGGGGCCGTCTCGACGATCTCAATCGTCGCCTCGTCACCGGCGCCGAGAAATGTCTCGTATCCGTTCAACAGCAACGCCTTATCGGAGCGTGCCGGCGCAGCTGCACGGGGCCTCCGCAGGGGGCTGGCGTCCAACGCGGCGGTTACGACATCGGCGTCCGCGGCCTCGATAATGGTGACAGATGCCTCCGCCGCCAGGTCGTCGGAATAATCGGGTTCGAGGCTGGTCAAGGTCTCAAGTGCCGCCAGCATGTAAAGCCCGTCCTCGTCCCCAGAGCCGAAGCCGGAGCCAATCGTGGCGGGAGCGGGGATCGGCGGTGGGTCGGCCTCGACGGCGCGCAGCTTTGGCGCGCGAATGGGCTCGTACCCAGCAGGGGCGCCCGAACGGCCAACTTTCTCGTCGCTGCCCGCCACCTTGGCCTCCGCGTCGCCCCATCGTGGCGCCATTCTAGGAAAGCTGCCCCCATCAGTCCATGCAGCGGAGGCGGCCGTAGGCAAATTTCCCTGTCCCAGCGCGGCATTGCCGGCATAGACCTCAGGTCGGACCGCGGTTAGGTTCCTGCCAAAAAGGGAACCGGGTACCGGGGAGAACGGAATGCAGCGTTACCGCACTTTGCTCGAGGCCATTTATCGGCTGTACGAGCACAGCGGGTTCGCGATGGCGGGCGCTGTGGCGTTTTCGTTTGTCGTCTCGCTTTTCCCATTCTGCATCTTCCTCGGAGCACTCGCTGGCATTTTCGGGGGTCGCGAGCTGGCCACTCAGGCGGTGGATCAGCTGTTCCAGATCCTGCCGTCGGGCGTCGCCGCCGGCCTTGCCCCGCAGGTGGAGGCGATCATGGGCCGCACGCGCATCGACCTTCTGACGGTCAGCGCAGGCCTTTCGCTGTTCTTCGCCACCAACGCAATAGAGACGCTGCGCACCGCTCTCAATGGAGCCTATCGCGTGGTGGAGAAGCGCCCCTATCTCTACTGCCTCGCGCGCAGCATGGCGTTCGTGTTCGCGAGCGCGGTGTCGATGCTGGTGCTGACCTGGATGGTGGTGGTCGGGCCTGCCATGGCGGCGCGGTTCGACCCTTCACTGACCCAATCGTTCTCGCTCACGCGAGGGACTTGGCTTGGCGCAACCTTCCGCTATGGGGCAGCGGCGGCGGTGATCGGGGGCCAGTTGCTGGCTTTCCATCTATGGCTCGCAGCTGGCAAGCGACGCATCAAGGATGTTTGGCCCGGCGTGCTCTTGTCGACGGTGCTGTGGCTGACCGTGGCGGGCCTTTACTCCTACTATCTGAACTTCAGCGACTACGCGCGGTTCTACGCGGGTCTGTCGCAGCTCATGGTGGCGATGATCTTTTTCCAGATGACGGCAGTGATCGTCATCTTAGGGGCGGAGCTGAACCGGGGAATCTTCGAGTTCAAGCGCATGAACTCGGTAGGGCTGGACGTGGCAGCGGTGCCGACGCTTGGCCGGGTGCGCTAGCGGACGAACGATCTCCGGGGTTGTCGTTGTGGCGGATGTCACGAGGGGCCAAGGACACTTCAATGCCGCGCTCGGTGGGATCGCAGCGGCAGCAGGTCTCGGCGGGGCTCTCAGCACGCTGTTCGCCGGCTTCATCGTGGTGACGGCTGGGTACTCGGCAGCGTTTCTGTCGCTGGCGGCGATCGCAGCAGCCGGATTTGCGATCTATCTGGTCGCCATGCCCGAGACCGCACAAAAAGGGGCTGCCGAACCGCCCGGTCCGGCAACCCCTCTAACACAACCCGCCACGTAACGGCGGCGGCCGGCGCGCGCTTACTTCGCGTGCAGGCGCTGGCTCGCTTCGAGCACGTCTTCGACGGTGCGCAGACCGGTGGTCGGCGCTGAAACCAGCACGGCCATGTTGCCAGGCTTATGTTCGTTCCGCATCATGCGCATGTGAGCCTTGGGGATCTGATCCCACGGGAAGACCTCGGACATGCACGGGTCGATGCGGCGCTCGACGACGAGCTTGTTGGCCTGCGAGGCCTGCATCAGGTTGGCGAAGTGCGAGCCCTGAACGCGCTTCTGATGCATCCAGAGATAGCGGGCGTCCATCGTCAGGTTGTAGCCGGTGGTGCCGGCACAGATGACGACCATGCCGCCACGCTTCACGACGAACACCGACACAGGGAATGTCGACTGGCCGGGATGCTCGAAGACGAAGTCGACGTTGTTGCCCTTGCCGGTGATTTCCCAGATGGCAGCGCCGAACTTGCGGGCCTCTTTGAACCAGGTGTCGTACTCGGGCGTGCCGACCTGCGGCAGCTCACCCCAGCACTTGAAGTTCTTGCGGTTGATCACGCCGCGCGCGCCCAACTGCATGACGAAGTCGCGCTTGTCGTCCTCGGACACGATGCCGATGGCGTTAGCACCTGACGTCGCGCACAACTGCACGGCGAACGAGCCGAGGCCTCCCGAAGCACCCCACACCAGCACGTTATGGCCAGGACGGAGCACGTGCGGCCGGTGGCCGAACAACATGCGATAGGCGGTTGCGAGCGTCAGCGTGTAACAGGCTGCCTCTTCCCAGGTGAGGTGTTTGGGACGCTCGAGCAGCTGGCGGTCCTGAACGCGGCAGAACTGGGCAAACGAGCCGTCCGGCGTCTCGTAGCCCCATATGCGCTGGCTGGGCGAAAACATCGGGTCGCCGCCGTTGCATTCCTCGTCGTCGCCGTCGTCCTGATTGCAGTGAATGACGACCTCGTCGCCCACCTTCCAGCGCTTCACCTTCGAGCCGACGGCCCAGACGATGCCCGAGGCATCGGAGCCGGCGATGTGATAGGGGTTCTTATGGCCGTCGAGCGGTGAGAGGGGCTTGCCGAGCGAGGCCCAAATGCCGTTGTAGTTAACGCCGGCCGCCATCACGAGCACCAACACGTCGTGGCTGTCGAGTTCCCAGGTGGGCAGCACTTCGACCTGCATCGCCGTATCTGGCTCGCCGTGGCGCTCCTTGCGGATGGCCCACGCGTACATGTTCTTGGGAACGTGGCCGAGGGGCGGAATCTCCCCAATTTCATAGAGATCTTTCTTCTCGGCAGTCGCCGGTGCGCCCGCGGCAACGTCAGTCCTGGCGGCGCTTTGGCTCGTCATTATTGGCTCCCGTGATGGATTGCCGGCCATACGGCCCCGGCTGTTGTCGATGCGAGCGCCCTTGCCGCGCTCGTCAGACGGCGTTTCAAGCACGATTTCGCGCTGCAATGAAGAGGCTGTGGCGCCGCTCCCCGCGCATGTCAACCAACCTTTAGGAAAATCCCGCCTAGAAGCGGTACTTGGGTCATTATACCGGCAACGACATAAGACCACCGCCAGCCGGGGAAGTGCTGTAATGGTAGAGTTTCTCGAACGGGCCGTAGCAGTCGATACGTTTACCCTCGTGATCGTGGCCCTTCTGTCGGGCTGGGCCGGGGTGCTGACGCTGCATGTCCTTTCCCGGACCATTCTTGCACTGGTCTTTGTTCCCGGCTTCACCTTCAGCGCGCTGGTCACGAACTACGCCTTTGAGGTTGCGGGATTCTTCCCTACGCACGATCGCGAAACCAACGTCGTGGTCGCGTGCACCGTGGGCATGATCCTCGCGCTGTTCGTGCTTTTGCTGGCACTTCGTTTCAGCTCGGTGGTGTCGCGGCTGAAATTGCATCGCCACCAATTCAGGAAGGACTTGCACACAGACGTGCCCTTCCGTCGCGAGCTCCGCCGCGTCTAGGTCGGCCCTCCCGTTGCGGCAAAGATATTTTTGCATTGCATCCATGGTTATGGGTACTTTAACGGCAACAGCCGAACCCAACCGAGGTTGACGAATGCGCGAAGGCAAGAGCGGCGCCGACATCCGGTCGCCCGATAAGCCCTGGTTATTCCGCACCTATGCCGGCCACTCGACGGCCGCCAAGTCGAACGATCTTTACCGGAAGAACCTCGCGAAGGGGCAGACGGGCCTTTCGATCGCCTTCGACCTGCCGACCCAGACTGGCTACGACAGCGACGACGAGCTGGCGAAGGGCGAAGTCGGCAAGGTCGGCGTGCCGGTCTCGCACCTCGGTGACATGCGCACGCTGCTGGCCGGCATCCCGCTCGACCAGATGAACACGTCTATGACGATCAACGCGACGGCCGCGTGGCTGCTATCGCTTTACGTCGCGTTTGCCGACGAGCAGGGCGCCTCGCGCGACAAGCTCACAGGCACCATCCAGAACGACATCATCAAGGAATACCTGTCGCGCGGGACCTACGTGTTCCCGCCCGAGCCGTCGCTGCGGCTGATCAAGGACACGATCGTCTTCTCGTACAAGAACGTTCCCAAGTGGAACCCGACCAACGTCTGCTCCTACCATCTGCAGGAAGCCGGGGCGACGCCGGTGCAGGAGCTGGCCTATGCCTTGGCCACCGCGCTTGCCGTGCTCGACACGGTGAAGGCGTCCGGCGAGGTGCCGCCCGAGCAATTCGGCCAGGTCGTCGGCCGCGTGTCGTTCTTCGTCAACGCGGGCATGCGGTTCGTCACCGAAATCTGCAAGATGCGCGCTTTCAACGAGCTTTGGGAGGACATCACTCTCAACCGGTACGGCGTCACCAACCCGAAGGAGCGGATGTTCCGCTACGGCGTGCAGGTTAACAGCCTCGGCCTCACCGAGCCGCAGCCGGAGAACAACGTTTACCGCATCCTGATCGAGATGCTGGCGGTAACGCTTTCGAAGAAAGCGCGCGCGCGCGCTGTGCAGCTTCCGGCTTGGAACGAGGCGCTCGGCCTGCCGCGTCCGTGGGACCAGCAGTGGTCGCTGCGCATGCAGCAGATCCTGGCGTACGAAACGGACCTCTTGGAATACGGCGACATCTTCGATGGCTCGACTGCCATTGCCAGCAAGGTCGCTGAGCTGAAGGAACAGGCGACGGCCGAACTCGCCACCATCGAGGCCATGGGCGGCGCGGTGGCGGCCATCGACTACATGAAGCGGCGGCTGGTCGAGAGCAACACCGGCCGGCTGTCTGGCATCGAGACGGGTGATCTCACCGTCGTCGGCGTCAACAAGTGGACGGAGACGGAGGCGTCTCCGCTGACGGCCGGCGAAGGCGCGATCATGGTCGTCGATCCGGCAGTCGAAGCCGAGCAGATCGAGAAGCTCAAGGCTTGGCGCGCGGCGCGCGACAGCAAGGCGGTCGACGCCGCCCTCGCCGAGTTGGAGCGCGCGGCTAAAGAAGGCCGCAACATCATGGAGTCGTCGATCGCGGCGGCCCGTGCAGGCGTGACGACCGGCGAGTGGGGCAAGACGCTGCGCCGTGTGTTCGGCGAATACCGCGCACCGACGGGCGTCGCGCAGGCTGCGGTGGCCCGCGAAGGACTGGCACTCGACGGCGTTCGCGCCCAAGTCGACGAGCTGTCTGGGAAGCTCGGCCGGCGGCTCAAGTTCCTGGTCGGCAAGCCAGGCCTCGACGGGCATTCCAACGGCGCCGAACAGATCGCCGTTCGCGCCCGCGACGTGGGCATGGAAGTCGTCTACGAAGGCATCCGCCTCACGCCGTCGCAGATCGTGCGCGCTGCGGTAGACGAGAGCGCGCATGTGATCGGTCTGTCGATCCTGTCGGGCAGCCACGTGCCGCTGGTGCAGGAAGTGATGGAACGGCTGCGCAAGGAAGGCCTGACGGACGTTCCAGTCGTCGTCGGCGGCATCATTCCGCCCGAGGACGAGGTGAAACTCAAGGCGTTCGGCGTCGCCGCCGTCTACACGCCGAAGAATTTCCAGCTGAACGACATCATGGCGGACATCGTGCGTCTGGTGGACAGTCAGGCCATGGCGGCCTAATTGCCCGGCGCATAGAAGCGACAAGGAAGAAACGGCGATGCGTGAGGAAACCCGGCGCAAGCTCAACCGCGTGCTGTGGCGCGAGCGGCTGAAGAAGATGGCAATCGGTGCGGTCGCGCTGGTCGCGATCGGGGCTTACTTCTTCTACGAGGATCTCGACGCGCGCATCGAGAATGTTCGTGTCCCCGGCACCGTAAAGGCAGTCGGCCCGCTCGCCATCAAGAATACGCAGATGGTGGAGAAGGGGCTGTCGGTCGAGGTCGCGCTCGACGATGGCGGACGGCTGGTCACCGTAATGGCGATGAAGACGACGGACCCGCACGTCGGGGACCACATCGAGATTACCGAGCATCGCCACCACACGGGACGCGTGACTTATTCCTGGAAGTGATATGCGCGGCGATGTCGCGTTCGCTCGGCGTCGTTGCGCGAGCTGATAGCCGCGCCTAGGGCGCGGGGGCCCTTGGCCCCTTGCCGCTTCGCGGCGAGCAAAGGCTTATTCGTGGAAGTGATATGCGCGGCGACGGCGCGTTCTATGGCCGTCGTTGCGCGAGCTGATAGCCGCGCCTAGGGCGCGGGGGGCCTTGGCCCCTTGCCGCTTCGCGGCGAGCAAAGTCTTACTCGTGGAAGTGATATGCGCGGCGATGTCGCGTTCGCTCGGCGTCGTTGCGCGAGCTGATAGCCGCGCCTCAGGCGTCGTCGGTCTTCTCGCTTGGGAGCACGACTTTCCCGCCCAGCGTCTCGCGCACGTAGAGACGGCGGACAGCGACGTCGGCGACGACTGCCAACGGATAGCCGAGCAGCAGGCCCAGCGGGCCGAATAGAATTCCGATGGCGATCACCGCGAAGAGGCCGACAGCGGGCGGCAGGTCGACGGCGCGGCCGGACACGAGCGGCATGATGATGTTGCCCTCGATCTGCTGCACGACGATGAAAAGGCCGAGCGTCCAAAGCACAAGATCCCAGCTCTGCGTCGAGGCGATGAGCAGCGCAGGCACGGCGGCGACGACCGGGCCGACGATGGGGATGAATTCCAGCAGACCGGCGATGAGACCGAGGCCAAGCGCCGACGGCACGCCAATGAGTGCCAGGCCGATGCCTGTCACCGCGCCGACGATCAACATCGCCAGGAGCTGGGCGCCAAGCCAGAGACGGAGCGAATCGCCCGCGTCGTCCAGCGTTTCGGCGACCCGCGGCTTGACGCCCTTGGGAAACAGCTTGAGCAGCCCTTCGCGGTAGGTCTCGGGGCTGATGGCGATGTAGATGCCGGCGATGATCACCACGAACAGGGAAGCGACACCGCCGAACACGGTGGTGCCCCAGGAGACGGCGCTCGCGAGGAGATTGCCGACGGAGGAGCCCTTGAGGATCTCCGACACGGACTGGAACGGCTCCGATCGCGTCAGGCTCGCGGTTGCGGCGGGCAGCCGCTCCACGAGATGCGTGAGCTGCTCGCTGATCTGGGCGCCGAACAGGAAGAACGTGCCGAAGATGAGAACTGCGAGGCCGATACCGGCCGCGGCGAGCGACAGCTTCGGGCCGAGTGCGGTCGCCTTTTCCAGCGGACGAGCGATGGAGCGCAGGACGACGGCGAACAGCACTGCGCCGAAGATGAGCAGGAGGATGTCGGAGAGCAGGTAGAGTGCTGCGACGCCGGCCAGGATGGCGACTACGATCAGCACGCGGCGGACGAACTGGGCGTCAGTCATGGGAGCGGGATTGGTTGACACTTTGCATTCCTTTGCGCCAAGGCC
The DNA here is from genome assembly GCA_964493785.1 of uncultured Hyphomicrobium sp. Taxonomy (GTDB): domain Bacteria; phylum Pseudomonadota; class Alphaproteobacteria; order Rhizobiales; family Hyphomicrobiaceae; genus Hyphomicrobium_A. The sequence goes on along the minus strand of CAZBPM010000011.1, from coordinate 45,106 downwards.
TCGCTGCAGCCCCGACGAGGGAGCCTCAAGCGCATGAACAAACTCTCAATCGGAGTTCGAGTTGCGTCTGCCGCGGACGCAGAAGCCGTCAGCCGCCTGCTCGCAAGGAGCTACCCGGTGCTGATGGCCCCGGCCTATGAGGCCAGCGTCCTGGCGGCTGCGCTCCCGCTGATGACGCGCGCTAACCCCGCGCTGCTGTCGAGCGGCAGCTACTACGTCACGGAAACGGCCGATGGGGAGATCGTGGGCTGCGGCGGCTGGACGGCGGAACAACCCGGCAGCGGCGCCATTACGGCCGAGACGGGCCACATCCGGCATTTCGCCACGGACCCCGCATGGCTGAGGCGCGGGATCGGCGGGAGACTTTTGGCACTCTCTATTGACGAGGCGCGGCATGCCGGCATCCGTCAGCTCGACTGCTTTTCCAGCCTGAATGCCGTGCCATTCTACGCCGGGGCTGGCTTTGCCATGGTCGCACCGGTCGAAGTGCCGCTCACAGATCGGGTCCGCCTGCCTTCAGCCTTGATGCGGCGGGCGATCTGAGTGCGTGGCGCCGCGGTGCGGAAGGCTTTACAGGCCAGTGGCAAAGGCTGTAGCAATGCCCCGCTTCTAAAGGCGCCCGGATGGCGGAACTGGTAGACGCACGGGACTCAAAATCCCGCATCCGCAAGGGTATGTCGGTTCGATTCCGACTCCGGGCACCATCTCGAACAGACTGAAAATCGTATCCGCAAGGGTGGGCCGGCTCGAGTCCGGCCAGGGGCACCACTATTCACCTGCGCGCAGCCGCCAGAACCGGGCTCGGGGGGCACTTTGGCCGAAGCAAAGAACGTATCGACGCGCCGGGTGCTGCTGGCGAGCCTCGCCGGGACAGCCATCGAATTCTTCGACTTCTACATCTATGCGACGGCAGCGGTGCTGGTGTTCCCGCACCTGTTCTTCCCCAACGCCGACCCAACGACGGCGACGCTGCAGTCGTTCGCGACCTTTTCGATCGCGTTCTTTGCGCGGCCAGTCGGCGCAATCATGTTCGGACACTTCGGCGACCGGATCGGGCGCAAGGCGACGCTGGTAGCGGCGCTGCTGATGATGGGCATCTCGACCGTCGCCATCGGGCTGCTGCCCACGTACGAGACCGTCGGCGTGTGGGCGCCGCTGATGCTAGCCACCTGCCGTTTCTTCCAGGGCCTCGGGCTCGGCGGCGAATGGGGTGGCGCGGTGCTGCTGGCGACGGAGAACGCGCCGCCATCGAAGAAGGCATGGTTCGGCATGTTCCCGCAGCTCGGGGCGCCGATCGGCTTTCTCTGCTCGACGGGCATCTTCTTGCTGATCACCGAGCTGATGACTGACGAGCAGTTCCTGTCGTTCGGCTGGCGCATCCCGTTCATTGCCAGTGCCGTGCTGGTGCTGGTGGGGCTCTACGTGCGGCTGCGCATCGCCGAGACGCCGGAGTTCCAGCGCGCCGTCGAGAAGGATGAGCGCGTGCAGATGCCGCTCGTCACGGTGTTCGCGCAGCATTCCTGGCTGCTGGTGCTCGGGACATTCGGCGCTCTGGCGACCTTCGTGCTGTTTTACCTGATGACGGTGTTCGCGCTCAGCTGGGGCATCAGCGGGCTTGGCTACACGCGGCAGGAGTTCCTGCCGATCCAGATGATCGGCGTGGTTTTCTTCGGCCTCACCATCCCGCTGTCGGCATGGCTGGCGGACCACTACGGCCGGCGCCGAGTCCTATTGTGGGCGACGGCCCTGATCGCCGGATTCGGGTTGCTCATCCAGCCGATGTTCGGCTCGGGCGGCATCGTCGGCGTGCTGACGTTCATGATCGTCGGACTGGCGCTGATGGGGCTGACCTATGGCCCGCTGGGCACGGCGCTGTCGGAGCCATTCCCGGTGAGCGTTCGCTATACGGGGACGTCGCTGGCGTTCAATGCGGCCGGCATTTTCGGCGCATCGCTGGCACCCTACATCGCCACTACGCTGGCAACGGACTACGGCCTGCAGGCGGTGGGCTACTACCTGTTCGCGGCAGCGGCGATCACGTTCGCCGCGCTGTTGGGATTGGGTCGCTACGGAGAGCAGAGCGCGCCGCTGGGCACTGCCGCACAGCGGAGCTGAGTGCTCAGTCGTCGGTCGGCACCTGATACTGCACGAACGATATGACGTTGCCGTCTGGGTCGCGGACGTGGAAGTCCGTTCCGCCCCAGGCCTGGCACGTGAGCTTCTGCGAAATCTCGGCGCCGCGCTGCTTCAACTCGTCGAATAGCGGCTTGACGTTCGAGACCTCGATCGAAGCGAGAATGAGGGATTCCTCAGCCGCCGCCATGTTCGCAAAGCTCAGACTGCAGACGAGGCGGAGGTGCAGGCAAGCGCGATCGCGTCGGACAGCGCCATAAAAGGGCGGGTTGCCGTAGAGGAAATCGATCTCGAAGCCCAACTTGTCGCGGTAGTGGGCAGCAGCTGCGGCTACGTCCTTGACGAAAAGTATCGGAACCGCCGGTTTGAGCGTCAGATTGGCGTCGAGCGTCGGCATCAAGGCGGACTCAATCTGAAGGGATCAGCGGGTGGGCGTCGCCCTTTGGCAGCTCGCCGATGCACCCGGGGTCGCGGTGTTGAAACTATTCACTGACCAGTCCGCGCGTCAATCGCGGCGGCTCTCCGCAGATGGCTTGACCGCGGAAGGCCGCGGGCGCATATCAGCCGCGGCGGCGCCACATCGTTGCGCGGCCAATCCCTAGAGAGAATGAAACCGATGCCTAGCGACAGTAGCAGTCGATTGTCCGTGCCGTCGCGTTGCGCCGTGGCCTGAGCTCTCTTGCTCGCCGTGGGCTCCGTGATGGCGGAAACCCGAGGTGAGCCATGGAAGACACCGTCGCGGCGGCTGCCGCGCATCCGTTCGCCGATCTCAGCATCGCCGACATCGTTGCCCGCCTCAACGAGGAGGACGAGGCGACTGCGGCCATGCACATTGCAGAGCTGCCGCTCGACCGCGCGGTGGAGGTGCTGGACCGCGCCGAGCTAAAAAACGGCGGCGAGATCCTGCTGGAGCTTCCCGGGCGGGTGGCTGGCGAGATCCTTAAGGATATGTCGGCCGACCGCGCCGCCGATACGCTGCGGCAGCTCGACGGCTTCGACCGCAGCGCGCTTCTTGCGCACATCGATTTCGAAACGGCGATGCAGCTCAAGCTGCTGCTGGCCTATCCGGAAGGATCGGCGGGCAGCTTGATGACGACGGAGTTCGTCAGCGTCCCCTCCACCTACACGGTGGGCAAGACGCTGGATTACATCCGCGAGGTGCAGAAGACGCGCGAGACCGTGTACATGGTGCTCGTCGTCGATCCGCGCACGCGTGCGCTCGTCCGGATCGTATCGCTGCGCGAGATCATCTCGGGCGAGCCGCAGCAATCCATTCTCACCGTCGGCGCAGGCAACGAGCCAATCTGGGTCGCGCCGGATGCCGACCGTGAGGACGTCGCGCGGCTCATCTCCATCCACGACCTTCTGGCGCTGCCGGTCCTGAATGCGCGGCGGCAGGTGCTGGGCATCATCACCGTCGACGACATCATCGACACCATCGTGGCCGAGAGCGACGAGGACGTGCAGAAGTTCGGCGGCGTGGAAGGCGCGGTGGAGCCGTACCTCGAGATCGGCTTCCTGCAGATGATCCGCAAGCGGGCGGGCTGGCTCAGCGTGCTGTTCCTCGGCGAAATGCTGACGGCGAGCGCCATGCAGCACTTCGAGGACGAACTTGCGCGTGCGGTGGTGCTGACGCTGTTCATTCCGCTGATCATGAGCTCGGGTGGCAACTCGGGATCACAGTCGACGTCGCTGCTCATCCGCGCGCTGGCACTGGACCAGCTCCGCCTGCGCGACTGGTGGCGCGTCGCGGTGCGCGAGATCCCGATGGGACTGGTGCTCGGCGGAATTCTTGCCGTGCTCGGCATCGGACGCATCGTCGCCTGGCAGCTGGGCGGCATCTACGACTACGGCCCGCACTGGGACCTTGTCGCGCTGACAGTCGGCGCAGGGCTCGTCGGAATCGTAACGTTCGGTTCGCTCGCCGGCGCGATGCTGCCCTTCATCATGAAGCGGCTGGGCTTCGATCCCGCCAGTGCTTCGGCGCCGTTCGTCGCGACGCTCGTCGACGTCACCGGGCTCGTCATCTACTTCAGCGTTGCCATGGTCATCCTGAGGGGAACGCTGCTCTAGCGCGGGCGGCGGGCTCCGCGCCGCGCATGAGTTGCTCATGCCATCTTTTGCAGAGCTGCAGGGCTCGATTCAAATCAATCGTCGCCGGGCGCATCATGGGACGTTGATTCTTTTGAGCTAGATCTTTCAGCCAAGCACTTTTCAGGAGAGACCATGGCCACCTTATCGATCGGCGATTGCATCAGCTATGGCTGGGAGACGTTCAAGAAGCGCCCCTGGATTCTGATCGGCGCGCTCCTCATAGCGATCATCATAGGCTCGATCCCCGGATTGTTCGGACCACAGCCCGACATCGGACCTGATGGCGAGATTATTCCGCCGCCGCTGACGACGATGTACGTCATCTCCTCGCTTGCGAGCGTCGTGGTGTCGATCTTCGTCAGCGTCGGCCTCATTACATTCTCACTGCGTGCGCACGACAACATCCAGAGCGTGCAGCTCGGCGATCTCTGGAACCCGGCGCCGTTCTGGCGCTTCCTCGTGGCGCACATCCTCACCGGCATCGCTATAGCGCTCGGCTTCCTCGCGTTCATCATTCCCGGTTTCGTCCTGCTCGCGGGACTGATGTTCGTGCCGTATCTCGTGGTCGAGCGCGGTCTCGGACCCATCGAGGCATTGAAGGAGAGCTGGCGCATCACCAACGGTCACAAGTGGACGCTCTTCCTTTTGTTCCTTGCACTTATGGGCCTCAACCTTCTGGGCGTGCTGGCGCTCATCGTCGGCGTGTTCGTCTCGGTGCCCGTGACGATGATCGCGGTCGCCCACGCCTACCGCACACTCGCGCACTGATACTTCGCGGCAAGAGCCTCTCGAACCGAGCAAATGGGATCGGACGCTCGAATTGTCCGAGACCGATAATTCTCGCTCCGGGCCTGATAGGGCCTGGAGCGATCGTGCTCCCAGCATGAATTTCCGGCTTCCAAACGTCCGTACAGTGTGCGCGGAGGGTCACACCACCCCTGAAAGGCCGGCCCGCTGCGTTGCAGCACCCGCAACGAGTGTGTTATCGGGCGAGGTCGATGACAGTCAGGGAAACCTAATGCGCCGCGGCACCGCATTCGTCGCCCTACTCATGCTCGGTGCCTTTGCTCCGCGCGCAGCTTTGGCCGGCCCGGCGCTGGTCATCGAGGTCTCGAACAGCAAAGTGCTGTTTGACGAGGACGCTGACAGCCTCTGGCATCCTGCTTCCCTCACCAAGATGATGACCGCCTACCTCGTGTTCGAGGCGCTGAAGGCCAAGAAACTCGACCTCAAATCCAAGCTGACGTGCTCGGATGCGGCGCACTTGCAGCCGCCGAGCAAGATCGGACTCGCCGTCGGCCGGCAGATGAGCGTCGACCTGGGCCTGCAAGCGCTGATCATTAAATCGGCCAACGACGTCGCGGTGATGCTGGCGGAGTCGGTCGCGGGCACCGAAGCTGCATTCGTCGATCAGATGAACGCCAAGGCGCGCGCGCTCGGGATGGAGCGGACGTTCTTCGTCAATGCCAACGGGCTTCCCTCGCCAGCGCAGGTGACGACCGCGCGCGACCTCGCAAAGCTCGCACGGGCGATCATCACCGAATATCCCGAGTATGCGCACTACTGGGAAAAGCCAGAGATGCGCCTCGGGAAGCAGCGTCTCGTGACCCATAACGGTCTGCTGAACTCCTACGAGGGCGCGGACGGCATGAAGACCGGGTTCACGTGCGATTCCGGCTTCAACGTGGTCGCGACGGCGAGCCGGGACGGACGCCGGGTGCTCGCGGTGGTTCTGGGCGAGAATTCGAGCGCCGCGCGGAATATTCGAGCCGCAAGCTTGCTGGAACACGGGTTTCAGCAGACCGGCTGGAAGCAGCTGTTCAATTCTAAGACGATCGACAACATGCCTATGGCCCCGGCCTCCGCGGTCAAAAGCGTGCGCAACGACGTCGTTTCGTGGGGTTGCAACGAGCGCAAGGCGAAGGTGGCTAAGAAGAAGCCAGCCGCCAAGAAGAAGAACGATCTCGCGAAGAAGAAGGCACCTGCCGTCGATCCAAAGCCCGAGACGGTTACCGTCGATGTCGACCGGGGACCGGAGAGCGGCGACGGCGAGCCGCCGACGGTGCAACTGCGCGGAACGGTGCCGCCGCCGGCGCCCGCGGCATTCCAGCAGCAATAGGCGGACGCGTCCCTCCCACGGGACAGAACGTCTCTAAACGATCAACTCCAATTTGCTGTCGCGATAAGGACAGCCCGGCGTGCGGGGCTGATCGGGCCTCTTTTGGGGCTCTGCCTGGCTTTCCGTCTGGCTCTCGGCAGGTTTCGACGGCGCCCCGTTGGCGCTAGGCGCCGTGCCGGCCTGCGCGACGGCGTGGCCGGTCATCAACGCCATTGTCGCCGCGCCGAGAAGCGTTAACCGCAACGATCGGGACATTCGAAGTCCTCCTGCGCAACTTTGGCCCGACCCTAGCACGTATGGGCCGGCGGATCTCATTTTGAGGCACGGAATAGTGGCGCGCTTCTTGCGACCCGTGAATTCGGTAACTGACACCAGGAATGCGAGCTGATGGCAAACGTCTGGAAAGAAAAGCCATCCATAGACGACCCCGAGTCCGACACCATGGCGGGCGTGCTCGAGGCAATGCATGGATTGTATGCGGCCGAAGTCGCCGATTTCTTCGCGGCACTTCATTACAAGACCGGCGATAGCAGCCGTTGCCACGCCTGGGCCGATGTCGCCGAGCGGGTGCGCGAGCGCCAGCGCGACCGTATGCTCAGCTGATACCCCCAATATGAGCCAATCAAGCATTGTTCCCGCGCCGTCTTCCTCCGCACTGTGGCGTGCGGCGAAGGCAGTGCCAGCACATTTGCTGGAGATCCTGCAGGCGCGGAACGATCGTCATCGTGCACAACGCGATGCCTTCACCGTGTTCGCCCTGCGCTGCGCCAGCGCCGGATTGCTCTACCTGTCGCAGATCGCGCTTGCGCGCTGGATGGGCGGCTATGAGTACGGCATCTACGTTTTCGTGTGGACGTGGGTGATGATCCTGGGCGGGCTGTCCGACCTCGGGCTCGGCGTCGCGACGATCCGCTTCATTCCGCATTACCGCGAGAAGGGCGAGACCGCGCTGGTACGCGGCATGTTCGCGGGTGCGTCCCGGCTGTCGTTCGCGGTCGGCGCGACCGTGGCGCTCGTCTGCGCCGGCCTGCTGTATACGTTCCAGCCGTTCGATGAAGCGTTCATGCTGCCGGCCTACGTGGCGCTGGCATGCATACCGTTTTATGCGCTGTCCTGGGTGCAGGACGGCATAGGCAAAGCCTTCGCGTGGATGAGCCTGTCGATGGCGCCTCCGTACGTGCTGCGGCCGGCACTGCTGCTGATCGCGATGACGGCCGCGTTTCTTTCGGGCATGCCGATGGTTGCCACCACGGCCGCAATCGGGGCAGTCATTGCAACGTTCGGCGCCAGCATGGTGCAGAGCGTGCTGATGCGTCGGCGCGTCGGCCAAAGCATCGGCCAGGGGAGCCGCAGCTACGAATTTCCCGTGTGGCTGACGGCGAGCTGGCCGCTGCTGATTGTCAATGCGAGCGAGCTGACGCTGCAGAGCGCGGATGTGTTGATCGTTTCGCACTACATGTCGCCGACCGACGTCGCCATCTACTTCGCCGCCGCCAAGACGATGTCGCTGATCATGTTCGTGCATTACGCCGTCGGCAGCTCGGTGGCCAACCAGTTCGCGGCGCTCGCGGCGCGCGGAGACAAGGAAGCTCTCGCCAGCTTTGCGCGGGAAGCCTCACACTGGACATTCTGGCCGTCGCTGGCGGCAGGGGTCGCCATCCTCGCGCTCGGCATTCCGCTGCTTTGGCTGTTCGGACCGCAGTTCGTCTCCGGATATCCGGTGATGCTGATCCTGGTGGCCGGCTTCCTGTTCCGGGCGGCGATGGGGCCGACCGAGTTCCTGCTCAACATGCTCGGCAAGCAGGGGATCAGCGCGGTCGTTCAGGTATCGATGGCGCTGTCCAGCATCGCACTCAACCTCCTGCTGGTGCCGCTCTATGGCCTCATCGGCGCAGCCATAGCGACGTCGCTCGTGCTGTCGCTCGGCGCGCTGGCGAACAGCGTCGTCGTGAGCCGCACGCTCGGCATCGAGGTTGCGGTTTGGCGCAACCTCAAGCGCAAGAGCGCCAAATAGATCGTTGGGCAGCGCGCTGTCTGGTTTGGCCGGCTCCGAATGGATCCGGCGGCAGCGGCATCACATCGGCGAGCCGATGACCAGCGTCCAGAAGGATTTGAACTCGGTGCGCGGATCCTGCACGAGGGCTACGCCCATATGGGTCGCATCGCCGAGAAGCAGGTTCTTGTTGTGCCCGGGACTTTCCTTCCAGCCACGCATGACCTCGCTGAAGTCGACCTGGCCGGTGCCGACGTTCTCTGCGGCGAGGCGCGCCTTGTAGCCGGTGCGCTTGACGCGGTCCCACGGATTGGAGCCGTCAGATCCGTAGTGAGATATGCGGTCCCACTTGGCGAGGTCGCGCGAATGGGCCTTGGCCGCCTCGGTCAGCTCAGCGTTGAGCTTCAGCGGCTTCAGGCCCTTGTCCTTGCGGTACTGATTGATGATGTCGCGCGCGCGCTCGGCGTCGAGTGCGGTTTGCGAATAATCGCGGTCCGAGAGTGCGCCGGTGGGGGCTTTCTCGAAGGTGCCCTTGGGCGCGTGGTCGAGAGCCGCGTATTGCTGGCCGGCAACTTCAGGAGTCTTGGCGCGCGGCGCGGAAGGCTCCCCGCCCAGAGCAACGCTCTGCACATTCGGCGACGATGCAATGGAGCCGGTGGAGTCGGGCTGGTTATAGCCAGACGAAATGGACTGCGAGCCGAGGCTGCAGGCTGCCACAGCCAGTGCAACACCTGCGCAAAGCACGACGCGATACATACGAGCCACTCCCGCGTGGATGGATGCGGTACAAGAGTTGATCATCTCGTAAACCCGTTAACTCGTCGTTAATGCTAAGGAGTTGTAACCACACGTCCGAAAAAGCGGGCTTCGACAGCCCTTTCGCGATTTCGTGTGGCCTTCCCCCGGGTTGCGCTGACGGCACGGTCAAGCACCGACGCGATCTCGCGTTAATATGTTGTTGGCAATTTGACACCTGTAAGGCGAAAGACGGGCGGGTCTCGCAAAATATTCGCGGCGCTGATGCAACCAGCGTTGGACATCGCGCTCCGCCCTCTTGAAGCCACGAGGATCTCTCACACAATTCCACGCTAAGGGCCGCTGATTCGCGCGTACGGCCATGCCAACGGCATGAGGAGATGCGTTGCATGTCGGCCATGAGCAGGAGCGCTACAGCGCTGCCGCTGAGCGGTGCGTCGCTTTCCGCAACAGATGACCTCGTTCTCGCGCGCATCGCATGCGCGGGTGGCGCGACGCGTGCGCAGGTTGTCCGGGACCTCACGACCATCATGACGCCGCGGATGTCGGCGGCTCAGTGGCGGATCGGAGCCGACACCACGCTCACCCGGCTGATGGTCGCTGGCGTCGTGCGCGACAGCCGTTCCAAGCTGCGCCTCAGCGAGATCGGCGAAACGATGGTCGCCGAGTATTTCGGCGAGAAGCACGCACACACGCGGACATGGAGCGACCAGCGCGACATTTGGCTTGTCGCCAAAGGCCTGGGCGTCGATCCGAGCAAGCCTGCCCTACGCAGCGCACTTTCACGCCTCGACGGGCTGTCCGCGCTTCTCGTGCAGCAAGCTTTCGGGCTTTCGGTGCGGCAGGCGCTCTCGCCCTCGAAGCTCAGGGCGGCTCTGGCGCTCGTCGCGCTGGAGCGCGCTTTCGGCGACAACGTCAAAGAGGGCCTGGGAAAGGGTGCGGCTCTGTCGGCCAAGGCGGGCCGGGTTCTCGCCGGCCAACTGCTGCTGAAGCCCCGCGAACTACCCACCGACGTGCGGCTTGTCTCGGCGTTGTGCACGGATCAGGTGGGGTCGCAGCGCTTCGACGCCGATGCCCTTCGACTGGCGGTGCTGCGCAAGCTGGCGGGTAGTGCGGATACACCCGCAAAGGCGCCTTCGGCGGCCAAAGTCGGCTTGCGAAAGACGACCGAATCGATTCCTCCCGCTTCACCTGCGCTCACACCGCAAGTGGAAGACACGCCGCATCACCCTGGTCTGACGCAATTTTTGGCCGGTGTGCTCAGCGCGGCACGCACTAGCGCCGAGGGCTGGCCAGGGGCTCGCAAGGCGTTTATCTCTCGGGTGTGGGACGCGATTCGCACCTCTCACCCCGAATGGGGGCTTTCCGAGATCGAGTTCAAGGACATGCTGACCGGCGCTCATCGCGCGGGGCAATTGGTGCTTGCTGGTGCGGATCTGAAAAACAAACAAAACATCAAGGAATTCGAGGAGTCCGCCATCCTCTACAAGAATACCGTTTGGCACTACGTGCGCGTTGAAGACTGAGACCGTCGAGAGGCATGGCCTGATGCAGCTTAAAGAAGCTTCTCCGCAACCGGCTCCGGACCGACTCTTCTCGGCGTTCGAGCAATCGATCACCTGGGAAGAGGACATCTGGCGGGCCGATCCGGTCGACGTCGCCGAGGTGCACGCCAAGGCGCGACGCAAATTCTCGGATCTACTCACCGGCATAACGTCGGGACGAGGCCCGGGCACGCAGGATCGCATCCTGCTGTTCCACGGTCAGTCCGGTGCCGGCAAGACGCACTTGCTGCGCGCACTGCGCACGTCGGCACATCGCGATGGCACGGCCTATTTCGGCTACGCGCAGATGACGCCGGATGTCGCCAACTATGCCGACTATTACCTCCGCCGGCTCGTGCACTCGCTAGAGAAGACCTACGATCCCGATTCATCGGGCGAGACCGCGCTACAGCGGTTGACGGGCCGGATGGTCGCGGAAGCAGCCATCGACGCGAAGGACCTTGCCAACCTGCGCGAGGCGAACCTCGATGAAGGTAAGCTCGCCAAACTCGTTCTGAAGATTGCCGACGATATCGTGGCGGCGCCGAAGTACGCTTCGCGCGAGCTCGACATCAACGTTGTGCGCGCGCTGCTCTATCTGGAGCGGCGTGACCCGCGCATCGATCAGCGTGTGCGGCAGTACCTGCATGGGCGCCCCCTCACCGAGCTGGCGCATCAGGCGGTTGCGGCGCTCGACCCTAACGACGGCGAAGATCGCGCATTCGAGATCATTGGGGCGCTCGGCGCACTGATGTGGACAGTAAACAATGCCGCGCTGGTGTTCTGCGTCGACCAGGTGGAGGACCTGCGGTTCTTCTCCGACGCCGAGGAGCGCTTCCAGCGCGCCGTCCGCGATCTCATCCAGATCGCCAACCGTGTTCCCAACGCCATCCTGATCATCTCGTGCCTGGAAGATTTCTACGGCCAGGTGCGCGGGGTATTGGCGCAGTCGTACATCGATCGGATCGAGAAGGCAGGCCCGGTGGCGCTGCTGGAATCGCGCACGCCGGAAGAAGCGCGACTGATCATAGCCAAGCGCTTGCAGCACCTCGCGGCAGCGAGCGAGACGGGCGCGGGCTATCCAGATCCGTCAGCCTATTTCGGGCCGCAGTTCTTCGAGGAGTTCTCGGGGCTGTCGACGCGCCGCCTGCTGGAGCATGCGCACAGCCGGCTGCGTTCCAAGACATCGCCTGAAGCGGACGAGCCCGACGAGGAAGCCGAACCCGACAAGGGCAGCGGCGGGTTCATCTCGCGCCTCGCGGCCGCGCTCGGGCTCGGCATTGCCGACGACGGCGAGAAGCCCGCGAGCGCTCCGAGCGTCGACTATCGTGAGGCGTGGGAGCGCTTCCAGAACGCGTCCGAGGCTGAAATCCCGGCCGACGAGCGCGAACTGCTCGACGTTCTCGGCGGCGCGCTCGGCCTTGCCAAGGAAGAGTGGGCCGGCACGATCGTGCTCAATGCGGAGCGGCTGGATCTCGGCGACGATCTGGGCGCCATCGACTTCACGCTGAAGCACAAGGGTGGGCTTACCACCGACGGCCGTGTCTTCATTTGTAACAAGCCCACGCAGGGCGGCGGCCTCAAGCGCCAGCTCGACCGCGTGCTCGCCAACATGGGCGAGAAGCAGTGCTTCATGCTGCGAGCTTCCGACTATCCGCCCAACCGCAAGAACCAGACGGCGACGGCGTTCCGCAAGTTCCGCGAGCACGGCGGGCGGGCGCTGATCGTGCCGCTGGCCGAGTGGGAGCGGATGATGATGGTGCGCGAGTTCCATACGCATCACCGTCAGGATCCGGGGTTTGTCGGCTGGCTCTCGAACGCCAAGCTGCTGTCGAACCTGCCGAGCATCATCCAGCTTCTGCGCCTCGACCTGCTCGGCCGGACGCTGCCGAAATCAGCCGCTGCCGAAGCCGAAGCTGCCGCAAACGGCACCAAGGCGGGGCGCGGCCGGAGCCTGGTCGGTGCTCTCGACGAAGTCGTCGCGCCAGCGGCGGAAGACGCCGCGGAGGCGGCTACGGTCGAAGAGGAAGAGCTGCCGATGTCGGTCATCCTCGACGAGAACGCGTCGGTCTCGAGCATCTTCGCCGGCCGGCAGATCCGCAACGGTGCGCGGCCGGTCACGCTCAACAAGGACGTTCTGAAGCGTCACGCGGCGGTGCTCGGCGGCTCGGGCTCCGGCAAGACGACGCTGGCGCTCAGCCTGATCGAGCAGCTCTTGCAGCGCGGCATCCCCGCGGTGCTCATCGACCGCAAGGGCGACCTTTGCAGCTACGCCAACCCGGACGTATGGCGCAACAACGACGAAGAAGTTTCCGATCGCCGCGGCGACCGGGAGAAGCTTGCGGACGCGATCGACGTGGCGGTGTTCACGCCGGGGCGTGCGTCGGGCCGGCCGATCTCGATCACGCTTCTGCCGAACGGCATCAACGAGCTGCCCGAGCACGAGCAGCAGCTTCTCGCCAATCTCTCGGCGGCAGCGCTCGGCGACATGCTCCATCTGAAGCACTCGGCAACGCACCAGAAGCAGTGGGGCACGCTTTCAGTCGCCCTGCGCATTCTCGGCTCGCGGCATAGCCGGGAAGTGACCCTGACCGACCTCATCCATCTGCTGGAGGACGAAGACCCGGAGCTGTCCGACCTGACGCAGCGCATGGATCCGTCGGGCAAGATCCGCCGCGACCTCGTTGCCCAGCTCGACAGCTTGCGTCACCGTAACTCGGCTCTGTTCGAGGGCGGCGGCGAGCCCCTGAGCATGGAGGCCTTCCTCGGCCTCGGCCAGTATGCTCGCGAAGGCCGGACGCGCCTGTCGATCATCTACACGGGCTTCCTCGGCGACAACGAAAACATCCTCTTCTGGGTATCGCAGTTCCTTTCGGAAGCCCTGCGCTTCTGCCAGCGCAACCCCAACGACGAGTTGCAGGCGGTCGTCATGTTCGACGAAGCCGACCTCTATATTCCGGCCAACTCGAAGCCGGCGACGGCCGAGCCGCTGCAGAGCCTTCTGAAACGCGCGCGCTCGGCAGGCCTCGGCATCATGCTGGCGACGCAGTCGCCGGGCGACCTCGACTACAAGAGCCGCGACCAGATCACGAGCTGGTTCATCGGTCGCGTTCGCGAGGACACGGCACTGCGCAAGCTGAAGGCTGCGTTCCAGAGCGAGTCCGGCCTCGAGCCCGCGGCCGTGCTGCCGGGCCAGACAGTCGGCGAATTCCATCTCGTTCAGGAGGGGCTCGTGCGGCCGATGAAGGCGCAGCGTTCGCTCATCATGGCCGAGCAGGTGCCGTTCGATCGCATCGAGCAACTGTCGCGCGAGACGAAGGGGCAGGACGAGCGTCAGCTCCGTCTATTCGATGGCCCGCGCGGGTCGTCGACCCACAATGTCAAGCGTGGGTGATGCCGGCGCGACACGCATCCACAGGTTGGTGGCGACATGATTCGGCACGGCAGCGGCACTGCGAAGCCTTAAGCGAAGTCCGCTATAGGATTAGCTAACGCTTTTGCTTTTCTTGGTTTTTTCAACGCGGCATTACGCGATCCGAATGCCATGCGCGGGGTCGCCCTTCGCAATTGCGAAACTAACTGCTGTTTTCCCCACAAACAGGGCGTGTCAACAACTTTCTTCTGATGTAAATTCTACAGGCGGCCGGAAATTTTAAGGGGGTCTCCGGCGGCAGGCGGAACGTGTTTTGGCGCCGTCCGAGTATCGGCGGCGTGAGTGCGGGGTAGTGTTATGGTCGCGAAGTCTTTTGCCATGTTGGTGGCAGCAACGCTATTGGGGCCGGCCGTTGGGGTCGGACTATTCGTACTGCTACATACCTTCTGACGTTGGCGCGAACGGCAACGCGTCATCAGACGGGGCCAATATCGCCATAAACACGGGCTAGTTGTCGCTCGCTTCGGGCGCGTGAGCGCTCACCTCCTGCGAGCGGCAGGCCATGCTCGTTGTAATCCGTGTGCTGCTGCGGGCGCTTGAGCTACTGGCGCTGCTGCCGTTCCGCGTCCTTCAGTTGCTGCTCGACCGCGTGGCTTTCAATCCGCGGCTCGGCCCCCTGCGCCATGTGGCCGGGGCGGCGATCGCCTATCTCGTGCTCGCGGTTGCCCTCGTCTACGTCTTTGCACCCATACGCGGCTACATCGGGCACTACACACAGGGCCAGAAGCTGCACTACGACGCCGAGCGCTGGCTCGCGACGGCGATTTACGACGTGCGCGGGAGTTTCGTCGGCACGTTCGATCCGCGGCTCGACAGCCTCAGGGACGTCAACTACTCGAGCGAAGCGATCGATCTGGGCGACTACATCGCCAACCCCGATCACAAGTCGATCCCGGTGCGCGAGGTGCCGGAGCAGTACTGGCAATGCCTCGTCTATCACGAGGACAGGAACCTCGGCGGCATCCTGAACCCGTTCGGCATCGACCTGCCGGGCGTGCTGAAGATCCCGTTTTCGACGGTGCGGCGTTCGATTGCCGCCAAGCGGCCGATCGTCGGGGTGGGCGGATCGACGCTGGCCATGCAGTTCGTCCGCGTCATCTACAAAACGCCTCCCGGCCTGCACGAGGGCGCCCTCACCAAGCTGAAGCGGAAGCTCAGCGAGTGGTGGCTGGCGCCTGTGGTCTATCGCGAACTCACCGAAGGCGGCGGCGAGGCGCTGAAGCAATGGGCGGCGAACCACCTATGGCTTGCCCAACGCACGGGCGGATCTCCGCTGCACGGCATCGAGCTGACCAGCCGCATCGTGTTCGGCAAGGAGGCTGGCGATCTTAGCGTCGCGCAGCAGTATGTGCTGGCGTCGGCCGTGAACCGGCCGATCATTCTTCTCGAGGGCAGTGACCGGCTCAACGCGGTGCGTCTCGATCGATGGCGCTACCTGACCGAGGTGCGCGCGCGGACCTGCGCGGAGAAGCTGATCAAGGACGAGGCGCAGCTCAAGGAGGTGCTGTTCGAGCTGGTCGCGATGGCGGCCGGTCCGCCCGATCCCAAGATCAAGCCCCGGCTGCAGGAGGCGCTAGACAAGTATTCCCCTCGCCTCGCACTGCCGGCGCAGGCCAACCCCGTGGTGCGGGCCAACGCGCTGATGCCTGCTGCGCGCTACGGCGTGCGCGAGGAAATGAAGCAGCGCTTCGGCTTTGCCTGGCGCGATCACGTGCGCGGCGTCACGACTACGTTCGATGCCGCCAAGAACCTCGCGTTCGCGAGCGCGGCCACAACGACGCTCGCGGAGATCAACGCCAAGTATGCTGACAAGATCGATGCGGGGTTCACGCTCGATCCGGCGCAGATTTCTACCGATCGCCGAAGCCCGGGCGTCGTCATCGCGGCGGCCAACGCCAACGGCGAGATCGTGCGCTACTTCGAGCAAGGTGAAAACGCTGCGTATTTCGGCTCGCCGTTCGCGCGGGAGACCGCGACCGGGTTCTATGACGCCGGGCGTGAGAGCCGGATGGTAGCGTCGACGGGCAAGATTATCGCGGCCATCGCCATCGCCAATACGATGCGGGATACGCCGCAGTCGATCTATCCGGACGCGCGCGCGCCGGCTCAGGGGTTGGACACGTGCGCTCGGGGCGACAAGCCCGGCGGACGTCGCGCGGTCACAGCCTTCGCCTGCTCGCTCAACGATCCGCTGATGACGCGCACGGCGCAGGTGGGCCAGGCGCGCGTGCAGCGTCTGATCGATCAGATAGGCTTCAACATGCCGCCGACCAACGCCGATGGCAGCGGCACGCCGCCGTCCACGGCCGTCGTGCTTGGCCAGGTTGCAGGGGCACCGCGACGTGTGCACCATCTGGCTGGCGTCGTGCTGGCGAGCCTCACGGGACGCGGCGGCGCGGCCTTGCAGCAGCCGACGCTCGTCAAGCGCTACGACTACACGAGCGCGGATGAGCATGATGGCCCGGTAGCCGGCAGCATCGTTCCGGACAAGGTCATACGCGGCGGTGGCCGGGCGCTAGTGCGGGCGCTGTTGCAGGCGCCGCTCTGCTATGAAACCGGCGGAAAGCCCGCGGGTACGTTGAAGGACCTGTCGCACTGGTGTCCCAGCCGCCATCCCGGCCTGAAGCTGCATTTCGCCAAGACCGGCACGCAGGTGACGGAGGACGTCAACGCCACGGTCGACGCGTGGGTGGCGGGCGGACTGCAGTTCTCGAACGGGGCTGCTTATTCCTATGTCGTCGTGGTTGGGACAGGCTCATCCAGCGCACCTTGGGCGCGCAGTCTGCACGCGGCGCAGGTGGCGGTGCCGCTCGTCGAGGCGCTGCTGAATGATCTGGAAGCGGAAGCCACCGGCAAGCGCCCTGCGCCGCAGCGCAGTTCCGCCTCAGCATCACAGGATGCAACTTCGGTTAAGCGGGCGAAACTCAGCGCGAACTAGTGAACCGGTCGGAAATCGCCTGCAGGCTATCGGACCGGTTTGCGCTCGCGGGCATCGGCGCCTGCAAAAAGATGTGCAGAAGAACCTGCTTGACGATCACCGGGTTGGGTTCGTGACCAGCCAAGTCGAGCAAAAGTGCCGCCAGACGCGTTCGATCCGAGCTGAGTTCGGCATCTCCGGTGCGTTGACACTGTCTCGCTACCAACTCCCAGGTTTCGTCGAATATTTCGCCCAATGACGAGAGCTTTTCGGGCTCGAACAATTCGGTACGGCGCGCAAGCATTACGTTGTCCTCCTGGGGCTTATCCAGGACGGTAGCTGTCGATGGGCCAAGCTTAAATCCGTAGCAAGCTCGCTTGGCTGTAGGGTCACAATGGATCGTTTTACCGCCTTCTGCGTTTAATCAGTAGAATGAGTAAGTGATTTCCAGGACGCGTCATCTTCTTCAGATGACACTGAGGTTGCCATGAACGGTCTTGCTCGCGAGACGCGCTTGCAGATCATGCTGGATGACGAAGAGCTCGCAGCGATAGATGACTGGCGCTTCAAGCGCCGCATGCCGAGCCGCGCCGCTGCAATACGTGAGTTGCTGCGCCTAGGGCTTCTCGCTGCCTCGAAGGGCGAAGCCGATAGGCACAGGCGGTCAGGCGACTTCGGCGTCATAAATAAGGGCGCCGACAAAGACGGCTGATCGACATTGCTGTGCATTGGCGCGCCGGCTGCGTTCCGCCATCGCGACGCCGTACTGGCGACAAAAACCCAGCCTACCAACACCCTCGGATCACTACCGGCACGATGACAAGACACTGAACAGCGAGAGAGGCGTTTCGCGCATTCAGTGGTTCAACTGCTTGCGAATCCAGCATCGCGAGCAGGCGACCATCTGCGCGCGATTGGTTGGCAGGTCAGATATGTCATTGCGGACGGGCGCACCGTGGTCGCGCGCCAGGAATACAACCGGCTTCGGGCACAGCTTCGAGCCAGCGACCGACTGGCACGACGACGACGGTCCTAAGCGCGACTGGAAGAAACTCGTCCTCATCATAGGCCTGGCCGCGCTGTCGTGGGTGGCGACCTACGTCGGCATGCTCGAGCTTATCGAGAGCAACATGGGCTCGCTGCCCCTGGTGCATAAGCTGATCATCGGCTTCTCGGTCGGGATGCTGATGACCATGGTCGTTTGGCTGCTCGACCAGATGTTCTCGCCGATCGACTGGTTCACGCGCCTCTCCTACCTGTTCGGCTACGTGTTCCTGACCATCATCTCGGTCGGGTTCGGCTTCGGCTTTTACTGGAAGGTGCTGGAAAGCCGGTCGGAAGCTGCGCGGTCGGCCGAGAGCGCCGTCGGGCAGGTGCAGTCGTCGCTTTACGGGGCCGCCACGCGGCTCGAGCAATTGCAGGGCACACTGGTGCAGCTCGCCGGGCTATCCAGCGAGAAGGCCGGCGTCGAGCGCGACAAGGGCACCTCCTGCCCCAATTCGTCGCCGGGTGACGGCCCGCGCCGGAAGATGCGCGATGAGGACGCGGCACGCTTCAACTTCGCATCGGAGTTCGTCAAAGGCCGCGTGACGTCGATCAAGGGCGACATGGCAGCGCTCGATGCCGACCTCGCCAAGATCGTCTCGAACGATGCCTCGACCATCGACAAGGCGACCGGCACGCGCAACGAGTTCATGCGTTCGCTGGGCCGGCGCCTCGACATGACAGTAACGGGCTTCAACGCCTTCCGCACGGATCCCCAGCTCCGCCAGATCCGCACCGATCTCGCCGACCGAGCGGAGCGGTCTACCATCGACATGGGCAACGGAAAGTCGATTGCATGTCCCGACGCCCAGTTGCAGGTCGCACTGCGGGGCGTGGTGCGGGCTATCGACCAACTGCCGACGTTGGAGAAGCCGGAGATTGCAGCGGTCGAAGGGTCGGAGGCGACGATCGAAGCCTTTCGCCGGCTGACCGCGACGTTCATCGGACTGTTGTCGTTCGAGCTGCCACCGTCGGCCGACGAGCTGCGAGTGCTGCAGCAGAAGGCAGTGCAATCGATCGACAATCCGGGTGCGCTGCACGCCCTCAACAACGAGGCCGTGGGGCTGTCGAAGCGTGACTACATCCCGCTGGGCGTAGCCTTGTTCGTCGACCTCTGCCTGCTGCTGGTGTCCATCGGGCGACCGATGAACCGCTTCGTCGCCACACGCCAGAGCATGATCGAAGCGGAGCGCGGGCCGGTATTCCCGATCCTGTCGCGCTTTTCCGCGATCCATAACCACGACAAGATGCGGGCCACGTTCGATGTCTTCCGCGAGGTGATCTTCGAATCCGGCGGCACCTACTATGTTGCAGTGCCGCTCAACGCGCCGCGCGGCCATCCGCAACGCGAGCAGATCAAGCGGGACGCGCAGGCGCTTGCCAACCTCTGTTACGCGCTGGAAGGCCAGGGCGTGCTGACGCGACCTTGGAAGATCGCGCCGGGGCTGGTCGCCCATCGCAAGCTACGGCGGCAGGGGTCGAAATTCATCGAGTGCTACCGCGACAGCCACGTCGCCCCCATTCCGCGGGCAGCGCGGGCGGTAGCGTCCATGTTCGTCGCCGATCGCGCTGCCGAGGAGCGGCCGGCGTTCCGGATCTATGCGTTCAAGAGCGGAGCGTGGCCGGAGATGATCCTGGGCGCCGTGATGGGCGCGGCGGGACGCATCGAGGCCGACCGCCGCCGCGAGGAAGCCATGCGTCCGAGGGTCGAGGAAATTCCGGAGGTGCGGGCCGAGTTCGAGCAGGAGATCGCCGGTGCGCCGCGGTCGCGTCCGGCAACGGCCGAGCCAACGACCTCCGAGCGGCCGCTGACGGTGCGGCGCCGGCGCGGGCGGCCTAATATCTTCAAGCACCGGCCGGGTGCGGCCCAGGAGCCAGCGCCGACGAGGTCCAGCAGGATAGCGCTGTCGGCAACGGCGGGCGAACCCGAACCGCGATGGGAACCGAAGAAGGCGCGTTTCGACGCCGAGGCCGAAGTTGCTTACCGCCAGCGCTTCGGCAGCTATGCAGGTCTCGCCGAGGCCGAGCTGACCACCTACCGCTCGCTCGACGACACGCCAGGCCCGGCCAACAGCAACACCGCCCGCACCGAGCCGGCAGAGGAACCCACTGTCGTGGTTCCGTTTCCGGCTCCGCAGGCGCGCGGCGAATCCGATGCGCGCGTCATCGAGGAAGCGCAGCCGACCATCGGCGTCGAGCTGCGGCGTGAAACCGCAACCTTCCATGTGCCGGTCGGCGACGCGTCATTGTCGCATGCGATCCGCAAGCTTTCCGATGCGCTCCAGGCCGACGCGGACGTTCCGCGCACAGACCAGCTGGAACTCGTTCTCGATACTCCGGAAACGGGCGCAATCGAAGCGACAGAGATGATCGCGTTCGAGGATCATTCTGATCCACAGGAACTCGAATCAGTCGACTTCGAACCGCCACGAGTGCTGCGCAGGATGGTGGACTAAACCGTTGTTGAGCACATCGGAATTCAATCTCGCCGACGCAGTCTGAAACGCTTGATTAACCGAAATGTCAGCTTAATGGCCGGCAACAGCAACAAACCCGGTGGGACATGTCTCGCGCTTCGATTCCGGGCAATCAGGGGGACCACGGTCATGTCTAACGAAACACCATCTCAACTGCATGGCCAGTCCATTGCCGACAAGGTCTCGAAGCTGAGCGCCTTCATCGGTGAAGACCTAGATGCCCGCGCCGCACATGGCCTGCATGTGACCGGCGGATGCTACCTTCTCATTGCCCGCTCTCCCGGAAGCCCCGTCGCGCAGGCGCTGCGCGACCATGCCGTGCGCATGGCTTCGATGGGTATTCGCGTGCGCGCTATCTTCACGGAGGTCGATCAGACCAACCCGGTGGACCTGATCGCCCCGTTCTCGATGCCGAGCGAGTGCCGTCTGGCACGTGACCCGCGCCTGCTGGCTGCGCATGAGCAGCTTTCGCTCAGCCCAACAGCGACCTGGGTCGGCGACTGCATGCGTCGGGAGCCCAACAAGCGCGATGCGCTCGAGCGCTATGCCGGCAACTGCGCACAGACCGGCGCCTTCGCGTCGCGCTCGTTCGAGAGCATGTGGCGGGTGACCGTTCCGGTCCTCGCCGTGCCGCCGCTCGCGGCAGCACTTTCGCAAATGCCAGAAGTGGTGGTCGAGGGCATGCCCGAGGGCTTCCGCCGGCAGTAATCGCCACCCTTAACTGGTCAAGAATTCGAGGCCGGCGCCTACAGGTGCCGGCCTTTTTGCTTGCGCCGGCGCAACGGGCCGCAACGGGCGGGAAGTAACGATATTTCGTTGGTTATCGCCGCCGCGTGGACATTGGTCCCTGATGGCCTTCACCGGGACATCTAACGCTCCGATAATGCAAGCGGATCGTTTCCGGCTCAGTCCTTCATGGTGGCCAAAATGCCTTTGCTCGCGCGACTACTCGCAATCCTCTCACTCGTGCTAACACCGCTGGCTCCCGCCTTGGCGCAACAGCAGACCTCGCAGACGGTGCACCCCTTCGCGCACCAGGGCGTGCAGTCCGATGCGGAGCGCTACGAGAGCTACCTCAAATCGAACTGGAAGCTTTCGGGGAAGAGCTCGCCCGAGCTGACGCTCGAAGGCGATCGCGCCATGCGCACCGATCCGCGAGCGGCCTCGCGCAGTTATGCCGGCGCGGTTGTCGCCGACGGCAAAAATGCAGAAGCGTGGATCGGCCTGGCGCGTGCGCTGCTGGCGATCCCGCCCGATCCCAACAAGGATAGCGAGCGCTACGATCTGACGGTCAACGGTTCGGGCGCAGCATACTTCGGATACGAGCGCAGTAGCAGCGATCCG
Organism: uncultured Hyphomicrobium sp.; assembly: GCA_964493785.1. Lineage (GTDB taxonomy): Bacteria > Pseudomonadota > Alphaproteobacteria > Rhizobiales > Hyphomicrobiaceae > Hyphomicrobium_A. The sequence goes on along the minus strand of CAZBPM010000011.1, from coordinate 23,252 downwards.
CAGCGGGCGCGCGCGCTCGCGGTGCTGGGCGATGCGCTGCAGCGGCGCTCCTACTGGCGGCCGGCAATCGATGCATTGAAAACCAGCCTCGCGCTCGCCGACAACGGCGCGGTGCGCGTGACGTATGACAAGCTGCGCGCTGAGCACGGCTTCCGCATGACCGACTACAAGGCCGAGGCCGAAACCGCGTCGCCGCGGCTGTGCCTGCAATTCTCGGAAGGTCTGGCGCGCGGGCAGGTCGACTTCGGCAAGTTCGTCTCGGTCGACGGCAAGGACCCGCAGAGCGTCACGGCAGAGAACGAGCAGCTCTGCATTGAAGGTCTCAGCCACGGCCAGCGCTACAAGGTACAGGTGCGTGCCGGGCTCCCGTCGTCGGTCGAAGAAGAGCTGCAGAAGAGCATCGACATCGCCGTCTACGTGCCGGACCGCAAGCCGTTCGTGCGTTTCTCGGGCAAGTCGTACGTGCTGCCGAGCCGCGGCCAGCAGGGCGTGCCGCTCGTCTCGATAAATACGTCGAAGGTCGATGTAGAAGTGTACCGCATCGGCGACCGCAATCTCGTCGGATCGATCGAGAGCGGTGACTTCCAGCGGCAGCTCCAGCCTTACGAGGTCGAGCAGGTCAAGTCGCGGTCGGGTGAGAAGATCTTCGAAGGCTCGATGGAGGTGCCGCAGAAGCTCAACGAGGAGATCACGACGGCGCTGCCGGTCACCGATGCGGTCGGAACGCTGAAGCCTGGCGTCTACGTCATGGTCGCCAAGCCTTCGCAGAAGGCGCGTGCGGACGATTCCTACGGCCCCGTGGCGACGCAGTGGTTCATCGTCTCCGATCTCGGCCTCACGGCATTCTCGGGCAATGACGGCGTGCACGCGTTCGTTCGCTCTCTCGCTGATGCCAAGGCATCGGGCGAGGTCAACGTGAAGCTGATCGCGCGCAACAACGAAGTGCTCGGCACGGCCAAGACCGACAGCCGCGGCTATGCCCGGTTCGAGGCCGGCCTCGCACGCGGCGAAGGCGGCCTGCAACCGGCCATGCTGGTTGCCGAGAACGCCAACGGCGAATACGCGTTCCTCGATCTCACGACCGGCGCGTTCGATCTGACCGATCGCGGCGTCAAGGGACGCGAGGCGCCTGGCCCGCTCGACGGGTTCATCTACACGGAGCGCGGCGTCTATCGTCCGGGCGAGGATGTGCATGTCGCCGCGCTGGTGCGCGATGCGGCGGGCAAGGCTGCGACGCTACCCGTCACGCTGATCCTGACGCGGCCGGATGGAGTCGAGCAGGCGCGCTATACGCTGAAGGACCGCGGGCTCGGCGGCCGCGACATCACGCTGCCGCTCGCCGCTTCGGCGCAGACCGGCACGTGGCGCGCGAAGCTGCATACCGATCCCAACAAGGACCCGATCACGCAGGTGTCGTTCCTGGTCGAGGATTTCGTTCCCGAGCGGCTCGACATGAAGCTCGAACCGCCAGCAGTGGCGCTGTCGCCCGAGGAGACGCAGACGATCAAGGCGACGGGGCGCTATCTCTATGGCCCGCCGGCAGCTGATCTTGCCATCGAAGGCGACATCATCGTTCGGCCGTCGAAGAAGGATGTCGCTGGCTATCCGGGCTTCACTTTCGGCCAGGCCGACGAGCTGATCGAGCCGGTGCGCAAGCCGCTCGAAGCGGCGACCACAACGGATGCGCAGGGCATAGCCCAGGTTGCAGTTACGCTGCCAGCCGTGGCCAAGACGGCGAAGCCGCTGGAGGCGAGCGTCGTTCTGCGGCTGCGCGAGACCGGCGGGCGGACCATCGAGCGCACGGTGACCATTCCTGTCGACCTCAAGCAGGCGCGCATCGGCATCAAGCCGCTGTTCAACGGTTCCGAGCTCGACGAGAAGCAGACAGCAGGGTTCGAGGTGGTCGCGCTCGACAGCTCGGGCAAGCGCGTCGACGCCAAGGGTCTCACCTGGGTGCTCAACCGCCTCGACACGAACTGGCAGTGGTATCGCCGCGATGGCCAGTGGAACTACGAGGCGGTGACGCTGACGCGCAAGGTTGCGGACGGCACGCTCGACGCTTCGGCCGATGGTGCCTTCGCAAAGATCGAAGCCGGTGTCGACTGGGGCCGTTACAAGCTCGAAATCTCGTCGGCCGATCCGAGCGGTCCTGCCGCCAGCATGACCTTCAACGCCGGCTGGTACACCGCCTCGAGCGAGGCCGAGAGCCCGGAAGTGCTCGACGTCGCACTCGACCGCGCGAGCTACAAGCCGGGCGAGACGGCGAAGCTGCGCATCGCGACGAAGCTCGGTGGCAAGGCGCTGGTGTCGGTGCTGTCGGACGGCCTGCTCTCTCAGCAGGAGATCGAAGTCCCGAACGGCGGCGGCGAGGCTGACGTCGTGGTCGGCGAGGACTGGGGTCCGGGCGCATACGTCACGGCCATGATCTATCGTCCGCTGGACGAGAGCCTGAAGCGGATGCCGTCGCGCGCCATCGGCGTGCAGTGGCTGGGGCTGGATCAGGCAGAGAAGACGCTGACCATCTCGATGACGCCGCCCGAGAAGATCAAGTCCGGCACGACGCTAAGCGTTCCGGTGAAGATCGGCGGGCTCAAGTCGGGCGAGGAGGCTCGCCTGACGCTGGCCGCGGTCGATCTCGGCATCGTCAATCTCACGCGCTTCCAGACGCCGGCGCCGGAGAACTGGTTCTATGCGCAGCGACGCATGGGCCTGGAAATCCGCGACTTCTACGGCCGGCTGATCGACGGCATGCGCGCCGAGCGTGGCACGCTGCGGTCGGGTGGTGACGGCGGAGCGGACATGGGCCTGCAGGGCAGCCCGCCGGTCGAGGCGACCGTGTCGGAGTTCTCCGGCATCGTCGAAGTCGGCCCGGACGGCACGGCTACGGTCAACTTCGAGATCCCCGACTTCAACGGCTCGGTGCGGCTGATGGCGGTTGCCTGGAGCGGCGACAAGCTGGGCCACGGGCAGGCGGACGTGATCGTTCGCGATGCGGTTGCGCTGACCGCCTCGGGGCCGCGCTTCCTGACGCTCGGCGACGAGGCTCGCCTCGACCTCGCCGTGCACAATGTCGAAGGACCGGCAGCGTCGTACAAGCTCGATCTGATGAATGGCGAGACGTCCGTCCATACGGCGAACCTCGACCTCAAGGCTCTGGAGCGCCGCTCGGTGCAGGTGCCGATCAAGCCGACCGACGTCGGGCTGATCGACTACGACATCCGCGTTACCGGTCCTGACGGTATCGACGTCAAGCGTCACCTGACGTTCGACGTGAAGCCGCCGGCCGCCGACATCAAGCGCACGACCATCGCCAAGCTGAAGCCGGGTGCAAACATCTCGCTCAGCCCGGACCTCGTGCGTGACATGACCGCCTCGCGCTCGCGCGTGTCGATGAGCGTCGGCCCAATCGCAACGCTGGACGTGCCGTCGCTGCTGACGGCGCTCGACCGCTACCCCTATGGCTGCGCCGAGCAGACGGTGAGCCGCGCGCTGCCGCTGCTCTATGCGAACGCGGTGGCCTCGCAGCTCGGCATCGCTCAGGACAAGGATCTGAAGGAGCGCGTGCAGAAGGCCGTCGATCGCGTGTTCGAGATGCAGGACAATAGCGGCGCCTTCGGCGTGTGGGGTCCGTCGGTGACGGACCTCTGGCTGACGGGTTACGTCACCGACTTCCTGACGCGCGCTAAGGAGCAGGGGTTTGCGGTGAACCCGCAGGGCTTCAGCCAGGCACTCGACAGACTGCAGAACTTCATCGCCTACGCCGAGGACTTCCAGAAGGGCGGTGAGGATCGGGCCTATGCGCTTTACGTGCTGGCCCGCAACGGCCGGGCGCCGATCGGCGACCTGCGCTACTACGCCGACACTCGTCTTGACCGCTTCTCGACGCCGCTGGCACGGGCGCAGGTTGGTGCGGCACTTGCGATGATGGGTGACAAGGTGCGTGCGGAGACGGCGTTCGCCTCGGCACTGGATGCGCTCGATCTCCCTGAGGCGACAGGCCTTGGGGGGTATCGCGCGGATTATGGCTCCGACCTGCGCGACAGTGCTGCGCTGGTGACGCTGGCGACGGAGACGCGTGTCTCCAACATCGAGGCGCCGAAACTCGTCAACGTGATCGCCAAGGCCTACACGGGCCGCAACTACACGTCGACGCAGGAGCAGGCCTGGATGCTGCTGGCGGCCAACGCACTGTCCGAGGAAGGCAACGACCTGAAGCTGATCGTCAACGGGGCGCCTGTCGTCGGCGCCGTCACGCGGGCTATGTCGGCGCAAGAACTGCTGAAGTCACCGCTGACCGTGACCAACGATGGCGATGCTCCGGTGGATGCCGTCGTCAGCGTCATCGGCTCGTCGTTGACGACGGAGCCGCCGGTGTCGAAGGGCTTCACCATCGAGCGCAGCTACTACACGCTCGACGGCAAGCTGGTCGATCTCAAGAGCGCAGTGGGTGGCAAGGGCGAGATCAAGCAGAACGAACGCCTGGTCGCGGTTGTGAAGGTGCAGGCGAAGGAGCCGGGCGGACGTGTGCTGCTGGTTGACCGTCTGCCGGCGGGCTTCGAGATCGACAACCCTCGTATCGTCGATAGCGGAGACGTCAAGGCGCTCGACTGGCTGAAGACGACCGTGCAGCCGGAGCACTCGGAGTTCCGAGATGACCGGTTCGTGGCCGCCTTCAATCTCTCCGGAGCCAACGCCGAGCAGGCGAGCGCGGAGCACGAGGCGACGCCGGACGGGCAGATGAGCACCAAGGGACCGGCCGCCTCGGCGACCGTTGCCTACATGGTGCGCGCGGTGACGCCGGGAGCGTTCGTCCACCCGGCGGCTACCGTGGAAGACATGTACCGGCCGGAGCGCTACGCGCGCACGGCGGCCGGCACGCTCACCGTCACGCCGGGCAAGTGATGCCGATGCGTGGCGCGATGAAAAGGCTGCTCTCCCAGTCGTGGCTGAAAGCGTCAGCTGAGACCACAAAGCGTCCCTCCCCCGCGTTGGGGGAGGGCGCTGGTGCCCGAGGGAGAGGAAGACCGGTTTGGCGGTGGATCGCGGGTGGTGCCGGCGCGATGGCCAGCATTGCCGCGCTCGCGACGGGCGCGGGATACATCGCCATCGACCGCATGGGTCCGCCCGACCTTTCGAAGACGAACAACGTCTCGACCATCGTGCTCGATCGCAACGACCGGCTGTTGCGCGCGTTCACGACGTCGGACGGTCGATGGCGGCTGCCGATCGAAATCGGAGATGTCGACGAGCGCTATCTCGCCATGCTGATGGCGTTCGAGGACAAGCGCTTCTACCAGCACGGTGGCGTCGACGCTCGCTCGATGACGCGCGCGGCGCTGCAGCTGCTCGAGAACGGCCGCATCGTATCGGGCGCGTCGACGCTGACGATGCAGGTCGCACGCCTGGTCGAAGGGCGCTACGAGCGGTCCAGCAGCGCCAAGGCGCGGCAGATCATTGGCGCGCTGCAACTGGAGCACCATCTTACCAAGCAGCAGATCCTGACGCTCTACCTCCGGCTGGCGCCGTTCGGCGGCAACATCGAGGGTGTGCGCGCGGCGTCGCTCGCTTACTTCGGCAAGGAGCCGCGCAGGCTCTCGGTGGGCGAGGCGGCATTGCTGGTGGCTCTGCCGCAGTCACCGGAGTGGCGGCGGCCGGATCGCAGTTCAGGCGCGGCGCGCATTGCGCGGGACCGCGTGCTGCAACGCGCAGTCGAAGAAGGCGTAATCACGCAGGCGGAGGCGGTGCGGGCTTCGCATGAGCCGGTGCCGGATGCGCGTCGGCCGTTCCCCAAGCTGGCGCCGCATCTGGCCGAAGGCGAGGTGGTCGCGCGACCCAAAGAGGCGGTGCATCGGCTCACCATCGAGCGTGGGGTGCAGGGAAGCCTCGAGCGGCTGGCTGAAGAGCAGACCAAGCTTCTGGGGCAGAAACTTTCGGCGGCAATCCTGGCGGTCGATCACACGACCGGCGAGGTGATCGCGCACGTCGGCTCGGCCGGCTATCTCGACGGCGGACGATTCGGCGCCATCGACATGGTGGGCGCGACGCGCTCGCCCGGATCGACCCTGAAGCCGTTCATATATGGGCTGGCGTTCGAAGCGGGGCTGGCGCATCCCGAGACGCTGATCGAGGACCGGCCCGTGCGGTTCGGCAGCTACGCGCCGAAGAACTTCGACGAAGATTTCCACGGCACCGTTACCATTCACGATGCGCTGGCCCAGTCGCTCAACATTCCGGCAGTCAAGGTGCTAGCGGCGGTGGGGCCGGGCAAGCTCGCAGGGCGCTTCAAGAAGATCGGCGTCGATGCGGCATTCCCCGATAACACCCTGCCGACGCTGGCCATGGCCCTCGGCGGTGTCGGCCTGTCGCTGCGCGACATTGCAACGCTCTATACCGCGCTGGCTCGCGGCGGCGACGTGACGCCGCTGGTCTACCGGCGCGCGGATCTGACGGCGTCGGCTCAGGCATTGCTTCACGGGAAACAGGCCGAGCGCAAGCGGCTGCTGTCGCCGCTGGCTGCATGGTACGTGACCGACATCCTCAAGGACGCGCCGCCGCCGCTCAACGCGAAGGCGGGCCGGTTCGCCTATAAGACGGGGACGTCTTACGGGTATCGCGACGCATGGGCGGTTGGCTACGATGGCCGGTATGTCGTCGCCGTCTGGGTCGGACGGCCGGACGGCGCTGCGACGCCAGGCCTTTCCGGCCGCGTGGCCGCCGCGCCGATCCTGTTCGATGCGTTCGCCCGGCTCGGCGAGCGGCGGGCGTCACTGCCCGGAGCGCCGGCCGGTGCCATGCAGGTGTCCGGCTCGGAACTGCCGCCACCGCTCAAGCGCTTCCGCGAAAACGGTGGCGCCGATACCCCGCAAGGGCCGTTCATCGAGCAGCGCGTGGTCATCTCGTTCCCCCCCGACCGCGCCGAACTCGAAACGGAGGGCGACGATCCGGTGCTGCTCAAGGCGACGGGCGGCGTGCTGCCGCTCACGTGGCTGGTCAACGGTGCGCCGATCAGCTCCGACCCGCGCGGCCGGCAGGTGGTCTGGCAGCCGGACGGAAACGGCTTCGTCAATTTCTCGGTCGTCGACGCCAAGGGGCAGGTGGATCGCGTCAACGTGCGCCTGAAACCGGCGGGCGGTGTTGCAACGATGGCGGCGGAGGCTGAGAAGCGGTAGTGTTGGCCAAGAGGTCACCTAGCGGCTTGGCGGCAATGAGAAAACGCCTATTCACGGCAATTCTGTTGGCGATTGCGGCCACTGTTGCGGGCTGCAACGAGCCGCCGGCGTCCGGCCTCCCGGCACTGGAGGCAAACCGGGCGGAGACCTCGGTTTCGGGGATCTCCTCCGGCGCCTACATGGCCGGCCAGTTCGAGCTGGCGCACGCCAAGGAGGTCGTCGGCGCGGCGATCATCGCGGGCGGTCCCTACGGCTGCTCGGAGAGCCTTTATGCCGATGTAATCCCGGGGCCCGGCACGGCGCTGCTGAATCTCACCAAGGCGGTCAACGGCTGCATGCAGAATGGGCTGCAGGCGTTCGGCGTGCCGGATCCCAAGCAACTCGCGGAGCGCGCCGAGCGGCTTGCGGAACGCGACCGCATCGATCCGATCGCTGACGTCCGGAAGAACCGCATCTATCTGTTCAGCGGAACGCACGACACCACCGTTGTGCCGGCGATCGTCGAAGCTGCGCGCAAGTTCTACGAGTACATCGGGGTACCATCGGAGAACATCCTGTTCGTCTCGGACATTCCAGCCGGGCACGCCTTCGTGACCGATGCGCGCGGCCCGGCGTGCGACTACACCGGCAAGCCCTATATCGTTGACTGCGACTACGACCAGGCCGGCGCGCTGTTGAAGCAGATCTACGGCTCGATGAATGCGCCAGCGGAGCGGGTGGATGGCGATCTCGTTGTCTTCGACCAGGGTGCGTTCACGGAAGACCTGCCGAACCACGGGCTGAGCGACAGCGGCCTCGCGTACGTCCCGAAGACGTGCCGTCAAAACGCGGGCTGCCGGGTGCACATCGCATTTCACGGCTGCGGCCAGAATCGTACATTCGTGGGCGATGCTTTCGCCCGAGACTCCGGCTACGCTCGTTGGGCGGACACCAACAGCATGATCGTGTTGTTTCCACAGACGGCGACGACGCCGCTCAACCCGCAGGGCTGCTGGGACTGGTGGGGATATACGGGCGGGGACTACCTGACGCGCAGTGCTCCCCAGATTACCGCCGTTTACCGCATGTTGGAGCGGCTGTCGGCAGGGCGTACATCTTCGTGATCAATGTCACCGTGGGCGCGGCAACGGGGCACACCCTGCACTTGACCGAGCGAATTGGCGGGGAACAACCCGTCGCCTAATTTGCGCCGCGGGCACCCTCCGCTGCCAATAGGCGGGCGGACCGAACAACCTAAAGGGGGACGTGCCGATGGCGGTCATTCTTACACCTGGCAGGCTTTCAATCGGTGCGCTGTCATGGGGCTGGGCCGGTGAAGCCGGGCACACACCGGGTCGCCGGCCGTTCGATCTCGTCGCTGCGCTGGCCGCCGCGGCCATGATCACCGCCTCGACCGCGGCCGGCATCATGGAGCAGGCGCGCGTCGATAACGAGCCGCAAGCCGCACAGGGCAGCGACAAGGGGACGGGAAGCTCGGCGGCAATCGGTCGGGAGACGGTGCTCGGTGCTTTCACGGGCGTTCCCTATACCTATCCGAGCCCGGCGCGCATTGAGAACCCGGGCGCCAAGGCCGCGACGGATTTCACGATCGATCCCGTCGCCTGGTACACGAACCCGTTCAAGAGCCCGATCTACTATGGCGCGCGCGTCGCGCAGTGGTTCACGGGCGGCAGGGCCGGCACGGGTGTCGACTTCATCCACTCGAAAGCGCTCGCGCCGCTCAACGACGAAGCGAATTTTTCCGGCACGCTTGAGGGGGCTCCACTGCCGCCGCGCGCACCCATCAAGGATGTGCTGAGCAAGCTCGAGTTCTCACACGGGCACAACATGCTGCTGCTGACAGGCTTCCTGCGCCTGCCTAGCATCGGCGCACGCATCAGCCCTTACGTCGGCGCGGGCGCAGGCGCGTCGCTGCCGCATACAGAGGTGGAATACGAGAACGGCAGCCATCCGCGAACATATGAATACAACTACGCAGGGCCGGCGGCGCAGGCTCTCGCCGGGTTCGAAATCCGGCTTTCGAAGCTGTCGGTGTTCGTCGAATACAAGTTCACCTACGCCGACTACAACGCTCCGTTGAGCGAGGTCGATGGAAGCTGGCTGCCGCTCGATCTCTTCCGTCAGGCGAAGCGCTGGCTCGCGGGTGAGCCGCCCCCGGGAGGACACATCTCGGCAAAACTCGTCAGCCATCAGGTGGTTGGCGGGCTTGCTGTGCGGCTGGCGCCAGGGCGCTAGGCCAAAGCTAGTTCCAGGCGAAGCCTAACCGCGGCACATGGCGGTGCAGCCGGGTGCCGGCGCAATGAAGATCGTGCGGTTGTCGTCGAGCTTCACGTCGCCAATGGTTTCCGTGACCATGCCGCTCTTGGCTTCCCAGAGATCGCGACCGGTCTGCCAATATCCGCCGTTGTTTTCGATGACGTTGGCGAGACGACGGAGCCACTCGGGCGAGACGCCTGCGGGCTCATAGTATTTCTTGTGGAAGCTGGCGACGGAGCGCGATCCCGGTGCGGCGGTGTGGATCTCGTCGACGCCACCGCTCAGCTCATTGCGCCACGAGCGATGGAAGAACCAGACGCTGCTCAGCGCGGCGCGGCGATTGTTGCTTGCCAGAAAGATCGGGATGCAGGCAGAGGCGCATGTGTCGCCCTGGTCGACCACGGTGGTGAGCTTGTGCTTTTCCTTGATGTGGTGGAGCACGCCGACGACCTGGGCCATGTAGTCGACCCGCCCGCCGCAAGAGTGAAGCGATAGCTCGACCGAGGTCACGCGCTTTTCGTACTTCTCGAAGGCGTCGTCGATCAGCTGCGCCATCTTCTTGTTGACCTTGCCGGTCCAGCGCAAAATCAGCTTGTCGTTATCGACCACTGTGACCGGACGCAGCTTGCCGTCGGCACAATCGTCGCCAGCCGCCGCGGACTGCAGCGGCGAAGCCAGCAAGACGAATAGGAAGAGAACCCCGAGAACACGCATGCTCAAGGATTTTCGCCATCGAGATGGCGAAAAGAGGGTAAAGCGGAATTAACCAACGGCGTTGGTGAATCGCGATCAGAAACGGCGGAGCAGGCGCTCGTAATAATCGAGTTCCTGGGTCGGGCGGGCCGGCTGAGCGAGACGGCGACGCAGCTCCTCCAGGATCTCCCTGGCGCGCTGCATGTCGATCTCGTCTGGCACCTTCACCGAGTTGCCGGCGTCGGGCCCCTGGAAGCGCTGCGGGCGGCCGAGCGGATCGCGCGGCTGCTCGCCGTTCTCGCCAAAGCGCGAGTTGCCGCCCTTGGACATGCCCTCGGCCATCTTCTGCGCGCCCTGGCGCATCTGGTCGAGCGCCTCGGACTGGTCGCCGAGGGCGGTGTCGGTGTCGCCTTCCTTGAGGGCGTTCTCGGCGTTCTCCATGGAGTCACGCGCCTTGTTGAGTTCGTCCTGGCCGGCGCCCAGGGCATCGAGTTCCTGGCGCAGCTTCTCCAATTCCTGCTTCAGAGCCTGCTGCTGCTCGCTGAGGTCGCCCTTGCCCTGCTGGCCTTGCTGGCCACGCTGACCCTGCTGCTGGCCACCACCCTCGCCTTGGCCCTGCTGTCCGCGCTGGCCCTGCTGACCTTGCTGGCCGCCCTGACCCTGCTGACCCGGCATACCCTGGCCCTGGCGGCTCTGGCTCTGCTGCTGGCCATTCTCGCCCGGCATCGCCCCGCCAGGCGTCTTCGGCTTGCGGTTCTCGCGGTAGGTGTCGTCCATCAGCCGCTGCTGGCGACCGACGAGGCCGCCAAGCTCGTCCAGCTTCTTCTGCATCTGCTGGCCGCGTTCGGCCTGCTGCTTGGACATCTGGCCCGACTGCAGGCGCTCGAGGAGATCGCGGAGCTGCGCCAGCATCTGCTGGGCCTGATCACGCGAGCCAGCCTTGGTCATGTCCTCCAGATTTTTCATCATCTGGTCGAGGTCTTGCTGGCTGAGCTGCTGGTTCTGCTGGTCGAGTCCTTCGGGTGGGGCCTGATCCTGCGCGTTCTTCTGGAGCTGCTGTACGTAGCTCGACAGGGCCTCGCGCAGCTCCTGCATCGCCTGGTCGATCTCGCTGTCCGGCGCGTTCTTCTCCAGCGCCTCGGCGAGCTTGTCCTGGGCGTCCTTCAGACGCTTCTCGGCGTCGGAAAGGTCGCCGTCCTCGATGCGTAGCGCGAGCTCCCAAAGGCCATCGTTGATGGTCTTGAGGCCCTCACGCGAGGTGTCGCGGTCGAGACTGCGCAGGGCATTGCGCAGGCCGAGATAGATCGACGTCTGGTCGATGAAGCCTTCGGGTTCGAGCGTCAGTGCTTCGAGCGCGCGCTTCACGAGCGGGGTGTAGCGCGGATCGTCCATCAGCTTGGCGCGCTGCTCGATGACGGCGCGGGCCAGCGGCTTCTGGAACTGTCGCTGCGGCAGCACGAGCTTCACCGGCTTCGAGCGTCCGACGTTGCCGGCTATGTCTTTGGCCTCGAGCGTCAGGATGACCTCGCGACCGGCGTAGGGGTGGGGGCCGAAATCGATATAGGTTTCGGCCTGCTTCTGCGCAGGACGCGGCAGGCGCAGCGTAATCTCCGGCGGACGCTCGTACGGCGGCCGCGGCCCTTGCAGGATCTTGGGCTGGGCCCAGGCCTTCTTCGGATCGACGGGCTTCTCGGCGCTGCGGTCGCGCTTGACGTCGGCGCCCGCGGACACGACGCCATAATCATCCTCGACCGTGTAGGTGAGCTTCATGGAGCCGCGGCGCGTGCGCTCGGGCTGTTTGGCCATGGCGATGACGGGCGGTTTGTCGGGGCGGACGTAGAACGCCCAACGCGCCAGTTCGACGCCGCCGGCCAGCACCCGGATCTCGGCTGAATTGCGCAGTTCGTAACGGATCTCGGCGATGTCAGTATTCGGCGCCGTGGACTTGCCGGCTTCGGGCTGCTTTGCCTCCACCTGCTGGCGCTCGGCGGAGCCTTCGGCGAAGACGTCGAGGCTTGGGGCACCGAGGCCCTTACCGCTGGTGCGGACAATGAGCACGCTGCGCTCGGGCACTTCAATGAGCTTGGGCTGGGCTTCGGGAGCGGCGGGGCCGCGAGCGCCATCTGCCAGCATGACCGGCGGCTTGCCGGTATAGGACGGCGGCGTCACCCAGGCGTCGAGCCGGGCCTCGGCAATGGCGAGTGCCGAGTTAAAGCGGAAAGCGGAGCGGACGCGATCGGCAGCGCCGTCACCGACGAGAGCTAGCAGCGCGACGACGCCGAGAACTAGGAGGCCGCGCAGGGCAACGGGATCACGGCGATCGGTGCGCGGATGCGGCGGGCCGACACGTAGCTTGGCGAGGGCGGCGGCAAGGCGCGAGCGATGCGCCTGCCAGATGGCGGCGGTGCGCGGGTCGTCGCCATTGGCCGAAACCGTGTCCTCGTACGAGGAAGCCGGCCGGTGTGCGACGCCCGAGACGCGCTCGATGCGACGCACCGCCTCCTCGCGATCGGGAAACGGTGTGCGCAGCGCGTAGAACACGGCGGCGACGGCGGCCAGGGCGAAGGCGGCGAGGGCCGCATAATGCAGCGGGTCGGATAGCAGCGGCCAGATCCCGGCGAGCGAGACCAGCAGGAACAGCCCGACCAGGCCGAGGATAAGCCAGATGCGCGGCCACAGACGCTCGAACAGGAGCGCCCAGCGGCTAGCGCGCACCTTGCGTGCGAACTTGGAATCTATGGGGGAGGCGGCCTTCGGCTCCGTCATGGCGGGACGATAGCGTGAACATTGCGGCGGGCCTAGCGGCGGGGTGCCGCCCCACCATTAAACTTTGGTCATCCTCAGCGGGGGAGCGGGGTTTCCAGCCAGGTGGGCACGCGGTCCTGGGAGATCAGCTCGGCGGCGGAAATGCGCGGGCGCACAACGGCATAGCTATCGCCTTTGACGAGCACCTCAGGCACCAGGGGGCGCGTGTTGTAGGTCGACGACATGACGGCGCCGTAGGCTCCCGCGGTCATCACCGCGATGAGGTCTCCGGGGCTGAGCGGCGGCAGCTTGCGGTCGAGGGCCAGATAGTCGCCCGTCTCGCAGACCGGACCGACGATGTCCTGCACGATCGGCGGCATCGCGCGCTTGGCCTCGTCCACCGGCCAGATCTCGTGCTCGGCCTCGTAAAGCGTCGGCCGGATAAGGTCGTTCATGGCGGCGTCAACGACGGTGAAGGTCTTGTCGACGCCCTCCTTGGAATAGACGACGCGCGAGACCAGCACGCCGGCGTTGCCGACGATGACGCGGCCCGGCTCCATCACGATCTTGAGCTTCAGGGGCCCAAGCTCCTGCTTGACGATTTCGGCATACGCCGAAGGCGGCGGGGCGACCTCGCCTTCGGAGATGTAAGGCACACCAAGACCGCCGCCGATGTCGAGATGGGCGAGCTTGTGGCCGTCGGCTATCAGGATCTCGGCCAGCCCGCGCATCAGGCGGAAGGCATTGCGGAATGGGCCGAGATCGGTGATCTGGCTACCGATGTGCATATGGATGCCGGTGACGCCGATGCCGGGGAGCTTTGCGGCGTCGGCATAAAGGCGGCGTGCGTCCCCATAAGGAATGCCGAACTTGTTCTCGGCCTTGCCGGTGGAGATCTTGGCGTGGGTCTTGGCGTCGACGTCGGGATTGACGCGCAGTGCGACGTGAGCGGTCTTGCCCAGGCTAGTTGCAACCTCGGACAGCGCGCGCAACTCCGGCTCGCTTTCGACGTTGAAGCCGAGGATGCCGTGTTCCAGGGCGTATGCCATTTCCTCGCGCGTCTTGCCGACGCCGGCGAAGATGATCTTGGAGGGCGGCGCACCGGCAGCCAGGGCACGGCGCAACTCGCCCTCGGAGACGACGTCCATCCCAGCGCCCAGCCGGGCGAGGGTGGTCAGCACGGCCTGATTGGAGTTGGCCTTGACGGCATAGCAGATCAGCGCGTCCTGGCCGGCGAAGGCCTCAGTCAGCACGCGGTAATGCCGCTCCAAAGTGGCGGTCGAATAACAATAGAAGGGCGTGCCAACCTCGGCAGCGAGCCGCGTCAGGCTGACGCCCTCGGCGTGCAGCACGCCGTCGCGGTACTCGAAATGGTGCATGGCCGGAATCTCTTGGTCAGCAAGCTGCTATAGCGGTGTGCCGCTAATAGCGGCAGACGGCGATGAATTGCAATGGCGGGTCGATGAGCGAACTGACGGTAAAGGCGAAGGACGGCGCGGCCGGCTGGCCCACGGAGGTAGCCGGGGTTACGCTCGACGTGTTCCGGTTTGAGATTGCGGGGCGGGGCTGGGAGATCCGGGCTGGCAAGGACCATGCCTCCATCATGGGCGTTTGCGACGATTTCGTCGCGTTCCCGTTCGGGCTGCTGCTGTGGGAATCGGGCGTTGCGCTGGCGGAGGCGCTGGCGGACGCGCGGGAGCGCATATCGGGCAAGACCGTGCTCGAGCTGGGGGCCGGGGTCGGCCTGCCGGGCGTCGTGGCGCGCTACCTCGGGGCGGCGTCCGTGCTGCAGACAGACCACGTCTCGGAAGCGCTGACGCTATGCCGGATCAATGCCGCGGCGAACGGAGTTCAAGGGGTCGATACGGCTTTGGCCAATTGGGACGCCTGGACCGACGAGCGCGCCTACGACCTGATCATCGCGTCGGACGTCATCTATGAGCGCGAGGCGCACGCGCCACTGGCTGCGATCCTGGAGCGCAACCTCCGCGCCGGAGGACGCGTGGTGCTGGCTGATCCGGGACGGCAGGACACGCCGCTTTTCCTCGAAGAGATGGCCGGCCACGGATGGCGGACGAGCATTACTCAACGACCGACGCCGTCGATGATGCCGGGCGGTCTCGAAGTCGTCAGCATCGATGTTATCGAGCTGACGCGCGGTTAGCGGAGTAGGGGGTCGAGGATGAAGCCATCGTGCGGCTTAGGCGGCGCGGCGCTGCCCGGCTGAGTGCCTGCGGCCTCGGCGGACTTGGCGGTGCCGTCAGCCTTTGCGGACGGTGGCGGGTCGAGCGAGCCGCGGACGCCGCAGCCGCCGAAACCAAGGCACAGCCCGGCGGCCAGCAGAGCGGCAACCATTGCCTTCGGTGTCAACGATACGCGCATGTCCCCGACCGATCCCACGCTGGCTCAACGCCGCAAGGCCGAACACCACCCCGCCGACACGGCGGTTGTGGGGCGTCCAGGCCGTATGGGGTCAGTTTTAGCGCTTAGCGGACGGCTTTTCCAACCGCTTCCGCCAGTCGACCGCCATTTTCACAACGTTCTGTGGCGCGGTTCCCCCATGACTCGTCCGGCTGGCCACTGAGTTCTCTGGGCTCAAAACCGTGAAAACATCGGCAGTTATGCGCGGCTCGACCGCCTGCATGGCCGATAGCGGCAACTTGTCCAGGGGAAGATTGTCGGCCTCGGCGGCGGCTACGATGCGGCCGGTCACGTGGTGGGCGTCGCGGAACGGCATCTTGAGGACCCGGACCAGCCAGTCCGCCAAGTCGGTTGCGGTGGAGTAGCCGCTGCCCGCCGCTGCCAGCATAACGTCGGTCCGGGGCTGCATATCGTCGACCATGCCGGTCATCGCCGCGACGGCCACGCTGAGGCTATCCAAGGCGTCGAAGGCGACCTCTTTGTCCTCCTGCATGTCCTTGGAATAGGCGAGCGGCAGGCCCTTCATCACCAGGACGAGGCTCTGGAACGCACCCGCAATGCGGCCGACCTTAGCGCGGGACAGCTCGGCTGCGTCCGGGTTGCGCTTCTGCGGCATGATCGAGGAGCCGGTGGTGAACTTGTCCGACAGCTTGATGAAGCCGAACTGCGGCGTCGACCAGATGACGATTTCCTCGGCGAAGCGCGACAGGTGCACGGCGCAGATAGTGGCGGCGGCGAGCGTTTCCAGAATGAAGTCGCGGTCGGAGACGCTGTCCAGCGAGTTGTCGGTCGGCTTGTCGAAGCCCAGCGCCTTCGCGGGGGCGTGGCGATCGATCGGGAACGACGTGCCGGCGCCGAGCGGGCTCTCGTTCAAACGCTTTCTCGCGTCGGCGAGGCGGCCGCGGTCGCGACCGAGCATCTCGACATACGCCAACAGATGGTGGCCGAAGGTCACCGGCTGCGCGGGCTGGAGATGGGTGAAGCCCGGCATGACGGTGGCGGCATTCGCCTCGGCCTTGGTCACGAAGGCAAGCTGCAGGGCGGCGAGTGCGCCGTCGAGCTGATCGATCCGCTCACGCACGTAGAGCTTGAAGTCGGTCGCCACCTGATCGTTGCGCGAGCGGGCGGTGTGCAGGCGGCCGGCCGGCGTGCCGATGACATTCTTCAGCCGGCTCTCGACGTTCATGTGGACGTCTTCCAGAGCGCGCGAGAAATCGAAGTTGCCGGCCTCTATCTCGGCCAGCACGTCGTCAAGACCCTTGATGATGGCCGCGGCGTCAGCCTTTTCGATGATCCCGGCGTCGGCCAGCATCGCGGCGTGCGCCTTGGATGCGCGGATGTCCTGGGGGGCGAGGCGCTTGTCGAAGCCAATGGAGGCGTTTATCTCCTCCATGATCTCGGCCGGAGAGACCGAGAAGCGACCGCCCCACATCGTGTTCGCAGGCTTGTCCGTCACGGTGTTCTTGCTCCGTCGGTCAGTGAATTCTCGGCGAAAGAAGGCATATGAGCGAGCAGCCTCCGTTAAAGAAGCCGGTCCGCTCCGCGGTTTACGTGTGGATCGGTGCACTGTCGGCCGTCGCAGCGTTCGCGGCGGTATACGTCACGTCGGGGCCGGCTGACAATCAATCGCCGCCAACTTCGGGGCAATCGGCGCCAACTTCGGGTGAGCCGACCACGGCGGCAAAGGCCGGCGCCAACCCGCTTTCCACCGGGGCGATGACCACCTTCGTGTTCAAACGCGCCCCGGAGGCCCTGCCCGACATCCGCTTCCAGGACGGGAGTGGACAGGAGGTGTCGCTCGCCAGCTTCAAGGGCAAGGTGGTGCTGCTGAACGTATGGGCGACGTGGTGCGCGCCGTGCCGGGAGGAGATGCCGGCGCTGAACCTGCTGCAGTCGGAGCTGGGCTCGGACAAGTTCGAGGTGGTTGCGCTGTCGGTCGACAAGAGCGGCGTGGCGGGCGCGAAGAAGTTTCTCACCGAGATCAAGGCGGACAAGCTGGGCGTATTTGCCGACCCGACGGCGAAGGAAGGCACGCGGCTCAAGGTGATCGGGATGCCGACGACGATCCTGATAAACGCGGAAGGGCTCGAGGTGGGCCGGCTGATCGGACCGGCGCACTGGGACAGCCCGGAGGCCAAACGGCTGATCGAGGCGCAGCTCAAGCAGGGCAGCGGCTGAAGCCCTACGGATTGTCATCCCGGGCAAAGCGAGCGTCGCGAGCGGGACCCGGGACCCAGCACAAGGTCCGCCGAAGGGGTCTATCGCGGCTACGCCACTCGTTGCGCTGGATCCCGGATTGCGACTTCGCCGCCTCCGGGATGACAGAACTGGCGCGTGCCGTGAGGCCTAGAAGATGAAGCGAGAGGCGAGCGAGAGCGCGGCGATAGCGAGAGCGCCGAAAAAGAGCATCTCGTTGCGGCGTGCGGCGAACTCCGCCCGCTCGATCTGCGTCTCAAGGCTGCCGAGCTCGGCGAGCCTGCGGTCGACCGGCGCGAACGACTTGTATGTGAGGTTTGCGAACTTGGCGCGATCGCCCTCGATGGCGTCGAGGCGTGCCTTCAGGTCTCTGCAGGTGCGCTGAACGTCGGTGATTTTGTAGTCGCGCGAGTTTTCGACACTGACTTCGAAAGCCTGGAAGCGCTTGTTGCGGCTGGCCTCCTCGGCCATCTCAGCGATGGTCTGGCGGGATTTCTCGAGCTCGCGCTCGAGGCGGGCGATGGTGCCGCCGATGCGCTCGAACTGGACGGCGGCCTCAGCTACGAAGCCCTCCTTGCCGACCCACTTGCCACTGGGGGCTACGGCAATCACTCTCTCGCTATGCAACACGACGCAACTCCGACCGACGCCAGGCGACGCAACCTTTGTCGAAGTATCAGCCGGCAGGCTTAACACCGCGTATCCAATTAGATATTTGCGCGAAGGATTTCGTTTGCATTGACACGATTTTTGTCGCGCGCGACAACGCGGGCCTTCAACGACACAAACGACGGGGAGCCGGATGCCAGCCAGCGTGAACACCACCGAGTTGCAGAGCGCCATCGAGGCCGTGTGGGAAGAGCGCCAGGGCATCTCGCCGGGGACGACCGGCGTTGTGCGCGACACCGTCGATACGACGCTCGACCTGCTGGACAAGGGCCTCGTCCGCGTGGCCGAGAAGGGCGCCGACGGATGGGTGGTCAACCAGTGGCTGAAGAAGGCTGTGCTGCTGTCGTTTCGGCTCAACGACATGGCGGCGATCTCGGGCGCGCCGGGTGGCGCCACGTGGTGGGACAAGGTCCCCTCCAAGTTCGACGGCATGACGCCCGACGACTTCCGCCGCGCGGGCTTTCGCGCGGTTCCCGGCTGCATCGTGCGGCGCTCGGCCTACATCGCGCCAAACGTCGTGTTGCTGCCGTCGTTCGTGAATCTCGGCGCATACGTCGATGAAGGCACGATGGTCGACACCTGGGCGACGGTCGGATCGTGCGCGCAGATCGGCAAGAACTGCCATATCTCCGGTGGCGCCGGTATCGGCGGCGTGCTCGAGCCGCTGCAGGCAGGCCCGGTGATCATCGAAGACAACTGCTTCATCGGCGCACGTGCCGAAGTGGCCGAGGGCGTCGTGGTCGGCGAAGGCTCGGTACTGTCGATGGGCGTCTATCTAGGCGCCTCGACGACGATCATCGACCGCTCCACGGGCGAGAAGTTCTTCGGCAAGGTGCCGCCGTACTCGGTGGTGGTGTCGGGCGCGATGCCGGGCAAGCCGCTGCCGGACGGCACGCCGGGGCCGAACCTCTATTGCGCGGTGATCGTGAAGAAGGTCGACGCCAAGACGCGATCCAAGACCTCCATCAACGAGCTGCTGCGCGACTAACGCACGTCGCGAAGAGGGGCCGCTTCCATGTACCGTTCGCTCGACCCCGGCAAGATCATCGAGACGCTCGAGCAACTGCACGAGCGTATCGAGGAACGGTTCCCGGGGGCTGGGCTGAGCGCCGTATGCGCGGAGGTCGCGGCCCTCGCCAAGCAGACCACGCAGCGCATCGAGCGGGTTTCGCAACCGATCTGGAGCTTGAGGCTGTCTCTGCTCTTCCTGCTCGCCGGCGTGATCGGGCTCGCCGTTGTCTTCGCGATCGAGGCATCGTCGCTCAAGACCTCCGACGAACTCACGGAGACGATGCAGGGGCTCGACTCGGGCGTGAACCTGCTGATCGTGCTCGGCGGCGCGGCCTATTTCCTCGGGTCACTGGAAACGCGCATACAGCGCGATCGCGCGCTGAAAGCGCTGCATGAGCTGCGCTCCATCATTCACGTCGTCGACATGCACCAGCTCACCAAAGATCCAAGCATGCTGGGGCATATCAAGACGCGCTCGTCGCCGGACCGGCCGCTGACGCCGTTCATGCTGATACGCTATCTCGACTACTGCTCCGAGATGCTGTCGCTGACGGCGAAGTGTGCGGCTCTCTACGCGCAGAAGCTGAGCGACCCCGTGGTCATCGATACGGTTGGTGCTATCGAGATCCTGACGTCGGATCTGTCGAACAAGATCTGGCAGAAGATCACGATCGTCGAAGGGCTGGCAGCGGATCAGGTTCCGCTTCCGGGCAAGTCGCAAACGCCTGCGTAAGCAACAGTGTGGGATGCTCGAGCGTTGCCTTCATAAGGCAAGGCACACCAAGAGGCTTCTATGACCACGTCGCATGATCCGGTTCCCCTAGCGCAGGCGCTCATTCGCTGCGAGAGCGTCACACCGGTCGAAGGCGGCGCGCTGACGCTGCTCGAAGGCGTGCTCGATGCCGCCGGCTTCGAGTGCCACAGGATGACGTTCTCCGAGCCGGGCTACGCCGACGTCCAGAACCTCTATGCGCGGCTCGGCAACACCGGACCCAACCTCTGCTTTGCCGGCCACACGGACGTCGTGCCGGTGGGAAACCTGGACGCGTGGACATCTCCGCCGTTCGGTGCGGAAATCCGCGAGGGCGTGCTGTA
Source organism: uncultured Hyphomicrobium sp. (assembly GCA_964493785.1). Taxonomy (GTDB): domain Bacteria; phylum Pseudomonadota; class Alphaproteobacteria; order Rhizobiales; family Hyphomicrobiaceae; genus Hyphomicrobium_A. The sequence goes on along the minus strand of CAZBPM010000011.1, from coordinate 2,997 downwards.
CGGCCGCGGCGCGGTAGACATGAAGGGCGAGATCGCCTGCTTCGTTGCGGCCATGAAGCGGTTCTTGGCCTTCGACAAGGGATCGCTGCCAGGCTCAATCTCGCTGCTGATCACCGGCGACGAAGAGGGCGACAGCGTCAACGGCACGATCAAGGTGCTCGACTGGCTGAAGGCGCGCGGCGAGGTCCTCCACGCGTGCGTCGTCGGAGAGCCGTCGAGCCGCAACACCGTGGGAGATGAACTGAAGATCGGCCGCCGCGGATCGCTCAACGGCGAGCTCGTGGTTCTCGGCAAGCAAGGACACGCAGCTTACCCGCAGCTCGCAGAGAACCCGGTTCCAAAGCTGGCGCGCATCATCGACCGGCTGTCGGGCTTGAAGCTGGATGACGGCACGGAACATTTCGAGCCGTCGCACCTCGGCGTCACGGTGATTTCGGCGCCCAATACGGCGACAAACGTCATCCCGAGCGAGGCGCGGGCGCGGTTCAACGTCCGTTATAACGACACTCACACCCGGGCCCAGCTGGAAGCGCTGCTGCAGAAGACGTGCGAGGAAGCGGCCGCCGAGCTCGGCGCCCGTTTCAAGCTGACGTTCTCGGGGACCGGGGATGTGTTCGTCACGGCGCCGGGGCAGCTCGTCGAGACAATGCAGGCGGCCGTCGTGGAAGTGACGGGAAGCGCCCCCAAGCTGTCGACCGGCGGGGGCACGTCGGACGCCCGTTTCATCAAGGACCATTGCCCGGTTATCGAGATGGGCCTCGTCAACGCAACCATCCACCAGGTGGACGAGCGCGTGCCCCTTGCAGATCTCGAAACGCTGACGCGGATCTACGAGCGGTTCCTCGCGTTGTTTTTTGCCCGCGCTTAACAGCTTAACCAAGCCATTCGCCACGGCCCCGCCGTTCCCGGCCTGAACGCCGCTGTTGCCTCTAGAGCGGCGGCGACTACAATCGCGTCGTATATTTGGAAGGCTTTATAACGTGCCTAATTATTCTGTTGATGTGGCGATGCTGGAGCGGCGGGGGATTCCCGTGAAACGCTTCGAAGCCGGAGAGCGGATCTTTCTCGAGCGGGACGCGGGCGACGCCATGTATGTGGTGCGCAGCGGCGCGGTCGACGTGATCAGCTTCGGGCAGGTGCTCGAGCAGGTGAACGTCGGCGGCGTTTTTGGCGAGATCGCCATCATAAACGATGCCCCTCGCAAAGCCGCGGCACTGGCCAGCCAGACCACCGAAGTTGCGGTGATCGACAAGCCGACGTTCCTAGCGCTGATCGCCGACGAGCCGGACTTTGCGCTGGCCGTCATGGAGGTGATGGCCGAGCGCGTGCGCAGGTCGGCGCCGAGCTAGCAAGCGCTCTATGGCGAGGCTCAGACGCTGCGGGGGCCGCGGGTGCGCGCGCGTCGGCGGACGGCCTCCTCCTTGGAGAAGTGGACGGCGAGGCCGTGCGCGAGAAGCCCTGCACCCCATCCCAGCATCGGCCAGAAGAACCAGAGCTTCTGCGGTGTCAGCAGCAGATTGACGGCGAGCAGGATGGCGTTGACGAGCACATAGGCTGAGAAGTGGAAAAAGAAGCCGGAATCCCCCAGCACCGTTCCACCGAAGTAGCTCTTCACAGTGTTGTACGTTCCAGACTGAGATGACGGCATTGGTGGACCTCGGGGTTTGGCGAAGGCCGGTTGTTAGCACGAACGCAGCAGAATTTCCCCAGTAGCTTGGCCCCCGGGGCGAGCCACGCGCGAAGCGCATAGCAGGGCGGTCAGGTGCGCCAAACGAGAGGGTTGCACCTGCAGGCCGCGGGGTCCAGATTCAAGGGAGAAATTCTGCCCGCAGCCTAACGGCTTAGCTAAGCCGGCCCGGGCAAGTCGCCATAACGCGCAAGGAGCTGCCTCGCTAAAGAGGCAAGCAACGCCGTCGGAGGCTCCGGCGGCGTTGTTCGTTCGGCCCAACGTTCAGGCGTTTTCATCCCCTGTCACCACACGGCCGATCCATTCCTCGATGGGAATGGTGCCACCTGATTTGGCGACCTGGGCCAGTTCGTTAGGCCGCAGCACGTCCTGCATGGCGTCAGTGCGCTTCCATTCGCAGACAGGGGTCTCGATGCCGGCTGCCGGCACGTAGCGAGATGACTTCACGCGCTGGTAGCGGTGGATGTACCGTGGGCAGTTCATCCATATTTCCGTAAGCTTCACGCGGACGACGAGTTCGGCCTCATCGAAAACGGCAAGACAATCGGGGTCATCGGTGACCTCGGCAATGCCCTGGGCCCGCAGGCGGAACGGGCGCTCGAAGTCGATGAACAGGAAGCCGACCTGTGGGTGCGCAACGATGTTGCCCATCGACAGGTACATGCCGTTGCCGTCGTAGCTTGGGAACATGATGTGCGTGTCGTCGACGACGCGGACCACACCCGGTGCGCCACCCTTGTAGGAGACCGTCGGCCGCCCCTCGCCGTCGACCGTGGTCAGGAAGAAGAAGTCGCGGCTTTCGATGAAAGCCTTTTCGTCCGGGCCGATCTCGGTCTTGAGCGCGACCTGCTCGACGCGATCGGCCATCGGCCGGGACTGGAACCGATCCTGAAGTGCACGGTGCTGGGGCTGGTAAAGGCGGCTCACGGCGTTGGGCTCCCTCGTTTATGTTTTGTGGTCATCATCGCACGAGGTTGCCCCCAGCACGAGCATGATGAGAATTCGCTCCAGAGGCGCGTAGCCGGCTTCACGGAGCTCCGGCAGGGCTCGTATCCCGTGTTAACGATGTGCGTCTTCCGCTTGCCCCATTTTCGGCGCTATCGTCGCTCCGCAACGGAGAGCCCATGCGCTTCTTTCGGCGTCAATCGAGCCCGGCACTTATGGCGCTGCTCGCGGTAGCGATGCAGGCGGCATTGCTGCTGGCCCATGCGCACGTGCACGCGGCGCACCCGCAGGCGCCGGCAAGCCGCGTCAGCGCCGGGCAGAGCGGCGGGGTCGCCTGCCGAGCATTGGTGCGCCCTGCCGATTGC
>CAZBPM010000010.1:116925-134034 GCA_964493785.1 uncultured Hyphomicrobium sp. | reverse complement strand
CGGGAGTTTCCGAGGTTGCGAGCGCGGGCGGCGGAGAAGGCATTGGCGCGGTGGGCGACGGGACGGTGGTGGCGGCTGCTGTGTCCGAGGCCGCGAGCGTGGTGGCCGGCTCTGGCGGCGTGACCTCGCGGCTGCGGACCGTCGGAAGCGCCGTTACCTTCACTTCCGCGGTTGGATGCGCGGCGCTGGCGGATTGGTATTGCTGTATCGCTATGCTCGAAACGGGCAGAGAGCCGATCGTTTCCGACCGCTCGCTGGTTGCATCTCCGGCAGCGTCCGGCGTGACGTCGCTGACGACGATCTCCGGTTCCTCATCTTCGAGAATTCTGTTCGGCCGGCCGGGATGACGTCCGGGGGCAACCGGCGGCCCGTCTTGCGGGGCTGCTTCAGGCCACGAGCGGACGATGCGCACCCCCCACACGTCGCGCACCAGTGCAACCGCTTCGGTGCGGTGGGATTCTACGTCGGGATGGCCAACCAGAAGACCGTCGCGGCCGTCGAATGCCACGGACGCCCAATCGTGGCCGGCGGCCGTCAGGGCCGCGGTGCTGCGTTGCTCGAGATCGGATTCAATGGAGCGTCGCTCGACCTGGACCGCCAGCCAACTCAGCATCGCTACAGGAATGAGCCCCCAGAGCCACCGTGCGGGATGGCATCTCATACCAACCGTGCCCTCCGCATTCGGCCCCGCAGACAACAGTCCTGTCGCGCCAGATGCTCGACGTAATATGCGCATCCCACCGTGCCGATCGCGCGTCAACCGGCGTCGGGCGGACCCTCACAAGGCGGGAACTATAGAACAACAGTGCCCTCTTTTCCAAGCCAGCAGGCGAGGAAAGCGACGCTAGAAAACGGAAAAAGCCTAATCAGTGCCGCTGCTTGCGAATGGGCACCGGCTCTGAGGACGCGGCCAGCGCGTCGCTCGCGGTCTGGCTTTCCGCTTCGCGCATGCGCAGGTCCTCGTAGCGTTCGGCTATGTAGCTGCGCGTCAGGGGAACGGCGTTGATGTTGCGGACGCACTGAAGCTGGAAGACGGCGACATCCTGGTAGCGGAACGCCGCCTCGCAGCAAGCGAGGTAGAACTCCCACATCCGGCAGAAGCGCTCGTCGTAGAGGGCGAGCGCCTCCTCGCGCCTGGCCATGAAGCGGCGGCGCCAGTTGAGCAGCGTCTCGGCATAGTGCATGCGCAGGCACTCGACGTCGGTGACGAGGAGGCCGGCGCGCTCGACGGCGGGGACGATCTCCGACAGCGCGGGGAGCTGGCCGCCGGGGAAGATGTATTTGTCGAGCCACGGGTTGGGGTACCAGGGGCCGTCCATCAGGCCGATGGTGTGCATCACCATGACGCCGTCCGGCTTCAAGACCTGGCGACACTTTCGGAAATAGGTTTCGTAGTAGCGCGGGCCGACGTGCTCGAACATGCCGACCGAGACGATGCGATCGAAGCTGCCCTCGAGATCGCGATAGTCCTGCAGTACGAAGCGAACGCTGTCGGATACGCCGGCCCGCTCGGCGCGCTCGCGGGCGATTTCGAGCTGCTCGGTCGAGAGCGTGATGCCCTGCACCTGCCGGGCGCCGGCGATCTGCTTCATGTAGAGGCCAAGGCCTCCCCAGCCGCAGCCGATGTCCAGGACGCGGCTGTCCGGCTCGACAAGGAGCTTTGCCGCGATCAGCCGCTTCTTTGCAGTCTGCGCTTCTTCGAGCGTGCATTCGGGGCGTTCGAAATAGGCGCAACTGTACTGGCGGTCGCCATCGAGGAAGAGCTCGTAGAGCCGGTGATCAAGATCATAGTGATGGGCGACGTTGCGGCGCGCGCGCCAGATGGAGTTGTGGCTGACGACGCGGCGCGTGAGGAACCGCAACTTGCCCAGCAGGCGCGCTGGCAGCGAGCGCTTCTCCGCTTCGGCGCCGCCGAGGACGAGCGCGAGGAAATCGTAGATGGTGCCGCGCTCGACGACGATGCGGCCATTCATGAACATCTCGCCGAGGCGCAGTTCGGGGTTGAGGAGAATTGCGCGCTCGGCGCCCGTGTCGAGGAAGCGGACGCGGACCTCTTCGCCGGTGCCGTCACCGAGCGTGTATTCGCGGCCGCTCGCGGAAACGATGGTCAGCGATCCGCGCTGCACAAGTTGCGATAAGATCTTCGTCAGCAACTTTTCCATGACACGCCCAGGCAATACACCACGCTAGCGCCGTGCCGGCAGCAGGCGCAAGCCGCGGATGCATTCAACGTAGGCGGATTTTCTTAGGGGATACTGAACAGCGGCGCCATTGCCAGTTTTGCTCAAGCACGTCGCAAAATGAAGATGGTGCGGCCCTCATGAGCCGCACCATCTCTAATCGTTGTCGTGCAGTGTAATCGTTCTCACCAAGTCAACTGAGCGCCGGCACGTCCGCCGACCGAGCTGTTGCTGCCCTGGCGTCCGAAGTTATTTTCATCGATGCTGAAGCCGACGGCACCGGAGACTGCGAGGCGCTCGCCGCTGCCCATCAGGTTCCTGCCGACCACGCCGACGGCGCTAAAGCCGATCGCGACGTTCTCTTCCCAGTACGAGATGTTGCCGGCGATGCCGAACTGCTCGTTGCCGACGAGGTCTGGGTTCTCGAGCGCCATGGCGATGGCGACACCGCCATTGAGTTCGCTGAGTGCGCTGAAGATCTGGCCGCCGTCGGTGGCGAGGTGGCCGTTTGCGTCAGACGTCACAACTTCGAGCGGGCCGGTCTGACGGTCGCGGCTGAGGCCCGACGTGATGCCGGGTGTCGTGTAGGTCTGCGACCCATTCTTGTTGCCGAGGCTGACCTCGTCTTCGAACTCGCTCTGGGCGCCGTAGCCAACCGCGGTCGAGCGGCTGTGCGTATCGGCGACCTGCGCGTTCTGGCCGACGGCGGTCGAACTCTCTGCACCGGCGCGGGCGCTGGTGCCGACGGACAGCGTGTTGGAGGCGGCGATGCCGTTGCCGGCACCGGTGCCGATGGCGACGTTGCTGCTTCCCGAGACGCCGTTGCCCGCGAAGGCGCCGCTCGACTGGTTGTCGAAGCCCGAGACGTTGTTACCGGAGCCGATACCGCTGGCCTGGTTGCCGAAACCTTCGACAGAGTTGCCGGAGAAGGCGCCTGTTGCCTGGTTCGAGAAGCCGACCACGTCGTTGCCGACTGCGACGCCGCTCGCCTGATTGCCGACGCCGATGACGCCGTTACCGGAGAAGGCACCGCTGGCCTGGTTCGCCAGTCCGACTACGAGATTGCCGGTGTAATTTCCGCTCGCCTGGTTGTTGGCTCCGACGACGCCGTTGCCGGAGTTGGCGCCGCTGGCCTGGTTGTTGGCACCTAGCACCGCGTTGCCGACCGTGTCGCCACTCGCCTGGTTGTTGACGCCGGCGACGAGGTTGCCCGAGTTCGTTCCGGAAGCCTGGTTGCCGGAGCCGAAGACGAAGTTACCGCTGCCAGAGCCAAACGCGAGGTTGTTGGTGCCGGCGACGAAGTTGCCCGTCTCGAAGCCGGAGGCCTGGTTGTCGGTTCCGACCACGAAGTTGCCGACCGTCGTGCCGCTCGCCTGGTTGTTCTGGCCGAGGACGAAGTTGCCTGACTGGTAGCCCGCGGCCTGGTTGTCATCGCCGGCGACGAAGTTGCCGACCTGCTCACCCGAAGCCTGGTTGTTCAGGCCCGCCACGAAGTTTCCTGCCTCGACGCCGCTCGCCTGGTTGCCCGAGCCGAAGACGAAGTTGCCGGAGTTGTAGCCGGCCGCCTGGTTGTCGTCGCCGAACACGAAGTTGCCGACCGTATCGCCGAATGCCTGGTTGTTGAGGCCGACGACGACGTTGCCGGCGTCGGTGCCGCTCGCCTGATTACCGGAGCCGAAGACGAAGTTTCCGACGCGCAGGCCGCTGCCCTGGTTGTTGTCGCCGACGACGACGTTACCGGAGGCGGTGCCGCTCGACTGGTTGCCGTTGCCGAAGACGGCGTTGCCGACGAGGAGGCCGGCCGCCTGGTTGGCATCGCCGACAACCACATTGCCGGAGCCGACGCCGGATGCCTGGTTCGCGTTGCCGATCACGACGTTGCCGGAGGCAGTGCCGAGCGCTTGGTTGTCGCTGCCGATGACCACGTTGCCGGAGCCGTCGCCGTTGGCGGTGTTGCGGTCGCCGACCACCACGTTGCCCGACAGGGTGCCGGTGGCGTTGTTGTCATTGCCGAAGACGAAGTTGCCGGAGAGGAACGAGTTGGCGCTGTTGCGATCGCCGCTGACCACGTTGCCGGACAGATCGCCGAACACCTTGTTGCTGTCGCCCTCTACAAGGTTGCCGGAACCGTCGCCGATCGCCTTGTTTGAATTGCCGGTGACGAGATTGCCGGAGAGATTGCCGAAGGCGATGTTGTCGTTGCCTTCGACGACGTTGCCCGAGCCGACGCCGGACGTCTGGTTGGCGTTGCCGGTGACGCCGTTGCCGGAGAAGGCGCCAGCGGCCTGGTTGAAGCTGCCGTTGACGACGTTGCCGCTGAGGTTGCCCTGAGCGCTATTGCTGCTGCCGGTCACGAAGTTGCCGGAGCCGTTGCCGACTACGTTGTTGAAGCTTCCGTCGACGGCGTTGCCGGAGAAACTGCCGAGCACGTTGTTGAAGCTGGCGCCGTCGCCGTAGCCATTGCCAGAGAGGCTGCCGATGACGGTATTGTACTGCACGTCGTCACCAGCGAGGTTGCCGGAACCATCACCGATAATGGTGTTGTTCTGGAAGTTGTCTCCGTTGCCGAGAAGGAGAGTGCCACCGGACGCGTTGCCGATGACCGTGTTGTCCTCGTAGTTCGCGCCGTTGCTGGTGCCCGACAAATCGCCAGCGATGAAGTTGTTGGCGAAGTTGTTTCCGTTTCCGCTGCCCGAGCCGTCGCCGAAGATCGTATTGCCGGTGACGTCGCCCTGATTGAGGCTGCCCGAACCGTCTCCAACGATGTAGTTCTTCGAGACGGTGACGTCAGTGTCGCCGCTGGTCCCGATTTTTGCTCCATTGAAGCTGCCGGAAGCATCGCCGAATATGACGTTATCGGTGACCGTGGCTTTGGCATCTCCTGAAAGAACGCTGATCCCGTTCCCCGTTCCCGAGCCGTCGCCGAAAATGGTGTTGCCGGTAATCGTCGCGTCGCCGTCCCCTCCGAGCGCCGAGCCGTTCAAGCTCCCCGAGCCCGCGCCCAGGATCAAGTTATTCGAGACGGTCGCGTCACCAGTTACCGCCGTGCCAGCCAAGCCCGTTCCTACACCGTTGGAGCTACCCGACCCAACAGAGAGGCCCGGTACGCCGGTGAAGCCGAGCGTTCCTGTCGACATGATCATATTGTTTGACAGTATAGCGTTTCCGGTCGCCGAGCCGAGGCCACCTACGAAGGCCGTGCCGTTGTTGCTGGCAGCGCCAGTTCCCAACAAGAGGTTGTTGGAAAGCGTGGCGTTTCCATCGGCAGCGGCGCCAGCCCCAGCAGTTCCCGAGCCGTTTCCTGTCCCAGTATTCGTACCCACCATAATATTGTTGGTGAGGGTTGCGTCTCCGTCGACGGTACCTAGAAAACCGACCCCAGCAAAACCATTGTCGTTGCCAGTGTTCGTACCAATGAGAATGTTATTGATCAGCGTGGCACTGCTTGGACCGGTTGCAACACCACCCCCGCTGCCATTCCCGTTTCCGGCGTCGCCGTTGATGATATTGCCATTACACGTAAGGCTGTCGCTACCGGGGCCGGTGCCATTGTTGTCCCCTGCGGGATTAGCGCCAATGAATATGTTGGGACCGGTTGGCGGCCCGCCCGCCTGACTGCAATCTAGAGCCAGTGCGCCGGTTGGACTTGCGGCTGCAAAAACTGCGGCGAGCGCTATGGCGCTGATGCCTGAAATGAGGCCGCTCTTATGAGACGTAGTGCCCCCGACAAGAATACGCATGTTACGCAAACTCCGACTACGCACAGCTACTCGTTTGCCGAAGGCGACGGCCCACGGCGGCTAAATTCATGCACTTCGGTGGATGACGGTGCCGGCTTCAAAATGCTTACCGACCGTGCCGTCACTGGGGGGCTCGTCTGCCCAGAAAATAAGTCGTCTCCCCCGACGCAAAACAAACATACGTGCTGCTACATTTTCGTTCGTCAGCACACTGACGCAGCAAAAAGGATGGGCAGCTCGCCTTCAAGTGGAATCCGGGAATAAACGATACTCACTCTCCGGTTGTAACGCGTGAGACACGTTCAGCCTCATCGATACGCTGGCGGACGAATTTGCCTTATGATATTGATTTTTCATTGTTTATTTTGTTTTTGTTGACCGCCGCATCGCGGCAATCGTGGTTCGCTGCGTGTCTGCAAGTGCGATGACAGCGTGCTTGCCATACCGGAATGACCATCAAGCGAGGCGCGCGCAAGTTGCATCTAGATCGCGCTAAGGCTTCGCCTTCGGTTTGATTTCCTTGGAGGCTTTAGGCGCGGGCGCTTTTCCTGCCGCCGCAGCGGCCGGGGCCGGCTGCACGTCGATGACAATTGCTGAAAGTCGCCATTGCTCGCCGGCTCGCTCGAAGCCCATGTCGAAAAGGATGCGTTGCGGCGTCGTCGGAATGTAGCCCGTCAGACGCAGCAGGCCGCTTGCCTGAACCGTCGGCTCGCGCACGAGTTTGGGATCGAAGAAGAGCACAGGCGAGAAATCGAGATTCCTGGCGCGGAGCGTCGCGAATATCTCGCCGAGCCGGGTGTCGGTGTTCGACGCCTGAAACTGCGCCGTGCCGAGATCGCGCAGGACGGAATAATTGCCAGTCTGGTTCGCCTGGCCAAGCGCGATCAACGTCGTCCGGATCAACATATTGAGCCGAAAGCCATCCGGCACGCCGGGCTGGGCAGGGGCGGCAATGGACGCCTTTGGCACAGGGACGCCGGCATCCTTCTCCGCACCCCAGCTGGGCAGCATTGCAACCGGGCACAGGGCGACGGCGCAGACGACAGCCACGGCAATGCCACGCGATGTCATGAAATTACCTCCTCCCGGAACAGCGCTATCAAGCCTACCGGGCAAGATTGCGCCAGGGGAGAACGGCGGCGTCCTTAAGCAGCGGGGCTCTACCGGCTTTGCACGATCTCGCCGGCGGCCGAACGAAAGCGGGCCTCGGCGTCCGCGACCATGCGCTCGATGATGTCGCGTACCGGCTCAATGGCGTTGATGAGCCCCACTGCCTCGCCGACAAACGTGTTGCTGGCGTCGGGGTCTCCGTCCATCCACGCCTTGCGGTACTTTGCAGCCTCCTCATCCGCCACAGCGGCAAGCTCCGCCTCGCGTCCGTGCCAGCGCGAGATGAATAGATTGCGCAGGACGCGCGCGGTGTAGCGAGATGGCCAGTCCAGCTTGCGCGCCAGATCCATCACTTGCGAGCGGATCGTCTCGTCGCCGGTTGCGGCGAGAGCGGCGGCGTGCATGCGCGGGGAGACGTTGGCTTCGCGCGAAGCCCACAAGCGCGAGCCGACGAGTACGCCGTCCGCGCCCAGCATGAGGGCCGCCGCGAGCCCGCGGCCGTCGGCGATACCGCCGGCAGCACACAGCAAAACCTGCGGCGAGCGGGCGCCGATGAGATCGGCAACTTCGGGCACGAGGGTGAAGGTGGAGCGAAGCTCGCCATGTCCTCCCGCCTCGCCTCCTTGCGCGACAACGACGTCGGCACCGCAATCGATGGCGCGCTCTGCATCGCGCCGTGTCTGCACCTGACAGATGAGCTTGGCGCCGCTGTCCTTGACGCGCGCGGCGAAGCGCTCGGGGTCGCCAAACGACAGAATGATGGCGCGCGGATTGTGGGCCAACGCGAGATCGAGGAGGTGCGGCTGCTTCTTTAGCGACCAGGTGATGAAACCGCATCCGACAGGGGTATTGCCGGCAGCGCGCCATTCGCCTTCGAGCCAGTCGGCATCGCCATAGCCGCCGCCAATGAGGCCCAGCGCGCCCGCCGACGATACTGCAGCTGCCAGCTTGCCGCCGGCGGCGAATGCCATGGGCGCAGAAATGATGGGGTGGCGAATGCCCAGCTCGCGGTTCAGGCGCGTCGAAAGCGGCACGTGGTTCTCCGTTTATTATTATTGTTGGCGTGGTCGCTACCTCGCGGGGCGTGACGGAGCTAGCTCGTTGTGGACATGCTCGCGAGGCTCTCTCGGTGCATGGCGATGCCCTGGCTCAGGGAATAGCCAATACGCTGCGAGCGATCGATGAACAGTGCTGCCGCCGCAGGCGGACAAACGTCGGCAGCGGTTTGCGCAAAAAGCTCAAGCCAACGTGCGAAGTGGCGGTCGCCTAGGTCAGGCAGCGCTGCGTGGACCGGCATCGGGCGCCCCTTATAGGTGCCGGTCAGCAACGTGACGGAGGACCAGAACCGGCAGAGCTTTGCCAGGTGATCATCCCAGTTGTGGACCTTGGCCTCGAAGATCGGGCCCAGCAGCGGATCCTGACGCACCCTCGCGTAGAAGGTATGCACCAGGTTGCGGATCAGATCCTCGGTTACGCCAGCGGGAAGGCCGGGGGCGCTCGGATGGGGCTCGGTCATGTCGAACCTTTCGCTGATGGTTCACCACGCTATAGCACGCACGCGCGCCGACACGCTTAAGCGCCCCGTCAAACTCCAGTGAAGTCGCCGGGGCGATTGCGCGATAGGTGGCAGCTATCAGCGGTGGTGCTAGCGCGCGCTGCGGCGCGATTTGCGATAGTAGCGGCGACCGTCATCGCCGCGGTTTAGGCTTTTGCAAAAGCTGCTGTTGGTGCCGCTCAGGCAGCCGTACCGCCTCAGAAGGTCCGCGTCGTAGGCGTTTGTGGGCCCGCCCGCGCGGGCGTTGGCGCGTGCTGCCTCTACTTCCCAATACGTTTGGGCGGTTGCGATGGCGGGGGCTGCGATGACGAATGCCGCTGCCGAAATTGCCGTCAGGCCTGCGAGCCTCATTATTGTTCTCCTTGGTCGGTTGCAGATCCCCTAGCTTAAGGTGTGGTCGAGGGGGACCGAGATCAAGCGGCGCTTCCGCGGCATCGCCGACGGCTTAGCACGAGCGCGTTAATAGCCGGCTCAAGCGGCAGAAACGATTTACCACTCCCACCTGCGGGACGGGCCACCCCCGAAAGCAAAAGGGCCGGAGGGGGACCTCCGGCCAAGTTTGCACTCGGGAAGGGAGTGCTCAGGGAACGATGTTGCGCGGCAATCTCTACATGCGTACGCGCTTCTTTTCGGGATCGTAGAACGGGAACGGTACGACCTTCGCCTTGAACCGCTTCTGCTTGCCGTCGAGGCGGCCGATCTCCAGCTCGGTGTCGAGAGCGGCGTGGGCCGTGTCGATGCGCGCGAAGGCGACAGTCTTTTTCAGCAAGGGCGAGCGCATGGCGCTGGTGACGATGCCGACCTGCGCCCGGCCGACGAATACGGGATCGCCGTGCGACGGCTTCTCGTTGCCCGTGACCTCGAGCCCGACCAGCTTGCGCATGGGATTGGCCCGGCGACGCTCGAGCGCCGCCTTGCCGATGTAGTCCTCCTCCTTCTTGGCGGGGACGGTGAAGGCGATGCCGGCCTCGAAAGGATCGGTGGTGGAGTCGAAGTCGTGGCCGCCGAAGACGAGGCCGGCCTCGATGCGGACCATGTCGAGTGCGTCGAAGCCGAACGGCTGAAGGCCGAACGGCTCGCCAGCGGCCATGATCGCATCCCACACCGCGGGCGCGTCCGTCGGATGGCAGAACACCTCGTAACCCAGTTCGCCGGTGTAGCCGGTGCGCGAGACGAGAACAGGAATGCCGGCAACGCCGCCGATGCGGCCGACTGTGAAGCGGAAGAGCCCAAGCTCGTCGATGGTCGGGCGGCCGGGCGGCGTGCCGACGATCTCGCGCAGGATCTCGCGCGAGCGGGGGCCCTGCACCGCGACGTTATGGATCTCCGACGTCGCGGTCTTGAGATTGATGTTGTAGCTCGACTTCGCCGCCTGATCCTTCAACCAGAGCAGGCTCGCGTCATCGCCGCCGATCCAGCGGAAGTTGTTGTCGCCGAGGCGGAACAGCGTGCCGTCGTCGACCATGCCGCCGTGCTCGTAGCACATGGTGGTGTAGAACACCTGGCCGACCGAGAGCTTGCGCACGTCGCGGGTGACGATGCCCTGCAGGAACTGCTCTGCATCGGGGCCCAGCACCTCCATCTTGCGCAGCGGCGACAGATCCATGATCACCGCGCGCTCGCGGCAGGCCCAATACTCTTCGATGGCGCCAGCGTTGGCGAAGCAGTGCGGCACCCAGAAACCGCGGTAGTCGCCGAAGTTGCGCGTGAGCTTGGACGTGCGCGGATGGAAACCGCTTTCGCGCGTCAATTGCAGGGGAGCTTCAGCAGTCATGCGGTGTCCGATCGAGCGCTTGAATGGCGCGTCCTTGGGATAGACGCGCACTTGGATTTCGGTGAGGTGCCAGCCGTTGGAGGCGTCAATGTCGGATGGGCACGATGAGGCGCCGCATACGAGGTCGCTCAACGCGCGCATGACGACGTAGTCGCCGGGGCGCGACCAGGGCTCGTCCGACCAGATGTGGTTATGGCTGTCGACGTTGGTGTTGTAGAAGAAGTTGATCGCGGGCCAGCCGCGCAGCTGGGATATGGGATCGTAGGGCGCGAGTGCGTTGTTGAAGTTGTCCGTGCAGTTGGGATGGCCGAAGTAGCCCATGTCCTCGTAGTAGCGGGTGGTGCACGCGAGGTTGAACGTGTCGTGGCGGCCGACGGTGTCCTGCACGATCTCGACCAACGGGTTGCGGTCGCGGTCGAAGAACTTCGAGTGCAGCAAACCCGGCACGGGATAGGCGGCCCCGTTCAGCGTGCGCGTGGTGAGCGCGTCGAGGCCCTGCTCCTTGCCCTCATCGAGCGCCTTGCGGTTGAAGGCGATGAAGTCCGAGCACTGGCGGCCCTGGACGTCTATGATCTGAATGTACTCGCCCTCGTAGACCTCGAAGCTTTCCGCGCTCGCGACGTTGATGCGGATGTCGAGCCGGGGCTCGGCGATGGGATCGGGCAGAGGGGCCACTGACTGCACGCGCGGGTTGGCGCGACGAATGAAAACAAGCACATCGCTCGGCGGCGTCTGCTCCCAGACGACCATCGGCTCAGCCGGAGCGCCGAGCACGACGAACACGCTATGCTGCGCTTCGAGGCTCGCCATCTCGCCCGGCCCGGCGTCGGGCGTGAGGACGCGCACGGCCTTGGCGCGGCCGAGGTCATAGCCGCGGCGATAGATGCCGAAACGAACGCGCGCGGTATCCTCGGTATCGGCTTCGAGCGCGCGCTGAATCCCGGCGGGCGCGCTGCCTCCCTTGAGGCCGAACGCTGCGAGGTCGCTCTTTCCCTGCTTGCCGAAGGCGACGAGTTCCACGGGCTGGCCGCCTTCCAGTGCAGCCAGCTCGATGCGGTCGCCGGCTTCGATCTCGAAGGCTGCCGTGCCGCCGCCCTTGAGGACATAGCGCTCGACGCTCGGCTCGAGCGCGGCGCTGCCCGGCACAATCACCTTCGGGCGTGCACGCGAGGTGAGGACTGTCGTGCTCATGTTCTGGCCTCTTCATTGACGATATCTGCCGCGGCCATGCATGTGCACGGCCGCGGCAGCAGCGCAGCGGGTTGGGATGCGGTCCTATTCCGCTGCGACCTTCGAAGGCTGGTTGAGGAACGCCTCCATCGAGTCATCAAGGGCATTCATCCACGGCGTGTGATGAACCGGGGCGAGCGTTCCCGTCAGAAGCGACCGGTGCGACTGGTCGCGATACGTCAGGATGTTATCTGCCTTGTGGTGCTCCCACTCCTTGAACGTCTTGGCGACGCCATCGACGTCGAGACGCGGGTAGTCTGTGGGAGCCAGCAAGTCACGAACGTACTCGGTCTGGAAATCGATGGCCTGGAATGCGTCTTCGAGGGCCTCTTCCATCCGGATCCATTTCTGGATGTCGTCGGCCATCGCCTCGAACGAGGGAAGCTTGATGCGGCCGAGCACGACGTCGCGGGCGTACCAAGCTTGGGCGTCGAACATGTTGAACGTGTAGTACTGGTCCTGCATGCCGATAAACAGCAGCTTGGGATTTCCGAACGACACGACGCCCTTGTAGAGGTGCGGCGGGTAAAGGCGGTTGCGCGTCTTGAGGCGGATGGAGTCTTCCAAGAACGGATGGTGGTGCAGGTAGCCGGTGCACAGGATGATGGCATCGACGTCCTTCTTAGTGCCGTCCTTGAAGGTGGCGGTCTTGCCCTCGAGCTTCTGCAGCAGCGGCAGCTCGGAGAAGTTCTCCGGCCACTTGAAGCCCATCGGCTTGGTGCGCCAGGAGAACGTCACCGACTTGGCGCCGTACTTGTAGCACTGGATGCCGATGTCTTCCGACGAATAGCTGGAGCCGACGCAAAGGACGTCCTTGCCCGCGAACTCGTCGGCCGAGCGGAAGTCGTGCGAGTGCAGGACGCGGCCGGGGAACTTGTCGAGGCCGGGGAACTCCGGGATGTTCGGCGTGGAGAAGTGGCCGGTGGCGCAGAACACGTAATCGAACTCCGACGAGGAGAGCGTGTCGGACTTCAGATCCTTGACGGTGACAGTGAACTTGCCGGTCTTGGCGTCGTAGCTGACCCAGCGCACGACGGTGCTGAGCTTGACGTAGTGAGCGATGCCGTTCCGCTCGATGCGACCCTTGATGTAGTCGTGCAGCACGGCGCGGGGCGGGAACGACGGGATCGGCCGGCCAAAGTGCTCCTCGAATGAATAGTCGGAGAACTCCAGGCACTCCTTCGGGCCGTTGGACCAGAGGTAGCGATACATGCTGGCGTGGACCTGCTCGCCGTACTCGTCAGTGCCGGTACGCCAAGTGTAGTTCCAGATGCCGCCCATTTCCTTCTGTCGTTCATAGCAAACGATCTCAGGAATCTGAGCACCTTTGAGACGGGCGCTTTCGAAAGCCCGCAATACCGCCAGTCCACTGGGCCCGGCGCCGAGAACTGCAATACGTGTCATTGGTCGATCCTTACACAATTGAATTCGGGGTTCTAAGGAATGGCCCGGCGTTACGACTTCGGGTGCGTGCGCAGGCGGAGCGGATCGTAGAACGGCATCTTCACGACGACGGCGCGGTGCTCGCCGTTGTCGTGGATGACGACTTCGGTTCCCAGCGATGTGAAGCCGGGCTCGATCTGTGCCATCGCCAGCGACTTCATCAGATGCTTCGAGAAGACGGTGCTGGTGACGACGCCCACTTCCTTGCCGCCGACGGTAATCTTGGCGCCGGGCTCGATCGCACGATCGGTCTCGACCTCGAGGCCGGTGATGAAGGAGCGCTCCTTGCCCTTGCTCGACATGAGAGCCTGCTTGCCGACAAAGTCCGGCTTGGAAAGGTCAACGGTCCAGTCGGCGCGAACCTCCCACGGCGTCGTGTCGCCATGCGGCATGTCGAACGGGAAGAACAGAAGACCGCCCTCGACGCGCACGATGTCGAGGCTCGTCCACGACACCGGGATGATGCCTTGCGCCTTGCCGACAGCGAGAATGGTGTCCCAGATGTACGGCGCGTCGGCAGCGGAGCAGAACACCTCATAGCCGCGCTCGGCGGAGTAGCCTCCGCGCGCAAGCCGGACCTTCCGGCCGAACAGAGTCGTCGGCTCATGGCGGAAATAGCCCAGGCCGGCGAGATCCATTGGCGTGTGCGGCGCCAGCGTCTCCAGCGCGAGCGGGCCTTGCAGCGAGAGGATGTGGACGTCGTTGTCTTTCTCGATCTTGACGTCGTACTTCTCGGCCAGCGGATAGAGCGCGTCCTCGAGCGAGCCGCCGCCGTGCGAGATGCGGAAATCCTCCGGACCGTCGACGTAGATGATGACGTCGTCGATGAGCGCACCCGCCTCGTTGACGATGTTGCTGATGTGGCTGTCGCCGGTCTTTGCCTTGGTGATGTCGGAGGTGAGAAGCTGGTTGAGGAACGCCTGCGCGCCCGATCCCTTGACGTTGAGCATGCGAAGCCCGGACACGTCGATCAGGCCGGCCTTGGAGCGAACGGCGGTCACTTCATCGTAGGGGTCGGTCGAATAGTTCTGCGGGATCGGCATGTCGTTCCACGCGGTCGACAGGTCCGAGCCCAGCGCAGCGTGGCGATCGTTGAGGACTGACTGGCGGGAGAACTTGCTTACGGTCATGGGCTTCTCGCTCCGATTGGTATCTGGTGTTTTGATCTTGGGCGCGCCGGGGAAGTCGTCCGGCCAAATGCCAGGGGTGGTCGGCTCGCCGTCGTCGTACTGCGCAAGCCAATCAAGGGTGGTCGCCTGATAGCGGGTGATGCCCTTGTAATCGACGAGCTCGGGCGGCAGCGACCGCAGCACGCGAGGGAACCTGCGTGCCCACTTCGGCACGGTGACGAGCTCCTTCATCTTGATGAGATAGCAGCGGATCGAAAACAGGATCGCGTTCGAGCGCGGCAGGCGCCAGAGTCCCTGAAGCTCGACGCGCAGGTGCACCTTGTCGCCGACGTTCTCGGGGGTGACGGTGGTGCGGTCGACGCCCCACTTGTCGTAGTGCTCCGGGCTCGTATCGAGGCGCGGGTTGATGGTCATGGTCCAATTGAGACGCCGGACCGGATGACCGTTCTGCAAGTTTAGCAAGTACTTCAGCGCGCGCTCGAACACGCGCGCCTGATGGGCGAGCGGAACGGGGCCGTGCCATTCGGTGAAATTCATGCCGACGTCGAAATCGAGCGACCAATCGGCCTGGGTGGTGATGATGCCGGCGTCCATCCAGAGCTGACCGTCGCGCTGGTCCTGCAGGGAGAAGTCGCCCTGGCACTGGCGGCCGATGTATTCCATCGGGCCATAGGGCAGCGTCGAGGGATCACCGAAGACGAACTGCTGGTCGATCCCCAGTGGCCGGTTGATCCAGTGCCAGCGGTTGCCATCCTGGGTGAGCGTGAAGTGCTCGGGATAGTTCGACGCCATCGACGTCATCAGCAGCTCGAGCATGTCCCACTGCGCCGGCATCATGTGCGGCAGCGCCTGGCAGCGCTTGGGATCCTTCTCGAGGACGAGCGCGCGGTCGCGCATCTCCGACACATAGTGCTCGTCGATGTCGATCGGGAATTCGAACACCGATCCTTTTGGCCCAGGCACATGCGGCTCGA
Organism: uncultured Hyphomicrobium sp.; assembly: GCA_964493785.1. Classification (GTDB taxonomy): domain Bacteria; phylum Pseudomonadota; class Alphaproteobacteria; order Rhizobiales; family Hyphomicrobiaceae; genus Hyphomicrobium_A. The sequence goes on along the minus strand of CAZBPM010000010.1, from coordinate 118,898 downwards.
TATTCACCGAGTACATGTATTTGTCTTCGTGGAAGGGGAACGGAAACCGCTTGATGGCCTTCGGGCTGTTCGAGAACGTGAAGTCGTCCCTGAACGTCTCGTTATTGAAAACCAGTCCCATACTTTATTCTCCAGATGCCGCGGACGGACAGATCACAGGTCGAGCGTCAGCACGCCGCCGGAGGCGCGCGACACACACAGCATGATCTTCCCGCCGGATGCCTTCTCCTGCTGGGTGAGGTAGTCGTCGTTGTGCTCAAGCTTTCCGGTGCAGGAGACGACACCCGTCTCGCACTGCCCGCAGGCTCCGCCGCGGCACAGGTACGGCGCGTCTACGCCGTTCGCCTCCAACGCTTCGAGCAAGCTCTGCTGCGGCCCGACAAGGATTTCGCGGCCCGAGCGCACGAGCTTGACGGTGAAGGCGCTGCCGGGAGGCGGCGAGTTGAACTTCTCGGAGTGCAGACTCTCATGCGGCCAGCCGGCGGCACGGCCCGTCTGTAGCGCCCAGTCAATCATGCCGGCGGGGCCGCAAACATACATGTGCGTTCCCAGCGGCTGCCCGGCGAGGATCGACTTCAGCGGGATCACCTCGCCGAGATCATCGCGATAGATTTTCACGCGGGTGCCGTAGGTGGACATCAGGTACTGGATGAACGGCGCACGCTCTGGTGACCGGACACCGTAGTGGAGTTCGAACGCGTCGCCGCGCGCCGACAGCTCCTTCAGCATCGCGAGGAACGGCGTGATGCCGATGCCGCCAGCAATAAGGATGTGCTTGCGGCCAGTGCGAACGATGGGAAAGAGGTTTACGGGGTCACTGATCTCCAGCTCGGCACCCTGCGTGACCCGCTCGTGCATGAACTGCGAGCCGCCGCGGGAGTCCACCGTGCGAAGCACGCCGATCTCGTAAGCGCTGGTGTCCTCGGGCGCGCCGGTGAGGGAATAGGCGTTCTTCCAGATGTGACCATTGCCATCGTGCATGGTGACGATGACGTGCGAGCCGGCAGAGAAGACGGGAAGCTTGGCGCCGGAGGCGTCGACGAGCCGGAACCGCTTGACCCCTTCAGCGACATTCTCAATTTCGGCGACGCGCACGCGCCGCGATGCGGATGCTGTCATTGGAATGGCACCTGCTCTGGGATTTCGCCTGGGACCTCTGCGTCGACGATCACGCCGATGAATGCAGCGTGCCTGCGCGAATAGTGGTCGCGGACGGTGAGTGTCAGGCCGCAGCCGGCGCACTTGACGGGGCTTGCTATGACGTCCTCGGTGAAGCCCTTGCAGTGGACACACTGGACGCGACGCTTCAGCGATCCGCGGTGCTCGGTGATGACGGAAAGCTGATCGATGCCGGCGCGCATGGCGCGTTGCACGGCAGAACCGACCAGCGGCTCTGCTCCTGCGGCGTAGACGCGGGTCGCCATGTCAGCGCGCGACAGCTTTTCGTCCAACACGGCGGCAACGGATTCGACACCAGACAGCGGGATGGCGCGTGCGGGCAGCATCCTTGCGATGTCGAGTTCGAGCGAACGGGTGTCGGGATAGTCTTCGATAGAGATGATCACCGATGTACGGGCGGCGAATTCGGCGCCGGCACGGGAAAGCATCTCGGCCACCGCCACGGCCCCTGCGCGATCGCACACGACGAGGTTGGTCGTGGCGAACAGATCGGGCTGCAGCCCCCGGTATACTGGTCGGCTTTTTACGTCACTCGGCAGCAATGCGTGGCCTCCTCTCGGTTGGATCGACGGCGCAGAAACAAAATGGCCGGAGCGGGCAACGTCCGCTCCGGCCGATGGCATCAGGCCGGCAGCTGGAAGAACCAGTCCGCGGCAAGCATGACGGCTACGCCCAATACGAGGGTGAGGTAGGGCAGCATGCCAGCGCGCCTGGTTTTCAGGTCCGCCTGCGAGAGACCCAGATCCTCGAGCATATGCTCAGGGAACTTGCCTCCGTCCTGGATGTAGTGGCGG
>CAZBPM010000010.1:0-116915 GCA_964493785.1 uncultured Hyphomicrobium sp. | reverse complement strand
GGTACCAGAACACCGGAACGATGAGGAACGCGGTGACCAGACCGGCCCAGAGCGCGATCGGGTTCCAAACCTTCGCGCCAGCGCCCATAAAGACGGCGTTGACGAAGGCCAGAATCGTGCCCGCTGCGAGGAGCCACGTCGGGGCCTTCCACGGACGATGGACGTGAGCGTTATCGATGCGATGGAGCCAACCCGCGTTCAGGTTGAGGAAGTTGAAGATGATGTAACCGCAGTTGGAGACGGCCAGGATGAAGAAGAAGCTGGTTGCGTCGGCACAGGCGATGGCGAGCAGCGCCAGATTGACGACGAGGTCCGTCCACATGGCTGCGGTAGGCGCACCATGTTCGTTGATGTGGCTCAGATACCGCGGAAGCCAACCGTCACGCGAGCCCTGGTAAAGGGTACGCGACGATCCGGCCATCGCAGTCATGAGACACAACATGAGGGCGAGGATCATCATCATGACGAGCAGGCTCGTGACCCAGCCGCCGTGCCCGACCATCTGACCCATGGCTTCGGCCACACCAGAGCCGTCGACAATGGATGGCGCCAGCATGCCCTCCAGTCCCAGCACGCCCTGGAACGTGAACGGTACCAGGGTAAACAGCACGAGACAGAGCAGGCCCGAATAGAAGATGGCCTTGAAGGTGTCACGGCCGGGATCGCGGAATTCGGCCGTGTAGCAAACCGCCGTCTCGAAACCGTACGTCGACCACGCCGCGATGAACATTGCGCCGAGGATCAGCGTCCAGCCGGGGATGTCCCATGCGCCCATCTCTGGCGCATAGGCAGCCTTCAGCGGCTGTAACGGCGTATAGTTCGACCAGTCGATCTGCCCCGTCACAATCGGCACGACACCGACGATGAACATCGGGATGATGACGGCGAGTCCGATGTACTTCTGCACGCTAGCGGTGCCGAGAATGCCGCGATGCTGAATCGCGAACGTGATCAGCATCAGGACCGTGCCGATGAAGAAGGCGGCGTTGAAGGAGAAGGACACCGGACCCAGAGTGCCGTGGAAAAGTGTCCAGTTGCGGATCGCCGGCGTGAGGGCTGCGATGCCATCCGCCGAGAGGAGCGCTGCAACGGCGTCAGCAGCGGTCTTGCCCTGGTTCGCAGCGAGCCACTCGACCACGCGCGGGGAATCCTGGGCGATGGACGAGGCGTTCGCACTGATCCACGCCAGAACCTGAGGCGCGTCGGCGGGCGGCACGGCGGCCAGCGAGTTCAGGATGTAGGCGGCCGCAATGGAACAGCCGAGAGACAGGACGGGAGTCCAGGCGAACCAGTTGCACCACACCGACAGCGGCGCGATGAACTTCGAGTAGCGCACCCAGGCAGCCGCGCCGTAGACGGAAGCGCCGCCGGACTTATTGGGGAACACGCCGGCGATCTCGGCATAGGTGAAGGACTGGATGAAGCCCATCACCATCGAAACGATCCATACGAGAAAGGCGACCTTGCCAGCCACGCCAGCAATGCCGCCTATCGAAAAGAGCACCAGGGCAGGAACGCCGCTGGCAACCCAAAATGCACCTCTCCAGTCGATGGCCCGAACCAGCTCTCTCGATTGAGCTGGTTGGCCAACGACGGGCGTTTGTAAAACCCCCGTGCTCATCGGCGTCACTCCCATTCTGCCAGTTTCTGCTTGAGCGTCCGCTTGGCGTCCGGAATTGCCGCTGGATTGGTTGAGGCCATCGCGGGCGACATTCAGGGACTGCGGCGGACCTCGAACCAGTTTTTTCCAACTTCAACCACTTTGAACCATAAAGCGCTTGACCGGTTGAGTGTAGATCAACGAAAATTGCGGGCAAGAGAAAATGTTGCCCAGAAGGAAAGTAATTCGAGCACCGGCTGCGCGCGATTTAGGCAGCTAATTGCGTCCGGTTATCGGTTATCTCGCTGAATCCTAATCGCAATTATATATTTGGTTTCTTTTGGTTTGTTTTGGTGTAATGCCTAGCAAGTGGGCTGTAATTTACGATGATGTCAAGTGGCTCAAAGGCGCGAAATCCGTCTTCAATGCCGCAGGTGCGAAGGCCCGGGAGCTGAAAAATTTGGCTAGTAATTTCTGGATGAAAGCGACCATCGATGGCTTCATCGCCCTGGCCGATGGCGCGCGAAATGCTGCGGCGCACATGTGGCTCGAAGCAGCCGCTCACGGCGTGCAGGACGGCCCGGTGCGTGCCGCCGCACACAACAATGTGGGAATCGCACATCTGATCGGCTCGAGACCTCGCGAAGCGGTCCATCATCTGGCGATGGCCGAGCAATGCTGGGAAGACGTCCGCGCGCGGGTGCCGAGCCTCGACGTGTCGATCGGGGCGCGCAGCTCCGCGTTTCATCTGCGCCTTGCCATGGAGCATCCGGAGGCATTGGCCGAGCTGAGGCGGCGTCGCTACATCGATCTGTGCGGAGCCGGCCAGGCGATCGCTAGGTGGAACGCAGGCGCTGCAGGTGCGGTGACCGAGGGACGTGCCAACAGGGCCGAGGAGGACGTGGACTTGACCCAGACGATTGCCGTGGCCTTCGGACCGGGATGTCCCGATGTCGAACTGCTGGGCGACCACAGCGTGACGTTTTCGGATTCCGTCAGGGCTGCATACCGAAACAAGGCCGACTTCCTGTTGCAGCGGTTCGCGGTGACCTATGTCCGTGGAGATGACGCCGCGGATATCGATCGCGCCGCGCACATGACCGCGTTGCTGCATCCGAGCCTGCTCGCGGCGGGCAGCACTGCAGAGGGGGCTCAGCCATGATGATAACGGACTACGGCGACGAGAGCCTGGTGGACACGCCGCCCTGGGACAGAGACCTCTCCGCCCAGCCGATGGTCAAGCTCGCCGTCAAGGACATCGCCACGAGCATCTTCAGCCGCATCGCGGCGGGCGAGTATCCGTTCGGCACGCGCATGCCGGCGGAGCGCGATCTGGCGCAGGCATTCGGTGAATCCCGGGCGACCATCCGACAGGCCCTCGATTTTCTCGAAACCTACGGCATCGTCGCGCGCAGGGCCGGAAGCGGGACGTTCGTCGCTTATCGCGCCGACCTTTCGAGACGGCCGGCTGCGGATGAAACAGGCTCGCTCAGCATCCGTTCGATCGCGGAGACGGTATCGCCGTTCGAGATGAACATCGCCGAGTCCATCCTCGAGCCGGAGATCGTGCGGCTCGCCACGATCTACATGTCGGTGCGCGATCTGACTAAGCTCGGCCAACTGTTGGCGCAGATCGAAGCTATCGTCACGGATGCGGCGGAGTTCGCGGAGGTCGAGAAGCAGTTCATGATGACGATCTGCGAGGGCACGCATAATTCGCTGCTCGTCGCGATGTACCGGATATTGCACGAGGTGCGCCGCCAGCCGCAGTGGTGCACCAACAAGAAGCGCACGCTGACGCCGTCGCGCATTCGCGAGGGGCAGCGCGCGTTGCGCTCGCTCTATGCGGCGCTGGAGCGGCGCGACGTCGACACCGCGGTCGAGTGCATTCGCCTTTACATTTCCGGCACGCACGAGGACATGATCTACGCGTCTCCTTGAGTGGTGACACGAGTGGAGAGAGGCGTTGTTTGCGGCGATTGTCGCGCGAGTGGATAACCGGCGCTCGCGCCGGGCGCCCTTGGCGCCTTGCTGCCTTCGGCAGCGTGACCTCGCTGGTAGACGCTCGGGCGATCGGAGCTTTCTGGCGCTGCCGATTCACGCCCTCACTGGTAGACGCTCGGACGATCGGAGCTTAGGTGCGCTCGTGGGCCAGGGTGGCGACAGCCGCGGCTTCCTGGCGCTGGTCCCACATCAGATTCATCTTGCGCATGTGCTTGATCAGCACGTGCTTGTTCTGGGTCCACCAGCGCACGATGGACGAGAACTCCTTGATGCGCGCCCGGCCGTTCTCGATCACGACCACCGGCCAGTCGCCGACGAGCGCATTGTCGATGCCGAACAACTCGCGCCCCCACCACACGGCCTCGCCGAAGGCGTGATGGCCGACGCCGCCGAACTTCATCATCGAAAGGACAGGAAACGGCTCGAAGGTGCGGGCGCGCTGCACCGCGTTCTTCCAGAGCTCCAGCGTCGAGACGTATTCCCACGACACGGCGGACCACGTGCCGGGATAGCGCGCGGTGAACTCGGCGTAGAACTCGTTGGGATTCTCGAAGTTGATCTGGGAGTCGTTGAGGCGCGGATCGTCGAAGTCGGGGAACTGGAAAACGAAGCCTTCCATGAACTCGACGCTGGTCTGGGCGACGAGGTCCTCGTAGTTGTCGGCGGTGCACGAAATCATCCGCCCCTTGAAGCCCCGCCGATAGGCCTCCTTGGTCAGTGCGTGCAGGAACGGCTCGTAGACCGTGTCCCAGCACAGCACGTCGGGATTCTTGGCCATCAGCTTCTCGACGATGGCGCTGAAGTCCGTCGTCTCGATCGGGAACAGGTGCTCCTCGACCAGATCCCAGCCCGCGACCTCGAAGGCCGCGCGGTAGGTCGCGAGCGACGGCAGACCGTGCAGGTCGTCCTGCGCGCACATGGCGACCGTCTTGATCGACGGATCCTGCCGCGCCAGCCAGTCGACCCCGGTCACGTTGTAGATCGGATGCACCTCGCTCGGGGCGACGAGCGTCGGGGCGTCCGGCGTCAGATCGCTCGGCAGGAGGGTCGCCACCGGCATGCGGTGCCGGTTGACCAGGTCGCGCACCTCGTCGGTGAAATCGTTGCCGCCCAGCATGAGGATGAACTTCACGCCATCCTCATTGATCAGCTTCTTGGCGCCCGCGAGCGCTCGCTCGGGGTCGAAATTCGTGTCGTAGGGCACCAGATCGACCATGAAGCGGCGCATGCCGACCTTGATGCCGCCGGCCGCGTTGACGCGATCTCGCCAGATCAGCGAGCCGTTGAAGCCCGGCTCGGCCCAGGATTTCAGCTTGCCCGTCAGGGGCGCCAGAAATCCGACCTTCAATATGGTGCGCGATTCGAGGCCGTAGTCGGCCATCGCGACGGAGAGTGCTGATGCTAGTGAGCTTTTGGTGCGTTGAGCCATGCCCGGCCTTCTTGATGTCAGCAACAGAGGGACCGGCGTCGGCGCTTCATGTCAAGATTCTTTCAAGTTCGGCAGCAAGTTGTGGGACTGCGTGCCGAGCTTGCATCTAGCGGGGCATAGCAACCCGCCGTCTGCCTGACGCACATCATGCGGCGTTGTGACCGGGTCGGCTGCCGGTCCCAGCGGGAGCCGGTGCCGCGGGTGGCCGCTCGTAAAAGGATCGACCGGCGCGCCGGGCGAGAGCGAATGGGCAATGCGGCCGGCGGTGCCGCGTCGGCCGTGGTTCAGGTGAGCGGACCGGCGACGGCCAGGGAACGAATGGCATTTCCGAGGCTTTGGTGCTCATGGAGATAAAACCCTGCACCTCATTGGCGATGACAAACATAACCAGCGCCGGGGGTTGCGTCGTCGGAAAAGTGTCACCGACAATCAATAGACTCCGCGCGCGATAGGCCGCGTCGCATAAGCCCGGTAGGCAACTCCATCTGGGCGCCCCTATCGGCGACAGGGCATCGGCAGCCCTTCAACGGAACGGAAAGTATGGCCAACGACGAAAGCGTGGCGGCCTCGACATTGCGCGCGCAGGAGACACTGGCCTCGCATCCCGGTTTGCTTACCGCGAAACATTTTCGCCAGATCGTGCTGTGGCCAATCGAGCTTATCGCTAACGCGGGCGGCCGAGGGCGCGAGAGCCCGGATGTGCTGTTCGAGCGACTGGGCGGCGGAAACTGGGAGCTGGTCGACGACGAGTTCGGCGTCGAGGGCGACGCGTTCCAGGAACGGCACTACCGAGAGTTCGTCGCGTTCCTGCCGCACGTGCAGCGCTTCCTTTACGGCGATGCTCCCGGCTCGCTGCGCCGCCTGGGTAAGGGCGATGCGCCATTGCGCGTCTACCGACGAACAGACGTTGCCGCGGTGCGTCTCGTGCTGGCGGAAGGCGCCGCGCCAGTCACGTGCCAGGTGGCACACATCGATCTGCATTTTTTCCACGACGTGGACGCGGTCATTCTTGCCTTTGAATTCTACGCGTCCGACGTGCCGCTGAGCGTCGTCAACGAGATCATGTACCGCTTCGGCCGAGCCTATCCACCCGGCTGGACCGAGACAGGCGAGGCGCTGCACTGCCCGGTAAAGGTCGAGTGGCTCGACAAGGATGGGAAGGTGCTGGCGACGTCCGATTACGAGCGGCGCGAGCGCTACCTTTCATTTGTCGGCCATCAGCGCACACCTTGCTTTGCTGCGCATTGGGAATTCCTGCTCAAGCCTCTCGTGCCGGAGAACTCGCGCAGCAAAAGCCCACTCTCGTTCCGGCAGATCGAATACTACCGGATGCCGGTGATGACGTACTTGACGCTGGACAGGATGTGGGAGGTGCAGCGCTCCGAATACATCCGGCTTGCGTTCGCGACCGGCCCAAGCGCGACCGGCGATTCACCGTTCGCCGAACGCTTCCTCAAGGATTTCGAGGGCCGCCACTGCTATGACCGCTATTATCACGAGGGCGTGGAGGCGACCGGCCTCAGCGCGCGCTTCCTGCTTTCGGGACACGCGTTTACCGTGATTGCCGACGGCAACTCCTCGCGCCTGGACGACAACGAGCGCGGGCTGCTGGGGCAATTCCGCCATCAATACTTCCTGCTTTTCCTCATCAGCCACTTCCATAAGGCAGCGCTGCTGATGCTGTCAGACCGCCTGGTCGCGGCGATCAAGCAGCTCGAGGTGCACAGCGCACAGTCGAACGTGGGCTTCCGACGGGAAACATTCCGCCTGCAGGAGGCGTTCATGCGTTTTACCCAGCGCTACTGGTTCACGGAGATTTCCGACCAGGCGCAGACACGTGACCTTTACCGGATGCAGCGGACGCACCTGGGCAACGACGAACTCTACAAGGAGCTGAGGGGCGAGATCTTCGACATGGTCCAGTATCTCGACAGTGACGTGCTGAGGCGCCAGAGCGGCACCATCCATAGACTGACCGCGGTCACGATCGCCGGTCTCGTCGGCACGATCGCGACGGGCTTCCTGGGGATGAACCTCATCGACGAGACGGGCGCCTCGCTCGGGGTGAAGCTTGCATACTTCGGCATCGTCGGCGCGGTCGTCACGGTGCTTACGGTGGGCGTCGTCGCCTGCTCGCGCCCCCTCACGGCACTGCTGGATCGCCTGTCCGGCGAGCGTTCCTGAAATGGCACGTAACAGTCGCACTTAGGAGACAAGAGTGAGCAACGATCCACGCGCAAAAGATCTGCACCTTCGCGTTCGCGCGGACATGCTGGACAGCTTCGATGAAGAGCTGGAGATGGAGCTGGACGACGAGCGGCTGGAGAAAGTGCTCGACGGGATGTCGGAGCATCCGGAGCTGGAGGGCGTGGACCGGAAGCTCTATTTCAAGGAGCTGTTCCGGCTACAGACGGAGCTGATCAAGCTGCAGGACTGGGTGGTGGCGCAGAAGCTCAAGGTTGTCGTGCTGTTCGAGGGGCGAGACGCGGCCGGTAAGGGCGGCGTCATCAAGCGCATCACTCAACGGCTCAACCCCCGCGTCTGCCGCGTCGCCGCGCTGCCCGCGCCGAACGAGCGCGAGCGCACGCAGTGGTACTTCCAGCGCTACGTGAGCCACCTGCCCGCGGCCGGCGAGATCGTGCTGTTCGATCGCTCCTGGTACAATCGCGCCGGTGTTGAGCGCGTCATGGGCTTCTGCACCGAGGACGAGTGCGAGGAGTTCCTGCGCACGGTGCCGGAGTTCGAGCGCATGCTGGTGCGCTCGGGGACCATCCTTATCAAATACTGGTTCTCGATCACCGACGAGGAGCAGCATTTCCGCTTCTCAATGCGCATCCACGATCCGCTGAAGCAGTGGAAGCTGTCGCCGATGGACCTGCAATCGCGCGTCCGCTGGGAGGCATACACGCGCGCGAAGGAGGCGATGCTGCAGCGTACGCACATTCCGGAGGCTCCTTGGTGGGTGGTCGAGGCCGTCGACAAGAAGCGCGCGCGGCTCAACTGCATCCACCATCTGCTGAGCCAGATCCCCTATGAGGAAGTGACGCGGCCGGGGGTGTTGCTGCCGGAGCGGACCTACCATCCGGACTATCAGCGCCATCCGGTGCCGCAGGAGATGTACGTCCCGGCCATCTACTGACGCGGAACAGGATACGCATGCGGCGCGCTCAGGCGCCGCATGCTCACAAGCCGTCTTTAATGTGACACGCCGCTGCGCACGTCAGTCCGCGTGCTTGCGGGCAAGCGCGGCGCGCTTGTTGCCTTGCTCGTCGCTGAGCCAGACCGGCTCAGAGAACGCGCGGCCGCGCCTCAGCAGCATTTCGACCTGGCGCTCCTGCCCTACGCCGAACTCAAATCCGAGCCAGCCGCCGGGCTTCAAGAAGCGTGGCGCTTCGTTGATCAGGCGCATGTGCAGGGCAATGCCGTAGGGGCCGCCGTCGAACGCCTCGCGGGGCTCGCGATCGAGGAGATGGACGCGGTCGCCGTGCAGCAGTCGTCCGGTAGAAATGTACGGCGGATTGGCGACGACGAGATCTATCGAGCCTTCGAGCTGTTTGTCCTCGAGCGGCGCGAACAGATCGCCCTGCACGACATCGACGCGCTCGGAAAGATCCAGGCAGGAGGCGTTGAGCCGAGCCGTTGCGACCGCATCGCTGGAAAGGTCGCTCGCCCATACGCTTGCCCCCGGCGCACGCATGGCCAATGCGATTGCCAGGTTTCCGGCGCCGCAAAACATATCGATGCAGCGTGGCGCGTCGCCCATGTCATCCAGAAGCTTCTGCGCGGCGGAGCCCAGAAGCTCCGTCTCTTCGCGCGGGCGGAGGACAGATCCGCAAATCTTCAGATCAATGCCAAGAAAACGAACCGCTTCGAATATTTCCGTTCCCACGGGTGCCCCGAATTGCACTCTCTTGCACTCCCTACAATCGCTCAAAGCAACACACAGGGAGATAGCCACATTTCTCGGCGCGATGGCGCAGTATCGAAGCGGTTGTTTAATTCAGCGCGCGGCAAAATTCTTGCCCACCTTTTTGTCCCGAGCTGGAGCAAAAGCGCTTTGCCCGCGCGGGCACCTGACCAGGAATGGAGCGAGGCGTTTCAGTCTGGCGGCATCACCTCGCGCGCGACTGGTGGCGCTGGCGGAGGCGCTCGGCCGCAAGCTCGACAAATCGTCTTACGCGCGGGGTGTCCGAACGGGTGGCCCGGTAAACCAGATGGATCGGGATGGGCGTGTCCTCGAAGTGGCGCAGAAGCGGCACGAGGCGTCCGGCTTCGATCGCGGCCTCCGCCTGGTACGATAGCACCCGCACGATGCCTACGCCGGCAACGGCTGCGTCGATGGCGGCTTCGGCGGTGTTGACGTTGAGACGAGGATGAACCCGTACAGACTTGCGACCGTGGCGTTTGCTCTTGAACACCCAGCGAGAGCCGCCGTGCATGATTCCGGTGAACGTGATGCAGGGCTGATCTGTCAGGTCGGATGGCGATGACAGGGGCGCTCGGCCTTTCAGGAACTGCGGGGACGCGCAGGTCACGAGACGCAATGATCCGACGCGCGTCGCCAGGAGACCCGAATCCCGCAGTTCGCCGATGCGCACCGCGACGTCGATATCTTCCTCGACGAGGTCGATGTTTCGATCGGTCAGCAACAGGCGCACGTCGATGCGCCGGTGGGCGGAAAGAAATTCCGCGACGATGGGTACGACTTGCAAGCGGCCGAAGCTGACCGGGCCGGTGATCGAGATTGCGCCAGCCAGTTCCTCTGACTGCCCCGCGATGCGGCTCTCCGATGCCTCAAGCGTTTCAATGACCCGCCTGCAGGCGTCCAGATAGTCGCGTCCCGCCGCTGTCAGCGCCATGCGGCGGGTGGTGCGCTCGATGAGTACGAAGCCCAGTTCCTCTTCCAGCGCTGAGAGCAGCCGGCTGATGTTTGCCAGGGGCGCGCCCATACGACGTGCCGCCGCCGACAGGCTGCCGGCATCGGCAACCGCGATGAAAGCCTTCATGGCGCGGAAGCGATCCATCTCATTCTTCCATTTTCTGCGAATATCATTCTCGCACTTTCTGTCTACCGCATCAATGTCCGGCGAGCCAGATAGGGGAGCGACGCTCAACTCAATATTGGGAACACGACATGGCCGCCAAGCTGTATGACCTCGAACTCTCCGGCAATTGCTACAAGGTTCGCCTGCTGGCGGCGCTGCTGGGTGTACCGCTGGATATAGTCCCGGTGGATTTTCTCGGCGGCGCGCACAAGACGTCACCGCTCATCGACCTCAATGCGTTCGGCGAACTTCCAGTTTTCGACGACGGCGGACTAGTGCTGCGCGATAGCCAGGCGATACTCGTCTACATGGCGCGGAAGTGGGGCGGAGAAACCTGGCTGCCGACGGATGCGGCGGGGCTGGCACGCGTAACGGCGTGGCTGATGGTGGCCGAAAACGAGATCGCGCGCGGGCCCAATGACGCGCGGCTGCACGAAAAGTTCGGCTATGCGCTCGACCTCGATCGAGCACGCAGCAACGCGGCCCACATTCTTGGACTGATGGAGAGCCACTTGGCCCGGAACCATTGGCTGACGCTCGACCGCGTCACTATCGCCGATATCGCGTGCATGCCGTACGTCGCGCTCGGTCACGAAGGCGGCGTTCCGCTCGACGGGTATCCCGCGGTGTCAGCATGGGTTCAGCGGGTGAAGGCGCTGCCGGGCTTCGTCGGGATGCCGGGGATGTGAGGCGGCGGCAGCAGAGTTAAACTCGTTTTGGAGTGACGATCATGGAGCGACCTGTTTCCGACATCGCATTCACGCCGTCGGTAAAAGCTGAGCAGAAGCGCAACGGCTCGCGCGCGCAGTACGCCCGCATGGAACAGTCGAGGGGATGGGCGGACACCATCACGCCTGACCTTGCCATGCAGATCGCTGCCACGCGCTCCTTCTATCTCGGCACCGCAAGCGCCGAAGGGCAGCCCTACATCCAGCATCGCGGCGGACCGCCAGGCTTCCTCCGGGTGCTGGACGAGCGGACACTTGCCTTCGCCGATCTATCGGGAAACCGGCAGTACATCACGACGGGCAACCTGGCGGAGAACCCACGCGCGTTCATTTTCATCATGGACTATGCCCGGCGCCGCCGGGTGAAAATCTGGGGCCGCGCGCGCGCTGTTGAGAACGACGACAAGTTGCTGGCGCAGCTGCGTCCGACGCAGGGGCACGCGACCGCGGAGCGGAGCATCGTGTTCGAGGTCGAAGCGTGGGACCGCAATTGTCCGCAGCACATCCCGCAGCTTGTCGCCATCGAGGACGTGGAGGCCGCGGTGATGGCGATGCAAGAGCGCATCGCTACGCTCGAAGCAGAACTCGCGCGGGTGCGAACGAACGGATAGGTGCGCGGCTCGCGCGCCGGACGTGTTGCACTAACAGAGTCAGGCGATCCGCATCGGCGATGTCGTGGTTATGACTGATGAGAGGCCGCGTTGGGTGATCAGTCCCGGCGCGGCCCTCTCCGATTCTGATCCCGGTATCGCAGATCGCCACGCTCAATGTGGTCTGCGGTCACGCGCTGCCGATCCGCTCGTGTCGCGCTCGTGCCCAACCGGTGCGCATGCCCTCGTCGGACGCAGCAGGCTTTGCACTTGCGCCATCTCCACCCTCACACCGTCTCACCGCCACTGCGGTCGCTGTGACAAGCGCGGGCATTTTGCCGGTGGCGCCAGATTGAGCAGATTGGTGCCAAAATTGTTCAAAAGGCAGGCGCTTCCGCAGGCGTTTGCGCTTGCTGGCATGAATTAATTGAGCGTTTAATTAAATCACATGCCGGGCCTGTTGTGGGGCCGCGCAGTGTCGCCGAGCGTCGACTGTTCAGCGAGGCAAATGGTTCCGATGGACGCAGTCGTATTGAAGACGGACCGGCCGGCCAGCACGCCCGGCGCACGTCCGTCAATGCCCCGGAGGAAGAGCAGAAGAGCACCGCTCTGGTCCATCCGTGGGCAAATCTCGTCTCGGACCTTTGTCCTCATGGCCTGCATCGGGATTGCCGTGCCGTTCCTGGCTTGGGTCGCCGTCAACAGCACGGGGGCGGTGCCGCGCCTCTTCATGCCGTCGCCGGCAGACGTCGCGCTGCGCTTCGTGTCGTGGCTCAGCGCCGAGGGTTTCGGCTCCGACTTCTGGACGAGTGTTTCGCGCGTCAGCCTGGGCTTCCTCGCCTCGCTGGCACTGGCGCTGCCGCTGGGACTTCTGAGCGGCACGTTCAAACCGGCGGAAGCGCTGCTCGAACCGGCGATAGACTTCGTTCGCTACATGCCGGCGGTCGCATTCGTGCCGCTGATGCTGCTGTGGTGCGGCGTCGGCGAGACATCGAAGATCGCAGTCATCTTCGTCGGCACCTTCTTCCAGATGCTGCTGATGTTCGCCGATGACGTTCGCCGGGTCCCCCTGCAACAGATCGAGGCGGCGCAGACGATGGGCGCCACACGGCGCGAGGTCATCTATCGCGTGATCTTTCCATCGGCCGCGCCGGCGATGCTCACCACGTGCCGCATCACTCTGGGCTGGGCATGGACCTACCTCGTCGTCGCCGAGATGGTCGCCGCCAACTCCGGCCTCGGCTACGCGATCCTGAAAGCCCAGCGCTTCCTGCAGACCGACAAGATCTTCGCCGGCCTGATCGTCATCGGGGTGATTGGCCTCGTCCAGGACCAGGCGCTGAGAGGGCTGCACAAAGTGCTCTTTCCATATCTCAAGGGGCGCTGAGCATGAGCAAAGGCATCGCCATAGAAGATCTCTCGAAGACGTTCGGGACGACGCTCGTGCTCGATGACGTCTGCCTGAGCATCGCGCCAGGCGAGTTCGTGACCATTGTTGGCGCCTCGGGTTGTGGAAAGTCGACGCTGCTGCGGATCATTGCCGGACTCGAGATGGCCGACAGCGGCGTGGTCGTTTGCGGCGAGAAGGAGGTCAGCGGCCCCGGCGTCGAACGCGCGATGGTGTTTCAAGACTACAGCCTCTTTCCCTGGCTTACCGTCATGGGCAACGTTCTGTTCAGCCGGCGGCTTGCGGCGAACGCATACGACAACCTCGCGCTGGAACGCGACGCGGAGGAAAAGCGAGCGGCGCTCCTGCTGTCGCTGGTCGGACTGTCCAAGGTGAAGGACGCATATCCGACGCAGCTATCGGGTGGGATGCGCCAGCGCGTAGCCATTGCCCGCGCCCTTATGTCGAAGCCTGCCGTCCTGCTGATGGACGAGCCGTTCGGTGCACTCGACGCCCAGACCCGAGAGGTGATGCAGGACCTGGTGCTCGAAGTGGCGCGCAACGAAGGCACGACGATCGTGTTCGTTACCCACGATGTCGAGGAGGCGATCTATCTCGGCTCGCGCATCGTGCTCATGGCGCCTTACCCCGGACGTGTCGACTGCATCTACGACGTGCCGTTTTCGCGGGAGCGCGACATGTCGATCCGAATTGCTCCGACTTTCCTCGATCTCAAACGCCGGATCATGAACCGCGTGCGCGACACGGTCGCCGGTTCGTTCGACGGCGCCGACCAAGCCCTCACGGGGTGAGCGCATGTGGCGTCTCATCAATCGCAACCAAGGAGTTTCGACTATGCTGAGTGGACTTCTGCCAGGACTTCGAAAGGGCACGTTCGCCGTGGCCGCATTGGCGACCGCGGCCATCGGGGCGCTCATGCCCCAGGCGCACGCCGAGGAGAAAGTCACCCTCGCGACGGTGGCATGGATCGGCTATGCGCCGTTCTACGTCGCGGTAGAGAAGGATCTGTTCAAGAAGTACGGCCTGAAGGTTGAGCTGAAGGACTTCGCCGATCCCGCGCTGATCCCGGCCGCGCTGGCCAGCGGTGGCATTCAGGGCGCAATGTACACCTACGATCAGGTGATCAATCTCGTTGCCAACGGCAACGACTACCGCGTGGTCATGCCAATCGACTACTCGAACGGCGCAGACGCCATCGTCGCGTCGAAGTCGGTCAAGTCGCTTGCCGATCTGAAGGGCAAGCAGGTGGCTTATCCGTTCGCCACTTGCGACAACCTGCTGGTCGCCTATGCGCTGAAGTCCGTCGGCCTTAGCGAAGCAGACGTGCAGGGGCTCGACACTACGCCAGAGAACGTGCCCGCGGCGCTCGCTGCAGGCGTCGCTGCCGGTGCCACCTACGAGCCCAACGTCAGCAAGGCTCTAAAGCTCGAGGTCGGCGGTGGCTTCCAGGCCATCTACACGTCCGCGGCGGCTCCCGGCCTCATAACCGACGTCCTCTATTTC
This sequence comes from uncultured Hyphomicrobium sp., assembly GCA_964493785.1. Taxonomy (GTDB): domain Bacteria; phylum Pseudomonadota; class Alphaproteobacteria; order Rhizobiales; family Hyphomicrobiaceae; genus Hyphomicrobium_A. The sequence continues at coordinate 102,608 of CAZBPM010000010.1, read as the reverse complement.
CCCGCCGAATTCATCGCCAAGAATCCCAAGACGGTGGACGGCATCATCAAGGGCTACATCGACGGCCTGAAGTTCCTCGAAGAGAATCCGGACGAGGCCTACAAGATCGTCGCCAAGTACTTCTCGACCACTGTCGAGGACGTGAAGGAGCAGGCAAAGGGCGTTTACAACGTGCCCGTTGCCGAGATGACCGGATACTTCACGCCGCGCGACGACGCCAAGTCGTTCTTCACCTCGGGCAAGCTCATCGCCGACATCCTGATCCAACGCGGTCAGATCAAAGCTGCGCCGAAGATCGAGGACACCTACACGACCACGTTCGTGCAAAAGCTCGCTTCGGCGAAGTGAGCTGAAGGCGGCCGCGTGCACCTGCTGCGGCCGCCACTCCGCAAATGATCAGAAAGAAGCTTCCCATACACAGGAGTTTTACGGTGGACGCCTCTGTCAACAACAAGGATGCAGTGCTGGGCAACCTGCGCGCCTCGGGGGTCAAGTACATGTTGGCGAGCTACGTCGACATGCACGGAGTTCCCAAAGGCAAGGTCGTGCCAGTCGAGCACTTCGAGCGGATGATGTCCGGATCGGAGCTATGTACGGGCGCAGCACTCGACGGCGTGCCGCAGGACGTGAGCGACGAGGAAGTCGCCGCGCATCCCGATCCGGCGTCTTGCACGGTGCTGCCGTGGAAGAATGACGTCGCGTGGTTCGCCAGCGACCTGTGGTGCGAGGGACGTCCATTCGAGGCCTGCAGCCGCAATATCCTCAAGCGCGCGCTCAGCAAGGCAGCGGGCATGGGCTACACGATGAACCTCGGCATGGAGGCGGAGTTCTTCGTGCTGCGCGACGATCCCGAGCGCGGTTACGCACCGCTGTCGGATCGCAAGCATCTCGACAAGCCGGCCTACGATGTCTCGCGCATGCTGGACAACATGGGCTGGATGGATGAACTCGTCCAAGCGATGAACGGACTTGGCTGGGATGTCTACAGCTTCGACCACGAGGACGGCATCGGCCAATTCGAGATCGACTTCAATTATTTCGACGCGCTGTCGATGGCCGACCGCTTCGTGTTCTTCCGCTTGATGTCACATGAGATCGCCCGCAAGCACGGCGGTTTCGCCACCTTCATGCCCAAGCCTTTCGTCGACCGGGCCGGCAGCGGTGCGCACTTCAACATGTCGCTCGCCGATATCAAGACGGGCAAAAATCTGTTCACGGACACCGCCGATCCGCGAGGCTGCAACCTTTCGAAGTTGGGCTACCAATTCCTAGCCGGCGTTCTGAAGCATCTGCCGGCGATTTGCGCGATCGTCGCGCCGACGGTGAACAGCTACAAGCGGTTGGTGCTCAAGGGGTCGATGTCTGGCTTCACCTGGGCTCCGGTGTGGGCGTGCTACGGCAACAACAATCGAACCAACACCTTGCGCATTCCCATGGGTGGCGGCCGGGTGGAACTGCGTGCAGCAGACAGCTCGTGCAATCCCTATCTCGGCGCGGCGCTGGTGCTGATGGCGGGACTGGAAGGCATCGCGCAGCAGCTCGATCCCGGCGAGCCGCACGGGGAGAACATGTACCTCAAGAGCGAGGAAGAGCTTCGCTCGCTGGGCATCACGCATCTGCCCAAGACGCTGGAGGAGGCGATCAACGCGTTCGACGCCGATCCACTGAGCCTCGCTGCATTCGGACCGGCGATGAAGGATGCCTGGCTCTCCTTCAAGCGCGATGAATGGACAAGCTACATCAACCACGTCTCTGACTGGGAAAAGAGCCGATACCTGAAGTTCTATTGAGGAAGGTCATCAGCGGTAGGCGGAGCGCTTGGACGCAGTTGCCGGCCGATCGGGCGGTGGCGCGTTTCACGGGCGCTCCGCCGCCGGCCGCAAACGAGAGATCTTCGGGGACCCGGGGGTGGCGGCATAGCCACGAGCACATGCTCGCCGCACTTGAGGATTGGTGGCTTTCGTCACCCGCGACGATCCGGCACCATCGTTTCGGGCCGTAATGGATCAGCTTTTCGAGTTCGGTGCGATGCACCGCCGCCGTCTGCGGGCCGGGCGGGCCGTTGGAGCGCCCGGCCGCGTATCTTGTCTCTGATGGCCGAGATGGCAGGCGCCGTCAGTGCGTTGAACGCCGCCGCCGCGATGACGCTCACGCCGATCGCAAAGAATGCGACCAGCGGGCCGCGGTATGGCGTGACGATCACCGCCAGTTGAACGGGAATGTGAACGAGGTAAAGCGAATAGGACAAGTCGCCGAAATACTGATCCGCCGCGACGAACGCAAACCGCGTCACGCCGGCCAGAAACCATGCCGCTGACAGTAGACACATCAGAGTGGCAAGTTGGATCGACGTATCAACTGCCCCCACCTGGGGCGCGGAATAGCCCACGCCGGCGAACCCGACTGCCGCGGCGGCGACTGCGCACGCCTTCATCGCCGGCGCGCCCTCCTTTAGAGCGAAGAACGCCAGCACACCGCCCGAAAAGAACGGCCAAGGAACCGTATGAAAACCAGCCCAGAGACCGTTTAGCCCGATGCGCGAATATAGAGTCATCGCGAGCGCTGCCAACGCACCGCCCACCAGAATATGCGCAAGTCGGTTGTCGCTTCCGCGAGCGATCACCAGCCCGACCAGCACAGCGAGATAGAATACGACCTCGTAGCGCAGCGACCAAAAGACAAGCAGAAAGTCGTGCGGCATCCGATAGTCGAACGGCGTCATGCCCACCGGCCAAAAATACAAATAGTTGGCAACGATATTCTCGGCGGAGAACGCCCGATCCGGCAACAGGCGCCCCGCATAATCCGTCGAACTTCCAAGCGCGACGGTCACCAACAGCATCAATGTGAGCGCGATCCAATAGGGCAGCGCTATCCGCACGGCTCGGTTGAGGATGAAAGCGAACGGCCGGCCACAATAGACGGACATTGCGGCTTCGGCGATCACGAAGCCCGAGACGGCATAGAAAGTCATCACTGCCGCCGAACCCGGGCGCCATGATGATACGGCATCGTGAAGCCAACCATTCCCGAGGGCGATGCCCATGTGATGGATGGAGACCAGAAGCGCGAGAAAGAACCGGAATGTCCCCAAACATCTGTAAGGCATAGGAAACCGTGCGTTGTCTCGGCACCTTCCGTCAACCTACCGATTTATGTATACGGCGCGCCCGTTGCCGTTGAACGCTCAAAGCTTTCAGGCAAGTAGCTGTCATCCTTGCCGTCAAATCGATGGTCCGGCGTAGTCCGAACGCCCCACCGCAGCGGATGTACATGCCGGACTGGAGGAGAGACGATGACTGAACATGAGAAACATCCCCAGAGTCCTGCGTATCCGACAAACTCCCCGACGACGGCCGTATGTTCCTTGAATATAACGTTCACTCTTCCAGTCCGGCCTTCCGCAAGCCGTCGGCGAATATCGAAAGGTGCTCGGGGCGGCTGATCGGGAGCCATTGCATGATATTCGAGATGCGCAACGCCGGATCGAGCTTGCGAAGCTCATCGATGGCGCGTGTCGCGTCTTGTTCACGGCCGCTGAGCGCCCGGGTTGCCGCGATCAACGCAACGACCATGAGGAAGCTCGGCAGATTGCCATACGATCTTTCGGCCCAGGCGGATGCGGTCTCGATTCGCCTGGCGAACAGATGCGCCATCGAGATGCCCGCCTGCATGCGATAGAGCTCGGGATCGACGGGGCTCAGCTGCATCGCGCGCTCGAAATGCGCGATGGCGCTCTCGCATTCGCCGTGCCACATGCGCAAGAAGCCGCCGAGAAACCATGCCGACGCCAGGTTTGGGTTCAGGAAAACGGCCCTGTCGAGCAGAGCTATTCCGCTATCGAGATCGCCCGTGAAGTGGGCGAGCGCGTGGCCGCCTCGCGTCAGGGCTACCGCATCATCGCGACCGAGCTCGACTGCGCGTTGCGCAAGGCGCAGACCTTCGGCGATCTCCTCGTCGTGATCGGTCGTCCACCCATTAATCTTTCGCCAAAAATAACACCACGCGGCCATGGCGTGGGCCGACGCGGACTCACCGTCGATCTCAACAGTCCGCTTGAAAAGTGTTATCGCCTCCCCGATCGCCTCTTGATTGCCCCGGTGCATGTGGGCGAGGCCGCGCAAATAGCAATCGTAGGCGGTCAAACAGCGTGTCGGGTTGCGCTTGGCTCGTTCAATCTCGGCGAGCTCCACTTGCGGAGCGATCGCTCCAACGACGCTGGTCGCAATCTGGTCCTGCAATTCAAAGATGTCATCCAGCCGTCCTTCGAACCGCTCGGCCCAGAGATGCGCGCCGGTCGAAGCCTCGATGAGCTGTCCAGTTATGCGGACGCGATCGCCAGCCTTGCGCAAGCTGCCTTCCAGCACATAGCCGACGCCAAGCTCCCGGCCCACTTGCTTCAAGTCCACATTGCGGTCGCGGTACGTGAAGCTCGAATTGCGAGCGATCACGAACAGCCAGCGCACGCGCGACAGCGCCGTGATGATCTCCTCCACCACTCCGTCCGCAAAGTAGTCCTGCTCGGGATCACCACTCAAGTTCTGAAAAGGCAGGACGGCAATGGATGGCTTACCCGGCAAAGGGAGCGCGGGATGGGAGACGTCCAGCTGCACACCAGCAGCTTCGGTCGATAATTGCTCGGGGCTTGGCGATTCCGTGACTTCACCCACGAAGCGGAAGCCTTTGCGAGGAACGGTGCGAATAAGGCGCTGACTTTCGCCGCTGTCGCCGATGGCCTTGCGAACCGCGTTGATGTGACTGGTGAGCGTCGATTCCGAGACGATGCGTCCGCCCCATATCGTCTCGATCATGCGGTCTTTGCTCACCACGTGCTCGCGGTTCTGGACGAGATAAAGAAGCAGATCGAAGACTTGCGGCCCGACGCTGACCGCCTGGGATGCTCGCGTCAGCTCCCGCCGCGCGGGGTCGAGGACACAGTCTGAGAACAGAAATTTCACCTAGAGCTCCGCACCCGCAGCCACCCGGGAGTGTTCTACCGCGTCCATAGCACGACTTGCTTTCCGCCAATGCCTTTGGACGCAATTCCAAGGTAAACCGAAGGATATTTAAAGGTCTAAGCAAAGCCTTCCGGCGGCAAGCCAGGCAACTTCCGAGCCCACACGACGCCAGCGCACAGGGCATCAGGATTGGGAGTTGTCGAATGAAAATCGTCATTATAGGCGGCAGTGGTCTTATCGGCTCGAAAGTCGCGGACAGGCTTCGCGCTAAGGGTCATGAGGTCCTTGCAGCGTCCCCGAACACGGGCGTCAACACGATCACGCGGCAGGGGCTGGCAGAAGCGCTCGCGGGTGCGCGTGTCGTGGTCGATGTGGCGAACTCGCCATCGTTCGAGGACAAGGCGGTTCTAGAATTCTTCCAGACCGCCGGCCGCAACCTGCTCGCCGCAGAGGCAGCAGCCGGTGTTAGCCATCACGTGGCCCTATCCGTCGTTGGCGCGGATCGCCTTCCCGACAGCGGGTACCTGCGGGCAAAGGTGGCTCAGGAGAAGTTGATCGAGCGTTCCGGAATTCCCTACACGATCGTGCGCTCGACGCAGTTCTTCGAATTCGTCGGTGCAATCGCGCAGTCCGCCGCCCAAGGCAATGCTATTCGCTTGTCGCCGGCTCTGCTTCAGCCGATTGCTTCCGATGACGTGGCATCGGCGGTCGCCGTGCTGGCACTCGGGGGGCCGACAAACGGCATCGTGGAGCTGGCCGGACCAGAAAAAGTGCCCCTCGACTCCCTCGTCCGACAGCATCTCGCCCAGGCCGGAGACCGGCGCGAAGTTATCGCGGACATTCATGCCCGCTACTTCGGCACCGAGCTGGACGACAGATCTCTGACTCCGGGTGCGTCACCAATGCTGGGCTCGATCCGCTTCGAAGACTGGCTGCGCCGCTCATCGGCGCGGGCCTGATCTCGCAACGCTACGCGACACTCGATCCGCCTCGTCAGGTCTAGGAGATTTGCCATGCTCAATGCGGTCTCTGTTGCCGCCGCCCTTTTGCTCGGCGTCGCCGCCATCGCCAATGGCACCTTCATGCTCGTCAATCCGGAAGGCTGGTACTTCAGCGTACCCGGGGTGACGACGACCGGTCCGTTCAACCAGCACTTCGTCCGCGACATCGGTCTCATCTTTCTGCTGCTCGGCGGAGCGTTTTTCCTCGGCTCGGCGCGGCCGCATCTCAGAGTTCCAACCTGGGGGGCGGCGGCGATCTGGCTCTCTGGCCACGCGCTATTTCACTTTTGGGAAGTCGCGGTCGGTATCTGCGGACCATCAGCACTGGCGCGCGACTTTCCGGCGGTGACGCTGCCGGCAGTCATCTCACTCGCCATCACAATCTGGGCGATAGCCACTCCCCGGAAATGGCCTGCACAGCGAAGCCGAAGTCGGCACGCGGGAAATCTTGACGAGCCAACCACGTAAATCAACCCATACCCTATGGAGATGAAGATGCTGAAGGTAAATGCAGTCGCGACTTTGGACAGTGCCCCGCGTCCCGTCGGATCAGGCCGCGACGAGTTGGTTCCATCGCGCTACGCGGTGCGGATCGGAGAGATCGAAGTGCTGATCATCAGCGACGGCGTGCTGCCACTGCCAACCAAGATGTTGGGGCACAACGTCGAACCGGCTGCCCGGGCGGCTTGGCTGGACCACATGTTCCTGCCGCCCGATGCCTTCGACTGGGCGCTGAACGCGGTTGTGGTTCGCAGCGGGCGCCAGACAATCCTCATTGACGCGGGCCTCGGGTCCGACCCGGACCTGCACTTGCCGCGGGCGGGGCAGTTGATCAAGCGCCTAGAGGCTGCCGGCATTGATCTCGCGTCTGTGACCGACGTGGTACTGACCCACATGCACATGGATCACGTCGGCGGGCTCATCGTCGACGGCGTACAGGAACGGCTGCGTCCGGACTTGCGAATCCACGTTGCGGCCGCCGAGCTAGAATTCTGGGAGGCTCCTGATTTCTCCCACACCAACATGCCTCAGGGCTTTCCGGACGCGCTTCGGGCCGCTGCCAAGCAGTTCGCAAAAACGTACCGCAGCAATCTGCGACCGTTCGATGAGGTGCACGAGGTTGCGCCGGGCGTCGTCGTTCGCCGCACTGGCGGACATACCCCTGGCCACAGCGTGGTGCGCCTGGCCTCCGTCGGCGATGCGCTGACGTTCGCCGGCGACGCGGTGTTCGCGGTGGGTTTTGAGCAACCCGACTGGCACAACGGTTTCGAGCATGATCCAGACGAAGCGGCACGCGTGCGCGTCCGACTTTTGCGAGAGCTGGCTGAGACCGGCGAATTGCTGGTGGCCACCCATCTGCCGTTCCCGTCGGTCGGCAGGGTGGCGGTCGATGGAGACGCGTTCCGTTGGGTCCCTGCCTTCTGGGACTACTGACCGTCGCACCGCATCACCTTGGTCGACCGGCCTTTGACGACGACCACAACGAGCGGCCCGAGCAATCGCCGCCACGCGCCTAAGCCGTCCATCATAGAGCAAGGAACACGTACAATGACCACGATTACCACCACCGACGGTGTCCAGATCTTCTACAAGGATTGGGGCCCCAAGACCGCGCAACCCATCGTCTTCCATCATGGCTGGCCGCTCAGCTCCGACGACTGGGATACGCAGATGCTCTATTTCCTCGGCAAGGGCTATCGCGTCATCGCGCACGATCGGCGCGGTCACGGCCGCTCCAGTCAGGTCAGCGACGGCCACGACATGGACCATTACGCTGCAGACGTTGCAGCGGTCGTAGAGCATCTCGACCTGCGCAACGCCATTCATGTGGGCCACTCGACCGGCGGCGGCGAGGCGACGCGCTATGTCGCGCGTTACGGCAAGGGCCGGGTTGCGAAGCTCGTCCTCATCGGGGCCGTGCCACCGATCATGGTGAAGACCGCTGCCAGCCCGGGCGGGCTAACGATGGAGGTCTTCGACGGCCTGCGAAGAGAATTGGCAGCCAACCGTGCGCAGTTCTATCTCGAATTCGCAGGAGGCCCTTTTTACGGCTACAACCGCCCCGGCGCGAAACCTTCAGAGACCGTCATCTGGAACTGGTGGCGCCAAGCCATGATGGGCGGTGCCAAAGCTCAGCATGACGGCATCAAGGCGTTCTCGGAGACGGACTTCACCGAGGATCTGAGGACGATCGATGTGCCGACGCTGGTGATGCACGGGGACGACGACCAGATCGTCCCAATCGCCAACTCTGCGCCTCTGTCGGCGAAGCTGCTGAAGAACGGGACGCTGAAGATATACGAGCGGCTGCCTCACGGCTTGTGCACGACGCACGACGACCTGATCAATGCCGACCTCCTGAAATTCTTCAGTGCCCAATCCACCAGCGTCGCCGCATAAAAAACATTGTCCGGTCAGGTATAAAGTCGCCGACGTAGACGCTGAGATTGGGCGTCTACGTCTTTCATGGGCGCAACTGATGGTCTGTCCAATCAGCGGAAGTCGCCTGTGGTCGACACCCGCTTGGACCGCCGCAGACGAAGTCCCCTCGTCGAAGTTCACCGGCTGTCAGATAACCGACCAAACCCCGCTTGATGCCGACTGCACCAGCGCGATACGGAACCCCACTTAATTCAATGCGTTCATATGGGGACCCGTTGTTGTGTATTGTCGGGAAAATGACATGCCACGCCGTATTAGGGGGCGGGAGATCCTCGTGGTCGAGGATGAGCCGTTTATAGCTCTGGATATTTCCGAGGCATTGGAAACCGCCGGCGCAAGCGTCGTCGTGACAAATACCCTGAAGGAAGCCCTTTTGCTCGTAGAGAGGGATAAAATCGAGGGCGCTATCCTGGACCATGGATTGGGCGACGGTGATAGTTCGCCGCTTTGCGTGCGGCTCCATCAGCGAGGAATTCCCTTCTTGATCTACAGCGGCTTCGGCGCAATCGACGGGGCCTGCCAGGGCGCGCCGCACTTGCCCAAGCCTGCGACTGAGCAGCAGATCGTCGAAGCTATGGGATTGTTGTTTGGTCCGAAAGCCTAAGGCTGCCGCATTAGAGTGCCTCGCGCTCGCTACGGGGCGTTATCGGGCTGGCCGAGCGTGCCAGCGCAAACAGAGCGCCTGACGGGGCGACCTTAATTAAGACGGTCCCGCCGCAGCAGCTCTACGAGGCCCGGTCGTCCCGCTAACTCAGATGTGAGACACCACCTCGCGCAATCGCTCGTCCGAGAAGGGACTGGACAGCTCGATGACGCCATCGGGCAACTTAGCCGCTGACGGCGAGCATCGCTCCGTCACGGTGATCACCATCTTTTCCGGATACCTCCGACGCACCGTTTTCATCAGGTCCCTACCGGCCGCCTGTGTGTTGCTGACAACTGCCTTGATGTGGTCGCCAGCCAGCAGCAAAAGCGCTTCGTCCACACAACCGGCCTCAACGACGACCTCCCCGGCCTGCTCAAGAAGGGCGCGGATATGCGCCCGCGCAACCGGTTCTTCATCATAGATCAAAATGCGACAAGCTCTGTCCATGCAGGGAGAAGAATACAGGGCCAGATAAGTTCCGTTGGAACGGCGGCGCTTTTCACTGCCTGACTGTTAGGTCGGCAATGCTTCCAACTTCAAGACCGGCAGGAGCTTTGCAGCCTTCATCGGGCTGGAGCCGAGGCGATCATCGAGCGGCGGCCAAGAGCGCCTTGGGAAGATATCGAAGTGTGGAGATCACTACCTGCGATGGCTTCTCGTCGTCGGCGGCTTGGCAGTGATCCGCTATGCTCAGCGACGAACCCGTGCCAGCGGCCCTATAGAATGAGCGCCTACGTTGGGCGCGCTTCACGAGGTTGGAAAGGTCGACCACCGAGAGCAGCAGAACCCATTCGTCCCATGGCGCTCCGAGCGCGTGCTTGTGATAGGGAGCTGACCTTGCGGATAGCATGAAGGCCATCGGTGTTCGCGCCGAGCAAAAAGGCCGGACACATGGGCGCTACCTGGCCAGCTCTTCGTGACAAACCAGAAAGTCCTTGCCAACGGGATCCCGTCCACACTTGGGACGCTACGGCCAAACTCGCTACGCAGCGAAGGGCCAGAAGCCCGACGCATCTTTGCGGATATTGCCCCGCATATCTGCGAGGCCCGAGCCGCTAGAACAGATTTAAGACGAGGGCACGTCTAGGCCGGGTTCAGAAGCATAGCCAGGGGCCCAAGCAGGTCGCGGGCGTTCCGCCCTTGCAGGCCATCTGCGAGGAGTGACACTCAATCATCGCCGAGCCTGATTTGCAGGTGGTTTTAACCGGCCCCTTCCCTACAAGCCCACGCCCGGCGATCGTATTCTTGAGGGCGTTTGTGGAGAACAGCACCGCTAAATCGTGGGTGACGTTATCGCCACCGGCTGCGACCCTCGTACAATCGGCCGCCTGAGCCATCGCCGAAAGTGTGCACACCATAACCGCGGCCACGAATCCTAACTTGATGACCTGCATGGCACCCCCCGTAAGAACAAATCTGCTCGAACGCTAGTCGAGTGCTTGGCGGTTGCCAAGTAAAGGACCGTTACCGGCAGACATTCCGCAATGTGATTTATGCTTCTCCGCGAGCACGGCATCGCCATCTATGCGTGTCCGGTTTGGGTCAGAAGTGACAACTGGTATCCACCCAAGGAAGAGAGAGCTTAAAAGCGGTCGCGAGATCGGCTCCTCAGAGCCCCGTGGATAGAGGTGCATCGCGGAAACGCACCCGAGGGTGACCGCTCAGCTACTCGAGAAAATGTCGGGGTTTGGAATCCGTCTTTGGAACTCAAGCTGAGGCCGCTTGATTCAAATAATTCTTTATCTGCAATGTGTTAGTTGGCGGAGCCGGAGGGATTCGAACCCTCGATACGCCTTTACAGCGCATAACGGTTTAGCAAACCGCCGCCTTCAGCCTCTCGGCCACAGCTCCACTGGAGGTGCCCCTAATAGAGGCGGGGAACCCCGAATGCAAGCTGAACAAGCCGGTCGGGACGGGCTGCTCACACTTGACGCCCCGCCCCCGTCGCCGCATCGTTCGATATCAGTGGGAAGATAAGGCTGACGAGCGGCCAGACCCAGCGGGGACCCATATGCAACGGCGGCTTCCAGCGCTAGGGGCGGTGCTGTTCATCGCGGCATCGGCGAGTGCTGCGGCGAGTGAATACTGCGTCACCTGCACCGGTCCGGAGGCCAGCTATCGGTGCCTGATTGGTGGGGACGTTTCCGCGGCCGCCAGATCGTCACGCGGACAGTTCCTTTGCATCACAGAACTTGCCAAGGCCGGGGGACACGCGAGCTGTAGCGCGGCTCGCGGGCAGGCTACTCCGTGCCCAGGCGAGACGCGCACCGTGATGTTCTCGCTGGGTGACCCGGGGGCCTCGCCGCTCGAGGCTGCCGCGCCGCAACCGAACACTCCACAGAGCGGCGGTCTCGGCTTCCAGCCGCAGCCGCAGCAGCAACCGCCTGGCACCGCTTTGCCGCCGGTGGAGATCGTCAATCCGGATCAATACGCGCCGCAGCCGGCAAACCCGCCACCGGAGACCGGGACGACACCGCGCCAGCCCAAGCCGAACATGGTCGAGGACCTCGCCAACAAGACCGGCAAGGCCGTCACCGATACAGGCAAGGCGGTTGGAGGCGCGGTGAAGAAGTCGTGGGACTGCGTGGCTTCGCTGTTCGGCAACTGCTAGCTGCCAATAGCTCGGCCTCTACCCACCATCACTTCTTCTAGTGCCGCGCCAGCCACTCACGCGCCAGGCGCTGTGCGCGTGATATTTGGATCCTCGACATCTCGCGGGATATCTCGCTGCGATACTGCCGGGCATCGTCGTTGCCCCGCATCGCTGCGAGATTGAACCACTTGTGCGCCTCGACGAGGTCCGTATCCACATCCCGGCCTACGCAATACCTAAGGCCGAGTTGGAAAAGAGCATCCGGCGTCGAGCCGTAGTCGGTGCTCTCCTCAATTCCGTGATCAGCTAGTTGTAGCCGTGCCATCTGTCCCGCCCGTACGCCATACATTGCGGCCTAGACCGCTCGAGCCTTAGGTTACGAGAATGTCAGATGAGAAATGACATCTGGTAAATTGCGACGTATCCGAGAAATGAACGGGTAAGGGTGTTTTGCCTCAAATCGGCTCATCGGGCCCGTATCAACGCAAGCCGCAATCAGTCCTTCACCGTTCCGGTTACCGGTGGCTAACCATAGTCTGAGGCTTACAGCGCTGCGCCGTCAGGGAACGAGAACGATCGAGCCGGTCGTGCGGCGCGCTTCGAGATCGTGGTGTGCCTCGGCTGCGTCCTTCAACGCGTAGGTCCGGCTCGGCTCGACCTTGATCGCGCCCTTGCCGATCATCTCGAACAGCTCGGCCGCGTTGGCGACGAGATCTTCATGCCGCGCGGTGTAGGTCATGAGCGTCGGGCGCGTTGCAAAGAGCGAGCCTTTCGCCGACAGCACCGCCATGTCGAACGGCGGCACGACGCCCGACGCATTTCCGAAGCTGACCCACAGCCCCTTCGGCTTCAGGCAGTCGAGCGATGAAGGGAACGTGTCCTTGCCGACGCCGTCGTAGACGACATCGCACAGTGCGCCGCCGGTGATCTCGCGCACGCGCTGCGCGAAGTCCTCGGTGCGGTAGTTGATGACGTGAGTGGCGCCAGCGGCTTTGGCCAGCTCGGCTTTCTCATCCGATCCGACCGTGCCGATCAAGTTGGCTCCTAGTGCCTTCGCCCATTGGCAGACAATGAGGCCAACACCCCCGGCGGCGGCGTGGAACAGCAGCGTGGTGTCCGACGTGACGCGATAGGTCTCGCGCAGCAGATAGCGCGCGGTCATGCCCTGCAGCATGATGGAGGCGGCGGTGGCGTCGCTGATGAAGTCGGGAAGCTTGACCAGGCGGTCGGCAGCGATGATCCGCTCCTCGGCATAGCCGCCCAGGACGGTCCCATAGGCGACGCGGTCGCCGACTTTCAGGTCCGTGACATCCGGCCCGATGGCTTCAACTCGCCCAGCGCCCTCCATGCCGATCACGGCGGGGAAGCCGGCCTGCTTATAGAGGCCGCTGCGGTGGTAGACGTCGATGTAGTTGATGCCGATCGCCGTCTGGCGGATGCGCGCTTCGCCTGGACCCGGCGAGCCAAGCTCGACCGCCTCCCATTTGAGCACCTCGGGGCCACCATTCTCGTGGATGCGGATCGCGTGCACCATGTTCCCGACCTTTCCCCTCTGGCTGGCCCCGTTTCGCCTTGACGTGGCCATGGAGGCCTTCTAGGGGCTTAATCCGCGCGCCGACAAGGGAGCAAGACTTGAATTTCAACCGCCGCCGGAACCTGCCGGTCCTGCTGTTGCTTTTTGTCCCTGTCGCGCCCGTTGGCTGTAGCGGCCCCAGCGTGACCTCAGGCGCAAACTCCGGCCTCACCTGCGTGGACGATTCGAGCGACTGCGTCGCCAAGCGGCAGCGGACGCTGCGTTACCTCGTCGACGATAACGACCGCGCCTGGGTCAAGGCACACGCTCCGGCCGAGGCTTATGCGTCGGGCGTGCGCCTATTCGCACTGAAGAGCAAGAAAAAGGAGCTCTCGTGCGATGAGCTGGCGCACGGCAAAAACGAGGCCGATCGTGCCCCGGGCGTGTTGCGCTCATCGAACAGTTTGACGCCGGCGCAGATTTCGCGTGGCATCATGCTGGCCAGCGAGGTTTCGCGGGAGCTTGGCGCCGAGATGAAGCGCCGGTGCCAGCGGGGCTGAGCGATGCACGCCGTCCCGCCCCGTCCTCTGACCCAGCTTCACCGAGACAGATTCAATGGATAGTTTCGTCGATAGCATCCTCTCTCTGGTGAAGCAGAGCGAGGGTTGGGCGATTCCGATCGCCTTCCTCGTCGCATTCGGCGAATCGCTTTGCTTCCTGTCGCTGGTATGGCCGGGCTGGGCGATCCTCACCGGGCTCGCCTTCCTGTGGGCGGCGAGCGGCGTGAGCTGGTCCGTGTTGATGGCAGCCGTCATCGCGGCGGGCCTCGGCGGTGTCGCCGGCTACTCTGTCTCGTACTGGGTGGGATATCACTTCAAGGACCGCATCAGCGGGGTGTGGCCGTTCACGACGCATCCGAACCTGCTCCCGAAGGGCCAGGAGTTCTTCGACGAGCACGGATTGTGGAGCGTATTCCTCGGCCACTTTGTCGGGCCGGTGCGCGCGGTCATTCCCGTCGTCGCCGGCATGTTCCAGATGCCTCAGATCCCGTTCCAGATCGCCAACGTCTCGAGCGCCTTCATCTGGGCCGTGTGGGTGCTCCTGTGGCCGGTGCTGTTCGTCAACAACCAGGACGCGATCTTCGCGTTCATGCGCGATAACGAGCTGGTCATAGCGCTGCTCATGTTCGCGCTAGCGTTCGCCAACGGCGTCGCGCTGCCAATGCTGTTCGTGCCGGTGCTGGTGTTGTTCGCGTTCATCGGCGGCGTGCACCTCTATGCCGGCGGGTCGCTGTGGCCGATCCTGATCGCGGGTGCGGCCGGAGCGCTGGCGGCCGATCTTTTCTTTTATCGCGAGGGCGAGAAGGCGCGGGGCGACTTCAGCGACGCGTGGTTCGTCAACGACCATGGGCGCGGTGTGGCTCCGGTGCGCGCGCTAGCCCGCAAGGAGGGTGCGCTCGGCGTGCTCACCAGCAAGATCTACGGAATGCGGCGCGCGCTTTATCCTATCGCGGCGGGCGCCGAGGGCGTGCCGCTTGCACCCTTCGCGGCCGTGAGCGCCGCCTCGGCACTGCTGTGGTCTGGGGTGCTGCTCGCGCCGGGGCTCATCGTGCGCGCGCTCGTCGGCTAGCAGCCGAGGGCTCAGGCGTCCTTCGTGATGACGGCGTAGATCGAGTAGCCGCGATAGAGCGGCGTGCAGGTCACCCGGTATCCCGGAATTGCGCCGATGCGCTTCAGCTCGGTCTCCAATTCGTCGCGCGGAGTGACGGAGAACCGCGCCAGCCAGGCCCGCAGTCCGCGCTTGAACCAGCCTGGAAGGGCTGCCTGATCGCCGAAATCGACGATGAGCAGACGGCCTCCGGGCGCAAGGGCTGCCAGCGCCTGGTCCAGGGCGCCACGCCAGGGTGGGATCATCGACAGCGCGTATGAGATGAAGATGCGATCGAAGCCCGCCGTGCCGAACAGGGTCGCGGGGTCGAAACTCGTCGCATCACCGTGGGCGACTTCGATCCGGTCGCCGAGCTCAGCGCGGGCGATGGATGAACGCGCCGTCTCCAACATGGCGTTCGATATATCGAAGCCATAGAAGCTGGCGCCTGGATAGCGGCGCGCGGCGCCGATCAGATTGCGTCCCGTGCCGCAGGCGACCTCGAGCACCTTGCCGCCCGCGGGGGCGGCCAGCTCCGCGATGAGCCGGTCGCGGCCGAGCAGGTAATACTTGCGCGTCAGATCATAGACGTACCGCTGGTAGCGGTAGATGGCGTCCATGTGCTGGGCGGCCGAAGCTCCGGTGTGAGCCACGCGCTTATCCCTCAGGCCGCCAACGTATAGACGTGGAACCCGCCGTAGATGGACGAGCGGTCCTTCGTCGTGAGGTCGCGGCAGAGCTCGCGGTCGTATGTGAAGCGCGAAAGAACGCGATCGGGCACGCGGCCGGGAAGGATGGTGTCCTCTCCAGCGGTGCGGAAGATCACCCGGGCGCCCGGCTTTGCGGTGCGTGCGATCTCGTCCCACAGGGCACCGAGCTGGGAGTCGGTCATCCAGTCCTGCGCGTCGAGCAGCACGTAGGCATCGAGCGAGGCGGCGGGCTTGGCGGCCAGGTGCTCGGTGAGCGAAGCGTGCACGACGGCCACGTCCTGGCTACGCTTGCGGAGCTTCAAGAAGCTCTCGCTCTTTAGGTACGGGGGAAGCGGGGCCGCGTCCTCAGTGCCATAGCGACGCCCGAACGCCTGCCAGGCGAAATAGTTGTCGGTGAGGTCGAAGTCGCAGGCCAAGCGCTCGAGACGCTGGCGCAGCACGTCGGCCATGCTTGCCTCTTTGCCCTTCAGCGCTTCGAACTGCGACGGCGGAATGCCGAGGCCGAAAAGCGCCGCCGGTTTATCGAGCAACCAGCGGATGTGACGGCGTTCAAACAATGGCGCGAGCTCGCTCTCGAAAATCTGGCGCTGCTCGGCGCGATCCTTTGCGACCAGCACGCGGCGCGGGTTCTTGCCATGCAAGCGGGCGAGGATGTGGCCGGCGGCGATGAAGTTGCCGAGCAGACCGTGGCGATAGAAATTCGAGGCGAAGTAGCCGATGCGGCGGCGGCCGATGCGGTCGCGGGATTCCCAGTAGTTCCGCGTGGCGGCATCGAGGTGCGGCTGAAGATAGGTGAAGTAGGCGTCGACGTTGTCGCGACGGTTAGCTTCACCGAAAAAGGAGCGGAACGCCTCGTAGTCCGGCAGATGGGCGAGGGCCGCAACCTTGAGCTTGTTCAAGGCCACGTGAGCCGGGTTGAGATCGACGGCCGTGACGGTGACCGGGGCAGCGGCGAGATAGCTCAGCACATTGCAGCCGCCGGAAGCGATGGCGATGAGGTGCTCACCCTCCTTGAGGTTGAGGGCCTCCAGATCTACGACCGGATCCTCCCAGATCTGGGGGTAGACGAGACCGCTGAACGCCAGCGTGAAAAGCCGCTCTTGGATGCCCTGGCGCGAGGTCGCCTTGTGCCGGTGCACCGCCTGCCGAAGCCGCTTATTGCGTTCGCGCCGCAGAGGCACTTCCTCGGCAGCGATAGCGTCCTGGGTTGAGGCCATACTTCCCCGTCCGTCCAATATTGCAGCCGTTGCCGGCGCGATTATAGGGTCCGACCGGTTCGGCTAAGGGAGTCTTGTTACGGATTTATGTCAAGCGAGGCGGGCCAGCGACCGCGGGCACTTGCGCCGCAGGCGAAGATGACCTAGAGGAGCCGCTTCGCGCTTCGACGGCCCAAGGGCTCGGGCGCCCATCAATATTGGCGAACGCCCTAACTGGTGAACAATGAGCAGCAGCAGCACACGCAGCCTCCGCAACGTCGAAACCCGCAAGAAGAAGGCGCGCCGCGCCATTCCGCGCGCCAAGACGACCCGCAGCCAGGGCAACACCGCTGCCGGCCGTAAGCGCCTGAAGAAGGCTGCTGGCCTGCGCCGCGGCGCGAAGGCCTAAGCAGTCACCTCGATCGCTTGACGTCTGTGAGACTGCGCGGGGCACACCCGCGCGGTTCTTTTTCATGCGTGCTGCTTCGGCGCAGTGCGCTGTGCGGTCGCGCCTATCCCCACTCCGGCCTAATCCCGCACCTGCCTCAACTCTGCGTTGCAGCAAGCTGACTCGCGCGCGAGGGCTCAGAGCCGCGTGTGCGACACCAATTGCTGCTTTTTTGAAGGCCTCCCCTAAGCCCGCGTAAAGCGTTTGTGACCGATGGTGGCTGTCCTGCCGTGCACCAGCACGCCATGCGGCGTGCCTTGTCGCGCGCCCCGCGGAAAACGCGAAGAGAGGCCTCTCACAAGCATCCATGACCGGAACCTACTCTCCAGAACTTGTCGCGCTTTCCCTGCTCGTCGCCATCGTCGCCTCGTATGTCGCGTTCGCGCTCGCGGCCCACATCACGGCGACGCGCGGCTGGGCGAGCAATTATTGGCTAGCAGGCGGCGCTATAGCCATGGGCGTAGGCATCTGGTCGATGCACTTCATCGGCATGCTGGCGTTCAAGTTGCCGATCCCTATGTCCTACGACCTCGAGGCAACCTTGGCGTCGCTCGTGATAGCGATTGTCGTGTCGGCCTTCGTGCTGTTGCTCGTGAGCAGGCACCAACCGACGATTTACACGCTATCGATCGGCGCGGTCGCGATGGGGGTCGGCATCGCGCTCATGCATTACACGGGCATGGCGGCAATGGATACGATGCCGCCGATCACCTACGACAAGACACTCGTTGCGGCGTCGGTCGTGCTGGCCATAGCAGCGTCGGGTCTCGCGCTCGTGCTGGCGTTCCACCTGCGCAATGGCGACGACAACAGAGCCAATACAATGGGCCGGCGGCTGCTGGGCGCGGCCGCAATGGGCGCCGGCATCTGCGCGATGCATTACACGGGCATGCCGGCTGCACAATTCGCGCCCGATACCATCTGCGTCGGTCCCGACCTGCAGCTCGACCAATTCTGGCTCGCCGTGATCGTCGCGGCGGTGACGCTGATCTTCCTCGGTACCACCATGCTGGTGCTGACGATCGACGTGCGTCTGGCGCAACAGCTCGGTGAAGCCAACGCGCGCATTTCGGCACTGGCGCGCCAGTGCCCGCTGACCGGCCTCGCCAACCGGCGCACGTTTCTGGAACGCCTCGATGCTGCTTTTCGCGGGTACGGGCGATCGGGCACCGACTTTGCCGTTCTCTTCATCGACCTCGACGGCTTCAAGGAAATAAACGACACGCTCGGTCATGCCGCCGGTGACAGTCTTCTTCTGGAGGTGGCGGCGCGACTGACGCAGTCGGTGCGCCGCGATGATCTCGTCGCGCGCTTCGGAGGCGACGAGTTCGCTGTCCTGCAGACGAACATCAACGATCCTTCGGATATCGGCGCGCTGGCGGACAAGATCGGCACGGCGGTGGCCCAGCCTTACATCATCGGCAACGACGAGGTTACGGTCACGGCGAGCATCGGCATCGCCAAGATGACGAGCCAGTCGTCCTCGCCCACGGATCTCATGGTGCAGGCGGATATCGCTCTCTATCGTGCCAAAGACGACGGGCGGAACCGCTTTCGGCTGCACGACGTAGCTTTGGACAAGCAGGTGCACCTGCGGGCTCTACTGGCACGCGAGCTTCAGTCGGCGATCGCGCGCGGGGAGCTGGAGCTGACCTACGTCCCGCAGGTCGACATCGCGAGCGGACACATCGTCGGCCTCGAGGCGAGCGTGTGCTGGAACCATCATGCGCGCGGCATGATCGAATCGGGTGTTCTCATCCCCATCGCTGAGCGGGCGGGAATGATCCGGGCGGTCGCGCAGTGGATGATCGAGGAGGTCTGCGACCAGCTTGCCTTGTGGCAGACGAACGAGCTTGCTCCACGTCTGGTCGCCGTTCCGTTCTTTGCCGGCCAGCTGAAGGCTCCTGGCGACATCAGCCTGGACTTCGCAGAGTGCCTCGCCCGGCATGGCATTGCGGCCAATTGCATCGAGCTGGCGTTCGACGAGCCGACTTGGTCGCAGGCCGCGCAGCGCCGGCCGGAGTTGCTCACGGCGCTGCACGAAAAGGGATTCCGTCTCGCGATAGCCGACTTCGGCAAAGGGGCATCGTCGATCGCACACCTGGCAGAGTTGCCGGTTCAGCGGCTCATGATTGCCCGGGAGCTCGTCGCGGCATTGCCTCAGAGCGCTGCAGCCGCGATGGCCGTGCGCACCATCGCCGGCATCGGTGCAGAGATAAAGGCAGACGTCATTGCCGTTGGCGTCTCGACGCAGGCGCAGGCCGCTTTTCTGCTCGCCGCGGGCTGCGAGCAGGCCGAAGGTGCGTTCTTCGGGAGGGCGATGTCGCCGATGGAGGCTACGCTTCTGCTGCGCGACGCTTCCGTAGATCGCCCTGCTGCGTCAGCTACGACGAAGTTCTCAGCAGCATAGCGGCCATCACGACCCATTGCCGATGGTGCCCTCGCTGAATACCTATGCGCGGTATCACCGTGGCCGCGTGGGAGCCCGCTCATGACACGCATCGCACCTCTCGATCCCAACCGGTTCACATCGGCCATTCCGCACTACGTGAGCGGGCGGCCGCGCTATTCGGAGCGCCTGGTTCGAAAGCTCGCGCGGGAAACCGGGCTGGGCCCGCAAAGCCGCGTGCTGGACCTGGGCTGCGGTCCCGGCTCGTTGACGCTGCTGGTCGCGCCCTATTGCGGCACGATGATCGGAATGGACGTCGATCCGGATATGATCGCGGCAGCCAGCGCTGCGTCGGCGGCGGCGGGCGTCGACATAGATTGGCGCGTCGGAACCTCGTTCGAGCTTGATCAAGCGCTGGCACCGCTCGACCTGGTGACCATCGGCCGTGCTTTCCATTGGATGGACCGCGAGGCGACGCTAGAGCGCCTCGATGAGCTTATCGGGGCGGGCGGGGCGGTGGCGCTCGTCAATACCGAGCTGCACGACAGCCGCGAGCTGAAGTGGCACGGCGCGTTCGAGGAGATCCGCAACCAGCACGGCCGCTTCGATGATTTCTACCGTTGGCGGAAGAGCGAGTCTTGGGAGCCGCACGAGAGCGTGCTCCTGCGTAGCGCTTTCAACGAGGTGGAACGGATATCGGTGTTCGAGCAGCGCGTCACAGGTCTGGATGAGGTCATGGCGCGCGCCTTGTCGTTCTCGGCGAACTCCCCCTCGCGGCTTGGCGAAGATGGCCGCGCCGCCTACCAAGATTCGCTGAAGACGCGTCTGCTCGCGCTGTCGCCGGAGGGTCTGTTTCCGGAGATCGTGGAGACGGTGGCCGTCATCGCCCGCCGACCGCGCTGAGCGCGTGCCGGGCCTCACGGCCGATAGAGAAACAGGCGGAATAGATCCGTCGGCGACCGATACAGCTCGGTGGCGGAGCGGAAACCCGCCTCGTCTGCGAGGGCGTGCCAGTCAGACACGGTTTCGGGGAGATCGCACGAGCGGACATGTTTCAACGCTTCGGCGAACTCCGTGTCGGTCAGCTCGGTCCATTCGCGGCGCCCGATCTCCTCGAAGCGATCGAGGTACTGCTCGCGGCTCTCGCCGTCGCGGCGCGTCGGCTCATAAATCAGGAACGCGCCATCTTGTGCCATGCTGGCGCGGGCGTCGCGCATGAATGCCAGCTTATCGTCCGTGACGAGGTGGTGGAGCGAGAGGGAGATCCATACGATGTCCTCGGTGGCCGGGCCGTTGCGCAACGCGCTGGTGAAATCGGCCGGCTCCAGATCGACGGCGCATGGCAGCTCAGCGAGATGTTCCGCAGCGTAAGCCAGCGCGGGCTCCGAAAGATCGACGCCGCGGTAGTGGCGGATTGGCGCCGTCTTGAGCGCCCCGACGATGTTGCTGGCATCACCGCACGCCAGGTCGACGATTCGGAACGGGCGTGAGAGGTCGTCTACAAGGAAGCGGTGCAACTCGGCACAGGCGGCGCGGCCCGCGAGATAGTCGTGCTTCAGGAACTTCTGGTAGACGTTCCATTGGTTCTGGAAGATCTCGAGCGCTGCTGCGTCGACCACGGACGCGGAGCGGTTTTCAGCGGCTTGCGCCATGGCAATCTTCCCTTCTTTTCGGTCCGCAAAGACTAGGCGGTCGCGGTAAATATTGCCTTCAGCGCTTCGGAATCGGATGTCAGGGATTGAAGATAAGCACGATGTAGCTGAAGAACAAAAGCAGATGGACGGCGCCATGCAGGACGTTCGTGCGGGCACCCGAGAATGTCAGCATGCTCACCATCAGGGTGAGCATCAGCATGGTGATGTTGTCGTTGTCTAGGCCGAGACTAACGCTGCGCTGCGTCGCGAGGCCGATCATGAGCACGACGGGCACCGTCAGCGCCACCGTCGACAGCGCCGACCCGAGGCACAGGTTTATCGACCTCTGCAGCCGGTTCGCGACAGCCGCGCGTAAGGCGGTGATGCTTTCAGGCGCGAGAATGAGAAGAGCGATGAGCGCTCCGCCAAGCTCGGGCGGCAGCTCGAACACGTGGATACCCTGCTCGACCATCACCGCAAGATATTCCGCCAGACCGACGACGGGCACCATGGTGAGCACAAGCAGAACGGCGTGCCTGGCAATGGTGTGTGGCTCGGGAGCGGCCACAGGTGGGATTTCGGTCCCCTCGCCGTTACGGGCGTCCTCTGGCAATTGAAAGAACCCGCGGTGCCGCAGGGTCTGGAGCGCCAGGAAGATCGCATAGAGGACCAAGGCGGCGGTCGAGAAGAGGGCAGCCTGCCAGTAGCTCAGCGAGCCCTCGACGGCGGCCGATGCGGTGCTGCGCGGCAATATCAGGGCAATGGCAGACAGCGGGATGAGCACGGCGAGATAGGCTCTGGCGCCTTCCAGATTGTATTCCTGCTGCACGTGGCGCAGGCCGCCGGCGAGCAGACACAATCCGACCATGCCGTTCATCATGATCATGATCACCGAGAACATCGTATCGCGCGCGAGCGTCGGATCGTTCGCTCCTTCGAACATGACGGCTGCGATCAGCGACACCTCGATGATGATCACCGACACCGTGAGGATGAGCGTGCCCAGAGGCTCGCCCAGCAGCTCTGCAAGAGCATCGGCATGACGTACGACGCCGAATATGCAGATCGCGATCGTCGCGAGCAGCCATACGAACAGTATGGCCCGCTCGAGGAACTGCGTCGGGTCCGCCAGCCATACATGCCCGTAGGCCATGAAAAGCAGTAGCGTGAAGGCGCCGAGAAGGGCCGGCGCTTCGCTGCGCAGATGTCCGCTCCAACCCGAGTGCTCGATCTCTTCGTGCATACGTCATCTCACCTTTGAGCTGCCAAGAGCCCCGCGCGGATTGGTAGTCGGCGCGCCCACTAAGGCGACATCCGGGCGAGGGATGACAGTGCGGCATTGCCTCGCGCGGCATTTGCCTCAACTGCGCTCGATGTCCTCGAACGTTCCTTAAAAGAGGCGCGGTACTCAGGCTCTGTAAGCCTCCGAGGAACCGGCATGAACCGCCCCGCGCTGATAGCATTAATGATGCTGCCTCTTGCCGCAGCACCCGCATCGGCAGAACGGATCATGTATCTGGCGCTCCCGTCGCAGCAGCCTGACGGTCCGCCGCCAACGCCCGTCGGCGACCCCGACTTGCCGCCGATGAGCCTGGAGCTGTTCGACATCGGCAGCAGCCATGAAGAGGCCTGGCCGTGGCCCGATCTGCCTGAAGAAGAATGACGGCGGTTGGTGGGCCTACCCGCGGCCGACTCAATTAGCGCGTCACGCCTGCCGGGCGTCGGTGCTGTGCTGCGCGAACAGCATAGCAATGCTACGTGCGGGCATCGGCTTGCCGATTAAGTAGCCCTGAGCTTCTGAGCATCCTTCAGCACGTACCCGCTCAAGCTGGTCGGCCGTCTCGATGCCCTCGGCGAGGGTGGCGAGGCCCAAGCTCTTCGACAGGGCAACAACTGAGCGCAATACGGCCAGAGCGCTGCTGGCTTCGCCTTGAAGCTCGTGGATGAAGTGCTTGTCGATCTTGATCTTGTCGAAGCGCATCCGCGTCAGATAGCCGAGCGACGAGAAGCCGGTGCCGAAGTCGTCGAGCGCGATGCCGACTCCCATTTCCTGCAAGTTGTGCAGCACGGCAGCGACGTCGTCGACGTCATCCATCAGCACGGATTCGGTGATCTCCAGCTCCAGGCGATTGGGGGATAGCCCAGCGGAGCCGAGCGCCTGGATCACCGATTGACGGACGCGACCGGAACGAAACTGAGCTACGGAGAGATTGACGGCGACGCGGATGTGCTTGGGCCAAGTCGCCGCCTCCTCGCAGGCCCGACGCAACGCCCAATCACCCAGCTGGACGATAAAACCGGTCTCCTCCGCCAGAGCCACGAAATCGCCCGGCGAGATCATGCCGTGCTCTGGATGATTCCAGCGCAGCAGCGCCTCGCAGGCGACGACCTCGTTGGTGTCCAGGTCGAGCTGCGGCTGGTAGTAGAGTTCGAACTGCTGTTCGCGCAGCCCAACACGCATGTCCTGTTCGAGCTTGTTGCGGGCGCGCACCTGCTCGTCCATGCCGCGCTGGAAGAAGCGCGAATTGCCGCCGCCTTCGCGCTTGGCTTTTTCGAGCGCAAGGATGGCATTCTTCAGGAGGTCGTCCGGGATCACGCCGTCCACCGGAGCGACGGCCACGCCGATGCTGGCGCTGATGGCGATGGGGTGGTCGTCGATATCGAACGACGGCGCTAGAACGCTATGTATGCGCTTGGCGAGAAGCTCGGCCGCGGCAGCCGGATCCTCGGCAACCTGCAGCACGACAAATTCATCGCCGCCGACGCGGGCGATCGTATCTGCGCTGTCGAGACGGCGGCGGAGGCGCTGCGCCACGTTCTGCAGCAGGCTGTCGCCAATCGAGGGCCCGAAGGTATCGTTGAGCTCCTTGAAGCGATCGATCTCGAGCACCAGCACAACGATGTTTGCGCGGATCAGCGCGTCACCCTTGATGAGTTCATCCAGACGCTCGCGCAGTTGAACGCGGTTGGGAAGATCGGTCAGCGCATCGTGGCGGGCGAGATACGACAGTCTCGCTTCGATGCTACGCAGGTATGTGACGTCTTCGTGGGTCGCCACCCATCCGCCGCCGTCCAAGGGCTCGTGCGTTACGGCGATCATGCGGCCGTCGCCGAATTCCTGCACCTTCGTGTGACGGACCTTCTCGCGGACGGATGCGAGACGCTCTTCCATGTAGGACTCGGCATCCTGGCCGTCGAGCAGGCCCGCGCGGATGCGACTCTCGACGATCTCGGCGAAGGGCGTGCCGCGGCGGGTGAGGCCCTTGGACAGACCGTACATCTCGACGTAGCGGTTGTTGCACACGAGCAGCTTCTGATCCTGATCGAACATGCATAGTCCCTGGGGCATGTTCGTCAGAGCGGCATTGAATAGCCGGTTCTGCTCGCTCAACTCGGCTTCACGGGTGTCGAGCGCGGCGATGGCGCTCTCCGCGCGCGCCCTTGCGCGGCTCGATTCCTCGAGGTGCTTGCGGGCGGAGTCCAGGGCTTCGCCATAGTCGGTCATGTGGGCCGCGTGACCGAGGATGCGCCGTGCACCATAGGCACCTGCGCCGAGGACGGCCACGAGCGCGACGAGAGCGGCCACCCGTACGGCTTCGCCGGGGAGAAAAATGCGGAAGGAGGAGTTAAGGTACTCTTGATAGTCGCCTGCTATGGCGTTCCATCCATCCACGGAGACGGCGCAGCAAACCAGCAGGCTCCACCCCGCTACAGCGGCAACACCGGCAACGACGACAGGGCGCGGATGGAGGCGGAGCGCGCGCACGCCAACCAGAAGCAGCAGGATGGCGAACGACGGCGACCCGACCACGCCGGCAGCCGGGTGTCCGAACGCGTACTGACAGCTCCAGATGAATGCGATGACGATCGCAACGTCAATGACACTGAGGACGTCGAGCTGACGCTCGGGCAGCGGCCGTTGTGCCGCCAATCGCCAGCGGATGGCGGACGTGCAAACGAGAGCGCCTAGTGTTCCCAGAACGAGCAGATCCGGCATCCCGCGCTGGAAGCCGAATGCGTGCATCACTACGACAAACACGGCAATCGCGGCCTGCGCCAGCGCGATGGCGCGCTCGCCCTTCGCGTCCCGCTCGCAAAGATGCTGCTCGAGACGACGCGAGGATGCCGGGCGCGGGTATCGGTTGGATCCGATATCGCCATTGTCTGCTGTCGGCGACGGCGCGGCTGACAACGGTCGCTCCCAATGTGTTGCGCAAGCTACAAAGAGGAGCTCCCCGAAATGCGCGAGCAACTCGCGACACCGCAGGGAACCCGCAGCCCGCACACTGGCACAGTTGGAATTACCTATCCTTTGTTCAGATGTTCGTAGTAGTGCCCCCGGCGCTATCTGAACGATTGTTCAGTTAACGCCGGGTGACGCGCAGCAGCGTGGTGTCCTATTGCCGAACACCTTCGATCTCGAGCGCGAGTTCAACCGTTTCGGAGGCCGGTCCGAGGTTGTAGCTGATGCCGAAATCCTTGAGCGCGATCGTCGTCGTGCCGGTGAAGCCTTCGCGGACGCCACCCCAGGGATCGGTACCGCCGCCGACGCGCTTGGCATCGATGGTGATCTCCTTGGTAACGCCATGGAGCGTCAGGTTGCCGGTGACGGTCGCCTTGTCGCCGTCGAGCTTCACGCCGGTGCTTTCGAAAGTTGCAGTGGGGAAGCTGGCGGTGTCGAGGAAGTCCTTGCCGCGCAGATGATTGTCGCGCTCGGCGTGGTTGGAGTTGATGCTGGCGGTGTCGATCTCGACCTTCACCTTCGATGCCTCGGGCTTGGCCTCGTCAAAAGAGAAGGTGCCCTTGAACTTGTCGAAGCGCCCAGTCAGCCAGCTGAAGCCGAGATGCTTGATGCGGAAATTGACCGAAGCGTGCGCCTTGTCGGTGTCGATTACGTAGTCAGCGGCGGTCGCCGGTGCTGCAGACAGCAGCGCAGCGATGAGAGCGAGCGATGCGGGGGTCAACTTCATTGAACTTAGCTCCTTCGTTTCAGTCATTGGTGGTTGGCGGGGCCCGACCACATCCGCACCAAGTTGCGGCCGCGGTCGAAGAAGTGATGCTTCAGCGCTGCAAGCGTGTGCAGCACCACGACGAAGATGGTGAGGTCACCGAGGAACTCGTGGATCTCGCCTGCGGTCTTCTCCATGCCCTTGTCGGTAATAAGGGCGGGGACGCTGAACCAGCCGAAGACCTCGATCGGACGGCCGTCCGCAGTCGACATCAGATAGCCGCTCACCATGAGCGCGAGCAGCAAGGGGTAGAACCCCCAGTGCGTGATGCGTGAGAGCAAGCGCTCTACCGGGTGGAGATCCGTGTCGCTGGGGCGAACGTTGACAAGGCGCCAGCCAAACCTCAGCAGGAGCGCGAACAACAGCAGCATGCCAATGCTGCGGTGAAGATCCGGCGCGGAGCGATAGTATGGGCTGTAGTAGTTGAGTTCGACCATCCACAGGCCGAGGGCGTACATGCCGATGATGGCAATGGCCATCGTCCAATGCACGATGCGCGAGGGCAAGCCATAGCCCGCTGCCGTGTCATGGATTTGCATGATCCCTCCAAGTCCCCGCTGGGATGTAATGATCGAAGCGGCCGCGTCAACCCGGCGGCTCAGGTGAAATGTTCGCTGCCGCATGCATGCTTCAACGGCATTAGCCTGATGTTCCGTCGGGAACAGCGGACGGGCGCGCGTTGATGCCTAATTGCCGCGGCTGCGGGTGCAGCCCTTCGCAATCTTCAACTGCGGCGCCGCAGAGTCGGGTGCCGAGACAGGTCTGCCATGCGCAGAATAGTGATGTTGGCGTTGCTCATTTTCCTGCCGGCCGCGACCGCAGCGGCCGCTCCCGGCAACCCGATCGGCTCGGCTGTCACGGTCGTCAGCTATGTAACGGCCGACCTGGAAGATGCCGGAAACCCGCGTCAGCTTCGCGACGGCGATGACGTGCGTCAACAGGAGCTGATCGAGGTCGACCAGAGCGGCCGCAGTGAAATAGAGCTGAACGACCGGACAAAACTCGCGCTCGGGCCGGGCGCGCGATTGCTGCTCGACCGCTTCGTCTACGATCCGGGACTCGATGGCGGCGCCATCGTGGTGAACCTGGTGCGCGGCGCGTTCCGCTTCATCACCGGCGTCGCGGCAAAGCCCGCATATGTGATCCGCACGCCGAACGCCTCCATTACGGTGCGCGGCACGATATTCGATGTCTTTGTCGCGCGCCCCAACGAGACTTGGGTGCTGCTGATCGAAGGCGGCGTCGAGGCATGCACGGCGTCGGGCCGGTGCGTGGTCAACGATCAGCCGGGCAAGCTCATCCGCATCAGCGACGACGACATCGAGGGCCCGCAGAGCTGGTCGCGCATCTCGCGCGGGCACGATGTTGCATTCAACGAGGCATTTCCATTTATCGTCACGCCTCCCGAAATCGACCCCAACGTGATTTTCACGCGCGATGATATCGCAGGCGCAGCTGTGCCGGCGAAGGGCGGGGGCGACAAAGATCGTTACGAGGAGCCGCGCAAGAGCAAGCCGAAGCGCTCCGGTGGCGACGACTACACGCCGCCGCCGCGCCGGATCAAGATCAAAAAGAAGCGTATCGATCGCGAGTACGTGCGGGAGACGCATTACCACCCACGACCGAGGCCGCGCGGACGCGAGATACTGAAGAAGGGCGTCAGAGCCGGCGTTGCCGTCGGCATCGGGCTGGGCGTCGGCTACGGCATCGCGAAGGCGTTCAAGAAGCGCTATTAGGCGCCGGTCGGTAGCAGTGTCGCCAATCGCTGCTGGTAATGATCGTAGAGCTGCTCGGGCACGACGCCGACGCTGTCGCGACACTTTGCAAGACGGCTTGCTGCGGCTTGGGCGTTACCGGCATCCATGGCGGCCACAAGCGCGGCGTGTTCGGCTTTGAGGGCGGCGAAGGCTTCGGTGGCAGCAATCTTCTCGTCTCCCAACAGAGCGAAGATGCGCTCGGAGCGCTGCTTACCGCGCACGGTGACCGAACCCAGCTCGATGAATGCGAGCGTGGGCGCCGCGCGCGCGGTCCACTCGCCGACAATGATCGGCACGCCGTAGGACTTGGTTTCGCCCTCCAGGCGCGAAGCCACGTTCACGACATCGCCGAGAATGGAATAGTCGAAGCGCTGAGGCGAGCCGACATTGCCGACGCAGCATTGGCCGGTGTTGAGGCCGATGCCGAGATTGACGCGGATCGGCGGCTCGCCCCGTGCTGCTGCTTCGGCGGCGAAGTGTGCATTGAGCTGACCGATCTGTTCCTGCATGCGCAGGGCTGCTCGACAGGCATTCAACGCGTGGCTCTCGTCGGTAAGGGGGGCGTTCCAGAATGCCATGACGGCATCGCCCATGAACTTGTCGATGGTGCCGCGCTGTTCGAGGATGATGTCGGCGAGCGGCGTGAACAGGCGGTTCAAGAATGCGATCAGCGCTTCGGCCGTCAGACCCTCCGCGATGTTGGTGAAACCGCGCACGTCGGCAAACAGCACCGTCACCTCGCGCGTCTCGCCGCCGAGCTTGAGCTTGTCGAGATTGCGCGCAAGCTCCTCGACCAGCGGGGCTGACACGTAATGGCCGAAGGCGGAGCGGACGCGCGAGCGCTCGCGCTCCGTTGCGATATAGCCAATGAGCGAAGTTGCGAGGTAGACGAGCAGCACGCCGATCGACGGGTAGACAGGGTCGAGGAGGTAGCCCGCCTTCTCATACGCGAGCCAGGACGCGGCAAACGCGAAAAGGATCGCACCGAGACCGATCGCGGCCGCGCCGGTCGCACCGAGGCGTGAGATCAGCCATGCGACGCCGATGCCAATTGCGAGAAGATAGACAAGCTCGAGGCCCGTCGCGAATGCCGGCCGCACCAGATGCTGGCCGTCCAGCATTTGCTCGAGCGCCTGAGCGTGTACTTCGACGCCCGGCACCGCCGGATCGAGCGGCGTCGCCCTCAGGTCGAGCAGGCCCACGGCACTGGTGCCGATGAGGATGTCGCGGCCGGCGATGTCCTGCGTACCAACTGTGCCATCGAGCACACGGTGCGCGGGGATGTAGCGGCGCGCATCGGGCGGGGAGAAGCGCAGCCAAAGCTCTCCCATGGCGTCCGTCGGCAGAACCGTGTCGCCGATCCGGATCTGCTCGATGCCGGTCTGCTGTCCGAAAGCTGTGACGCTGCTGCCGCCCGAAGCGCGAACGAAAATCGTCGTCTCCTTCTTGGCGACGCGCAGTGCTTCCAACGGTAGCGACGGATAGAGCACGCCGCCGATCGAGAACAGCAGCGGCACGCGCCGCAGAACCTGATCGCGTTCCGGCAGCAAATTGACGGCCCCCAATCCCGTGGCCGGGGGGGTGAGAGCGGGGAGCCCCTCGATCGCGCGGGGGAAGCTGGGGACAAACTGCAGCGGATCGTCGCCCGCCGTAGCGAAGCGGGCGCGCGGCTCGGGCGGCGGGGTGGCCGGATTGGATCCGCCCGCGAGGCCGAGCACCGACGGCGCATGCTTCAATGCGGCGGCGAGGCGCGCGTCGTTCGAGGGCAGCTCGGAAGCCTTGGCGATCAGCGGGGCGAGTTCGGGATCGCTCGCGAACAGTCGGCCGAACTCGGCCGGCGAAAGGCGATCGGGCTCGGCGAGGATCAAATCGAGCGTCACGCTGCGGGCGCCGGCGGCGGTCAGCCTGTCGACGATCTCGGCAAGCCTGGTGCGCGGCCAGGGCCATTGGCCGACGCGGGCGAGCGAGGCGTCGTCGATGTCGACGATGCGGACCGGCAAAGAAGGATCGATCTGGCGCGGCGACAGCCCGAGATAGGTATCGAACACGGAAAGGCGCAGGCGCGCGACCGGATCAGGATCGGCAATGCGCAGGGCTACGGCGGCGAGCAGCAGCACGGCGGCGATCAGCGCATGGGTGGGAAGATTGCGCAGGGCGGTCGACCTCAAGCCGCAGCGCCCGATCGCGCCGCGCCAGGATCATAGCCTGCCTAGGCTGGGCGGCTACTGGCCCCGTGGTCAGTTGGTGACCTTGGCGAGCCAGTCGGCGCAACGGGCGGCGATACGGGCGGCGCCCGCCTCCATGATGATGAAGTGGCCGCGGCCAGCTGCCTCCTCGAAGGTTGCATGCGCATAGAGGGCGGCGACCTTGCGGGCGGTCACGGCGGAAATGACCTTGTCGTCGGAGCCGGCGACGACCAGCACCGGGCAGGTCACGGCGGCGGCCTCGACGGCCGTGGCGCGCTGGCGGTCGAACATCCAGAAGAAGAGCTCGAACAGGGCGCGGCCGGATTCAGGGCTGAACATGTCGAAGATGCGCTTCTGGGCCGCGGGGTCGAGGCCGGCCAGCGAGTCACCCTTGGCCACCTCGAACGAGGGATTGAGCGCCTTGTCCCAGAAGGGCGAGGCCTGCATCAGGCCCTTGGCAAGGTTCATTTCGGATTCTGTCGAGGGCAGCACGCCCCAGGGCGGAGCTGGCGCGAAAAGGACGAGTGCCCGAGCGAGGCCCTGCGCTGCAAGCTGCTGGGCGATCAGGCCGCCCATGGAATGGCCGACAATGACGGGCGGCTCGGGCAGGCGGCCGATGAATTCGGCCATGTCGCGCGTGTAGTCGGTTATGCTCTGGCGTGCGAGCTCGGGGGCCGGCTTACGCTTTGGGCCCGGCACATGATAGGGCAGGTCGGGCGCCTCGCAGCTCCAGCCACGCTCGGCGAAGACCGGCATGATATCGGCAAAGCACCAGCCGCCACAAAAGGCGCCGTGAATAAAGACTATGTGCTTGGCCATGCTGCTCCCCCTCGCGTGCAAGCCCGGCAGGATGCCAAGAGAGCGTTACAAATTTTGTAGCTGCCCCATCCGGCAAAGGCGTGCGTCGCCGATAGTTCAGCCTTAATAGGTGCGTGGCAAGCCTCGGCGGCGCCCTCGCGAGTTGACGCGGCCCTCCGAGCCTGAGAAGTGAGGCGTATCCAAGCCTTCCGGCCCAACACGACAGGGCCTAGCGCCCCCCGCAGGTATACCGTGCAGGATTACGTCAGAAAGATTCTCGGCGCCCGCGTTTACGACGTGGCGATCGACAGCCCGCTCGATGCGATGCCACGCCTCTCCAAGCGGCTGGGGCGATCGGTGCTGATCAAGCGCGAGGACCTGCAGCCGGTGTTCTCGTTCAAGCTGCGCGGGGCGTACAACAAGATGGCGGGGCTGCCGCGCTCGGCGCTCGATCGCGGCGTGATCTGTGCATCGGCCGGCAATCACGCCCAGGGCGTGGCGCTGGCGGCGAGCCTGCTGCGCACCAAAGCGACCATCGTGATGCCGCGCGCCACGCCGGAGATCAAAATCGAGGCGGTGCGCAGTCGCGGCGGAACGGTGGTGCTGCACGGCGACAACTTCGACGAGGCTTCGGCGCATGCGCGCAAACTGGAAGCGGAGAAGAAGCTCGTCTTCATCCATCCCTACGACGATCCGGACGTGATCGCGGGACAGGGCACGATCGGCATGGAGATCCTGCGCCGTCATCCCGATCCGATCGAAGCCATCTTCGTGCCGATCGGCGGCGGCGGGCTGGCGGCAGGCGTTGCCATCTACACCAAGTTCCTGAGACCCGACGTGAAGGTGATCGGCGTCGAGCCGGAGGATGCCGCGAGCATGCAAGCTGCGCTCGCCGCGGGAAAGCGCGTGACGCTCGACCGCGTCGGGTTCTTTGCAGACGGCGCGGCGGTGAAGCAGGTGGGCGAGGAGACGTTCCGCATCTGCCGCAAGCACCTCGACGGCGTGCTGACAGTCAGTACCGATGAGGTGTGCTCGGCCATCAAGGACATATTTGAGGATACGCGCGCGGTGCCGGAGCCCGCGGGCGCGCTGTCGATTGCAGGGTTGAAGAAGTTCGTCGAGCAGGGTGGCAGCAACGGGGACGGGCACAGCCTCATCGCCATCAACAGCGGCGCCAACATGGATTTCGATCGCCTGCGCCATATCTCGGAGCGGGCCGAGATCGGCGAGCACCGCGAGGCACTGCTGGCGGTTGCCATTCCTGAGAAAGCCGGAAGCTATCGCCGCTTCATCAAGCTGCTCGGCAAGCGATCGATCACCGAGTTCAACTATCGCTATGCCGATCCGAAAGAGGCGCACATCTTCGTTGGCGTGCGCCTCACCGGCGGCGACGAGGAGAAGCAGCAGATCATCGCGATGCTGTCTGAGAGCGGCTATCAGGTCGTCGACATGAGCAGCAACGAGATGGCAAAGCTGCACGTGCGCTACATGGTGGGCGGGCGAGCGCCGGGACTCGGCAACGAGGTGGTGCTGCGGTTCCAGTTCCCCGAGCGGCCGGGCGCGCTGCTGCAGTTCCTCGACAGTCTCTCCGATCGCTGGAACATCTCGCTGTTCCATTACCGCAACCATGGCGCCGACTACGGTCGCGTTCTCGCCGGCATCGAAGTTCCGCCGGCAGAGCGCGCGGATCTGAAGCGCAGCCTGGACAAGCTGTCGTATCCCTATTGGGACGAGACCGACAATCCCGCCTATCGCACCTTCCTCGCCGAGTACAACGGAAAGCGGTCCGCTGCATGAGCTACGATTTCATGATGCTGAGCCCGACGGGCGATCTCAGCTCGATGGCAGACATCGTTCCGAGCAACCTCGAGCCTCAGAGCGGAGCAGCCATAAAGGCGGAGCTATCGACTTTATTTCCGGCCATCGCGTGGGAGGACAAAGGCGACCGCGGATGGCTCGGCCGGCTGACGGTCGACGGAGAGCCGTACGAATTCCGCGTTCAGGCCGGCGACGACGAATGCTGGAACATCAATACGCCGGAGGAGAACTGGGACACGCCATTGATCGCGAAGATCTGCAAGGCGCTGCTGGTCGTGGCCTTCGACGGGCAGGCTCTCGAATTGATCGACGGCAAAGGCCGCAAATCGGCTCTGCCGGGATAAGCAGCGCAACAGGCGTTGCGCTGCCCGGCCCGCGCGCTGCTCATGCAGGCATGCGACGCACGTATTCCTGCTTCAGCCGCGCAATCTCATCCCAGAATGGCTCGGGCTCCTTGCCGCTGATGCGGGCAGCCAGGACGTCGAGGTGGCCATGCCAGCCGGGTCCGACGCTCAGCAGGACCGAGCGGTCCGGGATGCGGCGGTGGATCACGGTCAACAGCACGCGATCCCCGCGCGGCGCCAATTCGAATGTCACCTCGCCGCGCTCGAACCACGTGAACGACAGCCGTCGCGGCGGATCGATCTCGGTGATGCGGCTCTGCATCCGGCTCTCGTCGGAGAAGCCATCGGGTCGCTTGCCCGGGTTGGCCATCAGCTCGTTGTTGCGCCAGACGAACTCGAACGGCGCGCCGACCTTCAGCTCCATTTTTCCAGCCGCGAGCCATTGGCGACGCAGGTCGCTGTCGGTGAGGTAGGCCCATACGCGCTCGATGGGGCCAGGCAGAATGCGCTGGATGGTCAGCGTGGTCGGCTCGGTCAACACGCCGTAGCCGGCGTCGGTCGCGACATCGGTCATTTGTCATCTCCATGCTTGATATCTGAGGGCTTGCGGGCTGAGGGCTTGTGCGCATCCTCGCTGCGGAGGAGCTGGTCGAGGGCGTCGAGACGGTCGGTCCAGAACGCTTCGTAGAAGGCGAGCCATTCGTGCGCGCCGGCGAGTGGCCCGGGGGCCAAACGGCATAGGTGGGTGCGGCCTCTAATCTCGCGCTCGATCAGTCCGGCGTTCTCCAGCGCCTTGATGTGCTTGGAGGCGGCGGCGAGGGAGATCGAGAACGGCTCGGCGAGCTGGCTGACGGAGCGCTCCCCGGCGGCGAGGTCGCGAAGCATCCGGCGGCGCGTGGCGTCGCCGAGTGCGTGGAAGACAGCGTCGAGCTGGGGTGCGTTTAATTCAACCATGTGGTTGAATATGCCCTACCCTGCGAGATAGTCAACCACATGGTTGAATATTTGTCGACGGCCGCGACTAGGCCCTCAGGCGGAAGGCCAACGCTAGGTTGTTGGCCGGCATCTCCGTCACCACGGGTCCGGAGAAACCGCTGGCCGCGGCCAACTCCGCCACGGCCTCCAGGTCGCGCACGCCCCATTGCGGATTGCGGCGGCGCAGATCGGCGTCAAAGGCTTCGTTGCTTGGAGCGGTATGGCGGCCATCGCGCCGGTATGGGCCGTAGAGGAACAGCAATCCACCGGGCGGCAGCACGCGCGCAGCACCGCCGATTAGGCCAGCCGTCACGCTCCACGGCGAGATGTGGACCATGTTGATGCAGACGACGACATCGGCCCGGGTGACGGGCCAGACGTCGTCCGATGCATCGAGTGCGAGCGATGGGCGGATATTCGGCAGGCCGGAAGTCGCCGCCCAGGCATCGATGCTGGCGCGCGCCGCGAGGTTCAGGTCGGTCGGCTGAAAGAGTAGTTGCGGGCTCGCCATGCCGGCAAAGTGCACGACGTGCTCGCCGGAGCCGCTGGCAACCTCGAGCACGATGCCGCTCGCGGGCAGTTCCGGTTCGAGCACGCTCCAGATCGGATCGCGGTTGCGCGCTGCCGACGGTGCAAACTGGCGCAGCTCGTCGCTCATGCGGACCACCCAGTTACGGGACCGTCTGCGCCAGCGCGAAACTCGGCGCTGACGCAGAACCCGATCAGATGCCTAGCTTGGCTTTCAGGATCTCGTTGACGGCCGCAGGGTTGGCCTTGCCGCCCGTCCCCTTCATCACCTGGCCGACGAACCAGCCGAGCATCGATGGCTTGGCCTTCGCCTGCTCGACCTTGTCGGGATTGGCGGCGATGATCTCGTCGACGGCCTTCTCGATGGCGCCGGTATCGGTCACCTGCTTCAGGCCGCGCTTTTCGACGATCTCGACCGGATCACCGCCCTCGGCCCAGACGATCTCGAACAGATCCTTGGCGATCTTGCCGGAGATGGTGCCGGACGAGATGAGATCGACGATGGCGCCGAGCTGCCATGCCGAAACGGGCGAATCCCCGATCGACTTGCCTTCCTTGTTGAGGCGGCCGAACAGCTCGTTGTTGACCCAGTTGGCAGCCACTTTTCCGTCGCGGCCCTTGGCGACCTGTTCGAAATAGTCGGCGGACT
This sequence comes from uncultured Hyphomicrobium sp., assembly GCA_964493785.1. Lineage (GTDB taxonomy): Bacteria > Pseudomonadota > Alphaproteobacteria > Rhizobiales > Hyphomicrobiaceae > Hyphomicrobium_A. The sequence goes on along the minus strand of CAZBPM010000010.1, from coordinate 67,367 downwards.
CGCGCTCGGCGACGAGCACGTTCGCGTCATAGTCCGAAAGGCTGAACTCCTGCATGAAACGCTGCTTCTTGGCGTCGGGCAGTTCGGGAAGGCTTTTCTCCAGCTCGCCTACGAACTCCATCGACAGCTCGAGCGGCAGCAGATCGGGATCGGGGAAGTAACGGTAGTCGTGCGCTTCTTCCTTCGAACGCATGGAGCGCGTCTCGCCCTTGCCGGGATCGAAAAGCCGCGTCTCCTGGGCGATGGAGCCACCGCCCTCGATGATGTCGATCTGGCGGCGTGCCTCGGTTTCGATGGCTTGGCCGATGAAGCGGATGGAGTTGACGTTCTTGATCTCGCAGCGCGTGCCGAGCTTGTCGCCGGGCTTGCGCACCGAGACGTTTACGTCGGCGCGCAGGTTGCCCTTCTCCATGTCGGCGTCGGAGGTGCCGAGGTAGCGCAAGATCGTGCGCAGCTTGGACACGTATGCCTGCGCCTGCTTGGAGGAGCGCATGTCGGGCCGCGAGACGATCTCCATCAGCGCGACGCCGGAGCGATTGAGATCGACGTAGGAATATTCGGGATGCTGGTCGTGCACCGACTTGCCCGCGTCCTGCTCTAGATGCAGACGCTCGATGCCGACGGTCATCGTCTCGCCGTCGACGTCGATCTCGACCTGGCCCTCGCCGACGATCGGCTGCTTGTACTGGCTGATCTGATAGCCTTGCGGCAGATCGGGGTAGAAGTAGTTCTTGCGGTCGAAGGTGCTCTTCAGATTGATCTGGGCGTTGAGGCCGAGGCCGGTGCGGACGGCCTGCGCGATGCACTCGGTGTTGATCACCGGGAGCATGCCGGGCATGGCGGCGTCGACGAGCGACACATGGCTGTTCGGATCGGCGCCGAACTCAGTGGCCGCACCCGAGAATAGCTTCGATTTCGAGGCGACCTGCGCGTGCACTTCGAGGCCAACGATGACCTCCCAGCAGCCGGTGGCGCCCTCGATCAGATTCTTGGCCTTGCTGGCATGGGCCTTGTCTTGCATGGCGGTGCTCCTCGCTTGTGCCCTCGTTATCGCAGGGCAGGCGACGGAGCAAGCCATGGCAGGGATCGTCTAGTGGTCCTCGGCCTCGGCTTCTTCCAGCTCCATCGGCAACGGGGCGATTTTCAAGGGATCGCCGTGGCGGCGCGACTGGCCTTCGAAGTAGCAGCCTTCCTCAAGCACCAGCTTTTTGTGGTAGATTTGGCCCTCGACGTTGCAGCCGGCGCCGAGCGTCAATTCGCGGGCGTAAATGGCGCCTGAGAACTCCCCCAGCACGACCACCTTGTCTGCGACGATCAGGCCTCCGACCTCACCGCGCTCGGTGATCTTCAGGGCCGAGCACCGCACCTCGCCGTCGATCGTCCCCTCGATGCATACCGGGCCGTCGAGTTGCAGCGCCCCGATGATGGTGACGCCGCGATTAATCACGAGCGCGCCTCGCACAGCGCCCGTGTCACTGCCGTTCAACTCAGCCATTACGCATTACCCCCGGACGACATCCACCCTGATCGTCCCCGCAGCCCAAGCGATGCCGGAAAGAAGTGGCACTTTTCGGGCATAGCCGGAAACTTTCGCCAACGCCCCGGCCGGGCCGTCATTTTCCCATAGATCGCCGGTGTATTGTCGTGAGGATCGCGCATGTTTGAAGCGCTCGTTGATGGCCCTCGCGAACTAGTTCCATGAAACGCAAATGGCTCTACCTCGTCGCCCTGCTCGCAGTGGCGGCTCCAGCGGCTGCACTGGCATATGCGCCGTACCTGCCACGGCTCCTCTGGGAGGGCTATCCCGGCGCCACTTGGCCGGTACCGGGAAGCTTTGCCCAGATCGGTGGGGGAACCGGCGATGGTCTGCCGCGCGCCGTACAGGTCGCCGACCCTAACGAGAAGCTAGCCGAGCTTTTCGACAAGACCCAAGGGCGTGCGCTGTTGGCGGCGCGCGACGGCCGGGTGGTCATGGAGCACTATGCACCGGGCATCACGAGAGAGACGAAGCTCAACTCATACTCGCTGGCTAAGAGCCTCATCGGAGCGCTGACGCTGAAAGCCATAGCGGAAGGCCGCATCCATGCCCGCGAGATCAATGTCGGTTCGCTGCTGAGGGAGTTGTCGGGCACGAAGGCAGGGCAATTGCCGCTTTGCCGCTTCCTCAATATGCGAAGTGGCATCGTGTTCGAGGTCGGCGCAAAAAAGCACGCGTCTGGATTCGATCTCAAGGACTTCGAGGCGACGAAGCTCAATCTCTTCGGGCCGATGGCGCAGCTGCACATGCTGGGGCTGCCAAGCGTCGAGCCACAACTGACTCCGTTGAGCGCAGATGGCGATGACTTCACGTCGTGCGATGGGGGCAGCTACAGCTATCAGAACGTCAACACGGCCGTTGTCGGGGAAGTGCTCGAGAGAGCTTACGGCAAGCCACTGCAAGAAATCCTCAGCGAGAAGATCTGGCGTCCTGCGGGTGCGGCATCGGCGGAATGGCGTCGCTACGGAGAGAACCTGACGGTCACACCTTATTGCTGCATTTACGCCCGACCGGGGGATTGGCTGCTCGTCGCACAGTTCCTACTCGACAACGGGAAGCCAGGGGCACCTTTCCTGCCGGAGCCGATGTGGCGGGAGCTTGTCGGGCTCGACATCCCGCCGCCGGCGCTGCGCTCGGGACACTATGCAAATTTCATCTATCACAACGTCCTGGACCGGCCCGGTGAGGAAGCGCAAGGGCCGTTCACCTACTTCTTCGGCAGCGGCGGGCAGGCGGTCTACCTAATGCCGAAGGAGCGTCTCGCCGTCGTGCGGTTCGGCGCAAAGGTGCAGCTGCTGCATTCAACGCTGTATGAAATCGCGCGGTCGATACAGCAAGCTGGTCAGCCGCGACGGCGGGCGGTCCAGTAGCCCACGGCGGACCAGAAGAGGCCCAGGAAGAAGCCCATGGTGAACATGGCGGCTTCCCCACCCAGCGCATGCACGGGCATCAGCCCGACGGCGGCGGCGAGCCAATAGAGAATGTAGCCGGCGAGCGAGGCAGCGAAAGCGGCGACAATCAGCTTCTGCCACTGGTCGGCGCGGCGGCCGAGCAGAAACGCTACGATGATCACTGCCGGATTGAGCACGGCGATCAAAACGAGAGTCCAGGGATCGAACGGAACAATCTCCACGTCAGGCTCCCTTGCCGCCGTTGCCGTTGCCTTCGGTCTGAAGGCGAAGCTTCTCCTCCTCGTACTGCACGAACCAGCCGATCATCTGGCGCCACAGCGCCTCGGTTAGCTCAGGCGGCAGGCCTTTCTCGGTGGCGCGCACCTTCACCTTGTCGATGACCTGCTGGATGCGCCAAGGGACGACCGCGTCGGCCGGATTCTTCTTGAGCTGCCAGGCGCGATCGACGTAGCCGAAGCGCTCGGCAATCAGGTCGACCATCGCGAGGTCGATGCGATCGATCTCGTCGCGCACCTGCCCCATGTCGGCGCATTCCCACGGGCGTTTGGGATCGCTCATTTCTGCTTGCTCCCGACCTTACGCTTGTCACCTGCTTTCTTTTCGGCCGGCGCAGACGCCTTCGCGCCGCCTTCCCACCAGCGGTCGCTGACGACGAAGCGGCCGGCTGCGTCCTCGATCGCCTGGGCGGCGCGGAACAGCGTCGCCTCGTCGAACGGTTTACCTATGAGCTGAAGGCCGAGCGGCGTGCCCTCGCTCGAAAGCCCCGCAGGCACCGAGATGCCCGGCAGGCCGGCCATGTTCACCGTCACGGTGAAGATGTCCTCGAGGTACATGGCGAGCGGATCGCCGGTCTTCTCGCCGAAACCGAAGGCAGGCGACGGGGTCGTCGGCGTCAGCACGACGTCGACCGACTTCCACGCATCGTCGAAGTCGCGCTTGATGAGCGTCCTGACCTTCTGGGCCTTGAGATAGTAGGCGTCGTAGTAGCCGGCCGACAGCACGTACGTGCCGATGAGGATGCGGCGGCGAACTTCCTTGCCGAAGCCGGCCGCGCGCGTGTTCTCATAGGTGTCGATGAGGTCCTTGCCGGGAACGCGCAGGCCGTAGCGCACGCCGTCGTAGCGCGCGAGATTAGACGAGGCCTCGGCGGGGGCGACGATGTAGTAGGCAGGAAGCGCGTACTTCGTGTGCGGCAGAGAGATCTCGTGGATGGTGGCGCCGGCTGCCTTGAGCCAGGCGATCCCGTCCTGCCAGAGCTTGTCGATCTCCTTCGACATGCCCTCGACGCGATATTCCTTCGGCACGCCGATGCGCAGCCCCTTCACGCCCTGACCGAGCGCTGTCTCGTAGTCGGGGACGGGCGTGTCGACGGAGGTCGAATCCTTCGGATCGTGGCTCGCCATCGCCCGCAGCATGATGGCTGCGTCGCGCACGGTCTTGGCGATCGGCCCGGCCTGGTCGAGCGAGGATGCAAACGCGACGATGCCCCAGCGCGAGCAGCGGCCGTAGGTCGGCTTGATGCCGACGGTGCCGGTCAGCGCGGCGGGCTGGCGGATCGAACCGCCGGTATCGGTCGCGGTGGCCGCGAGGCACAGGTCAGCGGAGACGGCAGCCGACGAGCCACCCGACGAGCCGCCCGGGACGAGCTTGTCCGGCACGACGACGCCGTCACGCGTGCGCCGCCACGGCGACACGACGGGGCCGAAGGCGCTGGTCTCGTTGGAGGAGCCCATCGCGAACTCGTCGCAGTTGAGCTTGCCGAGCATGACGGCGCCGGCATTCCATAGATTGCTGCCGACGGTCGATTCATAGGTCGGCGCGAAGTCGCCGAGGATCTTCGAGCAGGCCGTGGTGCGCACGTCCTTGGTGCAGAAGAGATCCTTGTTGCCGAGCGGCAGGCCTTCGAGCGGACGCGCGTCGCCGGACTTCAGGCGCTTGTCGCTTTCCTTGGCCTGCTCCAGCGCCAGCTCTGGCGTCTGCAGCACGAAAGCGTTGATCTCGGGGTTCGCCTGTTCGATCGCGCCGATGAAAGCCTCGGTCAACTCGGTTGAGGAGACCTCGCGCTTGCGCAGCTTGTCGCGCGCCTCGGCGATGGTGAGCTTGGTCAGTTCCGTCACGGGCCGTTACTCCACCACCTTGGGGACGACGAAGTAATGGTCCTCGACCATCGGTGCGTTCTTCACGACGTCGTCGGCGATGTCGCCGTCATTGATGACGTCTGCGCGCTTTTTCAGCTCGATGGGAACCACGCGCGTCATCGGCTCGACAGAGGATGTATCGACCTCGTTGAGCTGCTCGACCCAGTTGAGGATGCCCGACAGCTCGGTTTCGAGGCCCTTGGCCTCCGCGTCGGAAATCTTGATGCGCGCCAGGCGCGCGATCCGCCGAACAGTCGTCTCGTCGACCTGCATGGCTCCTCGCCGTCTTCAGTTGAACGTCGCTTTGGATAAAGCGCCCGCACTCTTAGCCCCGGCAGGGGATACGCGCAACTTTGGATGGGGGACACCGGCGGAGGGAGGCTTTTCAGGCCCATGCCGCTTTTTCTAGGGCGTCAATGGCGGCGCCACTGCGAAAGGAAGGGCCCGAGGATATCGGAGGCGTCGTCGGTCCAGGGGGAGACGCCGCCGGCGTGGAAGTCCTGCGCGCCGGGGAGGAGGCGGAAGGCGTCAAGCTGCGCGGGATCCTTGGCGAAGACGGCAACCGTGGACGAGTTCTCGGCATAGGTCCCCAGCGCCGAGTCGTCGGACACGATGAGGCCCTTCAGCTCCGGCACGAGGGGCAGCGTGGCGCCGAGCACGGAATCGAGGTCGAGGTAGCGATTGGAGATGTGCAGGACCACGACACCCTTGTCGGTGAGCTTCTCGGCGTAGAGTTGCAGCGCCTCCGCCGTCATCAGGTGGACCGGCACGGCGTCGGAGGTAAAGGCGTCGACGATGATGAGGTCGAAGGTCTTGTCAGGCTCCTTCGCCATCGTCAGGCGGGCGTCGCCGATGACCGTGTCGAGCCGGGGCTGGCAGTTGGCGAGAAACGTGAAGTGGTTCGACTTGGCCGCGATGTCGACGACGATGGGGTCGATCTCAAAGAAGCGCCAGGTCTCATGGCTGCGCGAATAGCAGGCGAGAGAGCCCGCCCCCAGACCGATGATGCCGAAGCGACCCAGCTCGGCATCGGCATCAAGGCGCGCCTGCACGATCTTGACGGAGTGGGCCATGGGCGAGCCGGGGTAATAATAAGTGCCCGGGGTGACATCCGAGATGAGGTTCCCCATTTCATCGCGCAGGCGTTGTGCGCCGTGCAGCGTGGTGCCGTGGGTCAGAACGTTGAAGTCGCCCGCCTCGGACTGGCTGACGCGATAAACGCCGTAGTAGCTGCGCTCGGCGTGTCCCCGCTTCACGGCGGACGGCAACATGACGACAGTGGCGAACATCATGAGCGCTGCGATGGTCTGGCGGGCGCGATGGTTCCATAGCGCAACGGCGGCGGCCGCGAAGATCAAAGCTATGACCGGCGTGACGCCCCATTCGCCGAAGGTCCAGCCCAGCTCGGCGGCGAGGATCGGGCCGCGTAGGATCAGCACCATGCCAACGACGGCGATGCCGATGATCCATGCGATCTCGCGCACGGGCCGGCCCGACGATGCGAAGACGCCGGGACGGCAGGCGAGCGACAGAGCGATGAGCAACGGATACTCGAAGACCTCGGAAAAGATCTGCGGCGCAATGAGCGCAGCGAAGAGGCCGCCGAGCACGCCGCCGAACGACATCCACAGATAGAACTCAGTCAGATATCGCGCCTGCGGGCGGTTGAGGAACAGGGTGCGATGCGCGACCAGCGCTGCGAGGAAGAAGGCGGCAACGCCTGCGCCGCTGGTCAGAATCCACTTGTCGTGCTTCACCTGCGCCAGTTCGAGAAGCGCGAAAATCACGACTGCGAGCTGGACCGGAATCAGCACCCGCATCGGTAGCGGCAGGCGCGTCTGGAAGGCGAGGACGAACGTCAGCAGGTAGAGAGCCAGCGGCAGCACCCAAAGCAGCGGGGCAGATGCGATGTCGGTGGTGACGTGCGTGGTGAAGGCGGTGAGCAGAGCTGCCGGGACGAGTGCGAGCCCGCACCAGCCGAGCCGCGCGCGCCATGTCGGCGCAGCGCCATCAGTTGCTTCAGCCTCGCTCGCAGCGACATGCGCGGCTGCCGGAGCGCGGCTGCGCACAACGAAGAAGCATGCGCCGATCGCAAGGATGAGCAGCAGATAAACTGCAGCCCAGTATTCGCTCAGGGTCGTGAGGCCGAAGGCCGGCTCGAACAGGATCGAATAGCCCAGCAGGGCGATAAGGCTGCCGAGGTTCGACGCGCCATAAAGGAAGTAAGGGTCGCGTGCGTGCGGATGACCGGACTTGGCGAACCACGCCTGCAGCAACGGAGCATTGGCGGCCACCGCGACAAACGGCAGCCCCACGGCGACGGAGAAGAGACCGAGCTGCCACAAATAAGGATCGCCGGGCGGCGGCTCACGCCATTCGTCGGGCAGTCCGACAGGAAGGACGATGAGCGCCAGGAGCGCGATGGCCAGATGCACAAAGCCGGCGTATCGCAACGGCGCATAGCCATTGAGGAAGTGAGCGTAGGCATAGCCGACCAGCAGGGCGGACTGGAAGAAGAGCAGTGCTACCGCCCACACCGATGAAGAGCCGCCGAGCACCGGCAGCACCATCTTGGCGAACATCGGCTGGATGGAGAACAGAAGGAAAGCGGAGAGGAACGTCGTCGCTGCGAAGAGCGCGAGCACGGCGGCAGCGTCCCTCAGGGGCGGAAGGCTCCCCGTCGCGGACGACTCCGAGCCGTTGTTTCCAAGCGCTGCATCGTCGCCCGAGCCGCCGCCAGGAATAATTTTTTCTTGCACGCGTTCCGTCCCCCGAGTGGTCGATGCCGACGTCTGCGGCACTGCCTATCGCCACCCCTTCAACCGGAGTTGGCAATCTGCGACCCAAGCGCAGTATAAGGGGCCCGAGTTCGGCAACAATTGGCAGGCTGCCTATATGGCAAATTCGATGGCAGAGCGGCAGTCCGGCGTAACCGTCGAGGATATCGATGCGTTTGCGGCATCGCTGCCGGCCCGCACCGCGCTCATGGGCATCGACGCCGGCACCAAGACGCTGGGGCTTGCTCTTTCGGACATTACGCGGACGATCGGATCGCCCCTCAAGGTGATCAGGCGAACGAAATTCAAAGCCGACGTGGCCGAGCTGCTGCGTCTTGCCGAGGAGCACGAGGTCGCAGGCTTTGTGCTGGGGCTGCCGACCAACCTCGATGGAACGGCGGGGCCGCGCGTCCAATCGACACGTGCGTTCGCACGCAACGTCAACTTGCTCAGCGAGTTGCCGATCCTCTTGTGGGACGAGCGCCTTTCAACGGCCGAAGCCGAGCGCATGCTGATCCAGGCCGATGCGAGCCGCAAACGCCGCGCCGAGGTTATCGACAAGCTGGCCGCAACCATAATTCTGCAAGGCGCGCTGGATCGTATGCGTGGTCCTGCTGCCCAGCTGTATTAACTCTCGCCGACACTAACGTCCCTTGCGCATCCGCTGTCCCAAGCGTGCCGCAATGGCCTGCGACTGTTCACGCACACCATCGCATTGCGGCTCGTCAGCCTGATGGTGAAGTGGAATTGTGAATGTCGCAGGCGACGAAAGTTCTCCGACCACGCGCCGAGCCACGCCGCACCGTGGTGCTTGCGCCGCTGTCGGACGAGGGCGAAAGCTACGCCGGCCGCTTCGCCTATCCGGCGCGGCGCGAAGTGCGGCGGCTGATGCGATCATCACCGCGCTTTGCGGATCTCGCCGTCGTGTTTCCAGGCGCGATGTATACGCTTGCGACGCGTCGCGGCGCGCAGGAGTCACGCGATACAGCACTCGCATTGATTGAAGACGGCGCGCCGTTGAAGGCCGTCTCGCGCACACTAGGATTGCCTCTATGGTTGCGGCGGCTCCCGCCGGAAGCCTTCCAGAAGGCGGTTCCGCCGGTCCCAGCGGGCGAGAATTTCACGCGACGAATAGCGACCCGGCTGCCCGCGGTTCCCGCGCATAGCGCGCTGTGGCTGGACGCAGTCGCATTCGGCGCAAAAGCGTGCGGCGAGGACTTCGCTCTGTGGCTGGCCGATCAGCCGATCTACAGCGATGCGGGCAAGCCCGAGCAGATGTTCGGCGTGCTGGCGGCGTATGCCTGGCACTCGCGCGCGCCACACACGCGCGCCCATGGACTCATCGTGGTGCCGTGGCGTCCGGAAATTGCATTCGACACAGCGTTGTGCGCGGCAAAGAGCTGGCTCAGCCGCATGCGCCTGATGCTGCAGCTTGGGCCCGGCGTGCTCACCGACCCGTGGCTGTCAGGCGGCCAGGTGCGCGGCTACACGTTCGTGCCGCTGCTCGATCGCAACGAGATTCTCACCGAAGCGCGCGCGATGCAGAACTGCGCGGACCAATATGCGGAGCGGCTGGCGGACGACCGCTGTCGCCTGTTCTCGATACGACGCGAGCGCGAGCATGTCGCGACATTGGAGATCGGTCCGCATTCGCGCGAGGCAGGGATGCTGGCGATCACGCAGCTCAAGGGCCGGCACAACATGGCGGCGCCGCTCGATGTGTGGCAGGCCGCTTATGCCTGGCTCGCGGCCCAGAGCGGCCTCAGGCGTCTGCCGCCGCGCATTCCTCCCGAGCGCAAGCTGGACGCCGAAGCATGGCGGCAGATCATGGCGCCGTATCGCAAGGCGATGGCCGGGGCACCCTGGCTGCCGGAAGCGGCCACGCAGGCCGCATTCGATGCGCTCAACGCCGAGATGGCCGATCTGGCGCGGCGCGGCGGCGTGTCGTCGTGGTTGTTCACTTAGACTTCTCCCCCCCGCAAGCGGGGAGAGGGGACTCGCTGCTCACTCGTTGGGTGAGGCGCGAGCGATGATGCCTCGCACGTCTGCGTGCTCGAGGCCCTGGCCATAGGTTTGGCGCGGATCACCCGAAATGCGCGTGGCGATGAAGGCATCGGCGATGGCCGGTGGTGCGTGGGCCCGCAGGATCGTCGCTGCGCTGAGCGCAGCAAACGCCTCGACCAGGGTGCGTCCGCGGGCGTCGAGCAGCTTGGGCTCCTGCAGCATATCCTCCAAGCGTTGATGCGCGCGCTTCAGATGCTGGTCGTCGCCGGCCGCAACAAGAAGCTCGTCCATCACAGTCTGAACTGCAGCCGGCTCGCGCTGGAGGACCCGCGCGACGTCGAGTGCCATGACGTTGCCCGAGCCTTCCCAGATGGAATTGACCGGCACCTCGCGATAGAGCCGCGCCAACGGTGCGTCCTCCACGTAGCCGTTGCCGCCGAGGCATTCCATGGCCTCCGCCACGAGCGGCGGCGCCATTTTGCAGACCCAATATTTGGTGACCGGCGTCATCAGCCGCCGCCAGGCGGAGGCACGCGGGTCTTCGGCGCGATCGAATGAGCGCGCCAAGCGGAACGCGAGCGCGGTTGCGGCCTCGACGTCGAGCGCCATGTCGGCCAGCACCTGCCGCATCACAGGCTGGTCGACGAGCTTCTTCTCGAACACCGTGCGGTGCTCGGCGTGATGGATGGCGCTGGCGAGAGCGAAGCGCATCAGGCCGGCAGACGACACGGCGCAATCGAGACGCGTGTGTGTCACCATCTCGATTATGGTTGCGACCCCCCTGCCCTCCTCGCCGACGGCGCGCGCGTAGGCGCCGCGAAACTCGACCTCGGCGGAGGCATTCGACCGATTGCCGAGCTTATCCTTGAGGCGCTGGAGGTGGAGAGCGTTGACGCTGCCATCGGGCCGAAATCGCGGCAGCAGGAAGCATGTCAGCCCCTGAGGCGCCTGGGCGAGGATGAGGAAGGCGTCCGACATCGGCGCGGAGAGGAACCATTTGTGGCCGGTGATGCGGTATTCGCCCGGACCACCGCCGCCGACCGGCTCGGCCATGGTCGTGGAAGCCCGGACGTCGGTGCCGCCCTGCTTCTCGGTCATGCCCATGCCAAGCGTCACGGCGGTTTTGGCCGAAGGCGGTGCGAAGCTCGGGTCGTAGTCGAACGGAAGGATGCGGGGCAGCCATTCCGCGGCAAGTTCGGGCTGCTGCATGAGGACGGGCACCGCGGCGCTGGTCATGGTGATGGGGCAGCAGTGCCCGGCCTCCATCTGCGCGGCCATGTAAAAGGCACCGGCGCGGGCAACGTAGGCGCCGACCAGCGGCGGCTCGCCGCGTCGCTTCAAATGGGCCCAGACGGAACTGTGCAACCCCTGGGCGCAGCTGGCGCGCATGAGAGTGTGGTAGGCGGGGTGGAAGGTCACGACATCGCGGCGGTGGCCATAGCGGTCGTGGGTGGAGAGCTTCGGCGGCTCAGCATTGGCGAGGCGGCCGCGCTCCAGTGCCTCGGCGCTGCCGGCCTGGCGGCCGAAGGCATCGAGCGATTTCGCCGCATGTCCGGCGCCCTCGCGCTCCACCGCTTCGGTCAACGCCGTATCGGAGGCAAAGAGGTTCATGTCCTCGAATGGGGGCGGCTGGTTGAAAACCTCATGTGTTGCAGATGGTGCGACCATTGACACAGTTTATCCCTGTTCGCTGGCGCCGGTCGCTACCGGGCCTTAACGTATTCCCCAGCTCATCGTCATGAGCGGCCTCAGCGGAGTTGCCGAGGAAGCTCTGAATCCATATACAAACGGCTTTGATGACCAATGCCGCAGCCAAAGTCGAGGCGCTCCACTTTCCGCACCGCCATCTCCTCACCGTCGAGGGGCTGAGTGCGCAGGAGATCAATTTTCTCCTCGATCTCGCCGATCGGAACGCCGACGACAACCGTCAAGCCGGAAAGAAGCGCGACGTCCTACGCGGGCGCACGCTGATCAACCTCTTTTTCGAAGCGTCGACCCGCACGCAATCGTCGTTCGAGATGGCGGCGAAGCGGCTCGGCGCCGATGTCATGAACATGAACGTGTCGACCTCGTCCGTGCAAAAGGGCGAGACGCTGATCGATACGGCGATGACGCTGAACGCCATGCGCCCGGACATCATCGTGGTACGGCACCATTCGGCCGGCGCGGTAGAGCTGCTGGCGCAGAAGATCGACTGCTCGGTGATCAACGCCGGCGACGGCGCGCACCAGCATCCGACCCAGGCACTGCTCGATGCACTCACCATACGCCGGGCCAAGGGCCGGGTCGCCGGACTGACCGTGGCGATCTGCGGCGACATCCTACACAGCCGCGTCGCGCGCTCGAATATCATCCTGCTCAACGCGCTCGGCGCGCGGGTGCGCATCGCGGCACCGTCGACGCTGCTTCCAGCGGCGCCGGAGCGGCTGGGCGCCGAGGTCTTCACCGACATGTGGAAGGCCGTCGACGGCGCGGATGTCGTGATGATGCTGCGCCTGCAGCGCGAGCGCATGGAGGGCTCATATGTTCCTTCGCCGCGCGAGTACTTCCATTTCTTCGGTCTCGACCACGAGAAGCTCGCGCGCGCCAAGCCCGACGCCATCGTCATGCATCCCGGCCCGATGAACCGCGGCGTGGAGATCGCCTCCACCGTCGCCGATCATTCCTCCAGCGTCATCCGTGACCAGGTGGAGATGGGTGTCGCCGTGCGCATGGCGGTGCTCGAGGCGCTGGCCCGCAACCTGACGAAAAAATGAACGCACAATCGACCACTGCCAAGCGCGCTTCACGCGAGACGAAATCCGCGGCGGCGACGGCTTTCATCAACGCCCGCATCGTCGATCCGGCGTCGAACCGGGATGAGCCGGGCGGCCTCGTCGTGCGCGAAGGGCTGATAGCGGATGTCGGGCCGCACCTGCGCCGCAACGCGCCCGAAGGCGCCGACGTGATCGACTGCAAGGGGCACGTGCTGGCGCCGGGTCTCATCGATGCGCAGGTGTTTACGGGCGAGCCCGGCTATGAGCATCGCGAGACGCTGAAGACCGCGAGCCATGCGGCCGCTGCGGGCGGCGTCACTACGATGGTGGTGATGCCGGACACCAATCCGGTGATCGATCAGGTTTCGCTCGTCGATTTCATCCAGCGCCGCGCCCGCGACAACGCCATCGTGCACGTGCACACCATGGCGGCGATGACCAAAGGCCTCAAGGGCGAGGAGATGACGGAGATCGGCCTGCTGAAGCGGGCCGGTGCAATCGCCTTCTCGAACGGCAAGACGTCCGTCGCCAACACGCGCATCATGCGGAACGTGCTGCTCTATGGCCGCGACTTCGGCGCGCTGATCGTTCACCACACCGAGGATCCCTACCTATCCTCGACCGGCGCGATGAACTCGGGTGAGGTTGCCGCGCGGCTGGGTCTTGCGGGCGTGCCAAAGGCATCCGAGACGATCATGCTCGAGCGCGACGTGCGCCTCGTCGAGATGACCGGCGGGCGCTATCACGCGGCGACGATAAGCTGCGGGGACAGCCTGGAGGTGATCCGCTCGGCCAAGGCACGCAAGCTGCCGGTGACGTGCGGAGTTTCGATCAATCACCTGACGCTGAACGAGAACGATATCGGCCCCTACCGCACGTTCTTCAAAATGCGCCCGCCGCTGAGGAGCGACAGCGACCGGGCGGCGATGGTGCGTGGACTGGCTTCCGGCGATATCGACATCATCGTATCGAGCCACGATCCGCAGGACGCCGACGACAAACGGCGCCCGTTTTCGGAAGCGACAGATGGCGCGGTCGGCCTGGAGACGCTGCTGGCTGCGGCGCTTCGGCTCGTTCACTCGGGCGAGCTGCCGCTGCTGAGCGTGCTGCGTGCGCTGACGATCAACCCGGCGAAAATCCTCGGCCTGCACTCGGGGCGCCTCGCCAAGGGTGCCATCGCCGACCTGGTGCTGTTCGACCCTGGTGAGCCGTGGGTGGTGAATAAGGATCTGCTGCGCTCGCGCTCGAAGAACACGCCGTTCGACGAAAGCAAGATGCAGGGCCGCGTGCTGCGGACGCTGGTTGCAGGGGAAACGGTCTACCAGTACCCTGGCGAGCGGAACTAACGGGTCAGGCAAGAACCCCGCTCGGGCATGGATACTTTTTTCAACACGTACACGCTGCTTGCCGTGGCCGTAGGATATCTCCTCGGCTCCATTCCGTTCGGGCTGCTGCTCACGCAGGCCGCCGGGCTGGGAGACGTGCGCAAGATCGGCTCGGGAAACATCGGCGCCACCAACGTCCTGCGGACCGGCAACAAGGGACTTGCCGCGCTGACGCTGCTGCTCGATGCGCTCAAGGGAACGGCGGCGGTCCTGATCGGATATTGGATCGGCGCACAGGGCGGCGTCGCCATCCTCGCTTCGCTGCTGGCAGGATTAGCTGCCTTCCTCGGGCACGTGTTTCCAGTCTGGCTCGGATTTCGTGGCGGCAAGGGCGTCGCCACCTACATCGGCGTGCTGTTTGGAATCGACTGGCGGGCCGGTCTGGCGTTCTGCGGCGTCTGGCTGATCGTCGCCCTGCTCACGCGCTATTCTTCGCTTTCGGCCCTGGTGGCCTCGCTGGCGATACCGGCCGGGCTGCTGCTGACCGGCGACCGCGCGACGGCACTCGCCGCGGCGATCATGTCAGCGCTGCTGCTCTACAAGCACCGCGCCAACATCCGCCGTCTCGCCGCCGGAGAGGAGCCGAGGATCGGTGCCAAAGCGTGAGCATCACGACGCGCCGCCGCTGCTGCCGGATGCGGAACGCATAGCGGCGCTTCGACTGATACGCTCCGAGAACGTTGGTCCCGTCACCTTCCGCGACCTCATCGAGCATTACGGCAGCGCCGAGGCTGCGATTGCCGCCCTGCCGGAGCTGGCGGCACGCGGCGGACGTGGGCGATCCATTCGGGTTTATCCGCGCGCGGAGGCGGAGGCCGAACTCGAGCGAGCGCAGCGGTTCGGCGCCAGGGTTCTCGTCATCGGTGACGGCGACTATCCGCAGGCGCTCGCGGCTGTCGATGCGCCGCCGCCGGTGCTCTTGGTCAAGGGTGACATCGGCCTTTTGCAGCGGCCGATCATCGGCATCGTCGGCTCGCGACAGTGCTCGGCGGCCGGCGCGACACTAGCTAGGCAGTTCGCCGCCGAAATCGGGCGCGGGGGGTTCGTCATCGCATCGGGTCTGGCGCGCGGTATCGATGCGGCAGCACATCGCGCGGCGCTCGATACGGGCACCATCGCCGTGCTCGCTGGCGGCCTCGATTTCGTCTACCCGCCCGAGCACGGGGACCTGCAGCGCGAGATATCGGAGCGCGGCCTGATTCTTAGCGAAATGCCATTCGGCTTCGTACCGCGGGCGCAGGATTTTCCACGTCGCAACCGGATCGTTTCCGGCTTGTCGTTGGGCGTGCTGATCGTCGAGGCGGCGCGGCGCTCGGGCAGCCTCGTCACCGCACGGCTCGCGGCGGAGCAGGGGCGCGAGGTTTTCGCCGTGCCAGGACATCCCCTCGACCCGCGGGCGGAGGGCACGAACAAGCTGCTGAAGTCGGGCGCAACCCTGGTGACGGAGGCCGCGGACGTGCTGTCGGCGGTGACGCCGCTTCTGCGTCATCCGGTGCAACAACTGCGCGAGCCGTCGCGATCTCCCGCGGCCATGCCGATCGTCCTCGCCGACAACGACCGCGACCGTGTTCTCTCAGCGCTCGGCCCTGCGCCGGTCGACACGGACAGCCTTGCCCGCAGCACGGGGCTTGCCGTCCGCAGCGTGCAGGTGGCGTTGATGGAGCTGGCGCTGGCAGGACGGGTGGAGCGACACGGCGGCGGGCTCGTCTCGCTATGCCCTGCGCCCGAGTGATTATCTGCGCTGGTCCAGCCATGCGGCGAAGTCGGGTCGGGCCTGCTTGATCTGCTCGAAGCGCTCGCTCGGCATTTGCTCGGCGAGAGCGATCAGCGTTTCGAAATCGCACGTGAGAACGTCGAGGAACTCGCTTTGGGCTGGAAGCGGGTCAGCCATCGCAGCGCTGGTCGTCATGCTGGATCCGCGCTTCGGTCAAGGCGGCGGTCAAGATTGCGGACAGTGTAGGTTGGCCAGTCCGGTCCGCGAGATGCTTCAGCTCACCGATTATCTCGCAGAGATAGTTCAGCGTTTCCGCGCGCGGGCTTGACGCTGCCCCGTTTGCGTCGCGGTCGTCCGATCCAGCCATGATTAAAATAGTCCCGAGAAATCCAATATGTCGGGGTAAATACCATTCACCACCTAAAATTGCAACATACGTAGTATGCACGTTTAACGGGATGCCCGTTTGACACCGCCACAATCCTCACCCATGTTCCCCGCCCGACCGGACCGTAGATTTTCTCCCGGACGGCCGTGGACCCATGGCTGTTAACCCAAGTCCTGAGCCCCTTTGCGGGTTTCTCTCGTCGGCGCCAGCCTGAAAGCTTCTAGATGAACGTCGTAATCGTGGAATCGGCTGCCAAGGCCAAGACCATCAATAAGTACCTGGGCAGTGGCTACAAGGTGATCGCTTCGTTCGGCCACGTGCGGGATCTGCCGGCCAAGAATGGCTCGGTCGAGCCTGACAAAGACTTTGAAATGCACTGGGATGTCGACGGTAAGTCCCAGAAGATCATGAAGGAAATCGCAGACGCGGTCAAAAAGGCCGACAAGCTGATCCTCGCCACCGACCCCGATCGCGAGGGCGAAGCGATCTCTTGGCATATCCTGCAGATCCTTGAGCAGAAGAAGGCCCTCAAGAAGGGTACACCGGTCGAGCGCGTCGCCTTCAACGCGGTGACGAAGCAGGCGATCCTGACCGCGCTGTCCGAGCCGCGGGAGATCGATACCCCGCTGGTGTCGGCTTATCTCGCCCGCCGCGCCCTCGACTATCTCGTCGGCTTCACGCTGTCGCCTGTGCTGTGGCGCAAGCTGCCGGGTGCTCGCTCGGCTGGGCGCGTCCAGTCGGTGGCGCTGCGCCTCGTCTGCGACCGCGAGCGCGAAATCGAGATCTTCAAGACCGACGAATACTGGACGATCGACGCCACCATGGCGACGGCGAAGGGCGAAGAGTTCCCCGCCCGCCTCAACGCCATTAACGGCACGACGCTGAAGAAGCTCGACCTCAAGACGGGCGAGGTCGCCAATGCCATCAAGGCCGCGATCGAGAAAGGCGACTTCAAGGTCGTCTCGACCGACAAAAAAGGCGTGAAGCGCAATCCCTGGCCGCCGTTCGCGACCTCGACGCTGCAGATGGATGCCTCGCGCAAGCTCGGCTTCTCGGCCAAACACACGATGCAGGTCGCCCAGCGCCTGTACGAAGGCGTCGACATCGGCGGCGAGACCGTCGGCCTCATCACCTATATGCGAACCGACGGCGTGACCATCGTGCCGGAGGCCGTCAGTGCTATCCGCGGGATGATCGCGCGTGAATACTCGCAGCGCTACGTCGCGCCGTTCATCCGCGAGTACAAGACGAAGGCCAAGAACGCGCAGGAAGCGCACGAAGCCATCCGCCCGACCGACGTCAACCGCAAGCCGTCGGAAGTCTCCAAGTATCTCGATAAGGACCAGGCGCGGCTTTACGAGCTGGTCTGGAAGCGCGCAGTCGCGAGCCAGATGGCGTCGGCCGAGGTCGAGCAGACGACTGCCGACATCGAGGTGAAGGGACGCGACGGCAAGACGTACACGATGCGCGCAACGGGCTCCGTCATCCAGTTCGACGGCTTCCTCAAGGTTTACGAGGAAGGCCGCGACGAGCGCCTGCATGCCAGCAAGGGCAAGGACGACGTTGCGCCGGACGAGGACGATGCCAGCCGCCGCCTGCCCGCGCTGGCGCAGGGCGACAAGGTCACGGACCGCGTGATCGAAGCGGAGCAGCATTTCACCCAGCCGCCGCCGCGCTATTCCGAGGCGACGCTGGTGAAGAAGCTGGAGGAGCTCGGTATCGGCCGGCCGTCGACCTACGCATCGACGCTGGCGGTGCTGCAAGAGCGCGATTACGTGCGCGTCGACAAGAAGCGGCTGATACCCGAGGACAAGGGACGGCTGGTGACGGCGTTCCTCGAAGGCTTCTTCAAGCGCTACGTGGAATACGACTTCACGGCCAGCCTCGAGGACAAGCTCGATCTCATCTCTGACGGCAAGCTCGCCTGGAAGGATGTCTTGCGCGATTTCTGGAAGGACTTCACAGGCGCTGTCGAAGACACCAAGGACCTGCGCGTCGGCGAGGTTCTGGAAGCGCTGAACGAGATATTGGGCCCGCACATCTACCCGGTGCACGAGGACGGAACCGATCCGCGCTCGTGCCCTGCGTGCAAGACGGGGCGGCTCAGCCTCAAGATCTCCGGCAAGTACGGCGCCTTCATCGGCTGCGGGAACTATCCCGAGTGCCGCTTCACGCGGCAGCTCAGCGACGTCAACGGCCAGGGCGACCCCGATGCGGCAGGCCCGGACGGCAAGCAGCTCGGCTTTGATCCCGATACTGGTCTGGCGGTGACGCTGCGCAGCGGACGGTTTGGACCGTACCTGCAGCTCGGCGAAGGTTCGCAAGACGAGAAGCCGAAGCGCTCCAGCATTCCGAAGGGCGTCGACGCCGCTTCGGTCGATCTGGAATTCGCGATGAAGCTGCTGTCGCTGCCACGCGAGGTGGGCTTGCATCCCGAGACGGGCAAGCAGATCACCGCGGGGCTCGGCCGTTATGGACCCTTCATTCTACACGACGGCAGCTATGCCAACGTGGAGAGCATCGAGGACGTGTTCACGGTGGGGATCAACCGCGCCGTGACGCTGCTCGCGGAGAAGGCTGCGGGCGCCAAGAGCCGCTTCCAGCGCGCCAAGCCGACGGTGCTGAAGGAGCTCGGCGAGCATCCGGACGGCGGCGGCAAGATCGAGGTGCTGTCGGGGAAGTATGGACCGTACGTCAAGCACGGCGACGTCAACGCGACGATCCCCAACGGCAAGGACCCGGCGACACTGACGGTGGCGGAGGCGGTCGATCTCATCGCGGCACGCGCCGCCAAGGGGCCGTCGAAGAAGAAGAAGCCTGTGCGCAAAGCGGCGCCCAAGGCGTCCGCGGACGATAAGCCGGCGGCAAAGGGTGCCAAATCGGCTAAGCCTGCGAAGGCTAGCAGCAAGGCAGCCAAGCCAGCGAAGGCGGCGAAGCCGCGCTCCGCCAAGAAGGCAGAGACGGCCGACGCGGATAGCTGAGGTCGCCACATGATCCCTCGCCGGGCACACTGAGATGGCACGCAAGCCGAAGGCCAACGGGCCAAGGGTCAAGACCAACGGCCCCAAGAGACGCGACGGCTTGCCCGGCAGGGGCGAGATCCTCGAATACATCAAGTCCTCGCCCGGCCGTGTGGGCAAGCGCGAGATCGCGCGCGCATTCGGCGTAAAGGGTCCCGAGCGGCTGGAGCTCAATCGGCTGCTGGCCAGCATGACCGAGGAAGGCGTCCTTTCCGGCGAGAGCAAGCGCCTGCAGAAAAAGGGCAGCCTGCCATCGGTGACCGTGCTCGAGGTGACGGGACGCGACGACGACGGCGACCTCATCGCCAAGCCGGTCGTGTGGGAAGAGAACGGCGAGCGGCCCGAGGTGTTGCTGCCGGTGCGCGCAGCGCGCGGGCCCGAAGTCGATCTGGAAGCCGGCATAGGTGTCGGCGACCGCATCCTCGCCCGCATCACCGAGCTGGAAGGCCCCGATGTCGGTGGCTACCGGTTCGAGGCTTCGCCGATCAAGCGGCTACCGCGCGAGAAGCGGCGTCTGATCGGCGTCTACCGCGCGCACAAGAAAGGCGGCGGCACGATCGAGCCCATCGACCGCAAGCAGCTTCGCTCGTGGTCTATCCGCAGCGGCGATGAAGGCGATGCCAAGGACGGCGATCTCGTCCGCTTCGACCTCGCCAAGAAGGGCCGCATGCACGTGCCGCAGGCGCGCATCCTGGAAGCGCTCGGCAACCCGGACGACCAGCGGCAGATCAGCCTAATCGCGGTGCACGCGCACGGCATCCCGGACGATTTCCCTGAGAGCGTCATAACGGAAGCGGAAGGCCTGAGCGAGCCGACGCTGTCGGGGCGTGTCGATCTGCGCGACGTGCCGCTCATCACCATCGATCCGCCCGATGCGCGCGACCATGACGATGCGGTCTATGCGGAGCGCGATCCCGATCCGGCAAACTCGGATGGGTGGATCGTGCTCGTGGCCATCGCGGACGTATCGAACTTCGTGCGGCCGGGCTCGCGGCTCGACCGGGAAGCACAGGTGCGCGGCAACTCGGTCTATTTCCCCGATCGTGTCGTGCCGATGCTGCCGGAGCGCATCTCCAACGACCTGTGCTCGCTGCGCGAGGGTGAGAATCGGGCCTGCCTCGCCGTGCGTATGGTGTTCGACAAGGACGGGCAAAAGCGCTCGCACACGTTCATGCGGGCGATGATGCGCTCAGCGGCAAAGCTGAGCTACCAGGAGGCCCAGGCGGCGATCGACGGACGTCCATCCGACAAGGCTGGGCCGCTGCTCGATCGGGTGCTGCGCCCGCTGTGGGCGGCTTACGACACGCTGGCGGCAGCGCGCGACAAGCGGGCGCCGCTCGACCTCGATCTGCCGGAGCGCAGGATCCTGCTCGACGAGCACGGCCGCGTTAAGGACGTGGTGACGCCGGAGCGGCTGACCGCGCATCGCCTGATCGAGGAGTTCATGATCCAGGCGAACGTTGCTGCGGCCGAGCAGCTCGAGCAGCGTTCGACGCCGGTGGTCTATCGCATCCACGACCAGCCCTCGAAGGAGAAGCTGGCGAGCCTGCGCGATTTCCTCGACACGCTCGGCATGAAGGTGCCGCAAGCATCGACGCTGAAGCCGGGGCACTTCAACGGCATTCTTGCGCACGCCAAGGAAATGCCGGTGTCGGACCTGGTCAACGAGGTGGTTCTGCGCAGCCAGAGCCAGGCCGAGTACAACATCGACAACATCGGGCATTTCGGGTTGAACCTGCGCCGCTACGCGCATTTCACCTCACCGATCCGGCGCTATGCCGATCTCATCGTGCACCGGGCGCTGGTGAAGGCGATGCGGCTCGGCGAGGGCGGGCTGGAAGAATTCGAGATCGGCAAGCTGCGCGAGGTTGCCCAGCAAATCTCGGATGCGGAGCGGCGCGCCATGAGCGCGGAGCGCGAGACGGCGGATCGGCTGATTGCCGCGCATCTTGCGGACCGAGTCGGCGCGAAGTTCACCGGACGCATCGCGGGCGTGACGCGCTCGGGCCTGTTCGTGCGCCTCAAGGATACCGGCGCCGACGGCTTCGTTCCGGTGTCATCGCTCAGCAGCGACTTCTACAATTACGTCGAGACGCATCGCGCGCTGGTCGGCAAGCGCTCGGGCGAGACGTTCCAGCTCGGGGACACCGTCGAGGTGCGGCTGGTCGAAGCCATTCCGTCAGCGGGCGCATTGCGCTTCGAGATGATGAGCGAGGGCAGCAAAGGGCGTATCACGGCGCCGCGCGCGGGGCCCGTTGGTAAACTGCGCGACAAGCGCTGGCGCGGTCGCGGCCGCTGAACTGAGCCCGCGACCCCTGCCCTGCTTGACCGCAGCGGCCTGACGCGCAACGCTCATCCCAGAAGCCGGCCAGGACCGGAGGACCCAATGTCAGAAGAACCGACAACATTCACTGACGAGCCCAAGCGCGACATCGCGCAGGCGATGCGTCGAGGTGCGGCGCAGAAGTGCCCGGCATGCGGCGATGGCCGGATGTTCACGAAATACCTGAAGGTGGCCGACGCGTGCCCTGCGTGCGGCGAGGAGCTGCATCATCATCGCGCCGACGACGCACCGCCCTACTTCACGATGATCATCGTGTGCCACTTCGTGGTGGCCGGCGTGATGATGGTGGAGGACTATTTCCGCCCCAACTACTGGCTGCACATTCTGATGTGGTTCCCGCTGACCATCGGCATGTCCCTGTGGCTACTGCCCCGCGTCAAAGGCACGCTGGTCGGGCTGCAATGGGCACTTCGGATGCATGGCTTCGGCGGGCGCGATGCGCTCGATCCGGCTGCTCCGACACCGGAGCACAGGCCCGTGAACGAGGTTTCGTGAGAGTTATTGTCGCCATCGGGCCGAGCATTGCTTGACACTCAAGCCGCTCTGGCTATGGTGCGCGCTCGCTGCGAAACAGCAGACAGTTTTCAGGTTCCCCCGAAGGTTTCCCCGATCATGGCCAAGCCCGTAACGCAGAAAATCAAGCTGCTGTCGACCGCCGGCACGGGGTTCTTTTATGTGACGAAGAAGAACCCGCGCACGAGCACCGAGAAGCTCGTCTTCAAGAAGTACGACCCGGTCGCTAAGAAGCACGTCGAATTCAAAGAAACCAAGATCAAGTAAGGGCGCCGGGCAGGAGCCCCGACACTCCGACGGCCCGCAGCAGTTCACTGCGCGGGCGCTGGATGCGTTTGGCTGTGTCCGGAGCTGGTTAGGGAGACTTAACCAGGGCCCGCAACCAAACCCGGCAGCGGGGTAGTTAGTCCGAGAAAGCCACGGACCCTGGTCTAGTAACCAGATGGTTCGTCAAAGAGGGCGTTGACTCCCCGCCTGGTGCCGTGGCTGGTCCGATGCGGCTTCAACGAGGAGGCCACTCTAGCCGCTAGACCGAGCCACGATTTTCCCGCGCTATCAGGAAATGCGGCGGACCTGATAGTACGGAAACCTATTTGGATGTGCGACGCGGCCAACGCGGCCTACTTGTCCCACACCGAGATATTTATAGCCCCCCCTCGCGGATTGGTAATCTGACAGAGGACTCTGGTTAACGCAAGTTATGCTTTGACTGTGGTGAACGCACCACTCGCGCGGATGATTCCACAGTCTTGCCCCATAGCTGTGAGTTGCCGCTACCGCTCCAGCCGGACAGAGATAGCGCCAGGACGGCCTAATCGGAAAACTGCACAATTTCAGTGCATTATCAGGCTGCGGTGGCCGCTACCTGATTGCGCCCCCGGCGCTTGGCGTCGAAGAGGGCCATGTCCGCCCGCCGGAACACCGACTCCGGTGTGTCATCCTCGCGCTCGAGTGTTGCAAGTCCGACGCTGGCTGTGAGGTGTATGCCAAACCCCGGGCGCAGAGCAAACGCATCGGCGGCGATCGAGGCGCGCAGGCGCTCTCCGATCTGGCAGGCTCGCGAGAGCGGCGTGTCAGGCATGATGATGAGAAACTCTTCACCGCCGTAGCGACAGGCGAGATCGGCACCGCGCGTGTTGCGCTGAAAGCGAGAGGAGAACTCCTTCAACACGGCATCGCCGACGTCGTGGCCGTACGTGTCGTTGACCTTCTTGAAGTGATCGATGTCGGCAAGCAGCACAGAAAGCGAGCGGCCGCTGCTGCGCGCCTCGTCGACCAGCGTCGAGAGGTGCGTTTCCATGTAGCGGCGATTGTGCAGCCCGGTGAGCGGATCGATGACCGCGGCCTCGATGCTTTCCTCGAGGCGACTGCGCAGGTGGTCAGAGTAGCGCTTGCGCTTGATCTGGGTGCGCGTGCGCGCGAGCAACTCGTTCTCGTCGACCGGCCGCACGACGTAATCGTTGATACCCATGTCGAGCGCGCGGAGCAGGCGCGCCTCGTTGCCCGGATCGACCAGTACGATGATGGGCAGATGGCGCGTGCGATCGGCGGATCTGGTCTGCGAGCAGAGCCGCAGGCCGTCGGCTTCCGTCATCGTCAGGTTGACGATCAGCAGGTCGAACTCCTGCCGTGCCATTTCCATCAGCGCCTGCTGCGGGCTGGTGGCGACGACGGGTTCATGCACCGTCGCGAGCCAGGTAGCGAGGCGGGTTGCGGCGCGCACATCGTCGTCCACTACAAGCACGCGGCCGCGCTCCGACGACAGCGCCTTCAGGATCGCAGCGTCTTCGCTGAGGCCCATCTGGCGCCCCGTGAGCGCACGCATCAGCATTTCATCGGTGAGGGTTTTCAGGCGCGCAAGGCTCCTTACGCGCGTGATAAGCGCAATCTCATCGACCGGCTTGGTGAGGAAATCGTCGGCGCCGCCCTCGAGCCCGCGCACCTTGTCGGAGTGCTGATCGAGCGCCGTGACGAGCACGACGGGGATATGATGGGTCTTGGGGTTGGACTTGATGCGGCGGCAAGCTTCGAAGCCATCCATGCCCGGCATCATCACGTCGAGCAGCACAACATCGATGCGCTCATTCTCGCAGATGTCGAGCGCGGCCTGGCCACTGCCTGCCGTGAGCACGTCGAAATACTCGGCGGATAGCCGAGCTTCGAGCAGCCTCACATTCGCAGGGATATCGTCGACTACGAGAACGCGCGCGGTCATCTTCGCTAATACTCTAGCGCTGGTTACTGTTTGGAGCGGGGCTCGCCAACGAAGCGCTGGACCGTTTCGAGGAAGTTGCCGACGGAAATGGGTTTCGAGATGTAAGCTTCGCAGCCGCCCGAACGGATCCTCTCCTCGTCGCCCTTCATGGCGAACGCGGTGATCGCCACGATGGGAATGTGGCGCAGCTCATCGTCCTCCTTGAGCCACTTGGTGACCTCAAGGCCCGAAATCTCGGGGAGCTGGATATCCATGAGAATGAGAGCCGGGTGATGCCGGCGGGCAAGTTCGAGCGCTTCGAGGCCGTTGCGAGTCTGGATGGTCTCGTAGCCATGCGCGGCAAGAATGTCGTGGAAGAGCTTCATATTAAGCTCATTGTCCTCGACGATCAGGACCGTCTGGCCGCTAGCCCGAGGCATCAACCCCCGCGGCCCGGCTGTGCTGGTCTCCTGAATGTTCATGTTGATTCAGCCTGGCTCCCCGCACCGTCTTTTTGCACCGATTCTTCGGGCTCAACTGGGTGCGAGTGTGCTGTCGAAGGCGTAACCAACAGTTAATGAATTAGAGTACCGGCACAGTTGTGAGGCCTTGGGGCGCTCCTTTCAAAGTTTAGGTGAATTGAGGGTTGAAGCGAATGCACACTGACCGGGCCGAATCGATCGGCGTGTCCGCACTGCTGTTCCTGGCCAGCGATCCGGAGAGGCTGAGCCGGTTCCTGACGCTGACGGGCGTCGGGCCAGCCCAACTCAGGGCCGAGGCGCGTTCACCGGGTATGCTTACCGCGGTTCTCGACTATCTGCTTCAGGACGAGAGCCTGCTGCTCGTGTTCAGCGCCTCCGACGGTGTGCCGCCGGAGGACGTCGCGCCGGCAAGGCGGGCGCTGGCGGAGATGGCCGGCGAAGTGGAGGACCCGGAGTTCAGCGCTTAGGGTTCGTAGTGGCGGGAGCGGCCGGCTGAGCGGTGCACTTGCCCTCCTCGAGGAAGGTCAGCTCCTTCAACTCGCCCCTAATGGCAAAGTCGCCGTAGTCGATGTAGAGGCGCGAGGACACGCCGTTCTCGTAGAAGCGGAACGACAGCTCGTACGTCGGCAGGACATCGACCTTGGTGGGACCCGGCTCGAAGTAGCCAATCGCGACCGGCCAGGAGGAGATCCCTTCGAGCTGATCCGCATTGGCGAGCCCGGACGGCATCTTAATGCTTCCCGGCGCGGCTCGAGGGCCGATGACGGCGCTCGTCTCGTAGAACTTCTCGCCCCGGTCGGAGCCGTCATAGAGGTTGGCCGTGAATAGGCTCTGGCCCGACCGGGCGGCCTTGACCAACGCAATCGAGTGCTGGATCGGGAAGTAAATGTCGGACGGCAGCTTGACCGTCTTCTTCGCCGGCTTGGTCAGCTTGACCTCGACGAACGAGGAGCCGTTACCGGGAGCGGCGCTGCCCTGGGAGGCCTCTGCCAGCTTCTGGTTCTCGTACTGGCTGGAGGAAAAACGCAACTTATGGGTTGCGATTTCCTCGAAGCTCGACGTGCGCAAATCGTTTACCTGGGCGACGCCGTCCTGATTGGTCAGGCGGGTGACGAAGCGCATGTTCTGCGCGTACTCGCCGCAGCTCGTCCCGGTCATCTCGTAGACCATGCGGCCGGTCATGTCGGCGACGCCGGAGCCGGGCGTCGCGTGATCGAAGGAGATATCGTAGACGGCCCGGTGGGGGCGAAACTGCACGGCTCCGCCTGCCACCTGTGCGCTGGAAGTATGGATCGGCAGGGCAACCAGAGCCGCCCACATCGCACAGCCCGACAGAACCTTCATCACTTGGAACATTCTTCCTCACGGTCCTTCCGCGCCGAACCCTAGCGCGGACTAGTTAAGCCCCCGGATACCGCGGCGGCGACCACCATTGCCAAGTGGCGATGCGGCGGTCAAAAAGGCTGCCGAATGAGCCGGGAGCCCGGCATAGTGGAGAGGGACCTTAGCATGACGGATAATGTCGAGGCGCGGCTTGCGACGCTTGGTATCGCGCTGCCGGACGCCCCCAATCCCGTGGCCAACTACGTCCCCTCCTTCATCTCCGGGAACCTATTGTTCATCTCGGGGCAGGTCTCAAAGGCGGCGGATGGAAGCATCACCAAGGGGCAGCTCGGCGGCGGATTGACGGTCGAGGAGGGGCGGCAAGCGGCAAGGTTGTGCGCGCTCAACATCCTCGCGCAGGCGCGGGCGGCTCTGGGCAGCCTGGACCGGATCGGCCAACTGGTGCGGCTTAACGGCTTCGTAAGCGCCGCGCCGGATTTCACCGAGCACCCGCAGGTGATCAACGGCGCCTCGGACCTTATGGTCGAGGTGCTGGGAGAAAAGGGCCGCCACACGCGCGTGGCGGTCGGCGTGGCCAGCCTGCCGCTCGGCTGCGCGGTCGAGATCGATGCCGTCATCGTCGTCGCCGACTGAAAGAAGCGGGCATGCGTGATCGCTCCGCCTTCATGAAGCCGATTGCACATCGTGGCCTGCACGATGCCGCAAAGGGTATCATCGAGAACACGGTCGGCGCCTTCGAGGCCGCGATCGCGCACGGCTACGGCATCGAGTGCGATGTGCGGCCCGCCGGGTGCGGCACGCCGGTCGTATTCCATGACCTGACGCTGGAACGGCTGGTCGAGGCCGAAGGTCCGCTGGCGAGCCATGCCGCGCCCGCGCTCAAGGCGCTGCGCTACAAGAACGGCGGCGGTGCGATCATCGACTTGGCGGAGCTGGCCGAGCTCGTCGGCGGGCGGGTGCCGCTGCTGGCCGAGATCAAGAGCGAGTGGGAGGCGCCTGACGCGCGCTTCCTCAAGGCGATCGCGAGTGTGGCGCTGGCGTACAAGGGGCCGGTCGCGCTGATGTCGTTCGATCCCAAAGTCATGGCTGCCATGCGCGACTTTGCCCCGGGCATTGCGCGCGGCATTGTCTCGGGGCAGTTCCTCGCCGATTGCTGGTGGCGGGGTCAGCTCGGCCCGGAGCGCGCCTACGATCTGACGCACCTGCTTGAATCAGGCCCGGCGGCGCCCGATTTCTACGCCTACGACGTCAATGCGCTGCCAACCCCTGTGACACGTTTTGCACGCGAGGTCTTGGGGTTGCCGTTGTTCACCTGGACGGTTCGCACGCAGGAGCAGCGCGACACCGCCGCCCGGTGGGCGGATGCACCAATCTTTGAGGGATATCTCCCCTAGAGTGATCGCCTTTCTTTGAAAGTTCGGCCGGCGGCCGAGTGTGGAAGAGAAGTTCTCCGATGAGCGTGGAGCCAGGCGAGAAAAAGGGTGTCGTCGCCAGCATCGTCGGGCGCATTGCCGATGTTCCCGCCGAGGATTGGAACGCCTGCGCGAACCCCGATCTGGCAACGTCCAATCCATTTATCGAGCATGCGTTTTTGAAAGCGCTGGAGGAATCGGGCTGCGTCGGCGAGGCGCATACGGGCTGGATTCCCCAATACATCACCATCGCCGGCGACGTGGGAGAGATCGCCGCGTGTGCGCCCTGCTATGCGAAGCTCGACAGCAGGGGCGAGTACGTCTTCGATCATTCGTGGGCGGCGGCGTACCAACAGGCGGGCGGCAGCTATTATCCGAAGCTTCAGATCGCGGTGCCGTTCACGCCGGTGCCGGGACGCAGGCTACTGGTGCGGCCGGGTCCCGAGGCAGAGCAGTTCGAGAAGCTGCTCGGTGCAGCCGCCGCGCAACTGGCCGAGCGCATCGGCGCATCATCGGTGCACGCGACGTTTCTCACGCAGCATGAGTGGAATGCTCTCGCGACGCAGGGCTACCTGCAGCGGACCGACCAGCAGTTTCACTGGAGCAATGAAGGCTATCAATCGTTCGACGACTTCCTGTCGACGCTCTCCTCGCGCAAGCGCAAGGGCATACGCAAGGAGCGTGCGGAGGCGCTGAGCGACGGGATCGTCGTCGAGCAGCTGTCCGGAGCGGACATCACCGAGCGGCACTGGGATGCGTTCTTCGAATTCTATGTCGACACGAGCAGCCGCAAATGGGGACGGCCCTATCTCAATCGCCGCTTCTTCGCGCTGCTGGGCGAAACCATGGCGGACCGGTGCCTGCTGGTCATGGCGCGGCGCGGCCGACGCTACATCGCGGGCGCGCTGAACCTGATCGGCGGCGACTGTCTTTATGGGCGCTACTGGGGAACGACGGAACACCACCCGTGCCTGCACTTCGAGCTCTGCTACTACCAGGCGATCGACTATGCCATCGCGCATCGGCTGCCGCGCGTCGAAGCCGGCGCGCAGGGCGAACACAAGCTGGCGCGCGGCTACCTTCCGACCGCGACATATTCGGCGCACTTCATCGCGGACCCCGGATTCCGCCGCGCGGTGTCGCGCTATCTCGAGGGCGAGCGGGCGGCGGTTGCCGAGAACATCGCGGAGCTGGCCGCGTTCGCTCCCTACCGGCGCGGCGATCCATCATGAACGGCGCGGCTTGACGGCGCTTGCCGCGATCTCTTTAACAGCCGCCAGCAACCGGGAGGCTCGGATGTCCTACGACGACAGCAACGTGTTCGCTAAAATCCTGCGCGGTGAAATCCCCTCGCACAAAGTCTACGAGGACGCCGACACGCTGGTGTTCATGGATGCCATGCCGCAAGCGCCAGGGCATACGCTGATTGTGCCGAAGGCTGCCTCGCGCAACCTGCTCGATGCCGATCCGGACGTGCTCGCGAAGATCATGCCGGTGGTGCAGCGGACGGCGCGCGCGGTGAAGGAGGCCTTCGCTGCCGACGGCGTCACGCTGGTCCAGTTCAATGAGTCGGCCAGCGGGCAGACGGTGTTTCACCTACATTTCCACGTCATCCCCCGGCACGAGGGCGTGCCGCTGATGCCGCATGGGCGCGAGATGGAGGAGGCGGACGTGCTCGCCGCCCACGCCGAAAAGATCCGGACGGCGCTCAAGTAGGCAAGATCAGTTGCCGCTGCAGGCCTGGTACTTGTCCCACCAGATCTGGTTGCCGGTGCGCTCGGCGATCGCGCGGAGGCAGAGGCAGTCGCCATATCCGCAGGCGCTGCGATAGGCGCGCGGGGAGTTGTAATAGCGCACGCCGCGGTCGTAGCCCGAATGGCCGCGAACGATGCGGCCCACCGACATGCGCGACGACGGGCGCCCATCCCAAATGCTGGCGCCGCGGGCCTCTGCCGGTGCGCTCATCAGCGGCGCTATGAGGCCGCCACATACTGCAGCAATGGCCAGCCCGGCGTTGATCGAAACTCGCTTCATGACGCGACTCCCTTTGGCCGATGCCGCCGCGAGCGCTGTGGCTCCAAGCGACGGTCGTTACGAAAACCGGGATTGTCACACCGTAAAGTAAAGGAACCTGCCATTGCTGGCAGATTCCTCTTCAGAGACGCCGCGAAAGTCAGATCTCCGTGATGTCGCGGTCCTTGGTCTCGCGCAGGAACAGGGCGCCGATAATGACCGTGCCCAGCGCAACGATGATCGGATACCAGAGCCCGGCGTAGATGTTCCCGGCCCAGGCCACGATGGCCGTGGCGAGCAGTGGAAGCATGCCGCCGAACCAGCCGTTGCCGATGTGATAGGGCAGCGACATCGATGTGTACCTGATCCTCGTCGGAAACAGCTCGACCAGGAACGCGGCGATCGGGCCGTAAACCAGCGCAACGTAGATCAGGAAAAGCGACAGGATCGCGAGGATGAGCGGCCAGTCGATCTTTGCAGGATCGGCCGGCACCGGCGTGTACACGATCTTTCCGTCCTTCTCCTCCTTCTTGAGGTTGGGATAGCCGGCGGCGACAAACGCCTCGTTGTAGGCGTCCTGCGAGAACGGCTTCACCTCGGCGCCGTTCAGCGTGAGAACGACAGGGGCGCCAGCGCCCGCGTCCTTCGTCTCGAAGGACAGGCCCTGCTTGATGATGTGATCCTTCGCCTTGTCGCACTCGGTGAACTTCGACCACGGCCCGACGAAGATATGGAAGTTGCACTGCGCCGGATCGACGGAGAGCGTGATCGTCGACCGCTCCTGGAATGCAGCAAGGTCCGGATTGGCGGCTTTGGCCAGCAACGCGAACAGCGGGAAATAAGTCAGCGCCGCGATGAGGCAGCCGAACAGGATGATCTTCAGGCGTCCGATCTTGTCGCTCAGCCAGCCGAACACCAGGAAGAACGGCGTGCCGATGATGAGAGATGCGCCGATCAGCGCATAAGCGTAGAGCGGATCCACCTTGGCGGTGATGGTGAGGAAGAACAGCGCATAGAACTGGCCCGTGTACCAGACGACGCCCTGGCCGGCCGTCGCTCCGAGCAACGCAAGGAGCACGTACTTGTTGTTGGGATAGCGGAAGAAGCTATCGGTGATGGGAGACTTCGAGCCCTTGCCTTCCTCCTTCATGCGCGTGAACACCGGGCTCTCGTTCAGCTTCAACCGGATGTAGACGGAGAAGACGAGAAGCACGAGCGAGACGAGGAAGGCGACGCGCCAGCCCCATTCGGCGAAGGTCTTGGCGTCGAAGAAGTAGAAGCGGCAGAGCCCGATGACGACGAGGGCCATGAAGAAGCCGAGCGTCGCCGTCGTCTGGATCCATGCCGTCGCAAAGCCGCGCTTACCGGGACGCGCGTGCTCGGCGACGTATGTCGCGGCGCCACCGTATTCGCCGCCCAGTGCCAACCCCTGCAGCAACCGCAGGGTTACGAGCAGCACGGGAGCGGCCCAGCCAATACCCGGCACCGCGTAGCCGAGGATAGTCGTGTCCCCGAAAGTCGGCAGGAGGCCGACGGCGAATGTCGAGAAACCCATCACGAGGATGGTGACGAGGAAGGTGTACTTGCGGCCGACGAGGTCGCCTATGCGCCCGAATACGATGGCGCCGAAAGGGCGCACCAGGAAGCCGGCGGCATACGTGGCGAAGGCGGAGAGCAACGCTGCGGTGTCGTTACCGGGCGGAAAGAACAGCGCGGCGAAAAACGGGGCGAGCGTGGCGTAGAGGTAGAAGTCGTACCACTCGAAGACGGTGCCGAGCGAGGAGGCGAAGATGACCCGCCGCTCCTCGGAGGTGATGCCCTTCTGATCGGCAACGGAGACGGATTCCGCCCCTGCGGTGGTCATGTGCGTTCCCCCAACCCCTGTTCTTTTGCCGCAATCTACGCATGCCCGGGCGCTATTGCGAATCATCAGTTTCGAATAGCAGCGGAGGCCGGCCCGCGCCGGTAAGTGGCGCCGCCGCAATAGGATATCGTCCGTTCGCCATATTGGGCCTGCCGACATGAATGTGCCCACATGTGGTCTTAGCGCGGGGGGATCCTGAGGGATGGCGCGAGGACACATGCTGCGGAGAGAACTGCGTTGAGGGCGGCAGTCGCGCTTGCGATGGCAGTCACCGCGTTCGTGTCGCTCGTCGGAGCGGCCGCGTCGGCGCAGCCTGCCCATGTCGGACAATGCTGGAGCCCACCGCAGCCGGCGACAGTCGAGGAAACCGTCATCGTCGCGCAGAACGAGGCGCGACTAGCGACGCGCGCACGACCCACGGTCGAGGGTGCCGTACTGGCGCTTTCGGACAGTCGTCTCAAGGCGGCCTATGGTGCGGGGCTCATCGTCGGCTGGGGCCAGACCGGCACTCGTCCGCAATTCTCCGTAGTGACGGCGGCGGGCATGAGCGTGCTGGTCGCGCCATTCGCGTTCCTTGGTGACGATGGGGATCGCGCAATCGTCGACATATTCACCTGCAGCGTCGGCACTGCTCGCGAACTGGCACTGCGTGCCGTCTCTTATCTCGACGCGGATGCCATCGAGGCTATCGCGCGGCGCCATGAGTCCGGCGCACGATTGCTCGTCGCGCTGCCGGGCTCGGCCGCGCGGCTGGAAACGGTGTGGGACCTCGGCGCGATCGCCGCCAGCCGGCGTCGCGATGCGCGGGCTCTCATCGCCGACGTGCTCATCGCCTCGGTCGATCTGACGCGTTACGTCGATCCCGAGAAGGCAGGGCTGAAAGGCGGATCGAAGGTGGCTCGCAATCCCGCGTTTCGCCGACTCGGTGCGGGCGAGCCGTTTCTGTCAGCGCCGAAGCTCAGCATGGTTCTGACGGCCGCCTACCTCATTCACAACGGCGTCGTGTTCGCCGACGAGGGCGAGCAGTACGCAGCGGCCGCGGCCTTGACGTCTGGCACGGCACCGGCAGGCGCACGGCTTTTCCCGGCCTACGATTTCTTCGCCGGAGGGCAGCTCAAGGCGGCACATACGCTCATAGCGTCACCGCGCGCGCGCCTTAACATCGAGGGGCAGCGCGCCGATTTCGATTCAGCGTACATGCGGGCATTGTTCGAGCATGCCTATCGGCAAGGGCGGATGAGGCGCGAGTGGCGCGAAACGCTTATCGACTACACGGCGCAATAGTATCGCGGGGAACTGCGGGCGCCCACGCCGATCTTTAGGACAGCTCCATCGGACATTTGGATCGTTTCGGTGGAGCTCGTCATGAAGCAGATCGTTATCGCCGCCCTCGTCGCCGGGATGTTTGCCGGCTCGGCCGTGCCTTCGCAGGCCGGTATTTTCAGAAATTTCGTTCGCGACTCGGTCGGCGTCGCCAAGGCCGCCAAGCAGGTTCTCAAGTGCCGCCTCAAAGGCAAGAAGGACTCCGTCATCTGCTGAGCGGTGCTCGATGCGGAGTACACACAGCAGCAGGCCCAGGCCCGCAACAACAAAGCGCCGGAGTTTCCTCCGGCGCTTTTTCGTTTCTGCAATGCTGCCTGCGTCCGCGGACTACTCGTCCTTGCGGCGCGGGACGTTGGGAACGGCACCGCCCGACTTGGGCTTGCGCTCTTTGGGCCCCGGAAGAGCTTTGCGCGGCGCAGTTTCGACAAGCACAGCCTGCGGCTCGTCCTCGTCGTCGCCATCCTCGTCGTCGTCAGCAGCCTTGCCCTTGGCGCGCTTGGTCGGATCGGGCGCCAGGAACTCGAACGAGAGCTTGCGATCCTCGCCTTTGCCGACAACGAGGACTTTGACAGTGCCGCCATGCTCCAGCCTGCCGAACAGCAACTCGTCGGCAAGCGGCTTCTTGATGTGCTCCTGGATGACACGTGCGAGCGGACGGGCGCCGAACTTTTCGTCGTAACCCTTCTCCGCCAACCAACGCGTCGCGTCCTCGCCCAGTTCGATCAGAACGCCACGATCGGCGAGCTGGGCTTCGAGCTGGAAGATGAACTTCTCGACGACCATGGTGATGACCTCCGGCGGCAGGCCGGCGAAGGGCACGACCGCGTCGAGTCGGTTGCGGAACTCGGGCGTGAACATCCGGTTGATCGCATCGGGGTCTTCGCCGGTGCGCTTGGAGGAGTTGAAGCCCCTCGCAGGCTTGGCCATGTCGGAAGCACCCGCGTTGGTCGTCATGATGAGGACGACGTTGCGGAAGTCGACAGACTTGCCGTTGTGGTCGGTGAGCTTGCCGTGATCCATCACCTGCAAAAGGATGTTGTAGAGGTCCGGATGCGCCTTCTCGATCTCGTCGAGCAGCAGCACGCAGTGCGGATGCTGGTCGACGCCATCGGTCAGGAGGCCGCCCTGGTCGAAGCCGACGTAGCCGGGAGGCGCGCCGATGAGGCGGCTCACGGTGTGCTTCTCCATGTATTCCGACATGTCGAAGCGGAGCAGCTCGATGCCCATGAGGTCGGCGAGCTGCTTGGCGACTTCGGTTTTGCCGACGCCGGTCGGACCGGAGAACAGGTAGCAGCCGATCGGCTTCTCCGGCTCACGCAGTCCGGCGCGCGACAGCTTGATCGCGGCGGATAGCGCCTCGATCGCCTGATCCTGTCCGAACACGACGCGCTTCAAATCCTTCTGGAGGTTGATGAGAACCTCGGCGTCGGACTTTGTGACGGTCTTCGGCGGGATGCGCGCCATCGTGGCGATGGTCGCCTCGATCTCCTTCACGGTGATCTTCTTCTTGCGCTTGCCTTCCGGCACGAGCATCTGCGAGGCGCCCGTCTCGTCGATCACGTCGATCGCCTTATCGGGCAGCTTGCGGTCGTGCAGGTACTTCGCCGATAGCTCCACTGCGGTGCGGATGGCCTCGTTGGTGTACTTGAGCTTGTGGAAGCTCTCGAAGTAGGGCTTCAGGCCCTTCAGGATCGCAATCGAATCCTCGACCGTCGGCTCCTTGACGTCGATCTTCTGGAAGCGGCGAACGAGTGCTCGATCCTTCTCGAAGTGCTGGCGATACTCCTTATAGGTGGTCGAGCCGATGCAGCGCACGCTGCCCGACTGGAGCGCCGGCTTCAGGAGGTTCGAAGCATCCATCGCGCCGCCGGACGTGGCGCCGGCACCGATGACGGTGTGGATCTCGTCGATGAACAGGATCGAGCCCGGATAGTTCTCGATCTCCTTCATCACGGCCTTGAGACGCTCCTCGAAGTCGCCGCGATAGCGGGTGCCGGCGAGCAGCGCGCCCATGTCGAGCGCGAAGATCGTGGCGTCCAGCAGCACCTCGGGCACCTCGCCCTTGATGATCTTGCGGGCGAGGCCTTCCGCGATGGCGGTCTTGCCGACGCCGGGATCACCGACGAGCAGAGGATTGTTCTTCTGACGACGGCAGAGAACCTGGATGGTGCGCAGCACCT
This sequence comes from uncultured Hyphomicrobium sp., assembly GCA_964493785.1. Classification (GTDB taxonomy): domain Bacteria; phylum Pseudomonadota; class Alphaproteobacteria; order Rhizobiales; family Hyphomicrobiaceae; genus Hyphomicrobium_A. Next base: position 32,567 of record CAZBPM010000010.1, on the reverse strand, counting down.
CCTGCTCGCGCCCGATCAGCGGATCGATCTTGCCGTCACGGGCCTTGCGATTGAGGTTGACGCAGTAGGTGTTCAGCGCGTCCTGGCCGGGTTTGCGCTCCTCGCCCTCCTGCTGCTCCTCGTCGACACCACGAACGTGGCGCGGCTCGGTCATGCCGGGGCGCTTGGCGATACCGTGGCTGATGTACTGCACGGCGTCGAAGCGCGTCATCTCCTGCTCCTGCAGGAAGTACGCGGCATGGCTCTCGCGCTCGGCAAAGATGGCGACGAGCACGTTGGCGCCGGTGACCTCCTCGCGCCCGGAAGATTGCACGTGCACCACGGCACGATGAATGACGCGCTGGAAGCCGGTCGTCGGCTGCGCCTCGGTCGCCTCCTTGGAGACGAGTGCGGTAAGGTCGTTATCGAGATAATTCGTTACGCGCGAGCGCAGCGTATCGAGATCAACCGTACAGGCCCGCATGACCGCGGCGGCGTCTCGGTCGTCGAGAAGAGCTAGCAACAAGTGTTCGAGCGTCGCGTATTCGTGGCTGCGCTCGTTGGCGGCTTCGAGCGCCCGGTGCAGGGCGCTTTCCAGGCTCTTCGAGAACGATGGCAAGGCTTACCTACTCTTTCTCCATGGTGCACTGAAGAGGATGACCGTTCTGTCGTGAAAAATCCATGACTTGCGTAACTTTGGTTTCTGCGACCTCATATGGGTAGACGCCACAGATCCCAACGCCCTTGTGATGCACGTGAAGCATAATGCGCGTCGCCTCATCGCGTCCCTTAGCAAAGTACTTCTCGAGCACGAGAACGACGAATTCCATTGGCGTGTAGTCGTCGTTCAACAGAAGCACCTTGTAGAGGCTAGGCTTCTTGGTCTTCGGCCGAGTCTTGGTGGCAATGCCAGTGCGACCATCCTCCTTGCCGCCGTCTCGGCCCGGCGGCTCCTGTCCCGGTGGATCGTTCTTGGCGCCGGTCCACTGACCCGACACCCCCAGCGTCATCGTCATTCTTGCAGCGTCCGCCCTGGGGCCGTGCTTTGCACCGGCCCGAATTTCCTAACGCGCTCTCGCGCTTTCTGATCCCTCACGATACGCAACGGCGACCGCGGCTGCAAATCGCCCTCGCTCGCCGTCCAGAGATCGTTTTGGGGACGAAAATGCTGGCGGAGTACACCCGGCCCCTCCATGGCCCCTGGGCCTGGACTGATATGATGGGGAGGCAAGCGGACACAAAAAAGGCCCGGCGTCCGCCGGGCCCTTGTTTTTGATGCCGCACCGACTGCGACGAGGAGGCTCAGGCGCCGTTCTGGAGGATCTTCTCGACCGGCTTGTAGGCCTCTTTGGCCAGCGTAGCGTACATGCCACCGATCTTGGAAACCTGCTGCATATAGTCGTCGTAGGCGCGCTTGGCGTAGCTGGTCTGGATTTCGACAGCCTGCTCAACGGACTTAGAGGCCATCAGCTTTTCCATGGTCGAGCTGCCTTCCTCGAACGAGCGCTTGGTATAGTCGCTCATCTCGGCGGCAATTGCCTGCCAGCTCTTGTTCCACTCGCCGAAAATCTTCATGGCGCTGTCGACGTTCGTCTGACTGAGCTTCTGCATGTCTTCGAAGTTCTTAATCATGGTGCCATCCGTATCCTTAGAGATACTATCGAAACGTGCGCAGTGCCCCCGGTCCGGCAAGGACCTCACCCGGGGTCCATTTTTATCCGCAATGCACAAATCTTCAAGTTCTTTTTGCGCTGCAATATAAGCAGCGATCGGTTGCCCGGTTAACCTCACCGAAGAACCGTCGGGGTTATGGTGCGCATTGGACAGGTCTAATCGGTTGCAGCGTTCGCACGTGTGCGGAAGGCGCCCCAAAAAGGGCCCAAAACGATGCTCCTTTCAGGCTGCGTCCAGCATAACGGTAAGTTCCCAGCGTTCCGCGTAACCCGTTCTGACGCCGCACTTTTCAATGGTCGTCGGGCTGCGCGCAGACGGGTGAGATAGTCGGGTGATGTACGGCGCGTCGACGTCCATAGTTTCTGGCATACGAGCTGGCGTGCTGATCAGGCAGGCCCTCTTTGCGGCACTAGCGATGGCTCTGCTGTTGTGGATGCACCAGGGTGCAGAAGCCGCCTCGCCGAAGACCGCATCCCTGGTTGTGGATGCCAATACCGGCGCTGTGCTGCACAATAAAAATGCGGACGAGGCGGTCTATCCGGCGTCGCTCACCAAGATGATGACGCTCTATATGACGTTCGAGCTGATCGAGCTGGGACGCCTCGATTACGCGACCAAGATCAAGATGACGGCGCAAGGCGCCGCCGCCGCGCCGTCCAAGCTCGACCTGGACGCGGGCGAGGAGCTGACGGTCCTCGATGCCATCAAGGCGCTGGTCACCAAATCGGCCAATGACGTCGCGATCGCACTCGCCATGCACATCGGCGGGACGGAATCGAACTTCGCCCGCCTGATGACCAAGAAGGCGCGCGAGATCGGCATGACGCGGACGACATTCCGCAACGCCTCGGGCTTGCCCGATCCGGAGCAGACGACCACGGCGCGCGACATGGTCACGCTCGGGTTGCGGCTGCAGGACGACTTCCCGCGGCACTACCGACTTTTTTCGACGCGCAGCTTCACCTTCGCCGGCAAGACCTACCGGAGCCACAACTCGCTGTTGACGCGCTACAGCGGCACCGATGGCATCAAGACCGGATATACGCGCGCATCGGGCTTCAATCTCGTCTCGTCGGTGCGGCGCGACGGAAAGCATCTCGTCGCGGCCGTGTTCGGCGGCGACACCGCGCGTGAGCGCAACGCACGCATGCAGTCGCTGCTGTCCGCCGCATTCGCCAAGGCATCGAAGACGGTGACGCGCAAACCCTCACTCGTGGCTCGTGCGCCGCAGCCCGTTCCCGCAAAGGCACGCGCAGTTGCAGCGGCGCCGCGTACGCCAGCCGCCCCGCCACCTCAGCAGGTGGCGCGCCAGGAGCCGCAGGCACAGCCGGAGCGTGATGCCGCGATCGCCGTCGCCAAGGTGCGCTCGGTGCGTATCGGCGACAATTCTAATTCGCGGGCGCCGCGTCCGGAGGCGCCGCCCAGCTCATCGCAACCGCAGTTTGCCATTGCTTCCGCGGGCGATCCGGCGCCGCGCCAGCCGATCAAGGCCAGCGCCGATTTCGGCTTCCCGCGTTTTGTCCCCGAGACCGGCGCGCTGCGGCCATCGACCTTGCAGGAGCAGGCAGCGCATATCGAGCGCGCACAGCCGACCAGTGTGGCTCCCGAACCCGTCGCCGCTCCGGCGGCGCGCCCCACGCCGGCTCCGGCAGCGCGGACGGCATCGCGCGGGGGGTTCCAGATCCAGATCGGTGCCTACGGCGACGCGGCGGAAGCCGAGCGGCGCATGTCGGCTACGCGGCAACGCTCCGCCGGGATCCTCGATGGCTATCAAGGCGCCGCCGTGCCGTTCAAGAGCGGTAGCAACCAGCTCTATCGCGCGCGCTTCGTCGGCTTCAACGCGACCGGTGCGAATGAGACGTGCTCGCGGCTGAAGACGATGAAGATCGACTGCTTCGTGGTGCGCGCTGAATAGGGCTCAGCTGCTCAGCGCATCGAGCGCCACGTCTTTAGCCTCGTTGATCTTGGCCGCGAGATAGGTCGAGCCGCCACGATCCGGGTGGAGCTTGAGCATCAAAGCGCGGTGCGCACGGCGGATGGCTTCCTCGTCCGCGCCCTCGCTCAATCCGAGAATATCCAGCGCCTCTTGCTCGGTCATGCGCCCGTCGGGGCCGCGGCTCATGTCGGATTCGCCACGCGCCATATCCTCGCGCCACGAGGGATAGATGCGGTCGAGATAGGCCTCGATCAGCTGTGCAGACTGCGGATCGACGTGGCGGCAGTCCTGCCAGAGCAGCGCGAGATCGGTCGGGCTCAGCGTCTCGATCTTGCGCCGCGCGAACATCCCTTTCAGGACGCGACCGTGCATTTCGCCGGTATCGTGGTCGAGTTCCATCTCGAGGTGGTCGGTGACAATGCGAGAAGACTGTCCAGGGGTGCGCCGTGCATTGCCGCCGCCGCCGAGCCAAGGCGGAGTCGTCCGTCCCCAGATGAGCCATGAGCCGAACATGCCGACCGGGATCGCGATCGCTGCCATGCCGCGCATGAATAAGAGTCCGGCGCCCACCAGCGAGACGATGCCGCCGCCGACACGCAACCGCCGCGCCACGTCGGCGGGGTTTGCGTTGGAGAAGGCGCGCATGGCGTAGAGTCCGAGAAAAAGCGCAGCCAGGCCGAGTGCGAGATACAGCATCAGGTGCGAGCTGCCCCCGGGTTGAGCTGATCCAAGAGCAGACGTGCACCGGCTCCGCTGCTTTGCTTGCCCAGCGCCAGCAGCGCCTTGCGTCCGCCGGCAGCGAACGTCGCGACAGCGGTCAGCAGGTCGCGCAACTGACGTGAGGAGCCGCGGTCGAAGCGGCAGAAGGCGCCCTTCGTCAGTCGGGCGATCTCGCGGAACGCGCGTGCAGCGGTCTCGTCATCGCCTTCCTGGAATACGAACACGGGAACGCCGAGCAAAGCCAGCTCGCCGGCGCGTGCGCAGAGATGGTCGACATCTTCCTCCATGCTGTCGCCAACGTAGACGACGGCATTGATCCGGCGCCGGCCACTCTCCTCGAGCGCGTGGCTCAGCACCTTGCCGATCTGGGTCAACCCGCCCTGGCAAGAGACGGAGCGCATCAGACGGGCGAGCGCATCGGGGTCCGACACCCATTTCGATGCACGGCATTCCGAGGTGCCACGAAAATAGATGAGCTGGACGTCGAGGCCGCCGACCTCCTTCACCGCCGCGAACATCTCGCCCTGCAGGCTGAGGGCTAGGTCCCATGTCGGCGCCCTGCTCATGGTGGCGTCCATGGCGAACAGCAGGCGGCCGCGATCAGCGGTTGCAACCGGCGCAACCTGCTTCATCCTGGCGATGAACGCTGCAACCTCGGCATCCGACGAGGCGGCAGGCAGCGACGCGTCACGTCCCGCGGCTACGGGACGGGCCGTGTCGGTCTTTGCAGTCTGCTGCGTCGCCGTTCCGGCGGGAGGCTTGCGCGTGGTCATCTCGACTAGCTCTAAGGTGCCGTTTCACCATAAGCATGGCGATCGGAGCACCCGCCTGCAATATGCTGGCGACGTCAACGGCGAGTAATTGCGGGCGCAGCGAGAAGCTCAAGGTTGCCGCCAGTCGCGGTAATGTCGGTGGAGCGGACGCGCTCGGTGGCGTAGGCGAAGAGCGAATTGGGGCCGCCGGCCTTGGGCCCGGTGCCCGACAGGCCCTCGCCGCCGAACGGCTGGACGCCGACGACCGCGCCGATCTGGTTGCGATTGACGTAGAGATTACCGACCCTTGCGTGCTCGGCGACATAATCGGCCACGCCCTCGATGCGGCTGTGCAGGCCGAGCGTCAGGCCGTAGCCGGTGGCGTTGATGGCGGCGACCACCTTGTCGAGCGCGCCGCGATCGTAGCGCACCACGTGAAGGATGGGGCCGAACACCTCGCGATCGAGCACTGACAGCCTGTCGATCTCGAATGCTGCCGGCGTGACGTAGCTGCCGGCGCGGCAACCCTCGGGCAGCAGCAGATCGACAAGCTGACGGCCATCGCGCTGCATCTTGATCTTGTGGCCTTCGAGGTCGTCCTGCGCCTCCTCGTCGATGACTGGGCCAATATCGGTCGAATATTCGAACGGATCGCCGACCTCGAGCGCTTCGATGGCGCCGACGAGCATATCGATCGTGACGTCGGCGGTGTCCTCCTGCAGGAAGAGGACGCGCGCAGCCGAGCAGCGCTGGCCGGCGCTATTGAAGGCGGAGCGGACGGCATCGCGCACCACCTGCTCGGGCAGCGCGGAGCTGTCGGCGATCATGGCATTGATGCCGCCGGTTTCGGCGATGAACGGGATAATCGCGCCGCGGCGATCGGCGAGCGCGCGCTGGATCGACCAAGCCGTCTCGTTCGATCCGGTGAAGGCGATGCCTTTGATGCGTGCGTCCTTGACCAGCGCGGCGCCGAGGCGACCGCTTCCGGGCAACAGATGCAGCACGTCGCCGGGGACGCCGGCCTCGTGCAGCAGCTTGGTCGCCATGAATGCGGTGATGGGCGTCTGCTCGGCAGGCTTGGCGAGCACCGCGTTGCCAGCAGCGAGTGCTGCCGCGACCTGCCCGGTGAAGATCGCGAGTGGAAAATTCCAGGGCGATATGCACGCAATCACGCCGCGCCCGTGCAGGCTCAGGGTGTTGCGTTCGCCGGTCGGGCCGGGAAGCACCACGGGGCTGGCAAACAGACGGCGCGCCTCCAGCGCGTAGTAGCGCAGGTAGTCGACAGCCTCACGGACATCGCCCTGGGCGTCCTCCAGCGTCTTGCCAGCCTCGCGGATGATGATCGCCATGAGGCGCGCCTTGTCGCGCTCGAAGAGATCGGCGGCGGCGGCGAGAATGTCGGCGCGCTTGTCGCCGCCGAGCTTGTCCCATGACAACGCCGCAGCGGTGGCACGGCCGATGGCGACATCAGCCTGGGCGGGCGTCGTCACGTGCACGGTGCCGATGCGCTCGCGGCGGTCGTGCGGGCAGCTGACGATGCTTTCGCCCTCGCTGCCGAGCGCTTCCTTGCCGCCGATGATGGGGCCGGTCTCGTACACGTCGTCGAGAGCGTCGCCCATCTCTGCGAACAGCGCGGTGCGCACTGTCGACTGAGTAAGTGCGAGGCCGGCCGCCGCCATGCGCTGCGGCATGAAGATGTCGCGCGGGCGTGGGATCGAAGTGGACTGGCCGGCGCCGGAGCCGGCGCGTTCTGCCTCGGCCGCTTTAACGGGATCCTGGATCAGATCTTCGACTGCAGCCTCGTCATCGGCCAGTCGGTTGACGAAGGATGTGTTGGCACCGTTCTCGAGCAGGCGCCGCACGAGGTAAGGCAGAAGCTCCTCGTGACTACCGACCGGCGCGTAGATGCGGCAGGGACGCTTCAGCGTGCCCGTTTCGCCAACGATCTGGTCGTAAAGCGGCTCGCCCATGCCATGCAGACGCTGGAATTCGAATTTCGTCTGGCCCGCTGCCACGTGGGTGGCGGCGATGGAATAGGCATTATGCGTCGCGAACTGCGGGTAGAACGCCTTGCGGTCGCTGAGCAGCAACTTCATGCAGGCGAGATAGGAAACGTCGGTGTGCTGCTTGCGGGTGAAGACGGGATAGTCGGCGAGCGCACGCTCCTGCGCCCATTTGATCTCGCTGTCCCAGTAGGCGCCCTTGACGAGACGTACGGGGATGCGCTTGCCGGTGTGCTCGGCGAGACGGCGCAACCAACGGAGCGTTGGAACGGCGCGCTTGCCGTACGCCTGCACTGCCAGGCCGAGGCCGTTCCAATGCTCGAGCGCGGGGCTTGTCAGCATGCGCGCGAACATATCGAGCGTCAGGTCGAGGCGGTCCTGCTCCTCGGCGTCGATGGTGAGAGTGAGGCCGCGGGCGCGAGCCGTGCGCGCCAGCGTGAACAGGCGCGGAGCGAGCTCTCCGGCAAGACGCTCCTCCTTGCCGGGCTCGAATCTGGGATGGAGCGCGGAGAGCTTCACCGAAATGCCGGGGCGTGCGTAGAGCGCGTCGGCGTGCAGAATGCCGAACGGCCCGGCTGCCTGACCGACGGCGTCGATGGCGGCGAGGTAGCGGTCGAAATAGGCTTCAGCGTCCTTTTCGCTGCGCGCGGCTTCGCCCAGCATATCGTAGGAAAGGAGATAGCCCTTCTCCTGGCAGTCCTCGGCGCGCGAGATGGCCTCGCGAATGGTGCGGCCGAGCACGAACTGGTCGCCGAGCACCTTGACGGCCTGACGCACGGCCTGACGGATCACCGGCTCGCCCGAGCGCGCGACCAGGCGCTTCAAGGCATCGAACGGGTTGGCGCCCTGCGCGTCACGTAGCTTGACGATGCGTCCAGTGAGCATGAGCGCCCAGGTCGACGCGTTGACGAACATGCTGTCGGAGTGGCCGAGGTGCTTTTCCCAGCGGCCGCCAGACAGCTTCTCGGCGATCAGATCGTCCGCGGTGTCGCTGTCGGGAATGCGCAGCAGTGCCTCGGCGAGACACATGAGGATCACACCCTCGTCGCTCGACAGGCCATACTCGCGCATGAATGCATCGACGCCGGCATGATTGGCGCGGTCGCTGCGGACGGCGTGCACGAGCCGGCGGGCGAGATCGGAAGTACGGCGGCGCTCGTCCTCGGAGAAAACGGCGCGCTCAATCAGACGGTCGAGCAGGCGCTGCTCATCGTGCAGGTAGTGCGCGGCGATTTCATCGCGCGGCGGCACCTTGGCCCACTCGATCACCTCACGGCCCTGCTCGGCATTCTTCACTGCAACCATCCGGGTCCTCGGACATCTAACGCCGTGCACGCGATTCGTGTTGCCGGAGTGTAGCAAATCGCGGGCGGGTGCGCGCCCGGCGCCCACAGGATCGCGGACGGGGCGGTTGGCCACATTGCGGGCTTGATCGGGCGGGCTTGACGCGGGGCGCCGGCCTCGCCAGAGGTTGCCACGCTGAAAGCTTGCGAGGCTTGATACGTGTCCAACAAACCCGACGTCGTCCGGAGCGTTCCAGATTTGCGGGCCGTCGTGGCCGACTGGCGCCGCCAGGGCCTAAAGATCGCCCTCGTGCCCACCATGGGCGCCCTGCATGCGGGGCATATCAAGCTGATACGCCGCGCGGGCGAGCTGGCAGACCGGACCGTGGTTTCGATCTTCGTCAATCCGGGGCAATTCGCGCCGCACGAGGACCTCGCCCGCTATCCGCGCGACGAGGCGGGCGACCTTGCCAAGCTTGCCACGGTGAAAAGCGACCTCGTATGGGCACCCACGGTTGCCGACATGTACCCGGAAGGGTTCGCGACGCGCATCCTGCCGGCGGGCGCTGCACAAGGGCTCGAATCGGAATTCCGGCCGCACTTCTTCGGCGGCGTGGCGACCGTTTGCGTCAAGCTGTTCGGGGCGGCGACGCCCGATGTCGCAGTGTTCGGCGAGAAGGACTACCAGCAGCTGTGCGTGGTCAGGCAGATGGTGCGAGACCTCGACATTCCGCTGGACATCGCCGGCGTAGAGACAGAACGCGAGAGTGACGGCCTCGCGCTGTCGTCGCGCAACGTCTACCTTTCGGCGGAGGAGCGGCAGGTGGCTCCGATGCTCAATCGCGTGCTGCGCGAGGTGGCGGTCAAGGCCAAGGAGATCGTCAGCGGGGCCGCGGGCAGCAAGGGTGCCAGGGCGCCGCGGGCGACGCCGCTGTTCAGCGATCCGATGTCGCCGCCGCAGGAGCATGAACTGCCCGAGATCACGGCGTTAGGCATGGCCGCGGCGAACGAGCTCGCGGACGCGGGCTTCAACAAGGTCGACTATATCTCCGTACGGGAAGCCGACACGCTCAAGGTCGTGTCGCGGATCGGCGAGAAGCCGCTACGCGTGCTCGGTGCCGTGTGGCTCGGCAAGACGCGGCTGATCGACAACGTGCCGGGCTAAACCCGTCGGCGCGTCGCGAGAACGATGCCAGCGGCGATAAGGCCGATGCCGACGAAGTGGTAGATCTGTGGATGCTCACCCAGCAGCAGGATTGCCAGAATAGTTCCGAAGACCGGCACCAGATAGACGGCGAGCCCGGCGGTGTTGGCTCCCAGCAGCTCAACCGACCGGTTGTAGGCGAAATAGCCGATGGCGGACGCGAAGATGGCCACATACCCGACGGCCAGGAGCGCGTGTGTGTTGAGCGGCATCGGGAAGCCCAGCGACGACTCGGCGACATAGAACGGCACAAGCAACGCCGCGCCGATGACGAAGCTGGCAAAGAGGAAACTCAGCGGGTGCACGTCGGGGCGAAGGCGAAGCAGCGCGGTGTAGAGCGCATAATCGACACAGGCCGATAGCATCCAGAGGTCGCCGGTGTTGAATGTCAGGTGCGTCAGCACATGGGCGTCGCCGTGGGTGATGAGTGTCAACGCGCCGGAGATCGACAGGACGATGCCGATGGCCTGGGTCGCCGTCACCGCATCTTTGAAAAGAAGGTAAGTCGCGAAGACGACGAGCACGGGCAACGACGTCTGCAGCATCACGATGTTGAGCGCCGTGGTCTCGTGCGCGGCAATGTAGAGCGCGGCATTGAAGAACGCGATGCCGAGCGCCGACAGCAGCAGCATGATCGGCCAACGCGCCAGCATGACCGGCATGTCGCGGCGGACGTGGCGCCATGCAAAGGGCGCAACAACCAGCGCGGCGACAACCCAGCGCCAGAATGCCAGCCCGATGGGCGGCACTTCCGTCGAGACGGCACGCGCGACGATGGCGTTGCCGGCCCATACCAGCCCCGGCACGAGCATCAGCAGCCGCGGGTCAAAGCGTGATTTGGTGCGGGGAGCTGGCGGCTCATGCCCCGAGCCGCCAGCTGGCGGGATCGTCATTGTTCTTGGTCGCTTATTGGGGCCGCTTGGAGAGCCCTGTGGGAGTGGGCACCCAACGCGATGCCTTGCCGGAAGCGCGCTTATAATCGCTTGCCGGCGATATGGCCAACCTGTGCGGCCCGAATGGCTCGCCGATTACGTCATTTCCAGAGGAACGGATCTGGCTGGGCGTCGTGGAAGGGCACAGCATCGGCACCCGACGGCAAGGTGACGGTGTGCATTCGAAGGTCGCTGGCGTCCTTGGAGCGCAGGACCTGCATGGCCTTCACCTCCTCGCCCTGGTCGTCGGTGCGAACCCAGAGCACGAGGCCGCCGTGGTCCAAATGCTTGTCGATCTGGTCGGCGTGTCGCTTCTCCATGCGCTTGGCGCAATACAGCCCCAGCGCTCCAGCGGCTAGCCCTGCTCCCAGCGCGGCACCGGCCGTGGCGAGGACAGCGGCTCCGCCAACACCGGCGATCGCCGCAGCACCCGCTCCACCTATATAGACCGGAATGCCGGCAAGGGCGGCCAGGCCCTCAGTGCGCGTGTCGCTGGAGACGAACGTGCCGCGAGGTGTGTCGGGAATGTCGGCCAGTTCGGCCGCATCGGGGATTTTGGCGCCGAACTTGGCGTGAAGCGCCTTCTCGCTGCCGAGCACGCTCAGATCATCGCGTGTAAAGCCAGATGCAAGGAGTGCATCGATGGCCGACTGAAGCTCTTTGGCGGAGGTGAAGACCGCAGAGGCCTCGCGGCAGGTGTGTGCATCGGTGCCGGTGTCGTCTTCGCCTGTCGATGCCATGATCACTCTCTCCTCGTTGTTGACCTTGTTGTTCCCGTCCCGGGAGCGAAATGAGGCATCAGAACCCCCTAAGATTGCTTTGGCCGGGGCGTGCAAATTGTCAGCGCCGGAGCGGCGGCGGGCCTGCTTCGTCCACAGCCGACGGCCAAGCTGAGTTGCCTGAAAAACACGGGCGCTTGCCAAGGCCGGCTGCGGCGTGCGAGGTCTGCAGCAACGACCAACCAGGGATTCGCCGCTCTCGGCCCCAGTCCCCGCGTTCCGTGCTTGCGGCACGTCAGATCGACGGGACAGACACATGGCCGGAGTCGTACGCGACCTCTTCGCAACGATCGAAAACCTCATGAGCGACAAGACGGCCCGCGCACGCACGAATGATGCTTCCGAGGCCTACACGGCAGCGGATATCGAGGTCCTCGAAGGCCTCGAGCCGGTGCGCCGGCGTCCTGGCATGTATATCGGCGGCACGGACGAGAAGGCGCTGCACCACCTGTTCGCGGAAGTCATCGATAACTCGATGGACGAGGCCGTGGCCGGCCACGCGACGTGGATCGAGGTGGAGCTGGACGCGGAAGGCTTCCTGTCGGTCACCGACAACGGCCGCGGCATTCCCGTCGACCCGCACCCGAAATTCAAGAACAAGAGCGCACTCGAAGTCATCATGTGCACGCTGCACGCGGGCGGCAAATTCGAGGGCAAGGCCTACAACACCTCGGGCGGATTGCACGGCGTCGGCATCTCGGTCGTCAACGCGCTGTCGGACCTGTGCGAAGTCGAGGTGGCGCGCAGCCAGCAGCTCTATCGCATGACGTTCTCGCGTGGTGTTGCGCAGGGCAAGCTGGAGAAGCTCGGCCCGGTGATGAACCGGCGCGGCACCAAGGTGCGCTTCCATCCGGACGAGAAGATTTTCGGCAAGGGTGTGCACTTCAAGCCGGCGCGGCTGTTCAAGATGGCGCGGTCGAAGGCGTACCTGTTCGGCGGCGTAAAGATCCGCTGGAAGTGCGACCCCGAGCTTATCAAAGACGACACGCTGCCCGAGGCGGAGTTCCACTTCCCCGGCGGCCTCAAGGACTATCTCAGCTCGGAGATCGCTGGGCAGACGCTGGTGACCAAGGACCTGTTCGCCGGCAACGTCGAGCGCGAAGGCAAGCACGGCTCGGTGGAGTGGGCGGTCGCGTGGGTGGCAGACGCCGACGGCTTCTCGCGCTCCTACTGCAACACCATTCCCACCGGCGAAGGCGGCACGCACGAGAACGGCCTGCGCTCTGCGCTGTCCAAGGGACTGCGAGAGTTCGGCGATCGCGTCGGCAACCGAAAAGCCGCTCAGATCACCGCAGAGGACGTGACCGGCACGGCGGCTTCGATGCTGTCGGTGTTCATCCGCGAGCCCGAGTTCCAGGGCCAGACCAAGGACAAGCTCGCAACGCAGGAAGCAACGCGCATCGTCGAGTCGACGGTGAAGGATGCGTTCGACCACTGGCTGACCGAGAGCCCGCAGCAGGCAACGCGCCTGCTCGAGTGGACGATCGATCAGGCCGAAGATCGGCTGAAGCGCAAGCGGGAGAAAGAAGTCGGGCGGCAGTCGGCGACGCGCAAGCTGCGGCTGCCGGGCAAGCTCGCCGACTGCACCATCCAGACCGCAGCGGGCACGGAGATCTTCATCGTCGAGGGCGACTCGGCCGGCGGCTCAGCCAAGAGCGCACGCCAGCGCGAGACCCAAGCCATCCTGCCTCTGAGGGGCAAGATCCTCAACGTTGCGAACGCATCGTCCGCCAAGCTGTCGCAGAACCAGCTGCTTGCCGATCTCATCCTGGCACTGGGTGTCGGGACCGGAGCCAAATACAATGACGGCGACCTGCGCTATGAGCGCGTGATCATCATGACCGACGCCGACGTCGACGGCGCGCACATCGCTTCGCTGCTGATCACGTTCTTCTATCAGGAGATGCCGGCGCTGATCGAGAACGGCCATCTGTTCCTGGCCGTGCCGCCGCTGTTCAAGCTGACGCATGGGGCGAAATCGGTCTATGCGCGCAACGAAAAGCATCGCGAGGAGCTGATCGCCAAGGAGTTCAAAGCGGGCGCAAAGGTGGAAGTGTCGCGCTTCAAAGGCCTTGGCGAGATGAATGCGCCGCAGCTCAAAGAGACGACGATGGACCCCAAGAAGCGCACGCTTCTGAAGGTCGAGATCGGCGAAGGCGACCGTTCCACGATCGGTGAAGCGGTCAACGCGCTGATGGGCTCGAAGCCTGAGGCGCGGTTCCGGTTCATTCAGGAGCGCGCTGCGTTCGCGCACGACCTGGATATTTAGAATCTACGAGCGGCTGCAAAGCTAAGGGTCGCTGCCCCTGCACGCGCCCGGACTTGGCAGGCTGCGATGATTTCCATCGTCAACTGACCAGACCAAGCCTTTGATTTTTCATAACATATTTCGACTGGCAAGCGAGCTTGTCGCCAAAGATGGTGGCTGATTCGCCACACACCTATAGATAGTCATAGGCCGTCACTGTTCCCGCTTGAGGGGTATGATCTGATGACGTACCCATTTTGGGTATTGAAGTTTGTTTAGTGCGTGTTTGGGGGGTTGCGTATGTTGCGTGCGGGCGTATTTGGCGCTGTCGTCAGCGCTGTGGTTCTTGCTACTCCGGCGGCTGCAGGAGATCACTATAACTGGTCTGGCCTCTATGTGGGTGCCCACGGTGGCTACAGCTGGGCCGACATCGACTACCCGGGTGCCGATCCCGCACCTGCCGGACCGCCTCGTCCCAGTCTTGAAGGCGGGCTCGTTGGCGGTCAGCTTGGTTACAACCTCCAGGCTAGCAATCTGGTCGTCGGCGCAGAGGTCGATTTCTCATTCCTTGGCTCGGAGAGCACGGAGCGCGACGGCAACTATCTGACCCAAAGCTACAAGATCGACAGTCTGGGCAGCGTCCGCGGCCGACTCGGCTACGCGATCGGTTCTTTCCTGCCGTTCGTGACTGCCGGTTACGCGTGGGGTGACACGACGTTTAATCAGACTTGTCCGGACGGTGCTCAGTTTGGCCACTGCCGTCCCGCCGCAGCCGGACAATACAGCAAGACTGCCAGCGAAACCGTCGACGGCTGGGTGTACGGCGGTGGCGTCGAGACGCTGATTGCCAGCAACTGGTCGCTGCGCGCTGAGTATCTGCGCTACGACTTCAACGAGCAGAGCTACGAGCTTGGCACTTCAGGTACCGGCGCGGTTCTCGGCGCCAAGACGTTGAAACATGACATCGACGTCGTACGCTTTGGTGTCAACTACAAGTTCGGTGGTCGCGAAGATGTAGTGCCGCTCAAGTAGGCATTCCTGCACGACACTGTATTGTTTTGCCGGGGATGGGCTTCACGCCTGTCCCCGGTTCGCGTTTGAGATGAACTCAGGCGCTAAGCGATGCCTAGCCGCTGACCAACGCGGCGGGCGGTGGCTTCTCGCTGCCGCGTGATGTCGGCAAAGGTGGCGCGTGCTGCCTGGAGCACCGCGGCGGGCGCGCGGTCGGGCGTGCCGCTGTCGAAGGGCGGCGCGGGCGCGTATTCCATATAGAGCTGGATCGTGCGCGCGGCATCGTCGCCGCGAAGCAGCGCGGCCAAACGCAAAGCCCCGTCGATGCCGGCCGTGACGCCGGCCGTGCTGACGAGGTTGCCGTCGACGACGACCCGTTCATCGACAGCGGTGGCACCAAATAAAGCCAGCAAGTGATGTGACGACCAGTGCGTCGTGGCACGCTTTCCTTTGAGCAGGCCGGCCGCCCCGCAGATCAGCGCGCCGGTGCACACCGAGAAAACGAACTGCGCGCCCGACGCCTGTCTCGCGATCCAGTCGAGCGTTTCACGGTCGTCCATCAGCGCTTCCTGACCGAAGCCGCCGGGCACATGCAGCACGTCGAGCTGCGGGGCTTCGGACAAGGTCGCGTCCGGCGTGAGGGCGAGCCCGCGGACATCGCGCACGGGTGCAGTCGATTTGGCGAACAGCTGCAAGTTCGCGCCGGGGACGCGTGAAAGCACTTCGAACGGCCCCGTCAGATCGATTTGGTCGAGCCCCTCGAACAGCAACGATCCTATCAGCAAGGGTCTGGCGTTCGCTTCGACCTGGTCGGTCATCGTCATTTTCAGCTCCTTCCAGCTCCCGACGACACCGGACCTGCAGCGGGACCGGGACATCGCGTCGTCGTGAATGACGTCTGCTTGGCCTTCGACCGCGTCGGCGGTTGCGCCGCCGCGCGATCTCGCCAACGCTCGCGGCCAAGACCGATCCTTCACGCGTCGGACTGATAGGGTCGGAAGCGAATATGGTCCAGTGCGTGTTGCGGGAGGGTATGGCGTAGGAGGCGTGGCGGAGAGTGAGGACCGCGGCAGCACGCAGCAGAGCGGCGCAAAAATCATTTCTCAGGCGCTGTGTTCTGTGTCCTACGGAGACGGTGTTGTACCGGCGTCCAGCTGCAGGACATTGACGCCGAGGCGGGGATCCACCTTTCGCTCCAGCTTCCTGTCGTGCGTGATCAGCGTGATCTCGGCCGAGCCGGTGCCCACTTCGGCCTTCAGCACGTGGCCGCCGACAGCGTTGAAATCACGTCCGGCCGCGGACGCGTGGAGATGGACCGAAGGCTTGCCTTCCTTCCAGGCGATACTGCCGGTCATGCCGGCGATCTCCATGTCGTGGAAGGTCTTCGGATCAAATTCCTTCTTCGCGAAGTCGTAGAAGCCGAAAGTGATGTCGTGAGCAAATCCGATGCCCGTAATGCTGGCGCTCGGGATTGCCTCGCGCTCGGCGAGTTGCTCGATGCTGGCGATGACGTCGTCACCCTGCCGCAGCACCATCAGGTATCCGGTCGGCGTTTTCGCATACTTTGGGCCCGGCTGCGGCTCTGCTCGGACCGGAGCGCCGGCCAAAACGGCCGCCAAGGTCAGGCTCGCAACAGCCAATCGACGCCACATCGTTGCCTCCAGAGCCTGAAAGAGCCCGAAACTCACAATCCAGCGGTTAACTGGCCAAGGGTTAACTGGGGTGTTCGAGGAGATCGGCAAGTAATTAGCCCGTGCCCGGTGGGCCGATGCCAACGAATCGCCGCAGCACTTCCCGCAAAAAGCCGTATCGGCGGATACCAGTGGAGGTGGTCGTCAATTGAACCGCCCGATCATAGATGTAAATTGTATAGGCAGCCGCAGCACCGTATAGGCCGATGCAGCGCAATTACCTTCCAATGGATCTAACCGCGCTAATCGGAGTTTAGGAAATCTCTAGTTAGATCAGCGGTTAGGCCTTCCTAAGGGTTATCGTCATGTCAATTTTCCCCGCGCTGTCCAGTCGTCGCTCCGTTATCTCACTGGCTGCCTTTACCGCCCTCGCCGTCGCCGGCGCCGCCGGATCGGCATCTGCGCGCAACGATCGCTCTTACGACAGAGACGATGCGGACCAGGTCGAGCAGAGCTCGCGCACGCCCGGACGGCCGGTGCTGGCCGTCGTCTCGCTGGGTGACCAGCGGGTGACAATTTACGACAAGGACGGCGCCATCATGCATGGGCCGATCTCGAGCGGCGCCACGCCGAACGACACGCCGCCCGGCATCTACTCGATCCTGCAGAAGAACCGGGAGCACTACTCGAACCGCTACGACGATGCCGCGATGCCGTTCATGCAGCGCATCACGTGGACGGGCATCGCTTTGCACGCGGGCGCGCTGCCGGGCTATCCGGCCTCGCACGGCTGCGTACGTCTGCGCCACGATTTCGCCGGCCGCCTCTTCGACATGACCAAGCTCGGCATGCGCGTGGTCGTCTCGCGCAACAACATGGAGCCGGTGGCGATCTCGCATCCCAACCTGTTCAAGCCGAGGCCGTTCCGTAACGAGGTCGCGGTGCTGACGCCGGCGGCGATCACCATGCCGCAGCCGGCAGCGGAAGGGAAAAGCACGCGTTACGACGGCGGCGGTCAGAACGATCCGCCGGAGCTGGCGACGCGCACGGCAACCTTGCAGGCGATCAGCGCGGCCAAGTCGGCGGAAGCCGATGAGCTGGGCAAGAAGGCAACATCGGCGCGCGCTGCGGCAAAGCAGAAGCAGCGCGAGAGCGCAAAAGCGGCGCGCGACCTGAAGAACGCCGAGAACGCGAACAAGCGCGCGATATCCTGGCTTGCCGACGCAGAGCGCATCCTGTCGCGCGCTACGAAGGAAAAGGCAATCAAGCGCGCCGAGGATCAGAAGGCCAAGGCTGAGGCCAAGGTCGCCGAAACCAAGGCCAAGCTCGAGCAGGTGCAGGCACTGACCAAGCCCGCGCTCGAGGAGGCGCAGCGTGCCGACGAGATCGCCAAGGCCGCGGAAGCTGAGAAGGATGCCGCCACCGCTGCTGCACGCGATGCCGAGCGCAAGCTGTCGCCTGTGTCGGTGTTCATCAGCCGCAAGACGGGCAAGCTCTACATCCGTCAGGACTACGAGCAGATCTACGAAGGCGACGTCGTGATCCACGATCCGGACCAGCCGATCGGCACGTACACGTTCACGGCCGCCGACTACAAGCCCGGCGCGCGTGAGATGCATTGGATGGTCGTTTCGATCGCGGGACGCCAGCCCGGCGAGCCGGAGAAGAGCAGTGGCATGAACCGCATCTCGCGCAACGCGAAGGTGGAGGCGATCCCGACCGATCTTGCCGGGGCCACATCCGCACTCGACCGCATCGAAATCCCGCAGGAGACCGTCGACCGCATCTCCGAGCTGGTGCTGCCGGGGTCGTCGCTGATCATCTCCGACGAGGCCGCACACAAGGAAACCGGCAAGGCGACCGACTTCATCGTGCTGCTGAGCGGCGAGCCGCAGGGCGGCATCATCCTGCGTCCGAAGCCGAAGCCGGAGTTCTATGACGACTACTGGGGCTATAGCGGATATGGCCCGCAGTACGGCTACGGCTACGACCGCCGCAGGCCGAAGAAGCCCTTCTTCGGCAACAAGGGTGGCTTCTCGTTCTGGTGATCGACGCCTGAAGGCGACAAATCGGGGCTGCGGGCGATGCTCGCGGCCCTTTTTTTGTTGGGCGACACAAGCTGAGGGATGATTTGTGTGCGGCGGCGTTGCGCGGTCGGAGCGCGTATTCCCTCGCCCCATCGCGGTGCCCTTGCGAATGGGGAGAGGGTACTAAGAACGCGCTCATCTACCTGGCAATATTGCGTGGCTTGATGGCGGTGATTGGCATCGGGGGCCTATTTTCCTTCGTCACGTCCCATCGCGCGCCAGCTCGGCCACGAGATCGGCAAGCTGGTCGAGGCCCGAGTTCGTGCCCTGCTCGAAGCCGCGCGACGTGTGCGATTTGTACATGGCGATGCTCTCAAATACGGTGTGCATGGTGAGCTTCGTCCTGCCGCCACCGAGTTCGTCGAACGTGACCGTGACAACCATCCGCCCGGCCCCTTTCGTTTCGAAGCCGTTGTCGTAGACGATCTTGCGATCCGGAATGATTTCGAGATACTCGCCGCCAAAGGGCGTGTTCTGCCTGCCGCTCGGGCCGGTCATGGCGAAGCGGAATTTGCCGCCGACACGAAAATCCATCTCGCACAGCGTCACCGGCCAACCCACCGGACCGAACCAGCGCTTGATGTGCTCGGGCGTCGAGTAGGCTTCGAACAGCAGCCGGGCAGGCGCCTCGAATATGCGCGTGATCGTGAGCTCGCGCTCGCTCACGGGCTCATTTGCCCCTGCGCTTGCCTGCATGACGCTTCTCCTTCTGCTGCAGAGTTTTCACGTAGCCATCGAGACGATCGAGGCTGTCAGCCCAGAACTGCTCGTATCCGCCAAGCCATTCCGCCGCCTGCGCCAGAGGGGCGGCGCTGAGGCGCACGGGTCGGAACTGCGCGCTGCGTCCACGCTCAACGAGACCGGCCGTTTCCAGAACCTTCAGGTGCTTTGAGATCGTCGGCTGGCTGACGCCCGAGGGCTCGACCAGCTCGTTGACTGTCGCCTCGCCCTTGGCGAGCCGCGCGAGAATGGCGCGGCGCGTCGGATCCGAGAGCGCGGCGAATACGCGATCGAGGGGCTGATCTGCATAGTGCTGAATCATATATGCCTCTTTGGCTATATAGTCTTCTAGCTATTTATGCCGGCGGCTGTCAAGGGTAAGCTCTTGAATTGACGCGAGCTGAGGGAAGCTTTGCTGGGTCCCCCACCTGCGTGGGATGACGGATGTGGGGAGGCGATCGCGTGCCTTCCTCTCAACGGCCATCCCGGCACTTGTTGGCGGGAACCAGCATGCGGCCAGCACCAGAGCGAGCGGCCGGATGTATCCCGGGAATGAATCCGGATGACAGAGGCGTAGCAGCCGCTCGGGCGGCGGAGGCAGCTTGGATGACTTCTCCGGCTAGAGTGGAGCGCCTTCGAGGAACGCGGCAACCGCGGCGCTCTGTTTCAACTCGTCGAGCTGCTCGAGCGTCGGGAGTTGTGGCTTGTCGCGCTGAGCGTTCACC
Source organism: uncultured Hyphomicrobium sp. (assembly GCA_964493785.1). Lineage (GTDB taxonomy): Bacteria > Pseudomonadota > Alphaproteobacteria > Rhizobiales > Hyphomicrobiaceae > Hyphomicrobium_A. Next base: position 12,883 of record CAZBPM010000010.1, on the reverse strand, counting down.
ATGCAGAGGAAACCGAGCGGCTGATCCAAGGTTGCCCGGAACTGATGCCAGGTGAGCGGCGGGATGAACACGAGGTCGCGCTCGGCAACGGCACGGACATCGTCGCCGACGAGGCAATGCCCCGCGCCGCGCAGGATCATCACCGCATGCACGTGCTCGTGACGCTCGAGCGTGGAGTAGCCTCCAGCTTCGATCTCGAAATAGCGCAGCTCGCATCCAAGTTCGCTGCGCTGGAACAGCAGCTGGCGCGTGATGCCCTTGAACGGGGCGGCGCCCTCCTCCTTGTAGGCAAGCAAATCTACGCCGTCCCAGCGAAAGCCGGGCTGCGCCTCGCGAACGGGCTTGCCGCTATCGTCTCCTGCAGTCATGTCGTCTCGAAATGCCGAGCCACTTTCGACGCGAAGGCTCGCGCCTCCTCGGTCAGCCTGCCCCTTGCAGCCAGCAGGCTTCCACCAATCAACAACATGGTGCGATCGCCGTAAAAATCCAGAAGCTCGGGCACACGATCGAGCGACATGCCGCCGGCTGGCGCGGGCATGCAGGGCTTGAGGCCGTCCCATTCTTCGCGAGCCGCGGCGGCGAGGGTGCGGCAGGTCTCGGGCGAATAGCTGAAACGGCCGCCATAGTTCGGGAAGATGGTCGCGTCGGCGCCAAAGAGCCGGAAAAGCTTGCCGAGCAGGAGTGGTGGCGCGATGCGTGCCGCCCCAGCCATGGAGGGATGCGCGATGAAGGCAATGTGTGGAAACGACCGCGTCATGAGGTGGAAGTCCGGCAGGCCGCTGATCATCGGCTCGACGAGGACGGTGTCCAATCCCTCCTCGGTGACGACGCGCAACTGTGCGCGCACGGCGTCGAGGCTGCCGGTCACGTTCGGGACATAGCGCGTCGCGCCGCCCGTCTGGCGGTTTGCGGCGGCGACGGCGCGCGCGCACGCGGCGACGCGCTCGGCGAACGGACTATATTCCTGGTCGGCAAGGTTGTGGTCATCCTTGACGAAGTCGATGCCACCACGCGCAAGCTGCACAGCCAGATTTGCGAGCGCGCTGCTGGCGAGGCCCTGCGGCTTCAGCGCGCTGCACGTCACCGCCCGGGCGCTTGCGCCAACGCGTGCGCGCAGTCCGTCGATGCCGTGGTTCGGGCCGCCGAAGTGGGTCGCAGCTTCAGGCGGGAGTTCGACGTCGGCCAGAGTCACGTCATCGAAGATCGATGCGTTGCCGAACAGGGTGTTGATGAGTTGCCCTGCTTCCAGACCGGTGGTGGCGACCGATAGCGACACGCGCACCGCGAAAACGCCGCGGCGCAGCTCTTGGACGTCGAGGACCTCGCCGACGATGTCGCGCAGCACTGACTCGCTGTCGATGGCGCTGAGCGGAAGCTCGACGCTCTGCTCGACCGCGATCGCCTCGGCGCGCGCGTCGATCGCGTCGGCCGCGGACGCGACATGGTACACGGCCGTGAGGCGCGAGGGCACGGAGTCGTTTTCGGGTGGGATGGTGTCGCTAGGCCGCGGCGACGAAATTCGCGTCAGCACGATATTCCTTTTTGGCGGGCAGGCTTGGGTTGAAGTACCGCGACGGGGTCAACCCAGCAAAGAAGCAATCCTGAAGAGCAATGCAATACCCCGTCAATCCATTTATTGCACCGCTGACCGGCCCTGCACGGGGTCCTGTCGCCAAAGCCCAGTCGGCGGCGCTAACGGACGCTCTGCCCGAGCCGTTGCGGCGCGATGCGCGGCCTTGCGCCAGGAGAGCGCTTCGTTGGGTGAAGCGCTCACCTAGCCGCCAGCCGGAGCCGGTACGGTCAGGCTTCCGACGCCAGCGTCGGCGTCAGGCCTTGCGCAGCGATGCCTCGACCTCGCGGGCGATGCCGGCAGCGTCGGCGATGTCGGCATATTCGATCGCCGCGTTGTCGACGTAGACCGCCTCGCCGCTCTTGGGGGCATATTTCTCGCCGAGGACGCCCATGGCCGTCGGATGGCCGTGCGCATTTTCCTCGCTGCCGAAGTAGCCTTCGACGATGACGCCCTTGTCGCGATACTCGGGGTCCTCGAGCATCAGCTCGTGCAGGCGCTTCAGGTTGTAGTGCGGCACGGAGGCCATGAGGTGATGCGGCAGGTGGTAGTCCATGCCGAAGGGAAACACCGCATAGCGCATGATCGGGCCGACGAGGAACACGCGCGTGTTGGTATAGCGGCCGCGGTCGGCGTTGCCGTGCTGCACCCACTGGCGCAGGATCATGAACAGCGGGAACGTCGTGAACAGCGGCAGGATCCACAGCAGGGCGAAGTAGGTCCACGCGTCGACGCCGCTCGCGAGCTGGATCGCGGAGATCGCGCCGTACAGCAGCGCGAGATAGCTGACGCGGTAGATGCCGATCATGCGCAGCGGAATGACGGATGCGAGGCGCGTGCGCGGAAAAGCGCTTTCGGGCAGCCGCCAGAGTAGGCCGACGACAAGCGCCCACATCACCGGCAGCGCAATCGCGACCGCCAGCCAGTTGCCCATCACCGTCAGCGGCACGATTACTGCCGGGGCACCGACGGCGAACAGGATGCCGGCACGCAGCGGCCAGGCGGAGCCGGGGCGATCGGGATCGTTGTAGGGATTGTGCTCGCCGCCGCCGAGCGAGGAGTATTTGGCGCGGATGATCGTGTAGCGAAATAGGTTCGGCAGCCAGAGCTGCTTCAGCAGCGACCACAGGATTTCGACGTGGGTGATGGGGAAGTCGAGCCAATGGTTGCTGTCGTGCAGCTGGCTGATGTCGGGATCGCGCACCGGATCGTTGACGAACTGATGATGCGCCAGATGGTGCAGGCGATAGTGATACGTCGTCGTGAAAATCGGAAATGCGCCGAGCCAGTCGGAGGCAAGCTCGTTGAGCTTGCGATTGGCGAACAGGATGTAATGCGTGCCCTCGTGGATCACGCCGCCGAACTGATGCTGGGAGGCGCCGATAGCGAAGATGGCGGCAATGGTCGACGGCAGGGTCCACCACCAGGATATCTCCCCGGCCCGGGCGGCCTCCATCACCCATACCGCGCCGCCGACGGAAACGGCGACGACGAGGTAGATGCGCGCCAGGGGCCACCAGTTGGAGACGTTGTCCCGCGCTTTCAGCAGTTTCGCCTGTTCGCTCGCCTGGCGATTCGGTCTCGCGCGGTCCCCTTCGGCAGCCAATGGCCGCGCTAGACCCGCTGTCACTCCCTGAGCTGTCATGTGCACCATTCCCAATTGGAAGTTCTGCGCTTGGCCGAATCCCATCAACTTATTCCGGCAATCAATCAATCGCCCAGCCGACGCCTAACGATTTGCTGAGGTGACGTTGCAACGGGGTTACGTAGCGGACGCAATATCGACGTTTGCTCCGCTCGGCGCCCCGATCGTCAGTTGGTGAATCGATAGTTGCGCGGTCGCGGACGTGCCGGAACCGGCACTACGTCGCAGTCAATGCGTACGCCGATAAACAAAGCAACAATAGGGGAACATTATGCGGATCAAGGCGCTCGCCGCAGAATTCATCGGTACATTCGCGTTGGTTGCGTCGATCCTGGGAGCGGCGCTTTTCTCGTTCCCGGTTTCAGGAATTACGGGCGTGGCGCTGTCGCTCGGCTTCACCGTCATGGCCATGATTTTCGCGGTCGGGCACATTTCTGGCGGGCACTTCAACCCGGCCGTTACCTTGGGACTCGTTGCCGGACGGCGGTTTTCGGCCAGCGAGGCGCCGGCCTACATCATCGCGCAGTGCCTCGGCGGCATTGCCGCGGCTGTGGTTTTCTACGTCATCGCGTCGGGTAAGAGCGGCGGCTTCGAGGTCGGCAATTTCGCCTCCAACATGTACGGCGGCGACGGCTATTCGCTGCTATCGGCCTTCCTGATCGAGGTGGTCCTGACCGGCCTCTTTATATTCATCATCATGGGCGCAACGACCGCGCGAGCGCCCGTGGGCTTTGCGGCCATCGCCATCGGCCTGGCGTTGGCAGCGACGCAGTTCATGGCCATCCCGGTCGATAACGCCTCGATCAACCCGGCGCGCAGCCTCGCCACGGCTGTCATCGCGTTGGGAGAGCCGCTGGCGCAGCTTTGGCTGTTCTGGGTGGCGCCCATCCTGGGCGGTGTCCTCGGCGGCCTTCTGGGACGTTGGCTGATCGACGACGCCGACTGATTTGTGACGAAAACATATGAGGAAAAACCGCGGCTCCACGCCACATCCCGCGGTTTTTCTTGCGTTTTTGCCAAACTTGTGTCAGCACACAAACGGCTCGAGCGCAGGGGAGGCTATTTATTTAGATCCTTTCCGAGCCATAGAAAAATTCGCTTAGCCCCTTTAGGCACTCCAATCCCCCCTGCGCTCCGTCACCCGCTGCCGCCTTGGAAAGGCGTTGGCGCGGGCTTGCATGGAACGCAGACGGAGAAGTTCACTTTTGGAAAATAAGACCTTCGCGGAGCTCGGCCTGAGTTCCAAGGTGCAGGCGGCCATTGAGGCCGCCGGCTACACGTCGCCTACGCCGATCCAGGCGGCCGCGATACCCATTGCCGTCACCGGCCAGGACGTTCTCGGCATCGCGCAGACAGGCACCGGCAAGACCGCCTCCTTCGTCCTGCCGATGATCACCCGCCTCGAAACTGGACGCGCACGCGCCAGGATGCCCCGCTCGCTGATCCTCGCGCCGACGCGCGAGCTTGCCGCCCAGGTGGCTCAGAGCTTCGAAAAATACGGCATCAACAACAAGCTCACGCTCGCGCTGCTGATCGGCGGCGTTTCGATGGACGATCAGGTCAAGAAGCTGGATCGTGGCGTCGACGTCCTCATCGCTACGCCGGGCCGCCTGCTCGATCATTTCCAGCGTGGCCGCGTCATGCTGATGGGTGTCGAGATCCTTGTGATCGACGAAGCCGACCGCATGCTCGACATGGGCTTCATTCCCGACATCGAGAAGATCTGCAAGCTGCTGCCGCCGCGTCGCCAGACGCTGTTCTTCTCGGCGACGATGCCGCCGGAAATTACCCGGCTTGTCAGCCAGTTCCTGACCAACCCGGTGCGGATTGAAGCAGCTCCGCCAGCGACCACGGCCAAGACCATCACCCAGCGCTTCCAGTATTGCCCCAATGGCGAAGACTGGGCGAAGCGGGAAGTCCTGCGCGAGCTGATCCGCGGCGAGAGTGTTCGCAACGCGATCATCTTCTGCAATCGCAAGGTCGACGTCGCCATCCTCAATAAGTCGCTGCTGAAGCACGGCTTCTCAGCCGGTGCGCTGCATGGCGACCTGGACCAGAAGAGCCGCATGGAAACGCTCGACAAATTCCGCTCGGGCGAGCTCAAGCTTCTGGCGGCAAGCGATGTCGCCGCCCGCGGCCTCGACATCCCCGACGTCAGCCACGTGTTCAACTTCGACCTGCCGTGGCAGCCCGACGATTACGTGCATCGCATCGGCCGTACGGGCCGCGCGGGCAAGGAGGGGAACTCGACGTCGCTCGTAACGATCGACGAGTTGAAGAACCTCAGAGATATCGAAAAGATGATCGGCCAGCCGGTCGAGTGGATCGGGGAAGCACCGACCGAGGAAGACTACGCCGAGGCCGGCAAGAAGAAGCGGCGCGGTCGCGGCGGTGCTGCCCGTGGAGCGCAGCGTGGCGGTCGTCCGGAAGCGTCGGGGCAAGGCGGCGGTCGCGGCGACGGCAGGGGCCGTCGTAACGGCGAGCAACGTGCGAAGGACGGCGGGGAACGGCGTGAACGCGGTGAACGCGAGCGCCAGCCCGAGCAGCGTGCGCAACGTCAAGAACGTCCCGATGCGCCGCGTGCGCAACGTCAGGAGCGCACCGACGCGCCGCGTCGGGAACGTTCCGACGCACCGCGCGCGCCGAAGCCGCAGCAGGATGCTGTTCCGCGCGCTCAGCAGGAAGCTCAGCCGAGACCGGCTCCGTCACAGGGGCAGGCTCCGGCCAACGGACAGCGCAACGCTCAGCGTGGCGGAAATGAGCGTGGCGGTCAGGGTGAGGGGCGTCCCGCTTCCACTCCGCGCCCCGAGCGTTCGCGCCAGCCGGAGCAGCGGGGCTCGTCGGCGTCGGGCTTTGCCGACAACGTGCCGGCGTTCCTGCGCAACCCGGTAAAGCGGCCCGCGAAGGTCGCGAGCGAATAAGCTCGCGGGCGACAGGCACGCAGCTTTGGCGGAGACTTCCGCAGCCAATCAAATCCCGGGGCTCGTCCCCGGGATTTTTCGTGCGCTACGATTGCGACTGAACACTCAGCTAGTTGTGCGTGAGGGGGTCTTAGTTGGCGCGAGCCCCAAGCATGCGACGCAGCGTGTCGTCGTGCTGGACGAAGTGGTGCCACAGCGCGGCAAGGACGTGCACGCCCGCAACGATGATGAGCAAATAGGCGGAGATCTCGTGCGCCTCCTCGAGGAAGTCCTCCGCGGCGTGAGAGAGCGCTAGTGGCGAGGGCAGAGGGACGACGCCAAAAGCCAGCGGCACGATCGGTGTGTCCTGCACGCCGGCGAGCAGCCAGCCGATCAGCACGGTGGTCAGCGTCAGAACATACAGCGCCAGATGCGTGAAGCGCGCTGCCGTGTGCTGAAGAGGCGACGTGCCGGGCAGTGCTGCCGGTGCCGGGTTAAAGAGCGCCCATACGATGCGCATCACGACAATCGTGAGCAGCGTAATCCCGAGCGAAGCATGGATCATGTAGTAATACGGCCGGTCAGAACGGGCGGGCACCTCCCCCATCCACAGTCCAAGGCCGAATGTCGCGAGGATCAGCGCCGCGACGATCCAATGCAGCGCGATGGCCGGCCATCCGTAGGCGTTCGGCGAGTTCGCAATCATGTGGTTCTCCTGCTTTCAGCTTTCCAGCCAACCCTGCTCCCGGCGGCTGAAACCAAGCTGAAAGAGGTCGGCGACAACAGGACCGGATAGCCGTCGCCTGCGGGGCCAGCCGTGCCTACAGGGCGCTCGTCGCACGCCGACGCTGACACGAGCATGACGGAGAGCGCCGCACGCTGACGAACGTCAGAATGCGCTGCCGGGCTGCTGCAAGAACGCGATTTCCTCGGGCGTCGAGGCGCGGCCGAGGATGGCATTGCGATGGGGGAAGCGCCCGAAGCGCTCGATGACGTCGAGATGGGCCTGCGCATAGCGCGTGAACTCATCGTCGCCCAAGGCGCTGATCAACTCTACCGAGCGAAGCTGATCCGCGTAGGCCTCGCTGTGCTCGAACGGTAGGTAGAGAAAGATGCGGCGCTCGGGCGCGAGGCGCTGGTCGAGGCCGACAGCAATCGCGAGGCGAGCGACGGCGCGGGCAAGCTCGTCGTAGGCGAAGGCGCGCGGGGTGTCGCGATGGATGTTGCGGGTGAACTGGTCCAGCACGATGACGCTGGCGAGCGCGTGGTCGGCACTGGAGACGGCGTCGCCAATAGGACGGGCGTTGATCTCATCGATCAACGGCGCGAAGCGGTCGCGGCACTGGGCGTCGATGCCCGCGTCCTTGGCGAACCAGGCCTCCCGGCCCAGCTCATCGAACCAGAAGGAGAGCACATCGCCAACCCATGGCGGATCATCAGCCGTTGCATTCATGACGGTGTCCTCCGTTTCCCATTGCTGCTGGCAGGCTTGCGCTTCGAGGAACGGCTTGCGGCCTGCAGTGCGCGCCGCGACCAGGCGATCAGCTCGTCGGGATCATCGAGCAACTCCTCGGGCGCACGCCAATAAGAGGTTTCGATGCGGCGCCCCTGCTTGACGAAGCTGAACGGGGGCAGGCCTTCCGCTTTAAATGCCGTGCGGCTTTGCTCATCGGTTTTTAGGAAGAGAACGTCGTCGATGACGAGAGCGAACATGACGCCGTCGGCAAAAACGCCGTCACCGCTGAACATGCGGCGCACGCTGATGGGAGTGAAGCCGGAGAGCAGATCGCGGAGCAGTTCGACGAAGCCTTCACTCACAGCCATCGCGGACGGTCCCGCTCAATCGGCAGCGCGCGAGGTTCCCTCGGCATCGGCGGCGGCAGGCACCAGATTGACGCTTTCTCCGCAACCGCAGGCGCCGCGCTGGTTGGGATTGTTGAACACGAACTGGCTGGAGAGCTTGTCGGTCTTGAAGTCCATTTCGGTGCCGAGCAGGTACATGATGGCAGCGGGCTCGACCAGCACCACGGCGCCGTCCTGCTCGATGACCTCATCGTGCGGCCGCTTCTCCTCGGCAACGGCCATGGTGTACTCCATGCCGGCGCAACCGCCTTTCTTGATGCCGATCCTGAGGCCCAGGGCCTTGGGATTACCGGCCATGAGCGCGTTGACGCGCCGGGCGGCGGCGTCCGTCATGGTCATCACCTTGGGCATCATGCGCAGCGTAGGCATTTCAGTCCGTCCTGCTTTGCGTCAGTGCAACATATAGGGAGCGTCGGGCGATTGCGAAACAGTTGTGTTTTTTAATTAGAACATGTTGAGGGCAAGCCGGGCCTCGTCGGACATGCGGCCCATGTCCCAGGGCGGGTCGAACGTCATGGTCACCTTGGTGCTCTTGATGCCCGCAACGGTGTTCACCGCATTTTCCACCCAGCCGGGCATCTCGCCGGCCACAGGGCAGCCGGGAGCGGTGAGCGTCATGGTGACTGTGACGTTGCGATCGTCGTCGACGTCGACCGAGTAAATGAGGCCAAGCTCGTAGACGTCCGCCGGGATCTCCGGGTCGTAGACGGTCTTCAGCGCGGCGATGATGTCGCGCAGCAGCGGATCGTCGGTGTCGGCCGGGGGGAGAGTCGCGGCGGGTGCCGGAGCAACGGGCTCAGGCGCGCGTATCGGCTCGCCCGGATCGGACGTGTCGACCATCGGCTTTTCGAGGGTAGCAGCGGTTGCCGCTTCGGTCTCGGTCGGCTTGCCATCCATAGCAGTACCCTTACGCAAATAGCTCGTGCGCCCGCTTCAGCGAAGCGACGAGCGCATCTACTTCTTCTTTGGTGTTGTACATCGCGAACGATGCGCGGCAGACGGCCGTGACCCCGAGCCGTTCCATCAACGGCTGCGCGCAGTGATGCCCGGCGCGCACGGCGACGCCGGAGCGGTCGATGATGGTGGCAATGTCGTGGGCGTGCAGACCATCCATCGTGAAGGAGACGATGCCGCCCTTGCCGGGTGCGGTGCCGTAAATCTTCAGCCACGGAAGCTCGGCCATCTGCGCGTGAGCGTAAGTGCGCAGCTCGGCCTCGTGCTTGGCGATGTTGTCGCGGCCGACCTGCATCATGTAGTTCAGCGCTGCTCCCAGACCGATGGCCTCGGCGATGGGCGGCGTGCCGGCCTCGAAGCGGTGGGGCGGCTTGCCATAGGTGATGCGATCAACGGCGACGTGCTCGATCATGCCGCCGCCACCCTGGTAAGGGCGCATGGCTTCGAGAAGGTTCTTCTTGGCGTAAAGGACGCCGATTCCGGTCGGTCCGTAGGTCTTGTGACCGGTGAAGACGTAAAAGTCTGCATCGAGCTCGCGCACGTCGACGGGCAAATGCACTGCCGCCTGGCTGCCGTCGACCAGCACCTGGATGCCGCGGGCGTGGGCGATCCGGATGATCTCGCGCACGGGCACCAGGGTGCCGGTGACGTTGGACATGTGGGTGATGGCGACGAGCTTGGTGCGTGGAGAGAGCAGACGTTCGAACTCGTCGAGGATCAGTTCGCCGTCGTCTGCGATCGGGGCCCACTTCAGTACAGCGCCCTGCCGCTCGCGCAGGAAGTGCCAGGGCACGATGTTGGAGTGGTGCTCCATGATCGAGAGGACGATCTCGTCGCCCTCGCCGATGTCGGCACCGAGGGACGACGCGACCAGGTTGATCGCCTCGGTGGCGTTCTTGGTGAAAATGATTTCGTCGACGCTCTCGGCATTGAGAAATCGCTTCACCGCCTCGCGGGCGTCCTCGAAGTGCTGCGTTGCCGTGTTCGACAGATGATGCAGGCCACGGTGGACGTTGGCGTAGTCAAAGCCGAGGGTGTGATCGATCGCATCGATCACCGAGCGAGGCTTTTGCGCCGAGGCGGCGTTGTCGAGATAGACGAGCGGCTTGCCGTGGACCTCGCGGAAGAGGATGGGGAAGTCGGCGCGGATGCGAGCAACATCGAACGGGGCGCCGCCGAGGCCGGCGGGCGTGCCCCGAACCAGGTCGCCGTGCTTTTCCATCTCGCGCGCTTCCACCGTCATGCGACGCTCCTCTGGCGCTCGGCCTGGCGCAGCCATGCGTGTGCCAGTTCCATCAGCGCCTCGCGCAGTCCTTCGTGCTCGACCTTCTCGATCGCCTCTCCAATAAACGATTCGATCAGCAGGGCGCGCGCCTCGGCTTCGGGGATGCCTCGCGAGCGGCAGTAGAAGATGAGATCGTCGTCGAGGTCGGCACTGGTCGAGCCGTGACCGCAGACGACGTCGTCGGCATAAATCTCTAGTTCCGGTTTGGAGTCGAACTCGCAATCGGGCGACAGCATCAGGACCTGGGCCATCTGCTTGCCGTCGGTCTTCTGGGCGTCCGGCCTGACGATGACCTTGCCCTGGAAGATGCCTCGGGCATGATCCTCGAGGACGCCCTTGAACAGCTCGCGGCTGACGCATCGGGGCACGGCGTGATCGATGACGAGCGTCGTGTCGATGTGCTCGCCGAAACGGGCGAGGAAGGCGCCGGACAAATCGATCTTCGCGTCCTCGCCGGCGAACGTCACACCGACCTGGTTACGCGCGAGGCCTGTGCCTGCAGTAAACTGGAAGCCGGTGTAATCGGCGTCGGGGCCGAGCTCGGTCAACCAATTCACAAGATGCACGCCAGCACCCGTTTCGAGCGCGATCTTCACATGCGAAAGCCGCGCGCCTTTGCCGACGACGACCTTGGTCGCGGCGTTGAGCTGGAACTCCTTGGCGGCCTTCGGAATTGCCACGTGCGCCTCGATGACGGTAGCGATGGCGCCCTCGCCGACGCGCACCACGTGGCGTGCGGCAGTGAATGCCGGCGTCTCGGATGCACGCAGGCAAACCAGAAGCACGGGCTTATCGAGCGTGGCCAGCGGAGCGATGTCGACGACGGCGCCGTCGGCCGCATAGGCAGTGTTGAGCGCGATAACTGCATCATCGTCGCGACCGCTGGCGTCGAGCAGCTCGACCGCGCTGGTGTCGCTGTCGAGGAGCGTCGCGAGCGAGGCAACGCTCACCGTCTCGTCGGCAACGAGCGCCGACAAGTCGGGCGCGTAGCGGCCGTCAACGAACACGACGCGGTGCGCATCGATTTTGGCGAGCGGGCCCAACGCAGCGTCGATGTCCGCCTGCTTGACGGCAGCGCCCTTGGCAGGAGCGGGCAGCACCTCCTTCATGAGGTTGCGGAGGTCGGTGTACTTCCAGGCCTCCACTCGGCGATGGGGCAGCCCGAGGGCGCCGAAGCGGCCCATGGCATCGAGGCGCAGCTGGCGGATCGCCGCGCTTCCGGGAAGTTCAGCGGCGGTGGCCGCGAACGCTTCGGAGAGCACCTGCTCCGCCTTGGTTTTCAATACGGCTACGTTCATTTAGGCGGCCTTCGTCTGATATTCTGCGTAACCCGACTGCTCCAGCTCCTTGGCGAGCGAGGCGTCGCCCGACTTGCGGATCCTGCCGTCGACCATGACGTGAACGCGGTCAGGGACGATGTGATTGAGCAGCCGCTGGTAGTGCGTGATGACGAGCATCGCGCGATCTTTGGAGCGCATGGAGTTGACGCCGTCGGAGACGATGCGAAGCGCGTCGATGTCGAGGCCGCTGTCGGTCTCGTCGAGCACGCAGAGCGTGGGCTCCAGAACTTCCATCTGCAGGATCTCGGCGCGCTTCTTTTCGCCGCCAGAGAACCCGACGTTAACCGGGCGCTTGAGCATGTCGATGTTGATGTTGAGGCGTTCGGCCTTGGCCTTCACAAACTTCAAAAAGTCCGGCGTCGAAAGCTCGGGCAGCCCGCGGGCCTTGCGCACGGCGTTGACGGCAGTGCGCAGGAAGGTGAGACCGGCGACGCCCGGGATCTCCATCGGATACTGGAAGGCGAGGAAGACGCCCTTGGCGGCGCGCTCTTCCGGTTCCATTTCGAGAATGCTCTCGCCGTCCCAGAGGATGTCGCCACTGGTCACCTCGTATCCTTCGCGGCCGGCAAGGACATAGGCGAGCGTCGACTTGCCCGAACCATTCGGCCCCATGATGGCGTGCACCTCGCCCTTCGGGATGGTGAGCGACAGACCCTTCAGGATCTCGCGACCCTCGTCGGCGATCTTTACGTGCAGATCTTTGATCTCGAGCATTCTAGGTACTTTCTTTTCGATGTGACCGAGCGCCGAACTCGGTGTGTTCTTCATCCAGGGTTTAGCTGTCGACTAGCCGACAGAGCCTTCAAGCGAGATGCCGATCAGCTTTTGCGTCTCGGCCATGAATTCCATCGGAAGCTGCTGCAGCACGTCGCGCACGAAGCCGTTGACGACGAGGGCAACCGCCTCCTCCTGCGAGAGGCCACGCTGGCGGCAGTAAAACAACGTATCGTCGGATATCTTCGACGTAGTCGCCTCGTGCTCGAAGTGCGCGGAGTTGTTCTTCGCTTCGATATACGGAACCGTGTGCGCACCGCACTTGTCGCCGATGAGCAGGCTGTCGCAGTTGGTGAAGTTGCGTGCACCCGTCGCTTTGCGGTGCGCCGAAACGAGGCCGCGGTAGGTGTTCTGCGAGTGGCCGGCGGCGATGCCCTTGGAGATGATGCGGCTCGACGAATTCTTGCCGAGGTGGATCATCTTGGTGCCGCTGTCGACCTGCTGGCGTCCGTTCGAAATCGCGATCGAGTAGAACTCGCCGCGCGAGCTTTCGCCACGCAGGATGCAACTCGGGTACTTCCAGGTGATCGCCGATCCGGTTTCGACCTGCGT
>CAZBPM010000009.1:31017-134113 GCA_964493785.1 uncultured Hyphomicrobium sp. | reverse complement strand
GTCATCGAGCGCGATCAGCTCGACGACGGCGGCGTGAAGCTGGTGCTCGTCGCGCATCGGGGCGGTGCAGCCCTCTAGATAGGATACGTACGAACCCTTTTCGGCGATGATCAGCGTGCGCTCGAACTGGCCCGTATCCTTCTCGTTGATGCGGAAGTAGGTCGACAGCTCCATGGGGCAGCGCACACCTTCCGGCACGTAGACAAACGAGCCGTCGGAGAACACCGCGGCGTTGAGCGCGGCGTAGTAGTTGTCGCCCTGCGGCACGACGGAGCCGAGGTACTTTTTGATCAGCTCGGGATACTCGCGAACTGCTTCCGAGATGGAGCAGAAGATTACGCCGGCCTTCTTGAGCTCGGCTTTGAAGGTGGTGACGACGGAGACGCTATCGAACACGGCGTCGACGGCGACGCGCGATTCCTTCACGCCGGCCAGCAGTTCCTGCTCGCGCAGCGGAATGCCGAGCTTGGCGTAGGTGGCAAGCAGTTCAGGATCGACCTCGGAGAGATCCTTCGGACCTTCGGTCGATTTCGGTGCGGCGTAGTAATAGAGGTTCTGGAAGTCGATCTTCGGATAGGTGACGTTGGCCCACGTAGGCTCGATCATGTTGACCCACCGCCGATAGGCTTCAAGGCGCCACTCGAGCATCCAGGCGGGCTCGCCCTTCTTCTCGGAGATGAAGCGAACGATGTCCTCGGAAAGGCCGCGCGGAGCCTTCACCGTCTCGATGTTGGTCTCGAAGCCGTACTTGTATTGATCGACGTCGATCTTGCGGACCTGCTCGATCGTCTCTTGAACCGCTGCCATAACTACCCTTTCAACGTCTCAATTCTCGGCTCACGCAGCCAGAGCTGCGCTTGAAACTTTCTGCCAAGCCGCGAGGAACGCGGCGGTGTCTTCTTCTTTCGTCTCCGGTCCGAGGCTGACGCGCAGCGCCGAACGAGCGACAGCTTCACCTAGCCCCATGGCCATGATCACTGGGTTGGCGCCCACCTTGCCTGACGAGCAGGCGGCACCGGCGCTCACGGCGATGCCCTCCATGTCCATGCGGATGACCAGTGTCTCCGCGGACTTACCCGGCAACGCGATGCAGGAGGTATTGCCGATGCGCTGCGCACTGCGGCCGATGATGACCGCGTCGGGCGTTGCCGCCACGACGCCGGCTTCCAGGCGATCACGCAATGCGGAGATCCGGCGCATTGTGTCATGCTCGCTTGCGACCTCTGCGGCAGCCGCGCCGAAGCCTGCGATGCCGGCAACATTCTCCGTACCGCCGCGGCGGCGACGCTCCTGGCCACCACCCTTGACGAGCGCGGGCAGGCTGACGCCGTCGCGGATTACGAGAGCGCCGACGCCTCGCGGACCGCCGAGCTTGTGGGAGGAGAAGGTGAGCGTGTCGGCTCCAAGCAAAGAGAAATCGACGGGCAGGCGGCCCGGGCCCTGGACGGCGTCGACATGCAGGGCGACCCCGTGCGTGCGTGCAAGCTCGGCGGCTTCGGACACCGGCTGGACAACGCCTGTTTCGTTGTTCGCGATCATGACGCTGAGCAGGGTACGGCCGCCTCCAGCTGTTGCCTTCGCGAGCGCGTCCGCCACGGCGGGCAACTCGACGACGCCATCCTGGCCCGCCGGTAGGGCGATGACCTTGGCACCGCAGGCGCGGGCGGGGGCGAGGACCGAGTCATGCTCGATGGCAGAAACGCAGATGGCCTTCCAGCCGGCTGCCATAACCGTGTTGTTGGCCTCGGTGGCGCCACTCACGAAAACGATCTCGCTGGCCTTCGCGCCGACGAGCGCTGCAACCTGCTCGCGGGCCGTCTCGATGATCGCACGTGCGCGGCGGCCTTCGGCGTGTACCGAGGACGGGTTGCCAGCAACGTCGCACGCGGCAATCATCGCAGCGCGCGCGGCAGGGCGCAGCGGCGATGAAGCATTGTGGTCGAGATAGGTCCGCAGCGAGGTCATCGGGCTACGAGCTCCGGCCGACGCTGCTGATCAAGGGACTGGGGCTCGGCCGGCTGCACGTCGGCGGCTCTACCGATGGGCGTGCCGTCCACGACATCCTGAAGCGATACGTTGGACAGGAAGCTGGCGATGTGTGCGCCCAGCGCGTGCCAAAGTCCGTGCGTCAGGCAGCGCCGGTCGCCCAGGCAGCCCTGCTCGGCGTCGAGGCAACGCGTCAGGCGCGTTTCCTCTTCGACGGCCTTCATGATCTCGTCGATGTGAATATCACTCGCGGGGCGCGCGAGGACATAACCGCCGGAGCGGCCGCGCGCGCTGGCGACGAGGCCGGCTCGGCGCAGGCGCAAAAAGATCTGCTCGAGATATGCCAAAGAAAGACTCTGGCGCTCGGCGACAGCCGAAAGGGGCACCGCGCCGAGTGCGCCATACTTGGCGAGATCCGCCATGGCCATCACCGCGTACCGGCCCTTGGTATTCAACTCCACGCCACTGTCCTCCGCCACTTTAAGCATGATGCCTTGGCAGGCATCACGCCGTATTGGCCGCTTTCTCTTGCAATCGGCACGGGGCCGTGTGCTAAGAAGCGCCACCGCCGAAAGCCGAGGCTGACCAAGTCAACACACGCTTTTTCGAACGGTTCTAAAGTCCAGTGAATATGAAAATTCCGAGCCCGAGAGTCAAGGTTTCGGTTCAGCCGATTTCTCGACCTGTCTAAGGGCCCCGCGGCACCCCCGTGTCGGCGGCCGATCCGAACCCCTCAAGAGTTGGAATCTAGATGCCCGAGCTGATTATTAATGGGCCTGCCGGCCGTCTTGAAGCCCGCTATCACCATGAGCCGGCAAACGACAGTCCGATTGCCCTCATCCTGCACCCCCACCCGCAATTCGGGGGCACGATGAACAACCAGGTCGTCTACACCCTCTATCATACGTTCGTGGAGCGCGGATTCTCGGTGCTTCGCTTCAATTTCCGCGGCGTGGGCCGCAGCCAAGGCGTGTGGGACGGCGGTCCCGGCGAGCTGTCGGATGCCGCCTCGGCGCTGGACTGGCTGCAGATCGTGAAGCCGGACGCCAAGAGCTGCTGGATCGCCGGCGTCTCGTTCGGAACGTGGATCGCCATGCAGCTGCTGATGCGCCGCCCCGAGGTCGAGGGCTTCATCTGCGTTGCACCACCATCCAATCTCTACGACTTCTCGTTCCTGGCCCCGTGCCCCTCGTCCGGCCTGATGATCAACGGCGACAAGGACCGCGTGGTGCCGTCGAACTCGGTTGGCGAGCTGTCCCAGCGCCTGAAGACGCAGCGCGGCATCAAGATCACGCATCAGGTCGTTCCTGGGGCAAACCACTTCTTCGAAAACAAGACGGACGAATTGAAGGAAGCCGTCGGCGCCTACGTCGATCAGCGCGTGGAGCAGGCCGAGGTCGATCGCGCCAACGAAAAGGAGCGCGAGAGGGAGAAGGAGCGCGATCGTCAGCGCCAGCGCGAGCTGGAGCGCCAGGAAGAGGCGACCGGCGCTGCGGCGGATGATGACGACGGAGACGCCGATTGATGGATAGGGCCGGCGCCTCGATCGCGAGGGCCGGCTCCGCCCCTCTCTCAACGTGCACTGACGGAGGCGAAGCGTGCTGAAGCTGGTTGCATTCTGGGCGATTGGGCTGCTGATCGGCGCGATCGCCGCGCTTGCCATCGCGTATTGGTATTCGCTGAGCCTTCCAGGGAAAAGCTTCGCGGGGACGCCGCCACCGGCGTCGGACCTGGAACGAGATAGTGCCGAACGGCTACGTCGCCATGTCACCGCCATCGCGAGCGAGCCTCACAACGTCGGGCACTACGATGCGCTGGAGAAGTCGGCGGCGTACATCGAGAACGAGCTGAAAGCACTCGGCTATTCGCCCGTCGCGCAAGTCTACGATGTTTCCGGAAAGGCCGTTCGCAACATCGCGGTGGAGATCGCTCCGCCAGGCGCCGATGCGCAAACGGCGAGCCTCGTCGTCGGGGCGCACTATGATTCCTACGGTAATGCACCGGGCGCAAACGACAATGGCAGCGGCACGGCGGCGGTGCTCGAGCTGGCGCGGCTGCTGAAGGACCTGACACCGAAGGACAAGCGGCTGCGGCTCGTGCTGTTCGTCAATGAGGAGCCA
The DNA here is from genome assembly GCA_964493785.1 of uncultured Hyphomicrobium sp. GTDB lineage: Bacteria > Pseudomonadota > Alphaproteobacteria > Rhizobiales > Hyphomicrobiaceae > Hyphomicrobium_A. The sequence goes on along the minus strand of CAZBPM010000009.1, from coordinate 130,007 downwards.
CCGTACGACCGCACGCCCGACATGGGCAGCTATCGGTATGCGAAGAGCCTGAAAGATGCTGGCGAGAATGTCGTCGGGATGGTCTCACTAGAGACCATCGGGGCGTTTTCTGACGAGCCCGGCACGCAGAAGTACCCCTCGCCCTTCGATCTCATATTCCCAGATGTCGCGAACTTCGTCGCACTGGTGGCGCTGCCAGGCGGTCGTGGATTCCTGCACGAGTTCGTTGATGGATTTCGCGAGCACACGAAGATACCTACCATCGGCGGCATTGCGCCGGACTTCATCGACGGCATCGGCTGGTCCGACCATTGGTCGTTCTACATGTTCGGATATCCGGCGATCATGATCACGGATACAGCGCTGTTCCGGTATCCCGAGTACCACACGCCGTCAGACCTGCCCGACAAGGTCAATTACGAGAAGCTTGCGCACATCACGCACGCGGTCGAGGCAACGCTGCGTAAGATGCTGAAGTGAGGCAAGTTGCGGGGTGGCCGAGCAGGGTCAGCGCCCGCGTCTGAGAACGCCGCCGGTCATGGGTGCCGGCGCACCCGTAGTTTCCGGAAAGGTAATCGGCAACCCCAGCGACGACCGCACGGCCATATAGGCCCAGGCCTCGGCCTCGATGAAGTCCCCATTGAGCCCCAGCGCCTCGGCGGGCACCACGGCATTGGGGACGTTGGCGGCGATCATGCTCATCAGCGTGCGGTTCTTGCGGCCGCCGCCGCAGACGATCCAAAGTCGCGGCTCCTCCGGCATGTGCTCGCGCGCCTTGGCGATGGCCGCCGCCGTAAATGCCGACAGCGTTGCGGCCCCGTCCTCGAGCGAGAGGCCAAGCGCAGGCAATGAGGTGAAATCATTGCGGTCGAGCGACTTCGGCGGTGTCTTGCCGAAGTAGTTGCTCGTGAGGAGAACCTGAAGTGTGTCTTCGTCAGGCTTACCGGCGGCGGCCAGGGCTCCATCCTGATCGTGAGCTGCGCCGGTGCGCTCGAAGATCCAGTCGTCGATCAGCGCGTTCCCGGGGCCGGTATCGAAGGCGATCATGCGGCCGTGGGCACCGATCCAGGTGACGTTGGCGACGCCGCCGACATTGAGAAACGCAACCGGCAGCTCGGGTGCAGCCGCGGCGAGCGCGCGATGATAGACCGGCACGAGAGGCGCGCCTTGGCCACCGGCGGCGACGTCGGCCGCGCGCAGATCGTAGATGACGTCTATGCCGGTCATCTGCGAGAGCAACGCACCATCGCCGAGCTGAACGGTCAGTCCGCGCGCCGCATCGTGCAGCACCGTCTGGCCGTGGTAGCCGATGACGCCGATCCCGGATGCATCGAGACCGTTTGCGTCGAGGAAGCTGCGCACGGCTTCGGCATTGAGGCGCGTCAGCTCCTGCTCCACGCCGGCGAGGCATCCCGGCCGAGCGCTGCGATCGGTCAGCGCCTTAGCCTCGACGATGGCTTCGCGCACCCTGCCCTTGATGGCATCGGGATAGGGGTAGCTGGCAACAGGGCCGTGGTGCAGCTCCAAGTCACCGTCGGTTTCGAGCAATGCCACGTCGATGCCGTCCATCGAGGTGCCGCTCATCAACCCCAGCGCGCGCTGTAGCTTGCCCATCTGCGCCCTTCCGTGCATGTTCCGCCCCGCCGCCGCGGCGGGGACCGACTGACTGTGATAGCGAAGCGATGACCAATCTCAAATCCGACTTTCTGAAAATTCTTACCGAGCGCGGTTACATCCACCAGTGCTCCGACCTGGCGGCGCTCGATGAGCTGGCTGCAAAGCGCGAGGTCGTCGCCTATGTCGGGTACGATTGCACGGCGCCATCGCTGCACGTCGGGCATCTGCTGTCGATCATGATGCTGCACTGGCTGCAAGAGACCGGCAACCGGCCGATTGCGCTTATGGGCGGCGGGACGACCCGGGTCGGTGATCCTTCCGGCCGCGATGAGACGCGCAAGCTGCTCACCTACGAGCAGATCGATGCCAACAAGGAATCGATCAAGACCACCTTCGACAAGTTCCTCCGTTTCGGTGATGGAAAAGCCGATGCGACGATGGTCGACAACGCCGAGTGGCTGACGAAGCTCAATTACATCGAGATGCTGCGCGATGTCGGCAGGCACTTCTCGATCAACCGCATGATGACGATGGACTCGGTCAAGCTTCGCCTCGATCGCGAGCAGGAGCTGTCGTTCATCGAATTCAACTACATGATCCTGCAGTCCTACGATTATGTCGAGCTGTCGCGCCGCTACGGTTGCAACCTGCAAATGGGCGGCTCGGATCAGTGGGGCAACATCGTCAATGGCATCGACCTCGGGCGCCGCATGGGAACGCCTCAGCTTTATGCGCTGACGTGCCCGCTGCTGACGACCTCGTCGGGCGCCAAGATGGGCAAGACGGCGGCCGGCGCCGTCTGGCTGAACGAGACGCAGCTTTCGGCCTACGACTATTGGCAGTTCTGGCGCAACACCGAGGACGGCGATGTCGAGCGCTTCCTCAAGCTGTTCACGACGCTGCCGCTGGGCGAGATCGCGAAGCTCGCCGCGCCGCAGGGCTCGGAGATCAACGAGGCCAAAAAGACGCTGGCTACGGAAGCAACCGCGCTGATGCACGGACGCCAGAAGGCGGAAGCAGCGGCCGAGACCGCGCGCCAGACGTTCGAGCAGGGCGCCAGCGCTGAAGGGCTGCCCACCGTCGAGATCGCTGCGGCGGAGCTTGCAGCCGGGATCGGCGTGCTGACCGCGTTCGTGCAGGCCGGGCTCGTCAAGTCGAACGGCGAAGCGCGCCGGCAGATCCAGGGCGGCGGCCTCAAGATCAACGACCAGGCCGTCACCGACGACAAGGCGCAGATCTCGAAGTCCGACGTCGGGGCCGATGGCGCGATCAAGCTGTCGCTCGGCAAAAAGAAGCATGTGCTCTTGAAGCCGGTCTGACACGAGCTGCGAGAAGAATTGTCCGCGGCGACGCTGCGCAGTTTTTAAAACTGCGCCGAGGTGCAGCTTGGCCGCGTACGGCCTCACGCACGCAGTCTGCGCATTCCCTCCGGGTATCTGTTAATTTTGGGAGTGATTCGCAGAATGGGTGGATGCGATGCGGCGGGCAGCAATTCTTCTGGGATCGTTGGCCTGGTGTTTTCCTGCCGCTTCACAGGGCGTCGACTGGCGTGGCGCCTACATCGGCGGTTTCGCTGGCGCGGCCTGGATCGACAGCACATCGGCAACGGAGCTTTCCGGCGAGTGGGGCAACACTGGCAATCCACTGAACCAAGTGGACCGGAACGCGCTGCTGCCGCTGCTCAACAGCGCGATGACCAGCACGAGTGCAATTGGCGGCGTGGCTGTGGGCTACAACTGGCTGTTGGATAGCTTCCTGGTTGGCGTCGAAGCCGATTACAGCGCGCTCGATGGCAAGAGCAGCGCGACGAGCACCGTCACTGCCTCCAATCCATACCGGGTGGAGGCCTCCACCGACGTCGATTGGGCCGCCACGTTGAGAGGACGGCTTGGGCTGACCTTTGATCGCAGTCTCGTATACGTGACGGGCGGTTTGGCGCTCGGCGATGTCAGTTTCAATCAGTCGATTGTGCAGCTCAACTTTCCATACGTTGAGACCGGTGCATCGAGTTCCACCAAAGCGGGCTGGGCGGTCGGCGCCGGGCTCGAGCACGCCCTCGACGATGAATGGTCGTTCCGACTGCAGTACCTGCATGTCGACTTGGGCTCCGAAAGCGACGGCAGCGCCGGTGTCTGCCCATCGCCGACTGTGGCCGAATGTGCCGCCTACACCGGATCCCACAAGGTCGACTTCGTGCTCGATAGCGTGACCGCCGGTATCAATTACCGGTTCGGCGGACCTTGAGAACCGGCAGCTAGATGCCGCTAGCCCGTCAGCGCTTTTTCTTCGGCGGTGAGACGGTCTGTGACGACCAGCCGTCGATGGTATCGGTTCCTACGACGGTTCCCGGCGTGTCCGTCTCGCCGACATCGCCCGGCTTGCCGATGGTGCTGGATGCGCGAACGTTCTGCGGCGCGGCTGGGACATCCTCATCGCCGCGGCGCTGAATCTTCGGATCGAACGGCGTCATCTGGAAGATGTCGCGGAATATGCCCGGAGCCAGCATCGACAGAGGATTGACGATCACCTCGGGCCGATCCAGCGAGCCCTGGATGGCGAAGGTCATGCCGGAGATGCCCTCACATTTGGGCCCGGTGATGATCTGGCCGAAGAGCGGGATTTCGCACAGCGCGCTGTTGAGCCCCTGCAACGGCACGTAGGTGCCGCCGAGATTGACGCGCCGCATCTTGTAGTCGACCTTTCCACGGATGGAGGCGCCGAGCATCGGACCTCGCAGCTGTGAATCGCTCATCACGAACTGCCCGTATCCGACTGAGAACGGCACCTTCATCAGCGTGAAGTCGAACACCTCGCGCGATACCCGCTTTGAGGCGCGCGGGCTTGCGCCGTCGATGGCAGGGCGGCCTTCGTCGGCGCCCGAGAATACTTCCGAGACGACAGGGTCACCGAGAATGCGGAACTGCTCGACCCACAGAATGCCGGTCTTCTCCGCCGCTCCCTTGCCTTCCAGATTGACCTCGAGCCGGACGCGGCCGCCCTGGATGTTGGGGTAAAAGTCGATCAGCTTGAAAGCCTGGCCGGCGTCGGATGACTCGGCATAGAGCTTCCGGGGCTGTCCAGCGTCCTGACGCAACGCGACGGCTAGCGGCTGGCCGCCGTCGAGCGTGGAGCGAACGTCCAAGCCGACGAGCTTGTCGCCGCGCTTTGACACTTTCATCTTCACGTTGCGCAGCGAGACCTCGTGGTGACCGATCACGGTGCCGATCTCGGCCTCGATGTCCATGCCGCCACCGGAGTCCTTCGCCTTCGGCGCCCGGTCGGAAAGCTGGCCCAGCGAGAAAAGGGAACGGAAGAAGTCGCGCCCATCGAACGTCGCGCCGCGGGCGCTGATCTTCCAGACGTCGTTGGTGCCGAGCGTACCCTTCACCTCCATGCGCGACACGACATTGATGGAGAAGTCGGGGAACGAGAACTCGCGCATGCGATTGTCGGCGCCGATGGCCGCCCACCCGTCGATGGCGATATCGTCGCCGGAGACTTTAAAGTTCTGCAGCTCGGTCTTGTAGGTTTTGCCTTTGACGATATCGCATTGAACGGTTGCCGCGCGGCCCGGCGGCTTGCGCCACGCGACGCCCTCGAACAGGAGATCGGCATTGGTGAGATCGCCGTGCAGGCGGACGATCGAACCGTTGGTCTCGTCGTTCTCGATCGTCAATTCGATCGGGACCACGCCCTGCACGATGTGATTGATATCGAGCCCAAGCTGATTGCGATCGGTGTTGTCGAGCGTTGCCGTGATGCGAAGCGGGGGCTGCTTGTCGACCGGCGCGTCAAAAATGCGCTGCCAGTTCAGCTTGGCGAGAACGCCGTTGATGAGCATCTGGCCGCTCGCGCCGGCAGCCTTCTCGGTGACGTCAAAATCGACGCTGGCGCTCTGTACCTGGTAGCTGCCCGCGATCTGCTTGACGCGACCATCAGTGAGGCGGCCTTTGCCTTCTATGCGGACCGAGCCGTCGGGCAGGTCGGCGAGCAGCGGAAGGCTGATCTTGAACTTCGCATCGACCTTGCCGTCGATCCCGTCGCGCGGAAGGCCGGTCTCTTCGAGGAATGCCGGCCGCGCATGGCCGATCAGGTCCATTACGGCGCCGAGGCCAGACTGCGAAGTGAACACGACCTCGCCTGTCGGGACCTCGCTCATGATGTCGACCGCGGTGAAGCGTCCCTCGGCCAAGGGCAGCGTACGGTCGGGCGCCAGGATAATGCCCGCCTGAGGAATGACGATCTCGAGAGCGTCGTTCTCGACGCGTGTGGTGGCATGCGGCACGGCGATCGGCGGCAGGTCATCGATTACGCGCATCTCGATGTCGGCGGCGTCGAGCAGCAACGACAGCTGATGCTCTTCGGAGCCGACGCTGATGGCCGAAGACATCTCGTTGCCGCTCGCGAAGCGGAACTTGCCACCGAGAAGCGAAGCGCGGTCGACGCGCTCGCCGACCCAGTCGCGCGCACCGGGGGCGATCGCCTTCGGCCACAGCGCCTTGAGGGTATTGAGCGACATAGGGCCGAGCGTGCCTTCCAGTCGCGTGCTGGCGGGCTCAGCGCCTGCCACGAGGCTGCCGGTCATGTCGATCTGGGCACCGCCCGCGAGCAGCTTGAACTCGGCCAGTTCGACAGAGCCGCGGTGAGGCGTGATGGTGCCGTTCGCGCGCCATTCCTGGAGCTTGATCGGCGTCGTCCGGAACTCCTCGGCGTCAAATGAACCATCGCTGGACGCCAGCTGATAGCTCCAGGTCGGATGGTCGGCGTCGGGGTCATTGGCCTTCGCCATGCCCGAGATGGTGACCCGGCTTCCCCGCCAGCTCATCGTCGAGGGTGCGAGCGTCAGACTCTCGGCCACGCCGTCGTAGGCCAGTTTGATCGAGCCGCCGTCGACCTCGAGCGGTGCCTCGGGCAATGCCGGGAGGCGCAAGCTGCCATGTCCGAGCCCGATGGATAGCGTCGCGGCGCGCACGTCGCCGTCGCTCGTCAGTTCCATGGTCGCCTGTCCGTCGACGGGAAGGTCGAGCGCCTGGAGCAGGCTGAGTTCGGGGACCGTGCCGGCGATGGTGCGAGGGATAAGATTGGCTACCGATGTCTTGAGAGCCAGTGTCCTGCTGCTCTCCGATTCATCCGTTTCGAAAGTCACCTGCCACGGCTTGCCGCCGGCAGTGGTGATGCTCGCCTGCCCGGTGATGACGCTGCGCGTGCGGCCGTGCGTCAGGCCGATCGTGAGAGACGGTACGCGCCATTCGGATCTGCGTCCGGCGTAGTCCAGCAGGACAGTGGCGTTACGCAGGCCGAACTCGCGCAGGTACGACGTTGCGTCGAGCCCCTGGCGGGCGCGAGAGGACGTATCCGTCAGAATGCGCGCGAGATCGATGCGCTTCAACGGGCCGGCAGCCTCGACGGCAGGAGCCGCTGGGGCTGGTCTAGTCGCGGGTGTCGGCGCGGGTGCAACCGGCGCGGGCGTGGAACCCGGTTCGGTTTCGTCGCTTACGACGGGCTTGGAGAAGCTCATCGCTAGCCCGCCGCGCTCGGAATAGAAGAGGAATAGCCGCGGCTCGATCAGCTCGATGCGCGCCGGCACGACGCGCAACGACCACAGCGCTGACGTATCGAGCTCGACTGCCGCCGAAGGCGCGGACGCGACAACGTCGCCGTCTGGCTCCTGCACGCGGACATTGCTGAGACGGAATTCCAACCCACCGGTTTCGGAAAGGCTGACGATGGCGTCGTCGATGCGCACCTTGTTGCCGGCCAGCTCGGCGTTGATACCCTGCTCGATCGGCTCGACAAGGAACGCGAGCGATATAGGTCCGTGGCGCAGGCGCACATAGCCCAAGCCAGCGACGAGCACGGCCAGCATTACGAACGGAGCGAGGATGAAGACGGAGCGACCAACGCCGTGCAGCACGCGATCGCAGGCGACCGCGGCGGTCGTCACGGTGCGCTTGAGGTTCTTGCCCTGGCCCGGCTGCTCGCCGCCGCCCCGCGGTGCGTAGCCGGGTTGTGTTTTTGGTCTTCCGGTCGTCTGCAAGTCCGGCCCCTAGACAATTTCGGGGCTGATGCCCCGACGCAAACAACGAAGTGCGTGGCTAACAACCCCGCAGACGACGCTATCGCGCCCCACCACCCGGCCCCCGTGCCGGCCCCGATGCGCCGCCGCTCCCGATAGCAGGCCGCTCCCGATTGCAAAAGGCCGCCTTGCGCGGCCTCGTATGCACCGCTAAGCCTCAGGCAAAGCGGGCTTTGTCGTCGTGCGATGTGAGTTCACGTGCATGGGAAAAAGCGACAAAAGAAAGGCATTCCAGTGACCATCGAAGAGGGACAGACGGCACCCGACTTTTCGCTGAGCGATGCCGACGGCAAGACGGTCCAGCTCTCGGCGCTGCGCGGTAAGCCGGTCGTCGTTTATTTCTATCCGAAGGACGACACCGAAGGCTGCACGGTGGAGGCGAAGGACTTCACCTGCCTCGCCCCTGAGTTCAAGCGCGCGAAGGCGACGTTGCTGGGAATTTCTCCCGACAGCGCAGCCAGCCACGCCAAGTTCCGGGACAAGCACGGGCTCGAGGTGCGGCTACTCTCCGACGAAGACCACCGCGTGGCCGAGGCGTATGGGGTGTGGGTCGAGAAATCGATGTACGGACGCAAGTTCATGGGCATCGAGCGCGCCACATTCCTGATAGCTCCGTCAGGCAAGATCGCAAAGAGCTGGCGGAAAGTGAAAGTGGCCGGACATGCGGACGCCGTGCTTGAGGCAGTGCATTCGATGAAAGGTTAAGCGGGCGAGCCGGTTACGATGCACAGATTTTGTGCCGACCGCGGCCTAACGGGCCATGACCCATAGGCCGATGTGTGCTTAGATGCCTGGAGGGGGGGATTTCTCGGCATCAGGCCGCAATTGATCCCCAAGACTTGGCTAAGCCTACCGTTGCGATCGTTGCGTCAGAGCAGAGGTGCCCGCTTATGTTGCCGAATTTCAAGAGATCCGAGACGGAACCGCCGAAGATCAACCCGAGCTTCCCGCCTGCGGCAACTACGCCGCCCGCACCCGGCGCCCGCTCGCTGGGTCTGGCGCGCTCCGCTGAGCGCAATGCTCCGTCTGTTATCGGTCCCGACCTCACGATCCACGGAAATCTCGTCTCCAAGGGCGAGGTGCAGATCGACGGCGAAGTGCAGGGCGACATCCACGGCACCTATGTCGTGATCGGCGAGAAGGCTCGCATCACCGGCGGCATCGTCGCCGAAGAGATCGTCGTGCGCGGCCACGTGATGGGGTCGGTGCGCGGCAAGCGCGTGATGCTGCAGTCCTCCAGCCACGTCGAGGGCGACATCTTCCATCAGGCGCTCGCTATAGAGCAGGGCGCTTTCTTCGAGGGCAAATCGCGCAGGTCGGATGACCCGACCGCCGAGGCGAAGCCGGATATTCCTTCGCTCCACGGCACCGGCCTGTAAGCCACTGGCGTTGCTGCGCGGCTAGCCAAGCCGTCCGCAATCCAGGGACGACATCCGGGACGGAAAATAGCAGCCTCGGCTCGCGCGACGCGCGATCCGGGCTGCTTTTTTTATTGCATGAGTCGTGCGACGGGCTGGGCCGAACATGCCGGCGCCGGTCGACGTTCAGGCGGCCGCGCGGACATCCCTCCAATCGCCTAGGGCGATGCGATGGCCACCCAGCGCCTCGAAATCGCGCTGGCGGCAGGTGAGCACCAAGACCTGATGGCTCTGTGCGGCGTGGCGCAACGTCTGGAAGAGGCGCGCCAGCCGCTCGTCGTCGGTGTTGACCACGGCATCATCGATGATGAGAGGCGCAGGGCTGCCGGTTTCCGCGAGGAGCCGGGCGAATGCAAGACGCACGAGAAGGCCAAGCTGCTCCTGCGTGCCACCGCTGAGCCGCGCGAAATCCTCGCGCGCGTTGCCGCGCTCGAGCGCTGCTGGAGCCAGGTCCTCTCCGAGCACCAGCTTCGACTGCGGCAACATGAGTTGCAGATACGGCGCGAGGCGGGCCACGACGGGCAGGACGAAGCGGTCTTTGGTGCGCGTCGCCGCGGCATCGAGCTCCTGAGCGAGAAGCTGCAGAGCGGCGGCGTCCTGCTGCAATACGCGGCAGCGCTCCTCGGCTCTGGCGTGGAGATCGCGAAGCTCGTCCTGACGGGTGGCGACGTCGTCGGATTGGTCGGTCCGCAGCTCGCCGAGAAGACCGGCCTCGCGCTGGCGCAAGGTCTCGAGGTCGCGCTGCGCCTTCTGGCGCGCGGCCTCGGCAGTCTCGGCGTTGTGCTTCAGCTGCGCGAGGCGATCATCGTCGGGAGCTTTGTCGCGCCAGGCTCCCGCTTCTCGGATCGCGGCGTTGAGCGCCGCGCTGGCGGCTTCGACAGCCGCGGCCTTCTGCGCCCGTGTAGCCTCGCGGACCTCCGGCGCGCCGAGCTGTGCCGCCAGCCTGGCAATGTCATCGGCGTATCCGGCCGAGCGCGCGCGAAGGGTCGCCAGATCCTCGCGCGCCACGCGATCGGCTGCGACAGCATCAGCGAGCTCTGCCTCGGCGACGTGCAATGCCTCCGCTGCTTCGCCCGCCTGAGCTTCAAGCTCCTCGGGCGTCGGAAGCACGCCGGCTGTTGCGACGATTGCAGAAAGCTGGGCATGTGCGCGTTGCAGGCTGGCGAGACCTTCGCGAGCCGCTGCCTTCAGGCGCGCCGTGGCGTCGCTTAGCCGCGCCTCGGCATCCCGGCGCTCCGCGAGCAGACGCTCGGCGTCATCGAGCGACGCTGCTTGGCACCTCTGCAGCAGATCGGAAAGATTGCGCCGGTGTGTGGCTACCTCAGCCTCCTCACGCGCGACATCGTCGGACTGCCCGGGTGCGATCGTCAGCTTGCCGACACCGGGGATCTCCAGCGTCACGGGCCGCGTCGGATGCAGCACCTCGCCATCAGCGAGCGGGCGTCCGTCGACAATGATGCTGCCGTCGGCGCCAGGCGCATACTGAAGCTGGATGCGCGGCGCTGCGGCGGTGAGGCGCGCCTCGATCCTCGCGATGGCCGCCATCTCGCGGCGCGCGGCGTCGACGACCTTGTCCTCGGCGCCGTTATCATTCAGCAGCGCCAGTATCTCGACGCGCTCGGCATCGGCCGCCAGAGCCGCATCGAGGCGTGCGGTAAGCTCTTCGAGGCGTTGGGCGTGAACGAGCGCTTGTCTGTCGCGCTCCAAGCCGGTGAGCACCGCTTTCGCCGCGTCGTGCGCCTTGCGCGCTTCGTTGGTCCGCTCGGCGCACGTCGCAGCATGAGCGACGCACTGCGCCAATTGTGGCTCGGCTTGCGTCGCTGCGGCTTCGCGATCGGCCAGATGGCTGAGCCGATCATCGAGCGCCTTCAAAACATTCTCGGCGGCTTCGAGCTGCCGCTCGCACGCCTTGACCGCTTCGGCAGCGGTCTTCGACTTCTGGCTCGCCTCGCGTGCCTCATCGAATGCGCGCCGCGCGGCGGCGTCAGCCTCGCCACGGGCGCTCGTTGCCGCTTCGTCTGCCAGCGCCGTCAGCGTGGCGCGGAGCTGCTCAAGCTCGTCCAGGCGCGACTGCGCGCGCGCCGTCCGCGCCCGAGCTTCTTCGAGCTGGCTGGCGAGGCTGTCGCGCTCGTCAAGCGCTGCCTTCAATGCGCCGGTTGGGCGCGGAGAGCTATGGCTGGTGAGCAATGTCGCGAGCTCGCTCCTGATGCGCTCGGCGACGAAGCGCGCCGCGCTGCCGTCGGCAACGTTCTCGACTTCGCTTTCGATGGCGGCCATGAAGGTCGCGCCACCAGTCTCGATGGGTGCCATGGCGCTGAGCGGGGTGCCTTGCTCAACGCACAGCAATGCATGGTGGCCGGTGCCGCCCAGCAACTCGGCAAGACGCACCTCGGCGTCAGCACCGCGAGCCGTCACTCCGCCGGTCCTCAGGTCGCGCAGCTCGGCTCCCGGAGACGACAGAAACTGCTTGCGTATGCGCCACTCGCCGCCGGCGGCGTCGAAATCGATCTCGATCAGCGGCGCACCGCCGCCATACGGCCGAAGCACCTCCAACTTGCGATGCTTGGAACGGTGCTGCTCGAACAGCGCGGCTCTTACCGCGCGCAGGATGGTCGACTTGCCGAACTCGTTGGGGCCGGCGAGCACGTCCAGCCCGCCCGTCAATCCTTCCAGCGCGACGGGCTCGGTGAAACGACCGACCTCGCGGAGGCGAATAGCGCGGATTTTCATGTTCTCACTCCCGCTTCAGCCTGGCGTGCCAGTGCAAAGAGCCGGCGTAGAGCGCGCGCCGCGACCGCAGCGTCGCCATCGGACGTTTCCGATCGCTGCTTGAGGCGCTGCGCGATCTCCGCGAGGACCGGCGAAGCAAGCGAGGAAAGATCACTCTCGTCGGCGAAGGCGCTGACGGCGCTCGTGTCGGAGGCAAGGTGGAACAGGCGTAGCGACATGGCACGCAGCCGCTCCTCGATCCGCGCCAGTTCGGCGAGAGGGGCGGCGCCCGACAGGTCCAGCGCCATCAGACAGCGACCTGCGTCGCTCCCCATGCCTTCGACATCGGCCTCGAGCGCATCGAGCGAGCTTGCACCGCCGATGACCAGAGCGCGGCGCTGCCAGGTGAAGTGGGCTGTGCGCACGACCTCGACCTCGGGCGGCGCCGTTCCATCCAACCGGACGATGAGAGCGTTGCCGGGCTCGTTGTCGCGGAAGCCATCGGGCTCGGGCGTGCCCGAGTACCATGCGCGATCGGAAATGCGGGTCATCCCGTGCCAGTCACCCAGCGCGAGGTAGGACAGGCGCGCCGACTTCACGCGCGCAGGATCGATGGGGACGTTGGCATCGCCGTTGCTGCCGAAGCCCTGCACCGATCCGTGCGCGAGACCGATGCGCACGCTGCCTTCAGCAGCGTAGTCATCCCACCACTGCGTAGGATCCGTCTCGGTGCGCTTGGAAGCGAGCGGCGCGGGGAGCAACACGACGCCAGGAGCAATCTCGGCCTTCCGCGACTCGAGATGGAGGTAGACGTTCTGCGGCAGTCCGCCGGCGGCGACAGCGCTCCAAACCCCGCCGGCGCGCGCCGGGTCATGATTGCCAGGAAGCAGATGCCAGCCAAGTTGTGGATACGCCCTGAGCTGTGCCAGCAGGCGTCCAGTCAACGCCCCCGGAACCGTCTCGGCGTCGAAGACGTCCCCGGCGACCAGCACTGCGGAGCAACCGCCCGCGATGGCTGCCCGGGCGAGCCTATCCACGGCCTGGAACCGCTGGTCCCGCAGCACGGCAGGCTTGTCGTCCGGAAAAGAGCCGAACCGCTTGCCGAGCTGCCAGTCGGCTGTATGGAGGAAGCTGAAGCTCATGAACCCATTATGTTCTATCTTTGTTCCCTAAACAAGCCCCAGGCGTTTACGGCAAACAAAGTTATCCACAGGCTGGGAGGTGGCTGGCGGGCTGCTCAAGTCCGCCAGCGACCGGGCTGAAGTGGGCTTATGAGGCTGCCCGGCTTCATTGATCGTCGTCGTCGTCTTCCTCGTCTTCCTCGTCGTCGATAAGGCTCTTCAAGGTCTCGACGATCTGAAGCTCTCCATCTTCCTTCGATTCAACGAGCCATTCCGTCAGGACGGTTTCGCCCTGCTTGAAGATGACCTTGAAAGGCAGCTCTTCCCCCGAGACAGGCACGACGTCGCCTGTGACAAATGCCATGTGACCCTCCATGCGTTTCGCCGCGGCCGGCATGCGCAGAACGCGGCCTGGGCAGCGTAGTTAGGATTCGAATTATTTCGAGCGTTGCAGCGGCTCAAAATGCGCTGTGGAAAACCGGGCCGGAACAAAATGTTGGCGCAATATCCGGTGCTGTGCGCAGTCCGTTTTGCGTCTTCCGCGGCTTGCGTTGCTCGCCTGTCTCACCCGCCGACTTCCTCACGCCCTCCGCTATGCGCGGCTGATGAACAGCCTTAGGTTGGCGCCGATTTGAAACGGGTCGGCTCGCCGACATCGCTGCCGTGCCTCTTGGAGGGGACCTGATGGCCCGTCTGTTCTTTGCTTCGCTCGTTACCGTCGGGCTGATCTTCGGCATGGTGTGCGGCGTGATCCTCGCCGCGCTCGTTTTCACCGAGAACGTCGATCTCGGGTTCGCCATCACGCTGACCATCATCATCAACGGCGTGATCTTCCTGATCAGCCCCTGGCTCAGCGATTTCTCGCTGCGCTGGTTCAACAAGTTGCAGTTCCTCGACGATGCGGAGGTGAAGGCGCGGTTTCCGGGCGTGCACCAGCTGATCCACGAGGTGGCGCAGCAGTACAATTTCACCGCGCCGAGCATCGGCCTCATTCCGGATCGCAACCCGACGGCGTTCACCTACGGCCTGCTGCGATCCAATGCGCGCATCGTGGTGACGGACGGAATCTTCGAGTTCCTCAACGAGGACGAGCAGCGCGCGGTGGTGGCCCATGAGCTGGGTCATATCGTCAACCGCGATTTCATCGTGATGACGGCGGCGGGCACGCTGGTGCAGATCCTCTATCAGGTCTACGCGGCGTCGATGCGCTCGAGCAAATCGGGCAGCGGCAAGAACAAGGGCGGACAGGCGCTGGTCGGTATCGCGGCGCTAGTCATGTATTATGTCGGGATATATCTGCTCTATTATCTCAGCCGCACGCGCGAGTATCTGGCGGATTCCTTCTCAGCCGAGCGCGTCGAAGGCCGGCACCTGGCGTCGGCCCTGGTGAAGATCGCCTATGGCATCGTCAAGGTGGAGGACACGGAGCAGACGCAGAGCCTGTTGCAGGGCACGCGTCACCTCGGCGTCATCGACGTGAAGAATGCGCGCTATTCCGGGCTCGAAGCGGAGAGCGACTTGCAGCAGCCCGAGCGGGCATCGGAGGCGATGCTGTTCGACGCGCATAATCCTTGGGCGCGGCTGATCGAGCTGAACTCCACGCATCCGCTCACAGGCATGCGCATTGCGCACCTGGGGGACATCGCGCGGGAGAAGGCGCAGTCGTTTCCGGACTACGATCTCAAGGCGGCGGCGCAACGCGTGCGGCTCGATACGGGCGCGCTGTGGCGGCAGTTCATATGGGAGCTGGGCGTGCTGGCGCTACCGCTGCTGCTGGCAATCGTGACGGCGATTTCGGGCGCGTGGCTGTATGTGCCGGCCGCGTTCGCCGTTGGTACGCTCATCACGCTACGACTACGCTTCCCGTCAACGTCGGCCGCGTCGACGACGGTTGCGGACCTTATGACGAACCCGGCCGCGTCGCCCGTGATCGGACGGCCGGCAAAGCTCACCGGCAAGGCGATCGGCCGGGCCAATCCCGGCTTCTTCGCCAGCGAGGACGTCATCTACCAGGACAAGACCGGGCTGCTCACTGCGGACTTCCGCTCGATGCTCGGCTTCATCGGCGATTTCTTCGCCGGATGGCGGCGTATCCCGAAGCACATCGGACAGGATGGGCAGCTGACAGGATGGTTCCGTCGCAGCATGGGCGGATACATCATCACCAAGGAGATGACATCGACGGCGGGCGTGCTCCGGGCGCGGCCATACTTCTGGCAGGCCGCGGTCTCGATCGCGGTCATTCTCGTCACGGCTTATGTGGCAGTCGTCGGGATCGGCCGCATCGGCGAGGAGCTCGGGATCGAGATGCATCACAAGCAGGGACATCATCGCCTGGAAATGCAGGATTTGAGCACCGAAGCTCCGTCAGAGGCGGAATAAGGGGTTCCGATCGGCCACAGCGGCAGCCCCATTAATGCCTTGACCGGCGGGGATAGATTGTCGGCCGGCATACGTTGGTGCAAAAGGAATCATGATCGAATCGCTTTTCCGAGGGGTGAATTTCGAGATGCGGGCCGTCGCTCTTTGCCTGGCGAGCATAGTCGCCGCCATGGGCCTCACATCGACTGGTCTGCGCGCGGAAAACCTCGACGGTTTCTGGATGGACTCGCACGGCGAGGTCATCATGGAGTTCGGCCCTTGCGGCAAGAACCGCTGCGGGCGCGTCGCCTGGCTGAAGAAGCCGCGCGGCCCCGACCGCGGTCCTTTGCGCGACTTCCGCAATTCCGACGCCAAGCTGCAGTCACGGTTCGTTTGCGGGCTCACCGTCGTCGCCGGCTTCTCCAAGCAGCCCGATGGCACCTGGGCGAACGGCAACGTCTATGTGCCCGACCTCGGCACGAGCTTCAGCGGATACGCCGAGGTGCTGAGCCCAACCAAGGTGAAGGTCACCGGCTACATGCTGCTGCCGATTTTCGGATCGTCGGAAGTGTGGACGCGGATGTCGCGCAAGCCGCCATCTTGCGAAGAGCAGGCGAAGATGATCGCCGAAGACCGCTGGTCGGTGGATACGTCCACGTGGCCCCCGGTGCCGCCGCCGGTAGCCTCACGCTGAGCCTTCCGCTGGAGCAGCACCGATGAGCTTCAGCCCGACGCGCACGTTGATTGCCTTCCTCGTCATGGCGTCGCTAGCGTCGGCCGCTTTGGCGCAGACGATCGCCAAGGAGAAAGGTCCGGCGCGCGTCTTCGGGCAATTCAACTTCTTCTGTCTCAAGCACTTGCCCGATCTCGACGGCGTCGAGCGTGCGGCGGGTTTCGGCGAGTACGATCAGCTGTACGGCGAGGATCTGGCGCCATTCGTTCCTGACACCCCGTATGAGAAGTTCCTCGGCTGGCGCTATCACGACCACGGCCAGGAGTTCGTGCTGACAGCGATGCGCGGGAAGCCGGACGACGCGCTCAAAGCGCAGGCACCCACATTCGCGGCTACGACCGAAACGACGTGCGCGCTGCGCGTGCCGAATGCGAAATCCTCGTTGCTGCTCGACGAATTGACGCGGGGCGTCGGACGGGCCCCTGAGAAGACGTGGCAGGATGGCTCCACTCGCGTGTACTCATGGACACACCGAACACCCGCGGCTGTGAGCTTCATTCAGCTCCACGTGCCTGAAAACGCAGGCGCAAAAGCTATGCTCAGCGCGAGTGTGCTTTCCAAGAAATAAATCGCGGGCTCGCGTGTGTGCCTTGTTCCACACGGAACATCGCGCGGTACGCGAAAGCGTATGATTTTGCGCGACCGATACGCGGCTTGCGTGCGCGTCTGCATTTGCCTAGGTCAAGGCCAGAAGTTTTTTGGAGGTAACCCATGCGCTCTATCCGTATCACTGTGCCGTGCTCCGGCCTCGCCCTTGCGGCGATGTCGGTAGTGGCCGCGCATGCAGACAATTCTCCCCTCGGCGTCTGGATCGATCACACCGGCCGGGGTGCTGTCGAGATCAGCGATTGCGATGGCAAGCTGTGCGGGCGCGTCGCCTGGGTGAAAGACGCCGCAGACGCCAAGGACTGCGGGAAGAAGATCATCGGCAACGTCAAGTCGGTGGGCAAGAACAAGTGGGACAACGGCTGGATCTACGATCCAGATCGCGGCCGCAAGTTTGACGTGGAGCTGACGGCGCTCGACAACGACAAGCTGCGGGTCAAGGGCTATGCGGGCTCGAAGTGGCTGAGCGAAACGCACACGTGGAAGCGGGCGCCTGCTGATCTTCAGATTTGCGCCGCGTCTGACATCAACGAGGCTGCGGCGCCAGCGGCCAAGCCGGCTGATACGGCGAAGGCGGACGAGAAGCCGGCGGCGGACGACAAGTCGGCACCGGTTCAACTCAACGCTGCAGCACCGGACGCCGACGCCGCCAAGCCGGGCGCGTCCGACAAGTCGAGCGTTGCGAAATCCGATGCGGATGCGCCGAAAGCAGACGCGAAGAAGTCGGAAATGGCGAAGGCCGATCCAAGCGATGACGATGACGACGCACCTCCTGCAGGTGGCAAGGGCAAGGTCGTTGCGCGGATCATGGACGAGTTGGAGAACGGCGACGGCCCGGTGAAGCTGAGGCGCAACGGCAAGACGTGCAAAGTCACTGCACCTTATGTCGGCGTCATCTCTTTCCCATGCGACAAGGATTAAGGCGCTCTTTCTAGCTTCCGAAGAGGCTCACGCTCAGCGTGGGCCTTTTCTTTTTGAAGAGGCGCTCATTCGCAGATGGATCTCAGAGTGCGCGGCCGAGAAAAACCAGCTCGTGGCCGTTGACGTTGGTCGTGGCACGCGGCTTGAAGTCGACGCGGTCATAGAAGCGGACGTTGCGAGCATCTGACGAGGTGACGACGTGCACGCCCTTCACGCCGGCGCGTGCGGCGTCGGCGACAAAGGCCTCGATCAACTGGGCGCCGATCCCGCGGCTGCGGAACTTGGGCGCAAGATTGACGTGCAGATGCGCGGGGAACGCCTGCGCCGCTGAGATGAAATCATCAAAGCCCGTCGGTTCGTCAATCGCTCCGACGAGATAACCCGCGATCGAACCACTGGGGTCTTGAGCAATGTAGGCCCATTGCGAGTGCTGCTCGAGATAGCGGCCGAACCATCGCTCGCGGAATGCGGCGCGCGCCTCATCGCTGGCAAACGATTTGGTGTTCGAGGCCTCAAAAAAGATCGCGTCCAACTCTGCCATGAGCTGTGCGGAACGCGGCACGGCGTTCCAATGCTTGACGACGACCGCTGAGGCGGCGGCATCGGTGGCAGACATCGTCGTGTTGGCGCCCATATCACCCGGACAGGAAAAGGCGGATGCAAAAAGGGGCCGGAAAGCTCCGGCCCCTGCGCATCCTCCATCGGAGCTGCTTAACCGTCTATGCACGCGTAGTAGCGGTTCCACCAATAGCGCTTGCCGCTCTGCATCGCGCGGCGACGGAGCGGTGCGCAGTCGGCGTAACCGCCGTAATCGTCGAAATAGTAGCTCGAATAGGCCCCGTAGCCGTAGGCGTACGGAAAGTAACCGCCACGGAAACGCGGTCCGTGGAAGTGGCGAGGCCCTCGGGGGCCGTGGAAATGCCGCGGACCGTGACCGTGGTTGCCATGGAAGCGTGGGCCACCGCCGCCCCCGCCGTGAAAGCGTGGGCCTCCGCCGCCGCCGTGAAAGCGTGGGCCGCCGCCACCACCGCCGCGGAAATGGCCACCCCCGCCGCCTCCCGGACCTCTCTTCACTTGCTCAACCAGCCCTTGCTGGGCGGTGCCCGAGTTGGGCAGCGGGACAGCGTTGGCCGCCGGCCCTACAAGAAAGGCGGCAAATACGCCTGCTGCGGCGCCAGCCAGCATCTTGTTTCGGATCATCGTGGTTCCTCCTGGGGTCAAGCCTCCGCAGCGATGCTTCGGCCGGCGCATCGACGAGCGCGGGGGAAGCCGTCATTCGGAAAGCGTTAACTATAGGTGGGGCGCCCGTGCTTCCGATCAAGGAGCTACGATAGTTCGACTATCTGAGGCAGGCCCTGTAGCGCGTCCACCAGTTGCTGTTCTTGGTTGCAATCGCGCGTTGCGCGTATCGCCGGCAGGAGCCCGGCGAGCGGTCGGTGTCGCTGTAGTAGCGATAATCGTAGGGTTGTTTTTGACCGCGGTCGCGGGCTCCGCCGTAGTTGCGCATCGGAGGCGCCGGCCGAGCGGATTTCATGGTGCCATACGTGCCGCCAGGACCGGCACGGTGAGCATCGCTCGCGAGCGGCTGGCGTGAGGGCGACGCGGCTGACGCCGGCAGCACCCAGATGGGTGCCACGCACAAAAACAGTAAGATGAAAATTCGAGACATTGAGAACTCCGCGGCGACTTCCCTCAATGTAGGGATGCCGCCGCGAAATTACTCTTACGCCGGCGCGGGCGGGGCGTCTTCGGCGTCGTCCTCGTGCTGCGGGAGTGGAACCTCACCGTAGTTGGGACTGAACGGCTGCGTCGGATCATCCTCGCGCTGGAACATGCGCATCGGCGGGGGACGCTGGGCCTCGTGGCCGTCGCCTTCGATCTCGACCGGAGGGCGCATGTCGCGCGGCGGCGTCGATACGAAGGCGCTCACAAGCCCGCTGTTGGGCAGGGGCGCGGACGCGCTGCACCCGCCCATGGCCGCGGCCACGAGCGAGATGAGGAGCGCCACGCGGATGCGCGGCGCTCCTGCTCCACCCTTACAACGGACGGTACGCATAGCTGCTGAACGCGACGACTGGTTGGACACGCACATTGGGGACACGCACATGGGGGGACACGCCTCTCAACAAACGCGACTGCCCTGATTGTGGTCCCTCATGGTTAATGCCGGCCTAACCGGTGTGCCGTTGCCGGGCGATCAGGCGGCTGCGCGCAGAATTCCACTGGCTCCGAGCCCGTTGAAAACGGACTGCATCGCAATGCCCGAAAGAAGAATTCCGAACACCCGCCAACACGCGCTGCGCGGTGATGCCAATCATCTGATTGATTTGGTGCGAGAGCAGAAGCAGCGCGAGGGTGACGACCATGACGGCCGCGAGGGCGCCGACGGTGGTCGCGAGAAGCAGTGGATCTCCGTCCGCATTGGACGCCAGCAGTATACCGGCGCTCATCGCACCGGGGCCCGCGAGAAGCGGCATAGCCAGCGGGAAGACCGCGATATCGTCCTTGGTCTGCGCTTCCTCGTCCTCGGGCTGGGTGAGCTTGAATGCGCTGGTCGGCTTGGCGAACACCATATCGAGCGCGATCAGCAGGAGGATGATCCCGCCAGCGACCTGAAGCGCTGCAATGCTGACGCCGAGCTCATCGAGCAGCGGCTGACCGAAAAGCGTGAAGATCAGCAGCAGCACACCGGCGATCGCTGTGGCGCGAATCGCGATCGCCGCTCGCTCGGCGCGCTCCATCTTCGGGGTCAGTGTCGCGAACAGGACAGCGGCCTCGATGGGACCAATCGTGGCGAAGAACGTCGCGAAACTCGTGAGTGCGGTTTCAAGCATCGGCTTTGCTTATGCGTGAGGCGGTTTGGTGCGCGTCGTGCGTGGTTTTGCGGCGCTTATCAGCAGTCGACGCGGAAGGCTGCTAACCCATTTCATTCGTGGAACAAATTCATTGTCAGAGGCTTTCACTTGTCTATCATTTGGATGCTTCGTCCGGGACGGAAGCAACGCAACTTCGGGGGACACACATGCAAGAGCCCGAGATCGCCTCGCTACTCAAAGGCTACAGTCTGACGACGGCCGAGATCCTATACCGCCTGCCTGACCATCCTGCGCTGCTGCAGAGCTACATCTGGCAGGACTACGACCTTCACCCGCGCTTTCCCAAGCTGACGGGGTTCCTCGACTTCTGGGTGGCAAAGCTCGAAGGCAAACTGTTCAAGGTGACGGTTGCCCACAGCAAGCTGCTGACGCCTAGCGAGGTTCGCCTCGTGGGGGCCGAGTTCAAGGTCCACTGACGGCAGAGCCGGCCGCGAGCGGGAAGAAGGCGCCGCCGCTCCAGATGCCGGCTACAAGCGCGCCTTCGTGGGGCTCTTCGACGGCGAGTGCAGCCAGCTCGTGCATGAGCGCGCGCGTTAGCAGTGCTTCAAGGCGGCCCCTGACGTGCAGGTAGGGTTTCAGTCCGCCGCCGGGCTTTTGCTCGGTGAAACGCAGCGGGTGCTCGGGTCCGCATGCCACGACGTCGTCGACATTGGTGCGGAAGACGAGTTGCTGAAGCTTTCCAGCTCCCTGTACCTCCATCTCAACGGCTAGAAACGGTGCGTCGTCGACCTCGACATCCACCTTTTCTGCGGGCGTGACGAGATAGGTCCGGCCGTCGGCGTCCTTGCGGAGCACCCCAGCAAACAGCTTGACCAGAGACAGGCGGTCAATCGGGCTTTCCTGGTAGAGCCAAGTGCCGTCGCGGCGGATCTTGAGGCCGATATCGCCGCAGTAGGGCGGGTTCCACGTCTCGACCGGGGCGGGGCGCCGTTGCGAGCCGCTGCTCACCATTTCCTGCAGCCTGCCGAGATCGCCCAACTTTTCCACCTTTCTATCGTTCATGTTCGCTTGAACTGCCACATAAGCCTAGCCGGGCGCGTGTGACACTCATTACCCCCAATCTAACGTAACATTCACTTGACCCAGCCCATGCCGCCTTGGATCGTTCCCTTAATTCTCCTGCTAAGCTGGCCAAGCGTGTTCTGAACACCGCTGCGATAACAAAGCGAGCCGCATTCCCCATGAGCACTGTCATCGATACACAAGCCGACATCGTTCCGCGCCTGGAGGCTGCTGCCGAGCGGGTGCAGCGAGCGCACAAGGCGGCCGGGTCGGTCATCTTCGGTCAGGACGTGGTCATCGAGCGGACGCTCATCACGATCCTGTCCGGTGGTCATGCGCTGCTGATCGGCGTGCCGGGTCTGGCGAAGACGTTGCTGGTCGAGACGCTGGGGAAGGTGCTCGGCCTCGATGCAAAGCGCGTGCAGTTCACGCCGGACCTCATGCCGTCGGACATCATCGGCTCGGAAGTGCTGGAAGACGTTCCCGGCAAGTCGCGCTCGTTCCGCTTGGTGAAGGGCCCGATCTTCACGCAGTTGCTGATGGCCGACGAAATCAACCGCGCATCGCCGCGCACGCAGTCGGCGCTGCTGCAGGCCATGCAGGAGCATCACGTCACCGTCGCTGGCGTGCGCCATGACATTCCCTCGCCGTTCCATGTGCTCGCGACGCAGAACCCGCTGGAGCACGAGGGCACCTATCCGCTTCCCGAGGCGCAGCTCGACCGCTTCCTGCTGCAGATCGACGTGACCTACCCGGACGTGCTCGCCGAGCGGCGCATGCTGTTTGCCACGACGGGCACCGATGAGCGTCATCTCGATGCCGTGCTGTCGGGAACCGAGCTGATGAGCATCCAGCGACTGGTTCGACAGATCCCGGTTCCGGACAAGGTCGTCGACTCCATCCTGAAGCTCGTGCGCTCGGCGCGTCCGGGCACCGGGGCCAACGAAGAGACGGATCGGTACGTCGCGTGGGGCCCAGGTCCGCGCGCCAGCCAGTCGCTGATGCTCGCGGTGCGCGCCAAGGCGCTGATCGACGGCCGCCTCGCACCTTCGGTGGACGACGTGCTGGCACTCGCCGAGCCGATCCTGAAGCACCGCATGGCGCTGACGTTCGCAGCGCGCGCCGAAGGCAAGGATCTCAGCGATATCATCGCGCGCCTCGTTGCTGCGGTGGAGTAGGGAATGGCGAACGCCACCTCCCGGCAGGATCCGGCCGCAAGGGCCGGGGTCCTGACGCTCGAACGCGAAGCGCATGGCCTTGCCGACCGTCTGCCCGAGATTCTCGTCGATGCGCAGCGCATCGCGCAGACGGTGGCGCATGGGCTGCACGGACGGCGTCGTTCGGGGCCGGGCGAGACTTTCTGGCAGTTCCGTCAATTCCAAGCGAGCGATACGCTCCGGCAGATCGACTGGCGACGCTCGGCCAGCTCCGACCATCTCTTCGTGCGCGAGCGCGAGTGGGAGGCGGCGCACACGGTGTGGCTCTGGTCGGATCTTTCGCCGTCGATGAACTTTCGCAGCCACCTCGCGCCGACGACCAAGCGCGACAGAGCCCTGCTGATCACGCTTGCGGCGTCGGAGCTTCTGGTGCGCGGAGGCGAGCGCGTGGCGTTTCTCGGCCTGACGCCGCCGACGTCGAGCCGCAAGGCGACGACGCGCATGGCCGAATCCATTCTCGCGCACGAAGATTCAGACATGCTGCAGGCGACGCAGCCCCCAAAAGTGCATCTAGCGCGGTTCTCAGGCGCCATTGTCGTTGGTGATTTCCTCGATCCGATCGAGAAGACGCGCGAGCACATCCAGATGCTGGCGTCGGACGGCTCGGCCGGCCATCTGGTCATGGTCGTCGATCCGGCGGAAGAGACGCTGCCGTACGAGGGCCGAACGGAATTCCTTAGCCCTACCGGCGGACAGCGTTGGGTCGCCGATCGCGTGCAGAGCCTGCGCGGCGAATATATCAAGCGGCTGGCGGAGCATCGCGCGCAACTCGTAGAGATCACCCGTCGTCTGGGCTGGTCGTTGCTCATCCATCACACGGACCGCTCGCCGGCCGAGCCGCTGCTGTCGATCATCATGCGCATGCAGGGTGGAAACGACCGTCGCTGGCAGGCGACTGAGACGGGCGAAACGCTCACCACCGAGGCCCTGAAATGAGCTTCGGCGGACTGATCTTCCTCAATCCTTGGCTGCTCGCGGCGCTGGCGACGCTTCCGATCATCTATTGGCTGCTGCGCACGGTTCCCCCGAGCCCCAAGCAGGTGACCTTTCCACCCACGCGCATCCTGGTCGGGCTGGAGAACGCCGAGAAGACCCCGGCGGCGTCGCCCTGGTGGCTGACGCTGCTGCGGCTGCTTGCGGCGGCTCTACTGATTTTTGCGCTCGCCGAGCCGGTGCTCAATCCTTCGCGCGAGGCCGCGCTCAAAGGCAGCGGCCCCGTGGCTATCGTCATCGACAACGGATGGGCGTCGGCGGCGCACTGGACCGAACGCGAGCGCATGATCGAGCAGGTGATCGGCGAGGCGGAGAGCCAGAACCGTCCGGTGGTGATCGTGCCGACTGCGAGCACGACGAAGGCGTACACGGCAAAAATCGAAGCGCCGTCAGATGCGCGCTCGACGGCTGCGGCGCTTGCTCCGCAACCGTTCGCTCCCAATCGTCTCGGCGCCGTGGGCGGTCTTTCGACCGCGCTCGCGGGCAGCTCCGGCGGCACCAGCGTTGTGTGGCTGAGCGACGACATCGACCATGACGGCAAGGCAGGCGAAGTCGCAGACAAACTGCGTGCGCTCGCCGATGGCGCGACGTTCGCGGTGATCGCGGATGCGCGCGCATCGGAGCCGCTCGGCATTTCGGCCAGCATTGGCGAAAGCGGCAAGCTGGAAGCACGCGTTCTCCGGCCGGACGGCGGAGCGCGCAACGGCTTCGTCCATGCCATCTCAACGCGCGGACAGAGCCTTGCGGAGTCGCCGTTCAAGCTCGGCGCCGGCGAGACGAACGCGACGGTCCCATTCGAGTTGCCGCTGGAATTGCGCAATCAGGTAGGACGCGTCGAAATCGCAGGCGAGCGCTCGGCGGGTGCCGTCAGCCTGATCGATGCGCGCTCGCAATGGCATCGCGTGGCGCTGATCTCGGGCGAGAACCGCGAGCAGGCTCAGCCGCTCCTTGCCCCGCTCTATTACATCGAGAAGGCGCTGACACCTTATGCCGAGCTGATCAAGCCGAAGGGCTCGAACCTGGCGGCCGGCATTCAAGAGGCGCTGTCGCAGAATGCAAACGTGCTGCTGCTGGCCGACATCGGAACCCTCTCGGGTGAAGCTGCCAAGCACGTCGAGGATTGGGTGAAGAAGGGTGGCGTTCTCGTGCGCTTCGCAGGGCCGCGACTGGAGAATGGCGGCGACGATCTGCTGCCGGTGCCGCTGCGTGTCGGCGGACGGACGCTGGGCGGCGCGCTGTCGTGGTCTTCGCCGCAAAAGCTTGCGGCCATCGAGGACCAGAGCCTGTTCGCTGGCATTCCGGTTCCGCCGGAGGTGACGGTGAGCCGGCAGGTTCTTGCCGATCCCGCGATGCTTGGGCCGGACGTGCACGTGTGGGCGCGCCTGCAGGACGGCACGCCGCTCGTTACGGAACGTAAGCTGGGCGAAGGTCAGATCATCCTGTTCCACGTGACTGGCAACTCGGACTGGTCGAACCTGCCGCTGTCTGGCCTGTTCGTCGAAATGCTGCGTCGTATCTCCGCGCTCGGCACGGGCGTCGGCGATGGTGGTGGCGCGGCCAATACGACGAACGAAGCCGGTGCGCCGGATACGCCTTCAGTGCTGCCGCCGTTACAGACGCTCGACGGATATGGCGTGCTGACGCCGCCGCCGCCGACGGCGCAGCCAATTTCCGCAACCGAAGTGCGCGACCTGGTGCCGAGCCTTGATCATCCGCCCGGCTACTACGGTGCAGGCGGAGCGCCGCACGCGGTGAATGTGCTCGGTCCGAAGAGCGTGCTGGCGCCGTTGCCGTCGATGCCTGCCCAGACCGAACGTCTCAGCTATTCGAGTGAAAGCGCCAAGCCGATGAAATCGTGGCTGCTGCTGGCGGCGCTGGCGCTGCTGTTCGCCGACATCCTGGCGGTCATCTTCCTGCAGGGCGGCTTGCTGTTCGGGCGTGGCACGCGCCGACCTGCGCATGCGGCAATGGCGATGCTGCTCGCGGGCGCATGCATGTTCGCTATCGCGACGCCACGGGCCGAAGCCCAGGACCTGGCCTCGCCGCCCGGTCAGGGCGCACGGAGCACGCAAGCGCTGGACGAGCGCGCGATCGAGGCGACGAGCAAGGTGACGCTCGGCTATGTGCTGACAGGCGACCAGAGCGTCGACGACATCAGCCGGATGGGCCTCGATGGACTCGGCCGTCTGCTCGCGGTGCGCACGGCGGTGGAGCCGGGGCGGCCGATGGGCGTCAACATCCTGACGGATGAGATCTCGTTCTATCCGGTGCTATACTGGCCCGTTCTGCCCGACGCCAAGCCTCTGCCCGAGGAGACGCTGGCGAAGATCGACGCCTACATGAAGCAGGGCGGGCTCATCGTTTTTGATACGCAGGACTATGGCCGCGGCGTTTCCGGCGGCGTTGCGCCGGGCCTAGGCGAGAGCGCGTTGCAGCGGATCATCGGCAAGCTCGACGTGCCGCGGCTTGAGCCGGTTCCAGAAAACCACGTGCTGACGAAGGCCTTCTACCTTTTGCGCAACTTCCCAGGTCGCTGGGATGGCGGGCAGCTTTGGGTCGAGGCGCT
Organism: uncultured Hyphomicrobium sp.; assembly: GCA_964493785.1. Taxonomy (GTDB): domain Bacteria; phylum Pseudomonadota; class Alphaproteobacteria; order Rhizobiales; family Hyphomicrobiaceae; genus Hyphomicrobium_A. The sequence continues at coordinate 103,791 of CAZBPM010000009.1, read as the reverse complement.
GGACAATTCGGGCGGTGCCGATCAGAGCCGCCGCGCGCGCGTGTCGGACGGCGTCACGTCGATCATCGTCACGCCGAACGACCTCGCGGCAGCGTGGGCGCTGGATGAAGGCGGACGGCCGATTTATCCGACCGTGGGCGGCGGCGAGGACCAACGCGAAATGGCGTTCCGCACGGGCATCAACATCGTCATGCACGCTCTGACCGGCAACTACAAAGCCGATCAGGTGCACGTGCCAGCACTGCTCGAGAGGCTCGGGCAATGAGAGGGCGCGCATGAACTGGTCGATCGATTTCGCTCCAATGCTGCCCGGCCCGTTCTTCTGGGTCGCGGGCGCACTCGCGCTGCTGCTGACGGGCTATCTCGTGTGGCGACGCTCGCGCGGTGCGGTGCTGCGCGCGGCTGCGATTGCCGCGGTGCTGCTTGCACTCGCCAATCCGACGCTGCGGGAAGAACAGCGCGAGAGCCTCGCCAACGTCGCGATCGTCATCGTGGACGAGAGCGCCAGCCAGACACTGGGCGACCGCAAGGCGCAGACGGCTGCCGTGAAGGCGAACCTAGAAGCCAAGCTCGGCAAGATCCAAAACCTGCAGGTGAAGTGGGTGCCGGCGTCGCGGCCGGGCGACATGACATCACCGGGAACGCATCTGTTCTCCGATCTCAACAAGGCGCTGGCGGATACGCCGCCGGATCGTCTCGCGGGCGTGATCATGATCACCGACGGCGAGGTGCACGATGCGCCGAAGTCGGCGGCAGCCCTCGGCTTCGATGCGCCGGTGCACGCGTTGATCACCGGCGCACCGGATGAGTTCGACCGCCGCATCGAGGTGCTGTCGGCGCCGCGCTACGGCATTGTCGGGCAGTCGCGCGACATCGAGGTCGCGGTGCGCGAGTCCGGCAAGAAGGGCGGCACCATCGAGCCGATCGAGCTTCGAATCCGGCGCGAAGGACGGCCCGATGAGCGCGTCACGACGATGGTCGGCAAGCCGGTCAAGATCGAGATGCCGTTCCCGCACTCGGGCCAGAACATTCTCGAGGTTGAGCTCGATACGGCGCCGGGCGAGCTTACGGCGGCGAACAATCGCGCGGTGATCGCGGCGGAAGGCGTGCGCGAGAACCTGCGCGTGCTGCTGGTTTCGGGTGAGCCTCATGCGGGCGAGCGCACGTGGCGCAACCTGCTGAAGTCGGACGCGGCCGTCGATCTCGTTCACTTCACCATTCTGCGTCCGCCGGAGAAGCATGACGGCACGCCGATCAACCAGCTGTCGCTGATTGCTTTCCCGACGCGCGAGTTGTTCTCGGAGAAGATCAACGACTTCGACCTGATCATCTTCGATCGCTATCAGCATCGGGGCCTGTTGCAGCTCCCGTACTACGACAACATCGCGCGCTACGTCGAAGAGCATGGCGGCGCGCTGCTGGTCGCGGCAGGAGACGACTATGCCGGCAACCTGTCCCTGTTCCGCACGCCGCTGTCGCCGGTGCTGCCGGCGGTGCCGACCGGTCGCGTGCTGTCGGAGCCGTTCAAGGCCAAGCTGACGGACGACGGGCGCAAGCATCCGGTCACGCAGGGGCTGCAGGGCTCCGGCGCAAAAGGCTCGCAGCCGACGTGGGGCCGCTGGTTCCGGCAGGTCGAGGTGCAGCCCGAGCATGGCCGCACGCTGATGGACGGCGCCGAGAACGAGCCGCTGCTGGTGCTCGATCACAAGGGCAAGGGCCGCGTGGCGCTGCTGACGTCGGATCAGGCGTGGCTGTGGGCGCGCGGTTATGAAGGCGGCGGCCCGCACAGTGATCTTTTGCGACGGCTGTCGCACTGGCTAATGAAGGAGCCGGACCTCGAGGAGGAGCGGCTGGTCGCCAGCGCACGCGGCTTGCGCCTGACCCTCGAGCGCCGCTCGATGGAAGACAAGGTCGAGCCGGTGACGATTTCGGGTCCCGGCGGGGAGGCTTCGCAGGTGACGCTGGAGCCGGCCGGCAACGGGACGTGGCGCGCGAGCGTGGATGTGAAGATCCCAGGGCTCTACAAAGCGCAGACGCGGGCGCCCGAGGGCGAGCTGACCGCGGTGGCGCACGCCGGCATCGACGATCCCCTGGAAATGAGCGAGGTGACGGCCACCGACGCCAAGCTGCAACCGATCATCGACGCGACCGGCGGCGGCGCATTCTGGATGAGTTCGTCGGCCGAGGCGACGCGCGCCGATCCGGCGGCCGTGGCGGTGCCGCGCGTGTCGATGCTGTCGGGTGCGAAGGTGCTCGCCGGATCGGGCTGGCTCGGGCTGAAGGACCGTCAGGCGTTCGTCACCCGCGGGGTGAAGCTGACGCCGATGTTCACCGGCCTGGGCGCATTGGCGGCTCTGCTGATGCTGATCTCGCTCGCGTGGTGGCGCGAAGGGAAATAGCGCGCCTGGCGCGGGGCCCCTTGGGCCCTGGCCGCCTTTGGTGGCCAAGCCGGCAGCCCACGACGGCACATCATCCACGCATAAGTTGCAGGGGCGCTGGCTCGCGCGTTTGCGGAGGGGTGCGACTCGCCTAGCGTCGCGGCGAACAGGCTCGCCCCGGAGCGCCCGCATGAATTTTCTCTATCGCATCGTCTACGCAGCCCACGCCAACGGCACGCACCACAAGCTGGCGCTGGATGCGCTCAGCCTGATCGAGGGGACCGACGCCGCACGATGGCAGAACCTCTTTCTCAAGCACGTCGCGGCGTATCTCGAGGGATCGAAGGCGCCCGACAACACCTTCAAGGATTTCAAGAACCACGTCCTGCACGTGCGCGACAGCTATTGGGGCGGGGCGCCGGAGAAGGCGGCGGAGTGGTACGGCACGCTGCTTGAAAAGCTGCGTGCGGGCGCGTGGGAAGAAAGCGCCTACGCGGCGGGCGTGCTGAGCCACTACTTCACCGATCCGTTTCATCCGTTCCACACCGGCCAGACAGAGGCGGAGAATGCCATTCATCGCGCTTGCGAATGGAGCATCAACCGCTCTTACGATGCGTTGGCCGCACTCGGACGCGAGCGCTTTGCAGGAAGCGCGATCGCGGTGCCGACGGGGGCGAACTGGCTGAAGGAAACGGTGTGCCTCGGCGCGGACACGTCCAACAAGCAATACGAGAAGCTCATCGCGCATTACGACATCCACCGCGGCGTGGCGGACCCGCCGGCCGGGCTCGATGAGACGGCGCGGGCGCTGGTCGCCGAGCTGATCTCCCAGGCATCGGGCGGGTTTGCACGCGTGCTGGAGCGCGCGCTGGCCGAGAGCGGCGCTGCTCCGCCGGATGTGTCGCTCACGGCTGAAGCGTTCCTCGCCGCGCTGCAGATCCCGGTGAAGTTCATCGAGAAGAAGCTCGCCAATGCCGCCGACAAGGCGCAGGTGCTGGCGATGTATCACGAGCTGCAGGCGACGGGTCGCGTCGAGGCAACGCTGCCCGAGGATGACCGCGCGGTGCGCGACCTGCACGCTAAGGAAGTGCTGGCGCCGAAGCTGGCGCAACAAGCCGCCGAGCGTGCAAAGCGCATCGCCAAGAGCGAAGCTGCTCCGGCAAGCGCCGTCGCGCCGCAGGTGCCTCGCACGGCCCCTGCTGTCACAGCAGCGAAAGCCGAGCCCGCCGCGCAGACGAAACCTTCACGCGTGTTCCTCAAAGCGTCCGACGATGTTGAGGCCGCGCCTTCGATCGGGACGCGCACGGCGCAGCGACTGGCGGAGGCCGGCATCTTCACCGTCGCAGACCTGATTGCCGCCGATCCTTCCGCATTGGAGGCGACGCTGCGCCCACTGGGCATCAACACAAACGCGATGCGGCTGTGGCAGAGCCAGGCGCAACTGGTGATGGATGTTCCGGGATTGCGCGGCACGCATGCACAGCTCCTGACGGGCGCCGGGTACGGCGATGCCGCCGCCGTCGCCGAGGCCGATCCCGGCGTCTTGTGTGCTGCCGTGCTGCGCTATGCAGCCACGCACGAAGGACAACGCCTGTTGCGGCAGGACGGCCCGCCCGCCGACGACAAGATCAAAGACTGGGTGGCAAGCGCTGCTGCGGCACGCGCGGCGGCGTAACCCGGGGGCGGGGTTGCATCTCCGCGTCTTATTGCGCACACTAGATACGTTCCGAGGGGCGCCGGTGAACCGGCTGAGATCGCGCTATAAGCGTGAGCACCCTTAGAACCTGATCCGGTTCGTACCGGCGAAGGGACGGAATATGGCGCGCTGCACAGCAAGGCAGATCTTCAGTCTATTCGTGTCGGCGCTCGCGCTGCTGGCGACGACGGGTGCGAGCGAGGCCGCCTGCCGCAAGGACACGATCGAAGGCGCGCGCTACGTCGTCTGCGAGTTCGACGCGCGCGACGGGATCGAGCTGTTCCTGCGCGATGATACGGGCACGACGCTCGGGCAGTTCGAGCGCGTGCGTGACGCCCTCGCCAAGCGCGGCCACACACTCACCTTTGCGATGAATGCGGGGATGTATCACGAGGACCGCTCGCCGGTGGGGCTGTACGTCGAGAACGGCCGGGAGCTGAAGCGGATTTCCACGGCGAACGGGCCTGGAAACTTCAGCATGAAGCCCAACGGCGTGTTCTACATCGACGGCAAGACGGCCGGGGTGCTGGAAACGCAGGCGTATCTGCGCCGCAAGATCAAACCGACTTTCGCAACTCAGTCCGGGCCGATGCTGGTCGTCGACGGCAAGCTGCATCCGCGCTTCCTGAAAGAAAGCACCTCGCGCAATCGCCGCAACGGTGTTGGCGTCAAGGGACGGCGCGTGATCTTCGCGCTCGCCGACGATCCCGTCACCTTCCACCAGTTCGCACGCGCATTCCGTGACGTGCTCAAGACGCCCAATGCGCTCTATCTCGACGGCTCCATCTGCCGTGTCTACTCGAGCGATCTCAATCGCAACGACTTCGGTTTTTCCCTCGGGCCGATCGTTGCCGTCTCAACACCGGCCCGCAGCCAAAGGTGAAGTCATGAACAAGCCGACGCGTAATTCCGATCTGACGCTTCCCAAAGTGACCACGGGACCGCTGCCCGCTTCGCGCAAGGTGCATTCGGCACCGGCCGGCTTTCCGACGTTACAGGTGCCGTTCCGCGAGATCGCGTTGTCGGAGAAGAGTGGAGAGACACCGTTTCGCGTCTACGACAGCTCGGGGCCGTACACGGATGAGCGCGCGGAGATCGACGTTGCGCGCGGACTGCCGCGGCACCGAGAGGCGTGGGTGAATGCGCGTGCAGTCGAAGCCTACGAAGGTCGCGCGGTCAAGCCGGAGGACAACGGCAACGTGACGGGCGCGCGCGTGGCTCGCGACTTCCCGAACAAGCCTCAGCCATTTCGATCTGTCGGTGATAGTCCGATTACCCAGTTCGAATTCGCCCGCGCCGGTATCATCACCGAGGAGATGGCGTACGTCGCACATCGCGAGAACCTCGGGCGCGCGGAGATGCTTCAGCGGGCGCGCGCGGCACTCGACGACGGGGAGAGCTTCGGCGCGGATATACCGGCGTTCATCACGCCGGAGTTCGTTCGCTCCGAAATTGCGCGCGGGCGCGCCATCATTCCCGCCAACGTCAATCACGGCGAGTTGGAGCCGACGATCATCGGCCGCAACTTCCTGGTCAAGATCAACGCCAACATCGGCAACTCGGCGGTGACGTCGTCGGTCGAGGAGGAGGTCGAGAAGATGGTGTGGGCGATCCGCTGGGGCGCCGACACGGTGATGGATCTTTCGACCGGCCGCAACATCCACACGACGCGCGAATGGATACTGCGCAATTCGCCTGTGCCGATCGGAACGGTGCCGATCTATCAGGCGCTGGAGAAGGTGGACGGCGACCCGGTGAAGCTCGACTGGGAGGTCTACAAGGACACGCTGATCGAGCAGTGCGAGCAAGGCGTCGACTATTTCACCATCCACGCGGGCGTGCGCCTGCGCTACGTGCCGCTTACGGCATCGCGCGTCACCGGCATCGTCAGCCGCGGTGGCTCGATCATGGCGAAGTGGTGCCTGGCGCATCACAAGGAGAGCTTCCTCTACGAGCGCTTCGACGAGATTTGCGACCTGATGCGCCGCTATGACGTGTCGTTCTCGCTGGGCGATGGCTTGCGCCCTGGTTCGATTGCCGATGCCAATGACCGGGCGCAATTCGCCGAGCTGGAGACTTTGGGCGAGCTGACCAAGATTGCCTGGGACAAGGGCTGCCAGGTGATGATCGAAGGCCCTGGCCACGTGCCGATGCACAAGGTGAAGGTCAACGTCGAGAAGCAGTTGCGCGAGTGCGGCGAGGCGCCCTTCTACACACTCGGGCCGCTCGTCACCGACATCGCGCCGGGCTACGATCACATCACCAGCGGCATCGGCGCAGCGATGATCGGCTGGTTCGGCACGGCGATGCTCTGCTACGTGACGCCGAAGGAGCACCTAGGCCTGCCGACGCGCGACGACGTCAAAACGGGCGTCATCACCTACAAGATCGCGGCTCATGCGGCCGACCTCGCCAAGGGGCATCCGGCGGCGCAACTGCGCGATGATGCCTTGAGCCGCGCGCGCTTCGATTTCCGCTGGCAGGACCAGTTCAACCTGTCGCTCGATCCCGACACCGCGCGCTCGTTCCACGACGAGACGCTGCCGAAGGACGCGCACAAGGTGGCGCACTTCTGCTCGATGTGCGGGCCGCAGTTCTGTTCGATGGAAATCACGCAGCAGGTGCGCGACTACGCGGCGCGGCTGAACGAGGCGGCGGTAGAACTAGCCGAGGCGACGACGCAAATCGATCCGGCGACGGACGCGGGCGATGCCGTCGCCCGCCAGGCCGGCATGGATGAGATGAGCGCCAAGTTCCGCAAGCTGGGCGGTAAGGTTTACGTCGACACCGACAAAACCTAGAGCCTTGTAAGCTCCGTGCGCGCACCTTACCGTGGCGATCGGAACCGTGGGTAAGGAACGCGCATGAATCGCCTGGGACTCGCCATTATTCTCGTGGCTGCGCCGCTCATTCCGTTCGTCGACCCGGGGATTCCAATCGGAGTGTCCGCCGCACAGGCGCAGGACGACGTCACGGCGAAAGAAGCGTTCGCGGCGGCGAAGGAACTGGGCACGGTCGAAGGCTGGAACGTGTTTCTCGAGAGCTACCCGACCGGTTTTCACGCCGGCCTGGCGCGTGCCTACCTGAAGAAGCTCGGCGCCGCCCCCGCGCGGCCGGCAGCCGAAAGCGCCGAGGAAAAATCGTCTACCGGTGAGGCACCGGCTTCGGCGCAGAGCAAGGTGTCGCTCGGGCCTAATGTCAGCCTTGGAGGCCGGCGCCTACTCCCTGACGACAGCCCGTGGCACGCGGACATCTCGCAATCGCCGGTTGATCCAAACTCCGAGAAAATTCTCGCCCGCGTTGGCCTCGATAAGCCGCTGCGGGCCGACTTCGGTACCGTATGGGAAGGCGCGCCCATGGGCATTCCCTATGTCGTCGTCGGCGGCGACCAGGCGAAGGTGCCGGTGACATTCACCTACGCGGACGAAAGCGATCCGGGGCCCTATCCCGTGCCTGCCGACGCGCCGATTGAGGGCGGCCCTAACGGTAGCGGGGATCGGCACATTTTGGTGGTCGATCGCGACAATTGGCAGCTCTGGGAGCTGTTCAACGCATTTCCCGACGGCAACGGCGGATGGAAGGCGGACAGCGGCGCGATCTGGAACCTGAAGGAAAATCAGGTGCGCCCGGCGACCTGGACATCGGCGGACGCGGCGGGCCTGCCTATCCTGCCGGGGCTCGTGCGGTATGACGAGGTGGTCGAGAAAGGCGCGTTGGAGCACGCCATACGTTTCACGCTCTCCAAGACACGCCGTGCGTACGTTCCACCGGCCAGCCATTGGGCGAGCTCGCACAACGACGACGACCTGCCGCCGATGGGCATGCGCGTGCGCCTGAAAGCCGACTTCGATACGTCCGGGTTTGCGCCGGAGGCCAAGGTGATCCTCGAGGCCTTGAAGAAATACGGGATGATCCTCGCCGACAACGGCAGCGACAATTTCATCAGCGGCGTTCCAAATGAACACTGGAACATGGACAACCTGCGCCAGCTCATGCGTGTCACCACGAAGGATCTGGAGGTCGTCGAGATGACTGACATGGTGGTGGACGAGCGCGCTCAGTAGCGCAAAGCATGGACAAGATGATCCAGAAGTTCCGCAAATTGGCCCGCGGGCTCTATATCGACGGCGGCGCCCAAAGGATCGCCGCGGCGATTCTCCTGCTCATCGCATCGCTGGCGCCGGCGGCCAGTGGCGAGGAAGCAAAGCTGCCGCCGTTCGTTACCGTCGTCTCGCCGATTTTCGGCCAGCTCGTCGCTTTCTCGCAGCCATCCAACTTCGTTCTCGGCTTCGAGAATGTCGACGGCTCCAGCTACATCCGCGAGGTCGTACCGAACGGAGAGACGGTCGACAAGTGGACGCAGATGATCACGGTGACCGGCGCCAAGGAACTGGCCGAGCAGCGCGAGGTCTATCCAATCACGGTCGCCAGCACCATCGCCAACGGCTACAAGAAGTTCTGTCCGAAGACCTTCGCCGTATTGGCCCTGCCGCCTCCCGAGGTCGCAGGGTTCAGATCGTTCGCCGCCGTCGTCGGCTGCGGAACGGTGATCGGCAACGGGGCACCACGCAGCGAGGAGGCGCTGATCATCGCCATCAAGGGGGCGAGTGACTTCTACACCGTTCAATGGGCGACGCGCGGGCCGGCGGCCGACGAGCCGGCGAAGCTCGACAAGGCCGCCTGGCAAAAGCGCCTGGCCGATCTCGGGCCGATACGTCTTTGCAACATCGTGCCGGGCGAGCGCGCACCTTATCCGAGCTGTGTTGCGCCTTAAATTGCGTCCGGTGCCCGGCGCCGGGTGAATACGCCGGCGATGTGGCCATCGCCGGCTGCGTTGGTCTACTTCATCAAACGGACGAGCGCGTGGCCGGCGGGCGTTGCGATCTCCTTGGCGTCGAGCTTGCCGTCGTTGTCGGGATCGGCGGCTTTAAAGCGCGCGTCGACGAGCGCCAGATACTCGTCCTTGGTGAGCGAGCTGTCCTTGTCGGGATCGGCGGCAGCGAGATCGACCTTCGACAACCGGCCTTGCAACTCCTTGGCGGTGATCTTGCCATCCTTGTCGGTTTCGAGCTTGTCGAACAGCGCCGTCGCGGCCTTCTTGGCCTCGGCAAGATCGATGGTGCCGTCGTTGTCGGTGTCGAACAGCTTGATCGTGGCAGCCGGATCCTTCTTGGCGAACGCGGCCGGCGAGCCGACGATGATGCCGAGGGCCAGTGATCCGAGCAGCAGTTGTCTTAGCATGAGTGCGCACTCCTGAGCGTTGGGAGCGGCACTTAAGTCGGCGCCGGCGCCGAGATTTTGTCCGCAATGGCACCATACGAAAACGTATGCTGGGTGACAGAATCGGATGCCGGACAGACCTGCGCGCGTTCAGTTGAACAGCGCCGTTAGATCGACCCAGCCGGACCGCGTCGCCGTGGAGCTTGGCTCACTGCTGGCTTCGGCTTGGGCCTCGCCGCGCACAGCGGAAATCGCCAGCGCCGTGAGGCGCCCGACGTCTCGTTCGCCGTCGTTGATGCCGCGGATGATCGCCACGGCCATCGTCACCTGAAGGGATTTGTCGGACTCGCCCAGCTTCTTGTCGGCTGCTTCGTAGGCTTCCGACATGATGCGTGTGGTTTCGTCGTCGTATAGCGGCTCGGCTTTTTCGCCCATTGGCGGCTTCTTTGTTTTTTGGCCGCGAACGGCGCTACTCCCGGTCTCAGCAGCATGCTGCAAGGCTCGGAAAATTCAAGAAATTAAATCATGCAAAGGTTCCCTTCCGAAGGGCAAAACTGAGCATATGTGCGGCGCGAAAGCATGCTGCACCGCGGCATCAAACGGGTCACCGGCTTTGAACGCGGATTAACGATGCAGACCCGGCGCTTCGTGGCCGGTGCGGGCGACGTATTCGGTGTAGCCGCCGCCGTAGGTGTGGACGCCGTCGGGCGTCAGTTCCAGCACACGATTTGAAAGCGCGGCGAGGAAGCGCCGGTCGTGCGAGACCAGCAACATCGCGCCCTCGTAGTTGGCGAGCGCCTCGATCAGCATCTCCTTGGTCGCCATGTCGAGATGGTTGGTCGGCTCGTCGAGCACGAGGAAGTTCGGCGGGTCATAAAGCATCTTGGCCATGACGAGGCGCGCCTTCTCGCCGCCCGACAGCACGCGGCAGCGCTTCTCGACGTCGTCGCCGGAAAAGCCGAAGCAGCCGGCGAGCGTGCGCAGGGAGCCGGTGCCGGCCTGGGGGAAGGTGTATTCCAGTTCCTCGAACACGGTGCGCTCTCCGTCGAGCAGGTCCATGGCGTGCTGGGCGAAGTAACCCATCTTGACGCTGGCGCCGATGCTGGCCGTGCCGCTGTCCGGCTCGGTCGAGCCGGTCACGAGCTTCAGCAGCGTCGACTTGCCCGCGCCGTTGACACCGAGCACGCACCAGCGCTCGCGGCGGCGGATCTGGAAGTCGATGCCGTCGTAGATCGTGCGGCTGCCGTAGCGCTTGTGCACGCCCTTCAAGGTGGCGACATCCTCGCCCGAGCGCGGGGCGGGCAGGAACTCGAACTTCACCGACTGACGGCGCTTGGGCGGGTCGACGCGCTCGATCTTGGCGATCTGCTTGACGCGGCTCTGCACCTGCGCGGCGTGGGAGGCGCGCGCCTTGAAGCGCTCGATGAATTTCATTTCCTTGGCCAGCATCGCCTGTTGGCGATCGAACTGCGCCTGCTGCTGCTTCTCGTTAAGGGCGCGCTGGCCCTCGTAGAAGTCGTGGTTGCCGGAATAGCTGTTGAGCGCGCCGCCATCGATCTCGACGACTTTGGTCACGATGCGATTCATGAACTCGCGGTCGTGCGAGGTCATGAGCAGCAGGCCCTCGTAGCCGCGGAGGAAATCCTCGAGCCAGATGAGGCTTTCGAGATCGAGATGGTTCGATGGCTCGTCGAGCAGCATGGCGTCGGGGCGCATGAGGAGGATGCGGGCCAGCGCGACGCGCATCTTCCAGCCGCCCGAGAGAGCGCCGACGTCGCCGTCCATCATCTCCTGCGTGAACGAGAGCCCGGCGAGCACCTCGCGCGCCTTGCCTTCGAGCGCGTAACCGCCCAGCTCGTCGAAGCGGGCCTGCACGTCGCCGTAGCGCTCGATGATCTCTTCCATCTCGTCGGCGCGATCGGGGTCGGCCATGGCGGTCTCGAGCTCTTTCAGCTCGGCAGCGACCTCGCTTACCGGACCGGCGCCGTCCATCTCCTCGGCGACGGCGCTGCGGCCCGCCATCTCGCCCACGTCCTGGCTGAAATATCCGATGGTGATGCCGCGATCGATGGCCACTTGGCCCTCGTCGGGCTGTTCGCGCCCGGTGATCAGACGGAAGAGCGTCGTCTTGCCGGCACCGTTAGGTCCGACGAGACCGATCTTCTCGCCACGGTTGAGAGCGGCGGAGGCCTCGATGAAAACGATCTGGTGGCCGTTCTGCTTGACGATGTTGTCGAGACGGATCATGCGGCGCGCGGTACCTCTGGTGCCAAGCTCTGGTTCGAGCTCCGGGCACCCCATACGGCATGTCGCCGACGCATGAAAGTGCGTCATTTTTCTTGGTGCGCGGGGTCAGCCGACCTCGAAGCTCAGGCCGCCGAAAATGCGGTCGAGCGATACGGGTCGGATAGGGCCTGTGTACATGCGCGCGGTCTCGAACCGCGGCTCCAGGCCGGCACCGACGGCAAGCTCGACAGCGGCGCGGTTTACTTCCGGAACGTCGATGAAAACATCCCCCGCCTCGCTGCCGACGAGCGCCGAAAACACGGCCTCGGCGGCGTGGCGGTCGATGGCGTAGAGCGGCCCGATCTTACGTCCGGCACGGGCGGGACGGATCACGCCCCAGCCGGCGAGGGCGCCATCACGGAGCAGAGCGCGGCCGACGTGCCCAGGGGCCGCGGTCCAGGCGCGGAGGAAGGCTGGCCGATCAGCGGGGAAGCAGCGAGCGTCGTCAGCGGCGACGATGTCGAACGGGACGTCCTTCAGCGGCACCGTCTCGTGGCGACCGTGCGCGCCCGACAGGGTGCCGCCGTAGCGGACGTTGGCGTAGGCGAGGGCGAAGCCGGACTTGCGGTAATTGTCCTGCTGGGCGACGACGCCGTCGAGACCGATGATGCGCGGCGCCGAATGCGCGATGGCTGCGTGCCAGATGTCCAGCCCGAGGCCGCGGCCGCGCAGGTCCGGGCGCACGATGTAGAAGCCGAGAAATGCGAAAGCTTCGTCGTAGTTGACGCTGGAGATGATGGCGGCCGGCTTGCCCTCGTGCTCGCCGATGAGGAAGCCGGCCGGGTCGATGACGGAAAAGCAGGACGTATCCGCGAGACCCGGGTTCCAGCCTTCGGCCGCGGCCCAGTCGGCGGCCATGTTGAGATCCTCGGGACGCATCGCCCGAACGCGCAGATCGCCGTTCATGTGTTGCTCATGCCTCATCTCCTGCCAGGGAATATCACCAGCGGGCAACCATCCCCTTAACGCGGCGGGCTTGCGCCGTTAGGTTCGGGCAAAAGCGGCGGGCGCCACGCTGCGACATGGGGGAAGGTCACGATGCGTCTCAAGCTTCATCAGTACGGCGAGTTGCTCGGCATTCTGCTGTTGCTGGCCTCGACGGCGACGCAGATGTTCTACCTCGAACCGCTCGACCGGGACATCCAATGGCAGCAGTCGGCGCAGATCCAGCTGCGCACGAGCTACGACAACCAGATCGTGCTGCTGAAGCAGCTCAATGCGCCGGCCGACCAAGTCGCCGCCGCTGAGGCAAAGCGCGATGCAGCGCTGGCCCAGTATCGCAACTCGGATGCCGACATCTCCGACTTCATGATCGCGAAGGAAGGGGTCGAGGACTACCTGCAGATCATCGTCATCGTGCTGTTCGCGGCGGGATCGATGCTGGCGGGCCTCGGCCGGACGCTCGACATGATGGCCGCGCGGCGCGTGGCGGAAGGTTAATCGTTCTTCTCGGCGCGCAGCGCTTGTCGAACCGTAAGGCTGCTCGCTTCGCCTTGTTCCGCGGGTGACTGCGAACCTCTTCCGCCTGCTGAATAAACCCTCCCGGATGCCGCGCATCCCGGGCTTCGAGATTGCGAAGTCCCGTTCAGCATTCATCTGAGCGAGGGTACTTCAATGCAGATCGATCGGCGCAATGCACTGAAAGCATTCTTCGGCGGGGCGGCGGCAACTGCGCTCCCGACAATGGCTTACGCCTCTCCCGTCTCGATTGCTCCGACCGGCGCCAACACTTTCACACTCGGCAATGGACTTCGGACGCACTTCATCGCCAACGGGTCGGGCTACGTCACGGCCACGCTGGTACTGCGCAGCAAGGAAATCACGCACAACGGCCTGGCGCATCTGTGCGAACACACGTCGTGCACGGGCGCGGCCGGCGACATGACGGCGGCGCAGGTCGCGGCCATCTACAAGGATTGCGTGCAGGATGGAAACGCGACGACGGAAGCCGGTTCGCTGAAGTGGGACGCCTCGTTTCTGCCGCGCTACCTGCCGGAAGTGTTGAAGCTGCTGGCAGTCAGCTCGCTGGATCAGAAGTTCGACATTCCGACGATCGCCGCGCAGCAGCGCGTGGTGCTGGAAGAGCTCTATCTGGAAAAGTACAGCTCGACCGTGAAGGCCGAATGCAAGTTCGATCATGCGTTGTATGGGGCGTCGCACCCTTACTCCAAGGAGACGCTGAAAGAGGAAATCGCGCGCTGCAAGATCGCACCGGAAGAGCTGGCGGTCGAAATGCGGGAATTCGCGCGCAAGACGCGGCTTCCGGCCAACATGGATCTGTTCATCGTTGGCGGCATCGAGCCTGATGTCCTGCGCCGCGAAGTGGAAAAGAGCTTCGGAGGGTATGCGTTCGCGCGCGGTGATCGGCTTGAAATTCCCAGCGTTGCCGTCACGAGCGAATACAAGCCGCTGAGCGAGCCATCGTTCGAGCTGCAGCGCCCCATGAGCGACTTGCGTATCGCGTGGAACACCGGCGCCTGCTTCGGCAGCTCGGATGCGCGCGTGCTCGCGGCGCTGTCGTCGTACCTCAACACTGCGCTGTTCGACGAACTGCGCGAGAAGGACGGCGATACCTATACGCCGGATGCTGTCTACGAGCCCGATAGCTGCAGCGGCGTGTTCCGCGTCTCCATATCGAGCAGCAAAGATCCGCTGAAGGTGGAGAAGAAGGTGTTCGACGTCATAGAGAAGATGAAGCAGCACATCGACGGAAAGGAGCTCGCACGCCAGCGTGACCGCATGATGCTGAAGCGCTGCAGGGCGGAAGGCGACAACCAGGCATTGCTCGAGCGCATGATGGATCGGACGCTGGAAGGATCGAGCGTCGGTGATCTCGCCATCGATAGCGTGACCGCCGACGAGATGATCGCGGCGGCCCGCAAATACCTGCCGGCGCATCGGCAGGCTTACGTGCGGCTGGCGCTCAACGGACAGTAGCGCTGACATGCTGAGAACTCTGGGCTTTCCCTCCACAAGCCAATCGTGAGGTGACAGCCGGCGGGATGCCGAATCGGCCGAATATCCGTGCAATGACGAGACGCGGAATGCGTCACTCCATGGATATTTAGAGCCAGGGGCAAAGCGTGGGCTCCTCCTTGCGCATGTTGGCGGCTGCGATCCTGCTGGTGGCCGGATGTGGCAACGCTTTGGCCGACACGGACATCTCCGAGGCGGTGCTTGCCCGCGCGATAGAAGCTTACAAGGCGGGCGATATCGACCCAGCTATCGGGGGCATTAACGCGGCGCTGCGTGGTAGGCTGTCGACGGAGTCGACGGCGAAGGCCTACTACTATCGAGGTCTGGCGCATCGCAAGGCCAATCTACCTGGGCAAGCCATCTCGGATCTGACGCTGGCGCTGCAATTCAGCGACCTCACGGAGCCGGATCGGTCGAATGCCAGCGAGAACCTGTCAGTCGCGTACGACGAGGCCGGCATAGCGCCGAACGAGAAGGTCGTCGTGGTCAAGCCGTCCAACGCCGGCGTGAGGCAGAACACACCTTCTACAGTCGCCTCTCGGGGCCCGTCGGCCACCGCGGTGGCAACCGCATCAGTGGCAAAACCTGAAGTGCCGCAATCTGGGAGTGGAGGCTCCGAGCCGGCGGTTCAGGCTTGGTCGACTCCGGCGCCGGCCGAGGCCAAGGCTGGCGGGGCGGATTCGACAGCCGCGCGCTCGACGGGTTGGGTGAGCCAGCAAGTGACGCTTGCGCCCTTGCCTCCCATGTCAATGCTACCGACGAAAAAGCCCACTCTCCCGGCGGTCGCGGCAAA
The DNA here is from genome assembly GCA_964493785.1 of uncultured Hyphomicrobium sp. Taxonomy (GTDB): domain Bacteria; phylum Pseudomonadota; class Alphaproteobacteria; order Rhizobiales; family Hyphomicrobiaceae; genus Hyphomicrobium_A. Next base: position 88,442 of record CAZBPM010000009.1, on the reverse strand, counting down.
GCCGAAAACGAGCACCGGACGGCAGCCTGCCGCCAGCGCCGCAGCCATTGCGCCGTTCACCACAGAAGTGTCGGTAGCCCGGAATGAATACTTCGCGAACTCCAACGCGGTAGGTGGAGAGATGCGCCTGCTCGTCGGGGATTCGCGCACGCGCAGCGAGGCGTTTGCACTGGCGATACGCCTTACCTCGCAGCGCGGGTCAACGCTTGGTCCGCGCCGGCCGCAGGTCGTCTCCGGGGCAATCGGCGACACGGTCAGCTATCGGCTGCGCTTAGGGCCGTTCGCAGATGCCGGACAAGCAATGTCGCTTTGCCAGTCGCTGCGCGACAGCGGCTTTGCGTGCGTGCCCGAGTAACGGACCGCTTCGGCCTAGCCGGCCGGGTGGAAGCGCCTCGCAGCGCGCCAGCCGAACCACAGGAACGCGATCAGCAACGCTCCTTGCGCGATGGCGAACGGGGGCTCCGATCCGTTCGGCGCCAGTTCGGCAAGAGCGGGCACCTTCTGGAACGCCTGTACGACCAGAACGAAGCAGTTGAGGTAGAGGGCGGCGAGGGCGGTGACGACGTAAATCCAGCGCCAGGGTCCGGCCAGATGCTTCCAGTAAAGCGCGACGAACGCCACGATAAGGATAAGCGACGAGAGGACGCCAAAGGCGAGCGCGGGCGTGAATGACGTGATCGGGAAGAGAAAGCCGGTGATCGTCGTCAGTGCCGTGGTGATCAGGAAGACGTGCGTAATCCAACCTGGCTTCCGGCTGCTCAGCAGCCCCGCGAACGCCACGAGACCGGTCACGATGCCGACGAGGCTGATTATCACGTGCAGAAGCGTGAAATTCTCAAACGACAAGCCAAGGATCATCGATTTCCCCCGATGGCGGCAGCTACGGTCATGCTATTCCCCGGGCGAACATAGCAGCGGCCCGGTGACCATGATAGACGTCATGAATATGCCGGCTGGGTGAAGCGGGGGGCATGCGCTGGCGTGGTCGGCGCCGATGCCAGTGCCAATTTGGCCGCAAAGACCGAGCAAAGATGTCTGAAAAGAAGCCGAGGGAAAACAACGATGTTCCGAAATGCGCTGTGCGCTGTCCTCATCGCCATGAGCTTGCTAGCCGGCACGTCGGCCAGCCGCGCGGCTTCCGCTTATGACATCGATGTCGGCGTGGACGCGACGCTCGACCGGTTCTTCCACAATGTGCGGGGAGCGCGGGAGCTTGCCGACAAGTCGGTCGGCATCCTCGTGTTTCCGTCCGTGGTGAAGGCAGGTTTCGGTTTCGGAGGCGAGTACGGCGAGGGTGCCCTGCGCATTCGGGGGCGGACCGTCGATTACTACAACACGGTCTCCGCTTCGATCGGCTTCCAGCTCGGCATTCAGGAGCGGTCGGTCATCATCATGTTCATGACCCCCGAGGCGCTCGACCAGTTCCGGCGCACGGCCGGGTGGAAGGTCGGCGCGGACGCGTCGGTGGCGATCGTTACGGTCGGCGTGGGCGGTTCGATCGACACGAACAAGATCACGAGCCCCGTTGTCGGGTTCATTCTCGATCCCAAGGGCCTCATGTATAATCTGACGCTGGAAGGCACCAAGATCACGCGCATCAATCCGCGGTAGGCCGAGGCCCGACATGGCGCAGGAGTGCACGCATCTCGATCAGATCCGCGATGTGACGCCACGCACTGATGGGTGCGAGGAGTGCCTGAAGATGGGCGCCGAGTGGGTGCACCTGCGACTGTGCCTCACGTGCGGGCACGTCGGCTGTTGCGATTCCTCGCGCTACAAGCACGCGACCAAGCACTTCCATCGCACGGAGCATCCGATCGTGCGCTCGTTCGAGCCAGGCGAGGATTGGAAGTGGTGTTACGTGGATGAGGTCGTCATCGGTGAACCGACGTGATCTGCCGTTGATCGCACGCTCGGCGCGCTAGATCAGTCTCGCCTCGACCAGTCGCTGAAAGCGCAGCGTCGGCATCAAACTCGCAATGCCGTCGCTCGCGGTTAGATCGGCGTGCTCGTCGCGCGGCACAATTCCTTGCCTCGTCCAGCAAGCGCCGGGGGCATCCATTATATGATCCAGATCACGACTGTACCCGAAGCGGGCGAAATCATCGGCGTATATGTCTTGCACGAGCTCCGCGGCGCGCGGCGTATAGAAGTCCTGCACCTTTTGATGGGCACTGCGCGAGTGCGGAGCAAACGTCTCGATCGCGAAGTCACCGAACAGACGCCTCAGCGACGCCTGCAGGCATGCGATGTTCTCAAGGTAGAAAATCGCGTCGTATTTCACGTTGGGCAGATCGAGGTTCACGCATTGCCGGGCAAAGTGCGGATCGAGTGCGGATCCGGCCCCAGCCACCACGCTGAGGAACTCTTCGAAGCTAGCCGGCCTTCGCCCTTTCAACTCCCGATATTGGGCTATGTCTCCAGATGCGACCTTATCAAGATAGGCGGACAGAGCCCGCGTGTACGGATTGCGCACACACGATAAGACGAGCCGATTATTGTCCCGGAAGATTTGGCCGACGCCGTGCCTCTGCAAGCAGTCGTCGGGAACGTGCGGATCCCGATGCACCATGAAATCGCGCAGACCCTGATTGCGGAACCGCGCGGCCTGCGCCTGCTTGAGGCTGTTCTTGACGGTAGAGCAGCCGCACTTGGGATTGTTTATGTAGAGGAGCGGCAGCTCGGGCGTCCACCAGATCTCAACGTAAGATCGAATACCAAGAACTGAGGCTACACAGTCCCTGACAAGTCGCCTTACCCATCGCATCTTTCGTTCCCTCATCAGCGCGGCAGGCACCGGCTGGGCCATTCACGGCTCAAGGTGTATGCGCAGTGATTCGCAGCGTCTGCTCAAGCGGAAGATCGGTCGTCAGGGGAAGACGACTGGGGAGCGCCGTTGCGCTACGTCAGCCATGCAGAGCCGTTCACACGCAACAGACTGGCGTTCGTCATTGCCGGCGAAGCAGGCGGCAGAGCAACGCCTTGGCGCCCAACGCGTGGATTTCCATAAGAATTCATTTGCGGCGGACGCAGGCGCACCACAGCCTTCAAGGTGGATTGAACTGCTGATTCGGTAACGGTCGACAAATGGACTTAGACATCGAGGTCCATGTTCCTCAAGCACCCTCGCCGGCTCCGGCCCGCGAGACAGAGGAAGCGCATCGACTTCCCGACGTGCTGCGGGACAACCTCGACGTGGTTTTTGTCGGGACTGCCGCGGGAAGGCGCTCAGCCGACGCCGGCATCTATTACGCGCATGGCGGAAATCTCTTCTGGCCGACACTGCGGACGATCGAACTGACACCGCGCCGCTTCACGCCGCACGATTTCAGCAAACTGCAGAACCTGGGCATCGGCTTCACCGACCTGTCGAAGTCAGGCTGCGGCATGGATCACGAGGTCGCCGTCACGCGCGAAGATTTGGCCGCCTTCACCTCGAAGATGCGGCTGCACACGCCGCGCGCCATCGCGTTCACGGGCAAGAAGGCGGCGAGCCTATGGTTGCGCCGGCGTACGGATCGCATTCGCTACGGGAAGCAGGTGCGCCGCGAGAGCGATTTCTGCGAGGTGTTCGTGCTGACGTCGCCGTCGGCGGCGGCGAGACGCTATTGGAATCTGGCGCCATGGCACGAGCTTTCGGACTGGCTCCGAGCGACGCGTCCGTGGCGCTATTGACGCCCGAACACGTCTCTACCTCGGCGTGCAGAACGATCCGGTCATCAACGGATCGCCAACTCCAGCCTTTCCATAACTTAACTTTTCAGGTCCCAAAAATCATGGCAGGCTGCCTTCAGGTTCAACAAACGGAAGGAGGTGATCCGATGTCGAGTGGGATCTTGAGGACGGCGATGTCGCGGTCGCTCGGGTTCTGGCCGGATTGTCCTCCGGTTATCACCTGACGCATCAGCGGCGCAGCAATCGCTGCATTCCGCCGCCGAAGTCTCACGGAGGCCGCCCTTTTGGGCGGCCTCTTTGCGTTTGGGCAGGGCCATTGCGACGCGGTCGCCTTGTCAGCCCCAGAGGCGGTGCATACATGGTTAGATGGCCATCTAATGGAGGACGCCATGCCGCAATCCGCCGCCGCTGCCCTACCCGTCAAAACCGACCTGTTCGATCCGGTCGAGCTTGGCCCCTACAAACTCGCAAACCGCATCGTCATGGCGCCGTTGACGCGGTCCCGCGCGGACGACGCGGGAATTCCCGGACAGATCCAGGCGACGTACTACGGGCAGCGTTCCTCCGCGGGTCTCATCATTTCCGAAGCAACGAACATCTCGGCTCAGGGCAAGGGCTATATCCGGACGCCGGGCATCTGGTCGCGAGAGCAGGTCGAAGGCTGGAAGCTGACCACCAAGGCGGTTCATGACAAGGGCGGACGGATCTTCCTGCAGCTCTGGCACGTCGGGCGCGTCTCACATCCCGACCTGCAGCCCGGCGGAGCGCTGCCGGTTGCGCCGAGCGCGGTGCGTCCGGAAAACCAGAAGGCCTACACCCACGAGGGCTTCAAGGAGATGGTGACGCCGCGGGCGCTGGAAACGGACGAGATTCCGGGCATAGTCGCCGACTATGAGCGCGCGGCCAAGAATGCGCTCGAGGCAGGTTTCGACGGCGTAGAGATTCACGCGGCGAACGGCTACCTGCTGCAGCAGTTCCTTTCCGACAAGACCAACAAGCGCACTGATCGCTACGGTGGGTCGATCGAGAACAGGACGCGGATCGTCGTCGAGGTGGTTGATGCGGTGACGAAGGTGTGGGGCGGTGACCGCGTAGGGATACGCCTTGCTCCGCTGACCACGTTCGCCGACATCGGCGATTCAAACCCGGAGCCTGTGTATCTTTCGCTGGTCGAGCAGATCAACCCTTACAATCTCTCCTACATCCATGTGATCGAAGGCGTCACGGGCGGCGAGCGCAAACCGGCGGGCGGGTTTGATCCGCAGAAGCTGCGGCGCGCGTTCAACGGGCTGTACATGGCCAACAACAACTACACGCTGGAGCTCGCTCTCGAGGCCCGGGCCAAGAACCTGGCGGATCTCATCTGCTTCGGCCGCCCATTCATTTCCAATCCCGATCTCGTCGAGCGCTTGCGTTCGGGCGCGGCACTGACGCCGGCGGATCCCAACACGTTCTACGCGGGCGAGGAGCACGGCTACACGGACTACCCCGCTCTGTGATCGCGTCTTCATAGGCTGGTCCCGGCGACAGCGCGCTGATAGGTTCCGCTGTCGCCTGGGACTACCTATGACGGATATCGAGACAGTGGTGGTTGGGGCGGGCGTGGTCGGCCTCGCCATTGCGCGTGCGCTGGCGGCCACGGGCCAGGAGGTCGTGGTGCTCGAGCGGCATCGCCTCGCCGGCACCGAGACCAGCTCGCACAATTCCGAAGTGATACATGCCGGGCTCTACTATCCGCCGGGCAGTCTGCGCGCTCAGCTGTGCGTGCGTGGCAAAGAGATGCTGTATGGCTTCTGCGCGGAGAACGGCATTGCGCACCGGCGCTGCGGCAAGCTTATCGTTGCAGCCACGGAAGCGGAGCTGCCGCGACTGGCGGCCGTTGCCGACAATGCCGCCCGCAGCGGCGTGTCCGACCTGCGGCTGCTGACGGCGGACGAAGCTCGGGCGCTGGAACCAGCTCTGGCGTGTGTGGGCGCATGTCTGTCGCCGTCGACCGGCATCATCGACAGTCACGGGCTGATACAGGCACTCGAAGGCCATCTTGCCAATCACGGTGGCCAGGTGATCTTCGATACCGCGGTTACGGGGCTTTCTCATTCGGCGGGAGGCTTCGTGGTCGAGACTTCGAGCCGCGGAGAGCCAAGCACACTCACTTGCCGTCGACTGGTGCTGGCGGGCGGCATCGGTGCGACGGCGCTCGGTAGCCTGTTGGAGTATCGCGCGGGGTACGCGGTTCCGACGACGTATCTAGCAAGGGGCCACTATTTCGCGCTGCACCGCCCGGCGCCGTTCCGGCATCTCATCTATCCTATGCCGTTAGGCGCATGGCTCGGCGTGCACCTGACGCTCGATGTTTCCGGCCGTGCACGCTTCGGGCCCGACATCGAATGGGATGGCCGCTCCGACTACCAATTCGACGACGACGACGGGCGGCGGCGGGCGAGGTTCGAGAACGAGATACGTCGCTATTGGCCGGGACTTCCGGCAGATGCGCTACATGCCGACAGTGTCGGCGTGCGTCCGAAACTCTATCGCGAAGGCGAGCCGGCTGCGGACTTTGCCATTCATGGGGCAAGCGAGCACGGCGTCAGCGGGCTGGTTGCGCTCTATGGGATCGAGAGCCCGGGGCTAACGTCGTCGCTGGCGATCGGCGAGCATGTCGCGGCGATGCTCGAAGGCTGACGATGGCCAGGCAGGCCGCTTCAGTGCGGCCGTGCTTCCTCGATATAGGCGCGGATCAGGTTGCCGACGCCCATGCGGCGGACGCTGTCGATGCGCCCCATCAGATATCCGACGGGGTTGGCGCGCCAATAGAAGCGTTGCTTCTTGGATTTCGGAATCGAGGATCCGAATTCCTTGTTCTGCGTAGCCGGCGGTGGATAGATGCCGTAACCCTCAAGCTCCATCTCCCAGCCGTAGCGGATGTCGACGTCGACCGGCCGCGTGCGGTTGCGCTGCCTGAGCAGCTTTCGGCAGCCGGACTGGCTGATCACGTACGCTGCCGTCGTCTTTGGGAAATGTAGATAGCGCACGAGGGAGCTGCCGCCGCCGAGATCCAGGAGCCGGCAATGCGGCCGCTGCTTCGCGCCGGACAGACTGATGACGTCCCACCCACCCGATATCTTCTCGAGGCCGGCGGACACGATCTCGCGAAACCCGTCTGCAAGGTCGACGTCGTCCTCGAGAATGACCGCGTAAGGCAAGCCGCGCGCCAGAACGGTCTCGGCGGCGAGGAGATGACTGCTGTAGCAGCCGACCTCACCGGGAAGCAGCGGTGTCTTGCCGGCGAAGTTCGGTGCGAATCGCTCCGGCACCGCCAAGCCTCGAACGGCCTCGATGCGCTCGAACTGGCCGCCCAGCTGCTCGGACATGTAAGCCAGGCGGTCAGCAGCACCGGCGAGATTTATGACAAAAACATGCATGGGATTAAGTGCTTCCACTCAGTTCAAACAATATGCGCAGCGGCGGCGGACTGCCAATTCAGCCGCTCACTTGGCCCGAAGCACGGTCATCTTGCGTCTTATACATTTGAGGCTGCCGACCGGACAATCCCGGCCGCTGTGGCAGCAAAGCGCTTTCAACCGCAAACAGAAATAAGCCGACAGAAAATGTTCACGCACCCCCTGTGCGTACCTGCGACGTCGTAGCGAGATTATAGTGTTCATATCGGCGCGCAAGCATTGCGGCCAAGGGTTTACCCCCGCACACTTCTCGCCTAAGCACGCTCTGCGATCAGGGACGGAGCGAAACGGACACTGCGGGGGTGACAACCGCCGAACTGATTTGAGGGCTCCCGATCGGCAGCCGAAGCCCAGGAATCGAATGCGTATCTGGATCATCAAGGATCTCGAGCCGATCCCGACCGACCCGGGTCAGCGACGCCTCATGCGCGCGGGCATGCTTGCGTCTACGTTGGCGCGACTGGGGCATGAGACGCGGTGGATCACCTCGAGCTTCGATCACTATCAGAAGCGGCAGCGGGAAGCCGCGTCAGAGATCGAGATCGCGCCCAACTATGTGATCACCGTACTTCCAGGCAAAGGCTACTCGAAGAACATCTCGCTTGCGCGCGTCCTCCACAACCGGAGGTTTGCGCGCGAATTCGAACGCTTCGCGTCCAGCGCAGGCGAGCGGCCCGACATACTGATCACCGACGTGCCGACGACAGAGACTGCCGAGAGCGTCGTAAGGTTCGGCCGGACGCACGATATCCCCACCATCGTTTCCATTCGCGACCTGTGGCCGGAGTTCTTTGCCGCGTTCTTTCCGGCGTGGATGCGCCCGCTGGTGCGTGCGGGGCTTGGGGCGCATGAGCGGCAGGTCGGCTTCGCGTGCCGGAACACCACATCGCTCGTCGGAATATCTGCCGGCTACCTGGAGTGGGGACGCAAGAAGGGCCGGCGAGCCGAAAGCGCCGACGACTGCATCATTCCGCTGGGCTACGAGCCCGTTCCGGAAGCGACGAATGAGGCAAGCGCAGCGCTGATGCGGCACATCGGCGTTGAGAGCGGCGCGCGCATCGTGGCCTTCGTCGGCTCTTGGGGGCACACCTACGACCTGAAGCTGGTGTTCGAGAGCGCCAAGCGGCTGGTGCAGCACTCCGACATCCGCTTCGTGATTGCGGGCAACGGGGAGCAGTCGAGCCATCTCCTGTCGAAGTATGCCGATGCGCCCAACGTGCTGATGCCGGGTTGGCTCAACGCCCACCAGATCGCGATCTTGCTGCGGCGCGCGGACATCGGCCTGCTCCCTTACAGCCTCGGTGCGCCGCAGGGCCTGCCGAACAAGGCATTCGAATATCTGGCCTACGGTACCTACCAGCTTGCGACGCCGACGGGCGAACTGGCCGATTTCTACCGCCAGACGAATGCCGGGCGGGTAATCCCGAGCCGCAGCGCAGATGATTTTGCCGCCGGCATTCTCGAAGCAATCAACAGCGACGCGGTTCGCAACGGTCGCCTCCAGCGCGTTGCCTGCTTCAATGCGAGCTATTCCGCGAACGTGGTCTATTCGCAGCTTGCAGCGCACGCCGTGACGGTCGCACGCAAACATGCCGCGAAGGCTCGCATGACCGATAGCGAGGACACGGAAGGCCCCGCCGCTTCGGAGGCGGTGCAAATGGATGCTGCGAGCGAGCTATCGCGCTTAGCGGGACGAGCCAGCGGTGTGGGTGGTCTTCGACCGTCACCAATCGCGGTTCCGGAGCCCGGGCGCTGCTCACGGCGAGCCTAGGGCATTTTTTGCGGCTTCTCGCATAACCAACGGCGGCGTGTCGGCTTTGCAGCGGACTTGCGTGAAAGCGCTTGTGTTTGCGGTTTATGCACAAACCGATTCGCCGCGCGCCTCTCCAGCTGGCGAGAATCACGCTATAAATTGAGTGGCAGCGGTTTTAGATCGCGGCTCTAAAGTTCTGCGTACGGCGCCTGAGTGTCGAGTACCTGTGCAGGTCTCACCAGCGCCTTCATCCCAATTTTCAGCAGCGCTTCCCAGAAGCGTTGAAGGGCTTGATCCGGCCAACCGGATTGCGTTGGCTGTTTGACTGTCCGCTTCGGTGGACGAGGTACTGCTCTTACGGCGGACAGCGGGGGTACGATGAGGCATCGATACGATTTCACCGTAGTCATCCCTCATTTTCGCTCGTTCCCGACGCTCGACAGACTGCTCTCCACTATCCCACTCGACAGGCCGAACATTCAGGTTGTCGTTGTGGATGATCACAGCGGCGATGCTGCTGCCTTGGATGCGTTGAAGCGCAAGTATCCAGCCGCCCTATTCCTGACGACCCGGGACGGTGCAAAGGGTGCCGGCGCGGCCAGAAACGAAGGTCTCGCTCACGCGCGCGGAAAGTGGCTGTTGTTCGCCGACGCCGACGATTGCTTCTTACCTGGCGCATTCGACACCATCGCAAAACACGCCAACAGCCCACACGAAATCGTCTACTTCGTTCCAGACAGCGTCGTGGCCGGAACATCGCAACCCGGAACGCGCCACGTGCGGTATGCTCACGTTGCGCGGCTGTTTCTTGATCGCCGGGACCCCGCCATCAGGTTCCGTTTCGTGGTGCCGTGGAGCAAAATGATCCAGCGGGAGCTCGTCCTGCGCCATGACATCGCGTTCTCGGAGGTGATCGCCTCCAACGATGTGATGTTCTCGCTCAAGACCGGCCATCTCGCGCGCAGCATCGCCGTCAGCCCGGAAACGATCTACTGCGTCACGCAGGGGAAGGGGTCACTGACGACCAGCCGCTCCGAAGAGATCTTCGACGCCCGGCTAAAGATTGCGATCGAGCAGAACGTCTATCTGGCGGAGCGGATACCGCATGTGCGCGGGCCGACGATGGCGAGATTCGTGCTCCTCTCGTTCCGCTATGGATTGCGCAAAGCGGTGCATACACTGCGCGAGGCGTGGAACGCAGGCGTGCCGGTGCTGACGATGGACCAGCTCACGCGCGTTGTGCTCGGCGAGCGCGGCGTCGGCCCGTGAGTTGACGGTCGCGGCCGCAATTACCGCGCGCCAGCCGGCGCCGTTCAGCCCTGCGAAAGATGTGACGCAACGCATGACTTGACCATGTCGAAGGCGCCGTCACTTCTGGCATCGACGACATTGTGTGTCCGATAGAAGTAGTTGAACCGGTCGAAGTCGTCTTCGCTCAAAGGGAGCTTGTCTTCGACGAAGCGCGCCGAGAATTCTCCCGGCTCCGAAATCCTGAAACACGCGTGCTGATAGTCGGCCTTGCCGAACACGTAGATGGGCTTGCGATAGGCGAGTGCCTCGGCGCCAACGCTTGAATTGACGGTGCAGACGGCAATCGCATCGCGCAGCAGCCGATGGATCGATGCTCGCGACGTGATGAAGTCGCCGGCGGCCGAGCCATTGGCCAGGAACGCGCGAACCTTCTTTGATTTGCACAATGGGTGGCGCTTCACCACCAGTGAGATCCGGCGCCTTCTGCACGTTGAAGCGACATCAGCCAGCATTTCCAGGCACGACAGGTTTCCCAGGTGCTGCACCGTGTCGTCGAGCAACTGCAAGGCGACGAACACATACTTCGGGGGAAGCTGCTCGCCCTCTTCGAGGCTGAGCTGCTCATATTTTGACGAATTGCGCGACGCGGTTTCGTGCCGGTAGCTCTCGATGTACGCCCTCGCTGCGTGGGGATCGATGGCGTCGAGCGGCAGATCGCTCCATTTCCAAGAAGCCAGCTCCGACCAGCCTGAGTAACCCCGACTATCAAAACGGAATAGGTAGGGCTGATCCAGTTCCTTCCAGTGCAAGCCGTTCTCGCCGTCATCAATGGTGTGGTAGGCGATGTAGCGTTGGCCTGCCGGCAGACCGGGCGTCCCGTGGACGCCCAGTCTCCACAGCGGAACGTATTTCTGGTTGGCCTCGCGGAGGGATTTAAGCGTCAGGGACATGACGCGTTTCAGGTGAACGCGGAAGTCCGGACGGCGTTGGGAGAACATGCAGGCGGGAAGCAGCACGGCGACGCTCGAGCCGGTCTCGTCCCCAAGATAACTGCCGCCGTCCGCGTATCTTCGTAGCGCGCCGCCGGCCGCAACCACGTCGGCGTAGAGTTGCTGATCCAGGCGTTCGGCTGCCGCGTATTGCTCGATCGCGGTGGACGCTCCGTCCGCGCCGAGCGCGGCTGCCTTCCTAACAACGCGATGAGCCGATGCCGGGTCGAAGCACTTGAGCCAGAACGAGTTCAACGTCGCCCAGTTTCTTATGAGGTAGGCCCTGTCGCTTTCCGCCCTATCGGCCTCCGCGAAGGCTCGCAGAAGCGCCGCGCGTGCGCTCCGGTCGTCATTGATCCGCTCGGCCAATGTTGCCAGTGTGAGCGCGAAGCTGGATCTGTGTCCGAACCCGAGATCCAAAAGCTCCCAGCCGAATTCGATCGCCTCATCGAAGCGCCCATCCCGCCTCGCGGCGTCGAACCGCTTTTTCACTCGGTAGGCCGTGAGGAGGCGAATGCCCCGGAGCGGATCAGTGATATTTGAAACGGTGAAAATGTTGGAAGCCAATTTCTGTAGCAATGCACTCTTCCTATGGCGGCAATCTAATTGCAGCACGCCTTAACCGTGCATTGTGTGCGCGATGCACGCTTAGATTGACAAACATACGAAACGGTAGAAGAGGGAACGGTCGCCGAGCGTGCCTTTTCAGGGGACGGAGCCGGAGTGTGTCCGCCCAGCTACAGGCCAAGCGTCCCCGTCAGGGAGGCACAAACTCGTGCCTTTCTCGTCCTGCCGTCGAGCGATGAGGATTATTCCGCGGCTGTGCGGATCGGAGAAGCGTCGGCCGACCAATGCCGGAAATGTGGCTTCTTGGAGCGCAGTTCGACCAGCTTGCCGTAGTCGTCGCTGAGCTGTAGCGCCAGTCGCGAGATGTTGCGGATCTGAGACATCGCAAAGCGCATGATCAGCGCGAGGATCATCAGCATTGCGACCTGCTGCGTGTTCACCTCCTCATGAGGCACGAACAGAAGCGATCCCATCAACAGCAGGATCAGTGCAGCCTGCGCCATATCCATGACGACGCGCGAAGCCCGCTGATGGCGCTCGTCGTCGGCATGATCGGCCAGCACATCCTTGTGCTGGGTATCGACCAGAGCCAGTACCGCGCCCTGCCGCGTTTCATCCAGGGGAGCGGTCAACATCATCTGCTTGAGTTCCGCGGACCGCTCGTCATGGCGCTGCCGCCGAAACTTCGACTCGGCGGAAAGAACAGGCGTCTTGGAGTGCCTGTTCCAGATCACGAAGATGACGAACAGCAAGCCCACCAACGCCACGAGAACCGTGACCATTGGCTGGATCACGCCGCCGATCAGAACCGCCGTCGCCAAAGCGCAGCCGGCAACGAGCAGATTGATGAATTTGCGCTGGATCTTGAGCAATTTGCTGCGGGACTCGTTGAATCCGTCAACGAGAAGCTGGGCCTGATCGGGGGGAGGAGCGGTCCCGCTCTGTGCCAGCCCCTGCATGCGCGCCTGCAGCTCAGCCGTGGCGATGCGATCGGCACACCGCGTGATGAGCACCGTCTGGAATTTCTCGAAGGCGAGGCCGCCAATTGTCAGTACCATCACGAATGATGCTGGAATGATGAGCATCAGAGAGTGAAAGCCGGCACCCTGCGGGTCGAGGGGGATCAGGGTCTGCACGATGTTTGGAATGCTGTGCGGCTTGAACAACCACGAGATGCACTTCACCGTCGCGATCATGACGATGATCTCACCCAGGCGCTGCACCAGGCCCGACACCATGACGCCCATGAACAGCCAGCGCCCGGAAGCCCACTGGTTCCGAAGCAGCCACCAGAAGGTGGATACGTAACGCACGCCGCGCGCCGTAATCGGAACAGGCTTGGTGATTGCAACCTCCCTGCGGACATCCCCTCCGCGCAGCAAGTCGCGTGGTGGATAGCACCTCGCCAATGCAGCGCCAATAGCGTGTCCCAGCTTGCGGTTCAGAAGCGGTGGCCGTCTAGCCCGCTCGAGCCGAAAAAGTCCGCCTTAGGCTTCGCGTTGTGATGCGTGAACTACTGTCAATGCGATTTCGGCGACGATGCTACTGTTGTTGTGGAAATACCCTGCCGACGCGTCATGAGCGCCGGCGCGAGGCGGCGAACGCCGCGCCGGACGCGGCAACGGCATCCTCGGTTCGAACCGGGGGCGCCCAGCCGAATTCAGTTTGAAAACGCCGCGGGTCCACCTCGAGGTCGCCGAGTAGACTGCTGGCGATGCCGGACGCTCCGACCGTACCCAACGCGGCGCGCAGCAGGCCGGCGGGCATCGGGAACAGGCGTGGCGAAGCGCCCATCCCTGCCCGGAGCCAGGAGATTATCTGCGCGAGACTGACCGGGGGCCCATCAGACAGCACATAGATGCCGGAGCGGCGGCAGTCAGCCGGGAGGGCAGCCAAGTGCGCGATCGCGTCGGCCACGTTGTCGACCGCGATGAGGCTTCGTCGATTGTCGACCGCGGCGAACGGCAGGGGCGCTGGAATTGCGGCCACGCGCTGCAAAAGCCGCCAATTGCCTTGGACTCCCGCGCCGTAGACGACGGGAATCCTCAAGGAGACAGCGGTACGTCCGGGGCCGGCGAAGCCTGCGACGTGGCCTTCGGCTGCAAGCTTCGAGCGGCCGTATGGAGATTGAGGCGCGGGCACGGTGTTTTCGTCGAGGACGGCGGGGGATGAATTGCCGGCGACGGCGAATATACTAGACATGAAAACAAAGTGCTGCACGCCTGCCGCCGATGCCTGCTCGACGAGCCGCGCTGTCCCACGGGCGTTGACCTCGTCATAAACGCTGTCGGCGACGCCACGCGCCGGCACCTGCGCCGCGAGATGAATCACGGTGTCGCAACCTTGCAACGCCTCGCCCCATTCGGTGCGAGGACCGAGCCCGCCGACGGCAAAGTACCGGGCATCAGGGGCTACATTCGCCTTAGCGCTGCGCCCGGTGACATTCAGCACATGGCCTGCAGCCGCCAATCGCGGAAGCAACTGGCCACCGATGAAACCGGATGCGCCGGTGACGAGAATTTTTCCCATGGGGAGATGCTGTCCACGCGGCGGATATCTGGTTCTTAGCGTGCGCGCCGATCTCGTCAAGCAAGCAGGCATTCTCGGCAGCGGATGAACGTTGTGCCGTCCGATGCAGGACTTGGACCTCTGGTGGAAGCGTAGTAGAAGGTGGGCGACAGGTGGATCGATCGTGCGGACCAGAGCGAGATCAGCTCCGGACGCCAGGAACGAGGTAGCAATTGATCACTCGCGTGTTCGTTGTTACCCGCGGGCGTTGAATGCGCACGGCACGCGGATATGGCTACCCAGGCAAGCGAGCGATCGATGTCGTACTGGCTTCGATAGGGCTATGCGTCAGCGCGCCGTTTCTCGTCGTTTGCATGATCGCCGTCTACGCGGAGACCGGTAGACCGGTCATCTTCACGCAACGCCGCGTCGGCCGCGACGAGCACGAGTTCGATTGTCACAAGTTGAGGACGATGCGGAACGGCATTGGAGACCAGCCCTCTCATGAGGTGAGCGCGGCCTTCGTGACGCGCGTGGGCCGGTTCCTGCGCTGGACCAAGCTCGACGAGCTGCCTCAGCTTTGGAATGTCATTCGCGGGGAGATGAGCATTGTCGGTCCTCGGCCGTGCCTGCCCTCGCAGCAGGAGCTTATAGCGGCTCGCAGAGAGTACGGTTTGCAGATGCTTCGGCCCGGCATCACCGGCTTGGCGCAGGTGGAAGGCGTTGACATGTCGGAGCCGCAGCGGTTGGCTAAGCTCGATGCGCAATACCTTCAGAACATGTCGCTGCAGTCAGACATATGGCTGATGGCAAGAACGGTATTGGGGTCCGGCAGGGGGGACCGCACGAACGTCTCGGCCAACTAGGCTCGTGCCCGCGCTCGTGCTGGCTCAGCGCATTTTGAAATTCGGCAATTCTCGATCCTGCAATTTCATGACTAGACCCGGTCAACCCAGATATTGGCATGGCAAACAATCACGTTCTCGCTGTTGACGGCGCCGAGCAGGCAAGGATCAAACCGGCGATCGTCATTTTCGTCGCCTTCCTTTTTGCGGTCTACTTCCTCAACGGCGGGATTTCCAATGCCCTGGCGTTCACGGCGTTCGGTGCCTCGTGGGTGCTGGTCGCCCAGGGCGCGCGTAATGACGGTATCGCCATTCCAACGGTGAGCCCGATCGCGATTGTCTTCCTTATTGCGATCGTGATCCGTCTTATGCTGCCGCCGTACGGGGATCCCGAAGCCATTCCCGGGACTGCCGTGTCACGCGTCGTTCTGCTGGTTGGGCTGTTCGGCCTGGTCCTGTACGTTTATACGCGACTGCCGTTCGAGCAATTGCTGTGGCTGATCGCCGGCGTGGCCGTTGCGTGCTGTCTGCTTGCGGTTGCGGTGGATCTTTCCGATGGCCGGATGGCAAAACGGCTGACCTTCCTCGGCCGTGCCTCACATCCGATTTTTGGCGCCGGCGCGATCTCGGCGGGCCTGCTGGCCGCGGTGACACTGCTGATCTACCGACCGGCCAACCGCACGCTGCTTGTCATGGGCGCCCTTGCCGCGATGATTGCCGTGCTTTCCGGCGCCGTGTTCCTCAGCGGAAGCCGCGGTCCGATGATCGCCGTTGCCATCGCGCTCGTCGCCACGCCCGTGGTGCTCGCCCTCAACTGGCGCTGGCTGTTCGTGACGATGCCCTTCGCCGCGTGGGCGGCGGTCAGCAGCACGGTGCTGCTCGAGCCGGTCATCAAGCATTATCTGTGTCCCGCAATCCAATTCGCATGCCGGCGGTCTCAGCGGCAGGACGTCTGGGTTCACAGCCTGGAGCAGATCGGCGAGCATCCGCTATGGGGCAGCGGCTATGGCTTTCGGTTCGAGGGCGTTCCTCATGCCCACAACGGGTTCCTGGGCGTCGGCCTGAACTACGGGCTGGTAATCTTTCTGCTGTTCGCATGCCTCCTGGGCTGCGCCGCTGCCAACATTCGAAAGTTCGAGAGCAGGCAGGAGCGGTTCTTCCTGCTGGCGATGCTGACGTTCGCAGGCGGCTTCATGGGCTCGGACCTTTCCGACCCCATGCGCTTCTTCAACACGCACTACGTATTCCTCTGGCTGCCGTTGTTCATTGCGCTGATCGGGCCGGAGGCGGACAGGCCGGCCAGCGCAGGCTAGCCATGGCCGCCTTTTAGCCTATCGACAAGCGCGGCTCGGGACATCGTTGGATGCACAACAGGCCGGGGCGCCCGTGTCGATAGTGGCGGCGACGATCTATTTTTTCGAAATCGGCGCACTTTGAAGGAAGCTGTTAGCGGTCTCGGGTAGGTTCCTGTTTCACGGCTCGTCACGCCGGCCAATTGCTGAAACGGTCGCCATGCCATTGCATCACCCTGCCCTCCGCCTAGCGCCATTGCTCCTCGTTGCCGCTCTTGCCGCCTGCGGCGACCGCAACACCTATCAGCCGCCGCCTGCAGCGGAAGTTACGGTCGCCAAGCCCGAGGAACGCAAGATCACGTTGTATATGTCCGTGACGGGCAGCACGGCCGCTTTCAACCGCGTGGATCTCGTCGCGCGCGTGCAGGGCTTCCTCGAGAAGGTCGCGTACAAGGACGGCGCGGAGGTCAAGAAGGGCGACCTGCTGTTCCAGATCGACAAGGAAGACTTCGAGATCCAGCTGCAGATCGCGCAGGCGACGCAGGCGCAGCAGGAGGCGCTGCTGGCGCAGGCGGACGCCGACCTGAAACGCAAGCAGGACCTCGTCAAGACCGCGGCCGTGTCGGTGGCGCAGTTGGACGAATCCCGCGCCAAGCGCGACTCGACGCTGGCAGCGTTGCAGCAGGCAAAGGGGCAGGTGGCTCAGGCGCAGCGCAACCTCGACTACACGACCATCGTTGCACCGTTCGACGGCACCATGTCGGCGCGCCTTGTTGATCCCGGTGCCATGGTCGGTGCGGGCGAGCCGACGAAGCTGGCGACGATCGTCCAGCAGCACCCGATCTACATCAAATTCAACATCGACGAGCAGCAGGTTCTGAGCGTGCGCGAGCGCATGCGCGAGGCCGGCGTGACGCTGAAGGACATCGGGCCAATACCGGTCGGCTTCGGCCTGCAGACGGAGGCGGGCTATCCGCACACCGGAACGCTGGACTACGTTGCGCCGGAGGTTGACGCCAGCACCGGCACGCTCGCGGGCCGCGCGGTGTTCGACAACAAGGACAACGTACTTACGCCCGGCCTGTTCGTGCGCGTGCGCATCCCCAAGCAGCTCGACGTTCAATCGCTGCTGGTGCCCGATGTCGCGCTCGGCACCAGCCAGGAGGGCCGGTACGTGCTCATCGTCAACGACAAGAACGTGGTCGAGCAGCGGGTGGTGGAGATCGGCGAGCAGGTCGACGGCGGATTGCGCATCATCAAGAGCGGCATCAAGCCGGATGATCGCGTTATCGTCGGCGGGCTGATGCGCGCACTCCCCGGAAACACCGTCATTCCCAAGACGACCACGGCGGCCGCTGCCGCCTCGGACAGCCAGAACGCAGGGGCCGGCGGCAAATGATTGCCAAATTCTTCATCGACCGGCCGGTCCTTGCCAACGTCATTGCACTGCTGATCGTGATCCTCGGCATCGTCGCACTGTGGCGCCTGCCGGTGTCGCAGTATCCCGACGTAACGCCGCCGACGGTGGTCGTGACGGCGCGCTATCCGGGCGCCACGGCATCCACCGTCATCCGCGAGGTGGCGCTGCCGATCGAGCAGAAGGTCAACGGCGTCGAGGGCATGATTTACATGTCGTCGCTTTCGACAAGCGACGGACAGTACACGTTGACGGTGACGTTCAAGATCGGCACCGACGGAGACAAAGCGCAGATCCTCGTCGACAACCGCGTCTCGAGTGCGCTCGCCTCGCTGCCCGATGCCGTGCAAAAACAGGGCGTCCAGACCAGCAAGAAGTCCACGTCGATACTGGAGATCGTGTCGCTGGCGTCGCCGGACGGCCGCTTCGACAGTCTCTTCCTGTCGAACTACGCGACGATCAACATCGTCGACGAGTTGTCGCGCCTCGACGGCGTCGGCAGCGTTTCGGTGTTCGGCGCGGGCCAATACGCGATCCGGATCTGGCTTGATCCGCAGAAGCTGCAAGCGCGCGACCTGGTGCCGAAGGACGTGATCGATGCGGTCAACCTGCAGAGCCGATCGACAAGCGCGGGGCAGGTCGGCCTGCCGCCCGTGCCGCAGGGGCAGGCGTTCCAGTACACGATCAACGTGCATGGCAAGCTCGATGACGTCTCCGAGTTCGAGGACATCATCGTCAAGACGGACAAGGGCGGGCGCATCACGCGGCTGAAAGACGTGGCGAGCGTCGAGCTCGGCGCGCAGACCTACAGCCAAACGTTCAAGCTCGACGGCAAACCATCGGCGGGCGTCGCCATCTATCAGCTCCCCGACGCCAACGCGCTGGACGTCGCTAAGCGCGTCGAAGCAAAGATGAACGAGCTGGCCAAGTCGTTCCCCGAGGGGATGACATGGCTGGTGCCGTTCGACACGACGAAGTTCGTTGAGTCGGCGGTCACCGACGTCTACCACACGCTCATCGAGGCGGCGGTGCTGGTGCTCATCGTCATCCTGGTATTCCTGCAGGACTGGCGAGCGACGCTGGTGCCGGCGACGACGGTTCCGGTCACGATCATCGGCGCGTTTGCGGCCATGGCGATGCTCGGGTTCACGGTGAACCTGTCGACGCTGTTCGCGATCATTCTCGCAATCGGCATCGTGGTCGACGACGCGATCATCGTGGTGGAAGGCGCAGCCAAACACATCGAACACGGACTGACACCGCGCGACGCGACGGTGAAAGCGATGAGCGAACTGCTAGGGCCCATCATCGGCATCACGCTGGTGCTGATGGCGGTGTTCGTGCCGGCCGCATTCCTGCCCGGTCTTTCCGGGCAGATGTATCGCCAGTTCGCACTCGTCATTGCTGCCACGGCGCTGATCTCGGCGATCAACGCCATGACGCTGAAGCCGGCGCAGTGCGCGCTCTGGCTGCGGCCGGTGACGCCGCCGGAACAGCGCAACGTGCTCGCGCGCGGCTTCAACTACGTCTACGACAAGCTCGAGCACGCCTACACCGGCATGATCGCGCGCATGGTGCGCCACGCTGGTTTCATGTCGCTCATCGTTGCTGGATTGGTGGTGCTTGCGGTCTGGGGTCTCAGCCGGGTGCCGACCGGCTTCCTGCCGATCGAGGACCAGGGCTACTTCATCGCGGTGGTGCAGCTGCCGGAAGGCGCCTCGCTGGAACGCACTACCGCCGCACTCGATGATCTCACCGTGCGCCTGAAGCAGCAGCCCGGCGTCGACAAGATCGTCGCCATCGGCGGCATTGCGGCGCTGAACGACAGCGCCAGCCTTTCGAACGCCGGCGTCGCATACGTCATACTCAAGGACTGGGACGAGCGCGGCAAAGGCGAAGATCTGCTGGGCATGTACCGTGGCCTATCGGCGCGGGTGAGAGACATTCCCGACGGTACGGCGCTCGTCATTCCGCCACCGGCGATCCAGGGCATCGGAAACACGGCCGGCGCGACGATGAAAGTCGAGCTGCGCGACGGATCGTTCGACTATGCAAAGCTGCAGCGGCTGGCGCAGGCGATCACGAGCCGGGCCGGCGATCAATCGATGATTCAGTCGGCGACCAACACCTTCCTGGCAGACGCGCCGCAGATCAACGTCAACATCGATCGCGTCAAGGCGGAGACGCTCGGCGTTCCGCTTGGCAACGCGCTCGATGCGCTTTCGACCTATATCGGCTCCAGCTACGTCGGGCAGTTCAACAAGTTCGGCCGCGTGTTCCAGATCTACGTGCAGGCCGATGCGTCGGCGCGCATCAACCCGGAGAGCCTGCAGTATCTCCAGGTGCGCAACAACGAAGGCAACATGGTGCCGCTCGGAACGCTAGCGCAGATCGAGACGATCGCAGGCCCGTCGGTCATCAGCCTCTATAACCTCTATCCCGCGGCGACAGTCATTACCGCTACGGCACAGGGCTTCTCGTCCGGTCAGGGCATGGACCTTCTGGAGCAGATCGCGGGCGACACGCTGCCGCCGGGCTCGGGGTACGAGTGGACGGCGATGTCTTACCAGGAGAAGGAGGTCGGCAATCAGATCTACCTGATCTATGGCCTGAGCCTGCTGCTCGTGTACCTCGTACTTGCCGGCCAATATGAGAGCTGGTTCGCGCCCATCACGGTGATCGTCTCGGTGCCACTGGCACTGCTGGGAACGGCGGCTGCGCTGCTTGCCCTGGGCGTCGGAAATAACCTCTACACTCAGATCGGCCTCATCCTGCTGATCGCGCTGTCGAGCAAGAATGCGATCTTGATCGTCGAGTTCGCGCGGGAGCTTCGTATCCACGAAGGAAAAAGCATTATCGATGCCGCGGTCGAGGGTGCCCGGTCGCGGTTCCGGCCGATCTTGATGACGTCTTTTGCGTTCATTCTCGGCGTCGTACCACTGGTGCTTGCATCGGGCGCCGGCGCCAATGCGCAGAAGTCGATCGGCATCGCGGTTCTGACAGGTATGCTCGGATCGACCTTGCTAACGGTGACGTTCGTGCCGTCGGTGTTCGTTGTAGTGCAAAGGTTCGAGGAGTGGCGGCTGCGCCGTAAAGCGGCGAAGTCTCAGACCAAAGTCGAATCCGCGGCACCCGCTGCGTAGGCTGGCGCCATGACGGCTCACGAAACGTTGCAAGGCGGATAGAATTTGCGCCAAACATGACTTGTCGGCGGAAGGCATAAGCCTGCATCGGGCTGGTATTCGTCGCAGCGTATGCATACTTGAAAAACGACGCCGCGCTGCCGGCCGAGGTGACTGACAGCGGGCGCCGATTTAGCAGGTGCAAATCAAATCCCAGGAGTGAAACGATGCGCCTCAAAACCATCGCCCTCGTCGCTTCCGCCTTTACCGGTCTTCTGTTCGTAATGTCGCCCAGCGCTTCGGCTCTCCCCGGCGCTTCGCGCGCGGACATCGGTGTGACGCAGCCCGCAGGCATTACGGATCAGGTTCGCTGGCGCCGCGGTTGGGGCTGGGGTCCGAGGAGGTTCTACCGTCCGTACACCTATTACGGGTACCGGCCGTACTACCGCCCCTATCGCTACTATCGCCCGTACCGGTTTTACCGCGGATGGGGCGCTCCCTATCGCCACCGCCGGTTCTACTAAGCCACGGTCTGACTTGTGAATCTTCGCGAGGCCCGGCAACGGGCCTCGCGTTGTCGTTTCTGGGTGGGGCTGCGGCGTTGACAGCCGTGTGGGGAGATAACAGTCTCGCGCGCGCATTCGGCGGGGGACTGGCCCTTGAAGTATCTGATCTGTGTCCTCCTCGGCGTTGCCCTTGGCTGGTATTGGCCGCGCATACGAAAGGCATATGCCGAAGCCGACAGGTGGATCCTCAGCAAGACCGTCGATAGAGGGAGCGGTCAGCCCGCACCTATCGTCGCGACCGGGTCAGCGATTGGGACCGTGCCTGAGGCCGCCGCGGCTGAGGCGGCACCTCCCCTCGCCGACAAGCTGCGCGCGCTGTTCGAACGCGCCGACAACGAGATCAATGTCTCCTCGACGGCGGGCGAACTCGCCGTCCATCCGCTCTTCATCGAAGCGCGCAAGCTGCTCGCCGACGAGAGCGTTCCGCTCGACGTGGTGCGAGACTACGCCGTCGGCTCGAACTGGTTCTATTCCTGCACCGGGCTTGCCGCTTTGCGCGATCGGGCCGACCGCGATGACGCGCTCGAACGGGTGATGACCTTTCTCGACGGGCTGACTCCGTGGGGCACGCATTTCGCGCTGGCATACATCGCGACGAGCAGCCCGCGACCACCTGTCGGCGCGCCATTGCTCGCCGCACGCAGCTATTGGCCGGAGAACAATTTTCTCGTCACCGCGGTGCGCGACTACCTCGAAACGCGACAGGGGTTCGGCGATGTGGCGGAGTTCGGGCCGGGCATCGATGCTGCAAACCAGGAGACGTGCGACAGCGTGAAGGCGCTGTTGGCGCGCGTGCATCATCCGCTGGCGAAGGAGCTTGCAACCGAGCTGGAGCGGGTCACCCGCGCGAAGATCGACCGCGCGTTCCTTTCATCCTTCGGTCGGTTCTGGCGGGGGGAGCCAGGGGACGCGCTGGTCGAGCCCATGCAATGGAACGAGGCACTCGAGGAGTGCGAGAGGAACGCGACAGGCAACCATGCGCGCTCCCTGATGACGAGTGGGGAAGCGCGCGTCGGCAAGACGTCATTCCTGCGGTTGCTCGCGAGGCGGCTGAACAAGCACGGCTGGACCGTGTTCGAGGCGAGCGGCGCAGACCTCATGGCGGGGCAGCAATGGTTCGGACAGCTCGAAGGCCGGATCCAGCGCACCATCGAAGAGCTGAACGCGGAAAAGCGCGTCATCTGGTACATTCCCGACATTCTCCAAATCGCGTTGTCGGGGACGCACCAGGGCCAAGCGGCGAGCATCCTCGATCAGATACTGCCGGCGATCTCCGCCGGACGGCTGATCGTGTGGACGGAGGCGTCGGCGGCCGGTACGGCGAAACTGATACGGCTGCGGCCAGGGCTGCGCGGCATATTCGAAGTCGCGCGCCTAGAGCCCATGGATGTCAGCGAGACGGAGCAGTTGGCACGCGAGGTTGCCCGCGTGCTGGAATCCACCGGTGCCGTGCGCATCGCGCCATCCGCCATCGGTGCCGCCATCGCCTCGGCGCGCCAGTATCTCGCCGCATCTAGCCTGCCCGGCGCGGCGCTCGACCTCGTCAAGCTGACAGTCAAGCGTAAGAGCAAGGGCAGCGACGGAACCGTCGGTGAGGCGGACATCATCGAAACGCTGGCACAGCAGACCGGTCTGCCCGCGTCGATACTCGACAGTCACCAGCGGGTCGATCTGGGTTCGGTGCGGCGCTACTTCATGGACCGCGTGATTGGGCAGGACGAGGCGGTCGGCGCCATCGTCGACCGGATCGCGATGCTGAAGGCGGGGCTCAACGATCCAGGCAAGCCGATTGGCGTGTTCCTGTTTGCGGGCCCGACGGGGACCGGCAAGACCGAGCTTGCCAAGACGCTGGCGGAGTTCCTGTTCGGATCGACGGATCGCATGATCCGGCTCGACATGAGCGAATTCCAGACGCCGGATTCGACTGTTAAGATTCTCGGCTCCGGCGATGCGGCGATGCCGGCGGACTCTCTGATCACGCTGGTGCGCAAGCAGCCGTTTTCGGTGGTGCTACTCGACGAGTTCGAGAAGGCGCATCCCAGCGTGTGGGATCTGTTCCTGCAGGTGTTCGACGATGGGCGTCTTACAGATCAGGTCGGGCAAGTTGCCGACTTCCGTCATTGCATCATCATCCTCACGTCCAACCTGGGCGCGACCAGCCACCACACTTCGCGGCTCGGCTTCTCTCCGGGCGAGGACGCCTACACCCCCGAGCAGGTGCTGCGTACGATCGGGCAGACGTTCCGGCCGGAGTTCCAGAACCGGCTCGACAAGGTCATCGTGTTCCAGCCGCTGTCGCGCGAGCTGATGGGCTCGATCCTGAAGAAGGAGCTTGCCCGCGTGCTCGACAGGCGCGGGTTCAAGGATCGCGAATGGGCGGTGGAGTGGGAGGCCTCGGCCGTCGAGTTCCTGTTGGAAAAGGGCTTCTCGCCGGAGATGGGCGCGAGGCCGC
Organism: uncultured Hyphomicrobium sp.; assembly: GCA_964493785.1. Classification (GTDB taxonomy): domain Bacteria; phylum Pseudomonadota; class Alphaproteobacteria; order Rhizobiales; family Hyphomicrobiaceae; genus Hyphomicrobium_A. Next base: position 64,544 of record CAZBPM010000009.1, on the reverse strand, counting down.
TCAAGCGGGCGATCGACCAGTTCCTGATTGCACCGCTCGCCGCGACCATCGTCGAGCAGCGCTTTCCCGAAGGCGACCAGTTCGTCTTCGTGCGCAGCGACGGGCGGGCGATACAGGCGGAGTTTGTCGATCCCGATGCGGACCGGGAGTCAGCCCCAGCGCGCGGTGTGCAAACCGATGCCGACATGCCGACACTCGCGGACATGGTGCTAGCACCGCGCGGCACAGATCTGGAGATCGATGAGCTCGCCGCGGCGCTGGACCGGCTCGACGCTACGCTGGCGTCGCCCGAATGGGAGCAGCGGAAGATCCGGTTATCCGCGCCGATGCAGAATGCCGTGTTCTGGAGCGATCCGCAGCGCTACGTCACGCTGTCGAGGCTGGCGCTGATCGACAGGGTCCGCAGCGCCGCCGAAACGGCGCACGCGCTGAAAGGCCGGCTCGATAAAGGCACCGAACGCGCCGGGAAATCGTCGCGTGAGCTGATCTCGCGACTGGCGCTGCAGATTCACCTGGTCGGCGACGGCGTGCGAGATGTCGAGGAGGGCTCGGCAATCGAGGTGGTGCTCGCAATCGAACCGGCATTCGACCGGCCAGGCGAGGAGGCGGGAAGTGTCGCGTGGTGCCGGCGTCTTGGCGGCATGTATCGGGGATGGGCGGAGCGTCGGCGGATGCAGTCCAGCGAGGTCAGCCTCCGGAGCGATGGCGTGCCATGCCTGATCGTCAGCGGCTTCGGCGCGCAACGCACGCTGATGCGCGAGTCAGGCCTGCACGTGATCGAGGCAGGAGACGACGGCGAGCAGATGCGCGCTACGGCACGCGTTCGTATTGCAGCTGCGCCGATCGAGGACGTCCCGAAGAACAGGATGAAAGCTGCGATCGAGGATGCTCTGCGGGCCGCGCCGCGCGACAGCAGCGTCGTGCGGCGCTACCGTGACGGAGAGGCGCCGCTGGTGCGGGACCTGGCGGCCGGCTGGCGCACCGACCGGCTCCAGGATGTGCTCGCCGGCGACTTCGATCTCATCGCCGGCAGCCGGCTCACGGACTGACCTCACTCGTCGGCGCTTGCCAGAGTGCTCGCGGCTATCAGCAAAGCGTAGACGTCGTCGTCGTCGGGGTGAAGGTTGGTGCCCGGCCGCGCCTTGCGGGTCAGCTCGTCCGTGCTCACCGGGTCGTGCTCGCGGGCTATGCTCGCAGCCCTGCCGCCATCGAAACTGTCCTGCTTGTGATTCTTGACCATGCTTGTCCCTCGCCTTGAGGGGCGATGCAGCACCCGGCATGAGGCAAGCCCGTGGCCCTTCCCGATCACGTTTGGCGACATTTTGTAAACGCCGCCAGAGTGTTGCCGTGGTGCAGCAGGCACGTTTCCGGTTGCCCTGCCGCAAAGTTGTCACGCTGATTGGGATAGCTCGCCGGCGGCACATCGGATTATTGATTGGCCGCTCCTTCAGATGCCTCCCAGCAAAGTCGAGTGTTTCATGTCATTCGTTCGCGTCTTGCTTGCCGCCGCGCTTGCGTCGGTCCTCTGCAGTATTCCAGCGCTCGCCGAAAAGCGCGTTGCTCTCGTCGTCGGCAATTCGGCCTATGCCTTTGCGACGCCGCTCGCCAATCCGGTGAACGATGCCAACGACATCGCCACGGCGCTGAAGTCAGCCGGGTTCGAGGTGATCCTCGGTATCGACGTCGACAAGCGCGCATTCGATACGCGGGTGCGCAACTTCGCCGAGTTGCTCGACGGGTCGGATGTCGCGGTCTTCTTCTACGCGGGGCATGGGCTGCAGGTCGGCGGGCGCAACTATCTCATTCCCGTCGATGCGCGGCTGCAGAACGAACGCGATCTCGACTTCGACGCGGTGAACCTCGATCTCGTTATGAAGCAGATGGAGCTTGGGCGCGCGGAGAAGACGAACATCGTGTTCCTGGATGCTTGCCGCGACAATCCCTTCTCGAGCAATCTCGCGCGATCGATGGGCACGCGGTCAGGCAGTTTGGGCAAGGGGCTGGCGCAGGTCGAGACCGGGGTCGGCACCTTCATCTCCTATTCGACGCAGCCGGGGAACGTTGCGCTCGACGGCAAGGGGCGCAACTCGCCGTTCACCGCGGCGCTCGCCAAGCACGTGCGCGAGCCGGGGCGCAATCTCACGGCGACGATGATCGAGGTGCGTAAGGACGTGCTCGCGGCGACCGGCGGCAAGCAGGTGCCGTGGGATCACTCGGCGCTGACGGGGGACTTCTATTTCCAACAGACGGCGCGGGCCGACGAGGGCCCCGCGCGCACCTTCGACGATGCGACGGCGCGCAAATCGGATGCGGAGCACACGCAAGACATCGTGGCGCTGGCGCAGGCCAGAGAGAGGCTGCGCCAGTTGCAGGAAGCCAACAAGACCGATCAGCAAGAGATCTTCGACAAGCAGTACGAGACCGGGAGTAGCGGCGATGCGACGTCCCGCAACTCGCTTTCGATGGCGATCGGGAAGATCCAGATGCGGATGGTGAGGCGCAACCAGGAGCAGGCGAAGCTGCGCGACGAGATCTCATCGCTGGAGGCCAAACTGGGGATCGCGCAAAAGAGCGAAGGCGAGAACAAGTAGGGGTCCGCGCTGCGGTTGCCGGCGCGGCCGGCGATGTTCAGGGCCGAGCCGCCTGAGGCTCGGCGCCGCGCCTGCGCGATTTTCCGAGCGCGATCACGATGGCTCCGAAGACCAGCATGACGGCGCTCAGCGTCGCGGCAAAGCCGATCGAAGGCTCCCAGGTCATAGCCAAACCCGCGGTGGCCGGACCAGCTATTCCACCGAGCTGATACATGACGAGGAAGGCCGCATTGGCACCCGCAAGGTCCTTGGGCATGACCTCGTCGCCGATGATCGATAGCGAGCTGGTGTAGAAGCCCAGCGCGATGCCGCCGATGAGGAAGGCAATGATACTGGGCAGGATGGGCACCGCGATGAGCCACGGGAGCGCCCAGAGCAGGACGGTGACCAGGGCGATGACCGAAAGCAGGAATGTCGTGCGCGACAGCTTGTCGGCGAACCAGCCGAGCGGGACCTGGAGGAATATTCCGCCGAGCAGCAGCATGAGCAGCAGGTTCAGCGCTGCGGCCTCGGTCAGGCCGGACGACAGGGCAACGTTCGGCAGCAGGGCGTAAGAGGTCATCTCGGAAAGGCCGGCGACGAAGCCGCCGATGGTGGCGATGGGGGCGATCTTTCCCGCGGCGAGTAAGCCCTGTGTCTCATCGTGATGAAATTCAGGCGCGTACTTGCCGAAGAGAATGGCCGGGAGCGCCGATAGCGAAACGCCGAGGGCGCCCGCAAGGAACGGCCAGATGCCAGTGAGGCCGACCGCCTGCAGGATCGGGGGGCCGAGCGCGAAGCCGATGAAGAACACGGAGACGTAAATTCCAATGATGCGCGTTCGCGTGCTCTGGCTGGAGACAGAATTGATCCACGTCTCTCCGCCGAGCCAGGGAAGAGCCAGACCCGCGCACATCAGACAACGCGCGATGACCCAGGCCCACGGCGTCGAGAGCCCGTAGAGTGCGAGGAAGCCTAGCGCGCCGATGAAGCAACCGATGGCGATGGCGGCGACCGGCCCGAGCCAGCCGATGATGCGCGGCACGAACGGAAGCATGAGCAGGACGCCGAGGGCGGGCGCGGCACCGGCCAGACCGATCATCCATTCCGGCTGGCGCCAGCTTTCCAGCGTCAGCGTCGTCAGCGGGATGCCGATGCCAAAGGCCAGGCCGACGCCGAAGGTCATCGAAAGAACGATGGCGAGGCTGATGACTTGCCGCCTTCCCTGGAACACGTTGCCGGATGGGCTCGTCATGACGTTCTCAGGGGTGGGAGGGTGGATCAGCTCGGTCGTTTTGGACTTTCCTGCAAGGAAACGAGATTACCAAGGCGACCGCAAGCCGCGCCTCCGCCGTGCGTCTGCCCCGGGGGCGTATCAGGTTGCTGTTTTCTAAGGGTAATCTCTGCTGGCGGAGGGGGTGGGATTCGAACGGCGATGATTTCACTCGCTAATTTCCCGCGTGCCGGAGCTGTCCCATGGCCCATCACATGTTTAGAGACGCCCTGGGCTCTTTCATGAGATGACTCCCTCCCTGAGAAGGACAGAGCGATGAACTCACCTCAGCGATTTTGGCTGGCGGCAGTGTTGAGCGTGATCGCTGGCGGGCTGTTCTTTACTTTCATCGAGATCACCGACGTCGCCTTCAGCGAGCAGAAGGACCACAACTTCATCTGGGCGTTGGGCTTCGGCGAGCGCCATGAGCCTACCGGGCCGAACGGCGAAGGCGAACTGACGCGTTGGTGCGTTTGCGCTGCTCCGGGCCGCGATCCAAACTTCGCTGCTATACTGGGTCTCCTGCTGCCCGCCCTTCTGCTTGGTGGCGCAGGCTATCTCGTGATGGGGTACAGCGGAGCAGCAGCTAGGCGACCACCTTCAGCTGAGGCATAGCGTAGGCCTCTACCATCCGTGCATCGCGATATTAGACGGTCCCGCCGCTCTTAAGCTTTGGCCAGGGCGCATCGCGACCGAGAGCACTGCCATCCCCGGCAAAGCTCGGACGGCCACGATCTGCGATTTCACACCCGACTGCCCCCTGGCGACCGCCAAGGAGTTGGGCTGCGGCCGCGCTACAGTCTACCGTCACCTGAGCGCCATGGCGGGCCTCGACGAGACCGGCGCCATCAAGCCGCCGCACGGTTAGGCGCCCGCGCCGGCATTCCGCGCCTTGTGCGAGGCCTCCAGCTTTTCGTCGAGTATCTCGATCTCGGCCTGAAGCTTGACGCGGCGCGCGGTAACTTCTGGCACCGGCATGTTGGCCAAGGCCGCGTCGGCCTCTCGCTTGAGAAGTTTGTCCACTTCCAGCTCTTTAGCGAGCTTCATCTCTCGCCGGATTTTGTCGTCGTCCTCTTGTGACATGGTGAATGCGTCCTACAGTTGAAACTTCCAACTAAATGGTGGCTGCAGTGGACACGGCAAGGGTGTCTTCCGCGGAGCGACAGCGCGGACAGCTGTGCTATCATGCGGCGGGACGATTTGAATGAGAGTTTTAATGCGGGATCGAATTGTTGTTTTTATCGGTGTTGTGCTCGGTACCATAGCAATCAATTCTTTTTTTCAAGCAATTCATGACACAGTGCCGCTGAGGAACTATTCGTCCGGCCATACACCGATTTTGAGCCAGCTCCTTCTCGCTGGCGGCATCGCGTTTCTGGCGCTTGCCGCGGCGGTACGTTGGGCGGGAACAGCACTCTCTGCGTTGGGATGGGTACTCATCGTTATCGCTGGCGTCATCGTCGTCGAGATCACGACGCCAGCTGTGCGTGACGGTCTCTGCCAAGGCTTAGGCGGGATGTATTGCGTAGAGTCGGTCATCATCAGATCGGATGAGCTGCCGAAGGCCAACGCTCCGCCATCGCCTCAGTGATGCATTGCCCCGTCGCCTTCTTGATCGCGATATTTGCGCCGCCAATCATTGCTTGGCAGACATTCGAGTACCTGCGCCGACTTGAGCGCTTCAACCGCATGGCGCGGGGGCGCGACAACGACGCTATGCCTGGGTGCCTGAGCTACCTGCTGCTGTTTTTGGTTCTTTACCCAGTCAGCATCTCCGTGGTCGGGCCGGCCATCGCCCGATTGATGTGCCGGTAGCGGCCAGCAAATATCGCGAATCTGAAGATGAGTTGTTCTTCCCCCCTCCATGGTATACTTTCCCCTGGACGCGTCCCCGCGATTTGCCCAGGCCCCCAAGCGATAAATACCGGGCCTCTGGCTAGCTATGACTGGCTCACGTCTCAGTCCAAAGGCCGACTTACGGGTCAATCTTCGGCATCGAAAAGGGGCCTTGTGGTCCAGGCGGCCACGCAAGCCGTCTGGTTGCGGTGGCGTCGACTTTTCATCGCTTCCCTAGAACCAACCCCTTGCCGTCCGGGCAGGGAAATGCGCGCCGCATGGCTCGTATCGCAAGCGCCGCGAAAGGCTGATGAAGTTCTGCGGGGTTGTTTTTCAAGTCGAGCACTATGACCCTCAGCCGCTGCGCGAGGATCACTCCCGGCGGCTCGCACCAGACCTGCTGGTTTACATGGGCCAGCAGCTCGTTGACGCTCATCATTCCTGCAACGAACCCTGTGCACATCGGGCTCAGCTCCACTTCGCATTGCTCAAGCCACCAGTTGCCCGACATCGGGTCAACTTCTTGCGCGCGCAGGTCGTCGCAGCGGGCGACCAAGGCGATCATAACGAGCAGCCATTTCATGTCGGCCCCGCAGGGTTGACGCGTAGTCAGACCTCTCTCACCACCGTAACGGGGCCACCGATCAGGACCTCCGTCAATCCGGTATGGTGGTCGCTCCAGTAGCTGATCGCCTCGTCCGGCATGTAGTCCAACCACGGCTCACCGTGGTGAACTGGATTGGTTATGGCGTCATAGTTTCCGAGGTGCACTGGCACGTCGTCTTCACACGACACCTCATAGATGCGTTGCCCCGGCCGAAAGCGATCCCGAAATGTTTGCGCTGCGACACGGGTCTGCATTGCGAACGTGCATCCCAGTCGCGAGGGGGATTCTGGCGCGGCGAGAACGCGGGCCGTTTCGAGCGCAACTTCCCAGAGGATGATGACAGCGTTGTTTCCAGCATGGAAATCTGCGCCACCGACGCGCCCCACGCCCCGCGTTGTGTCTCCCCAGTTGCCGGGTTCCAGCACCTGTCCCTCGGCCAATTGATTTTGGGAGACATGAAAGTAGATCGGCAATATCGAGCCCCGTATCAGGCTGGCTAACGCCAGCGGATGGCGAGCGATTCAAGGTTAGCTTTACTTACCCAAGCGAATCACCAAATTGGTGACTTCACAGCTTGTGAAGTGGAGCCGGAGAGGCTGCAACCCCTCCGGCCCCTGCGGGAGTAGCGCCAAGGCGCGCGCGAACCAATGACGCATACGATGGGATGTCAGCCCGAGCATCGGTTTGCTCGCGCTTAAAGCCGTGACTAACGGATTCGATTCCCGTTGGCGCGGCTTTTTTCTTGCGAGCCACGCATTTTTTGACTCGCAATTTGGCGTCGATTCGTACGTTTGAACATTTTCGCATGAGAGGTCGCCATGTCCAGGTGCCCAGTCAAGTGAAGGTGCGCTGACATGCGGTTGGAGCAACCCAAATGCCTGCAGTTTCCGACATTGCTGACCGCATGCTGCTTCGAGTCTTGAAGTTCTGGCTTGAAGCCGTTATCGCGCGTTAGCCCGCCGCACCTAGCACCCGATACACGGACGCTCGGCCAATCCCCAACTGGCGAGCGATCTCTGCTGGACCGATGCCTTGACTACGCAGGCGCCGGACCTCGGCAGGATTAATGCTTGGCTTGCGGCCTGAGTACTTGCCCTCTGCCTTCGCCTTGGCGATTCCTTCGAGCTGGCGCTCACGCCGCAGGCTTGTCTCAAACTCGGCAAAGACGCCAAGCATGTCGAGGAACGCCTTGCCTGCAGGTGTCAAGGTATCGACCGGCTGCTCAGTCGCCCTCAGGCTGACGCCCTTCTCGCGCAAGGCGATCACGATGTCCTGCAGGTCTTTGACGCTGCGCGCGAGCCGGTCGATGCGCGTGACGACAAGCGAGTCACCCTTGCGCAGGAAGTCGAGCAGAGTCTCCAGCTCCGTTCTCCCGTTGCGCGTGGTGCCGGAGCGCTTCTCCGATCGGATCACTTCACATCCAGCAGCCTTCAACGCCGCCAGCTGCACGCTCAAGTCCTGGTCGATCGAGCTGACCCTGGCGTAGCCGTAAAGCTTGCCCATCTCGCCCCTCCATCGTCTCATTTGCTTCTAGACATTAGGAGAGCTGGTGTCTCGGAGACCGAATTCAATCCTAACGAGACGCAAAAAGTGTCTCGGCGGAACGCCTCGATTGGGTGTACCCCAATTAGAACCACGGCCGCTGCTGGCCCATATGTGCTGAAACCGTCTGCTCGCAAAAAAGAGCGGTCATTGGCGGACGCACCGCTTGGCGATTTTTCCCAGTATTGGAGATGCCCGGCTGACGGTTTCATACGGGAACTAACAGCTGCACAGCTGAAGCTTTCAACCTTCCAGTAAAAGCGGTGACCCCGTCGCTGTACTTGACGACCCTGTGCGTCACTCGTTGGCTTCAGCTCTTTCGGTCCCTCGGTGTGCGGCGCGCATGATCCGGGCAGTCAAATTTTTCCGTAGGCCGGGCCGCCGACGTAGGCGACTGAACTCCAACAGAGTTTTACGGAAGCGGTGATGTATCAGATGGCGCCCGGCGTGGATAACGAGCTTGGTCCAGCCGACGCATCGACTGCAGTCATGTATTAGGAAACCAGAGTCGACGAGGGGACGGGGAAATCTGCATGAGTCGCCTGACGTTGCAGCAGCTTGAGCGCCACCTTTTTGGCGCCGCCGACATCCTGCGCGGCAAGATGGATGCCTCCGAATTCAAGGAGTACATCTTCGGGATGCTGTTCCTGAAGCGGGCGTCGGATCAGTTCGATGCCCGCCGCGAGGAGATCATCAAAGAGCAGGTCGAGAAGCGCGGCCGCTCAAAGCAAGAAGCCGAGGAGCGCGCCGAGTCGCCAGACTTCTATGCCACTCCAAATTTCTTCGTGCCGAAGCGAGCCCGTTGGCCGAAGCTGCGTGACGATCTGCACGAGAACGTCGGCGACGGACTTAACAAAGCGCTCGGCGCCGTGGAAGAGGTGAACCCGAGCCTCGACGGCGTGCTGCATCACATCGACTTCACCCGCACCGTCGGCAAGAGCCGCGTCCCGGACGCGCGTCTGCGCGAACTGATCCAGCATTTCAATAAGTACCGCCTACGCAACGAGGACTTCGAGTTTCCAGACTTGCTCGGCGCGGCTTACGAGTACCTCATCGGAGAGTTCGCTGATTCCGCTGGCAAGAAGGGCGGCGAGTTCTACACGCCGCGCGCCGTCGTTCGCATGATGGTGCGCCTGATCGATCCCAAGGAGGGCATGCGCGTCTACGATCCTTGCTCGGGCTCCGGAGGCATGCTGATCCTGTCGCACGACCATGTAACCGAGCACGGCGGCAATGCCCGCAACCTCAGCCTCTACGGCCAGGAGGACAACGGCGGCGTCTGGTCCATCTCCAAGATGAACATGATCCTGCACGGTATCGCCGATGCAGACCTGCGCAATGGCGACACGCTGACCGACCCGCAGCACACTGAGGGCGGCGAGCTGATGCGCTTCGACCGCGTCATCACCAATCCGCCCTTCTCGCAAAACTACAGCCGCTCGAAGGACATGAAATTCCAGGAGCGATTCAGCTACGGGTGGTGCCCGGAAAGCGGCAAGAAAGCCGACCTTATGTTTGCCCAGCACATGCTGGCCGTGCTCCGGCCAGGCGGCATGGTGGCCACTGTAATGCCGCATGGCGTGCTGTTCCGTGGCGGCGAGGAGCGCGCGATCCGCGAAGGCTTTATCAAGGACGATTTGCTGGAGGCGGTGATCGGTCTCGGCCCGAACCTGTTCTATGGAACCGGTATTCCGGCCTGCGTGCTCATTCTCAGGGCCAAGGGCGCCAAGCCCAAGGTGCGGCGCGGCAAGATCCTGTTCATCAACGCCGATGCCGAGTACCGCGAGGGACGCGCGCAGAACTACCTCGACCCCGAGCACATCGAGAAGGTGGTCAATGCTTTCCAGCGGTTCGAGGCGATCCCCGGCTTTGCCGAGATCGTCGACGCGGCCAAGCTGAAGGACGAGGAGCACAACCTCAATATTCGCCGCTATGCCGACAATGCACCGCCGCCCGAACCGCATGATGTGCGCGCACATCTGGTCGGCGGCGTGCCGAAGGCCGAGGTCGCGGCCAAGGCCGCATTGTTCAAGGCGCACGGTTTCGATCCGGCTCATGCCCTGGTCAAACGGGATGATAAGTATCTCGATTTCAAACCGGCGCTAGCCAAGAAGGCCGACCTCAAGGCGGTGGTCGAGGCTGACGCTGGCGTGAAGACGCTGGAAGGGGCACTCGCCAAGGCGTTCGAGATCTGGTGGACGAAGCACGAGGCGGCGATCTCCGCGCTCCCCAAGACCAAGGCCGTGATGAAGCTCCGCGCCGAACTTCTGACATCGTTCGGCGAAGCCCTGGTGCCGATCGGTCTGCTCGACCGGTTCCAGGTGTCCGGCGCGGTCGCGACGTGGTGGAATGATGCGCAGTTCAATATGCGCACGCTGGCCGAGCACGGCTTTCCTGGCGTCGTCGAGGGTTGGGTCACGACCATCGTCGCCGCCCTCGGTGACGAGAAGGCCCACAAGACGCCGATCGAGCACCCGCTCATCTACCGGCTGCTGCCGAAGCTCAAGGAGGAGATCGAGGAGTTGGAGGCCAAGATCGCCGAGCTGGACGGCACGATCAAAGCCGCGGCGCCGACTGAGGATGAGGAGGCCGGTGAGGAAGCCGAGGAGGGGGAGGAAACGCTGTCCGAGGAGGACCTGAAGGCGCTCAAGAAGGAGCTGTCGGCGGCGAAGAAGAAGATGAAATCGCTCAAACAGAGCTTGGCCGAATTGCTGACAAAGTCCGGCTCGGACGTGACCGAAGCGAAAGCGAAGGAGATGGTGCTCGCGATCCTGAAGGACGATCTGGTGCGCGAGTTGAACCGAAAGGTTGCGGCCCATCGGCAGCGCATGATCTCGGCGCTCGAAGTTTGGTGGGACAAGTATCGAGTGACGTTGAGGGCGATCGAGGGAAAGCGGGATGCGGCGAAAGCCAAGCTCGATGGCTTCTTGAAGGGGCTTGGCTATGCGTGATTGGTCGGAAGCGACTGTCGGACCAGAGGTCGAAATACTGTCTGGGTTTGCTTTTCCATCTTATGGGTTTAGCGATGAGAACGGCATTCCTCTCGTACGAATTCGCGATATCGGAGCAGCCGTTACTGAGGTCATGTATTGTGGGCGATATGACAAGCAGTATCTTATTCATCGCGGAGATTTGCTGATTGGGATGGACGGCGACTTTCTTGTTGAGAAATGGCGGGGCGACGAAGCTCTGTTGAATCAGCGAGTTTGCAAGCTAGTCGCCAAGCCAAGTGGCCGCATCGATCAAGCTTACCTTTACTACCTCCTCGAACCGGAAATCGAAGCCATTCACAGGAGGACGCCGCAAACAACCGTGCGGCATTTGTCAACGAAAGCCATTAAAGGGATCATCGTTCGAGTTCCCGACCTCCCCGAGCAGCAGCGCATCGCGGAGATCCTGGACACGCTCGACGAGGCGATCCGGAAAACGGAAGGGGTGATCGCCAAGCTCCGGCAGATGAAGCAGGGGCTGCTGCACGATCTGCTGACGCGCGGCCTCGACGACAACGGCGAACTCCGCGACCCCGACCGCCATCCCGAGCAGTTCCACATGACCCCGCTCGGGCGGTTGCCAAAGGGGTGGAGTGTCGCAAGAATGCACGAGTTGACCTCCAAAATAGTCGATGGCGTACATCACACTCCCACCTACACCGATGTAGGGGTGCCCTTTGTCACCGTGGAAAATCTCACTCGGGGCGGCGGCATCTCGCTGACGCCATGTCGATACGTATCGGCCCGCGCCCATGCAGAATATAAGCGCCGAGCTGAGCCACGGGCAGGTGATGTCCTCGTTTCCAAGGATGGGACGCTGGGTGTTGCGCGCCTGGTCCCCGAGGCGTTTCCGGAGGTGAGCATCTTCGTCTCAGTAGCTTTGCTACGTCCCCTCCAAGATCGGGTGCTTCCGTTTTGGATTCGACAGTTCTTTGACACGTGGCATTTCGTGAAGCAGCTAAGCACTCAATCTGCTGGCACTGGTTTGAAGCATATCCACTTGGAACACTTTCGAGAATTTATCCTCCCATTGCCGCAGTTGGCCGAGCAGCAACGACTGGTCGACGCTGTCGGACATCAAAGCCGTCGGATTGAGGTCGAAGAAGCTGAATTGGCAAAGCTTCGGGATCTAAAGAGCGGCCTCATGAATGACCTGCTCACTGGCCGCGTGCGCGTCACCAAATTAATCGAGAAAGCCGCATGAAGATTTCGACCATTCTCGATCACATCGACAGCGGCCACATGGCATTGCCCGAGTTCCAGCGTGGCTATGTCTGGAACCGCGACCAGGTGCGCGGCCTGTTCGAGTCGCTCTATCGCCGCCATCCCGTCGGCAGCCTGCTGACCTGGGCAACGGAATCGAGCACGGCCGAGACACGCGGTGGCGGCCAGCTCCCGGCCGGCGTCGTGAAGCTACTGCTCGACGGCCAGCAGCGCATGACGTCGCTCTATGGCGTCATCCGCGGCGCGCCGCCGAAGTTCTTCGAGGGCAATGCGCAGGCGTTCACCGGGCTGCAGTTCCACCTCGCCGACGAGACATTCGAATTCTACCAACCGATCAAGATGCGCGATGATCCGCGCTGGATCGACGTCTCGAAATTGATGCACCTGGGGACAGATGGCTCGGAGGTGCTCCTCGAGCCCATTGGCAAGGATGACCGCTATAAGGGCGACGTGTTCCGCTTTTCCAACCGGATGAACCGTCTTCTCGGTATCCGCGAGATCGACCTGCACATCGAAGAAATTTCGGGCAAGGACAAGACCATCGACGTCGTCGTCGACATCTTCAATCGCGTCAACAGCGGTGGCACTAAGCTCTCGAAGGGCGACCTCGCGCTCGCCAAGATTTGCTCGGACTGGCCGGACGCTCGCACCGAGATGCGCAAGTCGCTGAAGTCCTGGAAAGAGCAGGGCTTCGACTTCAACCTCGATTGGCTGCTGCGCAACGTCAACACGGTGACCAAGGGCGAGGCCAAGTTCCTGCACCTGCACGATGCTGAGCCTGCCGAGGTGCAGGACGGCCTGAAGCACTCGGTGAAAGCCATCAACGCGTCCCTGAATATGATCAGCGGCCGTCTCGGCCTCGACCACGACCGTGTGCTATTCGGCCGGTTCGCGATCCCGGTGATGTCGCACTACCTCGACCGCGCCGGCGGCACATTGCCCGCCAAAGACCGCGACCGGCTGCTGTTCTGGTTCGTTCAGTGCGGCATGTGGGGCCGCTACTCGTCATCGGTCGAGAGCTTCATTGACCAGGACTTGAAGGCCGTGGAGAAGATCGATGGGGGCCTTGATCGATTGATCGATCAAGTTGCGCTGGCCCATGGCGGCCTCAAGGTGTTGCCGGGCCATTTCAGCGGCTGGAGCCTCGGCGCTCGCTTTTATCCCGTGCTCTACATGCTCACCCGTGTCGGCGAAGCGAAGGATTGGGGTCTAGGTCTGCCGCTCAAGGCGAACATGCTGGGTAAGGGCAGCAAGCTCGAAGTCCACCACATCTTCCCGAAGTCGATCCTCTACAAAGCGCCGCAGCGCTATCAGCGCGCCGAGGTGAATGCGGTCGCGAACTTCTGCTTCCTGACCAAGGACAGCAACCTCGACATTCTGGATGATCGACCGGAGGACTATTTCCTGCAGGTGGAGGCCGCGCATCCCGGCGCACTCGCCTCGCAGTGGATTCCCGACGATCCGCAGCTTTGGCTCATCGACCGTTACCGCGATTTTCTCGCCGCGCGGCAAGAGCTGCTTGCAAAGGCTGCCAACACCTTCCTCGCTGAGTTGTTGCACGGCGATACCGCGATCCTCGATCAAGCTCGTGCCGCCCCGATTGCCGCCGCTAGTGATGCCGAAGCCGAAGAACCGGATGGCGATGAACGGGCGCGGCTGCGTCTCAATGCATGGGTCAAGAAGCAGGGCCTCGCGGCCGGGATTGAGTTATTCGAGCTGACAGACCCCGAGAGCAACGAGCCCGTTGCCGTCGTAGATCTGGCATGGCCGGATGGCCTTCAAGAGGGGCTCGGACCAAAGGTCGCCTTCATCGCAGATGGTGATCCTCCGACCATGGAGGCAGCCAACCGGCTCGGCTATCGCTGCTTTGCCTCCCAGGTTGGATTAAAGCGGTTCGTTGACCGTGAGATCCTGGTGAGTGAGGAGCTCGACGCGGCGCAATGAGTACAGGGCCAGAATACACTTTTGTCGAGAAGCCGCTGATCGATCAGCTCGTCGGTATGGGCTGGATACATGACGTCGGCGACGTGGACGATCCAGCCAAGACCATGCGTTCGAGCTTTCGGGACGTGCTCCTAAGGAGTGATCTCGAGGACGCGCTGCGCCGCCTCAATCTCAAGGACGGACAGCCTTGGCTCGACGATGCCCGGGTCGCGCAAGCGGTGGCGGGCCTTGAGCGCGTAGCCGAGACGAAGCTCCTCGAAATCAATCAAGTCACGACCGAGCGGCTGATCAAGGGCTGTCCCGTCGATGGCCTCGATGGATGGGATCAAGGGCGCCAGCAGATCGCCCGCTTCATCGATTGGGAGACGCCGTCGAATAACGTCTTTCGCGTCGTCAGCCAGTTCCGTGTCGACGAGCCCGGTGGACAGGCAAAGAAATTCGTTTGCCCTGACCTAGTGCTGTTCGTGAACGGCATCCCGCTCGTCGTCATCGAATGCAAGTCACCGTCAACCAGTGAGCCGATCGCAAAGGCTGTCGACCAGCTGCAACGATATGCGAACCAACGCGACTGGGTCGCCGCCGAGGAGGGCAACGAGCGCCTCTTCTGGACGAACCAGCTGGTTGTCGCGACGAGTTTCGACGAGGCGCGTCTCGGAACGTTTACCAGTCGAGCGGTTCATTTTATGGAGTGGAAGGACACAGCGCCGGTGGCCATCTCCGAAGTGGCCAAGGCGCTCGGCAAGCAGGACCTGTCGAGCCAGGAAAAGCTCGTTGCAGGTGCGCTGAGGCCAGAGCACTTGCTCGACATCGCCCGCCATTTCACCCTATTCATGCAGGTCGAGGGGCGCACTATCAAAGTTGCGCCGCGCTATCAGCAGTTCCGCGCCGTTAGGGAGGCGGTCCATCGCCTCAAGACCGGCAAGACGCGCAAAGTGGATCGGGAATTCGATCGCCGCGGCGGGATCGTGTGGCATACCCAGGGCTCGGGCAAAAGCCTGTCGATGGTGTTCCTGATCCGCAAGATGCGATCCGATCCGCAGCTCAGGCCATTCAAGATCATCGTAGTTACCGATCGTCGCGACCTGCAGAAGCAGCTCGGCGACACGGCCAAGCTCACCGAAGAGCGGCTCAATGTCGTGAAGCCTCGGAAAGAGGGGCTTCGCACAGTACCGAGCGCCGAAGTGTTACAGGAGACGCTCAAACGGGATGGGAAAGACCTCGTCTTCGCGATGATCCAGAAATATCGCGGGGCGGCCAGCGACGACGAGGCTGGTGAAGCCAGTGCGGACGAGGATGTCGTCGATAGCAAGGATGGCATTTTCCCTCTGCTTAATGAGAGCGAGAACATCCTCGTCTTGGTGGATGAAGCGCACCGCTCCCACACGACCACGCTGCACGCAAACCTCCGGGCGGCGCTGCCGAATTGCGTTCTGATCGGCTTCACCGGCACGCCGATCATCATGGCCGGCAAGAAGCCTACCCACGACATCTTCGGCGAGTTCATCGACCGCTACACGATCCGACAGTCCGAGGAGGACGGAGCGACGCTCCCGATCCTCTATGAGGGCCGGACAGCGCGCGCCGGGGTCAAAGGTGGTGGCCAACTCGACCAATTGTTCGAGGATATGCTGCAAGACTATACGCCCGAGCAGCTCGAAGCCATCAAAGCCAAGTACGGCACCAAGGGAAATGTCCTTGAATCCACGGGCATGATTGGTGCCAAATCCCGTGACATGTTCCGGCACTATGTCGCGAACATCCTACCGAACGGCTTCAAGGCTCAGGTCGTAGCAGTCAGCCGTCGCGCAGCTGCTCGATACTACGACGGGTTCGAGGAGGCGCGACGGGAGCTTGTCACCGAATTGGAGGCCCTTGATCCGCGCATCGTTCAGCTGCCGCTGCACGAACTCGAAAAGCGGGACGAGCAAACGCGGTTCCTCGTGCGAGCGCATCGCTTTCTCGATACGATCCGCAAACTGGAATTCGCCCCGATCATTTCAGGGGCGCAGAATGACGATCCTGCGCTCGCCCCATGGACCGATCAGACCAAGAATGATGCGCGCATTGAGCGGTTCAAAAAGCCGTTGCTCCACGCAGCGCCGGACAAGTGCGACCCGCTGTCTATTCTCATCGTCAAGTCCATGTTGCTCACGGGGTTCGATGCCCCGGTGGCGCAGGTCATGTATCTCGACCGCGCGATCCGCGAGGCCGAGCTGCTCCAGGCGATCGCCCGCGTGAATCGTACGGCTGGCGAAAGAAAGCGGGCTGGTTTCGTCGTCGACTACTACGGCGTGGCGCAACATCTGAAAGAAGCCCTGGACGCCTACAATGCCGATGATGTCGATGGAGCATTGCAGAGCCTGCAAGACGAGATCCCGAAGCTGCGGGACCGCCATCAACGTGTGAAGGACTTGTTTGCCCGGAACGGCATCAACAACTTGGAGGATGATGAGGCCTGTGTTCGCGTTCTTCGCGACGATCGCCTTCGCGCCGAATTCCAGGTCAAGCTAAAGCAATTCCTGGCAACACTCGATGTCGTCCTGCCACGGCCTGAGGCCCTGCCGTTCGTCCCAGATGCCAAGAGGCTGGCTTTCATTCAGGCACGCGCTCGGAACCGTTATGACCGTGATGTCCTCCGCCTCGTTGGCAAGGAGGTGGGCGAGAAGGTGCGCCAACTCATCGACGACCACATCGAGGCGCATGGCATCGATCCGAAGATACCCCCGATTTCTCTGACGGATACGAAGTTTGCCGCCCACGTCGAAGCCGAACGGTCACCGCGCGCGAAAGCGAGCGAGATGGAGCACGCGCTTCGGTATCACATCAGCAAGCACTTCGACGAGGATCAGGAGCACTACCAGAAGCTCTCGGAGCGCCTCGAAGGCATCCTTCGTGAATTCGGCGAGCAATGGGATGCGCTGGTCGAGGCACTACGCGCTCTGGTGGAGGAAGCTCGGAAAGGGCGCACCGAAAGCATCGTCGGGCTCGATCCCGCTACACATATGCCCTTCTTCAATGCCCTGAAGAGCGCAGCCTCATATGGCGAACCACTGACCGATGCTCAAAAATCTGGCCTCATCAGTTGGACCATCGAGCTGGTGAGCCACTTGCAGCGTGAATTGTCGTTGGCGGACTTCTGGACTACTCCCGAGAAACAACGCGTGTTGCGTAACTGGCTTGTCGAATTCCTGGACGGGAAGAACGACACCGGCAAGGAGATCGTGTCCTTGAAGGGCCAGGGGGCTGCTGCAGATCGGTTGATCGAGGTGGCGAGGGCTAACCGACATAAGTTCGGTGCTCCATGAAGATTGCCGTTCCAAACACGCTCTCGATTGGAGATCTGCAATTTGCCATGCGTCGAAGCCCGCAACGCAAATCAATGTCGATCGTGATCGAACGCGATGGAACACTTTCACTGTTGGCACCGGCCGCCGCCAATGATCAGCAGCTTGCGAAGTTTGTGCGCGAGAAGCGCATGTGGATCTATCGCAAGCTCAGCGAACGCGACCTCTTGGCCCGTCAGGCGTATCGCAAAGAGTTCGTGTCAGGTGAAGGATTTTCGTACCTCGGCCGGACTTATAGGCTGCGCCTTGTTGAGCACCAGGATCGTCCTCTGAAATTGGTGCACGGCCGCTTTGTACTCGACCGTTCAGCACTGTCGCGCGCGCGACACCACTTCGTGGGTTGGTACTGCGAACACGGCAAGTCCTGGCTAGAGGACCGTGTCGACTACTGGGCTGATCGAATGGCCTTGCAGGCTGGGCCCGTGCACGTTCGTGATCTGGGCGCCCGTTGGGGCTCATGCGGAAAGGGGCATCGGCTGAATTTCCATTGGGCGCTGATGACTTTACCACGCCGAGCCATCGACTACGTGGTGGTGCACGAGCTGGCGCACATCGACGCCCCTACGCATGACCAGAAGTTTTGGCGCACTATCGAGAGAACCATGCCGGACTATCGCCAGCGAAAAGATTGGTTGGATCAAAGCGGCGGCCAGTTCGTCCAGCTGTGACCGGGACGCCAACGATCCCGCCAAGCGGCGCGATCGTTCAGCTGACGCGGTCGATCACACTCGTTTTTCCATCGGTCGCCTGGTTCTGAACATAGCCCCGTCGGCAGGCCGAACTTAGGCCGGGCCGCAGGGTGCGAGCAAACCGTCGTGCATCATCAGCGCTCTCTCGCTGAGGTTTGCTTCCTCTCGCGCCAAGTCCGCCAGCGGCGCCTTTGCGCGGCGGAGATGCGGCGGCGTCCCTCTGCAGTCTTTGCGCCCGTTGACAGCCCACCATGTAGCCTGCACTTGCCATTTGGCATAGCAGCAGCCTGGCAAGGACGGCCCGCTGTTCGCGCATGCGCGCCGCAACGCCGACGCGCCAGCTTGGCGTCCTCGACGCGCTGGCGGAGTTCTTCGGCGAGATGGTCCACCAACAATGCCCGCAATTGAGCGCGTACATCGCGGCGCTCGCGTCGGGTCCGGCCGATCAAGGCCGTTAGGTCCTCGACGAGCTGTCGTCCGACGTGCCCCAATTTGGCAGTTGTCTCAACTCCAGTAATCTTCAGCCACCGCATGTATCACCCCATGACGTGCCCGCGCGTGCGACCCAATGCCGGTCGCCAAAAGTCAATCGCTTCACGTCACACATGCGGCGGGACCAGTGGTGAGCCAAACAGGGCCGCCAAGAGCTTGACTAGAAGCGACCGAGGTCGGACGAAGACCGGGTGCGGTTGACGCCCGGCGGTGGCCCCCAGCGCGAAGCGCGCGAGCGAAGGGGGAAGTCGAGCAGCGACTGCACCTGCCACCAGGGCGCCGAGGAGTACGGCCAGCTGAAGGAACTGGATCGTCATCGTGTAGTAGGCGTCCCAGAAGAATTCCGCTCCCATGGCTCACCTCGACCACGTCGACTTTTCGATACCACGCATGTCGTAGCGATC
Source organism: uncultured Hyphomicrobium sp. (assembly GCA_964493785.1). Lineage (GTDB taxonomy): Bacteria > Pseudomonadota > Alphaproteobacteria > Rhizobiales > Hyphomicrobiaceae > Hyphomicrobium_A. The sequence goes on along the minus strand of CAZBPM010000009.1, from coordinate 45,629 downwards.
GGTCAGGCGCAGTTCCTCGATCATCCTCTGCGGCACCACGCAGCGCTCCGTACCCGGCGGCGGACCAAGCTCGGCCACTGGCCACGTGACGTCGGCGTTTTTGGCAATGACTAGACGCCAATGGTCGTCGGTTAACAGCGCCACGCGCTCGGGGTCGCGCCACCACGCGACGCGCAGCTTGCAGCACTGCTCGTAGACGTCCTGAGGCGTCGGCGGGAATGGATTGCGCGGGTTGTGCAGAACGAGGCGCTGAAGCGCTCTCAGCTGCGTCTCCCCGTCGAAGCCATCCATTGCCTTCCCGAAGAGGCGCATCGAGCGGACTCGCTCGTCGTCGGCGCGCGCACCGGCGATCGGGAATGCGGCTAGCAAGTCCATGATGCCCTCGCGCACCGAGGACGCCACGGGCATTCGATTCTCACTGTTGGCAGTGGTTAGGTCGTTAGCCATTCGAGTTCCCCTTTCCGCCGAACGCCATGTCGGCGATCTCATCCAAGCTCGAAACGCGACTACGGCTACCGACGCGACCAACACCGCGCTCATCACGAAACTGGGCTTCCCGGCGCACCCATTGCTGAAAGTCGAGCCACCAGCCCACCTCCCCCTTGAATTTTTTTCCATGCTTGATGCGGTCGTCGCGCCAATCGCCGAACAGCCTCCTTACGTCGTTCGGCTGGAAGTCGTGCTCGACGAGGTACTGCATGCCCTTCTCGCCCCAGCAGTAGGAGCCGTCGGGTGGAAGAATTGCGGTGATGTCGCAGAGACCGCTCGCAGCTCGACGAGCTGCGCCCTTTGAGGTTGAACCCTCAAGTGATGAAACGTCGCGAGCGAGGGAGGCGAGAGCATGCAGCGCGAGCTGCTGCTCTACCCCCTTAGAGTCCTTCTTAGAAATCCTACAATTAGAAGTATATAGAGAGTGGTCTGTCGGCTTGGGGGGTTCGGCGTTGTCGACTTGGGGGGTAACCCCCAAGGTGGACTTGTGGGGTGCCGCTCGGTTGACCCCCAAGATGGACTTAGAGGGTTCGCCGCCTACCGGAACTTGATGAGCGCGGCGGTAGTACGGGGCCGGGCGCGGTGACAGTGCGTTCACGAAGTCCACGGTATTGGCGGTGATGTGGGCCATCTCGGCAGGGATTTTGATCCAGTAGGCATCCGACAATCCGGCGTTCTTGATCACGCCAATGCGGCCAGCCTCGCTGAGGCGCGCGATGGTCGCGCTCATCGCCACCTCTGAGCGGTTGAAGATTTCCGCCATGCGCTTGACACCTACGCGGCACAGCCCGTCGTTGTTGTCGCAAAGGAAGCCGATCAGCATAAGAACGCCGAGAGTGCTGTCCGCACGTGGCGTTTGGCGAATGTAGCCGATGGCGGCGCAGAGCAAGCCATTGCGGATTGCCAGCACGCGCTGGAAACCTTCGATCTGCGCGAGTTCCTCGCGCTCCATAGCTTTGGACAGATTGCGCTCACCAAGCCAGAGGTTGATCGCCTCGCTCAGCTCATCAGAACGCTGACGATTGGTCGACGCAGCAGAAGGCGCGCGCGAATTGGCATGAGATGATGACGTGGTGAAGGTCATGACTGGTCCCCGGCTCTAGAAAACGACTGCGAGACCTCGACCCATGGATGGGGTGGGGTTCGCTACATACGCCTAAAAGCTACAGAGACACTGGGCTCGAATTCCTACAGAGGCAGGGCCGGACTTGGTCGGCCAGGAAATCGACCGAACAATCTGCGGCAGCGCGGACTACGGCCAATCTCCAACCAGCAATCGAATCGAGCGCTTGCGTTGCGTCGCGCCGCAAGGGATGCGGCGGGACGCCAAAGGGAGCTTATGTTGCACGTGGAACATTCAGGCGATGTTTACGCGTTCAGCCAGGCATCGGCAGCGTCACGCGGAATCAGCGTCCGGCGACCTTTTTTGCGAAATGGGAGGCGGCCGGCGTTGATCTCTTCGTAGGCCTTATTGCGGCCCACGCCGTAGAGCGCGCAGAACTCGCGCACCGTAAGAGCCCGTTTTTCGGGCAGTGGGATGCTGATTTTCGGCATTGTTCTCTCCCTCGGCGCGGCCAGACAGCCGCGTCGTTACAGCAGTCCATTCTCGCAAGCTTCATGCTGGCGCGTAATGTACGGCCTTTGGGAGTCACCCAGAACGAGATACGATAACGGGTCGCTGGCGCCAGATTGCTAGCGCCTGCCGGCAGAAAGCGCGATTCGTAGGCTGACGTCCAGGTGGTCGCTACTTTATCCCACGCGGTTTGTGACCGGCTGCGCCCAGCACGAACCGCTCCCATTCCAGAATCAGCTCACGCCGCTTATCGAACAGCGTCGTGCGCAGGTAGGCGCGCTCGGTCTCATCGGGGATGGTGTGGGCGAGTGAGAACTCGGCGATTTCGCGCGGCAACGAAGTGCACTCTGCGCTCCAGTCGCGAAATGACGACCGGAAGCCGTGCACGGTGAACTCGCCGTAGCCGGCGCGCAGGAGCACCCTGCTCATCGCCCCATCGGACAGCGGCATGCCTGGCTTCAACCCCGGGAACACGTAGTCATTCTGCTTCAGAGCTTGCATCTCTCTTACGATCTCGATGGCACGCGGCGACAAGGGCACCCGATGGTCGCGCCGGCTCACCTTCATGCGTATCGCCGGGATGGTCCAAACCCGATCATCGAGATCGAACTCGTCAAACGTCGCGCCCCGCACTTCTGCGGTTCTCGACGCGCACAAGATGCAAAGCTCCAGTGCTGAGGCCGCGATGCCGGTGTCTTTTCGCAGGTCGACGACGAACTTGGGCACGTCGGCATAGGGAAGCGAGGAGTGATGCTTGACGCGCCGCACCCTGCCCGTCGCCGGCAGCAGCTGGGCGAGGTTGTCCTTCCACACCGCAGCGTTTTCGCCTTCGCGTTGACCAAGGGCCTTGGCGTAGCTGAGCACAGTCTCGATGCGCCCCCGAAGCCGGGAGCCGGTCTCCGGCTTTGAATGCCAGATCGGCTGCAGCACCTTCAGCACGTCGGTGACACCGACGTCCTTCGCCGGCATGGCTCCAATCTTCGGATAGGCATAGGTATTCAGAGTGTTACGCCACTGCTGCCGGTGCTTTGCGTTCTTCCAGGTCGGCTCGTGGGCTTCGAGGTAAGCCTCGGCGCACTCCTTGAATGTCATCGACCGCGCAACGGCGCGCGTTGCGTCAGCCTCCGCCCGGCGCCTCTCGATCGGATCGATCTTGTCGGCCAGCAGCTCGCGCATATGCTGAGCCTCGGATCGGGCTGCCGCCAACGACACCGCCGACACCGACCCCAGACCCGCCTCGCGTGTGCGGGCATTGCGCTCGTATCGGAAGACCCACGACTTCAGGACGCGAGGCGCTCCTCCCCCGCCAGCAATTGCCACGCGCAGGTAGAGCCCGCCACCATCGCTGTAATAACCGGCCTCTTTGAGGCTTCCGACCCTCACCGCTGACAACTTGTGCAGCGCGCGCACCGCCACCTCCACGGGGCTGTCCCATGCCCTGTCCCATGTTTCGTGGGCTGATGATACGGGTCGACCCGGGACGTGGCGAGACAATGCGGCGTGTCGCACCGCAGTAAATGCTGGGTTTTCCACTACGGCAAGGGATGAGGGGGGATGTCACGGGGACAGTTGCTGGCGGAGGGGGTGGGATTCGAACCCACGAGACGGTTGCCCGCCTACACGCGTTCCAGGCGTGCGCCTTCAACCACTCGGCCACCCCTCCGTCGCAGCGGCGCAATATAGCCAGGGTTCTTCCAGGCGCAACCGCTGCTTACGAGAACGAGGCGCGCGCTCTCGCCGCTGCCATGGGAAATTTCTGTGCGCGGCATCACAGCCAGGTGGGTTGTCGATGCATAGGCGAGACACTTATTTAACTGTAACTGTGCTAATTTGGGACAAGCCGATACCAATTCTCGGCAGCGTTCGCGTGTCTGCTCGCCAGCCGTACGTTTGCCGGCCGTGGGCGTATTCGGGTCGTTGGACAGTCAAAGCTTTTCTTGGAGGTGTCTTGTGGGCTTGTTGAGGGGGAGCGTTACGGCTCTGGCTTTGAGCTCGATTGCCATGCTGGCGGTCGGCGTACCGGCCGTTGCAGGCAGCCCGTTCTCGGCGCTGGTCGGGACGTGGTCGGGCAAAGGCACCGCGCGGCTCGAGGGCGGCAAGAGCGAGAAGCTCTCCTGCAAGGGCTACTATCAAGGCACCGGCGGGACGCAGCTGAAGCTGAACATCATCTGCGCCAATCCCTCCACCAAGGTGGAACTGCGCTCGGTGCTGAAGTATGCGAACGGCCGCGTCACCGGCACGTGGGAAGAGCGCAACTACAATCAGACCGGCACCATCACCGGCAGCGCCGACGATTCCAAGCTGAGGCTCAACATCGGGGGCGGCGCCCTCACCGGCTTGCTGTCGGTCTCGATCGGCGGGGAGACGCAGTCGGTGTCGCTGTCGACGCAGGGGTCGGTCCTGAAGGGTGTCAGCATCAACTTCTCGCGGAACGGCTGAGACCGGCCGGCAAGCGGTGCGCATGGGCAACAGGCTTCATCCGAGTAATGGGCCGACGCAGGCGCGCACCGCAATCATGCTAAATTGTGGATGAGTCTACGAGAGCCGCCCGCATACCAGGAGACCATGATGAAACGTCCCGCACTTGCCGCTGGCCTTCTGGTCGCTGCCGCCATGTTCGCTATGGCCAGCTCCGCTGCTGCCGGGCCGCGCGCCGTCAGCAAGATCCTCGGCTACGTCACCGCTAACAGCCATGACGGCAACGGTTCGATCCGCGCTCCCTACCGCGCGACGGATGTCGGCTATCAGGTGCGGCTGCCGCGCGGCACCTGGGTCTACTGCAAGCGCAGCTGCTCCGAGACGTTGCGCGTCAACACCGTCGACGTGTGGGCCAATATCGACGACGCGAGCCCCATCGGGGTCGGCACGCTCAGCGCCGAATGCGGAATCGCCGGCTGCCTCCGCTGGGAGTGGGGCTTCTGATCCACGCCCTGCTGCAACCGCAATTCGAAAGAAATCCCGGGCATCGTCCCGGGATTTTGTGTTTCTGGGAGGCCTCAGGCGGCGTCGCCGACTATGAACGGATTGCTGCGCCGCTCCTGCCCGATCGTGCTCGTCGGGCCGTGACCGCAAATGAAGGCGAACTCATCGGGCAGCGCCATGACCTTGGTGCGGATGGAGCGCATCAGCGCCTCGTGATTGCCGAGCGGCAGATCGGTCCGGCCGATGGAGCCCTGGAACAGCACGTCGCCCATCAGTGCGAAACGCTGCGCGCGATTGACCAGCACTACCGAACCCGGCGAATGCCCAGGACAATGCAGCACCTCGAAGGTATGACCGGCGACCGTGACGGTGTCGCCTTCCGCGAGCCAGCGGTCGGGCGTTACGGGGCGCGCCGGGATGCCGTAGGCCTCGCCCTGCTTGTCGAGGTTCTCGAGCAGCGGGCGCTCGTCGCCGTGCGGTCCTTCGATGGGGATACCGCCGAGCCGTTCGCGCAGTTCGGCCGCGCCGCCCGCGTGATCGATATGGCCATGCGTCAGAAGGATCTTCTCCGGCACGATGCCAACCTCGGCGATCGCGGCGACAATAGCGTCGAGATCGCCACCGGGATCGACAATGGCGCCCTTCTTCGTCTCGTCATCCCACAGCAACGTGCAGTTCTGCTGGAATGGCGTCACCGGGATGATCGCAGCCTTCAGGGCCTTAGAAGGATTCGGTTTTTCGGTGCTGGTCATATCGCGGGTGGGTCCTCGCGCGGTTTACGGATTGTTCTTGAGCCTTCAGTAGCGGAGTTGGCGCCGGGGGGCCAGAGCAGCATAATCTGCTGGCCGAATCGCGAGGGATATCGAAATGGTCGTGCGCGCCGCGAAAGTCCTGCTCGTACTGATGATCGGTCTGTTCTCGCTGCTCGTCGGCGTGGACAACATCATCGACTACGGCACCAATTACGCCTTCGTGCAGCATGTAATGTCGATGGACACGGTTTTCCCGTCGACAACGTTGAAGTGGCGGGCGATCGACAGTTCCGCGCTTTACCATGTCGGCTATGCGTTCATCATTGCGGCCGAGCTGCTGGCAGGGGTCCTGTGCGTCTACGGCGCCAGATCCATGTGGCGTGAACGGCAGGCACCGGCCCGCCAATTCAACGCTTCCAAGGATGTCGCGGTCGCCGGACTCGTCACGGGGTTCGCGCTGTGGTTCTTCGGCTTCATGACCGTCGGCGGCGAATGGTTCCAAATGTGGCAGTCGCAGGCTTGGAACGGGCAGCAGGCCGCTTTCCGATTCATCACGTGCATCGGCATCGTGCTTCTGTTCCTCAATCAGAAGGACGACGAGCTTGCCTGAGCGACCGACCTCGTCCGAACAATCGCGATCGCTTCTAGCGCTCGGTCACGCCGGGGCGGTGACCCTGATCGAGGCGGCGAGCGGGCGGCTCGTGTGGGAGCGCGCGCTGGCGGACATGCCGGCGGGACTGCCGTGCGAGGGACAGCCGGTTTCAGTGCGCATCGTCGGCGAAACGGTGGTCGCGGCGTCGATGGGCCATGTTTTCGCCTTCGCGATCGAGGACGGAACGCTGCTGTGGCAGGTCAATCGCCGCGGCCGCGGTGACGGCGCGACGAGCCTTGCAACCGAGCGAGACTAGAAACTGCGGGGTACGCCATGCGTCTGTTGATCGCCGGCTGGCAGGGACAGGTTGCGCGCGCGCTGGTCGAGATGGCTCCAGGGCGTGCCGACGTCACTGCGTGCGCAGTCGGTCGCGCGGCACTCGACATCTGCGAGGCGAAGTCGATCGAGCGGGCGCTGTCTGCGATCTCGCCGACGGTCGTCATCAATTCGGCCGCCTACACTGCCGTCGACAAGGCGGAGACCGATGTCGAACGCGCATTCGCACTCAACCGGGATGGGGCAAGACTGCTGGCGGAAGCTGCGGCCAAGCGCGGCATTCCGATCATTCACCTGTCGACGGACTACGTGTTCGACGGGAAGAAGCCGAGTGCTTACGTCGAGAGCGACGAAGCGCGACCGGCCACGGTGTTCGGGCGCTCCAAGCTCGAGGGCGAAGAGGCTGTGCGTGCCGCCAATCCGAAGCACATCATCCTCAGGACGTCGTGGATCTTCAGCCCGTTCGGGCGCAACTTCGTAAAGACGATGCTGGCGTATGCCGAAAGCCAGAGCCAAGTGCGCGTCGTCGCGGATCAGCGCGGCAGCCCGACCTATGCCCCGCACCTCGTCAGCGCCATTCTGGAGCTTGCGAGCATCGTGTCGGAGCCCGGCGCCGATGGTCCGTGGGGCATCTATCACGCGGCGAACGCCGGCACGACGACGTGGAGCGAATTGGCGGAGAGCGTGTTCACGCGCTCGCGCGCGCTCGGCGGGCCCAGTGCCGAGGTCGCGCCGATCCGCAGCGAGGACTATCCGACGCCAGCGCAGCGGCTCGATAATTCGCAGCTCGATTGCTCGAAGCTGACGCGGACATTCGGCCTCACGCTGCCCTCGTGGCAATCTGGGGTCGATGACTGCGTCGAGCGGATACTGAACGCCAGAAGCTGACCTAGATCAGCGGCGGGCGATATGTGTCGCATCCTCATTTAGATGGACGATATGCTCTTTGGTCGGAGCATTTTCCGATAAATTAATCAACGGATGCGCAAACGCCCCTGGTGTTGCTGTACCAGAGGTCTTTGATGCCTGCCGCCATTCCCACTACAAGTGTTGCACGGTCTATTCTGCTCGTCGTCGGCGCCGCCCTCACCGTCATGGAAGGGGCTGCCATCGCCTATAGAGCCCACTTCGAATGGGCCGATGTAAGCACACGCGCCATTCATCGTGCGGAAGTAGCGCTCGGGCTTCTGGAAGCGGTTCACGAGCAGGCCATGCTCAACGCCCGCTCGGACAACCGTGCTGATCCCGCGACCGCTACCCTGGACGGCGCCGTCGCCAAGTTCTCCAGCGGCGACACCGATCTGCGTCTGTGGATGGCGATGGGCCCCAAGCTCGTCTCACAACAGACTGCCGCGCACCCTAACGAACCTTCCCACCTCGAGTTACCGCGTGATCGTGTGGATCGAGCGGCCATCGCCGGCGGCAAGACTTCGATCGGAATCGTGGACGACTGGATGCGGGTCACGCGGCCGTCGATCATGGGTGTTGGGACAGCGAGCGCTCCGCGCTGCGCATCGTGCCATTCCAATATTGCCAAGGGAGAGGTCATCGGCAGCTTCAGCGCCGCGGTCAACCTCGCGAAGCCGAAAGCGCAGTGGTGGTCCGATGTCGTGTTCGATGTCACATCGGCGCTCGGGATCGTACTCATTAGCCTCGGCGTGATCGCCGCGCTGCTCACCGCCACCACGCTGGCGCCGTTGCGTCGCCTTGCTGTATCCACCGGGCGCCTGGCAACCGGCATCCTGTCGGTGAAGGTCGATGGCGCGGAACGGACGGACGAACTTGGCACCGTCGCCCGTTCGCTGGAGGTGTTCCGACGAAATCTCGTGGAGAAGCGCGATGCCGAGGAGAAGCTCGAGCATATGGCTCTGCATGATGGATTGACCGGGCTGCCGAACCGGACCGGGCTGCACAAGTTCCTGCAGCAGGCTGTGGCTGGATGCGCGCCGGGCAGCAAGATAGCAGTGGCGTCCATCGATCTCGACGACTTCAAAGAGGTCAACGACCTGCATGGGCAGTCGGCCGGCGACGACATGTTGCGCGCGGTAGCCGCCAGGCTGATCGAGGTTTCCTTGAGCGGGGAGTTTATCGCGAGAGTCGGCGGCGACGAATTCATCGCCTTCAAGGCTTTCAAGGAACAGACGCAGCTGTTCGAATTCATCGGCCGCCTCAAAGGCGCGATGCAAACCGAGATCTGCGTGGCCGGGGGAAGCAAGACGTCCGCCGCACGCATCGGAGTGGCCATCTGGCCGGACGATGCCCAGACCACAGACGCGCTCGTCGCCAAGGCCGACAACGCATTGCAGCGGGCGAAGTCCGATGCCGTTCGCTGCGTCTGTTATTTTGAAGCGGCGCTCGACACCGCCGCCAGGCGGCGGCGGCAGCTCGTCGTCTCGCTGCAGGGTGCTGCGGAACGCGGCGAGTTGTATCTGGACTACCAAGTGCAGAAGCAGATCGTCGATCTCAGGACGACAGGGTTCGAGGCGCTTCTGCGCTGGCGGCATCCCGAACTCGGTCTCATTTCGCCGGGCGAATTCATCCCTATAGCGGAGCAGTGCGGGGCTATCGTCGAAATTGGAGAGTGGGTGCTTCGCACGGCGTGCCGCGAGGCGGCACAATGGCCCATTCCCTATGCTGTTGCGGTCAATATCTCGCCACTCCAGCTGGCTCGCCCGGAGTTCGACAGTCTGGTCCGCGATGTGTTGATTGAGACCGGTCTCGACCCGAAGCGGCTAGAGCTGGAAATCACCGAAACAGCCATCATCGACGATCGGGTCCAGGCGCTCGAGGCTCTCAGGAAGCTGCGGGAGCTCGATATCTCCATCGCACTGGACGATTTTGGCAGAGGGTACTCCTCGCTGGAGACGTTGCGCCTCTTCCCCTTCAGCAAGATCAAGCTCGACCGTTTCTTCGTGACCGAACTGGTCACCAGCAAGGAAGCCAGAGCGATCATTCGGGCGATCGTTGCTATGGGCCAGAGCCTCGGGGTGCCGGTGCTGGCCGAAGGCATAGAGACGCAAGACCAGCTCGCCATTCTGAGGCGGGAGCGTTGCCGCGATGGCCAAGGCTTCCTGTTCGGCCGGCCTGGCCCGATGAACGACTTCCATGAGGATTCCCGGTACGCGTCCTGACGAAGCGGGCGTGCACCGGACCTTCACCGACGCGCGCTAGGCTCGGTGGTATGCGGCTTATCGTGTCGCGGGGCGGATTCCATGACTTCAACAACAGAGCAAGCACCGCCGGCGAAAACCGTTGCGGGGGGATCCTCGCCGGCCCCGGCGGGCGCGTCATCGTTGCAGCGACAGATCGGACCGGTCGCACTGCTGTTCACGGGCATCACCGGCATCATGGGCTCGGGCTGGCTTTTTGCGTCGCTCTATGCGGCGCAGATCGCCGGGCCCGCTGCCATCATCTCGTGGATGATCGGGGGCGGCGTCGCGCTGCTGCTGGCGCTCATTTACGCCGAACTCGGCGGCATGATGCCACTCGCCGGCGCCATTGCCCGCATCCCCTATTTCTCGCACGGCTCGATGAGCGGCTTCATGGCGGGATGGCTGTGCTGGATCGCCTATGTTGCAACGGCGCCCATCGAGGTGACGGCGGTACTGCAGTACTCGTCCAACTTCCTGCCATGGCTGACGACGACGATTGACGGCCAGCGCGTTCTAACCGGGCATGGCGTGGTGGTCGCAACGATACTGCTGTTCAGCTTCGTGATCCTCAACCTTGTCGGCGTGCGCTGGCTGGCTCGTGCCAACCTGGCGGTGACGTCGTGGAAGATCGTGGTGCCGCTGCTCGCCGTCGCCGGGCTCATCGTTTTCGGCTTCGACAAGAGCAACTTCACCGATCACGGCGGGTTCATGCCGACGGGGGTCGACGGGGTGTTTGCGGCAGTCGCCGGCGGCGGCGTCATCTTCTCGCTGTTCGGCTTCCGCACCGTCATCGACATGGCGGGCGAGGCCTCAAACCCACAACGCAACGTGCCGCTGGCCATGGTCGGCGCGGTGGTGATCTGCCTCATCATCTACGTGCTGTTACAGATCGCCTTCATCGGCGCGGTGCCGCAAGCGCATCTTGCCGGCGGGTGGACGCAACTGGCCGAGAACGTTGCTGATGGTCCCTTCGCGGCGTTCGCAACCATCCTAGGACTGCAGGGTCTTGCAGCGTTGCTCTATGTCGATGCGATCGTGTCGCCCACTGGGACCGGCATCGCGTACACGGCGGCGACGGCGCGAATCAACTACGCGCTGGCTGAGAACGGGCAGCTGCCCAAGTTGTTCATGCGCCTCAACGCATCCCAGGTGCCGGTGTGGTCGATCCTGGTCAACTTCCTCATCGGCCTGTTGCTGCTGCTGCCGCTGCCCGGCTGGTCGCAGCTCATCGGATTCATCTCGTCGGCAGCGATCCTGTCGCTGGCGTTCGGCCCGGTTTCGCTTGCAGCGTTGCGGCATCAGTTGCCGCGGCACAAGCGGCCGTTCCGGTTGAAGGGCGGCGTCGCCTTGGCGGCCGTATCGTTCATGCTGGTCGGATGCATCGTCTATTGGGCCGGGTGGCAGACGAACTGGAAGGTTTTCGCGCTCGCCATCGCCGGCGGGGCGCTGCTGATGGCGTTGCACTACTGGACCGGCGAGAAGGACAAACTGAACCTCAAGCAGTCGCTGTGGTTCTGGCTGTTCATCAACGGGCTTGGCGTGATCTCGCTTACGGGCAACTACGGCGGCGGCCTCGGGCTGCTCCCGAAGTACGGCGATCTCTTAATCGTAAGCTTGTTCTCGCTCGGCGTCTTCTGGGTCGCCGTGCGTGATCGACTGCCCGACGCGGAGACCGAAGCGCTGATGAAGGCGGCGTAATACCGCCTCGTCCTGATCCGGCTTCTTGTCCTTGCAGATGCCCCAAAAGCAATCGGGAGCCCGAAGGCTCCCGAATACTCAAAGCAGCGGCAGCGCGAACTCAGCTTACGCAGCTGTCACGGCGCTGCTGTCGTCGCTCGGATCGCGCAGCACGTAGCCGCGGCCCCAAACGGTCTCGATGTAGTGCTGACCACCCGTCGCCGCCTGCAGCTTCTTGCGCAGCTTGCAGATGAAAACGTCGATGATCTTGAGCTCGGGCTCGTCCATGCCGCCGTAGAGATGATTAAGGAACATCTCCTTGGTGAGCGTGGTTCCCTTACGAAGGGAGAGCAGCTCGAGCATCTGGTACTCTTTGCCGGTGAGATGGACGCGCTGGCCGTTAACGTCGACAGTCTTGGTGTCGAGGTTAACCCGCAGGTCGCCCGTCTCGATGACCGACTGTGCGTGGCCTTTCGACCGCCGCACGATGGCGTGGATGCGCGCGACAAGCTCGTCCTTGTGGAAGGGCTTGGTCATGTAGTCGTCGGCGCCGAAGCCGAGACCGCGCACCTTGTCCTCAATACCGGCGTGGCCGGAAAGGATAAGGATCGGTGTGCCGACCTTCGCGACGCGCAAGGTTTTCAAAACCTCGTAGCCGCTCATGTCAGGAAGACCGATGTCGAGAAGGATGATGTCGTAGTCGTAAAGCTTGCCGAGATCGACGCCTTCTTCGCCCAGGTCCGTCGTGTAGACGTTGAACCCTTCGGATTGCAGCATCAGCTCGATGCTTTGCGCCGTTGCACTGTCGTCCTCGATCAAAAGGACTCTCATGGTTGTTCCTCTTAGTCCGCGCCGCTGCCCCAGAAGCCGAAGAGAGCGCCCGCATCTCTTCAAGCTAAGCCATCGTTAGGAATTTACCCGCTGAAAGGTTAACAAACCCTAATTAAGTCTTGCTTTGCGACCATCGACTCTAACGAACCTGGTCACACTTTAGGCGTCAGACAACGCCTGCCGGCGACGCGGAACGCCGGCCAAACCGGGACGTTCGCAGCGGCTAAGCTACGCTGAAGCCAGATATATGTGCTGATATGCCGGTTTACCCGGAACCCGCGACGGCGTGCCGCCCTGACCTCATTTCCCGCCGGAAATCGCTGGGTCCAGGGTGCCGCCGTGCAAGCCCCAATGCGCTTACGAATCAAGAGGTAACAGAATTCGCCTCACCCCCCTAGGGAAAAGCCGCCGTTTTTTTGCCTCAATGGCATCAGGGGTGAAGGGATTGATCTTCGCGTTGCTTTACCGCAACTTAATGCGCGCGTGTCAGATTTGGTGCGAACGTTGTGCGCCGCCACAGGTCCACGCCCGTCTCGGCTTGGACCGCAACGCCCACGATCAAATTTTGCGGGTGTCACAAAGCAGCGCTGGCACGCTTCTTGTTTAGTTTACGGCGCGAGTTCGAATTAGTCCGGGGTATCGAACATGAAAGCACGTGAATCGGCGTTGAGGCTGAAGCGGTTTGCCGCCGATGAATCGGCCCGCAAAGTCGCCGATCTAGAACACATGATCCGCGAGTTCGACGGGATGTCGAGCGACCTCGATCGTCAGATCAAGGCCGAGGAAGAGCGCACAGGCGTGCGCGATCCTGCGCACTTTTCCTATTCCACCTTCGCCAAGTCGGCGAGCCAGCGGCGTGACAACCTCAAGGCTTCGGCTGATGGTCTGCGCGCCAAGCTCGAAGCTGCGCTGCGCGAACGGGACGAGGCCTTGGAGCAGGTCGCGCGTGCCGATTCGCCGACCAGCCACGAGCAGATCCGCAACCGCCGCCGGACCGAGCGGACCGCTGCGGTGCTTCGCTGAACGGAAAGGCGCCCGCCTCTGGTTTAAGGGCGCCTTCAGGCCGGCTTCTCGATCGAATCATTTGATCGATCGGTCCTGCCGCCCGCTGATAGCTGCGGGCCTGCAGGCTTGTCTTCGCAACCGTCGCATGCCACGAGGTTGGTCGCGCGGGCCTGTCCGCGAAAGACCTTCCCGCGACAGCTCCTCGCTGCAAGACGATGCGAAAATCATTGCGATCGACGCTTATCGGGCCGGTTGCGGCCATCGGCGCCATTGTTGGCGGTTGCTCAGGCAGCGGATCGGCGCTTCCGAGCCTACCCGAACTGGCCGGGTCGACAAGCGAGGCCACGGTCGTCGGCTCTCCGACCGAATCATACGAACGGATCGCGCGCGGCGCCCTAGGCTGCTGGTTCGGTATCTCGGGCCCGCTCAAAGCGGATTACGTCTACCACGCCGAAGCCGAGCCACCGAGCAAGGGCGGCCGGGCGGAAATCTCGATACATGAGCGCAGCCGCAAGTACGACGACCCCAAAGGCATGCGCGCATGGCGCGTCACCATCTCAGCCGAGAAGGAGACGACGACACTCGCTTTTGAAAACCTCAAGTTGCCCGAGCCATTGGCGCAGTCCCTCGAGACGGACGCACGCCGATGGGGATCGGGCGCCATCGGCTGTGCCGAAACGCGGCCGGAGTGGTCCGAAAATACGCCAGCAGCCCCCGTCCCTCCGACGGAGGGCAAGAAGAAGCAGGCTCCGAAACGCGACTAGCGGGCTTTCGCTGCCCAGTCGCGGTTGCGGTTTGTCAATCTCGGTACTCTTGGATGCGCGTTGCCCGAAGGCCCGGCAGCCCGTGCTTGTCGATCGAACGCTGCCAGGACAGGAACTCGTCAACGGTCAGCTTATATCGGTCGCACGCCTCCTCGATGCTGAGCAGACCGCCGCGAACAGCGGCGACCACTTCCGCCTTACGGCGGATAACCCAGCGCTTTGTATCTCGGGGAGGAAGATCCGCGATCGTCAGCGGGCTCCCATCGGGGCCGATAACGTAGCGCACCCGCGCTCTCATCTGTTGCTCGGTCATGATACTCATTACACACTCGCTGACCAGCCTTCAGTACTAGCCCAACACGATTAATGTGGGGCTAAGCCCTTGAGTAAACATAACATAAATCGGAGGGTCCGCGTCATAGTGCAGACAATTAAGGTTTATGCAACAAAGCCTCACCAGCGCCCCCATTTGGGGGCATTCCAGTCCGGTTTTGGCGGGGTTGGCTTGCGCCTCCCCCC
>CAZBPM010000009.1:0-31007 GCA_964493785.1 uncultured Hyphomicrobium sp. | reverse complement strand
GATCCGGCCCTAGTTTGCACCATGCGGCGCACCATTACGGCTCATTGCCCGGGGCGACCGCCCCATAATGAACATCGGTACCCAGAAGCTTGACCCAAAAAGCGATCCTTCCCGGCTCCAATTTTTCCGCGCGTAGCCCGGTTGAAGGGCGCAAACGCGTGGTCGTCGCGATGTCGGGCGGTGTCGACTCCTCGGTCGTAGCAGCGCTGATGCATCAGGCGGGCCACGAGGTCATCGGAATCACATTGCAGCTCTACGACCATGGCGCGGCCACCGGGCGCAAGGGCAGCTGCTGTGCGGGTCAGGACATTCACGACGCACGCCGGGTTGCAGATGCGCTCGGCATTCCTCACTACGTGCTGGACTACGAGAGCCGGTTCGCGTCGGCCGTGATCGACAGCTTTGCGGCGAGCTACGCTGCTGGCGAGACGCCAATTCCGTGCGTCACCTGCAACCAGCAGATCAAATTTCGCGACCTGCTCGATACCGCCAAGGAGCTCGGCGCTGACGTTCTGGCGACGGGGCACTACATCCAGCGCCGCGAGGGCGCAAACGGTCCCGAGCTCGTGCGCGCCAGGGATCCCGACCGGGACCAGAGCTACTTCCTATTCGCCACGACGCCGGAGCAGCTGCAGTATCTGTGGTTTCCGCTTGGCGGGATGCCCAAGGCCGAGGTGCGGGAACTGGCGCGACGCCTACAGCTTCCGGTAGCGGAGAAGGCCGACAGCCAGGACATCTGCTTCGTGCCGACGGGCCGCTATACCGGCGTCATCGAGCGGCTGAAGCCGGGCGCGCTCAGGCCCGGCGACATCGTGCACGTCGACGGGCGACAGCTCGGCCGGCACGACGGCATCGTCAATTACACGATAGGGCAGCGCAAGGGCCTTCGCATTGCAGGCCCGGAGCCGCTGTACGTGGTCCGCCTGGATGCGGAACACAACGAGGTCGTGGTGGGACCGCGTGACTGCTTGCGCACCAAAAGCCTCAACCTTAAAAACACGAATTGGCTTGGCGATGAGCCGTTCGAGCAGATGGCGGCGGACGGGCTGGCCATTTTTGCGCGGATACGCTCATCGCAGGCACCACAGGCGGCAACGCTTTTCGCTGAATCGGACGGCGGAGCCACTGTTGTGCTAGAAGACGGCGAGGACGGCGTCGCGGTGGGGCAGGCTTGCGTTTTCTACGCCAGCGGCGCGGACGATGCCCGGCTTCTGGGTGGTGGGTTCATCGCTCGCACGATCGCAAGGCAGCCGGAGGGCTCGAAGATGACCGAGCTCAGCCGTGCTGCTCAAAGGTAAGCGGATCTAGAACGCGTGGGTCCAGGGGCCCGAAAAAACGATGTCGCAAATTGACTTTCGCCGGCAAGCAGCACTTCCGCTGGAGCGCGTTGAGGGACGTGTCGTCAGCATAGGGCGCATCGAAGAGAGCGCCGTGCTCGACGCGTATCGCCGCTGGGCGCCGGTTTACGACTACACGTTCGGCCTGGTGGCCAAAGAGAGCCGGCGCCACGCGGTGCAGGTGCTCAACCAGGGCCGCGGCCGCGTTCTGGAAGTCGGCGTCGGTACAGGGCTGTCGCTTCCGGACTACAAGCGGCACCTGGAAGTGGTCGGCATCGACCTTTCCCCCGAGATGCTGGAGAAGGCGCGCGAGCGAGTCGGGCAAGAGAGCCTCGACCACGTGACGGGCCTTCACGAGATGGACGCCTCGAACCTCAAGTTTGCAGACGCCTCGTTCGACAGCGTGGTGGCGATGTTCGTGATGACCGTGGTGCCGGAGCCGGAAAAGGTGATGCGCGAGCTTTCGCGCGTCGTTAAGCCGGGCGGCGAGGTGTTGCTGGTCAATCATTTCAGCCAGACCGAAGGCGTGCGCGGCTGGGTGGAGCGGCGCATGGCGCCGTTCGCCGACAAGATCGGCTGGCGCTCGGTGTTCGATCTCACTCGCGTCCAGGTCTGTGACGACCTGGAACTGATCGAGCGCAAGGCGCTGCGGCCGCTGGGCCTCTTCACGATGGTGCGGTTCGCCAAGCGCGACTCCGCGCGGCATCCGGTGGCCGCCGAATAAATCGGCGGTTAGGACGCCTCTTTCTTGACAGCCTGGGCGGGCGCTCGATAAATGCGGCCTCCAGGACAGTTCACTTTCCTCGTTGGAAGGCGATTGCGCTCTGTTCTTGTTGAGATCGACGATCACGCTATGGGCCTGCTGGCTGAAGTGATCGTGGTTTAGTGGCGGGATAGCTCAGGTGGTTAGAGCGAAGGTCTCATAATCCTTAGGTCGGCGGTTCAACTCCGCCTCCCGCTACCAATTATCTCTATCACTTCATCACATTACTAAGCTGCGGTCGGCGCGCCTGCCGAGCGTCTGCTCGTCTGTCGCTAGGTTTGGACGGGCTCACCTGCTGACGCCGGTGCTGCTGATGGGGCCGCCCAACGACGCGGCCACCACACCAGCGCGAAAATGGTCGCCAGACAGATGACCACGAGCGCTCCGATGCTGGCGTAACTGGCGCCCGTACCGAGCAGGCGTGCGAACACCGCTACGACCACGCCGTACTTCAAGACGGCCAGAGCGGCGGCGACGGCGCTGCCCATCTTGCCGATGGCTTCGAGGTCCTTGTCTCTGCGGCGATAGAAGAAGAAGACCATCAGCAGGGTCCAGATGCCGAACGCCAAGCTGAGTATCGGTGTGATCAGGCTGAAGGTACCGCGCCCGGTGAGGCCATAGAGCGCTCCGACCGATTCTACGAACGCTTGCGATATGAACGGGAAGAACAGCACAGCCGCGGTGCCGACGATGACTGAGAATTCGATGCGCCCCGCACTCGCCTGATAGTTCGCCGCCATGCCCTGGTGCCTCAGCACGAGCAGGATGCTGATTGTCAGCAGCACCAGCAGGAAGAATACTTTGGTGGGCAGCGTCAGCGCATGCACCTTGGAGGTCAGCGAGCGGCGCTCCGGTTGTGCGAAACTCCCGCTGACCGCGGCGCTGAGCCGCTCCTGCGCGCGGCAGCATTCGGCGTCGCTCTGCAGCACGGGAGAATTGGTGAGCTTGGTCGATGCGAAGCAGAAGCGCTTGCGTTCCTGCTCGGCGGCTGGCTCGAGGAACACATCGCGGTCGCAGGTGCGAATGAAGTCACCCACGCCCCAGCGGGATTGGCTGACGGCGCGCAGCCCCTGAAGCGCTGTCAACATCGGCAGGCGGTCGCAAACGCCGTCTGCCTTGCAGCCTTCGCCTGCGTCGGACGTAAGCAGGGATGGCGCCGTTTCCCACATTGAGCGTTTGGGGCTGGCGAGCAGGCTGGCCGCGATCGCGTAGGAAAGTCCGCAAAGGATCAGGAACCCGATGGCAAAGCGCAGGCGACCGAAGGGTACGTGCTTCCAGTAGAAGTCGGCGAGGGCGGCCGAAGGCACGTAGAATGCGAACAGAGCCACGATGCCGAGCGTCGGGAAGAAGATGAAAAGGTGGCTGTCCATGGCGGCGAGGTCGAACCAGCCGCTCTGCCAAAACTCGTAGGCCAGCACTGCCGTTGTTGCCGCAAACGACGCTCCGAGAGCGAGGAAGACGACGAAAACGAACGCACGCGACCAGACGCCAATATCCTGAGACCCCACCGTTCCCCCAAAGCGTTCGATCCACCTTACGCGCCGGTTTATAGATCATTTTTGACGAGATGGTGCCGACAGCCAATTGCGGTTACCGGCGGCGGCAGTCCGATCGGCAGGACACCCCCCGCGCATGGGCCAGGCGCGTTTTCCAGGCAAATCCGGGCGATAGGCCGGCTGGGGGGCGATCCGCGTCTTCAGGGGTGGCGGGTGTCGGCGGCCAGCGTGACCTTGCCGCCCAGGATCGTCGCCACCACGCCGATCTCCTTGATCGCCATCGGCTCGACCGCTTGCGGGTCGGCGTCCAGCACGACGAAGTCGGCAAACTTGCCGGTCTCGATGGTGCCGACCTTGTCCTCGACGCCGAGGGTATAGGCGGCATCGATCGTCACCATTTTCATTGCGCGGGCGACATCGACGCGCTCAGCCGGCGCGTGGACCTTGCCGGAGGTGAAGCCGATGCGGTTGACCGCCGTCCAAACTTCCAGAAGCGGGCTCGGGATGCCGACCGGCGTATCTGAGTGCAGCGAGACGACGATATCCTGGTCGATAAGCGAGCGCATGCGCGCGGCAAGCGAGGCGCGGTCGGTGCCGATCTGCTGAGCGGAAAGATCGGCGCGCTCGTAGACGTAATATGGGTTGGTCGAGACCACGGCGCCGAGCGCCTTCACGCGGCGTCCCTGCGCGACGGTCGAAATGCCGAAGTGCTCGAACGAGAAGCGGTGATCGAAGCGCGGCTTCTCGGCCTGCAACGCCGCCAGCGCGTCGAGGGTGACCTGATTGCCGCCGCTGCCGTTCGAATGCACGTGGATGGGGAAGCCGGCGTTCCACCACGGGCGCATGGCAGCGATGAAGTCCTCCTTCGAGGCGTACATGAAAAGGCCCTTGTAGGTTTCGGCGTCGATGTAGCCGGGCCACTGCATGTCCATGCTGAGACTGACGAAGGCGTCGTCGGCGTAGAACTTGACGCCCTTGTACATCGTCTTGTCGGTCTCAGCGGCCTGCATGGCGAGAGCCTTCGAGACGGCATCGTCGCCGTAGAGGTGTCGGGCGCTGAAGCCGTCGATGACGTGCACGATGCGCTGCCGCGATTGATCCGTGTCGAAATAGCTGCGCGACAGATGCTGCTCCAGATCCATATCGACGCCGCCGAAGAAGAGATCGCCCGCGGTGGTCACGCCCGCCTGTGTCATCAGCGCGCCGAAATAGTTGAGGTTCTTGGCGGCAACATCGGGTGCCATCTGCTCGGCGATCACCTGGGGCAGCAGCACGCGGGCGGCGTCGGTGCCGAGGAACTGGCCGTTGGATGTGCCATCGGCGTTGGCGCCGGCTCCAATCACGCCCTTTATCTTGTCGGGCGTGATCTCATATTTCTCGATGGCGCCGCTATTGGCATAGGCGTTGTGTTCGGATGCGTCCCACACGATGATCGGCTGCGTCTTGGAGATCGCATCCAGCGATGCGCGATCGAAGTCGGCTCCCATCGCGAGCACGTCGTAGCCCCATGTCAGAAGCGTCTCGCCCGGCTTGGCGTCGGCGACGTATTGCTTCAGGCGCTCCAGTGCCTCGGCACGCGTCTTAACGCCCGGGAAGTCGGCGCCGTAGGGATTGCGCATCGGGAAATGGCTGAGCGTCGGCCGGCTGATGGCCAGCGAGCCCATCACCGGATGGGTGTGCGCCTCGACGAAGCCGGGATAGACGATCTTGTCCTTGAAGCGATCGTCCACGTCGTAGGGGTATTTCTCGAGCCAAGGTTTCAAGTCGTCGAAGGTGACGCCGACGGAAAGGATCTTGCCGTCCATCACGGCAACCGCCGTTGCCTCGGGCCAGCCGGGATCCATGGTGACGAACTTCTTCGCCGTGAATACCGTTATCCTGGCGGGCGCAGCGGTAACTGCCGCAGGCGCGGCAGGTTGGCCGGCGCTCGCTTCAGCGGCGGCCAGGTGGAGCGTCGGCAGGATACCGCGCCTGGCATTGATCGCGACAGCTTCGCGAAAGAGAGGAGCCAGCTCGGTCACGCAATAGGTGCCCCATGTCTCGTCGGGCTTGGATTGCGGATCGTAGCCGTGAATGCCGAGAAGCTGGCGGCGTGGTCGGTGCTCGTGCGAGCCGTGTGCGAAAGCGTCGAGAGCCGGCAAGGCCAGCACCGAGAGCATGGCGAGCGAGAGCAAAGTACCCTGGCGTGTCAGCATTTCCGGCACCAATTCCTGGCTCATATGTCAGATGACACCACATGTGATTTGCCGGGTGGCGGCAAGTGCGGCCGCGGATAAGCCCCACCCTTCCCACTGATGGAGACCGGCATTGAAGATTGCAGCGATTACGGGCGGGGCCCAGGGCATCGGACGGGGCATTGCGTATGCTTTCGCGAATGCCGGATACGCGGTGTCGATATTCGATCCGGTGGAGGATGCCGGTATCGAGGCCATCGAGCATGTGCGCGCTTCAGGCGGCAAAGGCCTCTACGTGAAGGGCGGCACGGGCACCGAAGAAGAGATCGACGGTTGGCTTGCGCAGACGCTGGTTGAAATCGGCTGCCCGGACGTCCTCGTCAACAACGCTGGCATCATGGTGCGCCAGCCGTTCCTTGAATTGCCGGTGGAGGACTTCGACCGGGTCATCGCGGTGAACCTGCGTGGCGCGTTTCTTTGCTCGCAGAAAGTGGCGCGGCAGATGGTGGCCGAGAAGAAGCGGGGCGCCATCATCAACATCGCGTCGACGCGCGCGTTCATGTCGGAGCCCGGCACCGAAAGCTATACGGCTTCAAAGGGCGGGATCGTCGCGCTGACACACGGCATGGCCATTAGCCTCGGGCCATACGGGATCCGGGTGAACGCGATCAGTCCGGGATGGATAGAGACGCGCGACTGGCAATTCTCAGAGCGCGCGGAGACGCCGGTTCACTCCGAGCGCGACAGGCTGCAGCATCCCGTGGGCCGCGTCGGCAAACCAGAAGACGTAGCCGAAGCCTGCCTGTTCCTGGCCGAGCAGGCGGGGTTCGTCACGGGACATAACTTCGTCATCGACGGCGGCATGACTGTGAAGATGATCTACGAGGAATAGGCAGTGCGGCAACAAATGAGCGTGCGTAGCAACCTCGATGCGCCTCACGCCGCCGCCTTTCGCTTGCGCTTTTGAGCAGCCTTGCGCCGGTGAGCACGAGTCTTCTCGCCCCACTTCATGCCTTCGAGCTTCATCCCGTCGGGATCGAGAAAGAAGACCGCGTAATAGTCGTCATAGTATTCGGCGGCCGGGTCGACGATCTTGGCGCCGACGCCTTTCAGAAAGCTTTGGAGGGCGTCCACGTCCTTGCGGCTACGCAGCTCGAACGCATAGTGGTGCAGGCCGACATCGCCGATGTGGAACTTGCGTTTCCTGCCTTTCGCGTCAGCCTGGCCAATCCAGTAACGTGTCTTGCCGTTGGTCCAGCCGATGGCGTCGTCGTACTCACCCAGCACCTCAAAGCCGAGGAACTCAAAGAGCGCTGTGTAGAATTTCCTGGAGCGCGCGAAGTCGGACACCCGCACCGAGATGTGGTCGATGTTGACCACGCGCACCATCAAGCGACAGCAGCGCGCTTGTGCCAGAGCCAGAGGCCGACGAGGAACAGCAGCGATCCGATGAGCGCCGAGACGACATCGCGCAGCGATATCGAGATCGATTCAAGGCCCGGCAGGATGTTGAACAGACGGAAGAGGAATCCGCCGACGACCGCGCCGACGAGGCCTATTCCTAAGTTCTCCCACAGGCCGAACCCCGTGCGCTGCCAACGCACGACCGCGCCAGCGAGCGTTCCGCCGGCCAGCCCGATGATGAGCCAAACGATGATCTGCGACCAGCTTATAACCATTGCCTGCTCCGCTACCCTCAATTGGCGAGACGCCACAATGGCGCCTCGCGCTCAGTGATCCGCTATTTCACCTTCACGGCATCAGAGGAGTTCTTCTCCTTGTCGCCTTCGAAGGCCGTCTTCGTGTAGTGATCGCCCTTCTTGGCGATCTTGGTCATCCAGCCGGTATCCCAGGTGACGACCGCGACGCCGTCCTTCTCGACCCACTTGCCGTTCATGCCTTCGGCGCCGCGGTTGGCACTGGCCTTACCGTCCTTGCCGAGCATGATCTCGAAGTCCGCGCCGCTCGAATCTTTCACTTTCCAAGTTCCGGAGAAGTGGTGCTCAGCGAATGCCGCGCCTGCAGTGAGGGCGATGGCGGCGGCTGCAACGAGAGATCCGGCGATTGCTTTTCTGGTGATGGTCATGACGTTTCCTCTCCTCAAGGATTATGCCTAACCTGGGAAAACGTCGTACTAACCACCCCGTTCCGAAAGTCTAAAGCCGGTCACGACAATGCAAGCTTAGCAGCGAGTTGATTGTCCTCCATGAAGCTAAGATGCAATGCAACAAATGCCGGACGGCGCATGGAAGTGCTGGCCGCGCATGGCTGGGTCCCCGTGGCCGAGGCGGCCCGGGGGCTGCCAAAACTCGCCGGGATCGACACAAACGATGCCGTAGCGCTGCTGGCGCTTTCGCTTGACGACCAAGCAACGCTGGTCGATGCGGCCCAAGGCGTAGCGCCCGGCGCCGATACGCGCCTGGGCCTGGCGTTCGAGCCGCGCTCCTTTCGCGACTTCATGTTGTATGAGGCACACGCCGTCGATGCCGCGCGCGGTTTCGTGCGCCGGTTCATGCCGGCGGCGAACCGTATCGTCGGGGCCTATGAACTCATCACGCGAACGACGTTTCCAAGTCTGAAGCCGAGTGCGCTGTGGTATCGCCAGCCGGTCTATTACTTCGGCAATCACATGACGTTCGCGGCTGACGGCGACGACGTGCCAATCCCTCGCTACACCGAAGCGCTCGACTACGAACTGGAGCTCGGCTTCGTGCTCGCGCATCCGTTACGCGACGCAACGCCGGCTGAAGCCGAGCGCGCCATCGGCGGCTTCGTGGTGCTCAACGATTTCTCGGCGCGCGACGTGCAGCTCGGCGAGATGCGGTCGGGCTTCGGGCCGCAGAAGGCGAAGCATTTCGCGAGCGCCATGTCGGGCGTGGTCGTCAGCGCCGACGAGATTCTGCCGCGGTGGCGAGAGCTGAAAGGGCGCGTGATGCTCAACGGGAATGTCGTGCGCGAATGCTCGACGGCGGGCGCTCGCTTCTCGCTCGGCGAGGTTCTGGCGCACGCCAGCCGCGACGAACAGCTTCACCCGGGCGAGCTGTTTGGCAGCGGCACGCTACCCGGCGGCAGCGGCATCGAGTCCGGTGCGCTCCTGCAGCGAGGGGATACAATAGCCCTCGCCATAGATGGCATCGGCGCCGTCACCAACCGCATCGTGTAGCTTCCATGCAGATCATCGATCTTTCAAAGCCCATCCAGTTCAATGCGGGCGATCCGCGCTTCATGCAGGTGAAGATCCGTCACAAGCCGCATCGCGCGGCGAAGCTGCTGGTGCGGCTGCTCGGCCTGCCGAAGCGTCTGTTTCCGTCGGACTTTACCGGCTGGGCCGACGACACGATCACGAAGATGGGCGTGCATTCGACGACGCATATCGATGCTCCGTGGCACTACGGTCCGACGTCGGGGGGCGCACGCGCGGAGACCATCGACGAGATGCCGCTCGATAAATGCATCGGGCCGGGCGTGGTGCTCGACCTTACGCACAAGGCCGACGACGATGCGATCACGCCAGCTGATCTGGAAGCCGCGCTGGCGAAATCGGGTGCACAGCTCGACGAGCGCACGATCGTGCTGATCCGCACGGGACGCGACAGCCTGATGGGCACGAAGGAGTTCTGGAAGCGCGGGACGGGCATGAGCGCAGCCGCGACGGAGTGGCTGCTCGATCGTGGTCCGCGTGTCATGGGCATCGACCAGTGGGGCTGGGACCTGCCATTCCGCGCGCAGATCGCGCGGTCGAAAGCGACGAACGATTCGACGCTGTTCTGGGAAGCGCATCGCGTCGGGCAGCGGCGCCCCTATTGGCACATGGAGCAGCTGACGAACCTTGGCGCTCTGCCGCCGACGGGCTTTGAGGTTATGGTGTTTCCGCTGAAGATCGTCGGTGCATCGGCGGCGCCCGCGCGGGTGGTGGCTGTTGTGAGATAGGTTCTGGGTGATGCTCGCTGGCGTGACCGCTCGAGGAAGCTAGCTCTAGCCAATCCTGACGACGTACTTCGCATTCGGAAGGTGCGAATACCCCGTCCGCAGCATCAGTGGCTCGCCAGAGAAAGAATAAACGACCAGTTGGAGCTTCAGAACGACCGAGCGCACCGGTACCGAAAGAAAGTCAGCTACTTTGTCGGGCACCTCGCACAGGGTCAGCTGTTCCATGGCTTGACCTAAAATTACTCCGTATTTCTGGGCCAATCCGGTCAACAGATAGTCGACCTTGCCGACTTCACACTCAATCCCTGGGAAGCGCTTGGCGGCAATCGAAATATTCTCATAGACCAAGGTGCGCCCGTCGTGAGTTTTCGTCCTTTCTGCTCGAAGAACTTTGTCTTTTTCGTCGAGTGACAGCTCCCTGCACTCTTCTTTCGAGGCCGCCCCAAGGCTCTCATCAAGTGTTGAGCTGATCGAGTGGATGGAGCCTCCGTCGGCGAGGCGCATGAGTTCAAAGCGCTGACGATTATCAAATCCGGTCTGGTCCAAAACGAAAGTACCGCGACCTTGCCGACGGATGATCAGATGGCTCGCCTCGAGTTTATCGAGGGCCTTACGCATTGTTCCTGTGCTGACCCCCAACTTCCTCGCCAGATCGATCTCGTTGGGTATTGCGTCCCCCGGTTTCCACGCTCCCTTTGATATGAAACCGACCAGTTCGTTCGCGACCTGACAATAGAGAGGTTGGCGATTCAGCTGCATGTTTGCCCTGGTATATCGGCCGGATGACGTGCCTTTATTTAGGATGTGACTATAAATCAACGCTGTTCATTGATCTAGAACAACCAGTGCAGCTGGGTTTGGTGGTCCCACTACACAGTCCTTTAGAGGAGTGTGTATTGGCGGAACTCAGTTGCCCGAGGTGCGGCTTCACCGTCGCCTGCAATCTCGAAGCTGCTCCATTGAGGCTGGAATATGAGCACGACGCTTGGCGCGCTGCTTGCGCCAACGAGGAAGCAACCAGTTTGGCTACGTGCCCCGAATTTTTCGATCGGCTCCGCGCGGCTGTGTCAGCCGCTCGAAAGAACGGGGCAAGTGGGAACGGGAGCATCGAGCCGTAGCCGGACGACTGCCGCTCGGCAGCAATGGCGCCGATCACACGGCAGTGCGCCGCCGTTGGGACCGTTCTTTCGCCCCTGACCCTCTATTTTGACTGCCGTCACAGCTGACGTGCGATCGGCCAGACGCTTTGCGATGCGCTGGCGACACAACATCTGCAAATTTCCTGGGATCAATCAGTGCGTCGCGCAAGCGTGCGGCGGACGGCGTCGCGCCAGCGAGGTTATGGTGTTTCCACTGAAGCTCGTCGGAGCGTCAGCAGCGCCCGAGCGCGTGGTCTCTGTTGTAAGGTATTTTTTTGGGTGACGCGTAACTCATCATCGAGGTTCATTTCATGCGCATTGTCTCAGTTGTACTGATCCTTGCCGGCTTTCTAAGCACTAGCGTGTCCGCGGCGCCGACCGCGTGCGGACTTGTCTCTGCTGCGGACATGAGCGCCGTTCTCGGCACCACGGTCGGCGCAGTAGCCGACGACCGCGGCGGGCAAACCAAGTGCACCTACGAGGTCGGAGGCGACGAAATCGGCGGGGCCTACGCGGAGGTGCAGCTGAATTGGGGTGACGGGGAGTCTGGCATGATGGGCGCCGGAATCATGGAACCGGAACTCGGAAGCGTCATGGGCAAACTTGCCCTGGGGGACCAAGCGACGTCGGTGGGACCGATGATACTCATCCGGCGCGGCAGCGACTTGATCACGCTGGTGATTTCCGGCGTGCCCGACAGCAACGACGCTGCCAAACGCATATACGATCTACTCGATGCCCGGCTGCCAAAGGCGGCAGCGCCCTAGCCTATGAAGATTGCAGAAGGGAGCTGCGGGAAGTTTCCGCAGCCCGCTGCTCCGCCGATCACCAACCCCAGGACAGTCCGGCGCGGCCACCGAGCGTGTTGCCGGAGTTGTAGGTCTTGTAGTCCGACCAGCCCGCGCCAATAGCGCCGTCGACTGTGATGCGGTCGCCGGACGAGAAACACCCGCGGCAAAGCACTCCGATCGCACTTGCCGCCACCGCATTGGCGTCGCCCTGGTAGTTACCCCAGCCGATGCGAACACCGAAGTTCTGCGAGGCGGTGAGCGGTGGCGCCTCGGCGGCCATGGCTATGGCCACACCAGCTTGGAGCCGCGAGACGGCTATGAACGTATCGCCGTTGTCCGAAGCCAAATTGCCATTGATATCCGTCGTGGTCAGCTGGAGTGGACCTGACTGGCGCTGCCGGCTGAGACTCGAGGTGATGCCTGGCGTCGTGTAGGTGTTCGACGAGGTGCCAAACACCTGCTGATTGGTGAGCGTCGCGACGGCGCCGTTGCCATAGGCAGCCGAGCCATCTGCCAAGGCGTGGCTGTCATAGCCAACCGCGGTGCTGTATTGCCCGGCTGCCTGGCTTGAATGGCCATAGGCCGAACCATAGCTTGCTTGGACGCGTGCGCCAGTACCGCTTGCGGTGCCGCCGGTGGTTCCGGCGGATACCGTTGCGCCGTGACCGTATGCAGAGGCCTCACTCGTGCCGGTGACGGTGGAGAAAGCGCCCGCCGCGGTCGAGGCCTGCGATCCATCGGCGTTCGACCGGTAGCCGACAGCCAATGACTCAACGCTATTGCCAATAGCCGACGCGCCTGTGCCGACGGCTGTGGACTGTGTGCCGGCGACTTGAGCCGCTTGGCCGACCGCTAGTGAGTCCGTGGAGCCAGCGCTGACCTGGGCACCCTGCCCGAGTGCAGTGCTCTGGTTTCCGAGGGCTTGCGATCCCTGGCCGTAAGCTGTTGAATTGGCTCCTGTGGCGGCAGCCTGGGAGCCAACCGCCGTGCCGACGGCACCCGACGACCCGCCGCCCTGAGCATCGGCGCCGATCGCCACGGACAGCGCGGTTGCCGCGTAGGCGCCCACACCCGCCGGTCCAACCGAATTGTTCATGTTCGCGCCGATGGCGATGCCGCCGCTGCCAGTGACGGCCGCCTGCGTTCCGACGGCGATGCCGTTGACGACTGTGGTGGCGCCGCCGGGACCTGTCACGGCAGTATCGAAACCGAAGGCAACGTTCTGCGAGCCATTGACGAAGGCGTAATCACCAAATACGGCGTTCTGGTCGCCACCTTGTACGAAGTTGGAGTTGCCGATCACCTTGCTGTAGTCGGACGCCACAAGGTTGCCGAAGCCGCCCAAGAAATTTCCATCGCCGGTGACGTCGTTCGCGTTTCCAACGATGCTGTTGTAGACCGCGGTGCTGTTGCCGTCACCGACCGCGTCGCTGTCTTTGATTTTGTTGTCGTTACCGAAGACCTTGTTGTAGTGGCCGGAGGTCTCGTCAGGATCGTTGAAGGCGCCGCTACCGATCGCGTTGTTGTTGCCGACGATAGAGTTGAAATCGCCCCGGATTCCGGGTGTCTCCGTTCCGTCAAAGCCAGGCGCTCCGACTTCGCCGTTGTCACTGCCAAGAATTTGATTGTTGAAGCCGGCTGTGAAGTTGTCATTGCCGACAACCTGGTTCGAACTTCCGAACGTCTCGTTGGGGTCGCCGCCGACGAAGTTGTTGTCGCCCTGAATTATGTGGCCGACGCCAAGTGCCGTGTTGCCGGAGCTCACATCGCCACCGGGGCCATCGATGATGCGGATGCCGGTGCCGAGCGCGAAATTGTTTCCGCCGGCTCCCGTCTGATTGTTGTAACCGATCACGGCGTCGTTGGTGCCGTTGGCCGAGGAGCTGTTGCCGACAACGGTCGAATGTAGGCCGTTGGCTCGTGTATGCGCGCCGATCGCTGTCGCGCCTTCCTTCGTCGCCCAGGCATCGGTACCGATGGCCGTGCTGTCCTTCTCTTCGGCCCGCGCGCCGTTGCCGATGGCGATAGCGTCTTTATCGCCGGTATAGGCCTGCGCGCCACCGTAGCCGGCGCCTGCGAGGCCGCCACCGCCGAGCGTGATCCCCTCGTAGTAGTATTGGGTAGGAGTGCCGGCCGGGTCGTAAGTCGGGTTGCCGTTGTAGCCGAGGGTGATGGCGCCATCGAATGTCGACAGCCCCATCTTCGAAACGAAGTTGGCGTACGTCTGTACGGTGCCGGTGAAGACGCCTTCGCAGTTCGGCAAGGTGTTGGCGACGCCTTCAAGTCCTAGTGACGTAACCTCCAGTCCATGGCCGATCGCCGTAATGATGTTAGATGCGATCTCTCCGCCGACTGGTGACGTCGGGCTCGTAGCCGCCTCGGCGATGGTTCCCGCCAGCGACATCGCGGCGCCGGCGACGCTCACGCCGTAGATCGCGGGGGTCAACTGATCGGCGCAACGAACGCCGTTCGTCTCCTTCCGGATCTGCTTTGCGAGTGGCTTCAATTCGCTGTTGATGTCCTGGTTGGTCTGATTGATGTCGTTCCACTGCTGCTTCAGCGCATCCTGCCTTGCCGCGCGTATCTCAAAGTCTTCTTGCGACTCGCCGGGTTTCTTCACCGCCCCGCCGATCAGGTAGGGGCCTATGGACGTCGATGAAAGACCCTCAAATTCATCTTTGATCGTGTCCTTGAGCGCCAAATTGTCCGCCAAATCGGTGCTCAGAGCAGTAAATCTAGCGTACTCGGCGTCGGTCAGTCCGATGCCGGGGGAGCCGCTCGAGGTCTCAACGAACACCGGCGGATTGAGCGCGGGAGGGTTGGCCGGCGTATCGCCCTGGCTGGGCACCGCCGGGGCAATCGCCGGCGTCATCGAGATCGCCTGCGCTAGAGCCGGCGCGGAAGTAGCGGCGAGAAGCCCGCTGAGAGAAAGACACGCAATCGCGGCGCGCAGTGCGCTTTCTGCTTTGGCCATTACGCAACTCCACACAAAATCTCCGCGCCTGCGCACACGCTCAGGCGTTCCCACGGCGCACCGCAGGGCAACATTTCGGAACTAAAAGGAATTCCCCGAACTCCCCACCGAGGCGCGTGCCTCGCCGCCAAATTTTTTCAAATGACTGTCCGCCAGAAAATGCGGAGCTGAACACCTGCGGCTTCGTTTCAGCTGTTCAAGTAATGATGTTCAGTCGACGGAGCTCAATGAAAAAGTGTGGAATTTTGCGGGTTAATCATGCGTGTGTAGCGATTGCGACACACCTGCTGTCCAATGCGGCTTACGGTTTGGCAGCGGAATTCTTTTTGCTTTTTGCGGAGGTACTCAGCGCCCCTGCTTCCGCGCCTGAGGATTGACCAGGAGCTGCTGCGGCAGGTGTCGGCTGCATTTCGATGACGACAGCCGACAGCCGCCACTTACCCGCAATCAGTTCGAACCCCATGTCGAAGAGAATGCGCTCAGGCTTTGTCGGAACGAGGCCGGTCAGCCGCAACACGCTGCCCTCGAAGCTGGGCGCACGGACAAGCTCGGGGTCGAAGAACATCACCGGAGAGAAGTCGATTTCGCGTTTGCGCAGAGCCGCAAAGATCTCAGCGAGGTGGGCGGAAGAGTTCGCCGCTTGAAATTGCGGTGTGCCCAGATCCCGCACGACAGAGTAGTTTCCAGTCTGATTGGCTTGGCTGAGCGCGATCAAGGTCGAGCGGATGAGCATGCTCTGCTTGTAGGGATCAGGGATTGTTGGACGTGCCGCGTCGGGGGTAGTCGTGGTCCCCGCAGCCGCGGCGGTTATTCCAAACAGGGCCGCGGGCAGCGATGGTGACAGCAAGGCAATTGCAGCTGCCGCATATACCGCGCCGCGCAGACCGACGATCCGTTGCTTGCTCGCCATCAAGTGTATCTCGCCCTGGCTCATGTTGTATTGGTGGCAACCACTTCGCACAATTACCGGGCCGAGGCATGTTCGAAGGTCGTAAGCGTCCGGCGTACCGCGTCGTGCCAGGTCGAAAGCAGGCGCGCGCGTGTGTCGGTCGCCATGCCCGGCGTGAAGCGCTTGTCGAGCGCCCAAAGCTGCGCAAACGCCTCCGGTTCGGGATAGAAGCCGGCCTGAAGGCCCGC
The DNA here is from genome assembly GCA_964493785.1 of uncultured Hyphomicrobium sp. Taxonomy (GTDB): domain Bacteria; phylum Pseudomonadota; class Alphaproteobacteria; order Rhizobiales; family Hyphomicrobiaceae; genus Hyphomicrobium_A. Next base: position 15,266 of record CAZBPM010000009.1, on the reverse strand, counting down.
GAGATAGGCGGCGCCGAGCGCTGTTGTCTCCAGCACAGTCGGGCGGTCGACGGGCACATCGAGAATGTCGGCGAGGCGCTGCATAGTCCAGTCGCACGCGGCCATCCCACCGTCGGCGCGCAGCACCATGCCGTTCCGGGGCGGCCAGTCGCCGCGCATCGCCGTCAACAGATCGAACGTCTGGAAGCACACGGACTGGAGCGCGGCACGCGCCAGCTCGTTCGGGCCGGTGTTGCGCGTCAGGCCGAATAGCGCACCGCGACAGTCGGGGTCCCAATAGGGCGCGCCGAGGCCGACGAATGCTGGAACAAGGATCACGTCCTGCTCGGGGTCGGCGGCCTTGGCCATAGGGCCTGAGCTTTTCGCGTCGGGGATCACCTTGAGCCCATCGCGCAGCCATTGCACGGCGGCGCCTGCGATGAAGATGGAGCCTTCGAGTGCGTAGGTGCGCCGGCCGGCGAGTTGATAGGCGACCGTGGTGAGCAGGCGATGCTTGGATGCAATGCATTCATCGCCGGTGTTGAGCACCGCGAAGCAGCCGGTGCCGTACGTAGACTTCAACATGCCGGGCGCGAAGCAGGCTTGGCCGATGGTCGCGGCCTGCTGGTCGCCGGCCATGCCACGCACGGGGATCGGCGCGCCGAAGATGTCGGCGGCGGTGTCGCCAAAGTCGGCGGCGTTGTCGCGCACATCGGGGAGCAGCGCGCGCGGAATGGCGAAGACGCGCAGAAGCTCATCGTCCCAGGCGCCAGTGCGGATGTCGAGCAGGCAGGTGCGCGCGGCGTTGGTGATGTCGGTTGCGTGCACGCGACCGCCGGTGAGGCGCCACAGCAGGAAGCAATCGACAGTGCCGAAGGCAAGCTCGCCGCGCTCGGCGCGCTGGCGTGCGCCGGGAACGTGATCGAGAATCCAGGCGAGCTTGGTGGCGGAGAAATAGGGATCGAGCAGCAGGCCGGTGCGCTCGGAAACGATGGCCTCGTGGCCGGCCGCGCGCAGGCGCTCGCATTCGTCGGCGGTGCGGCGGTCCTGCCAGACGATGGCATTGTAGATCGGTCGCCCGGTGTCGCGCTCCCAGACCAGCGTGGTCTCGCGCTGGTTCGATATGCCGATTGCGACGATGCTTGCCGGACCGCCGGCTTTATCGACTGCGTCGCGCGCCGTCTGGAGGACGCTGGACCAGATTTCCTCCGGATCGTGCTCCACCCATCCGGAACGAGGAAAATGCTGGGTAAATTCCTGTTGCGATATGCCCGCAATCCCGCAACGCTGATCAAAAAGAAGTGCGCGCGATGATGTCGTTCCCTGGTCAATCGCCAGCACAAAACGCCCCATGCCCCCTCCCCTCGGTTCTTATTGCCGCACTGCGGTCACCGTATTCGCCGACACGCATCGACATAGCGGCCACAGCCTAGTAGCAAGCGCTGCCCCCTGATCCTAGCGGAGCTGACACAGCATGAGCGTTCCGACTGAGAGCGAGCCGCGCCGCACCTCGGCCTATATCGAGGCGTTTACGGTCTACCTCCGACCGGGTGTGCTCGTCATCATGCTGCTGGGGTTTTCCGCCGGCCTACCGCTGGCGCTGTCGGGCGAAACGCTGCGGGTGTGGATGGCGGATCGCGGCGTCGACCTCGGAACGATCGGCCTGCTGGCACTCGCCGGCACGCCCTACACGCTGAAATTCTTGTGGGCCCCGATCGTCGATGCCTGGCGGGTGCCGTGGCTGCAGGAGCGGTTTGGCCGACGGCGCGCGTGGCTCATCGCTTCGCAGATCGTCCTGATTGCGGCCATCGTGTTCCTCGGCACGCGCGATCCGCTGGCATCGCCATGGATGATCGGGCTCGGCGCGCTGCTGGTCGCGTTCGCCTCGGCAACGCAGGACATCGTCGTCGATGCCTACCGCGTCCAGAGCCTGCCGGTCGACGAACAGGCGGCGGGCATGGCGGGATACGTTGCGGCCTACCGCATCGGAATGCTGGCGTCCGGCGCGGGCGTCATCGGCTTTTCGGTGTGGCTGGAGACATTGGGGCTCAGCAAGGAGGCCGTCTGGCCGATCGCGTACGCGGGGGCGGCGGCGCTGGTGTTGGTCGGACTATTTGCTTCGCTCGTTGCCAAGGAACCAAAGTCGGATTTCCGCGAGACGCCGCTGGATGGAAGCCCTATGGCGCGGCTGTTCGAGACAGCCAAGGGCGCTTTCACCGCGTTCCTCACGCGCGAATTTGCTTCCGCAATTCTGCTGTTCGTTGTTCTTTATAAGCTCTGCGATGCGCTCGCCGGCACTATGACGGCGCCTTTCGTTCTGTCGCTTGGGTATACGAAGGGCGAGTACGTCGCGATCGTCAAAGGTGTCGGGCTGGCCGCACTTCTCGTCGGCGGCTTCGCCGGCGGCGCTGTAGCTCGCGCGCTGCCGCTGCATACGGCGCTTTGGATCGGCATCCTCCTGGCGATGTTCTCCAACATCGTATTCGTGTGGCTCGGTTATCAGACGCCAAGCGCGGAGGCGCTGACAGTCGCGATCGTGGTCGAGAACTTCACCGGCGCCATCGGCACGGTGATCTTCGTCGCCTACCTGTCAGCGCTGTGCCGCGATCCCCTGCACACTGCGACCCAGTACGCGCTGCTAACAGCGCTGGCCGCCACGGGGCGCACGTGGCTCTCGTCCGGGACGGGTTATGCGGTGGAGGCCGTGGGCTGGCCCAAGTTCTTCATCGGGACAGCTCTGGCGGCGATCCCGGCGCTGGTGCTGTTGGTGTGGCTGCAGCAGCGCGGGCACTTCAGGGCGCTCGAGAGTGACCGCAGCGGGGGATGATCGGGATATAATTCGACGTCGTCCCGGCGGAACGATCAATCCCGGGGACGAGCCCCGGGATGACAGTTTAAGCGGGAACGAGGCGATCAGTCGGCGTGACCGTCGACCTTGTCGGCGGAAGCCGCCTGCAGCTGGCCGTAGTTCTGGATGCCGATGTTCTTCAGAAGGTCGAGCTGGGTCTCGAGGAAGTCGATGTGGCCCTCCTCGTCGCGGAGCAGTTCCTCGAACAGGTCCATCGACACGTAGTCCTTGTGCTGACGGCACAGCTCGCGAGACTTGGCGTAGAACTCCTGCGCGATGTACTCGCCCTTCAGGTCGCACTCGAGAACCTCCTTCAGGTTCTCGCCGATCATCATCGGTGCAATCTCCTGCATCTTGGGGAAGCCTTCGAGGAAGATGATGCGGGTGATGATCTTGTCCGCGTGCTGCATCTCTTCGATGGATTCAGCGCGCTCTTTCTTGGCCAGCTTGGTGTAGCCCCAGTCGTCGAGACGACGATAATGCAGCCAGTACTGGTTGACCGCGCCGAGCTCCAGCTTGAGAGCGAAGTTCAACGCGTCGATAACTTCCTTATTGCCTTTCATGGCCGCCCTCTGTGGCTTAACGGGAATTGGCTGGGTCGCGGGCGAGACGTTGGCGATGGCGACGCTGCCCGGCGAACGCGATCCTCGCGAAGAGGACGCGCGGGGATATTGGCCCCCACCTTAGAAAGATTCCAGTCTAAAATGCCAAGAGCACGCAATTGCGAACGGAATCTTAGGGATTACCGACTGCGTGACTCAAGTTTTGCGGGATTGTGAGCCTGACTTAGTGCCCAAAACGCGGGTCAGGCAGTCTTGCGGCGGTCGCGCCCGGCTCATTGGAGGCCGGCGCCTGCGAGCAGGACTGGGAGTTCTTGGTCATCTCGCGCGGCGCGGGGCGGTGCGTGGTGAAAGCGAGGAGCTTGGAGCGCGTGGTTGCGCTGAGCGTGGGCGAGATGAGGCCCTTCTTCTCCAGATCGTCGACCTTGTTATAGATCGTCTCGACGGCGAGAGGCGCGCAGCTACAGCAGTTCATCCGCTTCGACAGATGCCGATAAACAATGCCAGGCGTCGGGATCGGTGCATTGGGCGCGCTGAGGATTTCGAGGAGGGCCCCCTCGATATCGCGGTCAGAAATCATGGTGCACGAACAAACGATCATCGCCGACTGCCTTGCCGCGCCATTTTCCTAAGCGGGCGCGTGCCTTAAATATGGAAACGACTATTCCACTTTTGAAGGCAAGCGGGGCTCAGGTCAAGCGCAGATACGCCGCACATTTCGGCGAGCAGTCGTTATTTAGTATGAGCGTGGCCGTTAACCAAACGGGCGGACAGGAGCCGACTGTTGGGTGCCCTTGCGGGTGCGGCTGCTGGAAGCGCGAGAGCCGCCTTTTCCGGACCTTCCGCCCGCATCGCGGGCTGATCCGCCGATGGCAGCGCCCGCCGCCATATCCGCGAGGGTGTGCTGGTCGAGCACGCTGATGAAGGCATCAAGAGCATCGTCGACAATGCGGTTCAGGCCGCCGGACGTGGCCGCCTCCAGCTCTTCCTGGCCCAGTGTCTCGATCGACCGCACGACATCGCCGATGCGGATCTGGGTAGCAGGGCTGGCCAAGCGGACGCCGCCGTGGCGTCCACGAACCGACGAGAGGAAGCCGGCCTTCGACAGCAGATGCACGATCTTGAAGGCGTTTTGCTGCGTGATATCGAGCCGGCTGGCGATATCGGCAACTTTGATCAGCTTGCCTTCAGCCGTGGCGCAATCGATCAGGATGCGAACAGCGTGGCTCGTGGATTTGTTGAGGCGCATACGAATCCGGATCTAGGTCTAAGGTTGATCAGCGTTACGGCATCCCGGGCAATCTTGGCAACCGCCCAATGGCGAATGCTCCCCGAAAGCGAACATATGCTAGCAGGCTAACTGACCTGCCTGCACGAGAAAATCGTCACGGCCCGGCGATTCCCCGAGGTTTGGCCCGGCCTGACGAAAGCTGCGTGACGGTTCCTCAGGAAACTGCACGGCGCGCAGGGCGCGGGCAGACTGACATGTGATTTATGGGTGACTGCTCGGACGAAAGTCGCGAGTGGTTTGCTGTGCTGCCGTCAGACCTCCAGTGAAAAATCTCTGGACGGACCATGACTGAATAATGTTCTGGCAGGACTGGATAATTCCGGTCCTTGCCGGCGTTGTCGGCGCGTGGAGCGCCAAAAAGGGCGAAGATTTCTGTCCTGTTCCGGCTGGAACAGCGGCATGATGGGTAACGGGTCATTATCAGGCAATGGAAGCCCAGACGGGCACCGCCTGAACCCGACGGAGATTAAGATGTCCAAGTTGCTCGCCCTCGCCACCGCCCTGGCCCTCGCTGTCGTCACCACGATGTCAACTGCCCAGGCCGGAAACAACGGCGTCAGGCTGGGCATTGGACTTGGTGTCGGTGCCCTGGCCATCGGCGCAATCGCGAACAGCGCCCAGCGCAGCGAGGCCCGCGAATACCGCGAGCGCAAGAAGACCCGGGCCGTACGCCGCGAGCGCGAGGAGAAGGCTCCGGTACGCTCGGCCAAGCGGTCGAAGCCTGAGAAGGCCCAGGAGGTCCAGGAGGTCCAGGAGGCTGCCTACGAGGAGCCCGCCGTGGACACCATCACCGAAGCCAGCAGCATCGCAGGCGCCGATGATGTCGTCGCTCCGGAAGTCATCACGGGGTCGACCGAGGTCGCCGACCAGAACAACGAGAATTCGTCCATCGCCCTCACCTCAATCGATGAGCCCGCCCCTGCGGCCGGCAAGTCGAAGTCGCTCGAGACGGCGAGCCAGAAGTCACTCGATTGCAAGAAGTTCTTCCCGTCGGTCGGCATGACGCTTTCGGTGCCCTGCGAATAACGCAACGTTCCTCGACAGTGTCAGGCCCCGGCTCAGCCCGGGGCCTTTTTTGTTTCGTCTTCGGCGGTGGCGATGTCGATCGGTCCGCTGTGTAACTTGCGGAACAGCGCCGCGTTCACGTCGCATTCATCATCCTCCCAGCGATGCCAATCTCACATCGGGGACGACGATGACCAAGCTTCCAGCCGCGGCTGCCGCAGCCTTCCTGCTCTGCCTGTTCAACACGCCCGACGCACGCGCCGGGTGCGATGAATATTGCGCGGATGCACACGAAGAAGCGTCGTATGAGCGTGCCTACGCGCGCGAAGAGGCCGCAGAGAACGGGTATTTTGTCCATGACCGGCGCCCGTCGCGTGCATCGCGCCAGGCGAGGGGCAGCGAGAGAGATAGCGCCACGCGCGCGGCGGCTCGGGCCCCTGCCCGCAGGGAAGCGGCGGAACCGGCTGAGCAGCCGACACGGACCTCGCGCGAGCGCGCCTTGGCGGTGAATGAGAACTCTTCAATCACTACGGGCACCACTGCCGGCACGACGCGGGTTGCCGATGACGACAGCGCGGAGCGCAAGCCCCTCTCACGCGAGGTCGGCTGCAAGTCGTTTTTTCCGTCGGTCGGCATGACGCTTTCGGTGCCTTGCGACTGATTTCTTCGCAAACTTTCCAGCTGTCACAGCCGGAACAGCGGCCGGCCGGCGGGCGGGGCAAGTTGGATGCAAGTTGAGCCCGCAGGTGCGGATGCTCATGCCGATAGACACAAGTTTGCATCCACTGGAGGAAGCAATGAATAAATCACCCCTCGCCCTCGTTGCCGCGATCATCGTCGCGGTGACCATGCTGGCATCGACGGCAGAAGCTGGTTTCAAGATCCGCTTCGGGTTCGGCGGGCCATTCAACGCGCACGGCCACGGCGGCGGCTACTCGGACCGCCACTTTCATCGCAAGCGTTACTACGCACGGCGCGTCGTGAAGAAAGAGAAGGTCTACGTCGCCAAGAAGAAGGCAGAGCCCAAGGTCGTCGCGAAGAAGGACAAGCCGGAGAAGGTTGCCTCGAAGGCTGCCGTCAAGAAGCCGGTGGCCGTCGCGGCGATCGAAGCGGTCGAGCCGGAGGTGATCGCCGACAGCGAGAACTCTTCGATCACCACGGCAACGCTCGACCAGGCCGTCGTCGAGCCGGTTTCGACCAGTGCGGACGAAACAGCTACGGCACCTGTAACCCCGCCTGAAGCGAAGCCCGTCAAGGCGGCCAGCAAGCTTGACTGCAAGAAGTTCTTCCCATCCGTTGGCATGACGCTCACAGTGCCCTGCGAATGAGAACATGACGTTCAGCAACGCCGCGAGCTGACCGGCTCGCGGCGCCTGAGAATTCTTCCGGTAACTATCGATTCATTGCCAAAGACTGCCACAAACGCCCGCATCTATTGCGCCGGGCGAAGGGGACTAGAATGCAGGCGCACGCTGATACCATGTCTCTGCCGGCCGACGAGCCGCGGGGTAAGCCGAAGACCGTCAAGATGGCGGCCAAGCTGGCCTACCGAAATCTATTCCACGATCGCCTCAGCCTCATCGTCACGCTGACGGGCATCGTTTTCTCAGTGGTTCTGGTTGCCGTTCAATGCGGCCTCTACATCGGGTCGGAAAGAATGATCGCAGCGATGCTCGATCAGGCCGACGGAGATCTGTGGGTCGTGCCGCTCGGAACCAAGAGCTTCGATGATCCTTCGCTGTTGATCGGGCACGAGAAATATTCCGTGCTGTCGACGAAGGGCGTCACCGGTTCGGAAGAACTCGTCGTCGGGTTTGCAGCATGGCGCAAACCAAAGGGCGGAACGACGGCGGTGCTGCTGGTCGGCTCCGACCACAAGGAAGGCACCCTCAAGCCTTGGAACCTCACGGACGGCAGCCTCGGCGATCTCGATGCACCGTCCACGGTCGCCGCCGACGACACTTACTTCAAGGATCTCGGGGTCGAGAAGAACGGCGACACCGCCGAGATCAACGGCGTGCGCGTGCGCATCGCCGCGGTGACGCACGGAATACGCTCGTTCACGACGCTGCCATATGTATTCACGTCGCTGAAGCAGGCGCGCATGCTGCTGGACGCCGGCAGCAACCAGGCGTCATACACGCTGGTCTCGGTGGGGGATGGCGAGGATCTGGAAAAGGTGCGGCAGGAACTGATCGACCGGTTGCAGGATCGTGAGATCCTCACCCAGCAGGAGTTCCGCAACCGGAGCGTCGACTACTGGCTGTTCCAGACGGGTGCCGGCTCGGCACTGATCGCGGGTGCTGCGCTCGGCATGATCGTCGGAGTGGTGATCGTCGCACAAACGCTTTATTCGAGCACCAAAGATCACCTCAACGAATTCGCGACTCTTCGCGCTCTTGGCGCGTCGGCCGGCTACATTCACAAGGTTATCCTCATCCAGGCGATGCTCAGCGCCGTCGTCGGCTACGGCATCGGCATGGTGATTTCGATGCTCGTCATCTGGGCATCGAAGGATTCGACGCTCTACATCATCATGACGCCGGGGTTGGCCCTACTGCTCTTCGCATTAACGATCGGCATGTGTGCCATCGCCGCGGTGTCCGCAATCTTCAAAGTCACTCGCATCGATCCCGCAGGAGTCTTCAGCCGATGACGACCGACAAAGCAAAACGCAAGGTGCTGCTCCAGTCGACGGGCATCACCAAGGTGTTCGGCTCGGGTGCGGGAGAAGTGAAGCCGCTGAAGGGCATCGACCTGGAGCTCTACGCGGGCGAGCTGACGCTGCTCATGGGACCGTCGGGATCGGGAAAGACGACGCTGCTGTCGATCCTGGGCTGCATTCTGTCGCCGACCGACGGCACCCTCACCGTGGCGGGAAACAGCACTCACGGGCAGGATGCAGAAGGGCTCGCCAACATCCGCCGCCGTCACGTCGGTTTCGTGTTCCAGGGCTACAACCTGTTTCCGACGATGACGGCGCGCGAGAACGTCATGCTGGCGCTCGACGTGCGCGCACGGCCCGTGGTCGATCCGCCGACGCACGCGCTCAACGCGCTGAAGGCGGTCGGGCTCGGGCATCGCGCCAATGCATATCCGTCGAAGCTGTCCGGTGGCGAAAAACAGCGTGTGGCACTGGCGCGTGCGCTGGCCGGCTCCCCGTCGGTAATCCTCGCCGACGAGCCGACGGCGGCTCTCGACGCAGAGAACGGACGCGCGGTGATGGCGCTGCTTTCGGAAGTCGCGAAAGATCCCAACCGGGCTGTTCTCGCGGTAACACACGATCACCGTACGCTGCCGTATGCAGATCGCATCGTGCGCATCGAGGACGGGCGAATTCACAGCGACGAGCGGCCGAAGAAGGATCCCAATCCGACTTACGGCGCCAGTCACGACGAGCACGAACATCACGCGCCGACGGCCAGCCCCGCAACAGCGGCCGAGCCCAAGGACGACAACCCCACGACGCCGACAAACTCGCTCGGACGTCGCTTCAGGATCAGACGCCATGCTTAAGGTCATCGGTATCGCCGCCGCACTTGTCGGAGCCGCATTGCTCGGCTACGTCGCCAGCGACGGGACCTATTTCTCCAGCGAAAGCAAGACGACCACCGCGGACGCCAAAAAGACCGGTCCGCAGTGGACGGCGGCTGCTCCCGGCAGGGTCGAGCCCGGCTCGGGAGAGGTCAACATCGGCGCTGCCATCCTAGGTCAGGTGGCAGACGTTCCGGTGAAGCTCAACGACAAGGTGGAAGAGGGCGAGTTGCTCATCCGCCTCGACGACGAAGAGGCGCGGGCACGCCTTGCTGCCGCCGAGGCTGAAGCGGGGCTGCGCAAGCGCCAGCGCGATGCGGAGAGCGCGACCAGCGGGCGCGAGGATGCAACGCGGGGTGAAGACAACGTCTTCTCGTCAGAGCGAGAGGTCATCGGCGCGCGCTTCGAGCTCGATGCCGCACTGGCCGGCAAGCGCCGCGGCGAGTCAACGGACCAGCAGCTGGCCGACGCGCGCCGGCGCCTCGCCAAGGCACAGGATCGCGTCGAGCGCGAGCGCCTCGCCTATGCGGTGGCGCAGGCCAAGGCGAACCTGCCAGCACCCAACCAGTTCGAATCTGGGCTAACGGCAGCCCGCGCCAACGTGGCGCTCGCGGCCTCGCAGCTCGACAAGACGCGCATCCGCTCGCCGCGTGCCGGTACCGTGTTGCAGCTGAACGCCAAGCCGGGCGAGATCGTGGCGCCGTCTCCCGAACAGCCTCTGGCGGTGGTGGGCGACATGTCGGTGCTGCGCGTCAAGGCCGAGGTGGACGACGGCGATGTCGCCAAGATCAAAATCGGGCAGAAGGCTTTCGTGCGCTCGATCAACTATCCGGGCCGCGAATTCGAGGGCACCGTCACGGACCTCGCCCCGACGATGGCGACGCCGCGCATCTCGGCGCGCGGGCCGCGCCGGCCATCGGACATCGAGGTGCTGGAGATGACGATCAATCTCGACGGCAAGGTACCGTTGCTGCCTGGCATGCGCGTCGAAGCGTTCGTCAGGCCGGATAAGTGAGGTAGGTGACACGAGCACCGGCCGCACGTGGGTTCACGGCAACGTGCAGACTCTGTCGAAGTATCAGCCAACAAGGCCGAGGCGCGCGAAGAGATCATCGCGCGCCTTTATCGTTGCGGCATTCCATGGCGCGACCTTGGAGGCGACCAGGTTCGCCTGCGAGCGCAGGATCACGCCGTCGTCGAGCACACGCAGCCCGTTGGCGGCGAGCGTCGCACCCGTGGTGGTGATGTCGACGATGAAGTCCGCCGTGCCGGCAGCGGGCGTGCCTTCGGTGGCGCCGAGGCTTTCGACGATGCGATAGTCGGCGATGCCCTTTCCGGACAGAAAGCGGCGCGCGAGGTTCAGATACTTGGTCGCCACGCGGAAGGGGCGGCCATGCTCGCGGCGGAACGACACCGATGCCGCTTCGAGGTCGGCCACAGCGTGCACGTCGACCCAGCACGCCGGCACCGCGACGACGACATCGGCGCGACCGAAGCCCAGCGGCTTGAGCAGGCTGACGCGCTCGTCGACGTTGACGATGTTCTCGCGGATCAGGTCCTCGCCGGTGACGCCGATGTGGGCGCGGCCGGTGTTCAACGCGGAGACGATCTCGGACGCCGAGATGAACGCCACGTCGATACCTTGGGCGCCCTCGACCTCGCCGCGATAACCGCGGTCGTGGCCGACCTTGCGCAGCTTCAGACCGGATTCGGCGAGGAAGTCGGCGGTCTGCTCCATCAGGCGGCCCTTCGAGGGCACGGCGAATATCAGACGCTCGCTCATCGCCGGCCTCCGCGCACCACGGTCAACAGGCGCTCAGTGTGAACGGCACCGCCGACGGCCGGGACGTCGCGCGGCGCGCCAACAGCCTTCAGCAGACCGTCATAGCGGCCGCCCCCTGCGACGGGGCTCGCCGGCCCCAGAGCTTCGACCAGCACCTCGAAGACGAAGCCGGTGTAATAGCCGACGCTGCGGCCGAACTCGGCGGAGAAATCGATCCCGCCCATGTCTACCCCGCTGTCGGCGAGCAGCTTGCAGCGGCGCTCATAGGAGTTGAGGGCCGTCTCCAGACCGTCGCTCAGCTTGCCGGCCAGCCGGCGCAACACGCTCGTTGCTTCGGCGGCAGGGGCGCGGGTGCGGATATAGGCGTCGATCAATGCTGCGGCTTCGGGTTTCAGGGGCGGTGCCTTCGCGTCAGCGGCGATGGCGAGCAGGCCCTCGGCAATCTCAGCCGCCGAGCGTGCGCCGATAAGCTCGGTGCCCGAGCTTTCCAGGTGCTCGGCGACGATGGCCTCGGCCGCCGCGGGGTCGTTCGGGTCGAGCGCATCAATGAGCGCCTTAGGTACGCCGGAGGGCGACCGGGCCGGCTCGGTCGAAAGGCGCTTCAGCTCAGCGCGGAAGGCCTCGGGCCGCCAGAACTGGTGACGGAGGCGCCGGCGCCAGCGATCGGGCATGTCGGCAACGCCGAGAAGGGCGTCGAACAGGGCAACGTCGCCGATGCGCAGCTTCCAGCCCGAAAGACCCGCCTGCTGCAGGGCACGCAGTATCAGAACGAGCGTGCGGGCATCGGCCTCGCCGGCATCCTTGTCGCCGAAGGCCTCGATGCCCGATTGGCGGAACTCGCGCGGGTGGGAGGCGTCGGCGCCGGCCGGCTGAAAGCGGAAGGCGGGGCCGTTGTAGCTGTAGAATGCCTCGCGGTCGGCGGCCGGGTGGCGCTGAAGGTAGAGGCGGCAGGTCGGGACGGTGAGGTCGGGCCTAAGGCACAGTTCCTCGCCGTTGAGATCGGTGAAGACGTAGGTGCGCCCGCGCAGCGCCTCGCCGACGACATCCAGGAACACGCCGGCAGGCTGGATGATTTCGGGCGCAACGGCCTCGTGGCCGGCCGCGATGAACACGGACAGCAGGGTTCGGGCCTGCGCCTCGAGGGCCTCGAAATTCAGCGGCTGCGCAACGCCCATGGCCGTGCCATAGCCTTTCACTCTGTCAGGGCCGTCCTTTTGGCCGACGAGAGCCGGTAGAGCAAGGTCCGATGATGGTGTCCATGCCAACTCGGCCCCCTGGTGCTTTGCGGACCTATCGGGGCGGTGCCTTACTGGTGCTATCAAGCTATGCTGACTTTCCGGACGGGCTTGGCATAGGGTTGGGCTCGGCGCCAAGCCGTTCGAGGCGTCGCGTTTTTTAAGGGGGGCTGACGATGGGGCGCATCCTCGCTGCTGCCGGACTGGGCATGTTCGGGATCATTGCGATCGCCGGAACGACCCTGGCGCTCACGGCGCCTGCTCCACAGCCGGCCACCGCACCCAGCGCCGCCCAGGCCCAGGCCGAGACGCCGCCACAGGCGGAGCCAGTGCCGCCGTCACCGCCGCCCGCCGCCGCAGAACCCGCCGCCGGCGCCGATGCGATCAATCTGCCGCCCGAGCAAGACGTTGCCGCTGAGGTGTGGCCGATGCCGGTCGAGGACTTTCTCGCCGGCAAGTACCTGGAACGCGCCGACGTTGTCCTAACCCAGAGGCAGTGGAATCTGGCCTCGTGGGCCATCCGTTGGGCGACCGGCTCTCCGTTCTCGCATGCGGCGATGGTGTTCACGGGGCCGCAGTTCGAATCCGGCTACTCGAGCACGTTCGTCATCGAGGCCGGCACCGGCGGCGTCGACATCTCCGATCTGCGCGACTACATCGCCGACAAGAGCTCGTTCATCGCGATCAAGCGCTTTCGCAAGGAATGGTTCGACGAACCGAAGCAGTCGCGCGTGCGCGGGCTGCTGCTCGACAAGATCAAGGCCTCATATAACTACTGGGCGATCGGCTCCATCGTGCGCAGCCTGTGGTTCGGCGTGGAGCGCAGCGTAACCGGCGACCGCAAAACCGTGCAGCGGTTCCGCGAGCGCAACTGGAATCCGCCCAACGAGTTCATCTGCTCGGGGCTGGTGCAGATCGGCTTCGTCGAGGCGGCGATCGAGTACATCAAGGCCGGCCAGCTGCCGGCGTCGGCGCTCAACGAGGTGGTGTTCGAGCGTGAGTCCGCGACGCGTCTGCCGGAGACCGAGGACTGGGGCTATCTCGATGCCGAGACCTCGAAGACGACGGCGGTGCTGTTCCGGAAGCAGAACTTCGATGCGCTGCAGTCGGTGACGCCGGAGGATCTGGCGGCCTCCAACAAGCTCGACTGGCTGTACTTCATCAAGAACGGAATGGTGTACAAGGTCGCCAGCTACGACGAAGCGCGTAAGCTAATGAACGGCGCGGGCAGCTAGCGCGCGCATTTCAGGCGCGACGCGCGTTTCAGCGGACCCGGTCGAGCGGCTCGTTGCCCTGCTCCTCGGAGCGCGGCTGGGGCGGTGCCTTCTGCGACGGCAAGCCCTGCATGCGCTGAACGATACCGGGGCGACCACTACATCCGGCAACGCACAGCACCGAGTCACGATCTATGCCGTCGTAGGCCGCCGCAGGGAGCGCGTCGCCCGACGTCGTCCGCATGGAGCCGACGCGGCTTTCACGCGGCTTGGGGAGGATCTGCACGATCCGGGGCTTATCGCAGCCGGCGACGCAAATGGTGACGAAGTCGTTCGGATGTCCGGAGAGGAGCGGTTTCACCCGCGGATTGGACGAGGGCATTCCGTTCTCGGCCGGCTCTCCAGCCACGACGTCGCTCGTCTCGGCGGGCGCGGGTGTCGGTACGATAGCCACCATCGCCGCGGCGATCAGGCAGCCGAGGGCGGCCGACCGCGCCAGGGGGGATTTTAACGCGGCGGGGCGGAAGCCCTGAGCGATGCTTTGAGGAATGGAGATTTGCTGCCTACGCATTCACAATTGCGGCCCAGGCTCGAGCCCAGGCGCGTCCCTGATGGCCGGCACGAGGGCCGGACCTTCAGGGACTGTGGCAGCACGTAGTAAATAAACCCTTGGTCAATGCCGGGGGCGGGTGCGCCGCCTCCCTCCGACCGCGGCGTCACTGTGGCGTCGGTACGTAGCGCCAATAGTCGCCGCCACCGCCGGTGATCTTGCCCGGCTTCAATGCGCGCATTTCGGGCGGCCTCAGGCCGGTCCGCAATAGCTCCGCTATGTCCTTGAGGAGGACGTTATTGGCCGCGTACCCGGAGTGGTTGATCGCGAAGGTGTCGGTCGAGGCCGCCGTGACGTCGATGGTGTCGATGCCGGGAAGGATGAGCGGTCCTGCCGGCGGCACGTCGCCGGCGCGATAGCTGCCCCAGAAGTTGCGCGACACGATCAGCGCGCGGTCGTTTGCGGCAACATACAGCGTGACGTTCTCGGCGAGGCCCTTGATGGCGTTGGCCATATTGGAGAAGGCGTCCGCATCGACGTCGGGAGCGGCGAGGATGACCTGGCTGATGACGACGCCTTCGGGGGCAGAGTTACGCATGTCGCGCAGCACTTCCATGACAGGCTGGTTGCCCATTGAGTGCGCGATGATGCTGACCTTCTTGGCCCCGGTCTCCTTGACGACCATCTCGAGGAACTCGCGCAAGTAGGGCTCGGCTGCCTGCGCGCTCTCGCGGTCGTAGGTGTAGCTCGCGACGGCACCACCCGAGGGCCAGCTGTAGAGGAACGGCGCGCCGTCGAAGTCTAGGTCGTAGGCGATCTGCGCTGTCCGATAGAGCGCGTTGTCGAACGAGGTGTTGTAGCCGTGGACGAACACGAGCGCTTGATCCTTGAAGAGGGTCGAGGACTTGAGGCGCTCCTTCACCTGGGCGAGCAGTTCCTCCTTGGTCAGCGCTTTGATCTCCTTGACCGTGAAGTGCTGCTTGGGGTCCTCGGCCTGGGCGTAGAGCGTCACGTCGAAATAGGGGATCTTGACCACCCAAGGGCGCTCGACGTTCGGCACCTCGTGGACCTTGGGCACGGTAATCTCGGCCATGCCGAGCTGGAGCTTGCGCGCACGGTCGGAGCCGAAGGCCAGACGCTGGGCATTCGGCTGCACGGCGCGGTCGGTTCCCCAGTAGACGGGCACGACCTGCCAGTCCGCGCTCGCGGGCGGCGGACCGGCTCCGCCGACGGGATCGGGGGCTGCGGCAGGCGGTGACGGGGGCGG
>CAZBPM010000008.1:0-134342 GCA_964493785.1 uncultured Hyphomicrobium sp. | reverse complement strand
CTCGATCCGCGTGCCGCACTCGTTCGTCAAGAACGGCTACAAGGGCTACCTCGAGGATCGCCGTCCGAACTCTCAGGGCGACCCCTACCAGATCGCTTCGCAGATCCTGAAGACGATCTCGGAAGTTCCTCTCGCCGCCGCGAAGGCCGCGTAATAACGCGTTCAAGAGTATCGAGAGCGGCGCTGTGACTCCCGTCCGGCGCCGCTTTCTTTTTGCCTCCGACAGCGGTTGCTGTCTCGCCCGCCTGGGCCAGCAGCGACTTGAGAAGGCGGGCCGCTTTTGGCAGGTGATAGGTGCGCCGCCGCGCCGAGGCCCGGCGCATGTCACGCAGCTTGCGGCGGGCGATCAGCGCCATATCAACAGCCATCTTCCGCTTCTGCCTATTGAGCTCATCTTGGTTCATCGTCGGTAATCTTCTTTGCTGGCAGCGCGCGTCACCCCGCGCGGTGAATTCGGTCGGTGCAACTCACTCACGCGCCTTCCGGCCGGCTCCCCGCGGGGGAGTCGGAAGGCGCAACTAAGACTCCCACGCGCCAACCGGCCGGCTCGCCGGAGTGCGAGCAGGTGGCGCAATTATAAAGAGGGGCTGCGGGGCGGGAAACGCCGCGAAGCTATTTGATTTTTGTTGCGGCGTTTGCCGCCCCGCGCAGGATTTGTTGGCATACCCGCAGCGTTTCAGGGCTTCTCCCGTCCCGGCCTTTCACCGGGTGGCCGCGGCGAGCCTCAGGCAGACGTGGTGCGCGTGACACCAAATGTGCCCGACCTTGCAGCCCGCCCTCGATACAGGAACGCCTCGAGATCGACCCCTCAACGGGGCGGGATGGGACGAGTGTAGGCACGCCGGGAGTGCGCGTGGATTACTTCGTGTGCCTTGGCGGTCTCAGTGGTCGCGGTCGGCGGCGAAGCGTGCTTCGCGTGGATGCTTCTCGAAGCTTGTCTGTAGCTACAGGCTCGTCCCCACAAGTTTGCCGATGCCGGCTGTAATGACCATGGCGATTGCGCCCCAGAACACGACGCGCAAGCCCGCGCGCCACACGTTCGCGCCGCCCGCCTGTGCACCGACTGCCCCGAGCGCCGCGAGGAAGAACAGCGATGCCGCGGTGACCACGGGAATGATCATTCCAGCAGGCGCAAGGATCGTCGCCAGCAGCGGCAACGCAGCGCCCGACGCGAACGTCGCCGCCGATGTCAGCGCTGCCTGGATCGGCCGCGCGGTCGAGACCTCCGAGATGCCCAGCTCATCGCGCGCGTGCGCCTCTAGCGCATCTTTGACCATCAGCTGCTCAGCAACTTGCCGGGCAAGCCCTATCTCGACGCCGCGCTTGGCGTAGATCTGCGCCAGCTCTTCGCGCTCCGCCTGGGGATCGTCGATCAGCTCTCGGCTTTCCCGTGCAAGCTCGGCGGTCTCGGTGTCCGCCTGCGAACTCACCGAGACATATTCGCCAGCCGCCATCGACATCGCGCCGGCGACGAGACCGGCAATGCCGGCGACGAGCACGCTCGCGTGCGATCCATCGGCGGCCGCGACGCCCGAGATAAGGCTGGCTGTCGAAAGAATTCCATCGTTGGCGCCGAGAACCGCCGCTCGCAGCCAGCCGATGCGGTCCATGAGATGGTGTTCGGCATGCTTGGGAAGTCGGCTCATGGCATCTCCTGGGGCCGCCGCGCCGGAGGGCACCCGGCAGCCGCTATGCGCTCAACTGCTCCGCCCCGCTAGCTCTTCACCTTCACGTAACTCCCGGGTGCATTCTCGACCGTGCCGATGTTCTCGCCGGGCTCGCGCGGAACCGTCCACTCGCCCGAATGCTCGTGCAGCCACTCGGCCCACAGCGGCCACCAGGAGCCCGCGTGCTCCTTCGCCTTCGACAGCCACTGGTCGAGCGTCTCGGCGCCGCGTTTGCCGTCGGTCCAGTACTGATACTTCATCTTTTCCGGCGGGTTGACGACACCCGCGATGTGCCCAGAGCCCGACAGCACGAATTTGACGTCGCCGCCGAATTTCTTCGCGCCCTCGTAGACCGACTTCGCCGGGGCGATGTGGTCCTCCTTGGTCGCAAGCTCGAAGATGGGAACCTTCACCTTGCGCACATCGAGCTTCGTCCCCGCAACGACGAGCTCTCCCTTCGCCAGCTTGTTGGCGTTGTAGAATTCGCGCAGATAATAGTTGTGGTTCGCCGCCGTCATGCGCGTCGAATCCTGGTTCCAGAACAGCAGGTCGAACGGAAACGGCTTCTTGCCGAGCAGGTAGTTGTTGACGATGTACGGCCAGATGAGATCACGCGGCCGCAGCATGTTGAACACGTTCGCCATGCGCGACCCGTCAAGGTAGCCGCGCTCGTTCATCAGTTCGTTCAACGACTCGAGCTGCTCATCGTCGGTGAAAAGCAACAGGTCGCCCGCGTAGGTGAAATCCACCTGCGTCGCCAGGAAGCTCGCCGAGTTGGCGAGTTCCTCGCCGCGCGCCGCGAGATACGCCAGCGTCGTCGCCAGCAGCGTGCCGCCGACGCAGTAGCCTGTGACGTTGATCTTATCGACGCCGGTTTCGCGCTTCACCGCGTCCGCCGCGGTAAGAATGCCCTCCTGCATGTAGTCCTCGAAGGACTTGTGCGAGAGCGTCTCGTTCGGATTGACCCACGAGATGATGCAGACCGTGAAGCCTTCATCGACCAGGAACTTGATGAGGCTCTTCGCCGGCGTGAGGTCGAGGATGTAGAACTTGTTGATCCACGGCGGCACGATCAGCAGCGGGATCTCGCGAACCTTGTCGGTCGTGGGCGAGTACTGGATCAGCTGGAAGATGTCGTTCTGAAAGATGACCCGGCCGGGTGTCGTCGCAAGGTTGCGCCCCACCTCGAAAGCCGTTGCGTCCGTCTGGCTGATCTTGAGAAGATCGCCCGACTTCTTCATGTCCTCCGCCAGCAGCGACATGCCCTGCACGAGGTTTTCGGCGTTCGTTGCCAGTGTCTCGCGAAGCACTTCCGGATTGGTCAGTGGGAAGTTGGACGGCGACAGCGCGCTCGCGACCTGCCGCAGATAGAACTCCGCCCGCTGCCGCGTCTTGCCTTCCAGCCCCTCGGTGTTCTCCAGCATGTCTTCCGCCCACCGGGCCGTGAGGAGATAGGCCTGCTTCCAGAAGTCGAAGTAGGGGTTGGCCGACCACTCGGGGTCTTTGAAGCGGTTGTCGCCTGGGTCCGGCTCTGCCACCGGCGCCACCTCTTCGCCGAACATGCGCCGTACGGTGTTGTTCCAAAGCTCCCCATAGGAGCGCAGCAGCGTGCCCTGGGCTTCCGCGAACCGCGCCGGGTCGGAAAGCCATTGGCGCGCCAGGTCCGACATCGTGTTGGTGGCTTCGGTCACCTCCGTGGCGGCCGAGTAGGGGCCCATCTTGGCGTCATTTCGCTCGATGAACTCGGAAAGCACGTTGCCGCCCTGCTCGAACACGCGCAGCAGGTTGCGCGCCATCTCTTCGGCGTTCACCGCCTGGAACGGCATCTGATCGGCGTCGGCTTCTGGCTTGGGACTGGGCATCGTAACCTTAAACGGTTTGTGGCCTCAATCGGCCGAGTATCCATTGTATGCCAAGGTTTTGCGACATTGCGCGGGCAGTGTCACCGCCGGTGTGGACAACTGCCGTCTAAAGACCCCGCCGCCACACGTTCGGGATCGCCTAATTTCGCGCGGCGCGCAATAAGGGAGAAAGTATGAGAGCCACCCTCACGCGGAAGCCTGTAAGCCGCCTGCGCGTGCCGCGCGCCGCCGCGGCGGCGTTGGCAGCGTTGTGGCTGAGCGGCTGCGCGTCGGGCGTCCAGACGCCACTGCCCGAGATGTCTCGCCCGGCGGCGGCTTCCATGTCGCTGCAGGAGCACCAGAAGGCCGTCACCGACCTTCAGGAGGTTGGCCGGACCCACGACGACGCCGCCGAGCGGCAGATAGAAAGTTCGCGCTGATAAGGGGCTTGCACCGCCTGGCGGGCTGGACGGGGGGGCTTCACAGGGCGTAAACACGGGACCCGGATCGGCGAGCCGCACCGCGCAGCGCGTATCTCCTCGCCGATTGGCCCGTTCGTTCGCATCGAATCCACCGACCGCCACGTTGAGAGAGAGGCGTCCCGTGCACGAGGACTTCCACCGTATCAAGCGTCTGCCGCCGTATGTCTTCGCCGAGGTCAACCGGCTGAAAGCGGCGGCCCGCGCGCGTGGGGCGGACATCATCGATCTCGGCATGGGCAACCCCGATCTGCCGACGCCGCAGCACATCGTCGACAAGATGGTCGAGACGATCGCCAAGCCGCGCACCCATCGTTATTCCGCTTCCAAGGGGATCCCCGGACTTCGTCGCGCCCAGGCCGCCTATTACGAGCGCCGTTTCGGCGTGAAGCTCGATCCCGAAACCCAGATCGTCGCCACGCTGGGTTCGAAGGAAGGCTTCGCCAACATGGCTCAGGCGATCACCGCGCCGGGCGACGTCATCCTCGTGCCGAACCCGACCTATCCGATCCATGAGTTCGGCTTCCTTCTGTCGGGCGCCGCCATCCGCCACCTCCCGGCCTCCACGGGCGCCGACTTCCTGCGCCTCGTCGAGCATGCCTGCCGGCACTCGATCCCCAAGCCGTTGGCGCTCGTGCTGTCGTACCCTTCCAATCCGACCGCGATGGTCGCCGACCTCGACTTCTATAAGGACGCCGTCGCGCTGGCCAAGAAGCTCGACCTGATCCTGCTGTCCGACATCGCCTATTCGGAGATCTACTTCGACGATAATCCGCCGCCCTCGATCCTCCAGGTGCCGGGCGCCATGGACGTTGCCGTCGAGTTCACCTCGC
Organism: uncultured Hyphomicrobium sp.; assembly: GCA_964493785.1. Lineage (GTDB taxonomy): Bacteria > Pseudomonadota > Alphaproteobacteria > Rhizobiales > Hyphomicrobiaceae > Hyphomicrobium_A. The sequence continues at coordinate 129,522 of CAZBPM010000008.1, read as the reverse complement.
TGTCCAAGACCTACAACATGCCCGGATGGCGCATGGGCTTCGCTGTCGGCAACGAGCGTCTGATTGCAGCGCTGGCGCGCGTGAAGTCGTATCTCGACTACGGCGCCTTCACGCCGATCCAGGTCGCAGCCTCGGCGGCTCTCAACGGTCCGCAGGATTGCGTCGACGAGATCCGCGCCACCTACAAGGCGCGCCGGGACTGCCTCGTGGAGTCTTTCGGCCGCGCCGGCTTCCCCGTGCCTCCGCCCCCCGCCACGATGTTCGCCTGGGCTCCGGTCCCCGAACCGTTCAAGCAGATCGGCTCGGTCGAGTTCGCCAAGCTGCTGATCGAGAAGGCGAGCGTTGCCGTGGCGCCCGGCGTCGGCTTCGGCGAGTACGGCGAGGGCTTCATTCGCGTCGCGCTGGTCGAGAACGAGCATCGCATCCGGCAGGCCGCGCGGAACATCAAAAAGTTCCTCGCCCAGGCCCCGGAAACGATGCATAACGTGATCCCGATACAGCAAAAAGCCAGCCGCTAACTCTCTCGTCCCAATGGAAAAACCACTGAACCTGGGCATAGCCGGCCTCGGCAACGTCGGCGCGGGCCTTCTTGAGCTGCTCCGCGTGCACAAGCAAAGGTTCGCTGAGCGCGCCGGACGCCCGGTGCACATCGCCGGCATCTCGGCCCGCTCGCGTGCCAAGAGCCGCGGCGTTGATACCGCCGCTATCAAGTGGTTCGACGATCCGGTCGCCCTTGCCCGCAGCCCCGAAATCGACGTCTTCGTCGAACTGATCGGCGGCTCCGAAGGCGTCGCCAAGGACGCCGTCGAAGCCGCATTGAATGCCGGCAAGCACGTCGTCACGGCCAACAAGGCGCTCCTCGCCAATCACGGCGTCGCGCTGGCGAAGCTGGCCGAGGCCAAAGGCGTCGCACTCAACTTCGAGGCTGCGGTCGCCGGTGGCATTCCCGTCATCAAGACGCTGCGCGAATCCCTCGCCACCAACGAGGTCCGCCGCGTCTACGGCATCCTCAACGGCACCTGCAACTACATCCTCTCCACCATGACGGACGAGGACCGCTCGTTCGCCGATGCGCTCAAGGAGGCGCAGGACCTCGGCTATGCCGAAGCCGATCCGACCTTCGACATCGGCGGCTTCGACACCGCACATAAGCTGGCCATCCTCACCAGCCTCGCCTTCGGCTCCGAGATCAACTTCGACGAGATCGACGTGGAGGGCATCCAGTCGATTACCGAAGCCGATATCGATGCCGCCAACGACATGGGCTACTGCATCAAGCTGCTCGGTGTCGCCGCGCGCACTGACAGCGGCATCGAGGCACGCGTTCACCCGGCGATGGTGCCCGAGGAATCGACCATCGCCGAGGTCTGGGGCGCCACCAATTGCGTCGCCATCGACGCCGATTTCTGCACCAACCTTCAGCTCGTCGGCCCCGGCGCCGGTGGCCGTGCAACGGCTTCCGCCGTCGCCTCCGACATTCTCGACATCGCCCGCGGCATCGTCCTGCTGCCACTCGTCACGCCAGCAGCCAAGCTCAAGCCCTACGTCAAGTCCCGCCTCAACGCGCATCACGGCGCCTACTATGTGCGCCTCTCGGTGTATGACCGTCCGGGCGCCATGGCCGCCATCGCCAAGCGCATGGGCGATCTCGACGTCTCCATCGAGAGCATCGTGCAGCGGCGCCCGCGCTCCGCGCCCCCCGGCGCCGCCACACGTCAGAAGCCGGGCACGCCTGCGCTTGTTGTCCTCATCACCCACGAGACGACGGAGCAGGCGATCCGCCAGGCGGTCGAGGGCATCGAGCGAGACGGCAACGTCGCCGAGCGCCCGCAGGTCATACGCATCGAGAAGCTTGGCGAATACGATCGGCTGTAGCCGGAAGGGGTTCGAATGACTGGTGACAGCGACAACAAGGGGCTGGACCGCAGGCTCGTCCTCGAGGTGACGCGGGTAACCGAGGCCGCCGCCATTGCTGCCGCACGCCTGCGCGGGCGCGGCGCCGAGAAAGCTGCCGACAAGGCCGCCGTCGACGCCATGCGCCGCGAGCTGGCCACGCTTCCGATCCGCGGCACCGTCGTCATCGGCGAAGGCGAGATGGACGAGGCGCCGATGCTCTACATCGGTGAGAAGGTCGGCTCCGGTGAAGGCCCCGAGGTCGACATCGCCGTCGATCCGCTCGAAGGCACGACCATCTGCGCCAAGGCGATGCCGAACGCGCTTGCCGTGCTCGCGATGTCCGAGCGCGGCGGCCTGCTGCACGCTCCCGACATGTACATGAACAAGATCGCGATCGGCCCCGGCTTCGCGCCCGACCTCGTCGATCTCGATGCCTCGCCCGCCGACAACATCAACGCGCTGGCCAAGGCCAAGGGCGTGCCGGTGTCCGAGATCACCGCCTGCATTCTCGACCGCCCGCGGCACGCTGAGCTGATCGCCGCCGTGCGCGCTGCCGGTGCCGGCGTGCAGCTCATCCCCGACGGCGACATCGCGGGCGTCATCTGGACCACCGACCCGGCCGAGACGGGCATCGACATTTACCTCGGCTCCGGCGGCGCTCCTGAAGGCGTGTTGGCTGCCGCTGCTCTGCGCTGCATCGGCGGCCAGATCCAGGGCCGCCTGATGCCCGCCAACGAGGAGGAGCGCGTGCGCGCTGCGACGATGGGCATCGCCGACATCAACCGCAAGTTCAAGCTCGAGGACATGGCTGCCGGAGACGTGATCTTCTCCGCTGCCGGCGTGACGGGCGGCTCGCTGCTCGACGGTGTCCGCTTCTTCGGCGACTGCGCTGAGGTGGACTCGGTCACCATGCGCTCCAAGACCGGGACCGTCCGCCGTATCAAGTCGACCATCCGCGACGTCGCTGCCCGCTACGGCGTCTGAAACCGTCTCCGTCTCGATTGCTCGCCCATATCCTCCCGCCGCCGGGACAAGTCGCACGCATACCCGCTTGAACCTCGGCCGCCCTTCCTCGACAATGGCGCCCTGCGCGGAACCGCCCGGAGGATGCAAGCTTGGACGAGCGTGACGTCGGCGGCTACTCGGTGACCTACGGCCGCGAGGAGATTCAGGCGCCGGTCTACGTCGTCGCGTTTCTTGCCGCCGCGCTGCTCGCCGCCGGCATGGTCACCGGCGGGACGTTGTGGCTGGTGCTGGGTGTGGGTGCAGCCGGCGTCGCCTACTACAATTTCCCCCTGATCGAGCGCCGCCCCATTGTCGGCGCCAACCAGTACGGCATCTTCGTCCAGGGCCTGGGGCTGATCCGCTGGAGTGCCATCGATGGCATCGAGCTGACCGAGCTTGCAGTCCGCGCCAGCACAATCCATGAGCTCCAGATCGGCCTCAAAACCAAGCTGTCCAGCGCCCTCGTTGCCGATTGGCGCAAGCTGCCGTTCTGGCGCTCGCTCATGCGCCTGCCCTGGCACATGCCGCGCTCGAACCTGGTCGGCGTCAATCTCGAGCCTTTCGATGGCGAGCCGTACGAGATCCATCGCACGTTGCAGCGCCTCTGGCGCCATTACCGCAGCTAGCCCAGCCTGTGGATAACCCTTGCCCGGAGTATCGCCAACTCTTGTTCTGGGTGATGCAATTCGCCTGAGACGAATCATTGAGGGGGCAGCATGGGTAGCGTAGCGCGCCAGCGACGGGACGATGCGGCACCGACCGCGCCGTTTCTCGGCATCGCCTCATCGGCGCGCGGGCTCATGTGGCGCGAGCGGCTCCACGGCGACGGAACATTGCGCGCCGGCGCCATCAGCCAGCGTCACGGATTGCCGGAACTGCTGGGCAGGGTTCTCGCCGCGCGCGGCATCGCGGTCGACGATGTGCCCGTTGTGCTCAATCCCACGCTCAAGGCGCTGATGCCCGATCCGAGCGCCGTACGAGACATGGACGCCGCCGCCGCACGTATCGCCGACGCCATCGAGAAGCGACAGTCCGTCGCCGTGTTCGGCGACTATGACGTCGATGGTGCCTCGTCTGCTGCGCTGATGGCGCGCTTCTTCGCACACCACGGCATCGCCGCGCGCATCTACATCCCCGATCGCCTGTTCGAAGGCTATGGCCCCAACGTCGCCGCTATCGAAGGCCTCATCAAGGATGGCGCGCAGCTGATCGTCACCGTCGACTGTGGCACCACCAGCCGCGATCCGCTGGAGGCCGCCGCGAAGCTCGGCTGCGACGTGATCGTCATCGATCACCATCAGGCCGACGAACTGCTGCCGCCGGCGCGAGCCGTGGTCAATCCCAACCGTCAGGACGACGTCTCCGGCCTTGGGCATCTGTGTGCCGCCGGCGTGTGTTTCCTCGTTCTCGTTGCCACGGTCCGCGAATTGCGCCGCCGCGGCTTCTACGCGAAGGGAACGGCCGAGCCCGACCTCATGAGCGAGCTGGATCTCGTCGCGCTGGCGACCGTCGCCGACGTTGTGCCGCTCACTGGACTCAATCGCGCCTATGTCACGCAAGGCCTGCAAGTGATGCGCTGGCGCCGCAACAAGGGCCTCAAGGCGCTCTCGGATGCGGCCGGTCTCAACGAACCGCCGACGCCGTATCACCTCGGCTTCATCCTCGGGCCGCGCATCAACGCGGGCGGCCGCATCGGCGATGCGGCGCTGGGCTCACGCCTGCTTGCCGGCGAGGACGAGGCAGAGGCGGCGCGCATCGCCGCGCTGCTCGATCGCCTCAACAAAGAGCGCCGCGCCATCGAGAAGCAGATGCTCGACGAGGCGCTGGCGGCGGCCGAGATCAAGCTTGCCGATCATCCAGACACGGCGTTGCTCGTGCTTGGTTCGCACACCTGGCACAAGGGCGTCGTCGGGCTCGTCGCCAGCCGTCTGACCGAGCGCTTCCGGCTGCCGTCGTGCGTCATCGCTTGGACCGAAGAGACAGGCGGCGAGGGCACCGGATCGTTGCGGTCGGTCGCCGGCGCCGACATCGGCGGTGCGGTACGTGCCGCGGTTGCAGCCGGCCACCTTGTCAAGGGCGGCGGCCATGCCATGGCAGCAGGCCTGACGGTCGCACGCGACAAGGTCGCGGTGCTCGAGGAGTTCATGCGCGGCGCCCTGAAGGGCAGTCTCGGCCAAGCGCGGGAGCGCCATGCTCTGGAGATTGATGGCGCCCTCACCGCCGCCGGTGTGACCGACGACCTCATCGATCTTCTCGGCCGCGTTGGCCCCTACGGCCAGGGCAATCCGGCGCCACGGTTCGCCTTCCCGGCAACGCACGTCAAGTTTGCCAAAATCGTCGGCGAGGCGCACGTGCGCTGCGTGCTGCAATCGGCCGACGGATCCCGGCTCGAGGGCATCGCTTTCCGCGCCGCCGGTTCGCCGCTCGGCGACATGCTGCTCGGCGCCGGTGGCATGCCGCTCCACATCGCGGGCAGCGTCAAGCGTTCGTCCTTCAACGGCCGCGAGCGCGTCGAGGTGCACATCGAGGACGCCGCCGACCCCCGCCGCCAAGCCTGATTTTGTTCAGGTGTCGCGCCGGCCGAATGGCGCCAGCACGGCGACAGCCGTCACCACGCCGATCGCTCCCGGCACCAGCGTGCCGGGCCAGATGAAGTGGTCGATGAGGAAGACGGTAACGAGGCCCGCGGCAAGGCCGAGGGCGCTCCGGGCGATCAGGTTCATCGGGTTTTCTCCGGCTGGTTTGCGACGAGGTCTTCGGCACTTAACCTGCCCGAGCCGGCCCTGGGGCGCTGTGCCCTATGAGACAGCGGGCCTCGCTTGCGCGGGGCGGCAAACGCCCCTATACGGATGGCCCTGCCGGTCCCTTCGTCTATCGGTTAGGACGCGAGATTTTCAATCTTGAAAGACGGGTTCGACTCCCGTAGGGACCGCCAGCATCCACAAAATCTGACTAACCCGCAGATATGGGGCTGTTTTTGCGCCTGCCATTTCAGGCTGCCCGCTCCGGATCTTCTGGCTCCGGCGTCCCCGCGGATTCACTCTCGCGCTGGATTGACCGTCAGGACAAACGTCCGCCCCTGGTCGTCGGCGTACCGGAGGACCCACCGCTGATCGTGCGGCGCATCTCCCGCGGCCCCGCTGCGACAGGCGACCCCTGGCTCGAACGCGCTCGGTGCAATCCCGGAACGCCGACGCAGGCTGCTTCGTTATCGACACGAGGCAGCGCAGGCGAATGTCCGATGGGCGAAGTCGTTTACCTTTCCGCGTACCGTCTCGAGCGGGCAGTCCTCAGCCGAGAAGAGCGCATTGCAGCGCTGGTTGCCCTGCTTCCGCTCGTCCCCGGACTGGAGGCGGACATCATGCTTTTGCGGCATGAGATCTGGCTGCTTGAGACAGAACCAGCCGCGAGTCCAGCGCGGCCGGCGAAGGGCCGCGACGACGCGGCGATCTCAAGCCTGCGACCACGCGCGATTGCGACCCACGCCGGGTCCGATCAAACGGATGGACTGACCCACCTCATGCGAGACTGACGTCTCGGCTCATGCAAGTGCACGAGGCGGCAGTGTCACAACTGATGTGCCCGACGAGACGAGAGCCTCAGTCACCTGCCGCGTTGGGTGCCGGCGGCGCGGGCCGCGGCAAGCTCGTTATGGCCATCCCAACCCGGTGCTTCCTCGAAGTAGGACTGCTGCAGCGGCGGCGTTTCCCATTTGGCCTTTTCGACCAGCAATGAAAGGTCTTCCACCATCCAGGAGAAAAGCTGGGTCCCTTCGGCGCGAGTGGCCAGACTCGGCTGTCCCGTAACCCCATTGGTGCTTGTTCGATTGACCGGATGAGCAAAGACAAGTCCGTCGGTTCGATCGGGATCGTCGGCGCCGTTTATGGCCTCGCCTCTCACCGTTTCCGGTGCAATCGCGAGCATGAGAGCGGTTTCCGCTCTGTTGGCGTGCCAATCATAACCGTCCGAGGCATGGGACTCTTGCACGCGTTTGCTCAGCTGCGCCGTATTGATCACGGCCACCATGAGGTCGTCGTGTTCGGCTCTGAGCATCTCGAGCGCGCAGCGCAATGGCGCGGCATTCGTAACGTGCCCGTTCACCATCAGCAGCCTGCGAACGCCGGTGTGGTAGGCCCAGTCGCCGATCTCCTTCACGAGGGTGATGAGGGTGATCGGCTGCACTGCGATCGTTCCAGGCCAGCGACGGCTGTGACCGAGCGAGCAGCCATAGGGGAGCGTGGGCAGCGCCAGCACCCCGGTACGCTCGGCGACTTCGCGGCAGAGCCTATCGGCGATAACCGTATCCATGCCGGTGGCAAGGTGCGGCCCATGCTGCTCAGTCGCTCCGATGGGAAGAAGCGCCGTCCTTTTGGACGCGGCGAGATCTGCGGGGAATTCTGTCCACGTGCGGTCTGCCCAGTTCATGGCGCGGATGATCCTGCGTGATGATTTTTTCAATGGCGACGCGTCGCGACGTGCGACCCAAAAAAGGAAAACGCTGCGCAAGGGAGCCCGCAACGCTTTCCAGTTGGAAGCCGAACAGATCGTTCGTTCGCGCCTCTCTCAGGTATCAATAGAATTTCAGGTAACGCGCGACTTCCCATTGCGATACGTGGTTCGTGTAGGCGTGCCACTCATCACGCTTGAATTCGAGCCACGATTTGAACATTGCGTCGCCGAACACGTCCTTCGAAAGCGGGTCAGCCTCGAATGCATCGAGCGCCTCCGAGAGCGATCCTGGGAGCTGCTTCACGCCCAGCTCGACCAGCTCCTGCGGCGTCTTGAGATACATGTTGTCGAGATGCGGCTCACCCGGGTCGAGCTGATCGCGAATGCCTTCAAGCCCGGCGCGAATGGTCATTGCAGCACCGAGGTACGGATTGCAGGCGCTGTCCGCCACGCGAAGCTCCACACGACCGCCGCTCTTGGGAATGCGCACCGTGTTCGTGCGGTTGTTGTTGCCGTAGCAGAGGAATACCGGCGCCCAGGTGAAGCCGGACATGCTTCCTTTGGTGACGAGGCGCTTGTAGCTGTTGACGGTCGGCGCAACGACCGCACAGATCGCCGGCAAGTGCTTCAGCACGCCTGCGATGAAGTGATAGCCCAGTTTGCCGAGCTTGCATCCACGCTCATCGTCGTCGGACGCGAACAGGTTCCTGCCGGTGGATTTGTCGGCAAGCGACATGTTGAAGTGCGCTCCGCTTCCCGCGCGGTCCGCGTACGGCTTGGGCATGAACGTGGCGAAGCCGCCATGCTTGCGTGCGATTTCATGTGCCATCAACCGGAAGAAGACGTAGCGGTCCGACATCGTCAGCGCATCGGCGTGCCGGAAATCGATCTCGAACTGGCCGATGCCGTCCTCGTGGTCCAGCGAGTAGACGTCCCATCCGAGATCGTTCATGGCGTTGACGAGTTCGAACAACCACCCGCGGTTATCGAGGAAGCGCGAAACGTCATAGGCGGGCTTGGCGAGATGGTGGCGATCGGACAGCGGGCTGAACCCGTTCTGCTCGTCATCCTTGAGCACGAAGAACTCAGCCTCGATGCCCAGATTGACCCCGTACCCCATCTCGTCGGCGATCGCCAACGTCCGCTTCAGGATGTTCCGGCTGCAGGGCTCGAACGGCTTTCCGCCGCACCACAGATCGCTGGCGAACCATGCGACGTCGCTATTCCAAGGCAGGATCGTCGCCGAGCGTACGTCTGGATGTGACGACACCTCCTCGTCGCTCACGTCCTGCGGAACGCCGTCGAGGGCGGCGCCGGTGCACAGCTCCGATCCGTCGACCATGTCCTCGATGTGGGGCAGGGGAACGACCTTCGTCTTGGAGACGCCGTGCATGTCGACATACGTCGGCATCATGTACTTCACACCAGCCGTCTCGAGCTTCTTCTTGAGAGTAGCGACTGAGCTGTCTTTATCCGTTGTCATTGGTTTGGTCCTGATTACGTTTTCCGAGTGGTTGGTTCGGCCGGCAGCCATCGCTGTGAGACAGGCTCGGCGTGCCGCCACCGAAGTTTCTGGCCTGTCAGTAGACTGCGATGCTGTAGCCAAACGCGATGACTGCAGCGCCGGCAGCGAGCGTCAGGTATGGAAGAATTCCGGCACGCGTCTTGACCTCCGATTGATCGACGCCTGCGAAATCCTCGAAGGTCTGCGCGGGGAACTTGCCGCGATCCACCACGTAGTGCCGGAAGGCAAAGACCGGCAGGATCATCAGCGCGACGGCGAAGCCTGCGGCGAGAGTCCCCGGTCCCCAGATGTTGGCGCCCATGCCGAGCAGCAGGAGATTGACGAAGCCGAGAACGGCGCCTGCTGCGAGGACTACGGTCGGAGCGCGGTAGGGGCGGGGCATTTCGGGGCGGTCGATGCGATGCAGCCAACCCGCTTGGAGATTGAGGAAGTTGAAGATCATGTAGTTGACGTTGGCGATGGCCAGCAGGAACACGTAATCGGACATCATCAACAGCAGCATGTTGAAGCACAGGTCCGTCCACATGGCCGCTACAGGCGCGCCGTGGTTGTTCACCCGGCCGAGGTAGCGCGGAAGCCATCCGTCAACGGCACCCTGGTAGAGCGTGCGCGCCGAGCCGGCCATCGACATGCTGACCGTCAGCAGCAGCGCGAGGATCAGCATCACCACCAGCACCTTGGTCACGATGGCGTTGGCGCCGATCATTCCCGCCATCGCATCGGCAACACCCATGCCGCTGTAAATGCCTGGATCGAGCATGCCGTTGAGGCCGAGAGAACCCTGGAAGGCGAGTGGCACCAACGAGAACACCACTACGCACAGCAAGCCCGCAGCGATGAGTGCCCGTGGCGTATCGGTGCCGGGATTTTTGAACTCGCGTGTGTAGCAGACAGCCGTCTCAAAGGCGTAAGTCGACCAGCCCGCGATGAAGAGAGCGCCGGCAAAGACGGTCCAGCCCGCCATATCCCATGCACCGGGGACGGGGTTGCCCGCGGTATCGCGAGCCAGGGGCACAAACGGAATGAAGCTCTCCGCGGAGATATTGCCCGAGAGCAGCGGCACCAGGCCGATGATCATCAGCGGTGCGAGAGCGGTGATGGCGAGCAGCTTTTGAAGATTGGCGGCTTTCAAGACGCCGCGATGCTGGACTGAGAACACTGCGAGAACCAGCAGCCAGCCCAGGATGAACACCGAGTTGATCCGCAGGCTGAGGCCTTCCTTCAGGAAGCTGAGATCCAGAAGAGTGACCTGCCAGGTCTGTATCCAATGCCCTGGCGTGAAGAACAGGTTCAGGATGTAGCCCGCGCCCAATCCGGTTCCGATCGCAAGAACGGGCGTCCACGAAAACCAATTGGACCAGACCGAAATCGGGCCGAGCATCTTGCCGTAACGAACCCACGCGAGCGCCCCGTAGACCGATGCACCACCCGACTTGTGCGGGTACATCGACGAGATCTCGGCGTACGTGAATGCCTGAACGAAGCCGAACAGAATTGAGATGGTCCAAACCAGCGGCGAGATGTTGCCGGAAGTCGCTGCGATGGCGCCCACGGAAAACAAGACGAGCGCGGGCGTGCCGGCCGCAAACCAAAACGCGTGCGTCCAATCCAGAGTGCGAACGAGAGAATAGTTGTCTGCGGCACCCGCCCTGCCGGCGGCTGCCTGAGGCAGCGTAGCGTCGGTCAATTTAACCTCCCTCAGGCGGGCGACACTTGTTGTGTTCTATCCGCCTTCCTAGCGTTCAGTCCCTATGGAGGCGACCTTGACACGTGTTGATTGATCGGTCAATCAACACGTGTGCCGAAGCGGAACTCTCCACTTTTTACGTGGTGAAAACCGCGACACCGCCGATGTCGGCGATGCTGCGGCCGGGGACGAAGATGCTGACGCAGGGAAGAAGAGGGCGGCTACTTTTTGTAGCCGACGTAAGCCCAGAACGCCTCACGCAGGGTGTCGACAGCGCCTGCGATATCGAGCTGAGGCTGAATGACGGACCGCACCATGATGCCATCCAGATGCGTCGATGCGAACGCCGCGGCAGCTTGCGGCGATACCGCGTTGAAGAGCCCCGCGCGTTGTCCCCGGCGGATGGCCTTTGTCAGGATCTGGATCTCCACGTCGTAGAACTTCCGTACGACGTCGTCCAGCACGCGGGTCTGAGACGGTGACCCAGAGTAGTCCATCAGAATCTTGACCAGGCGACGAATATCTTCGGCGAGGACGACATGCATTTGGAACCAATCATCGATGAGGTCGACCGGCTCCGAGTGCTTGCTTGCGACATCGTCATAGTTCCTCATCGCGGTCCCGACGGCCTCCTCGAGAGCCGCACGAAACAGCGCTTCCTTGTCCTCGAAGTAGTAGTAGAGCAGGGACGTGTTCACGCCCGCAAGCTGAGCGATTTCCTTGATCGTGATGGTCGAGTAGTCGCGCGAGGAAAAAAGGTTGAGAGCAGCGGACAGGATCTCCTGCCGCCGAGCCAAACCTTCCTTCGGCGATCCCGCTTTCTGCGACGGTTTTCGCGCCTTGGTCTTCTGGGTCATGTTCAGTGGACGTCCTTGGAATTGCCGATTCGTCGCCGCGCCGAGGCGTCATCTGTAGCAGGTGCGGTCGTGGCGGGTCTACGCAGTGACGAGCCGTTCCATGGCTGATCTGAAGCGGCAGATAGACCTAACCTACACGGAGCTCATGCCTCGGCGAGGATTGGGCAAGGTCGCCGATTACATCCCCCAACTTGGGAAGGTCAACCCTGGTAAATTTGGAATGGCGGTCGCGACGGTAGACGGTGAAGTCTATTGCGCCGGCGACGGCGATGAGCCGTTCTCGATCCAGAGCATTTCGAAGGTGTTCGCCCTTACACTTGCTCTCGGCAAGCTTGGCGATGAAATCTGGCGCCGCGTCAGTCGCGAGCCCTCGGGCAGCAGCTTCAACTCGATCGTGCAGCTCGAGCACGAGAACGGCATTCCGCGGAACCCCTTCATCAACGCGGGTGCAATCGTCGTCTGCGACGCGATCCTGGCCGGCCATCGTCCGAAGGAAGCGATCGGTGAGATCGTGCGGTTCGTGCGGTCGGTGGCCGACGACGACAGCATCACCGTGGACCCCGCGGTTGCACGAAGCGAGCAACAGACGGGCCATAGGAATATTGCTTTGGCAAACTACATGCGCTCATTCGGCAATCTCCAGCACGCGCCCGAGCTGCCTCTCGGCGTCTATTTTCATCAGTGCGCGATCGCGATGTCATGCCGCCAGTTGGCGCGCGCCGGCCTCTTCCTCGCCAATGGCGGGCGCATGCCTCAGGATGGCTGCACCGTGATCTCTCGTGAACGGGCGCGTCGCATCTGCTCGTTGATGCTGATGTGTGGGCAGTACGATGCATCCGGTGATTTCGCCTTTAGAGTCGGGCTCCCTGCGAAGAGCGGTGTCGGCGGCGGGATACTGGCGGTGGCGCCCGGACGCGCATCTATTGCCGTGTGGTCGCCCGGATTGGATCGATACGGCAACTCCCAGCTCGGGACCGAGGCGCTGCAAGGCCTCGCTGAACGGCTGGAGTGGTCTGTCTTCGGCTAGGTCCCGCAACGCACCGCACGGCTACAGCAAGCCATCCTCACGCAGCAGCGCGCGATTGATCGCGACCGCCGCCTTGGCTCCCTCTGCCATCGCGACGCAGACAAGCAGTACGTCGCGCGAGACGTCACCCGCAACATAGACACCGGCGACGGTGGTTTCCTCGGTCAGGGGATCGGTGATGATGCCGCCCTTCTCGTCACGCGCGCAGCCGAGCGCACGCCATAGATCCGACTTCTGATGGCAACCCGTCGAAAAGAACAGCGCAGCTCGCTCTAAATGCGAGCCATCGGTAAAGCGGACCCGGCGGAGAATGCTGCCATCTCCTTCCAGTCCCGCGATCTTGGTCTCGATGCGCCGGATGCCATGCGACTGAAGGCGATCATCCATCTCGGCGCTTGGTACCGCCCCGCCGTTCGTCAGCAACACGACGTCAGCCGACCACTGCTTCATCATGAGGGCAAGACCTGCGCCCTTGTCGCCTTCGCCGAAAGCGGCGATCGGTTTATCGGCGTATTCGAATCCGTCGCAATAAAGACAGTGATGCACCGAGCAGCCATACAACGCCTCGATGCCGGAGAGTGCCGGCAGCTCATCGGCGAGCCCCGTTGCCAGCAGAACCTTCTTCGCCTGACCGCTGCTGCCGTCGGAGCAGCGGAACTCGAAGCAATTGCCGTTGGGCGCGATGGACACCACCTCGACACTGCGCCGCTGCAGTGCAGTGTACCGCGTCAGGTCCGCCTCCGCCGCGGCGATGAAGTCGTCCGGAGTGCGCCCTTCATGCGTGAGCAGACTGTGAATACCATGCGAAGCGTAATTGCGTCGCTTGCCCCAGCCGCACAAAAGGACCTCGCGACGGCAGCGGGCCAATACGAGAGCGGCGCTCATGCCGGCCGGGCCCGCGCCAGCAATCAGAACGTCATATGCCATGCATCACCCTGTCCGCCGCCTTGGAGCGCGATCATAGGGTGTTGGGGCCCGACCGTCGCCTCGCGTCTCCGTGTCCGGAGCGACGCAAACGCGACTTAGCGGCGGAGCGAGCAGAACATCCGCGATGCATAGGCGGGACGGAGCTCTGCGCTACTCGGGCTCCGACCGGCGAGCAGGCCGATGGGATTTCTTCCGTCCATTGTTTGCACACCGACAACCAAGTCCGCCGAACGAGCATCGTAAGCCACCTCAACCCCATTCAAACTTCTTCCGTACAAGCAATAACTATGAGAGAAAGCTCTGGCCTCATCCGCTTGCAGGGGAGGCTTTGTCGACGACCACGGCGCGATCACTGCCGACGATTTGAGCTCCAGAGATTTTGCTTTCTCTACTGCCGGAGGGCCTAGCGGCCGCGGCAGCACAGCGACAACGGTCATGACACATTTGCGCGATCTGTTTCAAAAGACGGACTGCCGGCGCCAGGCCGACCTCATCAAGCTGGTGGCCGGAGCCGCCCTCCTTTTTCGACACCATCCCCGACGCCTCATCCGAACGGATGAGGCAGCGCGCCACTAATCCTGAGAAAATCACGGCACCGCAGATAGCAGTTCTGGCACAGGGTTGAGATGCACGTGTCCCGTTGGATGGCCCCGATTGCGGTCGCGGCCTCAGTCGCATTCACAACTCTGGTGATGAGCGGCAGTTCTCCCGCCCAGACTGTCGGCGAGGCGCCGGCGGCAGCAGCAATCCGGGCAGGCGACGTTGCAGTCACCGGCTTCTCCGGCACTGCGCTGGCCACGGATAAACTCCCGCCCGGCGTCGATCCCCTGGACCGCACCTTCATCGATCTGAGCGGGCCATCCCTGCGCATCTTCGATGCGTCCAGCCTCAGCGGCGCGCCCGCTGGCCAGTTGGTCAACGCGCCTTTGCGCCTTGATTTCCCTGCAAAAGACATCGGCCAGGTGTTCGCGCTGGCCATCGATCCGAGCGACAACGGCGGCCCACCGCGTATCTTCGCGGCCGCAACATCCGCGTTCGGACTGCGCATAGTCGGCGCCGGCCGCGCCGCGGACGGAAAGCCGATCCGTCTCAAGGCGGGCGCACCCGATGCCAGCTTCATGGAAGGCCAGTTCGGCAGCCTGTCCAGCGACAGCCCCGGGGCCATCTACAAGATTGACGGCGCGACGGGAACGGCCACTTACCTCGCCGACACTGCGTTCTCCGGAAGCCTCAACAGCGGTCCCGGCATAGGTGGACTGGCGTACGACCCCGCCTCGCGCACTCTTTATGCCTCCGATCTCGACAACGGGCTCATCCACCGCTTCGGTCTCGAATACAACGCTGCGGACCTCGGACAATTCGATCACGGCGTGGCGGGTCGCCGGGCGGCGGGCCTGGAGGCCGTATCCGACGATGGCAACCGACTCGACATCACGAGCAACGATTTCAAGGCCGATGATCCGGCGACCTGGGGCTTCACCCAGCCGGCGCGTCGGATTGATGCCCTCGCCGTGCATGCCGGGCGTCTGTATTACGCGGTCGCCGAAGGGCCTGAGATCTGGTCCGTCGGTCTGAGCGGCGGAGCCTTCCTCAGTGACCCGAGGCTGGAGGTCGCCGTCAAGGCCGACCAGCCGTTCCCAATCACGTCCATTGCCTTTGACGCCAGCGGCCGCATGCTGCTCGCACAACGCGGCTCGCTGAAGAGCCCTTACGATTACGGCAGCTTCGCCGATACGGGCGCGCAGGTGCTCAGGTACACGCTGGAAGCTCCAGACGACCCGAGCACGCCAGGACTGTGGAGCAAAGACCCCGCGACCTATGCCATCGGCACAGCCGACGGCAACAACGCCGGCAGCGGCGGCGTCAGCCTGCAGTACGGCTACAAGCCGGATGGCATCCTCGACCTGAACACCTGCGACGGCGCCGTGGCCGTCACCGGCGATACCCTCGGCGCCAATGCGACGGCGAGCGGCGTCCAATTCAACGCGCTGGAGCTTGTACGCCCGGCGAACGTCCCGCCGACGCAGAGCGCGTCTATCGACTTCGATCCGCGCCAGGAGGACCCCTCCGCTCAGGGGCACGTGGGCAGCGTCGCGGCGCTGCGTCAGTGCGGCGTCGACGCGGGTTTCCCACCAATCGCGGAAGGCGGTCCGCCCGTGGAGGGCGGTGACGCATTCCCGCCGGTTGCGGACGGCGGTGCAGGCGGCGGTGGCGGAACCTTCCCGCCGGTCGAAGACGGCGGTGGTGGCGCGACTGCTGATGAGGGCGGCGGCGAGACCTTCCCCCCCGTCGAGGAGACGACGGAGGACGGTGGCGGTGGGACGGTCGACCCGAACGCAGCCAATCTTGCGCCCACTAAAACTCAAACCTGCAAGCTCGTGGCGCCGGACAAGGCCGAATGCGAGTATCGGATCAATCTTGCCAACACCTCGCCGACGACGCCCTTCGTTGCGAATGACATCATCTTCGAGGATCGCTTCTCCGTCGCACCGCAGTCGTTTGAGCCCGGCTTCTCGGCCAACAAGACGGCAACGGGCTTCACCACCGAGCCGAGCGACTTCGGCGCGACGACGATTCCGCCTGGTCCGCAGGACTTCAGCAACCAGATCAAGGCCACCTTCGCGGTACCGCCGGGGGGCCTCACGGTCGAGAACTGCATAACCATCAAGCCGGGCCCGGGCGGCGAGCCGGCGAGGCCTGACCTCGCTAAATCAAAAGAGCAGCCCGCGCTCCCCGATCTTCCTGCAAGCACCAGTAACGGCTTCGACCGTGCCGTCGCCATCTCTGGCGTGCCTCAGTGCGTCCAGCGCGGTACGGTGCGCGATTGCTCGTGGATCGTGACGCTATCCAATCCTGGAACAGTGCCGGTCGGCGCCAACTTCTCCGTCACGATACCCGGAACCAATCCGGGCATGAGCGCCGGCCCCGGCGTCGCGACGGGCCGGGAAGGAAACACGATACACTTTTCGACTTCACCTCAATTGCCACCGAAGGGGCAGAGGAGTTTTGAAGTGCGGGGGACGTTCTCCGCCGAGCCTGAGGGTCCAATCACAGCTACGGCGTCTGTCAGCAACGGGGACGCCGCAGACGTCAATGCCGCGAACAATTCCGCATCGGCAGCGTCCGGGACGGCTGCACCTCAGGTCGTCCCATCCACCGGCGTCACGACGGAGGATGCCAATCCGGCTGACAACACCTCATGCATCGCGTGGAACTCCAACACGCCCGACGATCAGGGCACGCCCACGCCCGAGCCGACCCTTCCGCCGCCAGTAGAGCCAGAGCAACCGCAACCCTCCGAAGCGGGCCAGATCTCGCTGCTGAAGACTGGCGTCGCATGCAAGGACAAGAAGGCTTGCACGTTCACATTCGCGGTCAAGAACACGTCCGCCAATGACTTCGACGGCGACGTCGAGTTTGATGATTCCATCACCGGCGATGGCGCCATTTTTGGCGCGACGACCATCGCGCCAGCGCCTCCCGCGCCCTGGTCCTGTCCCAAGAGCGGTCAGGGCTTCAAGTGCACTGCGAAGCTGAAGATACCCGCCAATGGCGCCGCACCACCGCTCAGCCTCACCTTCGACCTCGGTCCCGGCATCGGTGCTGTGAAAGAAGCGAAGAACTGCGCGACCCTTAAGGGTGCCCCGGCGCCGTCATGCGCCACACTTCAGCTCGACGGAACCCCTGGACCCAACCCCGGCCCGCAAGGCGAGGCCAAGCTCACCGTCACGAAGACCGGCCCCGCCGAATGCTCCGACCTTGGCGGCTGCGACTTCACGATCGCGATCAAAAATGAGGGCGGTACCGCGGTCAACGGTCCGATCGTTGTCAACGAAGAGGTGACGCTCGACGGCAAGGCTGCGCCCGGTGCCCTTATCGTTCCCAACCAGACCTGGACGTGCACGCCGGGCGGGACGTCCACCTGCACCAGCATCCCGGCGATGATCATCGGCCCTCAGGGGACGGCGACGCTGCGTGTGAAGGTGATCTTCAGCCAACCGACCGGCGCTAAGGTCATGCAGAACTGCGCCAGCGTCGTCGGTGCGGCGGCGAAGCCGTGCGTCTCGGCCAACCTTATCCAGGGTCCCAAGCTCCTTCTGAAGAAGGAGAAAGTCGACGGCGTCTGCGATCCAGTTTGCACGTTCCGAATTACAGCCAAGAACATCGGCAACGCGGATCTCAAAGGTCCGATCAAGATCGTCGACTTCCCCGCCAACATCAAAAGCGCCATCGGCAACACCGACATTAAGGCTGAGGTAATCTCGGCGACGATGGTCGGCTCGCCCGTGACTGTCACGTGCAACAAGCCCGGCAACATCTGGTGCGATATCGGGGTCGACAGGCTTCCGCCCGGAATCGACATCACCTTTGACCTGACGACGTCCGTTGGCGTCACGGACTTCACTGGCGAAAACTGCGTACTGCCCCGCGACGTGCTCGCCGGCAGTGTGACGTCTGTTTGTACCTCGATGGTGGGCAAGCGACCTGAAGGACCCAACCTCGCCCTCGAGAAGCGCAACGCGAGCCCGGGTACCAAAGGCGCGGATCACTGCGAGCTGAAGGGGGAATGCCTCTTCATCATCCGGGTCACGAACACCGGGAAGAGCGATTTCGTCGGGCCTATCAGCATAAGCGACACCATCTCACTCGGCGCACCTGAACTCCTCGAGGAGGGGCCGGGCGGCAACATTGGATGGACCTGCACGAAGGCAGGGGCCGGAGGCATCGGAGCCCCCTCTATCAACTGCACGATCCCGGGTGCACCCAACCCGATCAAACCGGGCACCTTCGGTCCCTTGGCCCCAGGCAAATTCATCGAGCTGGGAATTTCCGTCAAACCCGGAAAAACCTGGAAAGACAGCAACGTCCTCAAGAACTGCGCCGAGTTCGTCGATCCCCCGGCGGGCATGGGCCCGATCAAGAGCTGCGCTTCGCAGAAGCTGGATCCGTTCAAGGTGAAGGTGGCGAAGACGGGCGACCAGTCGTGCCAGCCCGGCAGCGAATGCAGGTTCGATCTCGACATCTTCAACGACGACCAGATCGTCCACGACGATCCCGTTACGGTGTCCGACAAGCTCTCGGGCCTGTCATCGGCCCAGATCGTCTCGATCACCCCGACGGCAGGCGCCGATCCATTCCCGTGCTCGCCCGCGCCGACGCAGATCCCATTCACCTGCACCGGGCACATGAACCTCACGCCCGGCGAGCACAACCGCTACACCATGATCGTTCGGTTGCCCGCCGATGCGAGCGCCAAGGCGTTCTCCAATTGCGCCTCTGTCGGCGGCGAGGAAGGCTCGCCTGAGAGCGGCTCTGATCCAGCTTGCCATAGCGTGCAGTTGGCTCCGCCCGATCAGCCCTTCAGCCTGAAGATAGACAAGACGGGACCTGCCACCTGTGCGCCCGGCTCCGAATGTTCGTTCCAGCTGACGCTGACCAACACCGGGTCGGCCGAGCACAAGGGCGCGGTGACGCTCACCGACGGCCTGTCTGGCGTCGACTCCATGAGCATCGTGTCGACCTCACCGTCGCTTCCATGTGCCGAGCAACCGGCCGATATTCCGTTCAACTGCAAGACGGGCGAGGATTTCGCCATCCCCGCCGGCGGGGCGCGCACATTCCGCATAACGGCGCGCGTGCCGCGTAGCGCCGATACATTCACCAATTGCGCCATCGTCGCCGCCGGGAAGGCAGCCGGAGGCGGAGCCGGCGCCGCGGACTCCTCATCCTCATGCGTGACGGTGAAGTCGCCTGAGAAGCCCAAGACGACCACCACGCCGGAATGCCAGGGCGGCATGGTGCTGATGGACGAGGGACTTTGCGCCTGTCCGGTGGGTACGAACTGGAACGGCCGCAACTGCGTCAGGCCTGTCGCTCCGCCTCAGCCCATCTGCGAGGGTGCGCGTCCCATTGGTATCTTCCCGAACTGCTGCCCGCGTGGCACGCACTTCGAGCGGGGCGCCTGTCGTCCCAACAAAGACGACGACGGCGGCGGCGGCACCAACGGCACCAGCGGCCCCAAGCCGAGGCCCGTGTGCGAGGGTGCGAGGCCGATCGGAACGTTCCCCAATTGCTGCCCGCGTGGCACGCACTTTGAGCGTGGTGCGTGCCGCCTCAACAAGATCGACGACGGCGGGGAAACAAAGCCGCCGCCTCCGCCGCCGGTCTGCAAAGGCGCGCGTCCTATCGGAACGTTCCCCAACTGCTGCCCGCGCGGCACGCACTTTGAGCGTGGCGCCTGCCGTCCCAACAAAGACGACGACGGCGGCGGCGGCACCGACGGCACCACTGGCCCCAAGCCGCGGCCCGTGTGCCAGGGAGCAAGGCCGATCGGCACGTTCCCCAATTGCTGTCCGCGTGGCACGCAGTTCAAGCGCGGGGTCTGCCGCCCCGACAAGACCGATGACGGCAAAGGCGACGGCGGCTCCAACACCACGAGCCAGCCCTGCCCGGTCGGCACCATCGGTAAGTTCCCGAACTGCAAGTGCCCGCTCGGCATGACCGGCAGGCCGCCCAACTGCTGCCCGCCGGGAACGCGCTTTGAAGGCGGCGTGTGCAAGCGGCCGCCGGTCAAGTGTCCGGCCGGGACGCATCTGTCTCGCTCGGGACAATGTGTGCCGGATGCAAGCCCGACGCCCTCGAAGACGGAAGGATCGAAGGGCAAGTGCACCCGCGGGATGGTGGGAACGCCACCCAATTGCTTCTGTCCAGCGCCAAAGCGGATGTTCCGCGGCCGGTGCACAATGGCTCCGAAGCCGACGCCGACGCCCACGCCCACCCCCAAGGCGTGTCCATCTGGATTGACCGGACCCAACTGCGACCAGATCATCGTGAGGTGAAGTCGGCCTTCGCGCCGCCCGGAGGAGAGACAGCATGTTTCGCGCAGCCATCGTGGCGGCAGTAGTCGCGCTTGTTCCCGCCGTTGCGGTCGCACTCTCGCCCCCGGTGCTGCACGGAGGACCGAGAGTGGCGGTGCCGGCAACTCAGTCGATCGATTACTGCTACAAGAAGTGCTTCCTCGACGCGAACAACGCGGACCGAAAGTTTGCCTGTCGCCGCGCCTGCAACGCCAGCCGCAAGAAGAAGTGCGAGGACAACTGTTTCTCCAAGCTCGCCAACGATCCGAAGAAGCGCAGGGCATGCGTGTCGCGCTGCTCCTGATTTCGTCGCGGGCCAATAATAAAAGAGCCGCACAGCCAATGCTGCGCGGCTCTTTTTTGAATGCTTGAGGTTTAGCGGTTCGCCAGGCGACGCATCAGGCCATCCTTGAGGGCGCTCTTGACCTTCGACCTCAGCGAGTTCTCGTCCTGACCGTTGCCGCCCCGCTCCTTCACGTTCGAGAGCTTCTGCTTTATCTTCTCTTTGAACTTGCCCGCCATCGTACCGCTGTGCTTGCCGGGCTGCTCTTTGAAGTTCGAGAGCTTCTGTTTGAGTTTTGCTTTGAGCTTGTCGGCCACCTGATCGCCGCCGTTGTCGTGCTGCTCCTTGAGATCCGACAGCTTCTGCTTGAACTTCTCTTTCACCTTGTGTGCGGCCTCGCGAATTTCGACTTCGTGCTCGCGCCCGAACTCGATCGGTCGTTCGGCAACCTCACGCATTCTTTCGCCGCGTTCTGCGAAGGGGTCCGTAGTCGCGATGTCGCTCACGTCGGAGTCGACGCCCACCTCGCTCTCGTCAACGACGGGAGGAAACGATACCTCCGCCGTGCGCCCTGATCCCGAACTCGACTTGGAGGGCTTGGAGCCCGAAGATTGGACCACCGGAGGGAAGCTGGCGCTCTGGACCACCGGCTCATCGGCAACCTGTGGCGGGTCGCTGGCAACGACCGGAGGGAAAGAGCTCGGTTGCTCGACGGCTTCGTTGGCGACCACCGGAGGAAAGTTGCTCGCGGTCTGCACCGGCGTATCGGCTACGACTGGAGGAAATTGGCTGGCGCTACCGCTGCACTGCTCCACCGCCGTGCTGCGGGTGACGTTCTCCTGGGTCGTCGCCCCGACGTCGCTCTGCGACATGCACCAGCTGAACTGTTCGTTGAAGTCATTGCTCCACGCGATACCTGTGAACCCGCATCGCCGGGTCTGACTGCTCTGCACATCGTTGAGCGCCTGTCGGGCATAGACCTGGCAATAAGCGCGTTTATCGGAGGGATTGCTGAAATCGAAGGCCGAAGCGGAAGTCGCGGAGGCGACGACGGCTGCGGCTGCGGCTGCGAGAAGGGCTGCGCGGCGTACGTTCGAGGGCGACATGGCTTGCTCCAAAGCTCGATGAATTCGCGCTCTGAATGTGCCCAGATCGTCCGGTTGTCGCTGTCTCGCTCGGAACAGTGCCAGAACACCTTTACCCGCCACCTAGCGGACAACGACCAGCGTCTGCAGGTCTCTGTGGCCACGGAGCGGCATGCTACCCAGGATAGCGATTTATGTTGATTCAATCATAGATTGTGGTCACTATCCGGCGCATATTCACTGGTGAAGCCGGACGCTGGCACTTCGCATTTGGTCCAGCATCCTCCCTATCGAATATTTGTGAAGTGACAGAAATTGCAGAGAAAAAGGCAGCTTTCGCCACGCGAGGTTCAGTGCCTTCGGGGACTGGCATGTGGCCTGGATAACGCGGGAATCGCGCGCGCCCTGAGCATCTCACTGCCGACCGTCGCGTTGCATCTTTCCAATGCCCGCAAGAAGCTCCAAGCGTTGACGCGGGAGCAGGCCGTCGCGCGCGCTGTCGGCTTCGGGCTGATCGGCATGGCTGACGCGGTGACAGATCCCGGGACCCTCACGACGTCCGCCGTCGGCAGCACGACGCAAAGCTCCGATACAGATCGAGCGCCAGCGGAAGGCCTCGACAGCCTCGCCTGACGTTTAACATCTGCCTCCCATCCGCTGAAGCCGCGACCTCGCAGTCGTAGCTCGTCCCCCTCCGATCTGTAGGCAATTCGGCCGTCCGCCGCGTGGGCGTTCACCGCGCCCAGCCGCCGCTGGCATAGCTCTTGCTCCCTCTATCGCGAGTATTAACGCGTGTATCAATTTGGGAAGTATCGGTGCGCCTTGCGCACGCCGATCGCGATAGCTGGCCATGGGCGACAATTCAAAGCCTGTATTCCACGATCCGAACGGTCAACGAGCCAAGCGCGTTAACCTCGTTGCAGCGACGCTGGCCGTCGGTGCGTTGGCTATCTTTGCAGCCGTGGAGATCGGCTCGAACTATGCGCCCGCCCTGCCGGAGGTGGCATGGGCCAGCAAGCACACTGTCCTGGATAGCGCAGTCGACCGCACCGCCGAGACGGCGACGTCCGAGGGCTTCATCGCGGGCCGTAATCGTCAGGTGCCGGCATCGGCCGCATCGGCCATGCGTATGGCGTTCTTCTCGGCCAACGACCCCAGCAGTCTGATCGCACTGCGCCGGCACGCTGACCAGCTCGACGCGATCATTCCCGATTGGCTCAGGTTTGCGCCGACGGAGAGCGGGATCGCACCACAAGACCGCGTGCGCGAAGCACGGGTCAGGACTTGGCTCTCGCAGCACGCGCCGCACGTGCGCATCTATCCGAGCATCGACGATAGCATGCCTGCCGCAAAGGTGGCTGGGCTGCTGGCGACATCGGCAGCACGTACGCGCCTCGTGCAGGCTATCGAGGATTATCTGCGTTCCTACGGCTACGCCGGGATTACCCTTAGTCTTTCGAACTTGCCGGCGTCCTCGCACGCCAATCTTGCGACATTCCTCAGTCAGCTCAGAGCCAAGCTGAACGCAGACGGCCGCAAGGTCATTCTCGCTCTCGATACCAGCGACGCCAGCCCAAGAATGCAGGTGCTGGCAGACGCGTCCGACTACATCCTCTTGTCGACTTTCACCGGTCCGGCGCGGCAGCGCCCCGGCCCGATCGTCCCGCAGGGCTGGCTCGAAACGCAGCTCGCGGCACCATTCGTCGCCATCAACCGCGCCAAGCTCATCGTCGGCCTCGGTTCATACGGCTACGACTGGGACTCGATCGGCCGCAAGAAGGACATCGCCGTTCAAACGGCGTGGGATGCAATGAGGGGCGCCAAGGCCCATCTCAGCTTCTCGTCTCCATCACTCAACTCCAATTTCTCGTACACCGACAACGGCAAGCAGCACGAAGTCTGGTTCCTCGACGCCGCTTCGGTTTTCAATCAGGCCAGAAGTGCACTTGCGACCCGTCCGGCAGGCGTCGCGGTCTGGCGATTGGGACTAGAGGATCCAGGCATCTGGAGCTTTCTGGGCCGCGGGCAGATCCCGGACAAGTCCGCACTGGCAGCGCTTCGCAAGCCAGAGCCGGGTAATGACATTTACACGCGTGCCGAGGGCGATTTCCTCGAGTTCAAAGCTGCCGCCACGAATGGCGAGCGCAACGTCTCCTACAATGACGGCCTCGGCCTCATCGTGGCGCAGTCGTTTGCATCGCTGCCGAAGCAGGCGGTTCTGTCGACGCCCGCCATTGCCGACAAAAAACTCATCGGGCTGACCTTCGACGATGGGCCTGATCCGCGTTACACGCCCGCCATCTTGGACCTTCTCGCCGCGAAAGGCGCCAAGGCGACATTCTTCGTCGTCGGCAAGAATGCCATCGCGTACCCCGCCTTGCTCCAGCGCATTCTCGACGAGGGGCACGATATCGGCAACCACACGTACGCGCACTCCGATCTGCTCGACATTCGCGATGGCGCGGTGGAATCCGAGTTGAACGGGGCGCAGCGCGTACTTGAATCCCGCATCGGGCGCCACACGATCTTCTTCCGGCCGCCCTATGCATCGCGCCATCTTCTTCACGAGCCTGAAGCACCGCGCGTCATCGAGCGTGCCGCAAAGCTCGGCTACCTGACAATCTCGGCCGCGGTCGATCCGTTCGACTGGATGGGCCCAACCTCGGCGCAGATCGCAGCGCGTGTCCTCGAACAGATCAAGGACGAGACAGGTCAAGTCGTGCTCTTGCACGACAGCGGCGGCAACCGGAAGCCGACGATCGAAGCTCTCCCGCGCATCATCGACACGTTGCAGGCGGGCGGATACGAGCTTGCACCGCTGCATCGCCTCCTTGGCAAGACGCGCGACGAGGTGATGCCTGTCGTCGAGACTGCGGGCGCGGCCTCCTTCGTAGGCCAGAGCATCCGGACTGTCTGGTACGGCATTCTGCAAGCCCTGTATGCGGCGACGCCGATCGTCGTGATTACCGCGACCGCGCTGGGTGCGCTGCGGCTTTGCCTCATTCTCATTGGCGCTCACGTGCAGGAGCGGCGTGAGCGTCGCCGCCACCGTGATACGAACTGGCGCCCGGCGTCTGTCGCTGTGCTGGTGCCGGCGTACAACGAGGCGAAAGTCGTTTGCCACACGGTCGAAGCGTTGCTTGCCAGCACACTCGACATGGATTTCGACGTCGTTGTCGTTGACGATGGCTCGAAAGACGACACCGCCGGTATCGTGCGCCGGGCGTTTGCTTCGGACAGCCGGGTGAAGGTGTTCGAGAAGCCGAACGGCGGCAAGGCTTCGGCGCTGAACTTTGGCCTGCGGTGCACCGACGCCGAGGTTGTCGTCGCCATTGATGCCGACACTGTCCTGGACCGCGATGCCATCGGCTACCTCGTGCGCCACTTCGGCGACCCGAGCATCGGCGCGGTTGCCGGATCGGCAATGGTCGGCAATCGCATCAACCTTCTGACGCGCCTGCAGGCGATCGAGTATGCGACGAGCCAGAACCTCGACCGCAGGGCATTCGAGCTTTTCAACGCCATCAGCGTCGTCCCCGGCGCCATCGGCGCTTGGCGTCGCGAGGCGGTTCTCCAGGTGGGCGGATACGCCTCCGACACGCTGGCCGAGGACGCCGACGTGACAATCGCGCTCGAGCGGCACGGCTGGAAAGTCATCTACGAGCCGCGTGCAATTGCCCGCACCGAGGCCCCCGAAACACTGCGCGCCTTCTTGAAGCAGCGCTATCGGTGGCTCTTCGGCACACTTCAGGTGGCGCACAAGAATGCCGGGGCGATCCTGCGCAATGGGCCTCTGTCGCTCGCGCTGATCACCCTGCCCAACATCTATCTCTTCCAGTTCGCTTTCGCACTGATTGCGCCGTTCATGGACGCATTGCTGGTGTGGAGCGTGTTCTCCGTGGCATCGGACTCAATTCGCGCCGAACGCTACGAGCCGCTCAACAGTCTGTTCCCGATCGCAATGTACTGGGCGATTTTCCAGCTGTTCGATATCGGCGCTGCTATTGCCGCCCTGCGCATGGACGTCACCCGCAGCTGGTCGCTGCTGCCGCTGATCATCGTGCAGCGATTCTGTTACCGCCAGCTTCTGTACGTTGTCGCTCTGCGCAGCGTGGCGGCCGCGGTTAAGGGCCACTTTGTCGGCTGGGGCAAGCTAGCGCGCACCGGTAGCGCGCAGGTCAACCCGGCCTCCTAGAAGCAACAAAGAACGAAGACCAGGGGAGCTTATCATGAGTGACTTTTCGTACGGCCTGCATTCCGTCTTGCGGCCTCTGATTGCCGCCGGATCGCTGTTGGCAATCGTAACCGCGGCTGAGGCGACCGAGGATAATCCTTCCATCGCCATGACGACGTCGGATCAAGCGTATCCGGAGATCGGCACTGGCGGCGGAGCCAAGCCGAGCTTAGCGATGAACGTCCCGCTGGACGCCAATGCCTACGTCATCGGGGATCGGCTGAAGATCGCATTCTTCGAGAAGGTGGACGTCGACGGCGACGGCGGCACTGCGCCCGACCTCATCGAGCGTGTCGAGCTTTCCGGCGAGTATGTCGTGCAGGACGACGGCAGCATCTTCCTGCCCATCCTGGGATCTGTAAATGTCGTTGGCCAGAATCCGCGCCAGCTCGAGGCGCGCCTCGCCGACGCCTTCAAAAGCAATCTGGGCCGCCACGGCAAGGCCAGCATCGTGGTCTCCGGTCGCGAGCCCGTCTATGTCGTCGGCACCATCACCAAGCCCGGCACCCACCGCTACACGCCCGGCATGACGGTGATGCACGCGATCGCCCTGTCCGAGGGTATGGGCGCAACCTATGTCGACTTCACCCGCGCCGCCGAGTCCATCCGCGAGCGCGAGCGCCTCGACAAGTCGGCACGTCAGATGCAGCTGATGCTGGCCCGCCGCGCGGCTCTGGTGGCCGAGCGCGATGGACAGCCGGCGGAGGTGCCCGCGCGGCTGGTCGAAATCTCCGGCAAGGAGAAGGCGCGCACGCTTGTCGATACGTTCGCCGTCGAGCGGCGCTTGGCCTTCGCGGCCCGGGATGCGCGTAAGAAGTCGTTGCAGGCGACGATCGGTGCGGCAAAGCACGAGCTAGAGCTTCTGCGCACCCGCCTTACGCACGTAGAGGAAAGCATCAAGAACCGCTCCGAGCGCGTCGACACCGTGGCGGCAGCCCGCAACCGCGGCACCGTCAATGACCATGCCTTCTATCAGGTCCGCGGTGAACTCTCCGACGTCCTCGAGCGCGAGGATGCCGTCAAGGCAAGCCTGGCGCAGACCGAAGAAAAGCTGGCCCAGGCTCAGCACGAGATCGCCAAGCTCGAAGCCGAAACGCGCATTGAGCTGTACCGCGAGCTGACCAACCTCGACAGTCAGATCGCCGAGGAGGATCTCGTCCTGTTGTCCAGCGAGCGCCTCATCCGCGCTGCGGGCAACGTTGCTGAAAGCCTGCCCCTGACGCCGGATGATCTAACGTTCGTCATCACCCGCCGTACCGCCGCCGGACCCAAACGCTTGGCAGCGAACGCGATGTCAATGCTACAGGCTGGTGACCTGCTTGAGATAAGCCGCAAGCCCCTTTTTGTGCAGAACTAGCCGCCCCAGGACCGTCCATCTCCGCTCACAAAAGCAAATCGCGCGAGTAAGGCCATCAGCCTCACTTGCGCGATCAATTTTGTGCAGCAGAAGATCCAGCGAGGTAGCGCCGAGGCGCTGCCTTAATAGCCGTGCTGGAACTTGTACGTCAGGCCAAGCATGCCCGTCAGCAAGCTGGGATGCTCGGAGTCGCTGTAGGTCGTCCCGAAGTACGTCCCGCTGTTGATCACCTGGCCGTCGAATTCGGAATACCGCATCTCGCCGCGCATGAACAGGTTATGCCCGATCAACGTCTCCATGCCGAAACCGACGACGAATCCATTGAATGTCGCCGATGACTTGCCCGGCAGAACGTCCGCAGGCCCGAAGTCTGGATAAATGTCGTACCAGCCGTCGCTCTTGAAGTGAGCCTGTGTGAAGCCGGCCAGGAAATAGAGCATCGTCGTCGGAGTGAAGAGGTAGCCTGCGCGGCCACCGATCGACCACTGCCACTCCATCGTCAACTCGTCGTCGATCGCATCGTCAGCCGGACCGCCAGACTTGAAGTTCTGGCTGATGTCGGTCCAGTCGAAATCCACAAAGCCGCCGATCACGAACTTCTCGCGGATCTGTCGGTCTGCACCGAGCATGATGCGAAGAAGGCCGCCCTGAGCCGACTGTCCGCTGAAGCTCGAGCTGAACACGTCGCCGCCGAATTCCTCGTAGTAGTCGTCGCGTGTATCGGCGTGCCCGTAACCGGCGCCGGCACCAATATAGATGCCGCTCCAGATCGGCGCCTCAGGCGCCTTGAAGGACTTGGGATCCTCGTATCCGTCTGCCAGCGCCGAACCGGCAACTGCCATTGCGATTGAAAGTCCGATAGCCAATCGTTGCATTGCATGCCCTCTTTCGCCGAGCGAAACGTAGACCCGACGCACACGGAATCTTCGAATGGAAGTGGCGGTGATTCGCATCGCATGTCGAGGCGCGATGCCACCCGATTTCCCACAGTGTGTCCCCAGGGTTACGCACACGATGCGACGGGCCGCCAAGCACCGACTTCCGTTTGAGAGCCTGACTCGAATCAGGTGTTTGTGCCTGTAAGCGTCGAACCGCGAGTGATGGAACGCCATCGCCGACCAACATTGGAGGCATGCACACAATGCGACTCATCGATGGGCTACTCGCCTTGAGATCCGTTGCAGCTTGCGCATTGCTGCTTGCGCTTCTGCCCCTGACTGAAGCCCATGCCCAGCCGGCCCAGGCTCAGACAGGCGTCCCAGATTTCGACATTCTCGACGACAACGAAGAGAATTCCAAAGGCGCCAAGTTCACGGTCAACGTCGGTCTGGCGTCTGACTATCGCTTCCGCGGCTTCAGCGACACCGACGGCAGTGCCGCCATCCAAGGCGGCGCCGATTTCACATATGACTGGTTCTATGCCGGCGTCTGGGCGACGAACGTCAACTTCGGCGTCTTTCCAGATGTAAACGGCGGATTCCAGGAATCAGGTGACTACTCGATTTACTCCTGGGTCGGCGCCAAGAAGAAGTTTGGTCGAACCGAACTCGACGGCGGCTTCATCTATTACGCCTATCCGAACGCCGCGAGCTTCGCCGACCTCGATTTCTTCGAGCTGTACGGCAGCGTGAACTATGACTTCATCCCCAAGGACGTCGTCGGCGGGATCACGGTTTACTATTCGCCCGACTACCAGGGCGGAACGGGCCGCAACTGGATTATCGAATCCTCGCTGCTGAAGTATCTGCCGAAGTTCGGCGACGACTGGCAGCCCTCAGTGAGCGGCATGCTGGCCTACAGCGACGGCGAGCCGAGCGACGGTGGGATCGACTACTGGTACTGGAACGTGGGTGCCACGGTGGTCGTCGACTATTTCGAGTTCGACCTGCGCTTCTATGACTCGTTCGACGTGCCGGGCTACATCGACTGCTCGAACGTCTGCGACGGCAAGCTCGTTGGTCGCATAACGTTCGAGAATTGAGCCAGCCTAGGCGGCAGCCGGCAATTCGACATATGTGAAAGGCGCGGGCGGGACCGGCGGCGGCAGGCTCTGCTGATCTGGTTGTCCGTTCCGCACCTGCTCGCATGGAATGCCGATCCAGGTAGTTCCGGCCGGCAGAGTCTCGCCTTTCATCAGCACCGACAGTGGGCAAAGCTTCGCCCCTACGTGCATCCGCGTGTCGTACAGCACAACGGCCATGTTCCCGACCGAGCAGCCGCGCTCGATCCGCAGATTGTCGGCCTTGAACACGCGATCCTCGAACAGATGCGTCTGGATGGTGGCGCCGAGGTTCAGCGATGCATGGTCGTCGATGTGGACCAAGTCGAACTCCGAGAACAGCGTCGTGTCGATGAACACCCACTTACCGACCTTGCAGCCCATCATTCGTAGGGCAGGGGCCGCCATGCGCGTTCCCAGCAGCGGTGTCATCACGGTCGCCACCACGCCCTCGTAGAGCGCATTCACGAGCTCGTTGAGCCACACGAACCGCGACCAAAGCGGGCGGACGGTCGGCTCGAGCGTGCCGAGGATGGCCTTTTTGAGCAGCGCGACGATCAGGATCGAGTTGAATGCGACCGCACCGCTGCTTGCGAGAACGGCAAGCGCCACGCCCCACATCGGCAGATTTTGCCACGCGACGAGAACCGCCAGCGTGAACAGGATGAGATTTGCCATCACGATGAGGCCAGGTCCGACGACGCGCACCGCATCTATGAACGCGCGTTGACGCTGCATCGCAGCGGTCGGGGCGAAAGTCGTCGATGCGGGGAAACAGCAATCCTGCTGGCGGTGCGGCAGCTCGAACGAAGGCGAGCCGAGCCACGCCGTGTGATCGGGGACGTAGGATGACCGCGGCGGAGTCGACGCCACGCCGATCAGGGCTTCGTCTCCGACGATGGTGCCACCCGGAAGCAATGCGCTGTTCCCGACGAACGACTTCGACCCGATCATCACAGGGGCGGTCTGGAAGTAGCCGGCGTGGGCGCGATGGCCCCCGACAAGGCAGGCGTCCGCCAGGAAGCTGCCGTCGCCCACTTCCAGGTGATCGGGGCAGATGTGCGCCACCGTAGAAATCTCACTGCCTTCGCCGATCTCGGCACCCAGCCGGCGCAGGAATGCCGGCAGGTAAACCGTTGCGTACAGCGGCATTAGGATCTGCCGCGTGTTCTCCATCAGGTACTTGGAGAACCAGTGTTTGAGATAGGAAAGGCTGTGCAACCTTATCGTGCCGGTGTCGAGCTTGCCGATCAGGTAGCGCTTCACGGCAATGACGCCGCATGCGTAGACGCCGACCGATAGCGGCACCGAGACGAGCGCTGCCGCGATGGCCCAGCCAGCGCCGCCGAAATAGATGGCCGCAAGAATGAGAGCAGCCGACGGCACAATCGTCGCGAGCAGGAAATAGCCCATCGCATAAATCAGCCCCAGGTGCAGAAGGCCGAACAGCACGGCGCGGCCACGGCGAGGCGGCGGCATCAGCTGATCGCCAGGCGCACGCACATTCGCCGGCTGTGCCGGAACACCGGCACGCATTTCGCGATCGTCGAGATGCACGCCGTCCGGCAGCAGCGACATGTCGTCTAGACGCGCACCGTCACCCATGCTCGAATCCAGCCCGAGATTGCAGTGCATGCCGACGAGGCAATCGCGACCGATCGTGACGGGCGCGATGACGAGCATCCCGTCTTCCACTCTGCAGCCAAGAAGCTGTGTCTCGACGCCGATGCTCGCGCCGTCGCCGATCTTCACCATGTCGAATGCGAGACAGTGCGAGGTGCCGAGCATCACGCCCTTGCCGACCTGTGCTCCCATCGCGCGGAAATAAAGGGTCATCAGCGGGGTGCCGCTGAACATGTCGGACCAAGACAGCGCTTGGAACCGTGTCACCAGCCACCAGCGAAAATAGTAGAAGCCCCAAACCGGATAGCGGCCCGGACGGAAGCGGCCGATCACCAGCCACTTCAGCCCTATCGTCAGCATCAACATCGCGGGCCAGTAGCCGAAGCCGACGATCGTCGACATCAGTGCGGCGTCGGGCCACGTGATGAGTCCGTCGTGCACGGCGGCCAGCATCAGAATGGCGGCGGTGATGGGCGCCGAGACGAGCGCGTAGTAGCCGATCACGGAGACGCCTTGGAGCAAACTGACGAGCGTACGGGTGACGAGTCCGACGCTCGCAAACGCGATCTCGCTAGGTGTTATGGCTTCGTCGTCGTTCGCCGCAGACGTGACGGCTGCCTCGATCCCGCGCGAGCGCAGCTCGCCGGCGAGAGCCCGGACAGTTGGATACCGATAGAGATCGCGGACCGAGAGGCCCGCTTGAGGAAAGCGCGCGCGCAGTTCCGTGACCGCTCGCGCCGCGAGCAGCGAGTGCCCCCTGAGATCGGTGAAGAAATCATCCGTGACGGAGATTTCCGGGATGCCCATCGCCACTTGCCAGATCTCGACGACGCGGCGCTCCAGGTCGTCCGCGGCGGGCTCGCAGGAACGTTGCGCGCGGCGCAGCAGTGTCTGCGGCTGCGGCAGTGCCTTGCGATCGATCTTCCCGCTGTTGGACAAGGGAATCTCGTCGACGACATCCAGATACTTGGGCAGCATGTATTCCGGCAGCAGATGCGCAATGCTTTCCGCCAGCGCGCCTGTGTCGAGGGGTTCATCGCCATCGGTCACGACGAACGCCGCCAGCTCCATCCCGTGATCGCTCTGTGCGACAGTGACGCCCGCTGCGCGAACGCGCGGCTGCTGCTGCAACACCGCTTCGATCTCTGCCAGCTCGACGCGGAACCCGCGTATCTTGATCTGCCCGTCAATGCGCCCGAGGAATTGCAGATCGCCGGTTTCCATCAACCGGACCTGATCGCCGGTGCGATAAAGGCGGCCATCGTCGATGTCCGGATAGTTGACGAAGCGCTCGTCCGTCATCTCCTGCGAATTCATGTAGCCGCGTGCTACGGCCGGGCCGCCGATGTAAAGCTCGCCGACGCCGCCTACCGGCACCAGCTCTCCATCTTCGTCGAGGACGTATGTCTTGTAGCCCGGCAGCGGCTTGCCGATCGTGACGGGTTGCCCCGGAACGCACTCGGACAGCGTCGCGACGACGGTCGCCTCCGTCGGGCCGTACGTATTGAGCAGCCGCCGCCATGGCTGCGCCCAGCGGTTGACGAGCTCGGGCGAGCAAGCTTCGCCGCCGACCACGATGGTCGAGACGCCAGGCAGCTCCTGATCGATCATCGAAAGGAAAGTCGGGATCGTCGAGAAGTAGGTTATTTGACGCGTCCGGATGAATTCGGCAGCGTCGCCCGGGGAGCGCGAGACCTCCTGCGGGGGGACGACCAAAGTCGCCCCGAGCGAGAACGCCAGCCAGATCTCCTCGACCGAGGCGTCGAACGCCACTGAGAAGCCCTGGTAGATGCGCTCGCTATCGTCGACGCAATACGCATCAAGCATTCCGTCGACAAATGCCGACGCGTTGCGATGCTCTACGACGACACCCTTTGGACGTCCGGTCGAACCCGACGTGTAAATGACGTAGCACGGGTCCATCGGCATCACGCCGACCTTGCGGAACGGCACTGCGTCTTCGGGCAGCTCGCTTAGCAATGCTTTGTCGGCATCGAGCAGAAGCAGCGACGCCGCAATAGAATTGCCGATCCTCTCCGCACCAGCGGTATCCGTGATCACCACGGAGGCCTTGCAGTCTTCCAGGATCGCGGTCATCCGATCGGTCGGAAACTTCGGGTCGAGCGGCACATAGGCGGCGCCCGCCTTCAGGGCTCCCAGCATCGCGGCGTAGAGGCCGGGCGACTTGTCGAGCAGGATGCCGACGAAGCCGCCGGTCTCGAGCCCGCACTTGCGCAAGGCGTGCGCAATCTGGTTGGCGTAGCAATCGAGCTGGCGATACGTCAGCGAAGCGTCCACGCATTCCACGGCGATCGCGTCGGGGACCCGTTCTGCGTTGTCCTCGAAATAGCGATGCAGAACCCTTGATCGCGTGGATCCACTGGCCGCGACGCCTGTCAGCTGGGTGTCGACGAAGGCCATTGGCGTCTTCCTCTGGGGTCCTGCTTCTGAGGAGCAGGTTTGTTTGCTTAATTCATCCGCCGGGACACCCAATGCGCTGCTTTGCCGTCGGTTCATCGAAGGCAAGCGAAATGCTGAGGTCGCCCGAGGGGCTTTCAGCCACCCAAGAGGCAAGACGCGTTCCAACGCCGCAGTCCATCTCCGGTGCAGATACCGCCAAGCCGACGCCGATGAGCTTGGCGAAGGCCTCTTTGGCCGTCCAAAGGCGCAGGAACTCTCTCTCTCCGTCCACCGTATCGCGGCGATTAATCATGTTGCGGTCAGCGCGGGAGAGGAATTGTTCTGCGACGGTGTGCCAGTTGGGCACAATGGCGTGCGCGATATCGAGACCGACACGTCCCGATGTCGCGACCGCGATGCAGGTCGTCGTCATCGAGTGTGAGATGCTGAAATCAATCCCTGTCGGCCCGTCGACGAGCATGAGCTTGCCATAAGTGTTGCGCACGAAACGCCACGCGCCGGCGTCAACCTCTTCCCCAACGGCCGCGCTCAACGCTTGGCGCAACAAGGCCCGCACCCGGAATGCGCGCTCGCGGGCAAGGCCCCGGGTCCGTGTCAGCTCGCGCCAGTCTTCGTCTGCCAGCAGTTCGGCGCCAGCACGCGAGTTATCCCCGGCGTGGTCAACTCGCCATAGTGTGATGCTGCTCGCTACTGAGGAGGGGATTGTTAATCGCCCGCCGACGGCCGGTATTGGACCGAGGAGAGCCGGGTTTGCCATCGCGCGCTCTTCCGCGCGGTGACCCGTGGAAACTGACATCTGTTGGCCTTCTGCGTTCGCAATCGATCGCAGAGACGCAGGGGGCGTGCCAAAGCGGGGCCGCCGTTAACTTCAGATGCACAAACGAACGAACAGATTAGCGAAAACTTACCGAAGTTTGTCTGTTTCCTTAACCGTTCAGCTTAATGCGCGTATGTCCCCGGGCGGCCTTAACGGGAGCTCGTTTACCCCCACATGGGGAGGGCCGGAATACTCGGAGGGGATGTGAAGACCAAGACTCGAACAGGCCTGCGCGTGATCATCTGTCTTGCGGCGCTGGCGGTACTGCAACCTGCGGCACTGGGAAAGCTGAGTGTGAAAAAGGGATATGACATCACGCCGACCGGCCTGAAGCCCGTGTATCCGAAAGACTACGCGTGCTCGCCGCTTACCTCGCTCTATGCCAGCTGGATCGACGTCGACGGAACGAGACGCGATGAGGTGCATTCCGGCATCGACGGTGGTCGTCTCGGAGAGCCGGTGTTTGCGCCCGCGCCGGGGGTCGTCAAAGCCGTATGGCAGGCGAACTGGATGTGGGGCAACGAAGGCGCACTGCTGATCCGGCACACGCGTGAGGATCTCAACCTGACCAAGGGTGCGCCGTATTATTACTCCGCCTTTTATCACCTGAAGCTCGAGGACGTCGCTGACTTCAAGGAAGGCGACCGGATCGAACGCGGCCAGACGCTGGCGAAAGTGTATCGCCCGGGCGGTAAGTCCAAATTTCTGCCCGAGGTGCACCTCGAGGTGTACGAGGTGCGCGACGACAACGCGACCGTCTGGAGTACCAACAAATGGGGCAAGCCCGACTGGAACAACAACACGGCCCGTCTGATAGACCCGCTCTATCTGATGGCCCTGCACGATCCGCCTGATGATGGCGTGCACGTCGAGGTGAAGCCCTTCGACCCGGACGCCGACTTCGACGACTTTGCGGGATTCAGCTACATTCTGCCGTGTGAAAAGCGATAGGGCGTCACACGCCGTCGCCGATCCCGGCCCCTTCCAGTATAGACCGTGCGGCATCCGTAAGCGCAAACTGAGTGCGCTGCGTACGAGCATTGCGATCCACAACGGTCACCAGGCCTGCATCGGCCAGCTCCGTCACCGCGCGCAGGACGAGCGCGTGCTCGACCCCGAAAGTCCGCGAGAAGCTGCGGCTGTCGCGGCTGATGCCGAAGTTCAGTGCGATCAACACGGCGGCAGGCAGTGGCGCCAGCGCGGGTGTAGCGGTGCACAGCTCCGAGACGCAGCGAAGGAAATCCTGCTCGTCCGTGCTGTCCGCCGCGCGCCCCTCGATCATGCCTCTACGCGCTGCTGTGCCGGCCGGAACGACACCAGCACCGATTTGGAGGTCGGCGTGTCGCTCTGATCGCCGGCGGTCGAAAGCGGCACGAGCACGTTCAGCTCCGGATAGTAGCCGGCCACCGAGCCGCGCGGGAGGTCATACGGTACGACGCGGAAATCGTCGGCGATACGCTCATAGCCGTCGTCGTGCCGGCCGATGATGTCGACGCGCTCACCCGCTTCGACGCCGATCTCCGCCAGATCGTCCGGATTGACGAACACAACGCGGCGCTCGCCGTAGATGCCGCGATAGCGATCGTCGAGGCCATAGACCGTCGTATTGTACTGATCGTGCGATCGGAACGTCTGCAGCACGAACAGCCCGTCCTCGCCGAGCGCCTGCTGATGCTCCGTCGTGGAAGGCAAACTATCCGAAGAGAATGTCGCGCGCTGCGAAGGCGTATTCCAGACACGGTGCTCGACTGCATTGTAGAGCCGGAAGCCGCGCGGGCGGCGCACGCGTTCGTTGTATCCGTGAAAGCCGGGAATGGTTCGCGCGATCAGATCGCGGATGCGATCGTAGTCCTGGGCGAGCGAAGCCCAGTCCACCACCTGCGAGCCGACGGTCGCGGCGGCGATTCCGGCGATGATCCCGATCTCCGAGCGAAGTTCCGGCGAGGCAGGCTTATTGATGCCGCCCGAGCCGTGGACCATGCTCATGGAATCTTCCACCGTGACGATCTGCGCAACCCCTTTCGCGTTGCGGTCGATCTCCGTACGGCCCAGGCATGGCAGAACGAAGCTCACCGCGCCAGGCAGCAGGTGCGAATGGTTGAGCTTGGTCGCGACGTTGACGGTCAGCTTCTGGTTGCGCATCGCCTTGGCGATGAGCGCACTGTCGGGCGTCGCACGCGCGAAATTTCCACCGAGCCCGATGAAAGCCTGCGCCGATCCGTCGAGCATCGCCCCGATCGCCGCAAGCACGTTGTGCCCGTGGTGGCGCGGTATCGGAACGCCGAATTCCTTGGCAAGCGCGTCGAGGAAAGCCTCAGGCGGCTTCTCGTTGATGCCGACGGTGCGATCACCCTGAACGTTCGAATGCCCGCGCACAGGGCACAGGCCGGTACCAGGGCGCCCCACATTGCCACGCAGGAACATCAGGTTCGAGATTTCGCGAATCGTCGCCACGGAATGACGATGCTGCGTGACGCCCATCGCCCAGGTGCAGATCGTCCGCTCCGAACTGATGTAGATTTCTGCCAGGTGCTCGAGAGCAGCGCGCGCAAGGCCCGATTGGTCCTCAATCTGCGCCCAGTTCGTTGCCTCGACCGCGGCGCGATATTCGGCGAGGCCGAATGTGTGCTGCCGCATGAAGCCGAGATCCAGCACCGACGGCCGGCCCTCGGCAAGCGCTGCATCATCGGCAGCAAACACAGCCTTTGCAATGCCACGGATAGCGGCCATGTCGCCGCCGAGGTGTACCTGATAGTACTCGCTCGCGATCGGCGTGCTGCGGCCCATCAGCATCTCGAGTTTGTCTTGCGGATCGGCGAAACGCTCGAGGCCCTTCTCGCGCACGGGATTGAACACCGCTACCTTCGCACCCCGTAGTGCCGCTCGCCGCAGGTCACCCAGCATACGCGGGTGGTTGGTACCGGGGTTCTGCCCGATGACGAAAATAGCGTCGGCCTTTTCGAAGTCCTTGAGCACCACCGTGCCCTTGCCGATACCGATCGCCTGATCGAGCGCGATGCCGCTCGCTTCGTGGCACATGTTCGAGCAGTCGGGAAAGTTGTTCGTCCCGTAAAGGCGCACGAACAGCTGATAGATGTAGGCGGCTTCGTTCGACGCCCGTCCCGAGGTGTAGAACTCGGCGCGATCCGGGCTGTCGAGCCCGCTGAGAATGCTGCCGATCTCGGCGAACGCATCGTTCCAAGTGACGCGCACGTAGCGATCTCTGGCGCTGTCGTAGCGCATTGGGTGCGTCAGGCGGCCTTGCTGTTCCAATTCGTAATCGGTCCATGTGCGCAGCTGACCGACCGTATGGCGCTCGAAGAAGTCCGGACCGACCCGCTTGTCGGTCGCCTCCCACGCCACAGCCTTGACGCCGTTCTCGCAGAACTCGAATGAGGAGCCATGCTCCGGATCACCCCAGGCGCATCCAGGACAGTCGAAGCCGTCGGGCTGGTTCGCCTTGAGCATCGCAGCAGCGCCACTGAGCGGCGCGCCGCTGGCGAGAAGCTTCTTCCCGCAGCTCCTGAGGGCTCCCCAGCCGCCGGCGGCCTTCGACTTCTTTCCGATGAATTCGGGCTTGCCCATTCACAGCGCTCACGATGACCCAGGTCATTGTGCATCTGCGAAGTCGGGATTTAACGCAATGGAGCGGAGGGTTATGGCTGCTATGCAAAAACAGCAGGGCGAGGCGATTTTTTGCCTCTTGGTGCCGGCAAGGCGGCTCGGAATCTTGTGAGATCCCGAGCCGTAACAGATCGCGAGAGGCGGCTACTTCGCGGAAGCCTGCTTGTCCGGCGACCAGATCTGCGCGTCGCTCGCCTTGATGTTCTTGGGCAGCGCGCCCTCGGCGAAGAACGTGTCTGCGATCTTCTGAACCTCGACGAGGTTCTCCGGCTTCACCGGGAGCACCTCATAGCTGCGGTGGCTGTTGGCCAGCGTGACGATCTCGGGCGTCAGGCCCCAGACCGGCGCAAGGATCTTTGCCGCGTCGTCCGGGTTTGCCTTCACCCACTTGCCGGCGGCTTGAAGCTTGTCGAAGACTAGGCGCAGCACATCCGGGTGCTCGGCCGCGAACGCGGAGGAGGCGAGGTAGAACCGCGCGTAGTCGGCATAGCCCTTGCTGTCGGCGATGACGCGCACGTTGGACTGCTTCTGAGCGGCCGAGACGAACGGATCCCAGACGATCCAGGCATCGACGGCGCCTTTCTCGAAGGCGGCACGGCCGTCGGCCGGCGTCAGGTATGCGGGCTCGATGTCGCTGAACTTCAGGCCGGCACCGTTGAGCTGCTTGATGAGCAGGTAGTGCACGCCGGCTGCCTTGGTGACGGCGACCTTCTTGCCCTTCAGATCCGCGATCGTCTTGATCGCCGAGTCCGCTTTGACGATCAGCGCCTGCGCTTCCGGTGACGGCGCCTCGGTTGCAACATAGGTGAGGTTTGCACCGGCAGCCTGCGCGAACACCGGCACCGTATCGGCAACGTCGCCGGACAGGTCGACGGCGCCGACGTTCAGCGCCTCGAGCAGCGGCAGGCCGCTCGGAAATTCTGACCAAGCGACAGTGTAGCCGAGCTTGTTCAAATCCTTTTCGAGATCGCCATTCGCCTTGAGGACGGTGACCAGCGTCGAAGATTTCTGATGGCCGATGCGCAACTTCTTCAGCTCATCGGCGGCGTTGGCGTTGGCGGCAATTGCGACGAGCGCGCCAAGCGCAGCGAGCCCTCGCGTTATGTGACGTCGGTTCATCTGAGATCCCTGAATGGATTTTCCCGAAGGCGTCTTGCGCCTCTCACCGGCTCACTGATGCGTCCAAGCTCTCGCGATGATCCAATACGAAAATCAGAATAGCATTTCGTAACTTCTTGTTTGCCTTGGTGGCGAAGCGCGACGGATAAGTGCATAGCCGGAAATGCAGTCGCGCTCGCTTGGTCGCCGACTCTGCGAGCGTTCTGCGTGGCGCAACATCACCAACATGCGGGGCTGAGATCGTGCCGATCGCTGCTGTCGAAAAAGCAAACGTGCATTGGTTTCTGCCGACCCATGGTGACGGGAGATATCTGGGCTCGTCGATCGGCGGCAGAGAGGTCGACCTGCAATACTTGCGGCAGGTTGCCGAGGCGTCCGACAAATTGGGCTACTACGGCGTTTTGTTGCCCACGGGCAGAAGCTGCGAAGACTCCTGGGTGATCGCATCGGCCGTTGCGCCCAGCACCAAGACCCTGCGTTTTATCGTTGCTGTCCGCCCGGGCTTGCTGTCTCCCGCTGTCGCCGCGCGCATGACGGCAACGCTCGACCGCATCACCGACGGGCGTCTCATCATCAATGTCGTTACCGGCGGAGACCCCGTCGAGAACAAGGGCGACGGCATCTTCCTCCCGCACGACGAGCGCTACGTCGTCACAAGGGAATTCCTCGACGTCTATAAGCAGCTCCTCGCCGGCGAGCGCGTCGACTACGAGGGCCGCCACATCAAGATCGAGCATGGCCGGCTGCTGTTCCCGCCACTCCAGAAGCCTCACCCGCCGCTCTATTTCGGCGGCTCGTCCGATGCGGGCATCGCGGTGGCAGCCGATACCGTCGACACATATCTTACCTGGGGCGAGCCTCCCGGCGAGGTCGCCAAGAAGCTCGAGGTTGTGCAGCGAGCGGCCGAGGCGCGCGGGCGCAAGCTCGACTTTGGCATCCGCCTGCACGTCATCGTCCGCGAGACCAACGAAGCCGCATGGCGGGCCGCCGACGACCTGCTGAAGCACCTCGACGACGAGACGCTGGCAAAGGCGCAGAAGACCTTCGAACGCATGGATTCCGTCGGACAGAAGCGCATGCTTGCCCTGCATGGCGGCAACCGCGACAAGCTCGAGGTCAGCCCCAATCTCTGGGCGGGTGTCGGCCTCGTCCGCGGTGGCGCCGGCACCGCGCTTGTCGGCGACCCGCAGACCGTTGCCGAGCGCATCAAGGAATACATGCGCGTCGGTGTCGGCACGTTCATCTTCTCGGGCTATCCGCATCTGGAAGAAGCCTACCGCTTCGCCGAACTCGTCTTTCCGCTCCTGTCGCTCGCCCATCCTTCGCCGTTTCAGGTCCAGGACCGCGGCGGTCCCATAGGCGAGACGATCGCCAACGACGAGCTGCCCCGCGTCCGGCAACTGGGCCAATCATGACGCGCCCTTCGGCAGAACGGTGGAAGGCCGACAATTTTATTCCATGGCTGGTGCCGATTGCGGTTCTAGCGCTGTGGGAGGCCGCGGCGCGCAGCGGCTTTGTCGAGCAGCGCATTCTGCCGGCGCCGAGCGATGTAGCGATCGCGTTCTGGAACACGGCCAAGAGCGGCGAGCTGTTCCGTCACGTGGCGGTCAGCTTCAACCGCGCGTTCATCGGCCTTCTTGTCGGCGGCGGGCTGGGCTTCGTTCTCGGCGTTATAAACGGCGCCTCGCGACACGCTGAGCTGTTGCTCGATTCGGCCCTGCAGATGTTCCGCAACGTGCCTCATCTCGCCGTAATTCCGATGGTCATCCTCTGGTTCGGCATCGACGAGACCGTCAAAATATTCCTGGTGGCGATCGGCACACTGTTCCCGGTTTACCTCAACACGTTCCACGGCATCAGGACCGTGGATCGCGGCCTGATCGAGATGGCGCGTGTCAATGGCCTCGGTCCGATCGCGATCTTCTGGCGCGTCGTGCTGCCGGGCGCGATGCCATCGGTACTCATCGGGCTGCGCTACGCGCTGGGCATCATGTGGCTGACACTGATCGTCGCCGAGACGATCGCGGCATCGTCTGGCATCGGCTACATGACCATGAACGCGCGCGAATTCCTGCAGACCGACGTCGTGGTTCTCGGCATCATCATCTACGCGCTTCTGGGCAAAGCCGCGGACGTCGCCACCAAGTTGATCGAGCACCGCGTCCTCGCCTGGCATCCCGCCTACCACGCCCGCGGCAACGTCAACGCATAGGGCAGGCCTGATGTCATCCATTCTGCGGATAAAGCTCGATCATCCGGCCCCAATTCCCGCTGCGGACGTTCCCCCGGCCGCGTCGACCGTGCAAGGGGAGGCTCACGCGTGGCTCGGCGAGCCGCTGCAGCTTGACAAGCTGCACGTTGCGTTCGGCGCGCGCAAAGTCCTGCAGGGGCTGTCCCTCGACGTCCCGGCTCGCCAGTTCGTCGCCGTCGTTGGTCGCTCGGGCGTCGGCAAGTCCACCCTCATGCGCCTGATCGTCGGACTGGACCAGCCGAACGAAGGCAAGGTGGTCATCAATGGCCAGCGGGTAACAAGCCTGCAGAGTTCCGTGCGGCTACTGTTTCAGGATGCGCGTCTGCTGCCTTGGCAAACCGTTTTGAGCAATGTCGGAATCGCGCGGATGCCGGGCTGGAAGGAGACCGCACTCGCCGCGCTTCGCGACGTCGGCCTCGAGGATCGCCAGGGCGACTGGCCGGCCGTGCTGTCCGGTGGCCAACGCCAACGCGTGGCGCTGGCACGCGTGCTCGTCGGCCATCCCGCCGTTCTTCTGCTCGACGAACCCTTCGGCGCACTCGACGCGCTGACCCGCACTGAAATGCACGCGCTGCTCGAGCGGCTTTGGCTTCAGCATCGTTTCACCACGTTGCTCATCACCCACGACGTCGCCGAGGCTGTCGCACTCGCCGACCGCGTCGTTGTCATTCGGGAAGGTCGCTTGGCATACGACGTCGACGTGGATCTGCCGCGTCCCCGCAGGCGCATCGACCCTGCTGCCGTGGCCCTACAGTCGAAAATTCTCGAGCAAGTCTGACATAGCGGTAGCTCGCACATGAGCATTGCAGATCGGCACGTCATCATTGTCGGCGGCGGTGCAAGCGGCGCACTGCTGGCGATCAGCCTGCTTCGCTTGCCTGCGCCACCGGCCATAACAATCGTCGAGAAGCGGCCGCGTCTCGCCAAGGGCTTCGCGTACGGGGAAGCGGCGCCGTTTCACCTCCTCAACGTGCGCGCAGCCAACATGAGCGCCTACCAGGACACGCCCGATCACTTCCTCGGATGGCTCGACGCGAAAGGCGACGTGCCCGGCCTCACCGGCGAGGGAAAGTTCCGCTTCGCCCCCCGCCGCGTCTATGGCGAGTACCTGGCCGAGCAGCTCCATGCGCTGGCCCTGCGCAACCACGCGCGCCTGCAGCACCTGCACGACGAGGTCGTGTCGATTGCCCGTCGGGACGTCGGTTTGGAAGTCGTGCTGGCGGATGGACGCCGGTTGGCCGGCGATGCGGTGGTGCTCGCAACCGGCTACGCGCTACGCCGCCGATCAAGCTTGCCGCGACTGCTTGCTTCATGGGGGGAGTTCTCCGCCGACACACTCCGCGGCATCGACCGTGTGCTGGTTATCGGCAGCGGTCACTCCGCCATCGACCATGTCCAACTGCTATTGGCGGCTGGCTATGCAGGCAGGATTACGATGATGTCGCGACACGGCTTCCTGCCCGCCGTTCATCGCCCGGTCGAGCTGCTCAGCATCGATCCGGCGGACGTCCCATTTGGAGCCCGTCTCAGCAGAGTGCTGAGTTGGTTCCGATCACGCGTTGCCGAGCACGAGCAACGCGGCGGCGACTGGCGTTCGGTTCTCGATGGAATGCGACCGCATGCCCAGGCCTTCTGGCAAAGCCTGCCGGTCGACGAGCAGCGCCGCTTCATCCGCCACGCACGCGCCTGGTACGACGTGCGCCGCCACAGGCTGGCTCCGTCGATCAATGAAACGCTCGAACGCCTCAAGTCTGCTGGGAGGCTCGATGTCATTGCCGGACGCATTTCGTCGGTGAGCGATCACACCTCCTACGCCGAGGTCATCTATCGACGCCGCGGTGAAACAAGCCCGCAGACGCTCGACGTCGAGGCCATCATCGAATGCGTCGGCTTCGATCTCAATCCCCGCACGCAAGGCCGCCGGCTAATGACAGATCTCCTCGAGCAGGGGCTCGCGCAGGAGGGACCGCACGGATTTGGTCTGAAAGTCAGTCCCACGTCGGAATTGATCGACATCGCAGGCAACGCTGCGGCCGATCTCTACGCTGTCGGCCCGCTCACGCGCGGCCAGTTCTGGGAAGCCGTGGGTTTGCCGGATGTGCGTCAGCAGTGTGCAGCCGTGGCGCAAACACTTGCGAAGGCCCTCAACTGACGTATCCGCGACCGATCACGCCGGGCGGAGCCGGCTGAGCAGATATAGGAACAGGATGCTGCCGACGGCGGCTCCGATCAGGCCGATGCCCGACGCGGCCTGTGAAGCATCCCAACGCCGGATGATTTCGCCGCCGACACAGGCGCCCAGGATGCCGTCGAGCATTCTCGTGAACAAAGCCTCCGAGAAGGCGCGACGCGCAAGGTAGGAGATCGCCCCGACGAGCGCGCCGATGATCAGCCAACTTATCCAGTAATCGGTCGTTGTAAGCATGGTCGCCAACGCGTGAGCAAAAACCAACC
Source organism: uncultured Hyphomicrobium sp. (assembly GCA_964493785.1). Taxonomy (GTDB): domain Bacteria; phylum Pseudomonadota; class Alphaproteobacteria; order Rhizobiales; family Hyphomicrobiaceae; genus Hyphomicrobium_A. The sequence continues at coordinate 86,025 of CAZBPM010000008.1, read as the reverse complement.
GATCGTGGCCAAGGTCAACTAGTGCGCTGAAACCCTCGGCGTGACCAATACTAAATTCAGAAAAGCATTGCGGCACGAATGTGCATAGTTTTGTGACAGCTGCGCGCTTCGAGCGCAAAAAAGAGCCCCGTGGTGACGGGGCTCTGGAGTTTTTGTGGGAGGAAACGGGATGGATGACGCTGACGTACTGCGCAACCGCAACAACAACTAGCCTGGCGGCTGTTGATCGAATGCGCCGAGCGCGGCCCGCCGTAGGACGGTCAGATCACGCTCACCTGTGCTCGCTGCCTCGAAGATTCGCCGCGCCATCGACGCGGTTGGAATATCCAGACGCCGACGCATCATCACCGCAAGCGCGTCGTCGAAAGCCTGCCGCATAAGCAGCATCTCCTCAGCGCTGTAGATTGAAGACGACATGACAGCCAAGCCGCACAGTTTGCATCGTGGTCAGGCTACGCAACCCGCCGGCAATGGCAACGAAGCAAAACCGATATGCAATCTTGCGACGCCTTGTCGAGGCACCTCGGCCCCTGTTGGCACGGGAGATCACGTCGTGAGTGATATGCATTTCTGTTTTTATTGATTAGCGAGCGGGCCGGGCAGCCCTATAGCCGCCTTTAGGCCCCGGCCTCGCATCGGCGTGTCCGCCAAGCCTGCCGGAAAACGGGATCTTTGATCGAAGCGGGTGGCTTAGTGCGACCCGCAAGACCCCGAGCCGAGCCCCCTGGAGTTCAGCGGAGTAGTCGAGATGTCAGTCGATCCAATCATAGAGCCGACCGCGTTGTCGGACATTGCAGCCGCGCGCGTCCTCGACGCCCGGTCCACAGGAGCATACGACGCGGCCCATGTGCGAGGTGCCGTTCGCGTTCCCCTTGAGCGCTGGGAGCCGAAAGCAAGGCCGGGTGCAACGGCATTCGACGACACCCACTATTGGCAGCGGGAGATTGCCGCCCTCGGGATCGGACCTGGCGATCTGGTCCTCATCTACGACGACGGCCGCATGATCGAAGCCTCGCGCGCCTGGCTCATTCTGCAGTATTTCGGCGTCGACGCCCGGATCCTGAACGGTGGGTGGCCTGCGCTGACCCGTGCAGGCGATGGTCTACAAGCCAACGCCTCTCCTGCAACTGAGCCGTTCCGCGCCGCACCGGGTGCCGGCCCCGTCCATCTGATCGACCGCGACGAGCTAAAGCAGAAGCTCGAAACAGATGTCGGCATATTCGATGCGCGCACGGCAGCCGAGTTCGACGGCGAGGATCTGCGCCAGAACGATCGTGGCGGCCATCTGCCCGGATCGAAGCTGCTGCCGCATTCGAGGCTACTCGACGATGGCCGGGTCAAGCAGGCGTCTGAACTGAAGAACCTCCTGGCAAATGCAGGCCTCGACGACCGCACAGCGCTCATCACCCTCTGCGACGCCGGCGGACGCGCTGCCCTCGCTGCAGTGGCGGCGGTCCGGGCCGGGCACTCCGACGTCTACATCTACTATCCCAGCTTCTCGGACTGGGCGAAGGACCAGACCTGCCCAGTTGTCCGCGGCGGGCCGTCGGACGCGCACCGCGCCAGCGCATAGGACCGCGATGGCGGCGAGCACCGAGCGCTCGCCGCCTATTCAGCCGCGCGCAGCGTCGCCTCGGTAAGCGTTGGCGTGCACAGCTCTATGAACTTGTAGACATACCGCCGCAAATGCCGCCCGCGCCTGATGCCGATGCTCGACGTGCTGGCCGCGAACAGATCCATGGTCGGCACGAGACGGAGCTTGCGGTCGCGCTCGGCGTCGAATGCCATCTCAGCAATGATGCCCACGCCCAGCCCCTGTTCCACGTAGGACTTGATGACATCGGCATCGAGCGCCGCAATCGCAATCTCCGGATCGAGTCCGGCAGCGCTGAATGCCTCGTCGATACGGCTGCGTCCGGTCATGCCCTCGTCGTACGTAATGAGCGGCCACTTGGCGATGTCCTGGAGTCCGGCCTTGGGCACGCTCTCAAGCGGATGTCCCGCTGGAACGATCACGACGTGGCGCCAGCGATAGAACGGGAAGGTCATCAGTCCGGACACCGCTTCCATTGCGTCGGTCGCAATCCCGATGTCGGTATCTCCCTCCAGCAGCACCGACGCGATATTGCGCGGGCTCGCCTGATTTATTGACAGGCGGACGTCCGGAAATGTCTCCTTGAACCGCGCGATGACAGGCGGAAGCGTGTAGCGCGCCTGCGAGTGCGTCGTCACGATTCGCAGCGTCCCACGCTCGAGTTCGCTCGCGCTGCTGGATATTTGCCGCAGGTTCTGTGCATCGATCAGCATGCGCTCGATGATGCCGATCGCTTCCTTTCCGGCATCCGTCAGGCCGAGCAGGCGCTTTCCGCGCCGAACGAACAACTCGACGCCGATCTCCTCTTCGAGGTCCTTGACGTGTTTGCTGACGCCCGATTGCGCCGTCAGGAGGCGGTTTGCAACTTCGGTGAGATTGTAATTGGAGCGCACCGTCTCACGAACGATGCGCAGCTGCCGGAAGTTCATGCGCTAGGCGCCTCGGCAGCGCGTAGCGAGTATCGACCATGGCGCATCGTGCTCCCCCGCAGCAGCAGTCGCATGTATCTAAGGCGCCACCGCAGCAGTTGGAAATTCGATGTTCCGAATTGCTTATATGCGTCTCGCTTGTGCCTGCGCGCACATGCTTGGACGATGCCATGCTTTTAGACTGTCGCGTGAGCATGTGTGAGGCATGCGCATCACGCTTGAGCAGAGTCGATCGGCAATGCGCCACGCCGCCGCATGGTCGCTGGTATATCGAAAGCACTTCTTCTTGTTTGAGTCGACGAACGCCGATCGCTACTTCTCACGCCAGGGGTTGGCGCAGCGCACTGCGCCGATGTTGGGGGAATGGCCGGGCGACCGGTCATCATATCTGTAGCGTGCTGAGCTCAATCGATAGTCCGCTGCCTCGCGTGTCCGACGCTGCAGTACTCGCGCATTCTGCTTCGTTCGCGGAGAGTGTCCATGGCTGAGCACGCGGCAACCCACGAGATCGAAGTGCAATCCGGGCATTCGCTGGCGACCTACGCTGCACCGAGGAACGCCGATAAGCGCGACCTTCCGGCTGCAGTAGGCGCTAATTTGCGTCGTCTGCGTGCGCGCAGCGGCCTTTCGCTTGAGAAGCTGGCGAGCCAATCGGGAGTGAGCCGCGGCATGATCGGCCGCATTGAGATGGGTCGAAGCGCGCCGACGATCGGCTTGCTCTCCCGTCTTGCTGAAGCGCTCGATGTACAACTCATCAGCCTGATCACGCCGCGCGAGCAACCGACGCCAACGGTCCTGCGTCATGGTCGCTCGACTACCATCGAAACCAGCGGTGGCAAGTTCATCACCCGCCCGCTCTCGAAGCCTCAGGCGGATGGCGTGGAGTTCTTCGAGATCGCCATCGCGCGCTCTCACTTCGAGGAGGGCGAACGCCAGCAGCCCGGCGCGGTAGCGCACGTCGTGGTGGCGAGCGGCATCGTGGTTGTCACCGTCGCGGGCCAAACGCCGACGACGCTCGCGGCGCGCGACGCCATCATATTTCCGGCTGATACCGTGTACGGCTACCATAATGTCGGTGATCAGGAAGCCGTCCTCTACGTGACGCTGTCCTCCGGCAAGACACACGATTAGCCTTCCCGCCTAGTCCTTTCCGCTCATCGCATCCAACCGGTGCCAGCAGCTGGCGAGCTCGCCGCTGTGGCGCCGCCCGTTTGTGCGCCGCTTGGCCAACGAATTATTGTTTTCCCGCAACTCGCCGCACCGCCTTTGGGCAATTCCGCTATTTGCGCCAATCGATCGTCACATTAGGCTGAATTCACCGTCTCTCCGTTTGATTGAGCAGCCAGCTTTTGTGGCGCGACGATAGCCGCTGAACTATCGACAAGTCTGCCGTGGGATTGGCCTCTGTCGCGGCGCAGAAGCGTCAGCTCGCGTAAAGATAGCGTTTCTCAGAACAGAAACGAATAATAACAGCCAAAATTCAATCGGTGCCGCTGGAGACATAGTCAGCTATTGGCGACGACAGCCAATATGCTGGCCGATCTATCCGTGAAATAGAGCGGATAATCCGAAGGACAAAAAAGTGGCGTGCGCAACAGGTCCAGCGCCTACGCGCAGCACGTTCTTACCATTCGCGATAGTGCGCCAAAAGGCCAATAAAAGCGGCGTAAACGCCCACATACCGCAGCGTATTATGTGATATTGGGCTGGCGTTTCAATCAATTATTCAATTCCCGGAAAGCTGCTCTATTGACCGATTAATCCGCGAAATTGAGAAGTGAAAAGAAGCTGGCACAGCATTGTTTTTGTGACGCCGCTTAGTTGCGCAAAAGAGACACGAATTACGCGCGCTGGCGGACAACAAAAATCACTTTCATTTCAGCGGGATGATCTGCATTGGCAGCCTGAGTTGTTGGTCGTTATCACCGGGGCTGCATAAGAAGTGCATTTCTTTTTGTTTTGATTCGAAAACCCCGATCGCTACCCCTGACGCTATTCGCTGGGGAAACAATCGAGTTTCCAGCGATTCGTTAAACGCGTCGCGTTGTGGCGTAACTGTAGCGTTAGGAGTTAGTGATGTTTGGGGGAGTACGGGGTAGGACCAACTTCGCGTTGGTTCTCGGTGCTGGCGTGTTGTTGGCGGGTGCGCCGACGCAGGCCGCTGATTTGGGATCCGACGGCGTAGCGGATCTGGAAGAGCGCGTCGCCGAGCTGGAAGCCACGACCGCTCGCAAGGGCAATCGCAAGGTCTCTCTGACGGTTTCCGGTTGGGTCAACCAGGCGGTTCAGTGGTGGGATGACGGTTCGGAGAGCAATACATACGTCACAACGAACGGCAGCGACCCGTCGCGCTTCCGGTTCGTTGGCAAGGCCAAGATCGATAAGGATTGGACGGCCGGCTACCTCCTTGAAATCGGCGTCGCGTCGGCCGCTCAGGCCAGCAACAATGCTGACGGCTTGGCGGCGAGCAGCTTCACTCTGCGCCACAGCGCCTGGTTCTTGGAGAGCAAGTCGTACGGTAAGCTGACCGTCGGTCAGACCTCGGCCGTCAACGACGGCATCACCGAGCAGACGCTGGCGAAGACCATTCTGGTCGATAAGCCGATCACTATCTTCACGCCCAACAGTGCCTTCAAGCTGCGCAACAGCGCAACGGGCGCCGCTGTCAATCTGACCTGGGGTGGCTTGACGCGTGGTCAGACCACCGGCGTGGGCGAAGGCGATCGCTACAATCTTGTCCGCTACGACTCGCCGGAGTTCGGCGGCTTCGTCGCCTCTGCCAACTGGGGCCAGGACGACTTCTGGGCTGTTGCCTTGAAGTACGCTGGCGAGTTCCACGGCTTCAAGTTGGCCGCGGGCTTCAGCTACGGCGAAATCACCGATAGCACTCAGGGCTTCGGTGGCTCGAGCGAAAAGGGCAACGACAAGGGTACCCAGTGGGGTGGCTCCGCGAGCGTCCTGCACTCGGGCACAGGCCTCTTCGCTACGTTCGCATACGGCGAGTCGGAGCTGGCGACCTCGGTCGTGGGTGTCGGCGACGACAACGGCTACTCAAACTGGAACGTACAGGCCGGTATCCAGCGCAAGTGGCTGCCGCTCGGCAATACGACGCTCTACGGCGAGTACTACAAGGGCGAATTCGGCGAATCCAGCACGACCAACGGCTTCAGCGTCGTCGGATCCGAAGTCGACGTCTGGGGCCTTGCCGCCATCCAGGCAATCGATTCAGCCGCCCTGGAACTCTACGTCGCCTACCGCCACTACGAGGCGGACCTGAAGGGCACGGCTCTCAACGTCGAGGACTTCGACACGGTGTTCTCGGGCGCCAAGATCAGCTTCTGACGTCGGGGCGAGCACCAACCCACCGCACGGACCTACGCCGTGCGGTGGAACCTCCCGATCAGCGGGTCGACGCAACGCCTGCTGATCGGGCTTCCCTAATCACCACTTGTTTTCAACTGGCGCTGAGAGGCGATCGATATGGGAAACACGAGCCCGACGCCGGCAATAGCCTTCTTCCGTAGAGGCGGCGCGCGCTCGATCGCCGCTCCACGTGGTGAGCAACGCGCGCTGATCGAGATCTTTGCGGCAAGCGCGGGGTACGACATCGCCTACGAGTTCGCCTACGCAGGCGCCTCCGATGACGACCTCTTCGCAAGCGACGCGTTTCAGGCGATGCTTGATCGCCTCTCGGCAAGAAAGGCGGCAACCGTGATCGTCGCCAGCGCCATGACGTTCTCCACTGATCCGCTCGTTCATGCCGTGGCGGCCGCACAGTTCCGCAAGCACGGCATCGATCTCCTGGTGGCGGATGCCACTCAGGGGCAGGCGATCACCACTCGCCCCGACGCGATTGTCGACCACGTCTATCAACTGCGTGAGCGCTTTGAGGCGCACTTGACGCGCATGGAAGAACGGCGACGGATGAAATTCGGCCCGCAGCGGCGAAAGAACTACGTCGAAATGTTTCCCGAGGCAGTGAGCCTCGCCAAGAGCCTGCATGCCAGGAGCCTACGCGACGGCGTTCGCAAGTCTCTGCGCGAGATGAGCGCGATCCTGGCGCAGCATGGCCACCTCAACAATGCGGGCAATCCCTATCATCCCGACGAGGTGCGGCGCATGATCAAGGGGCCTGATCCGCTGTCCGTTTCAATCGCGGTGTGAGCGCTGCTGGTCGCTGACGCTGCGCGCCGGCGCGCCGTGGGCGCCGGGCACCATCCGACCGCGAGCATTTCACCGACCAGTATGGCAGACGTCCCGACCAACGGCAGCGCGCGGCAAACGCTGGAGCCGCGCTGGGTGCGTGAATTGCACAGCTCAGCTCATAGAACTTCGCATTTGAGCCTCGCAAGCGACGGGCGACAAACGCAGTTCGAAATTACTTCAACAAGAGCACAAACAGAAATCTGTCATAGCGAAGGAAACGTGCGTGACGCCTATGGTTTTCCTTGCGCGCCCCCATTGAGAGTACGTAAATCCGAAACAAGCGATCCAATCGCAAACCCATTCCATTAGCCGAGCATGTGACGCTCGACGTTCAGATGCGCTCCCGCAATGCGGTCGCGCGGTTCATTCGTATCCAAAGAGGACCACCATGGCCGACGAAGGTCGCGGCACACTTGCCGAAGGCGCAGCAAGACAACTAGCCAATGCCACGAAGACAAGAGCGCAATGGGGCGGCATCACCCCACGCTGGCTGATCCCATTCCTGCCGTGGACGCCGGTCGAAGCCGGCATCTACCGCCTGAACAAGGTCAAGGAGACGCGCGGCGCAACTTCGGCCAAGTCGCTAGACGTCGAGTGCAGCCCGCCGCGCGACCGCGACGCCGACCTGCCCGAAACCTTCGTCGATTACGAGGAAAACCCGCGCGAGTACTTCCTCAACGCGGTGACCACAGTTCTCGACGTTCAGACCCGCGTCTCCGACCTCTACAGCCATCCCTTCGATCAGATCCAGGAGCAGCTGCGCCTGCTCATCGAGAAGGTCAAGGAGCGCCAGGAGAGCGAGCTCATCAACAACAAGGAGTACGGCCTGCTCGCGAACTGCGCCGCCTCCCAGCGGATATCCACGCGCTCCGGCGGTCCGACCCCGGACGATCTCGACGAACTCATCACCAAGGTTTGGAAGGAGCCGTCCTTCTTCCTCGCTCATCCGCGCGGCATCGCCGCCTTCGGTCGCGAGTGCACGCGTCGCGGTGTTCCTCCGCCGACGGTGACCCTGTTCGGCTCGCCGTTCCTCACCTGGCGCGGTATCCCGCTCGTTCCGTCCGACAAGGTTCCGCTGACGGCCGGCGGCAAGTCGAAGTTCCTCCTCATGCGCACCGGCGAGAAGAAGCAGGGCGTTGTCGGACTGTTCCAGCCCGGCGTTCCCGGCGAGGTCTCTCCGAGCCTTTCCGTGCGCTTCATGGGTATCGACCGCCGCGCAATCGCATCCTACCTGATCTCGCTATACTGCTCGCTTGCCGTCCATACGGACGATGCGCTCGCTGTGCTGGATGATGTCGAGGTGGGCAAGTACCATGAATACCCCGCAGCCAAGTGATCTGACGGAAGGCGCCGCGGCTGGTGCCGCGGCTCCGTCCGGGCCAGGCGATGCTGTTCGCTACGCGCCCTCGCCGCCGGTGCCTGATGCCGCCTCCATCGCGCGCATGGCCAACGCCTTCTATGCGGCGCCGCCATCGCCGCCGATACCGGGACCCGGCGCGGCTCTGCCGTCGGCGCCGGTGTTTGCCGCCGAACCGCTTTACAACGCGATACCGGGAACGCCGGCGTTGACGCCGCCGCTGTCGCCCAATCTCAATCCCGGCCTGCCGCCGATGCCAATCCCGGCATCGGGCGCAGCGCAGCCGTCAGCACCCGTGTTCGCGATCGAGCCTTTGATCGCGCAAACGCAGTCGCCATCGGCATTCTCTGCGGGCCAGCCTCAGGGCGGCAAGGGCGCGCCTGCGCTGTCGCTCGCCTCTCCCGTGACCTCGGTTGGCAATCCGTTGCCGGCGGCAGCACCTGCTGCGCCAAGCACCATGGACAGTGCACCCGACTTCGGCGCTCTGCCGATGTCGCTGGGTGGCGCGCTGTCGCTCGTGCCGAGCCTTGACGGTGCGGCCTCGACCTACGGTCCCGGCACGCTGACCGGGCCTGCGACCGACGCGGCGGTTCCAGGCAGCACGTATTCGTTCCTCGACCGCAGCGCCGCGCCGGCATATGACCCCTCGCCACGCGCCGGTTTGGGCGCGACGCCTCAGGCCGCGGCAGCGGCTCCGTCGTCTGCGCCGACGCCGGGAACGGCGACGTTTCCGTTCACCTATCAGGCTTCGGTGCTCGACCTCACGGCGCTGAACTACCAGCACCGTCCCGACGTCGGCATCCCAGCGGCTGGGATCACGGGCGTTCGCCCCTTCGATCCCTACGCGATCAAGCGCGACTTCCCGATCCTGCAGCAGAGCGTGAACGGGCGGCCTCTCGTTTGGCTGGACAACGGCGCCACAACGCAGAAGCCGCAGAGCGTTATCGACCGCCTCGCGTACTACTACGAGAACGAGAACTCCAACATCCACCGCGGCGCGCATACGCTCGCGGCGCGGTCCACCGACGCGTACGAGGCTGCGCGCTCGAAGGTGCGCGGCTTCATCAACGCGCCCTCGCCCGACAGTATCATCTTCGTCCGCGGCACGACGGAGGGCATCAACCTCATCGCCAAGGCATGGGGTGGCCGCAACATCAACGAGGGTGACGAGATCGTCATCACCCACCTCGAGCACCACGCCAACATCGTTCCCTGGCAGCAACTCGCTGCGGAGAAGGGTGCCGTGCTGAAGGTGGCCCCGGTCGACAACAGCGGGCAGATCATCCTCAGCGACTTCGAGAAGCTGTTCACCCCGCGCACACGCATCGCCTCGATGAGCCAGGTCTCGAACGCGCTCGGCACCGTCACGCCGATCGCCGACATGGTCGCCATCGCACACCGGCATGGCGCAATCGCCGTGGTCGACGGCGCCCAGTCGGTGTCGCACATGCCGATCGACGTGCAGGCGCTCGACGTCGACTTCTTTGTGTTCTCCGGACACAAGATGTTTGCGCCGACCGGCATCGGGGCCGTTTACGGTCGTCCGAGCATCCTGGAAGCCATGCCGCCCTGGCAGGGCGGCGGCAACATGATCCAGGATGTCACCTTCGAGAAGACCACGTTCCACGGTGCCCCTGCGCGCTTCGAGGCAGGCACCGGCAACATCGCCGACGCTGTCGGCCTCGGAGCGGCGATCGATTACCTCATGACAATCGGCATGAGCAACATCGCCGCTTACGAGCATGAGCTGCTCGGCTACCTCACCCAGGGTCTGCTGACGGTCCCCGGCCTTCGCATTATCGGCACGGCCCACGAGAAGGCCGGTGTTGCATCCTTCGTGCTCGACGATTGCCGCGTCGAGGACGTGGGCAAGGCACTCGCTGCCGAGGGCATTGCCGTGCGCGCCGGTCACCACTGCGCGCAGCCGATCCTGCGCCGCTTCGGTCTCGAAGCGACCGTGCGGCCCTCGCTCGCGCTCTACAACACGACCGACGACGTGGACGTGCTGGTCTCGACCCTGCAGCGGATGCAGACCGGCCGCGGCAGACGTGGCCTTTAATCAGAAGCACGGCGCGGAGTGTTGCCGCGCCGGCTTCGGGCGCATCCAATACCACCCGCAGGCATCGCATAAGCTTCGCGTTTTTTCTTCGTTCCCACCGAACCGCCGCGCCTCATAGTTTGCGCGACTTTTCAACATCGGGAGGGGGGGGAATGATCCTTCATCGTATCAAGGCTGGCACGGCCGTCGCCGTCGCAGCGCTGACCGTCGCGGCCTTCGCCGCCGGCGCTCACGCTCAGGACCAGAAGCCGGCGGAACCCGCCGCAACGCCTTCAGGGCCAACGTCGCTGCTCAACGCGTCCTATGACGTATCGCGCGAGCTATATAAGGACGTGAACGCGGCCTTCATCGCCGATTGGAAGAAGAAGACGGGTGAGGACATCACCATCAACCAATCGCACGGGGGCTCTACTAAGCAGGCGCTGGCTGTCGTCAACGGTCTTGAAGCCGACGTCGTAACATTCAACCAGGCGCCCGACGTCGACGTCCTGGTGAAGCCCGGCCTAGTCTCTGCCGACTGGCGCAAGCAGTTTCCGAATGACGCCTCGCCCTATACGTCCACCTCGGTGTTTCTGGTCCGTAAGGGCAACCCCAAGGCCATCAAGGATTGGGACGACTTGGCCAAGCCTGGTATCGGCGTCATCGTTCCCAACCCGAAGACCTCCGGAAATGGCCGCTACACCTATCTCGCTGCCTGGGGCTATGCCCTGAAGAAAACGGGCAACGACGCCGGCGCCAAGGACTTCGTCTCAAAGGTATTCGCCAACGTCCCTGTGCTCGATGGCGGCGGCCGCGGTGCCACCACCACCTTCACGCAGCGCGACACCGGCGACGTGCTCGTTACGTTCGAGAACGAAGCCAAGCTGATCGGCAAGGAGTTGGGCGAGGACAAGTTCGATATCGTCTATCCGTCGGTCAGCATCGTGGCCGAGCCCCCGGTCGCGGTCGTGAACACGGTGGTTGAAAAGCACGGCAATCGAAAGCTCGCCGAGGCGTACCTCAACTTCCTCTATTCGCCCGAAGGTCAGGCGATCATCGCAAAGCATGGACTCCGCCCGCGCAGCGCCGAGGTGCTGAGCGCCAATGCGGCTCAGTTCCCGGTCATCGAGACATTCCGGGTCGAAGATCTCCTGGGAGGTTGGGATGCGGTGAAGAAGCAGCACTTCGCCGACGGCGCGACCTACGACCAGATCACGATCAAGCAGTAAGCGACCTTCAGCGAAGGGCTCGGCACTCCCGAGCCCTTCCAGCCTGATCAGATCGCGTGCGAAAGACGCTCCGCTTCGCGCGTCATGAGATGCGATAGCCGTGCGCGCGGCGAATTGCGAACATCGTCGAGGATTTCCAGGACGGCAGGCCAGGCACCGAACCCGCTCGCTGGGTCGACGCTCCCGGATCTACCCAAGTCGATCAGGTCGCAGCTCCAGTAGTTTGCCCAGAATGCAGCCTTGCTCGATCGCAAGTATGGGTCATTGCTGCTCGCAGCGATCACAGCCGGGAATGACAGCGGCTCTTCCGGCAGCATCCACGCAAGGCGCAATGCATCCGGGTCGAACGGCGCCACGAGCACGGCAGAGTCGATGCGGCCGGGATGAGAGATCGATGCGCACAGCGCGGCGAGGCAGCCGAAGCCATGCGCGACAATCGTCACCGGTTCGCGGCATTGCTCCAGCTCCGCGCTTACAGCGGATGCCCATTGCGAAAGGTCGAGAGAGCTAAGGTCGTTCTGGCCGACGCGTCTCGTGTCTGCGAGGACGCCTTCAAGCCAGCTCAGCCAGTGGCCGGCAGCGCCGCCATCAAGGCCGGGTACTACGAGGGTAGTGGTCATGTTGATACCTCGCGTAGTGAGTGTTTCGCCTCAGTGTTCGCCACCCATCCCCTGATTGCAGTTGCTCGTCGAATTATCGAACGTGCGATAAGCTTATTCGCCGAGCGGCCCACCGCAAGCACGAAGTCGGAATGTTTATATTCCAATTCGTGATGTTCGCCGGAGCGCTGGGCGCGCAGCAGGCTAACCTGCCGCGACGTTACCTTTGACCGCGGCTCGCAGCTTCTTCTCCGTCAGGTGCGGCGAGCACATGCTTATGAAACGGTATACGAAGCCGCGCAAATAGCGGCCCCGGCGCACGGCAAGGCTGGAAGTATTGGTCTCGAACAGGTGCGCGCCATCGAGCTTGCGCAGCCCGGGATCGCGGTCGCTGTCGAACGCCATGCCCGCCATGATGCCCACGCCCAGGCCCAGTTCGACGCACGATTTTATCACGTCGGCATCGAGCGCCGTGATGGCGATATCGGGTTCGATGCCCGCGCGTGCGAACGCATCGTCGATGCGCGTGCGTCCCGTCAGACCTTCATCGTATGTGATGATCGGCCACTCGGCGATGGCAGCCAGCGTCAGCGGCTTGGCCTCGACGAGCGGGTGGCCAGCGGGAACGACAATGACGTGATCCCATTTCAAGTAAGGAAATGCTGCGAGGCCGGGATGATCTTCGAGCGTATCCGTTGCCAGGCCGATGTCCGCCTTGCCGTCGAGGAGAATGCCGGCGATTTCCTTGGCATTCGCCTGATGCAGCACCAGCCGCACGTGAGGATAGGCCTGCATGAACTCGGCCAGGACGGGCGGAAGCGTATAGCGTGCCTGCGTGTGGGTCGCCGCAATGCGCAGCGTGCCTTCTTCGCCGTCGGCCAGTCGCACCCCGATCTGCGTTAGGTTTTCAACATCGACGAGAATGCGCTCGATGATCTGCAGCGCTTCGGCTCCGGCATCCGTCAGACCGAGCAGGCGCTTGCCCTTCCGCACAAACAGCTCCAGGCCGAGTTCGTCCTCGAGATCCTTTACGTGCTTGCTCACACCCGACTGCGATGTCAGCAGGGCGTTCGCCACCTCTGTCAGATTGAATTTGCAGCGCGCTGTCTCGCGCATGATACGCAGTTGCTGGAAGTTCATGCCTTTGACCGCCATGAACCATGGTGAGCAAGCATTCGTGTGCCCCCGCTCGCGAAATGCCGATGGGGAGACTGTAGTGTCTCATGCCAGCCCGCTGAATAACGATATTCCGATTTGCTTATTCAGATTTCTGCTATCGGCGTCATGCGCGATCGAAATGATGCGGATGATAGAAAACGTCTCCCGTCGCTTGCGGGCTGCAATTCATCCTGCTTCGCATGCCGCACCGCGCGTTTGGCGCCGCGCGCATATATGTTCATCGATATTTGTTCGTTCGCCGGCTCCGCACGTCGAAGTAGCCTCCGCGCACGAGTCATTCGCAGCGCGCTATGCGTGGCCCGCTGCATGCCCGCTCCCGCCCTTTCTGATGGAAGGCCTCTATGGCACCCGATGATTTTGCCAGCGCAGCGGCCCACGAGGCGGCATCCCCTCAATCATTGAGCCTCGATAATCTCGTGTCTGACTTGCGGTCCGCACGTCGTGCCGCTCGCCAGGCCGGCACGCAGCCGGTGCGCACGCGCGACCTTCCTTCGCCGGCCGCCGTCGAGAGCATGGTGCAACGCCTGCACTCGGCGCTGTTTCCCCGTCATCGCGGTGCGCACGACGAGATCGAGTCGGCGATCGACTATTTCGTCGGCTACAATCTCAACGAGGCGCTGCACGGCCTCGGCGAGCAGGTTCGGCGAGAGCTCAGGTTCTCCAGCGCGCAGGCCGACGTAGACGACATCGAGGCGGCCACGGCGCGGATCGTATCGAACTTCGCCAGCGGGTTGCCGCACATCTACACGCTCCTCGCGAGCGATATTCGTGCTGCCTTTGATGGCGATCCTTCCGCCAAGAGCGCCGAGGAAGTGCTGCTCAGCTTTCCCGGTATCCGCGCGATCATCCATCATCGCATCGCGCATCGGCTCTATCGTCTGGGCGCACCGATATTGGCGCGCATCATTTCCGAGCTTTCCCATTCGGCAACAGGGATCGACATCCACCCGGGCGCCGACATTGGCGGCAACTTCTTCATTGACCACGGCACCGGCGTGGTGATTGGTGAAACAGCCATCATCGGCGAGCGCGTTCGCCTGTATCAGGCAGTGACGCTCGGCGCCAAGCGACTGCCCGCCAACGCCAGCGGCGCACTGATCAAGGGTGAGGCCCGTCACCCGGTCGTCGAGGACGACGTCGTCATTTACGCTGGCGCGACGATCCTGGGTCGTGTCACGGTCGGACGCGGCTCCGTCATCGGCGGCAATGTCTGGCTGACGCGCAGCGTGCCGGCCGGGAGCCGCATCATCCAGGCGCAGGCAGACCGGGAAGTGTTCGAAAACGGCGCCGGCATCTGACGCCAATTGCGTCGTCGCTTACGCCCGGCTCCTGTGGTGCACCTGGCCGCGACCCCGCCGCCGGTGCCGCCAGCATATCTGCCGCTCACCCATTCCCGCCCCGCCCAATCCCAACGCCACGTCGTAAGTCATTGTCGGATAAGGCGAGCGCCTGATCGGCTGCCGCCGACGCGAGCGTCCTGAGGCAGGTGTATTAAATGCCAGGGTGACGTAACTGCCACTAAGTGGTAAACGGCCGAATCCTCATAAAGCGGCATGCAAGACCGCTCCAGATTAGTCCAAGCTGTCGCATTGATGCTGTGGCCGGCGCCTATTTGCCGGGCAGGGTTCTTTACACGCTAGGTGGGAATTTCGCTCCGGGGCACACCATGACGACTTCGGTGGTCAGCAATCTACTTTTCTTTTTCGCGGGTTGTCTTGTTTCGCTACTTGGTCTGACGTTCCTTGGCCAAGGCTCTTTTGATTGGGGTGAGATTAGCCACGGCTGGCTGATGTCGGTTGCGCTGCTGGCATTGGCTGGTGCGGCTCTGCTTGCCCTCTACTGGAGCGAAGCGGCCGAGCTGGCGACAAAGGCGCTGAAGCGCCCAGCCACTACAGATCGCCGCGACAGCCCGGGGGCGACCAAACTACTCTCGGGCGGGATGGGCGATGTCAGCGCCGCGCGCGAAGAACTCGAGCGACAGCTTGGCAGGTTGATTGTCCTGATCGCCGGTCAACTCGAGAACTCCCAAGACCACGTTGCTTCGCTCCGCGATACGAATGCCCACCTCGCCTCAGTGACGACAGTCGCCGAGATCCGCGAGGTGGTTCGGACATTGATTTCGAGGAACGAGACCAACGAGGGCCAGACGCGCGACCTCGAAGCGCGTCTCAAGGTTGCCCAGCAGCAGGCGTCGTCGTTGCGCCAGCGGCTCACGCAGGCCGAAAAGCTGGCCGCGCTCGATCCTTTGACCTCCATCGCCAACCGGCGCCGGTTCGAGCAATTCATTTCCGCCGAGATCGAGCGCTCGCACGCCAACGGCACGCCCCTCTGCCTCATCATGACCGACATCGATCACTTCAAGCGCGTGAACGACAAGTTTGGTCACGCGGCAGGCGACAAGGTGCTCAAGGCGTTCGCCGATCTGTTGTCGAGCAATATTCGCGGCGGCGATCTGGTCGCGCGCTACGGCGGGGAAGAGTTTGCCGTTGTTCTGCCGCAGACCCCGATGGGAGATGCCTTTGGCATCGCTGAGCGGATACGGCGATCGTTCGAACAGCAGTTTGGCAACCACGAGTCCGTCGTGGGCGAGGTCGGCCGTCTCACGGCATCATTCGGCGTCGCAGAGATCCGCGACGGCGAGCCGCCGAGCGCGCTCATTCAGCGTGCCGACCAGATGCTCTACGAAGCCAAGGACAAAGGCCGTAACACAACAATGGTCTGGAGCGCCTCAGCGAGCATTCCGGAAAGATCCTGACGGGGCGCGATCGCCGCCTAGGAAGTGCCCTCCGCCATCCTTCACTTGAGATACCAGCCCCACGGCTCCTTCGACCGATAGTCGGTGATCTGTTTGATCTCCAGGAAGTTCTTGAGCCCCCACGTGCCGAGTTCGCGTCCGACGCCGCTCTTCTTCATGCCGCCCCATGGCGGTTCGAGAAAGTTCGGCTGCGAGCAGTTGATCCAGACGACACCGGCTTCGAAGCGATCAGCGACGCGTTCTGCACGCTCCTGATCGGCGGTCATGACGGCAGCGGCGAGCCCGAACTCGCTATTGTTCGCCAGCGTCACCGCTTCGTCCTCGGTGCCGAACGTAGCAACGCACAGCACCGGACCGAAAATCTCCTCGTTCCAGATGCGCGCGTTCGGCGGAACGTCGGCGAAGATTGTCGGCTCGACGAAATAGCCGGAATTGAAGCCTGGCGGTCTGCCGCCGCCACATACGATGCGAGCCTCGCGCTTGCCGACATCGAGGTATCCCAGCACCTTGTCGTACTGCGTCCGGCTCACCAGCGGACCGAGCAGCACGCCTTCGCCCATACCGTCGCCGATTTTGATCTTCTTCGCCTCCTCGGCGAGGCGTTCGATTAGCCTGGGTGCGATTCCTGATTGTACGATGAGGCGCGAAGTGGCGCTGCACACCTGACCCTGGTTCCAGAAGATACCGAACATCACCCACTCGACGGTCTGCTCGATATCGGCGTCGTCGAATACAACGATCGGCGACTTGCCGCCCAGCTCAAGACTGACGCTCTTGACGTCGCGTGCAGCCGCCGCCGCGACGGCGATCCCGGTCGGCACCGAACCCGTGAACGCCAGCTTGCGCACATCGGGATGCGCGGTAAGCGCCGCACCTGCTTCCGATCCAAGCCCCGTGACGATGTTGACCACGCCTGCCGGAACGCCCGCAGACTGGCAGATGCGACCTAGCTCCAGCGCCGTGAGCGAGGTGAACTCCGACGGCTTCAGCACCAGGGTGCAGCCGGCCGCGATGGCTGGCGCAACCTTCCACGACGCCATCAGCAACGGATAGTTCCACGGCACGATGAGCCCGGACACGCCCACGGGCATGTACTTGATCGTCGTGCGGAAGCGCGCATCCGGCACGTCGATCGGCGTTCCCTGGTTTTCGTCCAACTCCTCGGCATAGGTGGCGTAGAGATTGAAGCAGTATGCCGCGTCAGCGATATCGCCCAATGCCTCTGGCAGCGGCTTGCCGTTGTCGCGCACTTCGATTTCGGCCAGCGTCTGCTTCTCGGCTTCGATCGCCGCGGCGATTGAACGAAGAATGACCGCCCGCTCACGGCCCGTCGTGCGCGACCATGCGCCCCGCCCCGCAGCCGTGGCAGCAGCCACCGCCTTGTCGACGTCGGCCGCTGTTCCCGCCGCGATCCTTGCGAACACCTGCTCGTTGGCCGGATTGATC
This sequence comes from uncultured Hyphomicrobium sp., assembly GCA_964493785.1. GTDB lineage: Bacteria > Pseudomonadota > Alphaproteobacteria > Rhizobiales > Hyphomicrobiaceae > Hyphomicrobium_A. The sequence goes on along the minus strand of CAZBPM010000008.1, from coordinate 68,693 downwards.
ACATCCAGCGTGCCGCCGCCGGCCGGCGCCACCCACGCGTTGTCGATGAAGTGCTTCGGCTCCATGCCCGCCTATTCCAATCCCGTTTCTGCAAGGGCTTCCGAAAATGCGCCGACCAGAATGTCTGCGTGCGCGCGTGCGAACGGCAACGGCGGCCGGATCTTCAACACGTTGCCGGCGAGACCCGCGGTACCGATCAGCACGCCCCTCTCGCGCATCGCGTTGACGACGCGCTCCGCCGCGCGGCTATCCGGCTCCTTGCCGGAACCCGCGTGCACGAACTCCACGCCGAGATAGAGCCCGCATCCGCGCACATCTCCAACGCTGGCACGAGCGTGCGCTGCAGACTTAAGTCCCTCGAGAAGATAGGCGCCGGTGTCGAACGCATTTTCTTGCAGGCCCTCGGAAGCAATGGTCTCTAGCACGGCCATGCCTGCCGCCGCCGCCACGGGGCTGCCGCCGAACGTATTGAAATAGCCGTTATGTGCTCCGAACTCGGCCAGCAGATCCGGCTTCAACGCAACGCCACCCATCGGGTAGCCGTTGCCCATGGGTTTGCCGAGCGCGACGATGTCCGGGACGATTCCGTGCCGTGCAAAGCCCCACATCGCCTCGCCGGTTCGCGCGAAGCCCGGTTGCACCTCGTCGGCGATGTAAAGTCCGCCGGCTTCGCGCACGACCTCCGCCGTCGCCGCAAGGAAGCCTGGCGGTCCGGGAAACACCCCGTCGCTTGAAAAGATGCTGTCGGCGACCAACGCCGCGAGTTTGATCCCGCGCGCCTGCATGTCGCCGATGGTGGTCTGGACACTCGCGGCAAAGCCGGTGCCGATGTCGGCCGCCTCGCTTCGATAGGTGTCGGGCGCGGGCACGAGAAAGACGTTGGAGTTGCGCGGCTCCGAGCTGGCCGACGATGGCGAGATGTCCGTCACCGCGGACGTGTTCCCGTGATAGGCGTTCTGGGTCACGATAATACCGTCACCGCCCGTCAGCGTCCGCGCGATCCTGAGCGCGAGGTCTACGCTCTCACTGCCCGTGCACGTGAAGACGACATTCGAAACTTCACCCGGCATGGTTGCGAGCAGCCGCTCGGCGTAGTCGTAGACGTTGTCGTAGAGATAGCGCGAGTGCGTGTTGAGGATGCCCATCTGGCGCGTCACCGCCTCGACCACCGCTGGATGGCAGTGTCCGATGGATGGGACATTGTTATAGGCGTCGAGATAGCGTGTTCCGTCGGCCGCTATGAGCCAGACACCTTCCGCCCGCACGATGTGCAGCGGGCGCCTATAGAACAGCATCGACGTCGCACCGAACGTCCTCTGCCGCCGCGCAATCAGCCGCTCCGTCGCCGGCTCGATGCCCTCAGCCGACTCCGGGTCGAAGGCATTGAGCTCGAGGATCTTCTGTGTCTTGGCCACGTGACACCTCCTGGAGCGGCAGCTTACGCCACTCAAAGCCGCGAGACTTGACCGCAATTCCATCCGCTGTTCAATCGGATCCGATCATACGCCGCGCGGCAAGCCCCACGTGGCCGAATTAGCCGGAACACAGAGTTTCGATCGGCCTAACTATCGCGCCCGCTCGATTGGCCGATGTGGGCGCCGGTTGGCGAAACGCGCGTAACGCATCTAATCTGACGGGCAGGTCAAATTCTCTTCGCGCAAGGTCAAACTCACGGCCGTCCTGCCGTGTAGCCTTGAGCGGTGAGGTCGATACGGCCATGCTCGGCCAAGTACGACACGGGACGAACGGGAGAGCGGAATGCTGACATCTATCGCCGGACGGTCCGTCATCGTGACGGGTGGCAGCAAGGGCATCGGTAAAGGCATCGCCCGCGTCTTCGCCCGTAACGGTTCGAAAGTCCTCGTCGTCTCGCGCAGCATCGCCGAGGCGGAAGCCTGCGCGGAAGAGCTGGTCAAGGCCGGCGGAACCGCAAAGGGGTTTGCCGCCGACGTGACCAAGATGGACGACATGCAGATGATGGCCGAGGCCGCAGCAACGGCCTTCGGCGGCATCGACGTTCTATGCGCCAATGCCGGAATCTTCCCCCAGGGCCGCATCGAGGAGCTGTCGCCCGAGGACTGGGATACCGTCCTCGATGCGAACCTGAAGGGCACGTTCCTGTCGCTGAAAGCGTCACTACCGTTTCTCAAGAAATCGGATCAGGGCAGGGTGGTGATCACCTCTTCGATCACCGGCCCCGTCACCGGCTTTCCCGGCTGGACGCACTACGGTGCCAGCAAGGCGGGACAGCTCGGCTTCATGCGCACGGCCTGCATCGAGCTGGCGAAATACGCCATCACCGTCAACGCGGTGCTGCCGGGGAACATACTGACTGAAGGTCTCGCCGCGCTTGGTCCCGACTACGAGCAGTCGATGGCGGCATCGATCCCGCTGAAGAAGCTGGGGACCGTCGAGGACATCGGCTATGCGGCGCTCTTTCTTGCATCGAAGGAGGCCGCCTACATCACTGGCCAGACCATCATTGTCGATGGCGGGCAGATCCTCCCAGAAAGCCTCGACGCACTGAAATAGCTGATCGAGCTATCTAGTTGCCGCGCCGCTCTTCCAGCAGACTGCCGCGCAGGGCCCGCGGTGGCGCCCCTGTCCAGCGCCGCACGGCCCGGCTGAATGCCGATAGTTCCGAATAGCCCAGCAACAGCGCGATCTCGGAAAGAGAGAGCTGGCGCTGCCGCAGATACGAGATTGCGAGATCGCGCCGCGTCGCCTCGATAAGCGCACCGAACGAGATGCCGTCATATCCAAGCTCGCGCTGAATGGCGCCGACGGGTAGCCGCAACTCGGCCGCGATGGCTTCGATCAGCGGCGTGCCCTCGGGCAGTCGAGCGCGTACCGCCGCCCGGACCCGATCGACGACGCTCGTGCGCAGGTCCTTCCGCTCCGACAGGCGCTGAAGACAATCGCGCATAGCGCTCATCAGTCGCGCATCGCTCGCCGGCATCGACGCTGACAAGGCCGAGGCCTTCAGCAAAAGCGCATTCGTCGGCTGCGAGAAGAACACCGGTGCGCCGAAGGCGCGCTCATGCTCGCGCCAGCCCTCGGGCTTCGGGTGTTCGAAATGAACTTCCTCCGGCGCCCAAGCGCGCCCGAGACATCCGCGGATCAGATTGGTCATCTGCGCGATGGTGAGTTCGGCGTCCTGGCGCCGGTCACAGATTTCGCCCTTCTCGATGCGATATTCGAGGCGCAGGTGTTCGCGGCTGACGGGCACGAGCTGCAGCACAGACGACTGCTGGTGCAGGGGGAAGAGCTCAACGAGCGTCTGTAACGCGGCTCCCAGCGTCGGCGCCGAGATGGCGGCATAGCCCCACATGCCCAGATCGCGCGGATCGAAATCGATGCCGAACCAGAGCCCAAAGTTATCGTGATGCGTTTGCCGCGCGCTTTCCTCGAACAGGCGGCAGAACCCGTCGAGATCGAGAACCAGCGTCGGCGAGCCCGCCATCGCCGGCGAAATCCCCGCGTAGCCGAAGATCCGATCGACATCGCCGTTGAGGCGCTCGATCCTCGAGACAATACCGGTCGCCGACGAGGCCAGTACCCCGGGCATGGTCTCGCGCGCCCGCCCGTGCGAGCAGCCTTTGATGGCGACGTCGGCAGCGTTTGTGTCCATGAGCCCCGACTAATTCGGCGAGGAGTGAGCGCTGTCGAGGCTAGCAGATGAAGGTCGACGGTCAAGATTTGAGCCTGAGCGAAACGCAGGCGTGCTGCTCATTCCGAGGGCAATGCTCAGCCGAACAGGCGCTTCCAGAAGCCTTTCGTCGCCTGCGACGACGCTCTCGCCGGCTGGCTCGCTTTGCCGAAGCGCGACAAATAGCGTTCGCACAGCGGCACGGTCCCCTGCGTATAGGCGACGCCCATCGAGCGCGCGAGATCCGTATCCGAATGGGAGCCGATCCACGCGACCAGCAGGATGCGCCTCAGCATGACGAAGCTTTCGATCTCGGCTACCCCAGCGGGATCGAGCGCGCCGATCCGCCGATACCCGCGCACCCAGGCATTGATCAGCTCGGGCACCTCGGGCTTTTCCTCAAAGAAGGAGACCGTGGTCGCGCAATCGTAGAGGAACCAGGAGAAGCCGCAGTCGTCGAAGTCGATCACCTTGACCGTCCCGCCGTCGAGCAGCAGGTTGGCGAGCCGCATGTCGCCGTGCACCAGGTTGAACACATCCGGCCCCTTGCCTAGCCGGGCCAGCCTCTGCTGGATGACATCCACCGCTTCGCCGATTGCCGCCGCGATGTCCGGCGTCATGCCGACGCCGTCGCGCCATCGTCCCCAGTGGGGAGCGTCTCCCAGCGTCGTGTCGAAGTCCCAGGTATGCCGCTCGAACCAGGGCGGCCGAACCCATGTTTTTACGTGGGCATGCATGCGGGCCGCCGTTTCGCCGAGGCTTTCGTAACCCGTGATGTCGTCGGGTGCCGGCTCCCGTCCCTTTTCCCACGCGAACAGCGCGACGTTGCGCGGCCGGTCCAGGCCGTCCCCTGCCAGCGTCTGGATGAACTCGCCGTCATTGCCGCGCAGCGGCATCGGCACGTTGGCCGCTCCCGTCTCGCTCAGCGAGCGAAGCCAGGCGAGTTCAGAAGCAATGGCCGTGCGCGAATGATAACCGTCGCGGTGCACGCGCAGAGCCCACCGGCTCCCGCCGGCAGCATCATCCAGCCGGTAAGTGACGTTCTCCGAGATGTTGATCAGGGTGGGCTCTACGCCGTCGGGGAGCGGATAACGCCGCGCGGCGCGCCTCGCCAGCGCGTCGAGCGCCTTCTGAGTCGTCTCCCCCTGCGCTTGGGTCCCGCTCACAGTGATCCCTCCAATAGGCAATCCCGTCAGAGTATCGCCCTATCCGCCGCCCGACTTGACCGCCTATGGGCGCCCGTTGACCGCTCGCGCGCAAGCGGCGTCATCGAAGGCCGGCGAAGACTCGCGGGCTCTAAGATATTTCGCCAGCGCGGGCGAGCGCTTCGCGCCCGGCGCTCTGCAGTGCCGGATGAGGATGGGAGACGACCTCACGGCCGCCGTCGCGACAGAATTCCGGCGGGGCAGCAGCGAAGCTGGATCTCAGCCATTGAGCGGCGTCGTCGTACTGGCCGGCCCGAGCAAGGAAGCGCGCGAGATTATACTGTGCCCGGAAGCAGCCGCGCTCTGCGGCGCGGCGATACCACCGACCGGCAGACCCCAGCTTGCACCGCGTCGCCACGCCGTCCTCGCGGCACTGCCCAAGCATTGTCATCGCCTTGACGTTTCCGCGGCGTGCCGCGCGGACGAAAAGCGCCAGGGCACTCCGCTCGTCGCGTTCGGCGCCTTCGCCGGCCATCGTCAGGGTGCCGAGATTGTACATCGACCATCCGTCACCCTTTGCGACGCCCAGTGCGTACCAGCGTGCGGCTTCCGCCCTGTCGACGGCGACGCCCCATCCGCATTCGTGGCATCGCCCGACCATATTGATCGCATCGGCCCGCCCTGCTTGAGCGGATGCCGCAAACCATCGATAGGCCGCCTCGGCATCGCGCGCCATCCCCTGGCCTGAAAGAAGCATGTGCCCCAGGAGGAACTGCGCGATCGGCGAGCCCTTTGCCGCGAGCGTTTCCGTCTCAGCGATTGCCGCCGGCATGTCCAGCTCCGGCCGGACGGTGTCGTCATCGACCACGCTGACATAGAGCAGGTCGTATTTCCCCGGAGCCCCGACAGGCGAGTGGAACTCGATCCAGCTCATGTCTCCGACCAATGACGGATCAGGTTGTGATAATGCGCCGTCAGCCCGACGACCGCGGGGTCGTCATCCGGCAGCCGCGATCGCACGCTGATAATGGAATTATCGAGGTCATACAGCATGTGCCGCCGCCAGTCGTCCTTGACCAGCGACTGCGTCCAGAAGAACGACGCCCAGCGGCTCCCGCGCGTGACGGGCGTAACAGAATGCATGCTGGTCGCCGGATAGACGACGAGATGCCCCGCCGGCAGCTTGACCCTGTGTGTGCCGTAGGTGTCGTGCACGACGAGTTCGCCGCCGTCGTAATCCTCTGGCGGGGTGAGGAACAGCGTCGACGAGACATCGGTGCGCATTCGCGAGCCGCTGCCCGGAACGGCCCTGATCGAGCCGTCGACGTGCGCGCCGAACGTCATGCCGACATCGTATCGATTGAACATCGGCGGCAGCACGCGCAAGGGAAGGGCGGCCGACATGAACTTCTCACTCGACCCGAGCGCGCGCAGAATGATCTGCCCCAGCTCCTGGGCTTCTGGCGCGTCGATCGGTACCTGCAGGTTGTTCTTCACCTTCGCCGCCTGGTCACCCGCGGTGGCGCGCCCGTCCACCCAGTTCGTGCTCTCGAGCACGCGGCGGATGTGCGCCAGTTCGTCCGGCTTCAGAACGTCGGGGATCGTGACGAGCATTGATGAACCTAAGGAAATGAAAACGCCGGTCCCCGGGGCTTATTCGGGGGCCGGCGGCATTCTAGAGGCAGGGCGTCAGTACTTCCACTTCACCGTCGCGTAGCCCGCGCGGCCGGGCGCGACGGTCGCAAACGTATTTGCCGCCTGGTACAGTGAATCGTAATAGAGCTCGTCCGTCAGATTAAGACCCGAGAGCTCGATGGACCAATGCTTATCGAACTCGTATTCTGCGAACGCATCGAACCGCCACCAATTCGTTGTGTGGTATCCTAAGCCGTTCTTGGCGAAATGGCCGCTCCAGTACTCTGACTGATAGATCGCTTGGCCGCCCACAGAGAGCTGCTTCGTGAGCTGATATTTGCTCAGAAGACTGAACTGGGTGAGCGGAGTATTGGCGAGACCGCGGCCGATCTCAGTCGCGTCGTTCGAGTCCAGGGTTTTGGTGTCGAGGAAGACGACACCGCCAAACACGCTCCAGGCATCGGTGATGTTTCCTGCGACGCCGAGTTCAACACCGCGAATGCGATACTTACCCTCGTTGCCGATGCCTCCGGTGGCTGGAGTATTAACGCGCGCGTTGTCTTTGATCGCCTCGAAGAGGGCTGCTGTGGCTAGCAGCCGGCCGTTGAACAGTTCCCACTTGGTCCCTACTTCGACGCCTGACGTCTCCTCGGGCCCGAGATGCGCATTGGCCGCGTTGAGACCATTGTACTCTACACCGGTTGAGTCGATCTCATTGCCAATCGGCGTCTCCGTGTAGCCGTAGGCTGCATAGATGCTGGCGTTCGGCAAAGGCTTATAGACCGCGCCGACGTTCCAGCTCCATAGGCCCTCGTCCACCTTTGCGGTGTTCCCCGTCCCCGCAGGCTGAGGTGTGCCGTTAGCAGCGAATCCAGTCTGATCGCGCGTGAAATCGTCGAACCTCACGCCGCCATTGATGATCCAGTGGTCGTTGAGTTCCACCGTATCCTGCACGTAAACACCGACATCGTTGATATCAGCACTGAAAGATTTTGTGCGACCGGTGATGCTTCGCGAATTGCGGAACGGATCGGGATTGAGAATCGACGTCGGTGTTGCGCTACCGCCGCTGATGACGTGACTAAAGCGGTCCATTCTCTCTAAGCTCACGTCAACACCCGCCAGCATCGTATGCTTCAAGCCGCCGGTATCGAACTTGGCGGTCAGCTCCGTCTGATTGGCGAAGACGCTCGCATCTTGGATGCGCTGCGGATTTGTCGTCGTGACGTTGCCGTTGATGTCGTCTTCCGTGATGGCTGGACGTGGTGCCGTGGCGAGATAGCCTTGGTAATTTGCGCCGACGCGCGTTCGGTTGACGAGCTTGACGTTATTGGAAAGCTTCGCTTCGACGGTCGCGGTTCCGACGTCCGACTCGTCTTTCGCGTAGTCGATCGAAAGGTCGCCATAGAAATTGCTGCGCGGCACGCCGATCTCGGTGAACGGCACTTTCGCTCCGCGGCTCACAGGCACGCCATAGTCGGGGATGCCATCATAACGATAGCGATAGTAGTCGAGCGTTACCGTGACGTCCTCGACCGGCCTGGCTGTCACCGAGAACAACCCGCCCCACCGCTCGCTCTCGACATAATCGCGGCCAGCTACATCAGCCTGATGGTACATCAGGTTCGACCGCACTGCGAGATCGGGTGTGATGACCTGATTGGCGTCGATAGTTGTGCGGAACGTCTCATCGGTGCCAACCGTCGTCGCGACCTCGAAGAAGTTTCCGTCAAGGTCGGGCTTCTTTGTGATGAAGTTAAAAGCGCCGCCCGGCGTGGCGCGGCCGGAAATCAATCCGCTTGGCCCCTTGTAAATCTCCAGCTGCTCGATGGAGAACACCTCGCGCCCGATGCTGCCCGGATCGCGGATGCCGTCCACGAAAATGTCGTTGCGGGCGTTGAAGCCCCGGATCTGGAAATTACTTCCCAGCGAGGCGCCGTTTTCGCCGGCAGTGATGGTCACGCCGGGCGTCTGGCGCGCGAGCTCGCGAAGGTCGAACGCCTTCTTATCCTCGATGACCTCTTTCGGTACGGCAGTGACCGTGCGGGGGGTGTCGACCAACGGCTCGGTCAATTTGCCGGAAGCCGAACGCTCTACTTGGTAGGGCGCGTTCGGATTGGCGTACGGGTTCGATCCCGCAGGAGCGGCGGCGGCGGGAGCAGGAGCGCTCGTCGGAGCCTGCGGTGCGGGCGAAGCCTGCTGCGCTGCCGGCGACTTCTTCTTTGCGGCCGCCTTCTTCGCAGGCGCCTTCTTCTTCGTGGCTTCGACGCTCAACGGCGGAAGCGGAACCGGCTCGGGCGCCTGTTGCGCGACGGCAGGATAAGCGATGACCGATCCGGCACTTGCGAGGAGGGCGCCTGTTAGCGGCTGCCAGGCACTCGCCGGCCGCTTCTCTTGATCCCGGTCATTCCCGTTCGAAACGGCAAATGACTGCCAGCCCTGAGCCAGCTGACTCCCCAAACTCATACGCAACCCCCACAAACTCTACGCTAAGCAACTTGCAAACGCGGCACGCGACGCGCCGCCGACGGTTAAAAGGTCAATAGTTGACCATGTTAGTCAAGTATCAGGATTGGAAGTCTGACCAACGATCCGAAGCTGATGTCATTCTGCAACGGTTGCGCGCGAACGATTGCGATCTGCACGACGCCTGCGACCGTATATAACCCGTGCGCAATCAGCTCCGATCAGCAGCACCACACATCGAGGTGAGACTTGAAGCAGGCAGTCGCGATCTACCATTTGGCGTTCGAGGATCTGGGTTCGTTCGAGCCAGTCCTCAAGGAACAAGGCTACGAGGTCACCTATCGAAGCGCCGTGCATGATCTTGGCAAGATAGATCCGACCGGCCCCGATCTTCTCGTCATCTGTGGCGGCCCGATCGGCGTTTACGAGGAAGAGGCGTTCCCCTTCATCAAGGAGGAAAAGCGCATCATCGCCGAGCGCCTCGCCGCCGCGCGCCCGACGCTTGGCATCTGCCTCGGCGGCCAGATGATGGCCTCCGCGCTCGGCGCTAACGTCCGCCCGGGACCAAAAGAACTCGGGTTCTCGACGCTAACGCTCACTGAGGCCGGCGATAAAGGTCCGTTGAAGCATCTGAAGGACGTACCCGTGCTCCACTGGCACGGCGACACGTTCGACATCCCTGCCGGTGCTGAGCTGCTCGCCTCGACCGACATCTGCCGCAACCAGGCGTTCGCAATCGGCCGGTATGCGCTGGGGCTCCAGTGTCACCCCGAAGGCGATTTCCCCGCCCTTGAAGACTGGTTCGTGGCCTATGGTGGCGATCTCGCCGCATCCAAGACGAGCGTTACCCAGATGCGCAAGGCAGCGACCGACGCCGTGCCAAAACTTCGCGCCGCCAGCGGCGCCATGCTGAAGGATTGGCTCCACGGCCTGGAGAGTTGAGTACGCTCAGCCCTGCGTGACGGCCTTCACGTCCTTGAATGTGATTTCCGGGTTGCGCTCGGCCACCCAATTCAGACTGAACACCGACGGCGCCATGTAGACGTAGTCGCCGTCGGCATCGACCGCGATGGCGGATCGGTTTTGCTCGATGAACTTTTCGAGCTTCGCCCGGTCAGGCGCCTCGATCCACCGCATCACCTCGCAAGGGGCGCCCTCGAAGCCGGTCGACAATCCGTACTCATGCGTTAGGCGGTCACCGAGAACGTCGAGCTGCAGTGCGCCGATGACGCCCACGATGGGTTGCATCCCATCGATGGGTGAGAATAGCTGCACCACGCCTTCCTCGGCCATCTCCTTCAAGGCGTCCTTCAGCTTCTTCGCCTTGATCGCGTCACCCAGACGAATGCGGCGCAGGATCTCCGGCGCGAACGAGGGTATGCCGAGGAACTGCACGTCCTCGCCCTCCGTCAGCGCATCGCCGATGCGCAGCGTGCCGCGATTGGGGATACCGACCACGTCGCCGGCGTAAGCCTCCTCGGCCAGCGAGCGATCCTGCGCGAAGAAGAACTGCGGCGCCGTCAGCGCCATCGTCTTGTCCGTGCGCACGTGCTTCACCTTCATGCCGCGCGTCAGGCGCCCCGAGCACAGCCGCATGAACGCCATGCGGTCGCGGTGGTTAGGGTCCATGTTCGCCTGGATCTTGAAGACGATGCCCGTCATCGTCGGCTCGGTGGCCTCGATTGTCCGGGTGGCTGCCTTGCGGCTGAGCGGTGGCGGAGCGTATGCGATCAGGGCATCGAGCAGATCCCGCACGCCGAAGTTCCGGAGCGCGCTGCCGAAGTAGACCGGCGACAGCGTCCCTTCCCGGAATGCCTTGAGGTCGAAGCTGCCGCACAGGTCGCGCACCAGCTCGATCTCATCGCGCCATTTGGCAAGATCGTCCGGCTCCAGCAGCGTCTCGAAAACGGGGTCGTCCGGCCCCGAGACCGGCGTGCCCTCGAGCGCTTCATCGACGCGCCGGATGCGCGGCTTCGCCAGATCGAACGTACCCCGGAACGTGCGTCCCATACCGATCGGCCACACCATGGGCGCGGTATCGAGGGCGAGCACCTTTTCGATCTCGTCGAGCAGTTCGAGCGGCTCGCGCGACTCCCGGTCGAGCTTGTTGATGAACGTAATGATCGGGATGTCGCGCAGACGGCAAACCTCGAACAGCTTGCGCGTGCGAGCCTCGATGCCCTTCGCGGCGTCGATCACCATGATCGCGCTGTCGACCGCCGTGAGCGTGCGATAGGTGTGGTCGGAGAAGTCCTCGTGGCCCGGCGTGTCGAGCAGATTGAAAACGGTGTTTTCGTACTCGAACGTCATCACCGAGGTGACGACGGAAATTCCGCGCGCCTTCTCGATTGCCATCCAGTCCGAGCGCGTATTGCGGCCGTCCCTTTTCGCCTTCACCTGTCCGGCGAGCTGGATCGCGCCGCCGAACAGCAGCAGCTTCTCCGTCAGGGTGGTCTTGCCGGCGTCAGGATGCGAGATGATCGCAAACGTGCGCCGCCGCCGGATCTCGGCAGCGAGCTTTGCCTGCGCGCCGCCTGACGCAGGCGCGGATGTCGTGGGCGCGGTATCGTTGGGCATTCTCTAGGTGGCGCCTGATTTGGGAGCGCGCCAGCGGGCGCGCAAGGGGTCTGGGCGCAGCCCTTACCACCGTTCGCCGCCAAGGTCGATTGCAGGACGGCGATCCGCCGCCGGCCGCAACTTTGAGGCCGCCTAAGGCGCTGATTTACCGTTGCATTCCTTCAGCAGCGTTTCGCGTGTCGCCTTGGCCTTGGCGAGTTTTTCCTCGAATGCCTCAAGTGCCTTTTTGTGTTGGTCGGTCGTGCCGCCGGACTCCGTTATCTCCGCCTTGATCTCAGCGACGACCCCCTCCCGCTTCTTGATCTCGATGTCGGAGTCGTTGAGCCGGGTCCCGATCTCTTTCTGAGCGCAGCCGTAGTCCGCCGCGACGACAGGAGCACTCGGGAGTAGCAGCACGCCTGCGACTAGGACCAGGACCGGCTTCAGCATGGGGGGCTCCTCGGGCATGAGTGGAGCCGCACATTGCTCGGCCTGCCGCGCCCGGTACAAGCGGACTGCGTGGCAAGCCTATTGGAATATCTGGCAAGCAGGGCGCGGGGCTCGAACGAAAATGCCGCCGACGTCAAGATGACGCCGACGGCAGTCTCTGGGGGAGGAAGAAGAAGAAGAAGAAGGGGGTTGCTTAGTCGGATCCCGAATTCATGCGCGGTACGGCGCCGCTCATGTTGTTGGTGGCCGGCAGCTTGCCTTGGTCGCCCATGCGCTTGGGCGGTCCCTTGGGCCCAGACGGACCGGTGTTCGCATCTCCCGGCTCGGGCGTACCCATTTCCGGAACCGAATTACTCATCTGATCGGTGGCTGGCAGCTTGCCCTCGTTCCCCATGGATTTCTGCGGGGCCTTGAGCATGCGATCTTCGCTCGCCGTGTCGGCGGAGGCTGGTAGAGCTGCGGCAGCAATCGCGGCGGCCACGGCAAATGCGAGCAATTTTCTCATTGGCGTCACTCCATGAACTATGCGCAGCCCACGGAGTAATGCAGTTGGATTGCCGGAGCTTTGTGCCCGCGGCTAGAATTCGCTGCAACTGATAGCTTTATTGCCGCCAACGCTGAACTATGTAACGCCAGCGCGGCGGAGGCGTCCCCTAACGCCCCCGCCACATCGGCGTGCGGAACTAGTTGCTCAGCTTGATGTTCAGCGCGGCGCGGGCAACGTCGACGTTGTCGAAGCCGACATGCGCGCCGACGCCCGACGACGGGAAGTCCGTCGAGATGGTAGACCCGGCTGTCAGATCGTAGCGCAGGTATTCTGCGCGCAGCGACACGCCGTAGGCGACCATCCATTCGACACCGCCGCCGTACACGAGGCCGTTGTCGTTGACGCGGATTTTGCCGCGGAAGCCTTCCTGTGCCGCATCGGCTGTGAATTTGAATTCGCCGAAGCCCCAGCCGACTGTGCCGTAAAGCAGCCAGTTGCTGATCGCCCAGCCGAGACGTGCGCGCACGCTCGTCAGGTATGACATGTCGGCACCGAGGACCACCGCATCGGGGGTGCCGCCGTTGACGATGACGGTGTCCTCACCGCCTGCTCTGGTCGATGCGTCCAACTCGATGCCGAACAGGAATTGGTTTGACTGCCAGTTGTAGCCGAGCTGGCCACCGACGATGGCGCCGTTGAGCGTCAGCCCGGAAAGCTCCAGGGCATCATTGAATTTGCCGTTTGCGCTATTCCACGCATAGCCGCCGTTCAAGCCGGCGTAGAACCCGCGCCATGGTGCTTCGACCTGAGCCTGTGCCGGGGTCAGGGTGGCGACAGCGGCAATGACGGCCACGATCGCAAGATAAATCTGTCTCAAAGCTACGTACTCCCTCGCTCGATTATTGCTTCCCTTCTACGCGGGATACGCGAACGAGAGACCGCTACCACGGCTTCGGCGGGGGTGATTGTTGCGGCGGCACGGTTGTGCACACAGGTGCCGGGTTTTTAAACAGCAGATGAATAACTTTTTTGTCGGGTACGCCAAAAGCGATTGCTACTTCTGGATCGTCTCCAGATAGCGCTTCAGCGCGATGATCGCTTGGCGCGAGCGCGAGGCGCCGATCTTTCCGCGTCCGCCTTCATCGCTGAACTCGCGTCCCCACACGGGCATCGGCCCGCTTCCGTGCGCAGTAATGCTGCCACCGTAGGTGATGATCTCGACCACGCGTGCTGCCGGGAAATGTCCGCCCGCGCGTTTAGAGATTTGGGTGAGGTCGGGAGGCGGCGTGACCAGTGCAGCTGCCGTCGGGCCATTTCCGGTGGCGTCCGCGCCATGGCATGTCGCGCATCGCGCCATGTAGAGCGCCTCCCCGAGCTCGATCATCGTGGTGTCGAGCTCATGCGCGTCCTGCGCGCTAGCCGGACCACTTGCATTTGCAATGGCGAATGCCATCACGACGGCGGAGGCGCTGAGAAATCTGTACATGGCCGGCCTGATCCTTGCTGGCGCGCTCGACGAGCCTACCTGCAACCGACTAACGCATGTTGAAAAATGCCGGTTGATCCCGATCAACGCGTCTGTTCGTCAGCTTCCCGTCAGGATGACACTCCCCATATTGGGAATAGGATGGCAATCTCGCCGTTACCGAAAAGGAGACTACCCATGCGCCTTGTTCTTTCTGCCGTTGCTGCTCTCGGCTTGTGCTGCAGCGCCGCCTTCGCCGACGAGAAGGTCACCGACGAGGAGGCTGCTAAGCTCAAGGAGATCGTCACGGCCTGGGGTTGCGAGGGTGGCACCTTCGAAAAGGAGACTGAGGGCTCAGGCATCTACGAGGCCGAGGATGTGAAGTGCAAGTCGGGCAACTACGACTTCCGTGTCACCAAGGACTTCAAGGTGTTTGCCATCACGATGGACTGACGCTACTTCCGGCCCGGGTGCGCACTGCCGCCCCGGGCCCCTATTTTCGGCGCTGAACGCCCGCCCGCGATAGAAAAATGCGCCTGTGCCCGGCGGAACAGCAGCCCGACGCCTCATACGGCAAGATCACTCCAGAGATCGAAACATTCGACCTGGAGATCCCAATGACCCGCGCGTTCCTCACTCTTGCCGGCGCCCTCCTTGCGACGGGCACCCTGTTGAGCTCGGCCGCCGAGGCCTGCATCTCATGCGAATACGTTCCCGAGGTCGTCCGCAACCACACGACCGACCGTCCCGCGTCGGCCGGCTCCTACAGCCATCGCTCCAGCAGCTACGCCGCGCATCAAGAGAGCAAGTCGCGCCGGATCAAGCGCCTCGCAAAGAGCGACGAGCCGAGCAAGCAGCAGAAGGTCGCCAAGACCGAGAAGATCGAAAAGAAGGAGCCCAAGCTGGCGAAGGCCGAAAGGAAAGAGCCGAAGGTCGCCAAGGCTCCGAAGGCGGACCGCGAGCCTGTGAAGGTCGCTCGTGCCGAGCCTGCGCCGGCGAAGGTGCAATCCCTCGTCAAGAAGGCCGCCGAGAGCGAGAGCTCATCGATCACCGTCGCCTCGGTCGAGACGACTGCCGCCGCGGTCACCGATGCCGTCGAGGACGCCGCCGCGAAGCCGACCGACTGCAAGAAATTCTTCGCCTCGGTCGGGATGACGCTCACGGTCCCCTGCGAGTAAGCACGGCACCATCGATCGATAGCAAAAGGCCCGCCGGCAACGCCGACGGGCCTTTTCAGTTTGTAGGCCGCCGGCCCGGCGTCTACTTGAACAGTGACGTCAGCGAGAACGAAGATCCCTCGACGATCGGAGCCTTGCCGGCGATCTGCGGATAGGGATCGTCGATGTAGGCATTGAGCCCCGTCGCGCGACCTTCCTTGATCAGCGTTGCCACGTGCGCCCAACCCTTCGGCTCCATGCCGATGCAAGCTTCCGACATCTCGCCCTTGAGCCGCACGTGGATCGCGATATTGCCGCGCTGAAGGATCGCCGCCCGCTGTCCAGGCGTGAACCGTTCCTTGTTCCAGAGCTTGCGCAGCCACACACCGGCAACGTTGCGTTTGGTCTTTGGTCCCCAGTTCACGCGCCCGCTCTTGTTGGAGGCGAACGAGTATTCTCCGGGCGGCAGCGGACCGATAGCGCGCGCCGCAAAGCAAAGAGGATCTGGATTGTTGCGGCAGATGTCGCGCCCCGATAGCGCCCAGGCAATGGTTCGCCCTGCATAGCGTGGGTCGTCCGAGACGATGAAGAGGCGGCCGTTGGTGATCGAATACCCGAGGCGGAATTCCGACAGCGATGCCGGCACCTCGTAGACCACGTCCTCGAATGGATTGCAGATCTCTCCGCCGGTCAGCTTACGCTTGAAGCCGTTGAGGCTGATCGTGACATAGTCGACGCTGGGCCCGCAGTCCCACCGCGGCAGCATCTTCATCCCCGCGAGCGTTGCGAGCGCTGTGGGTGATGCGGGCGTCTCCGGCAGCGCCGGTTCTGTAGCCAGCTTGGGCGGCGCCTTGAGTTTTGGTTTTTTCTCGAGCGCCAGCGTCGTCTCCCACGGCGATGGAGCCGGAGCAGGGGACTCATCCGGCTTGCTGCGGATGGCCTCGCACTTTTCGGAAACCTTCGGCGGCTGAATCTGTTTCACCGCAAGCTGCCGCGCCATTGCGCTGTCTGCGCCTTGGTTGATGTAGGCCTGGATCAGCGCGTGCTGGACCTCGACCTGCTCGGGCGACAGCTCGAAGATGCACTCCTCGTAGATCTGGTCGCCGATCTGGCTGAAAATGTCGGCAAGCTGGGCCGCGGCCTCGGACGGCCCACCCTTGCCGTCCTGGGCAAACGCAGGCAGGGCAGGGGCCAGGCACAGCGACGCCGCCAGGGCCAAACATGCCCTCGTCCATCCAAGCCTGGGGGCTGCTCTAAGCATCGAAACAGTCCTAGCTCAGGAGTCGGGGCAAGAGAATGGCTGAAAGCCGGCCCCGGACACTCGGCCCTGGCGCCCGAAGTGGAAACCGACCTTAAGGGCCATGTGTCGCAAGAATGGGCGCTGCGGGATGCCCCGAGCATTGCTATAGCGGGGGCCCAGAAGGGCCGATCGGAACTTCGATCCGACGATCCACCAGCCAACTTTCGCGCACGGAGCCGCAGATGTCCGAAATCAAGGAAATGCAAGCCGCTATCGAGAAGCTGCAGCGCGAAAACGCCGAGCTGAACGGACTGATCCTGGCGACGGGCGTCATCCTGACCCAGTTGCTGCAGGCAAATACCCTTCGCGAGTTGAACCCGCAGGCCGGTGCCACCCGCATCGTGACCAACGCTCAGAAGGCGATCGAGGCTTTCCGCCCCGAGGAGGGCAGTGCATCCGCCGCCATCATGAAGGAGCGCGCGCTGGCTGCCGTAAAGCAGTACGAGGATCAGCTCCGCTCGGTCCTTCCCACCTGATGACCGGGATCGAGGGGCGCCTTTACCTCGAGGACCTATCCGTCGGGCAGCGCTTCGAAAGCGCGACGCATCAGTTGACGGTTGAGGAGATAAAGCGCTTTGCCGGCGCCTTCGACCCCCAGCCGTTCCATCTCGACGAAGAGGCAGCGAAGACGTCGCTGTTCGGAGCTCTTGCCGCTAGCGGTTGGCACACCGGCGCCGTGACCATGCGTCTGCTTGTCGAAGGCGGAGCGCCCATCGCCGGGGGTGTCATTGGCGCCGGAGGCGAGATCGTCTGGCCGCGCCCCACGCGGCCCGGCGACGTACTCCAGGTCTTCAGCGAGGTGCTGGAGATCCGGCCGTCGCGCTCAAAGCCCGATCGCGGCATGGTGACGGTACGGTCCGAAACGCGCAATCAGCACGGCGAGGTCGTGCAGGTCCTGACCTCCAAGCTCGTCGTACCGCGCCGCCCCGGCGCAGCTTGAGCTATGCCGCCGCGCGCGACCTAGGGATGAGCCCCGCAGGGAGAGCAGCGCGTCGCGATATCGTCCATGACGGAAAAGAACTCATCCGGCCTCTGCGCGACAAGCACCGCCGGATTGGCATAACCCCAGGCGACCGCGCCGAATGCGATGCCGGCCTTTCTTGCGGCCTCGAGGTCGCGCAGCTCGTCGCCGACCGCAAGCGTATCGCCGGCTCCGATCCCCGCCTGCCGCATGACCTGCCTGAACTTAGCGGCCTTCCCGAACAGCGAAGCGCCGCACGCGAAATGGCCGATGTGCGCGACATTCGCCGGCCCCAACGTGCGGCGGACGTTTTCCTCGTGGTCCGATGAGACCATCGCTGTAGCGACGCCCTGCCTGACCAGAGACTGGAGCATGGCGTCGACGCCAGGAAACAGGCCGATACCGTCGTGCTGCGCCTTGAGCTGTCGAATGTGCCGCGAGATACGCGGCAGCTTCCAGCGGGGCACTTCCAGGTGGGCGAGAAGCTCGCGCGGCCCCACCAGCCTCAATGCCTCGATTTCGTCGTCCGCCACGCGACGGAATCCGAATCTGTCCGCGACCGCGTTCACATTGTCGACGACCCAGGCAAAGCTGTCCGCCAGCGTGCCGTCGAGGTCGAAGATCACGAGCCTGTAGCGCATAGCACCCGGCATCTCACCGTGTGGCGATCAACCCGCCAATCAGGCTTTGGCGACCTTGGCGTTCCGTTCCTTCTTGACGATCTTGGCTTCGCGCTTCTTGGCGTTCTCAGCCTTGCGCTGGCGCGCCTGGATCTTCTTGCGGCGCGAGTCGGACAACGTCGGCATTCATATGCTCCTGAGTGCAAAAGGCTTCCCGAGCCGGCTGCATACAAGAATTGACGCGCTGGGCGCAAGCTACGATGCGGCTGCTGGGCCCGCTGCAATCGCCCCGCCGTCCAAGCAGGCAGTATTTTGCCGTCCCGGACCGTTTTCCCGCCACAGTGTTGTCGCACCTGCGTTCTGTATTCCAGGATGTCGCAAAATGGTCCCATGAAGCGCTATTGCCCCCGCCGATCAGTCGCCCTCTCGAAGCTGACCGTCCCGTTGGCGACTCTGATCTGGGTCGTTGCGCTGGCAAGTCCGGCCTCGGCGCAGCTTTTTTGGGACTGGGGCGGCGGACAGGACCGCGACGGCAGCGGCCGCGAGACAGTCGGTTTCGACAGCAAATACACCGCTGGCCAGATCATCGTCAGCTTCGGCGACCGCCGTCTTTACTTCATCACGCGCCCCGGTCAGGCGATCAGCTATCCGATCGCCATCCCGCGCGAGCAGGATCGCTGGCAGGGCATCACCAAGGTTTCCGACAAGCGCGTCAACCCGTCATGGCGGCCCACACCGACCATGCTGCGGGAAAATCCGCGACTGCCGAGCTGGGTGCCGGGCGGCCATCCGATGAATCCGCTCGGTGTCCGCGCGCTCTATCTGGGCTCCAGCACCTACCGCATTCATGGCACCGATGCGCCTTGGACCATAGGCACGGAGGCGTCGAAGGGCTGCATCCGTATGTACAACCGTGATGTGCTCGACCTCTACCCGCGCGTTCCGGTCGGCACCAAGGTCACCGTGACCTGGGAGCGGTTCTCAGGTGGCGGCTATGCCGAGTCCAGCGAGCCGCGGGATCGACGCTCTCGCCAGTCTCGCCTGCGCGAGATGCGCGCGCGTGATGTGCCGCGCGAGGCCGCCGAGCGCTGGGCGTATTGAAGCGGTGCGTTTAGCATGGCGCACGCCGAGACGTATGCCTTCACCCGTGTGACGACTGCCGACGTATCGCTTCTGAAAGCGATGCTGCGCGTATTCGGCGAGGTCTTCGACGAGCCGCAGACCTATCAGGCCGCGGTACCGACCGACGCCTATCTCCAGGGGCTGCTGTCGAAGGACACGTTCATTGCGATCGCGGCGCGATCAGATGACGAGGTCGTCGGTGGCCTCGCTGCCTATGTGCTCGACAAGTTCGAGCAGGACCGCCGCGAGATCTACATCTACGACCTCGCCGTGCTGCAAGGGCACAGGCGCCGTGGTATCGCGACCGGGCTGATCGAGGCATTGCGGCACGTTGCGGCCGAGATCAACGCCTATGTGATCTTCGTACAGGCCGATCTCGAAGATGGCCCGGCTATCGCTCTCTACAAGTCGCTGGGTACCCAGGAGACCGCGCATCATTTCGACATCGATGTGCCACAGCGCTCATTCGGCCGCGACACGACTTAGCTCGGATTGCCGGACTTCACATCCTCGAACTTCGCCTGCGCACGCTTGAACTTGTCGTCGAACAACCACATGCCGTCGAGGATCTCGCGGTAGGTTGCCGACGTCTTCGAGCGATCCTTCTTGCCGAACGTAAACACGGCGTTGTTGCGAAGGTAACCCATTATGCGCGGATCAGAGATGCGGTAGTTCATGAAATCGCCGGATGCGAGCGCTGCGCGCGTCGGCGTCGGAATGATCTGGATGAGCTCGAACACCTTCATCTGGTCGATGTCGTCCGGCACCATCTTCACGATCTCCGGGATGCGGCCGAAGAGGTCGGCATGCGCGTTCATCAGCCCGTTGCGCACCGCGATCCAGTGATTGTAGCGCTCGTCCGTGCCCCGCGCCCGCGCTTCTTCCTTGTCGTCGCGCGCCGCCAGCTGAGGATCGATCTTGCGCACCTTGTCCTTGATCGCCGCCCACTTCTTGCGACCCTTGGCATTCTCCGATGGGCCGGTCTGCAGGCTGCCCATGTACGTCTTCGATCGTGCATTTCCGATGTTCTGGCGGCCGTTGGTCTCCGCATAGAACAGAGCCAGCGCGATCTCGCCGGCCTTCTCCGCATCTTCCTGGTCGAGGCCCTGCACCCGCGCAATGACGGTGCCGATATCGATCACGTCCTTGAACGGTGTCTGCGATGCCTGCGCGCCGGCGGGCGGCGTCTGCAGCACTTTGAACAGCTCCGCGTATTCCGTGATCAACGGCTCGATCGCAACATCGAAGTAGGCTGGCGGAACGTTGAACTTGTTCGGCGGGCCGATGCGCTGGGGAACGGCGTCCGTCAAATCCTTGTACGACGACATGACCTTTACGCGCGCAAGATAAAGTTCCTGACCCGGTCTGGTCGGCAGCTTCTTCTTGCCTTCGATCTGCGCGCGACGCTCAGCGAGCACGCGCTTGAAGTCGGCTACAGCCTTGTCGTAGGTCGCCTGCGCCTCGCTCTGCTCCTTGGTGAGCGCTGCCGTCTGGGCGACCGCGACAGCGCCGAGCTGAACGGTGCTGCACAGCACGAATGCTGCGATGAAAGCGCGTGTCCAAAGGATCTTCGTAGCCGCTCGCATGCTTTGATTTGCCCGCTGTTATTGAAGAAGGTCTGCGCCCGTGCCCCGGCTGGCTCGAATATGCAACCGGCGCGGGCCAGCAACCATAATCATTGCTAAACGCCAAATGGGCGCAAAGCGCGGCGCAGCCCTGTTCTCGGACCCCGGCGTCGCGGGCACGCAATGATCGCGGCGATCCGCCACACGTCATTCCGCAATGTTCACCTCGAAGGTGCGCGTGGCGGTCTCCCCGGACGCGAGCTTGGCCGCCACCTGAAAGCGATCGCTGCCCTTGGCGCCGGCATGCGCCGTGTAATAGACGCCGGTCCCTTTCGTCTTTTGGCCGATGCACGTCCCCTGGGCGGAAGCCTGGATTGTCGTGTCCTGCCCGGGCACGAACGACAGCTCACCTTTTGCCGGAGGATGCGTGACTGTAATTTGCGGCGCCGGAACCGCTTCGCATTTTTCCCCAAATCCCGCGAACACGAACACCCGCGCCGCCCGTCCCGGCACCACAGGCGTCGTACGCACGGCTGCATCAACGGTCGGCGTCAGCGCGTCGGCCGGCATCGCCGACCCGGAATTCTGCGTGCCGATGCCAGAACAACCAGCAACGCCGGCCAGTACGCTCGCGACCACGATTGTTGCTGCGCACCTGAAGCAGCGCACCTGACGCCACGACGCTCCGCCTCGTCCTTCAATTCGCTCCACCGGCATCCCCCGCTAGTCCCGTTGCATTACTTATCATATTCGCGATGCGACCGAGCCCCGCAGCCGCATCTCTGACGACCGGTGGAACGCCTTTCCCAGATCGGCGTTTTCCCGGCGCAACAAACGGAGGTCTTATCCATGATCAACCGCTCCATTTTCGCCGCTGCGGCGCTCGCTGTCGCCACCGCCGGCACCGCTTATGCAGATGTGAAGGTCAACACACCGGGCGCGAAGGTCGACGCTCCATCCGGCCCCGTCGAGCTGAACATCGATGTCGGCGCATCCACAAAGCCGACCGAGGCTTGGGTTGGTCGCGCGGTATACTCGAGCGAAGGCAAGCACCTGGGTGAGGTCGCCGCCATTGCTCCCGATCAGCTGTACGTCGATGTCGGCGGGTTCCTCGGAATTGGTGAGACGTGCGTCCTGGTGAGCGACAGCGACATCGGAACCGTCGAGCCTGACCGCATCGTTTTGAAGATGACCGAGGCGCAGGCCAAGAATTTGCCCTCGACCGATTCCAAGCCCGCACCTGCGCAGCAATAAGCGCAGACTAAAAGCCACGCCCCATCGATAAACTTAGCCATCCGCAATCGCGGATGGCTTTTTTTATCCGGCGGCCCTCCACGCCCGTCACGTCACCAGGCGCAATTGTATTTCTTCACTGAGGAATCCTTTTTGGTCTCCTCGATCATCACGCCGCACATGATCGACAGGTACATGGGATCGC
The DNA here is from genome assembly GCA_964493785.1 of uncultured Hyphomicrobium sp. Classification (GTDB taxonomy): domain Bacteria; phylum Pseudomonadota; class Alphaproteobacteria; order Rhizobiales; family Hyphomicrobiaceae; genus Hyphomicrobium_A. The sequence goes on along the minus strand of CAZBPM010000008.1, from coordinate 46,677 downwards.
CCTGATTGAGGTCGTCGCTCATGCCAAGCGTCGCCTTGAGCGTCCTGACGAAGATCCGCGCTTCGTCCCGCTGCTCGCCCTGTAGACCGTCGGCGCACTGCTGGAACTTGGCGAAGAAGGCCTTGCATTCAGCGACCTTGTCGTTTGCCTGGGCCGGACCGCAAACAACGGCGACGGCAACAGCGATGGAAGCAATCAATTGTGAGCGCATGGATAACCCCCGAGGAACATTTGTTTGATCGTCTATGTCCGCCGTTCAGCGCGGCGGGGATACCATTGCGCGATGGCGAGGAAGGCGAAGTCACCGACGGAACAGGCCGCTCTGGCGGGAGTTAACGAGCAGCGACGCTGCCAAAGATGGAGAAAAGCAATGCGTAGGATGATCGTGATCGCAGGAGCCGTGATGGCTGCGGTAATGGCTCCCGGACCGAGCTTTGCCGACACCATCGAATCTGTCGAAGGCGCCCGCGCTCGCGAGCGCCAGGGTCGTTGGCTCGATCGGCAGGATCGTGAAGAGTTGCGCCGCTGGGGCAGCAACGACGACTACGGCCGCTACGGATATTCTGGTCGCCGGTACGATCGCGGGGGCTATTCGGGCTACGACCATGGCCCGGTCTATTATTATCGCGCCTACCCATATTGACGGCATAGCCGTTTCGACCGCCTCCGCCGTCTGCTCAACCGGAGTTCGCTGATCTGCAGGACTGCTGGCGGCGCCGAAGAATCAGCGCCGCCGGCCATGACTGCTTGCGTCGGCTAATGCTGCGCGACGGGAGCCGGCGCAGTGTCGCGACCGAGGCGATCCACGAGCGCGATTCCGACGGCTGACAGAATGAAGACGATGTGGATGATGGTCTGCCACAACACGCCCGCCTCGGTGATCTTAGCCCCCTCCATGCCGAGATTGCCGGCCTCGATGAAGGTCTTGAGCAAGTGGATCGACGAGATGCCGATGATCGCCATTGCCAGCTTGATCTTCAGGACACTCGCATTGACATGGTCGAGCCATTCCGGCTGGTCGGGATGCCCATCGAGCCTCAGCCGCGAGACGAACGTCTCGTAGCCGCCGACGATGACCATGACGAGCAGGTTCGAGATCATCACCACGTCGATAAGCCCCAGCACGATCAACATGATCTGCTGCTCGCCGAACGATGTTGCGTGCAAGACGAGATGCGTCAGCTCCTTCAGAAACAGGAGCACGTAAACTGCCTGCGCGACGATCAGGCCGAGGTATAGCGGCACTTGCAGCCACCGCGACCCGAAGATCAGCGAGGCAAGCATGGAGAGTGGGGAGCGGGTTGCGTCGCGAGACATCTGTCTTCACCTGTCCTTCAAAGTTGGGCGGGAGCGTATCGTGTGCCCCGATAGCATCGCATCAGGCACGGCGGAATGAGACAATGAGAACCCGTGCGACACGCGTCCTGCGCGCTGATCGAGACTTGAATTTCGCGCGCCATCGCCTAGCGCGCGGCCAAGGTTCGCGCGCCCTTCCTCATTTCAGCCGCCGATACATGCAAGCAAGCGGCGTTCATTTGCTGCTCCAATCGAGGCCAGAAAGATGCTGGAAGGCTCTTGCCACTGCGGCACGGTCCGCTGGACGTTCGACGAGATCCCGCCCGACGCGACCGCCTGCAATTGCACCGTATGCCGACGCTACGGCGCGCTCTGGGCTTATGACTACGAGGGCGAGAAGATCACCATCTCCGGGCCGACGCGCGCCTATGCCCGGGGCCGTACCCTCGACTTTCACTTCTGCGAGACATGCGGCTGCGTAACCTATTGGCGCCTCAAGGTACCCGACGCCGATGGTCGCCGCCGCATCGCCGTCAACCTGCGTCTCGCCGAGCCCGATCTCGTCGCAGCAATCCCGATCGAGCATTTCGACGGACTGAATACGTTCGAGGACCTCGGCCGCGACGGCCGCTGCATCCGTGATTATTGGTCCTAGAAATTGATCGCCTACGCCGTGCTTGAATCGCGACGCTCGGCGCCGCGCAAATCGTCAGCGCTTCGGATAGGCGGTGAAGACGTAGTCCTTCGCCTGCACGATGGTGTGACATGAGAAGCCGCAATCGGCGCCTTCTCCCATCGGCTTGAACGTTTGCGCAGCCGCGTCGTAGTCGAACTGCCCGTATCCCCAGTTGCCCGTTGCCGCGAAGCGCTTGCTGTCGCGTACCATGAAGTCGACATCCTTGAGCGCGCCGGGCACCGTTGTGGGCGACGGCGCATCGGCACTCTTCTCCGGCTTCCAGTGGATCTTCGCCATCTTGGAGCCGTCGGGGAACGGCTCGCCGTTTCCGGGCACGCCCGATCGATACGCTTCGATCATGATCGGATTTGCGAGGATCACCGCGAACGCATCTTCGGTGATGCTGACCGAGACAGTCTGCCAGTCTTCGTAGCCTTTGAACTCGGCGAACGCGAGCCCGCCGGGGATCTGCAGCGCATCCTTGTCAGGCGCGGAAATAGCCCCACCGGCGAGCGCGGCAAAGAGGCCTGGAACAATGACCATCAGCGCAATTGGGAGTCTCGGCATATCGATCCCTGCAAACTGCCCAGCCGGAATACCTAGACTGTATCGGCGCAAGTTCCTCCGCAGCAAACGCAATCTGTTGCGGTGAACAAAAGATAGACGCAAGGCGCGGTGTTGGACTTAGTGTTTACGCCGATCAGCATAGGCGGGCGGCCGGGCACGCGCTCCCGCCCGACACGGCAATCGTCCGAACACGAACACTCGAGGAAGTCGCATGTCCGCCGGATTCGTTCAGACCTATCGCGCCTTCGCCTACAACAATGCATGGGCCAATCACCGCCTGCTTGTTGCGTGCGAAGGCCTGACCCACGAGGACTTCGCCGCGACGCGCACCAGTTTCTTCCCCAGTCTGCAAGCCACCCTGAACCATATCTATATCGTCGACCTCTTCTACGTGGATGCGCTCGAGGGCGGATGGCTCGGACCCGCGGCCTTCACGAGTGACGTGCCGCACCCAACTCTCTCCGGACTGGCGGCGGCGCAGCGCGAAATCGACAAGCGCCTGATCGCCGTTTGCGACGGGCTGACGCCGGATGCCTTGAACGAGATCGTGCGTGTCAACCGCGGGCCGCGCGTCCAGAGCGAGCGGCGCGACCGGCTGCTCATGCATCTCTTTCAGCACCAGATCCATCACCGCGGACAGGCTCACGCCATGCTGTCGGGTACGAACGTGAAGCCGCCCCAGCTCGACGAGTTTTTCTCGATAGCAGAGGCGCCTTTGCGCGCTGACGATTTTGCCCGGCTCGCCTGGACCGAGGCCACCGTCTGGCGCGATTGATCTCGGCCCTTCTCACGTGGCTTCGGTGAGAGCAGCCCGGCGGTGCGCGTCGGCGATTCGGCGTCAGGCGGCCGCGTGCTGTCCGCGCCGGAAAGGCAAAACGAAGACAGCGGCTACCGGGATGTGCAGCAGCGCCCCGGCGACCACCAGCATCGCAACCTCGCCACCGGTCAGCCGGCCTGCTGCGACCTCGTGAGCGAAGGCCCAGATCGTGAAGGGCAGGAACAGCACGATCGAGGTGACGAGACCCGGATTGTAGACGCGGAAGCGGACCGAGCCGGCAATGTGCGTGATCGCGTTGACGAGGGTGAGCCCGATCCAGGCGAGACCGACCCAGCGGAAGGCGTCCGGCCACGCGATGGCCAGCGCGATCGGCAGCCAGACATAGCCGACGTTGACAAGCGCCACCCCGTCGACGTCGACGGGCCAGTTGGGATTTCCGCTGCGGAACAGGTAGCGATTGGTGAACTGGCGAAAGCCGCCCGGCCACAGGTGCTCTTCGATCTGGTGCACCATGTAGATGACGAGCAGGGCGGCGAACATCGCGCGCTCGCTGGCCGGATCGTGGGCAAACGCGGCGAACCAGGCGACAGCGCCGGCAATCGCGAGTACGGGCAGCCACTTCTGCCAGTTGTTTGCGATGAACTGCATGAGCGGCATGGGCGCGGCCTCGGCGAGCTGTCAGGGACGGGGAGCCTAGCAAAGAGGTGTCAATCACCCGTTGCCGTCCCGCCGCGCCGAGGCGTGACGTGGGGCGGAGCCGAACCGGCACCCGGCCGGTCCGCCGGACGGGGAGAGGGAGCAAAGCTGGCGATTGAAGTACAACCTTGCCGGCGGGTACACTCAGTGCGCAGAGTGTGCATCCTCGCCCGAACAAAGGTCCCGTCCATGAAGAAGCTCGCAACCTTGCTCGCCGTCACGACGCTTGCGCTGTCTTCGGCGGTCTGTCTCGCCGACCCATTGTCCGACAAGAGCAAGTCGCCCGACTGGGGCAAGGCCAGCCAGACGGAGAAGGACGCTTGGATTGCGGCATACCCGTTCAAGAAGGAGGGGGTGGACAAGGCACAGGTGGCGGACTGCCTCGACAAGTATTCCGCCAAGCCGATCTTCGAGACCAACGCCCTCAGTGGCGTGACCGGTATGTGTGAGACCATCGCCGGGTTGCCGGATTGAGGGCGGGCGCTTGCGCCCGTCCTGCCGGCGGAAGGGTCCATAAGGGACTTGCGCTCGGAGGCATTTTACGCGTTCGGCTAAGGCGTCAGGCATAACCTGCCGGTTATTACGGCTATCCCATCAATCGGGTCGCCGCCCATGACAGCCCATCTCTCCCGCCGCCGAGCCCTTGCCGCCCTTGCCGGCGGAGGCGCGGCCGCCATGCTTCCCGGCGCCGCGCATGCTTGCGCCCGCGTCTTCTGGAACGACAACCCCGTCAAGCTCGTCGGGCGCACGCTCGACTGGGGCCGCAACTTCAATGAAGCGATGTGGGCGCTTCCGGCAGGTATGGAGCGCGCAGGCCGCGTGCCAGATAACCCGGCTAAATGGAAATCACGCTATGCCAGCGTGATCATCGCGGGCCTCGATATCTGCACCGAAGAGGGCATCAACGAGCCGGGCCTTGTCGTCAATCTGCTGTTCCTCGACGGCACGAAGTACGAGGAGCGCAACGCGAAGCGGCCCGGCATCGCGTTTTTCCAGTGGCCCCAATTCTACCTCGACAACTACGCGACAGTGAACGAGGTGATCGCCAACCTCGACCAGATACAGGTCGTCAATACGGCGCTCGGCGCCGAGTATCCCGACGGCCTGCCGCTGCACGTCGCCATCGCCGACGCGAGCGGACAATCGGCCATCATCGAGTTCATCAAAGGCGAGCCTGTGGTCCACCTCGGCCGACAGTACCAAGTGATGACCAATGAGCCGACCTACGACGAGCAGATCGCCAACATGCTGCGCTACAAGGCCTTCGGTGGATCGGTGACAGAGTTGCCCGGGGGCATCCAGGCGGACGACCGGTTCGTCCGCGCCGCCTACACGCTCAAGTATCTGCCGAAGACCAGCGATGTGCCGCAGGCGGTCGCGAGCATGATGAGCCTCATGAATAACGTCTCGGTGCCGTTCGGCAGCCCGTACGCGGGCGTCTCCGGGACTTACCCGACCTGGTATCGTTCGATCATGGATCCGGGATCGCGCGTGTATTACGTTCAGACCACGATCACGCCCAACACATTCTGGGTGGAGATGGACAAGCTCGATCTGAAGCCCGGCGCGGCGCCTCGCACTTTGCCGATCTTCGCTCCGGAGCTATTGGGCGAAGCCAGCGGCCAGTTCAAAGTGGCAACGCCCGCGGTCTGAGCTCGGAATTCAGCCGGCTCGCACGGCTTCCGCTCGCGAGGCGCCGCGACGGACGCAAGTGCGCGGAACGGACATAACGTCAACGGAGTTTACCGGCCGGGGGCTAACGTTCCAAGGAGCCCACATGGATACTCGTTTTCGTATGGCAGCCGTCGGCGCTGCGCTTTGCTTTTCACTCTCCCCACTTCACGCGGCAACACAGCAGGAGTGCCTGTCGCTATGGAAGACGGCGGATATCGACGCCAACGGCGCCCTCATAAAATCCGAAGATAAAGCCGGCTATATCGCCACGGCCGCGCAGAGCGGCAAACAGCTGCAGCAGCCCGATGCACTGTCGCGCGATGAGTTCCTGCAGCTGTGTGCCGATAACGTCTTTGCCGCCAACGCCGGAGCCGCATCGCCCAGTCCCGCCGCCGGGCGCGACATCGGCAAAGGCGACCTGACCCCCGCGCAAAATCCTCTCAGCGAAGCCGACGCCCGCAGCAAGCTGGAAGCCTCCGGCTTTCGCGAAATCCAAGGCCTGACGCTCGACAACGACAGCATCTGGCGCGGCACGGCGCTGGCCAACGGCGAACGTCAATCGGTTGCCGTGGATGCCCAGGGCGACATCGTCGCCAAGAGCGAAGCGGGCGCCGCACCAAAGAGCGATGCGGCCCCCGCCGCGGCGGCACCGAAGGCAAAGCGCACTGCCGAAACGGCGAAGGAGGATGCCTCCATGTCTTCCGCAGTTCTGGGCGTAGAGCGCGGTACGGCTGGTCCGGGCGGCTTGTTCCTCTGGTCGTTCCTTCTGATCGGCAACGCGCTCGCGCTCGTGCTGTTGTCGTCGATGACGGCTGGCGGCACCTCGGCCATGTCCGGGCGACGCGATGGCTTCGCCTGAGAGATGCGATGTCCGCCCCTGACGACCACACACCGCCAGGGGCGGCCTCTTTACGTTTCGCCAACGGCCGGCCGGGCCGCCCCCGCCGGTCCCGGTCCAGCCCCCTGGCTTGTGCGTTAACAACGAATGTCGGGCGGCCGGCGGCGTTCGTATGCTAGTGTAATGGGCGTGCTTGTTTTGCCGGGGACGGTGGCCATCGCCCATCGACGCCGAGGCGGGGCTGGAGACGCAAGTTCCCCCAACAGAAGGAAACGCGTCGTGGCCAAGGGACAGCAAAAGAGCAATAAGGAAAAGCGCAAGCCCAAGAAAGATAAGGCAGCGCCGCCTGCTCAGACGTCGACCTTCTCCTCCGGTGGTGCCCCCAACGTCGGCAAGAAGCGCTAGTCGTTTCCTTCTCGTTCACCCTGCGCAACTCGGCGGCCGTTCTCGGAACTGACCTGCCGCGCCATCGTTCAAACGAAGCGGCCCGGCGTCCTGCTGGCCGCTCCGCATGGGAATTCTGATGATCCACTGGAAGGCTGTTTCCGAATACGTCGAGCCCAACTGGCTGAAGAACGGCACCGCTATGCCGCCCTGGCTCTTTTGGCGCCCGAGTAAGGGCGCGGTGCTGGGCTATATCCGGGACGGAGAGCTGTTCGACGCCAAGTGGATCTACGTCTGCGACGCCAACAAGGCCACGCATTTCTCCGAGATCAACGGGCCGGAGAGCAACGTCGTGGATCTGGGCGCCTTCCGCAGCGAGCAGGGCGACAGCTGAGGCTGGCAGGCGTCTGCTGTTCTTCAGCGCCAATTCCGGACCCATTCGTTTCCTGCAGACCCCAGCGGGCTACACCCGTCGCCGCAACGCGCCGTTCTGCCTGCACCCGCCGAAGTCACTGCGGGCAGTCGGCGGGAACACGCGCGCGGCAGCGGTTAACCGCTCGCTCGGATCGGCTAAGCAATATTTCTTAAATAGGGAGACATGGGGCTGGCAAATTGCTCAGCCACTTTTTCCAGCGCGTCCTGCTTGGATACCATAGCCAGCTTCTCCCGCGTCTGAACGGCTGGCAGCGCACGCTCAAACCTCGTGAGGACATACTCCTCCAGCTTCAACACTTCATCATGCTTGCGGCAGCATTGCTGAAGAGCGGCGAGGTAGCTGTCCTGTAGCGCGTTGCCGGCTTCGATGATCGCGATCTTCTGGCGGACAAATTCCTCCGTCTTGTTCGCGGCCTCGAACAACAGAGCGTTCAAGCGGCGCTCGTAGATAGATTCTTCTTCCGACATTCTCATCTCCTTGCTTGCGGGGCTAAGCGCGGCGTCAGGGCGGGGCGCACTTCGATACTTCAAAGCGGGAAGGTGCGATCCTGGGCGACTTCCGGTGATCATTCCGCGTCAAGGGGCCTTGACCCCACGACGTTGCTGTCGAGCCGGCGAAATTCTACGCGGCGATTGATCGCGCGACCGGCGAGGGAGTCATTATCGGCCTTTGACTGCGTCTCGCCGCGGCCTTCAGAGCTAAGCCGGTCCGGCGCGACACCATGATCGACCAGCGCTATGCGCACCGCCTCCGCGCGCTTGTCGGACAGCCCGATGTTGTATTCCGGCCCGCCGGTCGAGTCCGTATGCCCGACGATCTGAATCCGCCAACCCGCGTTGGCGCTCAGCATCTGCGCGATCTCCTTCACCAGCCGGACCGATTCAGGCCGCAGCACGGCGCTGTCGAAGTCGAAGCGCAGGCCGTAGGCGTCATATTTTCCGATGGTCTTCAGGGACTGCTCCATATCCGGATTCAGTCCTAGTCCATCAATGACCCTCGTGATGCGTTCCGTGCGCGGCCGCTTCTCCCAGCTGAAGTTGAGCACGGACTCGATCAGCAGCGGCTGCCTGACGTCGTCGGCGAAATAGAAGTCACCCGAAGCGGTCCGCGCGCCCTCGCCGCACACCGCCCGCGCATGCAGGGATGGAATTTCAACAATCCGGTCCTCGACGATGAGCCGCATCATCACGCTGTTCGAGACCCGCGTGAGAGTGCACTCGATAGTGTCGAGCTTGGGCGAGTAGACGAGTGTCAAACGGGCCCTGCCGTCGAATCGCAACTCCGACAGGACCCGCGCCGAGATGCCGAGTGATGTCGTGCCTGCGATTAAGGTCGGCATGTCGGCTTCGTAGCCAAGCACATAGGATGATGCGCCCTGCCGGTCCGCAACAAGCAACTCGCGACGAACAGAGACACCCCGCGAACTTGAATAGTCGATGCTCACGGCGTTCTCGTTCACGCCTGTGACCGTCGTCAAAGATTCTGCATCTCTGCCGAAATCGTTTGTGAAGGCGGTGGTGAACTGCATGCCGGTATGGGGGATGAATAACCCCCCGCGCTCCTCGGCTATCGCCACGCTCGCCGCGATGAGACCAACGCAGAACGATGTGGTGGCGGCGAGCACCGACCGAAAAGACATGTTTCCTCCTTGGGCGACTTGGATGCCCGGCCAAACGTTGTCGACCAAGTTTCTTTAGGAGAAGCGGCCGCTCACGTGCGAGCAGGCGCTGAGTCTGCCCCCCGGACCCAGTGGCAGATTGAAACGCCCAACATACTTCCGATTGAGCTTAAGCAACGAGCGCATGCTCGTTCGTCGCACTTGGTTCAGCGCGGCCAACTGACGGGTGTGTCGATGAGCGCGGCGATCGCGACATTCCGTGCCTGACTAAGGCGTCGTCCCGTGCATGACTAAGGCATCGTCGACGACGTGCAGCTGGGGCTGCCGTTGCGTGAGTGCGGAACGGCATGGCTGCCTACGACCGCTCGCTCGGCTCGTCGGGTTTGCCGCCGCGGCGCTGCCGCTCCTCGTCGCGCAATTCTTCCTCGCGTTCTTCCAGGCGCGTGAAGGCGTCGATCAGGTTCCAGTTCATCGGCCGTTGCGCAAAGGCAGCAAAGAGCCGGCGCATGGCTGACCCTACGGCTTTTGGTGGCGTGTCCATGCCTCCCTCCTTCGGGATGACGCCGCTGCGAGCGGCAGCCGGTGCGGACGGTAAAGCATCCTGGCGTTGTCCGGTTCCGTCGAGCGCGGGAAAAGAAGCGCTCGATCGGTGCACCACGAAAAATAAATGTTTCAAGGCCGTCAGCGGCTTAGCCGGGTTCTCAGGGCAAAAAATCTACCCAATGCAACAATCTCAACATTTGGGCAGTTAGTCGGTAACTCACGCAGCACCGAGCCCGTGGCAGCTCCGCGGGTTTTGCCTCCCTTAGTCGATCATCGCGTTTTGTTGCGCATGTGAGGATTGATCGACAGCTTGGGACATAAGCGACCGCCGAAGGTTGCCCTGCCTCTGGCAGCTTGCGCTTAGCCGCGCCATCGGAAATCGCATGGCACGTCCTTACTTGGAGGGGCGCTCAATCCTCATTGTCGAGGATGAACCTCTGATCGTCATGGACATCACGCAGCAGTTCGAAGCCACCGGCGCCGCTTTGACATCGACCAACACGCTCCACCACGCGCTTATCCTTGTTGAGCATGACGGGCTAGCCGGCGCCATACTGGATCATGCGCTTGGCGACGGCGATAGCTTTCAGCTCTGCGCCCGTCTCAAGCAGCGCGGCATCCCCTTCCTGATTTACACGGGCTTCAAGACGGTGGGCGGCGCGTGTGCCGACGCTTTGCATATCGACAAACCGGCCGTTGATGGCGCGCTTGTCGCCGCGATGGAAGGGCTGATCATGAGCAACGCGATCTCCAAACTCGAGATCGGACCTTTGCTGGCCGAGCAGCGCCGCATCGCCGACGAATATCGGGCCGCCGAGAAGGTCGTGACGGCGCTGCACCAGTCGCTTTCCGCCACGACTTTCGATCAGGCCGGGCGCGCCGAAATGAAATTGGACCTTGAAGCCCGCACGGCTGAATTGATGCAGCTGGGACGGCGCATGCTCGAACTCGATGCGTCCGTCACGATCGCCGCCCTGCGCCCGACTTGAACACAAAGCCGGTGGCGTGACGGCAAAGAGGAGACTGCCGCAACGGTCCGTCGGCTTTTGCGCAATTGGGTCAAAGCCGTCAGCTGTGAGCCCCTGCTACTCCGCCGCCTGCTTCCTGGACTTCGCGCCCGATCTTTGCGCGCCTCCGGCACGGCGGCCCAGCAGCTCGCGCAGATACTGCCCGGTGAAGCTCTCCTTGGTCGCGTCGTGTGACCGATGTCGAGCACGTGCGCTGCCGATGAAGCGCGTACCGGCCGGCAGGCCGCTATGCCTTGCCGGCCGACACGGCCGCCTCGGCCACCCAGGTTGCACGTCGGCGGATCCCTGCGTCGTCGCTCTGCATCCGCACCGCTACCTGCTCGTCGAGGAAGTCAGACCAGATCCCACACGCAAGCCGTCCGAAGTGGCGGAACTCAGTCCGATCACGACCATCAATGGCTGCGAGCACGACGCGGGCCAGCCGCTCCCGCTGCGCCGCGGTCAGCTGCCGCGATCGTTTCAGGTGCCGGATGAGGTTCTGCTTCTCGTAGCCCGAGCGGAAGAACCAGGGATCGGCCTCGAGAAACCCGATGGCCGTCTCGATCGCGCGCGCTTGTCCGTTGGCGAGGCTCGGCATGAAGGCGCGGTCGCCGCTCGGCAGCGCCGCCGTGGTCTTCTCCCGGAAGTCCCGCAGCAATGCGTCGTAGCGGTCGGGATCGCGCACGCGCACGTGCGCTGCAAACGCGGCGTTGACCGCCTCGTGCGCACGCCGCGCTGCTTCCCCGCGCCGGCGCCAGTTTTCGGTATCCACCGCCATGGCTGTGCTGAGCCCGCTACTCCGCCGCCTGCTTTTTCGCGCCCTTAGCCCGCCTGCCTCCGGCAGCAGTGTGTTGCCCGCAGTGTGGGCTAGCTTCGGCCGCGTAGCGTCGGCAGGGCAATGATGCCGAACAGGATCATCGACACGAGAAGCCCGATCGACGAGACCCCCGCAATCGGATCGGCGTCTGGGTATCCGCTGAAGATCAAATAAAGACCGCTGACCAGCGTGACGAGGCTGAGCTGCGCCAGCCAGAACTGCAACTTGGGGAGGAACCCCGCGGCCGAGTCGGGAAACAGATGGTAGAACACGCCGAACAGCGCGAACGTCACCCAGCCGATGACCAGCAGATGCGCGTGCGTTGGCATCTGCGAATGGTCCTTCGACATTCCCATGTGAAGACCAAGCGACATGCCAAGTATCGCGTATACAATGGCGCTGCCGAAATACCGCGCCGCTAGACCCTGCATGGCTCAGTCCCCAATTGCGCTTCTCATGGCGCCTTAATCCCGGGCGAGCATATCGAGCATACGGCTGAAAAGAAATGGCGCTCGTGCGCGTGACTTCTGCCACCACGCGCATGTCCCACTCCGCTAGCGGCTCGGGCACAATCCTTCCCGCATGGCGACGACGGATGTCACGCGCGCTTGCCCGTCGTGCCAGAGCGCGAGCGTCCAGAAGCACGGTCCGGCAACGGAAAAAAAATCCCGCGTGCACCGGACGACCGGCGAACGTCCAGCTTGCTCGGAGCATCCAAAGCCTGCCGCCGTCAGCAAGTCTTTTACTGTGGGAAGCGGCAACTCCTTAAGCGCGTCGATGCGAGGGTCGAGACGGGCTGAGGCGAGGATGCACCTTCTCTAATCTCAAGGAACGCTTGCACGATAGGCGAGCCGGAAGGTTCGGTCCTTGTCGGCGGGAAGAGCAACGCACACACAAGGATCAACGCGGTTAGGACCACCGCAACAACGCCGATCGTCCGCAGACTATCCATGCTCGGCAAGTACGCTTCGGGCGGTCATTTCCAGCCTACTCCGCCGCCTGCTTCTTCGGACCCTTCGCACGCCTGCCCAGCAGCTCGCGCAGATACTGGCCGGTGTAGCTCTCCTTCGTCGCCGCGATGTCCTCCGGCGTGCCTTCCGCCACCACGCGTCCGCCGCCGTCGCCGCCCTGCGGTCCCATGTCGATCACCCAGTCGGCGGTCTTGATGACCTCCAGGTTGTGCTCGATCACCACCACCGTATTGCCGGCGTCGACCAACTCGTGCAGCACCTCGAGCAGCTTCGCCACGTCGTGGAAATGCAGCCCCGTCGTCGGCTCGTCGAGAATGTACAGCGTGCGTCCCGTGGCGCGGCGCGACAGCTCCTTCGACAGCTTGATGCGCTGCGCCTCGCCGCCCGACAGCGTCGTCGCCTGCTGGCCGATCTTGATGTAGCCGAGCCCGACGCGCGCTAGCGTCTCCAGCTTGTCGCGGATTGACGGCACGGCGGCGAAGAACTTCGCGCCTTCCTCCACCGTCATGTCGAGCACCTCGGCGATCGACTTCTCCTTGAAGGTGATCTCCAGCGTCTCGCGGTTGTAGCGCTTGCCCTTGCAGACGTCGCACGTGACGTAGACGTCGGGGAGGAAGTGCATCTCGATCTTGATCACGCCGTCGCCCTGGCAGGCTTCGCAGCGCCCGCCCTTGACGTTGAAGGAAAAGCGTCCCGGTCCGTAGCCGCGCGCCTTCGCCTCCGGCAGCCCCGCGAACCAGTCGCGGATCGGCGTGAAGGCGCCGGTGTACGTCGCCGGGTTCGAGCGCGGCGTGCGCCCGATCGGCGATTGGTCGATGTCGATCACCTTGTCCAGCGCTTCCAGGCCCTCGACGCGCTTGTGCTTACCCGCGTGGATGCGCGCGCCGTTGAGCTTGCGCGCGGCCGCCGCAAACAGCGTGTCGATCACCAGAGAGGATTTGCCCGAGCCCGATACGCCCGTTACGCACGTGAGCAGGCCGGTCGGAATGTCTGCGGTCACGTCCTGCAGGTTGTTCTCGCTCGCGCCGACGACCCGGATGACGCGCCCCTTTTGCGCCTCGCGCCGCTTCTTCGGCAGCGGCACCTGGCGCACGCCGGACAGATACTGCCCGGTGAGGCTGTTCGGGTTCGCCATGATCTCCTGCGGCGTCCCCTTCGCGATCACCTCGCCGCCGTGGATGCCGGCGCCCGGGCCGATGTCGACCACGTAGTCGGCCTGCATGATCGCATCTTCGTCGTGCTCGACCACGATCACCGTGTTGCCGATGTCGCGCAGATGCTTCAGCGTGCCCAGCAGCCGGTCGTTGTCGCGCTGATGCAACCCGATCGACGGCTCGTCGAGAACGTACAGCACACCGGTGAGGCCGGAGCCGATCTGCGAGGCGAGGCGGATGCGCTGAGATTCGCCGCCCGACAGCGTGCCGGCGGCGCGCGACAGCGTGAGATATTCCAGGCCCACGTCGTTGAGGAACGCCAGCCGGTCGCGGATCTCCTTTAGGATGCGCGTCGCGATCTCGTTCTGCTGCTTGGTCAGCGTCTTCGGCAGCTCGGCGAACCACACGTTGGCCGTCTTGATCGACATGTCGGTGACTTCGCCGATGTGCCGGCCGTTGACCTTCACCGCAAGCGCCTGCGGCTTCAACCGATACCCGCCGCACGCTTCGCACGGATGCGAGCCCTGGTAGCGCTCGAGCTCCTCGCGCACCCAGTCGCTGTCCGTCTCGCGCCAGCGCCGCTCGATGTTGCCGATGACGCCCTCGAACGGCTTGACGGTCTTGTAGTTGCGCGTGCCGTCGAAGTACGTGAACGTCACCTCGTCTTCGCCCGTGCCGTAGAGCAGGGCGAGCTGCACGTGCTTCGGCAGCTTGTTCCAAGGCGTATCCATCGACACCTTGAAGTGCTTGGTGAGGCTTTCCAGCGTCTGCTCGTAATAGGGCGACGACGCACCCGTTTTCGCCCACGGCACGATCGCGCCGCCCTTCAGCGACAGGTCGGCGTTCGGCACCACGAGGTCGGCTTCGAACTGCAGCTCGGTGCCCAGGCCATCGCACGTCGGGCAGGCGCCCGCCGGCGCGTTGAACGAGAACAGCCGCGGCTCGATCTCGTCGATGGTGAAGCCGGACACCGGACACGCGAACCGCGCCGACAGGATTACGCGCTCGTGCGTCTCGTTCTTGCTCTTGTTGGCGCCCTTGGTCTCCGACTCCGGCAGCGGCTTGTCCGCCAGCTCGACCACGACGACCTGCTCTTCGACAAGCTTCAGCGCCGTCTCGAATGAATCCGCCAGCCGCTTGGCGATGTCGCCGCGCACGACGAGGCGATCGACGACCACCTCGATGTCGTGCTTGAACTTCTTGTCGAGCTTGGGTGCGTCATCGATTTCATAGAACGCGCCGTTGATCTTGACGCGCTGGAAGCCCTTCTTCTGCAGTTCGGCCAGCTCCTTGCGGAACTCGCCTTTGCGCCCGCGCGCGATCGGCGCCAGCAGATAGATGCGCGTGCCTTCCGCCAGGCCGAGTACGCGGTCCACCATCTGCGAAACGGTCTGGCTCTCGATCGGCAGCCCCGTCGCCGGCGAGTACGGCACGCCGACGCGCGCGAACAGCAGGCGCAGGTAGTCGTAGATCTCCGTCACCGTGCCGACGGTCGACCGCGGATTCTTGCTCGTCGTCTTCTGCTCGATGGAGATGGCGGGCGACAGTCCGTCGATGTGATCGACGTCCGGCTTCTGCATCATCTCCAGAAACTGGCGCGCGTAGGCCGAAAGGCTCTCCACGTACCGCCGTTGCCCTTCGGCATAGATCGTATCGAACGCCAGCGAGGATTTGCCCGAGCCGGACAGCCCCGTGAACACCACGAGGGCGTCGCGCGGGATCTCCAGGTCGACGTTCTTCAAGTTGTGCTCGCGCGCGCCGCGGACGTGGATGGTCTTCATCAGCGACGGAGCCGCGGGCGGCTTGGGGGCTTTGGCCATGGGGTGTGTCTAACCGACGCCGATGCGGGCAGCAAATAGGGATGGCGGGGCCGGAAAACCCCGCGGCAACCATAGATAGTGTCCCTGCCGGCCGCGCGAAAGCGCCGCAACTGTCGCGCTTCCGCCCAGGCGCCTGCCGTCAGCCACTAGGCCGCCCGCCCTGGGCCAGGCGCAAGCTCCGGGTAGAACTCGGCCATCAGCCGGTCCCGGTAGGCCACGAGGTTTGGCTGCAACTCGGTCGCGGCCAGCAAGCCGGTCTCGAACAGCGGGCACAGGGCGTGGACGACGAACGGGAAAACCGTGGCGTCCGCCGCGCTGGGCGTCGCGCCCATGAAATAGGGCTTGTCGGCCAGGAAATCGGCGATGGACCGGATATCGCGGCCCGCCAGCTCTTCCATCTCCGCCACCGTATGCCGCCCCATGCCGTGGCCCCACAGGTTGCGCCGCACCTGCCGCCGCACCATGGCGACGACCAGCGGCCGTAGCGGCGCCGGAGCGTCGTCGAAGAACCGGCGCGGGCCCCTGTTGAAGTTCGTATCGACCACCCAGCGTGCGTGCAGCCCCACCCAATAGAGGTGGTTCTCGCACATTTTCTCGAACGCCCAGGCGACGCCGCGCTCGGCCGGCGACAGCCCCTGGTCGAAGTCAATGCCGTGCCGCTTCTCGAGGTGCATGCGGATGAACGTCGAGTCAGCGATGATGACGCCATCGTCCTCGATGTACGGCAGCTTGCCCTTTGGCGCCTTCTTGAAGCCGGTCGTGTCCGTCCTGAACGGCAGCCCGGACATCTTCAACAGCACCTCGGCCTTCATCACGAAGGGGCTCGGGTCGGGCAGGCCAAATGCCGGCCCGAACGTATACAGCGTGATCATGCGCTTGCCGCTTGGCTTGTTGCCGGGAACGCGACCATACTGACAGACTGCTGACAAATCCAGTCAGCAGTCTTCAGGCACAAGGTTCACATGGCCCGCGCCGACCGGCTCCTCCGTCTTCTGCAGATCCTGCGTCGTCACCGCCGCCCGGTGACGGCGACCGCGATCGCGGACGAGTTAGAGGTCTGTCAGCGGACCGTCTACCGCGACATCGCCGGCCTGATCGACGAGGGCGTGCCGATCCGCGGCGAGGCCGGCATCGGCTACGTACTGGGTGACGGCTACGATCTCCCGCCCCTGATGTTCAACGCCGATGAGATCGAGGCCATGCTCGTCGGCCTGCGCTGGGTCGAGGCGCGCGGCGATCCTTCGCTTGCCCGCGCCGCTGCCGACGTCGTCGCCAAGATCGGCCAGATGCTGCCAAGCCATTTGAAGCCGGTGCTGTTCGAGCCGGCCGTCGATGCGCCGCGCTGGCCGCTGGAACTGCCCGACGAGACGATCGATCTCGCCTCCCTGCGCGCCGCCATCCGCAACTGCCGCAAGGTCGAGATCGCTTACAATGACGAGAAGGGCAGGGCGACGACGCGCGTCATCTGGCCATTGGCGCTCGGCTATTTTGAGATGTCGCGCATTGTCATCGCGTGGTGCGAGATGCGGGACGATTTCCGCCACTTCCGCACCGACCGCGTGCGTCGCGCGGAAATCTCGCAACAGCGCTATCCCGGTTCGCGCGTGAAGCTGCTCGCCAAGTGGCGCGGAACGCTTGATCAGGGCTGCTCGTGACAGCCGGCGGATTTGGCGACCGCCAGAGCAAGGCCCCAGCGGTCGCCCATATTCGATGACTTAGTACCGGCCTCTCAGCGTCACGCCGATCGTCCGCGACTCTCCGACGAAGGCGTATGAAGGAGCAAGGATTCCGCCGTCGACCCTGTCGATCGAGGTGAAATACTGCTCGTCGAACAGGTTCTTCGCAAAGAGCGTCAGCGTGTAATGGTCCCACTCGTAGCCGACGCGAGCATCGACGATGGTGTACGGGTCGACGGCGCGCGTCGCGACGTTCGAGATGGCACCGTAGCTGTAATAGCCGTCGGTATGGCGAACGTCGGCGCCGGCGAACAAGCCGGACTCCCAGCGGTACATGGCGCCTGCCGCGAGCGTGTAGGCCGGAGCCTCAGGATACTCGTTACCCGAGTAGTCGGCACCGCTGACCTCGATTTCGTCGTACTTGGTCTTCAGCAACCCGACCGAAGCGAAGATCTGCAAAGGCTCGATCGGACGCCAGCGTGCCTCGAACTCGGCACCGTACGAATGCGAGCTACCCGCGTTGAAGATCTCGGTGACGCTATAGACGTTGTTGAGGACGACGACCTGTTGATCCTGGTAGTCGTTGTAGAAGGCGTTGGCGTTGAGCTCCAACGTCCGGTTCAACCAGTTCGATCGATACGAGAGCTCATACGTATCGACGTACTCGGGGGCGACGGTCGACTGGTAGTTCACGAGCGGCGTGCGAATGATCTGCTCGAAACCGGTGCGATAGCCCTTGTTGTAAGTCAGCCCGACCGTCTGGTTGGAGGCCACATCGTAGGTGATGCCCAACTTGGGCAGAAACTCGTTGAACGTCGCCTTGGTTGTGCCCGTCAGGGAGTCGTAGCCGAACGTGCCGAGGTTTAGCGCAGTTGCATTCTCGCTCGTCTCGACGGCGTCGCGCAGCAACCGGCCACCAGCGATGAACGACAGGCGGTCCAAGCGATAGCGCAGGTCGGCATATGCCGCCATGCTGGTGGTCTGGGAGTCGATCGTTCCCTGGTAGTAGGAAATCGGAAAGGTTGGCAGGCCGTTGCCGGGGAAGAAGTAGTCGAGAACGACGGTATGGTCCCCGTAGTTGTCGCGCGTGAAGTGGCCATAGAACAGCCCCAGCACGCCCGACAAACCGTTCCCCTCGTTGGCGATCTCGAGCCGCAGATCCTGCGTCAGGTCGCGCCCGTCGGTGTTGTCGCCGTACCGCGCGAAGGCCGCCCCCGCCGCCGTCTTGATGAGCGTTTCGGTCTCCGCGTAGGCCGTCACGCTGTGCAGCGTCAGACCGGGCATGAAGTCATACGAAAGATCGGACGCGTAGTTCACCGACGTGCCTTCGCGGAAGTCGGTGAAATCCGCGGTGTTGCCAAACCGGCGCGCGTCGAAGTCGGGCCCCAGGACAATGGCGCTGCCGGGCTTGTCGTCGGTGCGCGATACCGTGAACAGGGCACTGAACCCCGGCAGATCGTCTGGCTCGATCAGAAGCTTGCCGCGCAGGGTCGAGTACTTGTCTTCGCCCATCTCCGCGTTCTCGGGGTTCGCATAGGCGATGTCGCGCACGCTCTCGGTCTTGTAACCGGAGATGCGAAACGCCGACTGCCCGGCGACGATGGGCGAGTTCACGACGAACCCACCGCTCATCAGCTCGTTGCTGCCGGCGGTGCCTTCGATGATGACCTCTTGCTTGTAGGTTGGATCGTTGGTCTTGACGACCACCGCGCCACCGAGCGAGTTGCGCCCCTGCAGCGTCGATTGCGGCCCGCGCAGCACCTCCACCTGGTCGATGTCCCACAACCCGCGCGCGCCACGGCGCACAGCGTCTGGATTCTGCGTCACGCCGTCGACCACTACGCCGATGAGCGGCACAGCGGAAATGTGCTGCAGGCCGGTCTGCCCTTCCGAGTTCAAGCCGCGAATGGCGAACCCGGCATTGGGGTCGGATGACGTGACGACGTTCGCGGTTTGCGCGATGGCGCCGTCGAGGTCGCGGATCTGCCGCTCGGCGATGTCCTCGCCGGTGACGATGCCGACGCTTGTGGTCGTGTCGCTGACGGTGCGCAGCACCTTCTCGCCTTCGACGACCTGTTGCTCAAGCGCGGCGGGCTGTGCCCCTGTTCCTTGACCCTGCTGGGCACCGCCACTGCGCAATTGCGCCTTCTTGACGTTTCGCTTGGCGGGCGCCGCTTCGACCTCGACCGCCGGAAGCTCGATTGTCTGCGCGGAAGTGCTGGCCGCCGGCGGCGCAGGCAAGTTTTCAGCAGGCGCCTGCTGGCCAGATTCCTGGGCACTGGCGGAATGATGGGCAACGCCAATCCACGCGACGGCGATCGCGCAAAACACACTACGCAACGAACTCACTCTACAACCCCTACGCTACGACACGCCTCGACGCTCGGCGTGCAACCGGCCCGCCTGCGACTGCACTGTGTCGACTGGAATGCGCGACAGGCGGGACGCGCGCACCCTCCCCCTCTCAGCGCAGGACGCCTCCCGGTGAGCTGGAGGCTGATTGTTGACGATATTAGTCATGAATCATAGTGCAACCGTGCAACGGTGGGATGAATTATCGCGGCGGCCGAATTTGCCTGCTGGTGTCACGTCCGCTCATAGGCCATCGCGGCATTCAGGAGCGTTACGCCAGACGAGGGTAGAGCAAAACTGGAAGCCGCTCATTGCGGCTCCCAGATCGCGTTCATCGTACTACAAACCTCACGCCTGACATTTCAGACGACGGGGCGAAGTCCACCGCGCTGAGCTGCTCGGGGTGCGCTGGTCGAACGTGCGCCCGTCAACGAGTTCGCCGTCGCCATTAGCGAAGGCCGTGTAAACTCCAATAGAGCCGCCTTTACCCCAGCGGACCTTCATATTCATGCGGCCGCTGCGCTCGAGCACGCCTGAGACGCTGCCCTGGGTGCTGCCGGTATTGCAGAAACCACCGAGATCCTCGCCGGTCCGCGTCAGCTGGCAGAACACCGTGAAACCGTTGGTCTGATTGATTTCGATCGGCCCGGCGATGGCGCAGCGCGCGGCGTGGGCCTGCGGCACGAGCAATACGAGCGAACCGAAAAGAGCACTCGAGAATGTCTTGATGGTGCGGGCGTTGCGAAACATGATCGCTTCCTCTGGCGACGCCATGGTCGCCGGTTAATTGGTTGCTGGCTTAATTCGGATTCCCGTCGGATCGATTTCGTTACCGCGGCGCGACCTCAATCGATCGCGTGAGGCAACCCTAGGGAATGACAGTGTACTGAGCTGTTCCCGAGGAGACAGGTCGCAAAGATTTCAGATGGACTTTGGCTATCGCTCCCAGCCGGCGTCATGGCGACGACAACAAACTCATGTCAGCCGTGATCGGTGCATTGCACGACTTTGCTTCCCTGTAAGATTGGCAAGGCGCGCCGCAGTTCCGTTGCTTAGCGTGCGCATGACTGAGCAAATGAATTCATCCGATGTTCATGTTGCCGGGCACTTAAATCGGCCGCGCGCCGTGGGGCGCGCACAAGTCGAAAAATGTGACTGGGAGTTCCCGTATGTCTCGTGCACTTTTGATCGCTGCAGCAGCCGCTGTCGTTTCGAGCGCGGCATTGTTCACGCCGGTTCTCGCTAGCCCGGTTGGCAACGTCGGCGCCACCGATCCGCTGGCTCAGTCCCTGATCGTCAAGACCGGCCCGGGCCGCTGCTTCAAGTGGAACGCCATCTGCCGCGACCGCTGGGGCTTCGGTTGGCGCTATCGCCGCTGCATGCGGAACCACGCCTGCTGACGCAACTGTCCGGAGCGTTCGAACCGCTCCGGACTCCTTCACCGAAGCAGTCTTTAACGACGAACCCCCGCCGCTTTTTGTCGCCTGCCGCCGAACGATATCGTCGGATCCATCGGATCCATCAGACGGCGATGTTGTCGCCACCGTGACTTTCGTAAGCTTTGTGCCGCCTCGTCGTCGCAACCTGGCACTATGTGTCGCGGGTAGGTGACAAATGCGGCACGCTCCGCGCGGCAGAAACGCCTTGCGCGCCGCGATGCTGTTGTCCGGGTATACGCGCTCAACTAGTTTCGCCCCTGGGATCAAACATTCTTGGAGGGGCAAATGCGCTCTTTGAAACTCGGCTTCGCCGCCGCGGCGGTGATCTGCGCGCTTTCGGCGACGGCTCAGGCTGACTGCATCAAGGTCGAGTCGCTCGGCGAAGCAGTGACCCACGACATCGCCGAGACCTTTGCGACGCACGGTCTCGCAAACATCATCTATGGCAAGGGCCGCGTGGGCAAAGGCGCCGTCCACACGACGTGCAAGGACACCGGCAGCACAACGACGTGTCGCTCCTGGCAGACGGCGTGCAGCGCGGGGGCGCCGCATACCTGCCTGGGCGCATGGCTTTGCTTGCCCATGTGACGCCAGCTTGGCGCAAATGAAGACTGGCGCGACGCGGCGTTTCTCCTAGTCTGTCCTCTTTGAAGCGCGCGGCATGCGCGCTTCACGATCCGAACGCGACGAGGGAGCCGCGCCCCATGCTCAGCATCATCCTTTCCGGGTGCCTGATCGCCCACCCTGAGCAATGCCGGGAATTCAAGATCCAGACCGATTTCCAGATGCCCGCTAAGTACTGCACGATGAAGGCGCTGCCGGTCGTCGCGCAGTGGGCCGGCGAGCATCCGCAGTGGGAGATCAAAACCTGGCGCTGCCAATCCTCGACGCTGAGTGACACGTGAGCGCCGGATCGGCTTGCAGCCTTGCTCACCGCGCTGGTGACACGCCTTCGCTCGGGGCATCCCGATCCAGAGGACAATCAACGCCCTTTTTCGCGCAGCGGCGGCGGTACGCGCGCTCCCAGTTCGCCTCGAGGCCGATCTCCGACTGCTGCGCCCGCAACCCCCCGATGAAGGCCCGCTTCGCCTTTTTCCCGTCCAGTCGCTTGAACTTTTTCTTCTGCTTTTTGGTCATGCCGCATCCGACGCAGTGCCCTGCGTTCTTGAACTTGCAGACATCGATGCAGGGGGACGGAACCTTCATTCGCGTTCTAAGCTATGATCTTTGCCGGGAGCGGGCCGCAGCGGGGTGGGGACAATCGATATAGGTGCGCGCCCTCGCAGCGCCAAAGCGGCGAACTATAATAGGGTAACCAAAACGGGCAGCGCAGCCCGACACCCACCACGGAGGGACGAGCAATGGCCAAGAATACGGTCTGCATCTGGTACGACGGCGATGCCGAAGCCGCTGCGCGCTTTTATGCCGAGACCTTCCCCGACAGTTCGGTGGGCGCAGTCCACTACGCGCCGAGCGACTTTCCCTCCGGCAAGAAAGGCGACGCGCTCGTGGTCCACTTCACCGTCGCGGGCATCCCGTGCATCGGTCTCAATGGCGGCCCCGCCTTCAAGCAGACCGAAGCCTTCTCGTTCCAGATCGCCACCGACGATCAGGCTGAGACCGACCGCTACTGGAACGCCATCGTCGGCAACGGCGGGGAGGAGAGCGCATGCGGTTGGTGCAAGGACAAGTGGGGCCTCAACTGGCAGATCACCCCGCGCGCGCTGACGGACGCACTGGCGGCCGGCGGCGATGAAGGCAAGCGCGCCTTTGAGGCGATGATGACGATGCGCAAGATCGACGTCGCCGCGATTGAGGCCGCGCGGCGCGGCTGAGAAGGAGCCGACCGGCGGTCAGATGTCCAGCACGACGAAATAGCCCGAAAACCCTGGACCAAAGGCGGCCATTAGAAAACGCCCGCGCACCTTGTCGACCAGGGCTTCCTTGAGCACGAACATCACCGTCGCCGACGACATGTTGCCGTAGTCCCTCAGCACCTGCCAGGAGTAGCGTATCCGGTCGCGAGCAATGCCCAAGGTGCTCTCCACCGTCGTCAGCACCTTGCTGCCGCCCGGATGAAAGAGAAAGCCGTCGAAGTCTTCCAGCGAAAGCCCCTCGCGGGCCAGGAACGGCAGCACGCCTTCGCTGAGGCGCTCCCGCATCAAGGTTGGAAGCTCCGGGCTCAGAACGATTCCGAAGCCGTCGTCCTTGATATCGAAGCCCATGATGTGCTCGGTGCTCGACCACGTGTATTCGCCCATGGCGCGAATGCGCGCGCGTACTGTGTCGCCTTCTCCGCGCGCCGGCTGCCCGCCACTCGGACTACGCAGGACGACGCCCGCCGCTCCATCACCAAAGAGTGCGGCGGCCACGAACATGGTCAGGCTCGGGTCATTGATGCGCAGACACAGCGAGCACAGATCAACCGTGAGGAACAGCACGTTGGAGCCCGGCTGCGCTTGCGCCATGCGCGCGGCGCGTGAAAGCCCGGCAGCACCGCCACCGCAGCCGAACCCGAACATGGGCAGGCGCTGCACGTCGGGACGGAAGGCGAGGCGGTTCATCAGCCGCGCTTCCAGCGTCGGGATCGCCAGCCCGGTGATAGTATTGGTCACGATCGCATCGATGTCGCGCAGCGTAAGCCCCGCTTCGGCGACGGCCCGCACCGCGACCTGCTCCAGCAGGTCCAGCGCATTGCGCTGATAGATCTCGGTGCGCTCCTCCCAGGTGTGCGTCTGCAGGTACCATCCCTTCGGCTCGACCGAGTAGCGCCGCTCGATGCCGGTATTGGCGTAGAGCGCTTCCAGGCGAGCGTATTGCGGATAGATTTTGTGCGCGCGCTCGGCCACCTCGGGTTGGCCGGTGACATGCGCGGGAACCGCCGTCGCGACCGACAGGATTTCGATGTTGAGAGCAGGCCTGGCAGCGCTTCGGGCCGCAAGGAGTTCGGCGTGTGAGGTCATGTTCGGCAGCCGCTTGCGGGTGTTGCGCGCGTATCGTTTACGCGCCGGATCGATTGCCCCGGCGGGCTCAAGCTAGAATGAAATGGTGTATGCTGAGTGTTTACCCGGCCGCATCGCCTGCACCGGCCCGGTTCGGTCTGCTCGTCGTTAGCGCGGGCTGAATGGCGACCATAAGATTTGCCACGCTTTCCGCGAGACGATGCGCTGAGCGATAAGCTCAGTGAACGACGAAAAATGGCGGAGCCAATCGCGGCACCGCCCGTCGACGCGACGGGGTGGCTGACGTGCGTTCAGCAGCCGGCCGTCAGTTCACCTGGCAGGTTTCCTCGTATTTCTGGCAGGCCCCGCCGTTGCCCTGGCTGCATTGCGCTTGCCACGTCTTGCAGCCGCCCTTCTTCCACGGCGCCACCTCGAAGCCTTGCTTGTCATGCGGCCAGACGCAGTTGCCGTTCTTCATCTGGTAGCCCTTCTTGCAGTAGCAGTCGCCTTCCGCACTCCGGTACGCGTTCTTCCCGCAGTTCTGCTTGAGGACGCAGTTGCCCTTCACCAGCTTGTAGTTCTCGGCGCACTTGATCTTCTTGGCTGGCTGCGCCTCTGGCTCCTCTTGCTCCTTTGCAGGGCCGTCATCGGCCGCCAGCCGCAACAGCTCGACGGTGGCGGGCTCCGCCGCCGGAAGGAAGATCTGCAGGCAGTCGCCCGGTCCGGTCGCGATCATCCACGGATGCGTCCGATAGGTGTCGAATGTCACCTGCTCGCCGGAATTCACGCCGCCGTAGTCCTTGAGATCGCCGTTGAAGTCGATCCACATGAAAGCCCGGTACATGCCGGAGTTGTTGATGAAGGTTATCTTCGTGGGCTCGGTCGACTTCTGCGACCGCAGGGACTTGCGCTCCGAGCACTCCCGCTCCGCCGCTCTTGCGGATGAGGGAGCCAGCGCAGGCGGCGGCCCAGCCGTGCGTGCTGCTTCGGACTCGATCTTCTTGAGGTAGGCGCGAGCCAGATCCGCGTGAAAGCCTGTCGGATAGGCCTTTATGAAGGCATTCCACGCATCGGCTGTTCCGAGCTCCTTGGCGCTGTCGAAGGCGCTTTTCTCGGAAGCATCCGGCGCCTGTGCATATGCCGGCGAGATTGCGAGCGTCGCGCAAGCTCCCAACCCGATGCTAGCCGACAGGACCACGCCGATCATCACGCGCAGCGTCAAAAGAACTTTGGTCATGCCGTTGGCCCCATCCCGATCGCACGACGTTGAGCATAACGGGCGCGCGTGGCCCGGTGGTGGCATTACGGCATCTGATGGGGAAATCGTTCGACAACGGACTGACCGGCGCGTTGAGCCTGCAGGCGGCGCACTTGAAAAGCGCGACCGCCATGCTGCACAAAAAAAGGCCGTGAGAGACGGGCTCCACGGCCTGCAGGCGAACACGTCGCCCATGAGGGGTTGTCGTTGGGAGTTACTTCTTCGCGGCTGGCTCCTGAACCGTCACGAGCGCCTGCCCGTTGGACGAGATCGTGTCGCCCGGCTTGGCGAACCACGAGAAGCCCCACGGGCCCGTCACGCCGCAGCCTTCCTTGCAGTCGACCTTCACTTCCTTGCCGGCAGCGATGGTCTCGACCTTCTCCTCGTTTCCGAGGTCCACTCCGATGGTGAACTCGCCGGCCGACGTGTTCTTCACGGTAACGGCCGATGCCGCGCTGGTCATGGCGATCGCGAAAACTGCGGCCGCAGCGGCTGTGATGAGCTTCATTGGTTCCTCCGGTTTGGGTTGAATTACTGGCTCTTTTTCGAGCTGCGCGCGCTTCTGTCGGCGGCGCTGTCGGGAAGTTGGGAACCGGGAGGGGGAACGGCAAGGCTATAACATTGCAAACTTTGGAATTGAAATTTCCGGAATCTTTGTTCCAGGCACACGATTTTAGGGGTCGCTGATTATGCTCCCAATTGCACATAACGGGAGGGCGGAATGACCGCGCTGATCACACTGGCGCTGAGCAACTTTACGCTCACATTCTTCGTGCTTGGCGTTATCGCCGCGCTGGTCGCCGTGGCCCTGAAGCCGGACGGCTTCACCCGCGCGAACGTCGCCGAGCAACTGCTCGCCTATTTCATCCTCTTCACCATCGCCATCGCTTACTTCTACAACTTTGTATTCCACGTGTTTTACGGCGAGTGGACAGCAGCGCAGATCGGCTGGGCCGACAGTCCGTTTCAGGCTGAGGTGGGATACGCAAGTCTTGGCTTCGCGGCGGTCGGCCTGCTCGCCTTCAAGGGCAACTGCACCGTCCGGCTCGCCTCGATCCTTGGTCCGGCGCTGTTCCAATGGGGGGCTGCCGCCGAGCACATCCGCTCGATCATCACCGCCGGCAACATGGCGCCCGGCAATGCCGGCGTAATGCTCTACACGGACATCTTTCTGCCCGTCATTGGTTTTGCACTTCTGTGGTTCAAGCGTTGGGCAGACGACGCTTGAGGGTCACATGGCCCCGGGCGAGGTTTGTAGCTAGAGTTGCCGCTTCGCCAACGGAGGCGCGGATGACGCTACTGAAGTGGGTGCTGGTAATCGGAGGCGTGGTGTTTGTCGCCTTCTTCGCTGCAATCATCGGCATCGCCTATTGGGCGGAAGGCATCCCCAGCGTCCAAGTCACTGAGGCCGACCTCGCAGTCGGCGGCAGTTACCCGGCCGAGGAGCGCGAGGCGCTGCTCCAGGCGTGCAGCAAGCGCAACGTCGACAAGCGCCAGGATAGCTGCACCTGCATCGCCGACCGTGCCGGCACGGAGCTGTCGCGCTTCCTTCGTCTCGTGCTGACGGCAAGCCTCGAAGGCAGCGCCTCCAAGGTTGTCGGCATCACCAAGGGATTGATGGCCAGCGGCGTCCCGCACGAAAAGGTCGAAGCAATCGAAAAGGAATCCGAACAGCGCTTCGAGACGCTCATGCAGGCCTGCGGGTTCAACCGATGAGCGTCGCCGACGGAGAGCCGCAGCCGCGCACCCTGCAGACCACGTGCTGCATCGTCGGTGGTGGCCCCGCCGGCATGGTCCTGGGTTTGCTGCTGGCGCGCGCCGGCATCGACGTGGTGGTACTGGAGAAGCACGTCGACTTCCTGCGCGACTTCCGCGGCGACACGATCCATCCGTCGACCCTCGCGGTGATGGACGAACTCGGCATGCTGGATGAACTGCTCGAGTTGCCGCACAACAAGGTGAGGCAGCTCGGCGTCCAGATCGGCACGACGCCGATCGATGTCGCCGACTTCTCGTTCCTCCCCGCGCGCCACGGCTTCATCGCCCTGATGCCGCAATGGGACTTTCTCGATTTCCTCGCTGCCAAGGCGCGCGCCTACCCCAACTTCAAGCTGATGATGCAGGCGAACGTGACCGACCTCCTGGAGGACCGTCATCGCGTCGTCGGCGTGCGCGCGGACACCCCGGAAGGACCGCTCGAAGTGCGCGCGCAATTGACCGTCGGATGCGATGGCCGCCGCTCGACCGTGCGCGAGAAGGCCGGCCTGGACGTAGAGGACATCGGTGCTCCCATCGACGTCCTGTGGATGCGCGTCTCACGGCTGCCGGGCGACCCCGAGACGGGCGGTCGCATCGATCAAGGTAGCTTCATCGCCGTGCTCAACCGCGGCGACTATTTCCAGCTCGCCTATGTCATCCCCAAGGGCGGCATCGAGCGGATCAAGGCGGCCGGGCTCCCTGCATTCCGTGACGTGCTAGCCAAGAAGCTGCCCTTCCTTGCCGGCCGCGTCGATGAGCTCAAGAGCTGGGATGACATCAAGCTTCTCAGCGTCAGCATCGATCGGCTGCGCACCTGGTACCGCGCCGGGCTTCTCTGCATCGGCGATGCCGCGCACGCCATGTCCCCGGTCGGCGGCGTCGGGATCAACCTCGCCATTCAGGATGCGGTGGCGGCCGCGAACATTCTCTGGAAGCCCCTCCGGGAGGGAACCCTGACGACATTCGACCTCGCGCGCGTACAGCACCGCCGCACGCTGCCCACGAGGGTCACGCAGCGCCTGCAGGTCCTGGCCCAGAACCGCTTCCTGCAGCCGGTGCTGCGCTCATCCACGCCGCTCAGCGTTCCCTGGGCCGCGCGTCTGCTCGATCGCACGAAGCTGCTGCAGCGCATCCCGGCCCGCATCGTTGGCGTTGGCGTACGCCCCGAGCATGTGAATTCCCCGGCCGCCCCCCGCGACTGAGTCCAGCGATTGCGAGCCTGCCCGCGAATTGCTTAAGTGGCGCACGGACCGGCAATGGGGACAGAAAAACATGGCTGAAGCGGCTCAAGTGGCACGCGCCCCTGCACCGCGCCAGCCCTTTTACAAGCTCCTCTACGTCCAGGTGCTGTTCGCGATCGTGCTCGGCTTCCTGCTCGGCTGGCTGGCTCCCGACATCGCCGAAAGCCCCTGGGTCAAGGCGCTGGGCGATGGCTTCATCAAGCTGATCAAGATGGCCATCGCGCCGATCATCTTCTGCACCGTCGTGTCGGGCATCGCTCACATCGAAGATGCCAGCAAGGTCGGCCGCGTCGGCGTCAAGGCACTCATATACTTCGAGATCGTCTCCACCCTGGCCCTCGCCATCGGGCTCGTCGTCGGCCACATCGTCCGCCCCGGCGAAGGCTTCACAGGCTCCGTCGATGCCGCCGCCGTCGCTCAGTACGCCGAGCGCGCCCAGCATCAGTCGACCGTCGACTTCATCCTCCACATCATCCCCGACAGCCTCGTCGGCGCCTTCGCCGACGGCAACATCCTGCAGGTGTTGCTCATCGCCATCCTGTTTGGCTTTGCGCTGATGGTGCTGGGCGAGCGCGGTCGCGCCGTCCGCACGCTTATCGACGACATGGGCCATGCCTTCTTCGGCATCATCGCCGTGATCATGAAGGCCGCGCCCGTCGGTGCTTTCGGCGCCATGGCCTATACCATCGGCAAGTATGGCCCGTCCGCGCTAGGCAACCTCGCCGGGCTTATTGCAACGTTCTACGTCACGTCCGCGCTGTTCATCTTTATCGTGCTGGGCCTGATCGCCAAGATCGCCGGCTTCTCGATCTTCCGCTTCCTCGCCTACATCAAGGACGAGCTGCTGCTTGTGCTCGGCACGTCCTCGTCCGAGAGCGCGCTGCCGCAGCTGATGGAAAAGCTGGAGCGCTTGGGCTGCTCCAAGCCGGTCGTCGGCCTCGTCGTGCCGACGGGCTATTCTTTCAACCTCGACGGCACCAACATCTACCTGACGCTGGCGACACTGTTCATCGCCCAGGCGCTCGACGTGGAGCTGACCTTCCACGACCAACTCGTCATCCTCGGCGTCGCCATGCTGACGTCGAAGGGCGCGAGCGGCGTCACCGGCGCCGGCTTCGTGACGCTGGCAGCAACGCTCGCCGTGGTGAGCCCTGCGCTCGTCCCCGGCATGGCCATCGTTCTGGGCATCGACAAGTTCATGAGCGAGTGCCGTGCGCTGACGAACTTCATCGGCAACGGTGTCGCCACCATCGTCGTCTCGGCCTGGGAAGGGGAGCTGGATCGCGATAAGCTGGCGAAGGGTCTCGCCCGCCGCGTCGATCCCTCTAACGTCGAAACGGCAGTCACGACTGGCTGACATTCGCGAGCGCCGTTCGCTTCAAGTTGAACCACGCGCCGAATCACTGCTTTGCTTTCCTTCGGGTCATCGCCCCGTTTCTTGTCGCGTCATTGTGCGTGCAACGCAAACGCGGGAAATATCGATGGCAGCACTCAAGCGCTACTGCCTTGCCAGAGCTCTGATTGCAATTGCAGCCCTGATCGGCACTGTCAGCTCTGCGTTCGCCTCGGCGGGCTGCGATCTCGTCAACTCAGGCGCCTGGAACATTACTCTTTCGATCCTCGGCACAGGCTACACCCCTCCGGGGACGTTTGTAGTCGGCGACGTGATCCACGTTACGGGCTCCCTGCAGGGAGGCACCGGGGGCTTCAGCGTTAATGGCCTCAACGGAGCACTCGCCACGACGCCAGCGCCGGGAACCATCAATTTCACAGTTACAGATCCCAATGACCTCACGCTGGTCATCGGGTTGGCTAGCGGCGCAACGTTCTCAACTCAAATCGCTCTGAGCTCGACCTGCGATGCGGCGCCGGCGCCGGGACCTAGTCCGAAGGCAGACGCCTCACAGGCCGTGACCAAAGGCTTCCTGGCCTCGCGCATCAACGGCATCCTGCTGAACGATCCGACCGGCGTCAGCCTGCTCAATCGCTCGTCCGCCGCGTCGGGACCGATGACCACCGCGATGGCCGGCAGCGCGATGAATATCGCCGGCCGCGGCGGCGCGCTGGGAGGTGGAGGCGCCTTCGGAAGTGCCATGGCGCTCGGTTCCGGTCGCATAGATGATGCCGACACCGCCGCAACGGATGGCCGATCCATTCAATTCTCGCAGAGCCTCAGCCAGATGCGGCGACAGGCGGCGCAATCGCAGATGAGTAAGGACCGCATGGCGCTGGGCGCGGGCGACGGCGGATCGCTTCCACTGTCCTACGAGACTGCATCGCCGTGGGACATCTGGGTCGAGGGCCGCTACTCCGCCTTCAACGACGACAACGGCAACCTCGATCGCGATGGCCACGTCGGCGTGCTCTACGTTGGCGGCGATTACCGTCTCGCCGAGAACATGATCGTCGGCGTGCTGGCGCAGTTCGACTGGGCGAAGGATGACAGCGGCGTGCTGGCCTCGAAGGTTGACGGCAACGGCTGGATGATCGGGCCGTACCTGTCCGCGCGCATTCACGACAACATCTATTTCGATCTGCGCGCTGCTTGGGGGCGTTCCAACAACGACCTGACGCTGGATGACGTGACTGGCGGGTTCGATACGTCGCGCTGGCTGGTGAAGGGCACGCTTGCCGGTAACTGGCAGTACGATGCCTGGCGCATCACGCCGTCGGCTGAACTGGCGTACATTACCGAGAGCGCGGACGCTTTCACCAACTCGGCCGGTACGTTTGTTTCGGGTCAGGATGTGTCGCTTGGACGGCTGCAGTTCGGTCCCGAGATCGGCTACCGCTTCGCGCATACGCCCAACACGTTCATCGAACCATTCGCTGCGATCAAAGGCGTATGGGACTTCGACAACCCGGATGTCGCGATCATCGATGGCTACGTCGTCGGCCCCGGCGACTTCTGGGGCCGGCTGCAGGGCGGCCTCAACATTGCGACGACGAGCGGTCTCTACGTGCGCGGCCTCGCTTCTTGGGATGGCCTCGGCACCTCCGACTACAACGGCTACACGCTGCAGGGCACCGTCAACGTCCCGCTGGACTAGCCGGGTCTCCGCGGTAGGCAAATCCGCGTCTCAGTCCTCGTGGTTTGTCAGCGCGACGAACTTCTCGTCCTCCTGCGCGCGGCGCTCGAAGGCGAGGAAGTCGTAATACCCGCAGCGCCCGCCACCGGGGAATGAGCGGCATACCGCCGGCCGCGCGAGGTAGATCGTGCAGCAGCGCTTCTTGGTGTCGAAGAAGCGGCAGATCTTGCCGTAGATCTCGTCCTTCTTGCGCCGCATGGCGTACTTGCGGCCATGCTCCTCCTTGGTAAACGCCACTTTGGCGACCTCGAAGGTCATGTTGTGGTGGCGCGCGAGCCGCTCCACGTCGCGCTTATCGAGCGGGATGAGAGGATAGGAGCAGCAATAACCGGGGCATTTCCGGCAGTTATATTGTGCGGCCATCAAACGGAGTGCTCTCCTGCGGTGTTTCGGCCACCCTCAGCCCGATACCGTGATCGGCGGCGTCCCTAGGGCCGACTCCTGCTTGACTCATGCAATGCTCCGTGGGGAAAGAGCAAGGGGGATGATCGCCTTGGCTGCTCGCGAGAGTGACCGCGAGGGGCCGATGTCACACTTTCTCCCATAAGGTCTGCGTTTGTCGCGCATCCGGAGTTGGGGGAGCGTTTATCGGTATGGCGGACAGGGCTCGTCTTTCTCCGGAGACGGAGACGCCGGTCAACCCTTACAGCCTGCTCGAGGCGGTCAACGCTTCGAGCGACACCGCCCACACCGGCTGGCTGATCTTTCTCGCCATCATGACCTACCTGGTGATCGCCGTTGCCGGCGTCACCCACGAGGCGCTGCTGCTGGAAACGCCCGTACAGCTCCCGATCCTTCAGGTCAACATCCAGCTCAAGCAGTTCTTTCAGTTCGCGCCGATCGTGCTGGTGCTGTTTCACCTCGGCATCCTGTCCCAGCTCGTGCTTCTCGCCCGCAAGGCGCACGAGTTCGACCAGGCGATCCGCTACCTCGAGATGTCGAACAGGCGCACCCACCCGCTGCGCCTCGAGCTGCACAACTTCTTTCTGGTCCAGGCCATTGCCGGGCCTCAGCGCTCCTTGGTCATGAGCGCTTTCCTCAATCTGATCTCCTGGCTCACCATCGTCATCCTACCGGTGGTGCTGCTGCTCTATATGCAGGTCGCATTCCTGCCCTATCACGACGTCACCACGACGTGGATCAACCGCATATTCCTGACCATCGACATCGCCGGGCTGTTCCTCATCGGCGTGTTCCTGCTGCGGGCCGAGACCTCGTTCCTCCAAGCCTTCCTGCGCACCACCATCACGCATCCGCTTAGCGTCTTCGCAACGACCCTGGTCCTCGCCGTCGTTGCCTATCTCTCCTATTTCGCGGCTACCGTGCCCGGCGAACGTCTCGACCTCATTGGCCAGAAGTTCACCAGTCTGACCTCTCCCGCAGGAGCCCGGAACGTCCACCAGAGCGGCTTTGCGCTGCCCTTCCTCGACGCCTCGTCCGATGACGCCCTGTTCGGTATCTTCAGGCGCAATCTCGTGGTCACGGATTCAGATCTTGCCCAGGACCGCGAAGAGGGCAGCAACGACAAAACCTTGCGCCTGCGCGGCCGCGACTTGCGGTTTGCCAAGCTAGATCGCACCAACCTCTCCAAGGCCGACCTCACCGGCGCCAAGCTCGATGGCGCCAGCCTCGTCGGTGCCAATCTCGAGAACGCTTCGATCGCCTGCGCCGAGCCAGACATCGTCCTTCTGAGCGACAATCGCATCGCCGCGCGTTGCGCCTCTGCCCGGGGTGTCGACCTGAGCCGGGCGCGGCTCGATGGAGCCAAGCTCTGGGGCATCGATCTCACCGCCGCCAAGCTCGACGAAGCTCAGCTCGAAGGCGCCGAGCTTTCGAATGCCCTGCTGATCGGCGCCAGCCTTTCCAACGCCCACCTCGACAAGGCCGACATGACGGGCGGCGTGAAAGCGCAGGGGGCGAACCTCCTCAATGCATCACTGCAGGGGGCCGACCTGACCGGCGCCCAGCTGCAACTCGCCGACCTATCGAGCGCGTCGCTGCAGGGTGCCGTACTCAACTTTGCCCAGCTCGATGGCGCCGTCCTGCGCGATGCCAACCTCGACGCTTCGAGCTTGCATCAGACGCGCCTCATGGGTGTCGACATGCAGGGAATGAAGATGACCGGCAGCGACCTGCGCGGTGCCGTCATCTGGCTGACCGAGCCGCCGGCCTGGGATTCGACCGGCCTCACCGATCTCACCGAGCTTGCCGTGCGCGCGCCCAGCGACGCCGAACGCGCCGCTTTGAGCGCCAGCCTTGCCAGGCTCACCGATGCCGATGACCGTCAGCGCGGCGAGGATCTGGTGCGCAAGCTGTCCGAGAAGGACGCCACGTGGACCGGCACGCTCGACCAGCAGCGCTGGCAGAGCTGGGTCGGAGCCTCGCCCGTGCCGCCGGCGCTGAACTACACCTCCGACCTGACGACCTACCTCACTAAACAGATGTGCAGCGCCCGCTGGAGCAACGGTGCGGTTGCGACCGGCATCGCGCGCCGGGCCGTCATGCCCCAGTTCCGCGGCGACGTTGTCTCGATCTACGACAGCCTCAAGGCACCGTCTTGCGCGGCTTCCTCGACGACGCCACCCAAAGTCATGCGCGAGCTGTCGTCCGCAGCCGAGCAGCGCCGCAACTGATTGGCCCTTGCAACAGCCGCGGGTTCGGCCTACCTATAAGAACATAAAAGGAACATCGGCGCGTATCCTGCGTCACGGCCGATCTACTGTGCGTAAAGGCCGATGTCTGTGCAAAGGCCGGTGCGCCTCTGTTCGGCTGGCGCCGCGAACCAACTAGGTTGCGAGTGCGACTCGTCGCTTCTCGGCGGCGGGCAACAGGATTTGGCGCCCGTCTGGGACGCCGCGATATGCAAGCGAAATGCAAGGAGTGACGCATGGCTGGTTCGGTCAACAAGGTGATCCTGGTCGGTAACCTGGGCAAGGATCCCGAGATCCGCCGCACCCAGGACGGCCGCCCCATCGCCAACCTGCGCATTGCGACGTCCGACACGTGGCGTGACAAGGCGACTGGCGAGCGGCGCGAGAAAACCGAGTGGCACTCGGTCGTCATCTTCAACGAGAACCTGTGCAAGGTGGCCGAGCAGTACCTGCGCAAGGGCTCCAAGGTTTTCATCGAGGGCGCTCTTCAGACGCGCAAGTGGCAGGACCAGTCCGGCCAAGACCGCTATTCGACCGAGGTCGTGCTGCAGGGCTTCAACGGCAACCTCACCATGCTTGATGGCCGCGCCGGCGGCGGCATGGGCGAGGGCGGCCAGTCTGATTATGCCGAAGCTGGCGGCGGCGGTGGATATTCCGACGCTCCCGCTGCTCGTTCGCAGTCACCCGCGCGCGGCGGCGCCAAGAGCGGCGGCAGCTTCGACAAGCAGCTCGACGACGAGATCCCGTTCTAAATCCACCGATCCCCCTCAGGCGTGACCCGATTTCAGGTCACGTCTTCCGTGCCCTTCGATCCCGGGGTTCTCACCCCGGGATTTTTTTACGCAGCCTGCAAATTTGCCCTGAGCCGCATCGTCCAATCATCCCGTAGGGTTAACTTCATCGGCTCGTGCAGCCTGCATTCATGTGCGCTCGGCTATCACAATTTGGTCGTTGAAGCGCTTCATTGGTCGGAGCGCGAGCCCCAGGGCAAGCCCACAAAGGCCACCCCGGCCTAATTCGAAACGAGGGAGTAAACTGATGTACTGGCGATCCATGATGGCGCCGCTTCTCGCCCTGCTCATCGTGCCAATCGTGGCCGAGACGGCCTCGGCGCAAAATCGCGATCGCGACCGCGGCCCACCGCCGGGCTACGACCGTGGCGGTCCCCCGCCCGGTTATGACCGCGGTCCTCCGCCGCGCAACGACCGCGGCCCTCCGCCGCGCGAGATCTGGGAAGAGCTGGCGCAGTCATCCGTGGGCTTCGGCGTCGATCGCGACGTGATCCGCGTCGGCCGCCGCGAAGGCCGCTTCAGCAAGATCGCCTTCGAGGTCCTGAACAACGACGTCCAGATCCGCGAGGCGACCGTTTTCTTCGACCGCGGCCCGCCCCAGAAGCTGGCTGTGAACGAGTTCATCCGCGCTGGCGCCCGCACGCGTCCGATCGATTTCGCATGGGGTGATCGCTTCATCGACCGCATCGAGTTCGTCTATCGCTCGCGTCCTAGCCCGCGCGGCCGCGCGAAGGTCATTGTCTATGGCCTGCGTCAGCTTCCGCCGCCCCCGCCCCCCGTCGCGCGCTGGGAAGAACTCGGCTGCAGCAAGGTAGGGATCAAGCCGGACCGCGATTCAATCCGCGTCGGCCGCCGCGAAGGTCGGTTCAGCGCCATCAAGCTGGCCGTGCGCGGCTCCAAGATCGAGCTCATCGATTTGACGGTCGTGTACGAGCGCGGTCCGCCCGATCAGCTGCAGGTGCGCAAGAAGATCGGCGATGGCGACGAGACGCCTCCGCTTGATCTGCGAGGCGAGCGTGGTCGTGTCATCGATCGTGTGGACATAACCTATCGGCAGACGCTCGGACTGAACATGATCAAGGGTCCGGCGACGGTGTGCGTGCTCGGCCGCTGACGCCCTCGAGCATTCTGAATACAGAGAAGCCCGGCCTCACCGCCGGGCTTTTTTTTCGGTCGATCGCCTTTGCGTGCACGAGTACCTCTTCCCGGAAGCGGGGAGGGTGAGGGCAGCCGCTACCGCCCACCTCGCACCTCATGCAAGGGCTGCGCTCGCCCCCTCGCGTCAGCCATAAAAAAGAGCCCCGCAGTAAGCGGGGCTCTCCAAATTTCGATCGTGCCAGAGTCAGCCGGCTTAAGGCGTCGTCGCCGGAGCGGCATCCTTCGGAGCCTCAGCCGGCGTCTCTGCCGGAGCTGCGGGCTCGGTTGCCGGAGGCGTTGCGGCAGGCGTCTCGGCCGGGGGAGTGGTCTCCGCGGGCTTCGTTGCCATCGCGTCCTTGGCAGCGTCGTAGGCTTCCTTCGTCGCCTCGCCCGCCTTGTCGAGCGCCGGCTTCACGCTCTCCTCGTACGTCTTCTTCGCCGCCTCGCCGGCCTTCTCCAATGCCGGACCCGCCTCTTCCTTGGCCTTCTCGTAGGCGTCCTTGGCGGTCACCGCGCTCTTGTCGGAAAGCTCCTTCGCCTTCTCGATCGCGCGGTCGATGAGCGACTTCGGCGGCTGCTTGCGCTCGAACGCCGGCAGCGCGTCGAGCGTCTCCTTCGTCGCCTGCGGCAGGCTGACGATCACGACGCCGCTCTCATTCTTGATGTGCAGAGCGGGCAGCGCCACGCCGACGCGCTTCTCGCCGAAGCCGGCGAATCCGCCGACGCCAACGACGACACCCTGCACCTGGTTGTTGGCATCGAGGATCAGATCCTCGATATCGCCGATGATCGCGCCCTCGGCATTGTGCACCTTGGCGCCAAGCAGAAGGTCCTTGGCGAGATACTGCCCTTCACCCTGCGTGGTGACGAACACATCCGTGGAAGTGGCCGCCGGCTCGGCCAACGCCGGGAGCGCGAAAAGCGCTGCAACGGCTGCCAGGGTCAACACACTTCTCTGCATCGAATTCTCCTATTCGTTTCAGCCGGGCCCACCTGGGCGCCCGTCCGCCCGCACCCTGAGGGTTAACCATGTGGGGCGCGGCGCAGCATGTAGGCTGAGACTGTGACGGACACAAGTCGAAATGGGGCGAGATCGCTCTATTCCGTGAGATGTTCGCCGCCAGCAAATAAGGGCATGAATTCGCAAGCAGAATTATGGGGTTGAGAACCCTGTTGCATAGCGTCGCGCTGATTGCACCTGGGGCGCCCGATGGGGTATCTTCGCTTCAGATTCTGAACCCACATGGCGCACGCCCAAAAGGCGTGCGTCTCGCTGTTGAGACGGACCCATAAATCGTGGCCGATAAGACCGACAACCCGACGCCCCCCGGCAAAGAGCCGAGCGACATCCGCCCCGTGACCATCGCGGAGGAGATGAAGCGCTCGTACCTCGAATACGCGATGAGCGTCATCATCTCGCGCGCCCTGCCGGACGTGCGCGACGGCCTCAAGCCTGTGCACCGCCGCATCCTCTACGCCATGCAGCGCCTGGGGCTCGACTGGAACAAGAAGCACATGAAGTCGTCCAAGGTCGTGGGCGACACGATGGGCGACTTCCACCCGCACGGCAACCTTGCCATCTACGACGCGCTCGTGCGCCTCGCGCAGGACTTCTCCATGCGCGTGCCGCTCATCGACGGCCAGGGCAACTTCGGCTCCGTCGACGGCGACCCGCCCGCAGCCGAGCGCTATACCGAGGCGCGCCTTTCGAAGATTGCGCAGTATCTGCTCGACGATCTCGAGAAGGATACGGTCGACTTCAAATCCAACTACGACGACCGCCTGCTAGAGCCGGTGGTGCTGCCCGCGAAGTTCCCCAACCTGCTCGTCAACGGCGCGGGCGGCATCGCCGTCGGCATGGCGACGAACATCCCCCCGCACAATCTCGGCGAGATCATCGACGCGTGCTTGGCGCACCTCGAGAACCCCGAGATCACCATCGACGAGTTGTGCGCGATCGTTCAAGGCCCGGACTTCCCGACCGGCGGCCTCATCATCGGGCGCGCCGGCATCCTCTCCGCCTACCACAAGGGACGCGGCTCGATCCTCATGCGCGCGAGAGTGGAGGTCGAGGAGATCCGCAAGGATCGCGACGCCCTGATCGTCAGCGCCATCCCCTACCAGGTCAATAAGAAGACGCTGATCGAAAAGATCGCCGACTTGGTGCGAGAGAAGCGCGTCGAGGGCATCTCCGATATCTGGGACGAAACCAATCGCGAGAGCATGCGTATCGTCATCGAGCTGAAGCGCGATGCCGTCGCCGACGTCGTGCTCAACCAGCTCTACCGCTTCTCGGATCTGCAGACCTCGTTCGGCGCCAACATGCTGGCGCTCAACGGCGGCAAGCCCGAGCAGCTGAACCTCAAGGACATGGTCGAGGCCTTCACCAACTTCCGCGAGGATGTGGTGAGCCGGCGCACCAAGTTCCTGCTCAACAAGGCGCGCGAGCGCGCGCACGTGTTGGTGGGCTTGGCGATCGCTGTCGCCAACATCGACGAGGTCATCAAGCTCATCCGCCACGCGCCCAGTCCGGCCGATGCGCGCGAGCAGTTGATGGCGCGCGACTGGCCGGCGCATGACATCGCTCCGCTGGTCGAGCTGATCGCCGATCCGCGCCACAAGGTTGCGCATGACGGCACCTACAAGCTCTCCGAGGAACAGGCCAAGGCCATTCTCGATCTGCGTCTCGCCCGCCTCACGGCCCTCGGCCGCGACGAGATCGCCGACGAGTTGAAGAAGATCGGCGAGGAAATCAAAGAATACCTGGCCATCCTGGCTTCGCGTCGCCGCATCGTCGACATCGTCAAGGGTGAGTTGGCGGCGATCCGGGACGAGTTCGCCACGCCGCGCAAGACCGAGATCCTCGACATCGACGGCGACGTCGAGGACGAAGACCTCATCCAGCGCGAGGACGTCGTCGTCACCGTCTCGCTCAAGGGCTACATCAAGCGTGTGCCGCTCGGCACCTATCGCGCGCAACGCCGCGGCGGCAAAGGCCGCTCCGGCGCCGGAACGCGCGAAGAGGACGTCATCACCACGCTATTCGTGGCTTCGACGCACACGCCGGTGCTGTTCTTCTCGTCGCGCGGCATGTGCTACCGGATGAAGGTGTGGCGTCTGCCGGCATCCACGCCGCAGGCCGTCGGCAAGGCTCTTGTGAACCTTCTGCCGTTGGCGCCGGGCGAGGTCATCACCTCTATCTTGCCGCTGCCCGAGGATCCGGAAACCTGGGCCGCGCTGCAGCTCGCCTTCGCGACGCGTTCCGGCCGGGTCCGTCGCAACGCGCTGTCCGATTTCGAAAGCATCAATCGCAACGGCAAGATCGCCATGAAGCTCGACGAGGGCGACGCGATCGTTTCGGTCAACATCTGCACGCCCGAGCACGACGTGCTGCTGACCACGGCGAAGGGACGCTGCATCCGCTTCCTGCTGGAAGACGAGGTGCGTCTCTTCAAGGGCCGCGATTCAGACGGCGTCCGCGGCATCAAGCTCGACGACGACGACAAGATCATCTCCATGACAGTGCTGACGCACGTCGACGCCGAAGCCCCCGAGCGCGCCGCCTACCTGAAGCAGGCCAACATGCTGCGCCGTGCGCAGGGCGAGGAGATTTCCGACGAGGTCGCCGACGTTGCCGACGCCGACGAGGAGGTCATCGAGGGCACGGCTGAGCTTACGCCGGAGCGTTTCGCCGAGCTTTCGGCCAAGGAGCAGTTCGTGCTGACGCTGTCGGAGCGCGGTTTCGGCAAGCGGTCATCGTCCTACGAATACCGGACCTCCGGACGCGGCGGCAAAGGCATCGTCGCCATGGTCGTCAACGATCGCAACGGCCCGCTGGTGGCCTCCTTCCCGGTCGTCGACACCGATCAGATCATGCTGGTGACGAATGGTGGCCAGCTCATTCGTTGTCCGATCAACGACGTGCGCATCGCCAGCCGCAACACGCAGGGCGTCCGCATCTTCAAGACTGACGCGGATGAGAAGGTCGTGTCGGTCGAGCGCATCCCCGACGACGGCAGCGAGGGCGACGAAGGCGAGGAGGGCGACAACGGCGCCACCCCGACCGCAGAATGACCATTAGATCAAGGTTGGCGGTCTCGACCTTTCAATATGCACTATTGTTGTGCGTTGCGTTTTTGTCGGCCGATGTTGGGTTTACGGAGGACAGCGGTTTGGCAGCCCGCAATATCCGCGTCGCCTTTCAAAAAGACAGTAATGGATCCACGCTTGCTCCGGCGGATTTTGCGCCCCTCGTAACCCCGACGAGTAGCCTGATTTCGCAGATTGAGAAAACAGACGGGCCGCACATTCCTCCAAGCAGCATCGTCGGTGCTATTGCCACCTTCCCGCTTGTCAGGCTGAACAGCCGAGCGACCCTGTACGCCGCAATGGTGTTTGAGAGCAGCGACGAGCCAAGCCACGCG
This sequence comes from uncultured Hyphomicrobium sp., assembly GCA_964493785.1. Taxonomy (GTDB): domain Bacteria; phylum Pseudomonadota; class Alphaproteobacteria; order Rhizobiales; family Hyphomicrobiaceae; genus Hyphomicrobium_A. The sequence continues at coordinate 6,644 of CAZBPM010000008.1, read as the reverse complement.
AGCGCCCTACAAAGCCGGAGGATTTCAGAACTTCAGGATTTGTTCGCAAGGTTTCATGCCTCACCTCCGGAACAGGTGAGGGCGCTGGTGCAAGGTCCTGCAACGGCCGCCGCGGCAACTCTTGTAATGTCGATCCTGGATGGCGCGACGGCGTATGCAGAAGAAGGCGGCCCAAACCTTGTCAGAGCGAAGGACGTAAGTATCGGCTACTTGCCGCTCAAATAGCTCGATTGGCTATTCCTGCGCGCTGTTTCGATAGGTTCAGGTCCGAGGTGCGTGCAGCGCCAGCAGCGGCGCCGCGAGCGGCGTGGCCGAGCACAGCGTATCCCACGCCGGCAGAACCGTGTGCCCATTGCGCGAGTGCTGCAGCAGCCCCCGCGTCTTGAACCGCGACGTGATCCGGCTCAGCGTGTCCGGATTTAGCGCCAGATAGTCGGCGATGTCCGTGCGCGAGAGCGGCACGTCGAACGATTTTCCGCCCGCGCCTGCTGCGCCGAGCCGAAGTCCCAGCTCTACCAGCAGCGACGCGAAGCGCTCGTCGCCGGTGAGACCTCCGATGATCGAAGCGTGCAGCAGCGCACGCGCATGTTGCTCGGCCAGACGCCGCTGCGTCTGCGCCAGCAGTTCCTGATTGGCAGCAAGGAGCGCATCGAAACTCCGCGCCGGCAGCCGCCAAACCTCGGTGACGTTGAGAGCCGTCAGCGTGACGCCTGGCAGATCGGGAACCAGCGCACGCCGGATGACGTCGCCGGGGTAGAATAGCTCGAGAATCTGCCGCGGCTTCCCCGGCGTCGAGGCTTCGACCCCGAGCAAGCCGGACCGGACGATGTAAACCGACTCGTTCGGTGCGGGATCGATCCCAAGTCGCTGGCGCCGGCGGGTGCGGACAGGCGTCGCGTGCTCGCGAAACGCCACTTCCGCCTCCCCGGTCCGGCCGACTGGTCGAAGCGAGGTCTGAGGCTGGCTCACGGGGGCCTGTAATGTGCTGTCGAATATTGTCATCGCGGCGATATTGCCTCGCCTGTCCGCACACGGCTTGATCCCGATCAATGTCCGCGCACGAGCACCCTTGTCGCTGCTGCGGCGTAGTCGCCCGGCAGTTATTGAGCGGTGTCAACGTTTTCGTGGCGATGGTGCAACAGAGCGCTTGCGACCTGCACGGTGCTGATCTCCGTCAGCTTCGGCGGCCCTTTATCCCTCGGCAATCAACAGGTTCGAGACGAGGTTGTGCACATCGACGTGGCTCCGAGTCGTCATGCGCCGTGGGGGCGCGGACCCGGGGGCCGGGGAATAGGGGCACTGAGATGCAAGCAAAGACGATCTGGTTTGGCCTGGCCGCGTTGGCCGCCGGCGCTGCCGTAGCACTTCCCGCACAGGCTGGAGATAGCGACGGCAACTTCCAGGCAAAGCTCGGCGTCACGGGTGTCATTTTGGATAACGACACCACGTCGACGACGCCCGCCGGCCTCGGCCAGGCGGAGGTCAACGACACGGTCATTCCGACGCTCACGCTCACCTACTACCTCAATAAGAACTGGGCCGTTGAGCTCTTCTGCTGCTTCGCCCAGCTCAACGTGGAAGGTAAGTCCGGCGCCCTCGACGGATTGGGCAAGCTGGCCTCCACGTGGGTCTTCCCGCCGATCCTGACGGCGCAATACCACTTCGACGGCATGGGCGCCTTCAAGCCTTACGTCGGCGCTGGCGTCCAGTGGATCCATTACTTCGACGAGAAGTCGAACATCGGCGGCAGCGTCGATTTCGACGACAGCTGGGGCTTCGCGCTGCAGGCTGGCGTCGACTACGACCTCGGCCAGGGCTGGTCGCTCGGCGTCGACGTAAAGAAGGTCTGGGAGGAAACGAAGCTGACCTATTCCAGCGGCGTCGTTGCCAACCACGACATCGATCCGCTGTACGTCACGGCGAACCTTGGCTACCGCTTCAACCTGTCCGACATCTTCGGCGCCCGCGAGGCAGTCCCGCTGAAGTAAGGTCGACCGCCCTCAAGATTGATCTGAAAGGGCCCGGCATTGTCGGGCCCTTTTCTTTACGCAAAGGCTGTAGCCGTCTATTCAGGACTGCACGGGCGTTGTCATGTGTCGCTGCAACTCGATTTGCGCGACGCCCCGGCACGCACTCATCAGGGCCTGACCGCAGAATGCAGCGCATCGCCTTCTATCCTGGCTCCTTCGACCCGGTGACGCTGGGGCACATCGACGTCATCACGCGCGCGAGCCATCTCGTCGACAAGCTGGTGATCGGCGTCGGCACGCACGATGCCAAACGACCGCTGTTCTCGATCGCGGAGCGTCTCGAGATGTTGGCGTCGGAGACTTTGGCCATAGTCGAAGCAACCGGCACGATTATCGAGATCACCACCTTCGACGGCCTCGCGGTCGAAGCCGCGCGCGACCAGGGCGCCGCTATGATCGTGCGCGGCCTGCGTGACGCCACCGACTTCGACTACGAGATGCGCATGGCCGGCATGAACGCCGCCATGGCGCCGGATATCGAGACCATCTTCCTGGCGGCAAGCCCGTCCGCGTCTCACATTGCCGCCAATCTCGTCCGCCAGATCGCCGAAATGGGGGGCGACGTGAGCCCGTTCGTCTCCCCGGCGGTCGCAGCGGTTCTGGCGGCCAAGGCGCCGTCCGCCGGGGCCTAGCCGAGACGTGATCGCGCCGTCGCAATGCGAAAGTTGCGCGCTCGCGGCAGAGCGGTAAGAATGCGGCCTGAGCAGACGAATCCCGCGCTGCTGCCACTATCTCATCAAGCAATCGGAAGGATGCGCCATGCGGATGTTGACGTGCCTTGTTCTGGCATTTTTCGCAATCGCCGGGACCGCGTGCTCCGACCAGCCGAAAGTTGCGAGCGCCGATAGCGACATACTCGTGATTGAGACCAAGCACGGCAAGGTGCTGGTGAAGCTGCGGCCGGACCTCGCGCCCAAGCACGTCGAACGGGTAAAGACCCTCGCCAAGGAGGGCTTCTACGATGGCCTCAAGTTCCATCGCGTCATCGGCGGCTTCATGGCCCAGACCGGCGACCCCTCGGGCAGCGGCTCCGGCGGCTCCAACTACCCCGACCTTCCGGCCGAGTTCTCCGCCGAGCCTTACAAGCGCGGCACCATCGGCGCTGCGCGCACCGCCGATCCCAACAGCGCCAACAGCCAGTTCTTCATCTGCTTCGACGACAACGGCTGCTCCAGCCTCACCGGCCAGTACACCGTCTGGGGCCAGGTGGTCGAAGGCATGGACGCCGTCGACAAGATCACCAAGGGCGAGCCACCCGCCATCCCCGATGTAATGGAGAAGGTCTACCTCCAGTCGGACGCCAAGTGACGGCGGACGTCGCGCTTCCGGCATTCGTCCCTCTGGCACCCTGACCTTGCCCTGCGGCGCACGACCACCCATTCCGGGATGTGCAGCTAAGCGCCAATAGTGGGAAATCCCGCCAGAAAAGGCCGGGATTTGCCGTCGGCCGGCTGACGCCCTAAACCCTACGCCCCAGACAGCCCAACCAGACAACCCCCAACCGCTTGGAGACAACCATGGCGACTGCCGACCCCGAGAACACCCTCCTCATCGAGACGACCCAAGGCCCCGTGGTCATCGAGTTGCGCCCCGACCTCGCCCCCAAGCATGTCGAGCGTATCAAGCAGCTCGCCCGCGAAGGCTTCTATGATGGCATCCCGTTCCATCGCGTCATCGAGGGCTTCATGGCGCAGACCGGCTGCCCCAAGGGTCTGGGCACTGGCGGCTCGAGCTATCCGAACCTGAAGGCCGAGTTCAACCGCGAGCCCCACGTCCGCGGCGTCTGCTCGATGGCCCGCGCCCAGAGCCCCGATAGCGCCAACAGCCAGTTCTTCATCGTGTTCGACGACGCCACGTTCCTCGACAACCAGTACACCGTCTGGGGCAAGGTCGTTGAAGGCATGGAGAACGTCGACAAGATCAAGCGCGGAGAGCCGGTCCAAAATCCCGACCGCATGATCTCTGTGAAGGTCGCAGCCGACGCGGCATAAGCCGCGCGACCGCGACAACCCTCGCTCCCTGGTGGGGAGAGGCCGGATGCGATCGAGAGGCCGCATCCGGGGGAGGGGAAGGCACAATGCATCGCAGGATGCGGAAAAGGAATTCGCAATGCAGGCATTTCGTGCAGCGCTCATCGCCTACGCCGGCCTCGCCGGCGCAGCCGGAGTTGCGCTCGCAGCAGTTGGTGCGCACGGCGCTGACCTTTCCGCGCTGACGACGCCGGCATACTTGCTCATTATGCACGCCGCGGCGGCCATCGCCCTCGTCGCCGTGACGGTGCAGGCTTCGTGCCCGCGCCTGTCGCAGATCGCAGCCCTGGTGCTGCTCGTCGGCGCGAGCCTCTTCAGCGCCGACATCGCCCTGCGGACGATGGAGGGCGCGCGACTGTTCCCCATGGCGGCCCCGACCGGCGGCACGGCGATGATCGTGGGCTGGCTTCTGGTGGCCGTATCGGGTTTCTGGGAGCTATTCAGCCGCAAGGCCTGAGCGTCGGAGATACAATGTCATGTCGGTAGCGATCTGGTCGCTCCTCGGTGTTGCGGCGGGCATGTTGATCGCGCTGCAGTCGCCCATCAACGCCCAGCTTTCCCATAGCCTCGGCATGCCGCTCGCAGCGGCGTCGGCCTCGTTTATCGCCGGCACTATAGTGCTGCTCGCATTGACGCTGATCGTGCAGCAGGCGAACGGCACTACCATCGCCTGGCGCGCCCCGCCGCTATGGATGTTCTTTGCGGGCGGCATCATGGGTGCCACTTATGTCACCGTCGCGCTCATCCTCACGCCTAAGATCGGCACCGCCGCGACGATGGCATTTGTCGTCTCGGGGCAGCTCATCGCAGGGATGATGCTCGACAAGTTCGGGTTCTTCGGTCTCGCCGTGCGCGAGCTTTCCCTCGGCCGCGTGGCCGGCGCCTGTCTGCTGGTGCTCGGCGCGCTGCTCATTCGCTTCACCTGATCGCCCGATGCGTACCGACCTCTTCGATTTTGACCTGCCCGAGGACCGCATTGCGCTGCATCCTGTGGTGCCGCGCGACAGCGCGCGGATGCTCGTCGTGCCGGCGACAGACGGAGCGTTCGGCGACCGCATCGCGCGCGAGCTGCCCGATCTGCTTCGCCCCGGTGACGCTCTCGTCTTCAACGACACGCGCGTCATTCCGGCGGCTCTCGAAGGCATCCGCCGCCGCGGCGATCTCGAAGCCAACGTCGCTGTCACGCTGATCGAGCGGCTGGCGCCAGAGCGCTGGCGCGCGCTCGCCCGTCCGGCAAAGCGCCTGCAGGTGGGCGACCGCCTGCACTTCGGCCACGACGGCGCGATGTGCATGATGGGCGCATTGGACGCGACGGTCGCGGCGCGCGGCGACGCCGGCGAGGTCGATATCGCCTTCGATCTTTCCGGTCCCGATCTCGACGCCGCCATCGCTGTCGTCGGCCAGATGCCGCTGCCGCCCTACATCGCCGGCAGGCGCGGTGTCGAGGCGGCCGACCGCACCGACTATCAGACCGTTTACGCCGCCCATGACGGCGCCGTCGCCGCGCCGACCGCCGGCCTGCACTTCACACCCGAGTTACTGGCCGCGCTGGACGAACGCGGTATCTCCCGCCATTTCGTCACGCTGCACGTCGGTGCCGGAACGTTTCTGCCGGTAAAGGCCGAAGACACCAGCGCCCACAAGATGCACGCCGAATGGGGCGAGGTCAGCGCCCAGACCGTCGCCGCTCTCAAGGATGTGCACGCACGCGGCGGCCGCATCGTCGCCGTCGGCACCACCTCGTTGCGCCTGCTCGAGAGCGCCGCCGCGTCCGGCGAGCTGCAACCCTTCGCCGGCTCGACCGACATATTCATTACGCCCGGCTATCGCTTCCGCGTGGTCGACATCCTGATGACCAACTTCCACCTGCCGCGCTCGACCCTGTTCATGCTGGTCTCGGCCTTCGCCGGCCTAGAGCGCATGCAGGCGGCCTATCGCCACGCTATTGGCACCGGCTACCGGTTCTATTCATATGGCGACGCGAGCCTGTTATGGCCGAGGGAGGAGATGCGCCATGGATGAAGACCTGAAAAGCATGGATCGCGATCGCCTGATCGCCGAAGTCACGAAGCTCCGCAACGGTATTCGGCGCCACCGCGACGCCAGCGGTCATGACCTATGCTGGTATCATCCGCACCTTTGGGATCTGCTTCCCGAGCGGGTCGATCCGGCCATCGCCGTCCCGCCCTGGGACCGGTTTATGCGGGGCTGCATTCAGTACCGCAGCTCGCTGGACCAGCAAGCGCCGCAAGCCCCCGTACACGACAAGGAGTTCGATGGCTGACACGTTCGAGTTTCGCTTAGAGGCCAGCGACGGCAACGCGCGCCTCGGCACGGTGTCGACGCCGCATGGGATCGTGCGCACGCCGGCCTTCATGCCGGTCGGGACCGTCGGCACCGTCAAGGCGCTCTACTTCGATCAGGTGAAGGCTGCGGGTGCCGACATCATCCTCGGCAACACTTATCACCTGATGCTGCGCCCCGGCGCCGAACGCGTCGCTCGCCTCGGTGGCCTGCACAATTTCATTCGTTGGGACGGACCGATCCTCACCGACAGCGGCGGCTTCCAGGTGATGTCGCTCTC
>CAZBPM010000007.1:10218-134720 GCA_964493785.1 uncultured Hyphomicrobium sp. | reverse complement strand
AATTCGCCGCGCAGATAGATGTAGCAGGTGTGGGCCTTCATCGCGAACGCGGCGAGCAGCGCGCCTTCGATCAGCAGGTGCGGATCATGGCGCATGATCTCGCGGTCCTTGCAGGAGCCGGGCTCGGATTCATCGCCGTTGATGACGAGGTAGGACGGGCGCGGGTCGTTCTTGGGCATGAACGACCATTTGAGGCCCGTCGGGAAGCCGGCGCCGCCGCGACCGCGCAGGCCTGAGGCCTTCACCTCGTTGATGATCCAGTCCTGGCCCTTGTCGATGAGGTCCTTGGTGTTGTCCCAGGCGCCGCGCGCGCGTGCGCCGGCAAGGCGCCAGTCATGGAAGCCGTAGAGGTTGCGGAAGATGCGGTCCTTGTCCTGCAGCATTGCAGCGCTCCGTCTCAGACCTTTTCCGTGTTGCGCTCGCCATCGCCGAGCAGCGTCGTCGGGCCGCCGGCAGGGCACGAAGCCTGCCGTCCCGTCTGCGAGCCGGGCTTAACCGGCTTGCCGGCATCGAGGTCACGCAGCAGCCTTGCGAACAGCTCCGGATCGAGATCCTCGTAAGTGTCCTTGCCGATCTGCACCACGGGTGCGTTGGCGCAGCAGCCAAGGCACTCGACTTCCTCCCAGGAGAAGTCTCCGTTCCGGGACAGCTCGTGCGGGTGCTCGGCGATGTGCTCCTTGCACATTTCGATCAGCGCCTCGGAGCCGCGCAGCATGCAAGGGGTCGTGCCGCACACCTGCAGATGGGCCTTCTTACCGACAGGGGCAAGCTGGAACATCGTATAGAACGTCGCTATCTCGAGGACGCGGATGTAGGCCATGCCCAGCATGTCGGCGATGGCGCGGATGGCGGGCTCGGTCGTCCAGCCCTCCTGCTCCTGCGCGCGCCACAACAGCGGGATCACCGCGGACGCCTCTTTGCCGGCGGGATACTTCGCGATCTCGCGCTTCGCCCAGGCCAGATTCGCCGGCGTGAAGGCAAAGCTCACAGGCTGCTCGGGATAAAGGCGACGGACGGCCAAGGCTGGGACCTCTCGAGAGCACTTCGGGCTATTGTTCTGGGTCTGGCCCGGACCGGCTCTGCTCAGCGCGCACTTAAGCTGATATTGTCGCAGCGCACAATCACTCGTTCACTACGTCTAACAAGCGCGCAACGCAAGCGCACGCGGGCGCGCACCCGGGCTCACAATTGCGTCAGATGTAGCCGGTCTGCGCGAGCACCAACGCTGCGGTGAGAGCGAGCGCTGCGAGGGGCGCCAATAACAGCGCAGATTGCGCGCCGACGCGCAGGAAACCGCACCAGAAGACGCTAAGTCCTACCCCAAAGATCAGGATTATAATTCCACCGTTCAGTGGCCCCCGCGCAACCGCGAGGATGATCCCGGCGATGATCGCCGTCAGCGCCAGCAGCAGCGTCAGCGTCGGAAGCTTTTCCTGTGCCGTTCCCAGCGGCCAGCCGGCGACGCGCGCGAGCGGCCGATAGAGGGCCAGAGACAGGCCCCAGCCTACTGCTCCGATCGCCAGAAAGAATGCTGGATCGATCATGACGACTACCGGTCGATTTCGCCGAAGACGATGTCGAGTGAGCCGAGGATGGCGGAAACGTCGGCAAGCATGTGGCCGCGGTTCATGTAATCCATCGCCTGCAGATGCGGAAAGCCGGGGGCTCTGATCTTGCAGCGGTATGGCTTGTTGGAGCCGTCAGCAACAAGGTAGACGCCGAACTCGCCCTTCGGCGCCTCGACGCAGGCGTAGACCTCACCCTCAGGCACGTGGAAGCCCTCGGTGTAGAGCTTGAAGTGGTGGATCAGCGCTTCCATCGATCGCTTCATGTCAGCGCGGCGGGGCGGCACGACCTTCTTGTCGGCAGCGTTGACCGGCCCCTGCCCTTCCGGGGACCGGAGCCTGTCGCAGCATTGCTTCATGATTTTCACGGATTCGCGCATCTCCTGCATGCGGCAGAGGTAGCGATCGTAGCAGTCGCCGTTCTTGCCGATCGGGATGTCGAAATCGAGTTCGGAGTAGCACTCGTACGGCTGGGCCTTGCGCAGGTCCCAGGCGGCGCCTGAGCCGCGCACCATGACGCCGGAGAAGCCCCAGTCGAAACATTCCTTCAGGCTGACGACGCCGATGTCGACATTGCGCTGCTTGAAGATTCGGTTGCCGGTGAGCAGCGTCTCGATGTCGTCGAGCACCTTAGGGTGGGTTTCGCAGAAATCGGCGATGTCGTCGATGAGATCGGGCGGCAGGTCCTGGTGCACGCCGCCGATGCGGAAATACTTGGCGTGCATGCGACTGCCCGAGGCACGCTCGTAGAAGACCATCAGCTTCTCGCGCTCCTCGAAGCCCCACAGCGGCGGGGTGAGTGCGCCGACGTCCATGGCCTGGGTCGTCACGTTAAGAAGGTGGGAGAGCAGCCGGCCGATCTCGGAATAGAGCACGCGGATGAGCTGGGCGCGCTTGGGGATTTCCAGCCCGAGAAGCTTCTCGGCGGCGAGGCAGAACGCGTGCTCCTGGTTCATCGGAGCGACGTAGTCCAGCCGGTCGAAGTAGCCGATGGCCTGCAGGTAGGTCTTGTGCTCGATCAGCTTCTCGGTGCCGCGATGAAGCAGACCGATGTGCGGGTCGACGCGTTCGACGACCTCGCCGTCCAGCTCCAGCACAAGGCGAAGCACGCCGTGGGCAGCCGGATGCTGGGGTCCGAAGTTGATGTTGAACTGACGGATGTCTGTCTCGGCCATGCCGCTATTCTCACTTGGGTTCGTCGCCGGTACCGGTATAGACCGCCATCGCATCGGAGCCATAGAGTTTCTCCGTCGCATTGGCGAATTCGTAGAACGCGGGCTTGTCCTCGATGAAGATTTCCTTGGTGAGGGTAAGCCCGTCGGCCTGATCGAGCGAGCCGGCGGTAAAGGCGTAACGCTCCTGGCCAGCCACCTTCCAGAACAGCACCGAGCCGCAACGCTTGCAGAAGCCGCGCTCGCCGGTGTCGGAGGAGCGATAAAGGCCAACCTCGTCACGGCCGGCAAACGACGGCGCCCCCTCGACGTCGACATACATCAACGGCCCGCCGGTCCAGCGACGGCACATACCGCAGTGGCAGACGCTGACGTCGTGCGACGGCAAGGTGGCCTTGTAGCTGACCGCACCGCAGAGGCACCGTCCGGAGATTTCGGCGGCCATGTCAGTCTCCCGGCTTGTGAGCAATGGTGTCGGCTCGGGCGAGCTTCGCCTTCTCGTTGACGCGGGCGACGAAGCGAGCCCACGGGATGATCATGCGCTCGTGGGTGCCCTCGCCGATGACGTCGATGCCGTCGTGTGCCTTGACGTGAAAGCTGACGCGGCGGCCGCTGACGGCGGTGCATTCGGCATCCACGGTGACGGTCTGGCCCGGCACGGTGGCGGCAGAATGAGAGACGTTGATATGGACACCGAGGCTGCCCTCGCCTGGGTCCATATGCGGAGCCAGCACCTTGAGGCAGGTCCATTCCATCAGCCCGACCATGAACCCGGTGGCGAACACGGTCGGCATTTCGCGAAATTCGGGCGCCTCGGGATAGAGGTGCGGCACCGTCTTCTCGGCAGGAACACGGAAGGAGAATTGCGCTTTGTCGCCAGGCTTCAGGGTGTCCTTCATGGCGTCTCCTTGCTCGCGGCTTGGCCGATCTTCCCGGCGGCCACGAAGTGCAGGCATACGTTGTAGAAGCTCAGGATCGACTCCCCGGCGTCGCGGCCTTCGGCGATCTGCTTCTCGACTTTGTGGAAGGGATAAGCGCTGTCGCCGTTGGCGAAGAGGACGATGAGCGCTCCGCCCTGGTCCTCCGCCCAGTCGGCGTTCGGTACAGCCTCTATGATCGCCTCACCCAGGTAGCAGCCAAGGACGCCGACGAGTTGCTGCGCCGTCTCGGGGAATCCCGTCCGCTGACGCTCGATGAACTGCTCGACGTAGGCTACGCCATCGCTGTTGAAGCCGACATCTGCGCCGCGCTCGTGAGCAAGCTCACGGGCAACCAGCTCGGCGTTGGCTCGGATGTGCTCCAGGCGCTCCTCGGTGATGGCCATGGCGCTACTCAGGCAGTCGGCGACGCAGCCATTGGCCAGCATACGCCGCTGCGAGGCAAGGCAGTGCCAGTGCAGCGAACGTCAGGAGGCCTAGCGGCAGCAGGCTCGCGGAGGCGTCGGAAGCGAGCGTGAGGAAGGTCACCCACACCGCCTGGGCGCCGACAATGGCAATGGCCCAGCGCCACGGATACTCCGGGAAGCCGAGCCCAAGGAGAAAGGCCGCGGCGATCATCAGCGGCAAGCCGAGCATCCAATACAGCGGATCATCCCACGCCTCGGGATGCTGGCCGAAAAGGCGCACGACGTCCCAGCTCAGCACGCCAGCGACAACAGCAATAGCGAGCGGCACGATATCAGGACCGGAGCGTGCCACAGCTCACCTCCGCAAGATGGTCACGCCCTGCCGGCGGAGGCCTTCTCGTCACCCGGCAGCACCGAGCCGGTACCTTCCCAGGGGGACTCGAAGTCGAACGAGCGGAACTCCTGCACCAGCTCGACGGGTTCATAGACGACGCGCTTCTGCGCCTCGTCGTAGCGAACCTCGACGTAGCCGGTGAGCGGGAAATCCTTGCGCAGCGGATGGCCCTGGAAGCCGTAGTCGGTGAGAAGGCGGCGCAGATCAGGGTGGCCGGAGAACAGGATGCCGTACATGTCGTAGGCTTCGCGCTCGAACCAGTTTGCAGCGGGGAAGACGGTGATGACGCTCGGGACCGGCGTCACCTCGTCGGTCGTCAGCTTGACGCGGATGCGCTGATTATGGCGCGGCGAAAGCACGTGGTAGACGACGTCGAAGCGCTCCTTGCGGGCCGGATAGTCGACGCCGCAGATGTCGATCGGAATCTCGAAGAGGCAGGCCGGATCATCGCGCAGCGCCGTGAGCACCTCGATGATCCTGTCGCGCGCAACCTCAACTGTCAGCTCGCCATATGCGATGCGGGAGCCAGTCAGGGCGTCGCCGAGCACGGTCCGGCAGCGCGCTTCCAGTTGCTGCAGCTGCTCTACCATCGTTGCCTCGCTTCCAGTCGTGAACGGATCATGGCTTGGTGTCGGTGCGGGTCAGGTCGGAGCAACCGGCGGTCGCCTCCTGTCCGGCCTCGATATAGCAGGCGGCGATGTTGTCGGGTGAGAGAATGCGTCCGTGCACCTCGCCCTTGCTCGTCGGGGACACCCAGGCGAACGAGGTGTTGTCGGGGAACACGATCCCGAAAAAGTCTTTCCTTCCGGCCTCATAGGTGAAATAGCCGCGGAAACGCCGGTCGGTCTGCTCGGTGATGTGGACGGTGCGGTCGCGGGTGCGAAGACCGAATTTATCGCCGATGCTGTCGGTCTTGCCGGACCACGTGCCGACGAGGCTGGGCGCGTCGGCGGCGAGCACATCGCGGGTGAGCGCGAGGGCGCCGAGGCCGATCGCGATGCAGGTCAAAAGGGCGACCATCGTGCGAGGCATGCTTCGGCTCCGCGGGGCTAGCGCTCGATCGTGCCGGTGCGGCGGATCTTACGCTGCAGAAGGAGAACACCGTAGACCAGGGCCTCGGCGGTCGGCGGGCATCCGGGGACGTAGACGTCGACCGGGACGATGCGGTCGCAGCCGCGCACGACGGCATAGGAATAGTGGTAATAGCCGCCGCCGTTGGCGCAGCTGCCCATGGAGATGACGTAGCGCGGCTCCGGCATCTGGTCGTAGACCTTGCGCAGGGCCGGCGCCATCTTGTTGGTCAGGGTGCCGGCGACGATCATCACGTCAGACTGTCGCGGGGACGCGCGTGGCGCGAAGCCGAAGCGCTCCAGATCGTAACGTGGCATCGAGGCCTGCATCATCTCGACGGCGCAGCAGGCAAGGCCGAACGTCATCCACATGAGCGAGCCGGTGCGCGCCCAGTTGATGAGGTCGTCGGTGGTGGTGACGAGGAAGCCCTTGTCGGCGAGCTTGGAGGAGATCTGAGTGAAACCCTCCTCGCCCGGCTTCACCAGGAAGCCGCCCGAGCCGGCGAGTTCGGCCTGGGTTGGCGTGATCAATCCCATTCCAGGGCTCCCTTGCGCCACTCGTAGATGAAGCCGATGGTCAGGACGCCGAGGAAGATCATCATGGCCCAGAAGCCGAAGAGGCCGATGTCGCCGAACGCGACGGCCCAGGGAAACAGGAAGGCCACCTCGAGGTCGAAGATGATGAAGAGGATGGCGACCAGGTAGAATCGCACATCGAACTTCATGCGGGCGTCATCGAATGCGTTGAAGCCGCACTCGTAGGCCGAGACCTTTTCGGGGTCGGGGTTGTTCACAGCGACGAAGAACGGCACCGCCATGAGCGCGAGCGCGATGAACAGCGCGACACCGATGAAGATGGCGATCGGCAGATAATCGTAGAAGAGCTGGTCCATGGGGCGATGCCTGGAGGCTATTAGGCGGCCGGTCGCTGCCGCGCAGCCTATTGCGTCGCAGCAACGTTCCAACTGGTGTTAACGCAGGTGCCCGGCCTGCGCAACCGGGCGGTTGGGCGGAGCATAAGACCTCAGCGCCGAGGGCACAGATTTTAGTTCCAGGTGTGCAGCAGCACGCGCCAGCCGCCGGCAGTCTTCTCGAGGACGTTGACCCAATTGCCGCCGAACTGAGCCTTTGCACCACCCTCGCCGGGTCCGGACAGCTGCCACTTGCCGCTGGCGATGGCGAGCGGGCCTTTTTCCTCGACGTGCTCGACCGCGACCTTGTGCCCGCTGAAGCCGTTCGAGACCAGATCGCCGAAAAACTTGGCGATGGCCTCGGCACCCGATACCGCGGCCGCGCCGGCCGGAATTACACGCGCGTCAGGCGCATAGTAGCTGGCGAGCTTCGCCATATCGCCGCTGTTGAAGGCAGCGTCCCAGCGCTCGGCGGCAGTCTGCACGTCGCTCATGTCGGTCTCCTTGCTTCTAAGTGGCCGTTGGTCGGCTGCACGTCAGATAGGGTTTCTGGCCCAACATCTTAGGTGGCCTCGCGCCGCAGGCGTCGGGCGTAGGCCAGGCGCGGCGGACGGAACAGAGCATGACACTCGTGTATGAGGCGGAAATGCCGGCGCGCAATTTTCTACGGCTTAGCAATCGCCACAGACCGCTAGGTAGATCCTAATCTTGCGCTCAGCCGGACGATTACGACCAACAAACAGTTCCCGCTTTTCGACCGATGCAGCTTTGCATCTTCTCCCTCCGATTTCGGGCTCTAGGTCCGGCCCCCGTTGCGGGGCGTGAGCCAGACTCCTACGAAGGCCCCTTCAGCGACCGACAGGTTGGCTCGCGGTCGAGAGCCGACCTCGAAAAGAGGGCAGTACCGGAATGAACGTCCGTGCTTCCGAGGTGCTGCCGTACATTGTGGCGGCGTTGTTCCTGCTGGTCGTCACGGTCTATTATGCGCAGTTCCTCAACAATGGACCGCTCCGCCACTACGATGAGTACCTGACTTTAGACCGGTCAGCGGGGTTTCGGGCCAACGGCGATTGGGCCACGGTATTTGGCAACAATCGCCCGACATTCAATAAGCCACCGCTGCAGTATTGGATCAGCGCGGGGCTGTTGGCGGCGGGCGTCAGTCCGGAAGTTGCAACCCGTCTGCCGTCATTCGTCTTCGGGCTCGGCGTGCTGGCGCTGTCGGGATTATTGGCTCTTTGTCTCATTCCTACGCGGCCATGGGCGGTCCCTGCCGCGATGTTATTGGTCGCGAGTTCGCTTAAGTTCTGGCTAAGCGCCCTCTCTGCGCTGCTGGACACCGGGGCGATCTTTTTTGCCTATCTCGCGCTGATCGGAGTTTTGCTCGCGCTGAAAGAGCCGCGGTGGTGGTATTTGGTCGCCTCGGCCTGCGTTCTGGGCGCCATGCAAAAGATTCCGCTCGGCATCGCGTTCGCGGCGGCACCAATCGCCGTGCTCGCCGTCTCGGAGCGTTGGACTGGTGCCCCCGTCAAGCCAATCCTCAGGACGAGAGAATTCCGCATCGCTCTCGCCGTCACGCTAATTGGAACGTTGGCTTGGCCGGTGCTTCAGACCATACGACACGGTTTTGCCGGCCTGAGAGAGCCGTTTTATAATCAAATACTGTACCGCATCTCGCCGTTCCGCGAGCCGGTCGACAATCCGAAATCTCCATTGGTCGATCTGCTCTTTGGTGGGGAGGCGTATTCGCGGGTGCTGGGCATGGCAGCAACGTTCTGGCTGCCTTACAGAACGCAGCGATGGGAACTGTGGGCGTTGCCGCTGCTTTGCACGCTCTACGCTGTGATGATGTCCACCGCAGGAGGCTTCGTTTCGGCGCGCTATTCGCTGTTCTTGCTCCCCATGTTGATGGCGGCACTTGCGGCGGCGATCATGTCCATTTTGCCAAGGCCGTCTTTCCAGCTCTTGGCGGTTATTGCGCTTGTCGCGATGGCCGGAGGGCCGTTCAAACCCACGCAACGGTTAGCTGCACGCCCAAAAGAGACGGTTACGTATGTTCCGTTCCTGCAGCGATTGCAGGCAAGCATCCTGCCCGGGGAAACGCTCCTCGACTGTGCCAGCTTCGACCGCGCGGCGCGGCTTTATCCTGGTGCTCTCGCTTATTACGGAAGCGCCGGTAAGCCCTACTATACGTTTCGGACCATGGGCGAACTCAAACTGCTGATGACGCGCGACCACATTCGACCGCCATTCCGCGGCGTTTGCACTAGCGCACATTTCCAATCCCTGACTCAGCACCTAGTCAATCCGCGTTCCATTGAGACATTTGGCGGTCTGACGCACTGGTCGGCGGACGCGATCAAATAGCGCCATCAGCCGCAGTTCCGGCGACAGCGAGGTGCTCACACCGTTCAATCCGATGCAGCTTGGCACCTCGGACGCCGCAACTCCTCTGTCGCGTGAGCCGTGGGTTGCAGGGCGCGCGCCGGCCTCCTACGAAGGCCCCTCAGCGACCGACAGGTTGGCTCGCGGTCGAGAGGCGATCGCGTGAAGAGGGCGAGCTGCGATGCAGGGCCGGGGAACCGAGGCGACGCCGATCATAATCGCGATGCTGCTGGTGCTAGCAGTGACGGTCTACTACGCGCAGTTTCTAAACGTGGGGGCTCTCGGGCATTTCGACGAGTATTACACGTTGGAACGCACGACGAGCGTTCTCACGCACAACGACTGGACGACGGTGTACAGCAACCATCGGCCGACGTTCAAAAAGCCGCCGCTTCAATACTGGATGGGCGCGGCATTCATGAAAGCCGGGCTGAACCCCGAGCTCGCGGTGCGCCTGCCCTCGTTCATTTTCGGCGGGGGTGTCCTGATCCTCACGGCTCTGCTGGCGTATGTTCTGCTGCCCAGCAAACCGTGGGTGGCCCCATTTGCCATGTTGCTGCTTGCGACCTCGCCGGCGTTCTGGGCCCATTCAATTTCAGCGCTTCTCGAGCTTGGGGCCGTCTTCTTCGCGACCCTCGCGCTGGTCGGGTCGCTGCTGGCGATCAAGAAGCCTGGGTGGTGGTACGTCGTGGCAGCAGCGTGTGTGCTCGGAGCGTTGCAGAAGGCGCCAATAGCCGTAGCCTTCGCCGCTGCGCCCATTATCGGCGAAGTGCTCGCTCAACGCTTGGCAGGTGCGCCGCCGCCAGCCTTCCTCAGGTCGAGGGCATTCAAGATATCGCTCGCGATTGTCGTCGCGGGGCTGCTGCTGTGGCCGGCGATCCAGTTCGCCAATTATGGGATGAGGTCGCTGCGCGAGGCTTACGTGCAGCAGATGGTCAGCCGGTTTACGCCGTTCGTCGATGTTGGTCCCGGCACCGCGCGGTTCAGCCTCTATACTTTGGTGACTGACGGGGAGCCGTTCCTGCGGCTCGTTGGCGTGCTCGCCCTGTTCCTGTTGCCCCTCGTTACGAAGCGGCGAGAGCTGTGGGCACTGCCGGCCATGTTTGCCATCTATGCTGTCATGATGGCGGCAGCGGGCGGCTTTGTCGCGCCGCGCTATACGCTGCTGTTTCTGCCGATGCTGATGGCGTCGCTGGCTGTCGTCATCGCGTCTGTCGTGACGATGCCGGCCCTCCAACTTGCGGCGGTCCTTCTCGTCAGCGTGGCCGCCGCCGGGCCGTTCAAATCAACGTTGGCGCTCGCGCCGACCGGAATGGATATGGGACCCTATGTTCCCTTCCTTCGGCGCATCGCGAGCAGTGTTCGCCCTGAGGAAACACTCATCGAGTGTGCGACCATAGACCGAGAGAAGCGGCTCTTTCCCGGGGCATTATCCTATTATGCGAGCGGCGGGAAACCTTACAACACGCTCAGGTCGCAAGACGATATCGAGCGGCTTACGCGCTCGGGCATTCGGCCGCCGTATCGGGGGGTGTGCACGGATGAGCGTTTCAACGCGATGTCGTCGCGGCTGGTCAATCCGCAGGTGGTCGAGACATTCAGGGGCTTCACGCACTGGCGCGCCGACGGCGTCAAGTAGTCCGCCACTGAAGCCGAACGGTTGGCGTCGATAACGGACAGGCGCGCGAGCGCGCCGGGCGGGTCGCGATGAACCTCGCCCAGCGCACTCGTCTCAGATCACGCCAAGCGCCTCCATGGCCTCGGCGACGCGCAGGAAGCTCGCGATATTGGCGCCGAGCACGTAATCCCCGGGCGTGCCGTACTCGGCAGCCGTCTCGGCGCAGCGATCGTGGATGCCGCGCATGATGTCGGCAAGCCGAGCCTCGGTCTGCTCGAAGGTCCAGCTGTCGCGCGACGCGTTCTGCTGCATCTCCAGTGCCGAGGTGGCGACGCCGCCGGCGTTCGCGGCCTTCCCAGGAGCGAAGAGTACGCCGGCCTCCTGGAACACCCGCACGGCTTCAGGCGTGCACGGCATGTTGGCGCCTTCGCCGACCGCGACGACGCCGTTGCCGACAAGGACGCGCGCATCCTTGCCCGTCAGCTCGTTTTGCGTCGCCGAAGGCAAGGCCACGTCGCACGGAACGTCCCAGATCGAGCCGCCCTCGACGTAATGCGTGCCCCGCTTGGCGAGGGCATATTCCGAGATGCGACTGCGCCGAACCTCCTTGATCTCCTTCACGAGTTGCAGGTCGACGCCGTCGTCGTCGACGATGTAGCCGTTGGAGTCCGAGCACGCGACGACCTTGCCCCCGAACTCGGCGATCTTTTCGATGGCATAGATGGCGACGTTGCCTGAGCCCGATACGGACACGCGGCGGCCGTCGAACGACTGGCCCTTGGTGCCAAGCATGCTTTGAACGAAGTACGTTGCGCCGTAGCCGGTCGCTTCGGTGCGCGCGCGCGAGCCGCCATACGTCAGACCCTTGCCGGTCAGCACGCCGGCTTCGTAACGATTGGTGAGGCGCTTGTACTGGCCGAACATGTAGCCGATCTCACGACCGCCGACGCCAATGTCGCCGGCCGGAACGTCGACGTTATCGCCGATGTGGCGGTGCAGCTCAGTCATGAAAGACTGGCAGAAGCGCATGATCTCGCCGCTGGAGCGGCCGCGCGGGTTGAAGTCGGATCCGCCCTTGCCGCCGCCGATCGGCATGCCTGTCAGGGCGTTCTTGAACGTCTGCTCAAAGCCAAGGAACTTGATGATGCCGACGTTGACGGAGGGATGAAAGCGCAAGCCGCCCTTATACGGGCCGAGCGCGGAGTTGAACTGGACGCGGAAGCCGCGGTTGATCCGGACCTGACCGGTATCGTCCACCCACGGCACGCGGAAAATGACCTGCCGCTCCGGCTCGCACAGGCGCTCTATCAGCGCGCCGTCAGCATACCGTGGATGCTTGGCCACGACGCGGCCCAGACTGCCCAGGACCTCTTTTACCGCTTGGTGGAATTCATCCTCGCCTGCGTTCCGGTGCAGCACTTCCGCCAGAATCGGTACCAGTTTTTCGTCGATGTTGATCACTTAGAGGCTATCCGATGCAGAGGCTCGCTGACGCGCAGCATGGTTGTTGATGTTGTTGTTGCGTGACGACACTTCAGCGTTGACGGGGAGGCCTCAGGCGGCCTGGGGCCCTGGGTCGTCGTCGGGGTCGATCGCCGTCCTTGCAGCGCGCGCACCGCCACGGTCGATGCCGACGATCCTCGAGCGGACCGTGAGCTCAGCGGGCTGCTGGCGTGCTGCGGGGTAGACCTTGATCAGCTGTAGGCGCTCGACCGAACCGTCGCCGTTCTCGATCGTGATCGATGATGTTTCGCGCAGCCCCAACAGCGCCAAGCCACGCATCGTCGTGATCGGAAGCTTCAAGCGCGAGTGCGCGGCTTCCTCAGCGTGCGAGAGGATGGAACTATCGACCATCGTGCCATCGATCTGGAACTCGACGCGGCGGCCTACCGCGGCGACGGCATCCCCCAGCGCATCGTCGGACACTAGCGTTGCGCTTGTCAGCTTGCGTCGCAGCAGGTGCAGGAACGCGTGGTCGAAGCTATCGCTTTCGATAAGGGACTCCAGCGCGCCGAAGTCCTTCGTCGTCAGATAGCAAGGTGGCGTCTTGGACATGGCAATGCTCCGCCTCGGTGCTGCAGGGACTCAAGCCGTTTCGCCTGCAGCAGGCGGCTGTTCTTCTTCCACGCCGGATTGGTGGCGCACGACCCTGAGAACCGTGAGCTTGTGAGGACGGTCGTCGTGACCGTTGAGTGGAATGGAGTTCCCTGACGACAGGCCGACCAAGGCGGCGCCGATCGGCGTCAAGATGGAGATCCTGTTACGCTCGATATCGGCCTCGCCTGGATAGACCAGTTGCACGCAGCGTCGGTCGCGTCCGTCGACATCGAACTCGACCCACGAGTACATCCGCACGACGTCGCCCGGCAGATCGTTGTCGCGCACGACGTCCGCGCGCTCGATCTCGGCAAGCAGGATGCGTGCGGTCGCTTCCGCGCGTCCCGTCAATGCGGCCGCGGTGGCGAGGTCGTGGAGGCGCCGCTCCTCTGATTCGCCCAGCGTGATGCGAGGCAGCGAGTTGGTCGGTGTCGGTGTGTGGAAGTTCATGGCGTCCCTCGGAAACGGGAAGGAGTGCACTGGCGCAGACGCGCGCAACGCACCCTCGCGCTCGCAGCGCGGTTGGAAAGCTCGATTGGTGGAACGGGATCCCGGCGTTGGCGCGCGCAGGCGCAAGCCGGGCTACGAGCCTGCGGCTTCTCGACCCTCTTGGGGGAGCTTCAGATAATAAGCGCGAGTGCTCATGCCTAAATAATGGGCAGAAATTCCGAGCATGTCAATGATGGCTGCGGTGCGGGCTGCAACTCTGGACCGGGAGAAGCGAAGCGGGAATGAGAGCCGGCAGAAAGCGTCACATCGCCCGCCTGAAATGTCAGGGGGCGGCGAGGCAACCTACAGCATTTATTGAAAGTGATGGCGCGAGAGACGGGACTTGAACCCGCGGCCTCCGGCGTGACAGGCCGGCGCTCTAACCAACTGAGCTACTCCCGCAGTTAAAAACGCGCGCCCCGAGGGACGCGCTTGCCACGAGGCGATGACTTACGTGCCTCGCTCGGGGAAGTCAAGGAACTCCCGCAACAATTCACGGCAAGCCTTGAGCTGCGCCCATAAAATCCAGCTTTCCGACGGGGACGCCGTTGTGGCGGAGGATTGCGTAGGCGGTGGTGACGTGAAAATAGAAGTTCGGCACGGCGAAGAGGACCAGGTAGTTCTGTCCGGTGAAATTCAGCTCGCGCGGGCCAGCTTTGAGCGAAATCGGCCGGGTTTCGGAGCCGTCCATCTGCGAGGGGCTGACGGTGGCAATGAAGTCCAGGGTCTTCTGGATACGCTCCTTCAACTCGGGGAAGGTTTTCTCGGTGTCGGCGAAGCTCGGCACCGGGAGACCAGCGAGGCGGGCTGAGCAGCCCTTGGCATGATCGGTGGCCAACTGCACCTGCCTCGCCAGGGTGTACATGTCTGGCGCAAGGCGGGCCGAGGTGAGCACCTCAGGGTCGATCTTGCGCTCCTCGGCATAGGCGACAGACTTATCGAGGATGGCATCGAGAGCGCGCAGCGTGCGCTGGAACGCGGGAACCGATGCGTCGTACATCGAGAGTGCCATAGCCGTCTCCTGGGATTGCCGCCCGGCGGTCGCGGGGCGCCGTTGAGATCGGCATGGCGACGCCGTTACGCAAGCCCCAGTGGCAGTCGCGGGACTGCCTCGGGGCGAGCCGAGGCCATCTACTCCAGAGCCAACTCCGGCAAACCAAAGGCCAATGCGGCGACAAGAGCGCTGCGCTTGGCGACGAAGATAAAATTGTTGGCGATGGTGGACACCTTCCACATGAGACGGCGGACGAGGCCGTCCACGCCGCCTTTGATGCCCATCGACGGGATGGTGGCTTCTACCGACAGCCCATGCTTGCGGAGCGTGTCGCGGACGTCCTGCATATCGTAGCGGCGGTAGCGTGCGTCCTTGCCGAAAGCGGTCCAGACGGGACCGGCGCGTTTGTCGAGGATGTCGAAGTAGATCCGGCCACCAGGCTTCAGGTGGCGCGCGTACCTGGCGATGACGGCGTGGAAGTCGACGTGCTTTGTGTAGAACAGGTCGTTGATGATGATGACGTCGTAGCGGCGGGGCGGCTCGTATTGCATGACGTCGGCAATGACGAACGTGCTGTGGCCGATCAGCCCGCGGCTTTGCAGCTCATCCTTCAGCGCCGACAGCGCGGTGTCGACGTCGAAGCTGTCGATCGATGCTGCGGCGGGGGCGACGTAAAACTCGAGCGCGAAGGGCCCGCTCGCGATGTTGAGGATGTCTGCGTCCTGAAGGTGCGGACCCAAGGTGCGGCGCAGGATATCGAAACGTCGCGCGTTGACGAAAAACTCGACCTCGCGGGCCTTGCGATCGGGGAAGTGACGGTAGAGGCAGTCGCGGTAAGCAGAAGCCCCCTTCCCTGCCGTCGCACATCCTGAGCGCATCCACCCTCCTCGCACCGGCGGGTAATCGCCGCTGCTCCATGACACGGCACCCGGCAAATGGCGGGCGCGCCAACGAAGCGTTGAGGAGGAGCAAGATCCCTGCCACAGCGGCGGGATCGAAAGGTTCGTCGGCTCGAAGGTTAAGATGGGAAAATGGTGGGCGCTGAGAGGGTCGAACTCCCGACATCTTCGGTGTAAACGAAGCGCTCTACCACTGAGCTAAGCGCCCCAACCACGCCCTCCATACCGGGTGGCGGGTTCGCCCGCAAGCGGGCATGCCACGTGGCCTATGGCCAATTTGCGCTGTTCAGGTCGGCAATGGCCGAAAAGAAAACGGCGCGCCGCGCGTGATGCGCTGGCGCGCCGCAATTGATTGCAGCGCAGACCTTGACCCTATCAGTTCAGCGCGTCCTTGAGGCCCTTGGAGGGGCTGAACTTCGGCACGCGCGAAGCCGGAATGTTGATGGTCGCGCCGGTCGCGGGATTGCGGCCCTCACGCGCCTTGCGCGCAGAAACCTTGAATGTGCCGAAATCGGGAATGCGGACCTCGTGGCCCTCGCGCATCGCGCTGCGGATATGCTCGAGCACAGCGTCGACGGCCACAGTGGCCTTGTCCTTCGTGAGCTCGGCTTCCTTCGCGACGGCGTCGATCAAATCTTTCTTGCTCATAGCGTGTCCGTCCTTTGCGTTCGGAATTGCGACTTTGGGGGAGTGAATCGGCGGAAGGGGTCCGCGCGTGTTGCTGCAGTCGCAACAGTGCGTGAGAGAAGCGCCCAATGGCCGGCCCCGTCAAGGGGTAAAAGGCTCGAAATTGCCCGAAAAACCTGGGGAAATGAGCGTTTTGCCGCGCACGGAGCAAGAACAAAAACCCCGCGGTTGGTGGCCGCGAGGTTACCGTAGTTGCATCCAAAACGTGACGGCGCTCCAGTGATGGAGCGCCGCCAATTTTATGGGTTGTCAGTGGGCGGTGATGCGCGAACCGGTTCCGTCCTCGGCCTTGACGGCGGCGGCTTCAGCCGCCTCGTCCCAGACGAGCCGTTCCGGCACTCTCGTAAGTGCGGTCTTCAGCACATCATCCACGCGGGCGACCGGCACGATCTCGATCTTGTTCTTGATCTCAGCCGATATCTCCGAGAGGTCCTTAACGTTCTCCTCGGGGATAATGACGGTCTTGATGCCGCCGCGCAGAGCGGCAAGTAGCTTCTCCTTCAGCCCACCGATCGGAAGCACGCGGCCACGCAGCGTGATCTCGCCGGTCATGGCGACATCCTTGCGCACCGCGATGCCGGTCAGCACCGAGATGATCGCGGTGGCCATGGCGACACCAGCGGACGGTCCGTCCTTCGGGGTCGCGCCCTCAGGCACGTGGACGTGGATGTCCTTCTTCTCGAACAGCGAAGGATGGATGCCGAATTCGACCGAGCGCGAGCGCACGTAGGCGTTGGCGGCCTGGATCGATTCCTTCATCACGTCGCGCAGGTTGCCGGTGACGGTCATCCTGCCCTTGCCGGGCATCATGACGCCTTCGATGGTCAGCAGCTCGCCGCCCACCTCGGTCCAGGCAAGGCCGGTCACAACGCCGACCTGATCCTCGAGCTCGGCCTCACCGTAGCGATACTTCGGCACGCCGAGATAGGACTCGAGGTTCTCCTGGGTGACAGTCACGGTCTTCTTGCCGGGAGAGGTCAGGATCTCCTTCACTGCCTTGCGGGCAAGCTTGGCCACCTCGCGCTCGAGCGAGCGAACACCCGCCTCACGCGTGTAGCGGCGCACCAGCTCGAGCATGGCACCGTCGTCTACCGTCCACTCGTTCTGCTCCAGGCCATGCGCCTGGCGCTGGCCCGGAATGAGATGGCGCTTGGCGATCTCGATCTTCTCGTCTTCCGTGTAACCGGCAAGACGGATGATCTCCATGCGGTCCATCAGGGCCGGCGGAATGTTGAGCGTGTTGGCCGTCGTCACGAACATCACGTTCGACAGGTCGTAGTCGACCTCGAGGTAATGGTCGTTGAACGTGCCGTTCTGCTCGGGATCCAGCACCTCAAGCAACGCCGCTGCGGGATCGCCGCGGAAATCGGAGCCCATCTTGTCGATCTCGTCGAGCAGGAAGAGCGGGTTGGTCCGCTTCGCCTTGCGCATCGACTGAATGACTTTGCCGGGCATGGAGCCGATGTAGGTGCGGCGGTGGCCGCGGACCTCGGCTTCATCGCGCACGCCGCCGAGGCTCATGCGCACGAACTCGCGTCCGGTCGCATTGGCGATCGACTTGCCGAGCGAAGTCTTGCCGACGCCGGGCGGGCCGACGAGGCAGAGAATCGGGCCCTTGAGCTTGTTGGTACGCGCCTGCACCGCGAGATACTCAAGGATGCGCTCCTTGACCTTCTCGAGGCCGTAGTGCTCGGCATCAAGGGTCTGCTGCGCTTCGTCGAGATCCTTCTTGACCTTGCCCTTGATCCCCCACGGGATCGACAGCAGCCAGTCGAGATAGTTGCGCACGACGGTGGCTTCCGCCGACATCGGGCTCATCTGCTTGAGCTTCTTCAGCTCGGCGAGAGCCTTGTCGCGGGCCTCCTTCGAGAGCTTGGTGTTCTCGATCTTCTCTTCGAACTCGGCGATGTCGTCGCGCTCGTCGCTGTCGCCGAGCTCCTTCTGGATCGCCTTCATCTGCTCGTTGAGATAGTACTCGCGCTGCGTCTTCTCCATCTGGCGCTTTACGCGCGAGCGGATCTTGCGCTCCACCTGCAGCACGGAGATCTCGCTCTCCATGAGGGTGTAGACGCGCTCCAGACGCTCGGAGATCGTCGAGGTCTCGAGGATCTCCTGCTTGTCGGCGATCTTGATCGCAAGGTGCGAGGCGATCGTGTCGGCGAGCTTGGAGTAGTCCTCGATCTGCGCGACGTTGCCCAGAACCTCAGGAGAGATCTTCTTGTTGAGCTTCACGTAGCTCTCGAACTGCGTCACGGCCGAACGCGCGAGCGCCTCGATCTCGTCCTTGGCGCCGACGGTCTCCGGCACAGGCTCGACTTCGGCCTCGAAATAATTCGGGTTGTCCGTGTAGCGCTGAATCTTTGCGCGCGAGGTGCCCTCGACCAGCACCTTCACGGTGCCGTCGGGCAGCTTCAGGAGCTGCAGGACAGACGCAAGCGTGCCGACGGGGTAGATCGCGTCGGTCGCCGGATCGTCATCGCCGGCGTTCTTCTGTGCGGCAAGCAGAATGTGCTTGTCGGAGCGCATCACCTCTTCGAGCGCATTGATCGACTTGTCGCGCCCGACGAACAGCGGGACGATCATGTATGGAAACACCACGATGTCGCGCAGCGGCAGGACAGGATACAGACCCTTGCCGGCCATCTTGTCTTTGTTTTTGGTGTCGTCGCCCATTGCTCTACCTTCGTGGTCGCCTGCCGTTTCGCCGCTCGGGCTCTGCCGAAGCATAGCCTATTCGACGCTGATCCAAGACATCTGAGAAGGATGTCCCGGCACTTTTGAGGCGAAGCCCTAACTATAAGCTGCCCCAACCGACAATCGCACAGCATCGCGGAGGCAGCGCCCAACTGAAATGGGGCTGGCTGCCGCGGGATCAAGAGCGGCCTATATGCGCGGTAACCGCAATGGCCGCATTTCGTTGTGGAGTGAGCCGCCGTCCCTGCGGCGGCTCATGTTGCTCAGGAGGCGGTCGAACCCTTTTCGTCCGCCCGGTCGGAGTAGATGCGCAGAGGACGCGCGCCACCTTCCACCACCTCAGGACCGATGACGACTTCCTCGACGCCCTTGAGCGCCGGCAGGTCGAACATGGTGTCCAGGAGGATACCTTCCATGATGGAGCGCAGGCCGCGAGCACCCGTCTTGCGCTCGATCGCCTTACGGCTAATCGCTTTGAGCGCTTCGTTGGTGATCGTCAGCTTGACGTCCTCCATCTCGAACAGGCGCTGGTACTGCTTGACGAGCGCGTTCTTCGGCTCGGTCAGGATCTGTACCAGTGCGTCCTCGTCGAGGTCCTCGAGCGTGGCGATGACGGGAAGACGGCCGATGAACTCGGGGATCAACCCGAACTTCAGCAGATCCTCCGGCTCGACGCCGCGCAGCACCTCGCCGGTGCGACGCTCATCGACGCCAATGACTTTCGCCGAGAAACCGATCGAGGTGCCCTTGCCGCGCCGCGAGATGATTTTCTCGAGACCGGCGAAGGCGCCGCCGCAGATGAAGAGGATGTTCGTCGTGTCGACCTGCAAGAACTCCTGCTGAGGATGCTTGCGGCCGCCCTGAGGAGGCACGGAGGCAACGGTGCCTTCCATGATCTTCAGGAGCGCCTGCTGCACGCCCTCGCCGGACACGTCACGCGTAATCGACGGGTTGTCCGACTTGCGCGAGATCTTGTCGACCTCGTCGATGTAGACGATGCCTCGCTGCGCACGCTCGACGTTGTAGTCGGCGTTCTGCAGAAGCTTCAGGATAATGTTCTCGACGTCCTCACCGACATAGCCGGCCTCGGTAAGCGTCGTCGCATCAGCCATCGTGAACGGCACGTCGAGCATGCGCGCGAGCGTCTGGGCGAGCAGCGTCTTGCCCGATCCCGTCGGACCGACGAGCAGGATGTTCGACTTGGCGAGCTCCACGTCGTTGTTCTTCGACGCGTGGTTGAGGCGCTTGTAGTGATTGTGCACGGCGACGGACAGCACGCGCTTGGCGTGGTCCTGGCCGATGACATACGAGTCAAGGACCGCGGAGATTTCCTGCGGAGTAGGCACGCCATCGCGCGACTTCACCAGGGTGTTCTTGTTCTCTTCCCGGATGATGTCCATGCACAGCTCAACGCATTCATCGCAGATGAACACAGTCGGGCCGGCAATCAGCTTTCGCACCTCATGCTGGCTCTTGCCGCAAAACGAGCAATAGAGAGTGTTTTTCTCTTGAGCCATCTCGGATGTCTTACCCCTCCTAGGGCTGCTGTGCGCCGATGCGCCGGCGCTCGCCTTGGAAGATTCCTGTTCTCAGGCCGCTCTTCCGGAGCGCGGTTCCGAGTCCATTACAGTGATCTGAGCACGCTAGCGTTCTCTAGATCAAGATTGGATTAACGGATATCCGCCCACACGACAGCAAAGCGACCCGATTACCACAGTTTTATGGCGGTCCCGAAGTTAGCCGAAACGGCGGCTTTCCAGCGGGTGCCAACGCGACCGCAGAACCCCGAGCATGACCTCACCGTGCGGGCGAGGCAAGCCCTCAGTCCGGACTGCGGCCTTTCGGCTTCGAACGGTGCGTCAGGATGCCGGTTTAGCGTCGGCCGAACCGAAATCAACCTCGTCCCGGCTGGACAGAACCTTGTCGATGATACCGAACTCTTTGGCCTGTTCTGCCGTCATGAAGTAATCACGGTCGAGCGTGCGTTCAATGACGTCGTAGGGCTGGCTCGTATGCTTGACGTAGATCTCGTTCAGGCGGCGCTTCATCTTGATGATGTCTTCGGCGTGGCGCTCGATATCAGAGGCCTGACCGGAGAAGCCACCTGACGGCTGGTGCACCATGATGCGGGCGTTGGGGAGCGCGTAGCGCAGACCGTTATTGCCGGCGCAAAGGAGCAGCGAACCCATCGATGCGGCCTGTCCGATGCACAGGGTCGCGATCGGGGGGCGAACGAACTGCATGGTGTCGTAAATCGCCATGCCCGCCGTGACGACACCGCCCGGCGAGTTGATATACATGGAGATTTCCTTCTTCGGGTTCTCAGCCTCGAGGAACAGGAGCTGCATGCAGATCGATGCGGCCATGTGGTCCTCGACGGGACCGGTCACGAAGATGATGCGCTCTTTGAGGAGGCGAGAAGGAAGGTCGTAGCCGCGTTCGCCGCGGTTCGTCTGCTCGACCACCATAGGCCAGAACGTGTTCGTCAAGGTGCTGACCGGATCGCGCATGGCCTTCTTCCTTTGTTTCAAGCGGGGGGACGCGTGCTTCACCTACGGAACGCGGCGCGAATCGCGCCGCGTTGCGTCGTCTTTCTTGGGCAGTGCCGCCCGCGGGTGCAAGCCCCAGGGCTGCGTCGCGGGCTATATAGGAAGCCCAGGGTGGTTTTACGCCTCCCCGGCTTCTTCCGGCTTGGCGAACAGCTCGTCCTTCGAGACGGTTTTCTCAGTCGGGGTCGCCTTTTCGAGGATGAAGTCGACGACCTTGTCCTCGAAAAGCGGGGCGCGCAGCTCTGCGACAGCTGCCGGGTTCTTCTCGTAGTACTCGTAGACCGCCTTCTCCTGACCGGGGAAGCGGCGAGCCTGCTCCATCAGCGCCCGGCGCATCTCGTCCTGGGTGATCTTGAGCTGGTTCTTATCGGCGATTTCGCCGATCACGAGCCCGAGGCGCACGCGGCGCTCGGCGATGCGGCGATATTCCTCGCGCACCTCTTCCTCGCTCTTGCCCTCGTCGGCGAAGGTCTTGCCAGCCTGCTTGAGGTTGCCTTCAAGCTGCTGCCAGATGCCGGCGAACTCGCTGTCGACGAGCGACGGCGGCAGGTCGAAGGCATGGCCCTTCTCGAGAACATCGAGGAGCTGGCGCTTCAGCTTGGAGCGGCTGACGTTGGCGTATTCGCGCGCGATCTGGGCGTTCACCAGCTCCTTGAGCTGATCGACGGTCTCGGTACCGAGGCTCTTGGCGAACTCGTCGTCGACGGCCGGGCGCGTCGCCGTCGCGACCTCCTTGACCTTCACGTCGAAGACGGCGTCCTTGCCGGCCAGAGTCTCGACCGGATAATCGGCGGGGAACGTGGCGGAAACGGCCCGCTCGTCGCCCGCCTTGACGCCCATCAGCCCGTCTTCGAAGCCGGGAATGAAGCTGGACTCGCCGAGCACGATCGGCGCTGCTTCAGCGCTGCCACCCTCGAATGCCTCGCCGTCGATCTTGCCGACGAAATCGATGGTGACGCGGTCGCCCTTCTCGGCGGCGCGGGCCTCATCGGGCGTATAGGTGACAGAGCGCTGGACGAGCTGGTCGAGCGCCTCGCTGATCGCGGTGTCATCGACCTCGGCGACCAGTCGCTCGAGCTCCAGCTTGGAGAAATCTGCAAGCTCGATAGCCGGCAGCACCTCGAACGACATGGAGTAGGAGAGGTCGGACTCGCCGGAGAGTACGCGCTCGATCTCGGCGTTGTCCTCGGGGAGGGTCACGTTCGGCTGCATCGCGGGCCGCAGATTGCGGTCAGCGAGGGCTTGGTTCGAGGTGTCGCGCACCGTCTCCTGCAGAACCTCGACCATGAGCGAGCGGCCGTACATCTTCTTCAGATGCGGCACCGGCACCTTGCCCTTGCGGAAGCCCTTGAGCTGTACGCGGTCCTTGATCTCGTCAAGGCGGGAATCGAAGCGCTTGCCGAGTTCACCAGCCGGCACAACGACTTGCAGCGTCCGCTTCAGACCTTCGCTGCTCGTTTCGGTAATCTGCATTGCTCTCCAACCTGCTCGTAAAGCCGACGGGCTCCGTTATTTCCACTGTGCGTGGTGCGGGCGGAGGGACTTGAACCCCCACGCCTTGCGGCGCTTGGACCTAAACCAAGTGCGTCTGCCAATTTCGCCACGCCCGCGCGTCGCCCCCGCCTCAGGCCGGCTTTGCGCCAGTCCAATCCTGCCCTCTAAGGCAGGTCGCTGCGGCTGTCGGGATCGATCACGCGAAGGTATATCTGGCGTGCTCGGCAAAAGGCAACGGCCTTTACCGTGGGAGATGTCGGCAGCAGGCCTGCAGGCCGGGTTACCGGCGGCGCCCGGTGGCAGAATTGCCCGAAAAGTACCCAGCGGGGCGACGGGTGCCTTGCCTGCCCTGCGGAGCGGCCCGCTCCCTTATAGTTAACAGAAAATGCCGGGATGACCGACGCGCGGCGGCGGCCTTGCGATCCAAGCATTTTCCAAGGCGGCCATGGGGGTGACTTCCGGCCGGATTCGCTCGCAGCAAATATATGTCCGCTAACGCGAATTTGCGCGCAAAGGCCCGGTTGCCGCCGTAAAATGGCGAGTCTAGGTTCGCTCTCCTTCCTTAACGGAGCTAGCCCTTGACCCCGCGCTCGAGCGTCGCCGCAGCTGTCGGTCGCACGCCCCTTATCCGACTTCGCCGCGCATCCGAGGAGACCGGCTGCACCATTCTCGGGAAGGCCGAGTTCATGAATCCCGGGGCCTCCGTCAAAGACAGGGCCGCGCTCGGCATTCTTACCGAGGCTCTGGAAAGCGGGCGGCTCAAGCCGGGCGGGACGGTGGTCGAGGGGACGGCCGGCAATACCGGCATCGGGCTGACGGTGCTGGGCAATGCGCTCGGGTTGCGCACGGTCATCGTGATCCCCAATACGCAGTCGCAGGAGAAGAAAGACACCCTGCGCCTTCTAGGCGCGGAGGTGATCGAGGTGCCGGCGGTGCCCTACAAGGATCCCAACAACTACGTCCGCTATTCCCAGCGCCTCGCAGAGACTTTGGCGGCCACAGAGCCCAACGGGGCGGTGTGGGCGAACCAGTTCGACAACGTCGCGAATCGCGACATCCACACCACAACAACGGCCGAGGAAATCTGGGCGGACACCGATGGGCGGGTCGACGGCTTCGTAGCGGCCGTCGGCTCTGGCGGGACGCTCGGCGGAGTGTCACGCGGGCTCAAGGCTAAGAACCCCCTGGTGCGCATCGCGCTGGCCGATCCATTCGGCTCGGCACTCTATTCGTATTTTACGACGGGGGAGCTGAAGGCCGAGGGATCATCCATTACCGAAGGCATCGGCCAGGGGCGGATCACCAAGAACCTCGAGGGCGCGCCGATCGATACCGCGTACCGCATCTCGGATACGGACGCGGTGGAGACCGTCTTTTCGCTGACGCGGGAGGAAGGCCTGTGCGTGGGCGCCTCCTCCGGGATCAACGTCGCCGGTGCGGTGCGGCTCGCCCGCGAACTGGGCCCCGGTCACACGATCGTGACGATCCTTTGCGACAGCGGTACGCGGTACCAATCACGGCTGTTCAACCCGAAGTTCTTGGAAAGCAAATCGCTGCCCGTGCCATTGTGGCTGGAGGCGGGCAAATCCGGCATTCCAGAGGTTTTTGCAGCGAACTGACGGGGTTTTGGCACCAGTGGCCATCGCCATCCTTGCGGGTATCGTCGCTTTTGCCTATGTCGCTAGTCAAGCGCGGCCAAGATGAGCTGCGCACGAGAGTTCACGCCATTGTAAGAGAGGGAAACGTGCTGGAGAGCGCCAAGAAGTGGATCGTCGATACAGACTGGCTCGCTTCGCATCTCGACGCCCCTGACCTTGTGATTTTCGATGCGAGTTGGCACCTGCCGACCGCGGGCCGCGATCCCAAGGCAGAGTACCTGCAAGAGCACATTCCCGGCGCGCTCTTCTTCGATATCGACGACCTTACGGATGAGAAGTCGACGCTGCCGCACATGCTGCCGTCGACGGTGAAATTCGCCTCGCGGATGAAGAAGATGGGCGTCGGCGACGGCATGCGCATCGTCGTCTACGATACGCTCGGCCTGTTCTCGGCAGCGCGCGCGTGGTGGACATTCCGCGCCATGGGGCACGAGGATGTCGCTGTTCTCGATGGCGGCCTTAGAAAGTGGAAGGCTGAGAATCGTCCGCTGGAAGACGGCCCGCCGATCAAGCGCACCGAACGCCATTTCACGCCGCTGCTCAACGCCTCGCTGATCCGCGACATGGACGATGTGAAGAAGGTCGTCGCGAAGCATTCGGCGCAGCTCGTCGATGCACGCCCGGCGCCGCGCTTCGAAGGCACGGAACCGGAGCCGCGGCCGGGCCTGCGCTCGGGCCATCTGCCGGGTGCACGCAATGTGCCCTCGCAGACGCTGATCAATCCGGACGGCACGCTGAAGCCGACAGCGGAACTCGCAAAGATCTTTGCGGACGCGGGGATCGATCCCAAGCAGCCGGTGGTCACCACGTGCGGATCGGGCGTAACGGCGTCGATCCTGTCGCTTGCGCTCGCGGTGCTCGGTCAGACCAATGCGGCCGTGTACGACGGAAGCTGGGCGGAATGGGGCATGGACAACGGCCTGCCCATCGAGACCGGTCCGGCTCGGGAATTGATCAACTGATCCATTAGCGACACTAGCTGCGAGCGGCGTAGCTCAACGCTACGTTGCCGCTCGCAATTGTCCGAGCGCGTCAGCGGCTCGGATGCGGGTGCATGTAATAGATGATCATCAGCAGCGACATCAGGATCGCAGACCCGAGGCCTGCAACGGTGCCGAACCACTCCGGTGAGAAGTTGCCACCGGCCTGATCGAGCAGTTCCTTGCCGGCGAGGCTTCCCGCGATTGAAGCGATCAGCCCATACACAAGCAGCACCATCGGGATCTTGAAGTCGTCAGGCCCGGCGCCGGTAAGGCGGTTGACGACATTGTTGCGCACGATCACAGCCGAGATCGTCGCGATAAAACCGGCGATCACGGACAGCAAGGCGACGTTCATGCGCTCGCCGATCACGGCGCCAACGATGGCGCCGACTGCCGCAGCCACCAAAAGCATAACTAGAAGACTTGCGGACGTCGTGCCTTGCGGTCTTGCCGTGGAAATGACCTGCGCCATGAATGCACCCATGCCTCTGCCAGCCGCGCGGAAAGTTGCGCTGCATAAAGGCTACCGGCGCGGAGCTACGACTGGACAAACGGGCCGCGTCGCAGTCGACTTAATTTTTCGGCAACTGGGCAAAATCCTCGTCTGAAGCGATAATGCATCCCAGTTCAGCCGACCGCTGGCACCAACGACCTGGAACAGAGGCCCCCAATGACAAATCTCCCCGAAGCCGACGATCAGACGCCCGGCATGGACCGGCGCGCAGTTCTCGCCACGCTGGCGGCGTCCGGCACGCTGCTGTCGATGGGCGCGGCGCACGCGCAGGAAGAGCACAAGCATCATCACGAGAGCCACGGTGAACACGCCGGCCATGGCGAGGCAGCCGCTCATCAGGCGCTCGTCGATTCAGCGCTCGACTGCGTGAAGCGGGGCGAGGTCTGCATCAGTCATTGCATCAGCTCGCTGGGGCAAGGAGACACATCGCTCAAAGATTGCCTGCGGTCGGTGCTCGGCATGTTGCCGTCGTGCGAGGCGCTGGCCCGGCTCGCAGCACTCGATGCGCCGCGCCTGAAGGAATTTGCCAAGGTGTGCGCCGATATCTGCGCCGACTGCCAGGCGGAGTGCAAAAAGCACCAGGATCACCACGCTGCGTGCAAGGCTTGTGGCGAGGCATGCGGGGCGTGCGTTGCAGAATGCCGCAAGATCATCTGACGGCCGATCGCAGCGGCGCTTACCGCGCCGCTGCTCCTGCCGCTGGAAGGCTCAGGCCCTTGCCGCCGCCGGTTGCTCCGCCGACGAAAGCCGCGCCAGCGCCTTCGGGTCGAGAATGGTGATCGTCTCGCGCCCAGACGTCTCGATCGCGCCCATGCGCTTCAAGTTCGTCATCGCCCGGCACACGGTCTCGATGGCGAGACCCAGATAGCTCGCCATGTCCGATTGCGGCATCGCGAGGCGGCGGTCGTCCTGCCCCGCCTGATCGCCAGCCGGATCTCGCTCGGCGCTCGGCAGCGAGAGGATCAGCGCAGCAACGCACTCGGTCGAGGACATGCGCGTGCGCATGCTGGTCTCGGCGTGCAGTTTCTCCAGCTTGCGAGCTAGCGCCTGCCCGATGACGCGCTGGAGGGCCGCCGATCGCTCGATCGTTCGCCGCGTGATGCGGCGCAGAAGGGTCCGGGTCATTGTCTCGGCCCTGCAGCCATAGTGCGTGCCGGAGACGACTCCCAACAGCCCGCCCGGTCCCACGACCTCGATAACCTGGCGCGGGCCACCGCTGACGGCGCGCGTGATGATGACCGCTCCCGTGATCACCTGGTAGACGGCGTCGGCGGACTGGTGCTCCTCGAATACGGTGTGGCGCTTGGCATAGATTGCGTGGCTCGTCGGGCCCGGCGTGCCGCCCCGGCGACGCCTCGATGCCGGGGACAACTTGGAAATTCGGGTGCTGGCGCCGCCGCCGATCTCAGTGCGATCGGAAATCGGCTGGCCCGGCACGGCCCGGTCAAGGGCATGCTCGCTCGTCGTCATCGTAATTAATCTCGCCATAAGCCCTCGGCACGCACGTGCGTGCAAAGAGCGATCAGATCTCGTGTTTCAGTGGCTCAGGCGAGATCGGTCGGCGGCGCACGCGGCCTGGAGGCCGTTGCGAACCGCTGCTCGTTGCGATCGTGCGTGATGGTGGGGCCGATGCTCGCCGGCGGCATCGCTTGCGGCGGCGTCACGGACCACCCGGCTACCGTGAGGCCGGGTGCAGTCGTCAGCAGGCAAGCAGAGCAAACAGAGCGGGTACTCGGCTGTTTACCGTCGCTCTTGCCGGCGCCATCGCATAGCGACGGGATAGATCCGTCGGGCAGCGCATACGCGGAGAGATCGGGCACAGACTGCCGCACTGGGCGGTGCGCCAGAGGCACCAGCAGCATCGCGAGCCCGTAAAGGGCCGCGATAAGCAGCTTTGGAATCTGGCGACGTCTGGCGAAGCTCCGCATCGCATCATGCTAGGCAGCAGAATCTTTAGCGGTCAATGCCGATACGCGGTTGGGCCACCAAGTCGCGGCTACTTTTTCTGCCGCATCGCGCGAGGAAGCATCCAACAATTGGAAGTGCGGATGCCAACTCGTCCCAAGTCAACTTTGGTGCGACGAATTGCACGGCCGCCCGCGTGCGCGCCAATTGCGCTCGCATATGGGCCAGCGCGCCATGTCAACTTTGGTGCGACGACTTAGTTCGTTGACGGTTGCGCCACATCATTGACCTCTGACGCGATGCTTACGTGGGCTCGAAAAAGCAATTCAAAGGGGATGTTGCTGGCGCTTTATGCGCTCGTGGCTATCAGCCTCGTTTTTGCTCAACGGTGCTTGCGGGTCGAGCAGCCGGTTAACCATGCCGACCTTGCAGCGTTCGCACTTCCCAATGGCGAAATTCCGACGCTGTGCGCTGGAGCGGCCAAGACCGAGCATGGCAACGGAAAGCACAACTGCAAAGCCTGCGAGACGTGCTCGCCTTCGACCACGCCGGGCTTAGCCGGGCATCATGACAGCGAAGCATCGCCTCCGCACAGAGTTGCAGTTGTCGTCGACGCCCCTGCCGATGCGCGCGCAATAGCGAAGACGCCGCGCGACGTGCGTTCGCGCGCGCCGCCCGGCGCCGGTTCGATGACGTCGTAACGCGCCCGGCACGCTCTCGATACGCCGGGCTCGCTCGCCATGCCGCCCTGTGCGGCAGGTCTCACACCCGGACAGTATCAGGAGAGCACACGGCCGATGACTGCCGCTGCCAGCACATACGCATCCGCGCACGATTCCTACGGTCAGCAAACGATCGTCGGCTACAACGAGGACGTTGTCCGCGCGTTCTCCATCGCGACGGTCATCTGGGCGCTGATCGGCCTCGCCGCGGGCGTCTGGGTGGCTTTGCAGCTGGCATTCCCGCATCTCAATTTCGGCGAGTACCTGACCTTCGGGCGACTGCGCCCGGTGCACACGTCCGCGGTGATCCTTGGCTTTGGCGGCAACGCGCTGCTGGCAACGTCGCTGTATGTGGTGCAGCGCACCTGCCGCACCGGCCTGTGGGGCGGGCCGAAGCTCGCCAGCTTCCTGTTCTGGGGCTACAATACGTTCCTCGTCGCCGCGCTCATCAGCTATCCGCTCGGATTGACGCAGTCGCAGGAATACGCCGAACCCGAGTGGTTCCTCGACATCTGGCTGGCGATCGTATGGGTCACGTATCTCGTGATCTTCGCCGGCACGCTGGCCACACGCCGCGAGCCGCACATCTACGTGGCCAACTGGTTCTTCCTGGCTTTCATCCTCACCGTGTCGGTGCTGCACATCGTCAACAACCTCGCGGTGCCGACCTCGCTGACGTCGACGAAGAGCTACACGATCTATTCCGGCGTGCAGAGCGCGATGATCCAGTGGTGGTACGGCCACAACATGGTGGGCTTCTGGCTCACGGCCGGCTTCATCGGCATGATGTACTACTTCGTGCCGAAGCAGGCGGACCGGCCGATCTATTCGTACCGGCTGTCGATCGTGCACTTCTGGGCGCTGGTGTTCCTCTACATCTGGGCCGGCCCGCACCACCTGCACTACACGGCCTTGCCGGACTGGACGCAGACGCTCGGCGCCGCGTTCTCGATCATGCTGTGGATGCCGTCATGGGGCGGCATGATCAATGGCATCATGACGCTGTCTGGCGCGTGGGGGAAACTGCGCACCGATCCGATCCTGCGCTTCCTCGTCGTCGCGGTTGCATTCTACGGCATGTCGACGTTCGAAGGTCCGCTGATGGCGCTGAAGCCCGTCAACGCGCTGTCGCATTACACCGACTGGACCGTGGGGCACGTGCATTCGGGTGCGCTCGGCTGGGTCGCGCTGATGGCGTTCGGCTCGCTCTATCACATGGTGCCGAAGCTCTGGAACAAGTCGCTGTGGTCGATCAAGCTGGTGGAGGTGCACTTCTGGCTCGCCGCCATCGGCATCGTGCTCTACATCACGGCGATGTGGGTGTCGGGCATCACACAGGGCCTGATGTGGAAGGCCTACGACGAGTTCGGCTTCCTGCAGTACTCGTTCACCGACAGCGTTGCGATGCTGCACCCCTACTATGTGGTGCGCGCGCTCGGCGGCATCTTCTTCCTCGCTGGCGGCATCCTGTTCGCGATCAATATCTTTATGACCATCTACGGCGCTCCATCGCGCCGGCGGTCGGGTGCCGAGCTACGCCCACAGCTGACGGCGGCGGAGTAAGCACTCATGAATCACGCACTCGTCGAGAAATCCGCTGCCCTGCTGTTCATGCTGACGTTCATCGTCATCTCGATCGGCGGCCTCGTGCAGATCGTGCCGCTGTTCAAGATCGATACGACGGTGACGCC
The DNA here is from genome assembly GCA_964493785.1 of uncultured Hyphomicrobium sp. Classification (GTDB taxonomy): domain Bacteria; phylum Pseudomonadota; class Alphaproteobacteria; order Rhizobiales; family Hyphomicrobiaceae; genus Hyphomicrobium_A. The sequence continues at coordinate 104,884 of CAZBPM010000007.1, read as the reverse complement.
CGTCGAGGGCATGCGGCCCTATACGCCGCTGGAGCAGCTCGGCCGCAACGTCTACACCCGCGAGGGCTGCTACACCTGCCATAGCCAGATGATCCGTCCGTTCCGCGACGAGGTCGAGCGCTACGGCCACTACTCGATTCCGGCCGAGAGCATGTACGACCATCCGTTCCTGTGGGGATCGAAGCGGACGGGGCCGGATCTGGCGCGCGTCGGCGGCAAGTATTCCAACGCATGGCAACTCGCGCACATGATCGATCCGCGCAGCGTGGTGCCGGAATCGATCATGCCGTCCTACGCCTTCCTGAAGGACAAGCCGCTCTATCTCGACGATCTCCAACTGCATCTCAATGCGCTGAAGACGGTCGGCGTCCCCTACAGCGAGGAGATGCTCGCCAGCGCCCGCGCCGATGTCGGGGCGCAGGCGAGCGGCCAGGGAGATACCGAGGCGCTGCTGAAGCGCTATCCGAAGGCCAAGCTCGGCGACTTCGATGGCAACCCTTCGACGGTCACAGAGATGGACGCGCTGATCGCCTATCTGCAGGTGCTCGGCACGCTCGTTGATTTCTCCGAGCCCGATGCCGCCGGCGCGACGCCGTCGAAATGAGGAAGCCATGAGCGCCGAAGTTCTGACGCAGCATCTCATGGCGATCTGGCCGGTCGTCGGCCTCGTCCTGTTCTGCATGATCCTGTGGGTCGTCCTGCGCCCAGGCGCCAAGGCCGAGTACGAGCGCGACGCGCAGATCCCATTCGACACGAAGGACGACCAGGATGGCTGAGCACCGATACGATCCGGTGACGGGGCAGTACACGACCGGCCACGAGTGGGACGGCATCGAGGAGTTGTACACGCCGCTGCCTCGGTGGTGGGTGATCACGCTGGTGATCACGTTCGTAATCGCGATCATCTATGCCCTGCTCTATCCGGGCTGGCCGACGACCAAGTTCGCGTTCCAAGGGCTGCTCGGGTGGACGAGCGCCGGCGAACTGGCCGAGGAGCAGGCGTCAGCGCGCGCAGCACAGGCCCAATGGCGCGAACAGATTGCAGCCAAGCCGGTCGGCGAGATCGAGCATTCGGAAGAACTTCGGACGTTCGCGATCACCGGCGGGCGCTCACTCTTCAACCAGAACTGTGCGGCGTGTCATGGCCTCGGCGCAGGCGGCCAGCAGGGGCAGTTCCCCTCGCTGATCGACGACGACTGGCTGTGGGGCGGCAAGATCGAGGATGTCTACCAGACGATCGCGCACGGCATCCGTAACGAGGACGCCGAAAGCCGCCAATCGGAGATGCCGGCATTCGGCGAGATGCTGAGCGCGGACGAGATCGCGTCGGTTGCCGAGTACGTGCTGACGTTGCCAAACACGGGCGCCGAGGAAAGCCGCAAGGCGATGCCTGGCGCGGCCATCTACGAGGCCAACTGCGCGGGCTGCCACGGGGAGAAGGGCGAAGGCATGCGCGAGATGGGCGCGCCACGTCTTTCGGATCAGATCTGGCTCTATGGCGACACCAAGGAAGCGGTCATGCAGCAGATCAACAAGCCGCGCATGGGTTCGATGCCGGCGTGGCATGCACGCCTGGGCGATGACGCGGTGAAAATGCTCGCCGTATACGTCCACACGCTTGGCGGCGGAGAGAAGTGATGCATTCACAGGCGGTGCTGCAGCCGACACAGCGTACGCTCCCTCAGGGAACGCCGCACGCCGCCTCGGGCAAATTCCGCCGTACCAAGACGCTACTGACTTCTTTACTGCTCGGGCTTTACTTCATCACACCCTGGCTGCGCTGGCCGCGCGGGGGCGAGTGGTCTCAGGCCGTCATCATCGATATTCCTGCCCGCCGCTTCTTCCTTTTCGGAAACGAGTTTTGGCCGCCGGACCTGCCGTTGCTGCTGGGACTGCTGATCTTCTCGGCCGCGGCACTGTTCTTCGTCACGGCGCTATTCGGACGCGTTTGGTGCGGCTTCACCTGCCCGCAGACTGTCTGGACCGACATGTTCTTCGCCATCGACCGCATGGTCGATAAGCGCTTGGGACGCGACAGCGCGGCAGGACAGTGGATCAAGTCCACGCTGCATGTGCTCGTCGCCACGTTCACGGCCTTCACGTTCGCCGGGCTGTTCATCGACATCACCACGCTAGGCCCGCTGCTCGCCAGCGGTGAGTCGCCCGTCGCCGCCTACGTGACGGTCGGCGTGCTGACCTTCACGACGTATATGTTCGCGGCGCACACGCGCGAGAACATCTGCCTGCACATGTGTCCGTGGCCGCGCTTCCAGAGCGCGCTGCTCGATTCCGACACTCTCTCGGTCACCTATCAGAAATGGCGCGGCGAGCCGCGCGCCCGTGCGCGCGTGCCGCTGCGTCCGGCGCTGATCGAGCTCTTCGAACAAGGCCCCGTCCCGGCGCGGAACCTGCTGTCGGACAGCGTCGGCTATCGCGGCGATTGCGTCGACTGCGGAAAGTGCGTGAGGAGCTGTCCGACGCGGATCGATATTCGCGACGGGTTGCAGCTCGGATGCATCGGATGCGGGCTGTGCATCGATGCGTGCAATACGGTGATGGACCGCGTCGGGCGTCCGCACGGCCTGATCAAGCTCAGCACTGACGATGCAGCGCTGGTGCCGCCGAGCCAGCAGGCGCGGCCTCGGCTGCTGCGCGTCAAGCCGCTGATGTTCGCGTCGGTGATGCTCGTCTCGGGGTCGGCGATGGCATGGGCTATTGCCAACCGCAGCAATGTGGATGCGCTGCTCGAACATCAACGGCAGCCGCCGTTCGTGAAGCTCTCTGATGGCAGCATCCGCAACGACTACACGCTGCGCTTTGCCCATCGCGGCGGTGACATCTCCAAGGTGGGCGTCAGCGTTGAGGGACTGCCCGGCGCTGCCATACACTTGTCGACGAATGATTTCGCGGAAGCGGCATTCACGTCCGGACACCGCCGGTCCGTATCCGAGCGGGTGATGGTCACCGTGCCTAGGGTCGACGCACCTCCTGGGCGCGTGCCGGTCACCCTGGTGCTGACCGATACGACGGCGAATGTGCCGCTGGCACGTTTCGAGACCTATTTCTGGGGTCCGGAGGGCACGCGATGAACGGCTCGAAGACCTACATCTTCCGCAACGATCGCTGGATCCCAGCATCGTTCGTGGCGTTTTTCATCTTCCTGACATGCGTCGAAATCGTGCTGATTACGCTGGCCGTCAACAGTTTCACCGGCCTGTCGGAAGCCGATCCCTATCGGAGGGGCCTTGGCTACAACGAGACGCTCCAGGCACGGCAGAAGGATCGCGACCTGGGCTGGCGCGTCTCCGTTGGGTTTGCGCAGGAGGGGCACCTCAACGGCATCGTGAAAGTCGCGGCGCGCGATGCCAAAGGCGCGGAGTTGAGCGCGGTGCGGGTTTCCGGAACCGCGGAGAACGGCGGGCGCACGCCAGTAGCAATCACTTTCAGCCGGCTGATTGACGGGAATGCCGAAGGGCGGCTGCAGGTCGATACGCCGGGGCGCTGGTTTCTGCGCATCGCGATCGAGGGCGACGGCGGCAGCATCGAGCGCAAGCGCGAAATCTTCATCGAGCCGAAGTGAGGAAGGAGCGAACCCATGGATAGCCTGCTGGTTCTTATCCCGATCGCTCTGGCGCTCGGCTTCTTCTACCTCTTGGCCTTCCTGTGGACACTCCGCACAGGCCAGTACGACGATCTGGACGGCGCAGCGGCGCGCATCCTCTTGGACGACGAACCCGTGGAGACCGAGACCAATGAGCGAGGCTAATGTCGCCGCGTACATCGAGGAGACGCCGGAGCGCAGGCGCGCGCGGATGGCTCTGGCGATCATGAACTCGTGCATGACCGGCACCATCGCCCTGCTGACCATCGGGCCGTGGACCGCAGTGATCGGAGCGCTGGTTATGGGCGCCCTTCCCTATGCCCCGGTGCTTTGGCGCATCATTCCCGCCTGGGCGCAGGCCAACATCCTCGCAGCTGGGGTGGCGGTTTTCCTCATCTGCGCGATCCTCGGCACGATCATCTGGGGCTTCTCAGTCGCCTTCTATCTTGCGCTCGCGCTCGTTCCGGTCATGCTGGGGCTGATCCCCGCGATTGCGCTCAGCAACCCGCCGCTCAGCGATCTCGACTAAAAGAGGCGGCATCGCTTACCGCGGTTGCGAACATGTCGGAGCTTACATTCCTCGCCGGACTGCTGGCCGGACTGGCGGCCAGCCTGCACTGCGCGGGGATGTGTGGGCCGATCGCATCCGGACTGGTGCTCGCGCTCGCGCCGCAGGGCTCGGCGCATTCCCCCTTGCCGACGCTGCTGGTCGCCCAGGCGGGCCGTATTAGCGCTTATGTGCTCGCGGGTGCGCTCGTCGGGCTATTCGGCACGACGATCTATGCAGGCCTTGATCGCGAGATCGCTTACAACGTCATGCGTTGGGCCGCGGGTGCCACGCTGATGTGGATCGGCCTTTCGGTTGCAGGACTTGCGCCTTCGCCGTCGGCGCTCGATGGCGTCACGCGTTTCATCACCGAGCGGCTGGTGCGCATACGCCTGTCCCCAGCGCCGAGCTATTGGGCGTGGGTCTTTTCGACCGGACTGCTCTGGGGACTCCTGCCGTGCGGCATGGTGTTCGCTACGCTGTTCTTTGCCATGATGAGCGGAACGATGCAGCAGGGCGCGATGATCATGCTCGGCTTCGGGCTTGGAACATTGCCGTCGGTGACCGCGACGGCGTTCGGAGTGGCGTCGCTGAAAGGGTGGGCCGACCGGCGCGGCGCACGCACGGTCATCGGCCTTTCGCTGGTCTCGATCGCTGCAATCTCGCTGTTCGCGCCAATGAAGCAGATCATGGCGTTCTGCTTTCCCGGGTAGGCGCAGGTCTGCCGGGGCGCGAAAGCTGACACGGGGGTCAGCGACGCGTATGGTGCTGCCTCAACGACGCGGCGGCGCCATGCACCCAGAAAACTGGACCTCGAATTTCCCCGGCCTTCAGAAACTGCCGCCGGAAATTGTCGACCATCTCGTCGGCGCAAGTCGCGTCGTGCACCTGCCGATGGGAACGCGCATCTTTGGGCCGGGGCAGGCTCCCGACGCATTCATACTGTTGATCCGGGGAACGGTTCGCGTGCAACAGGTCTCGGACACAGGGCGCGAGATCGTGCTCTATCGCGTGTCTGCAGGCGAAAGTTGCGCGCTTACGACCGCTTGCCTCTTGGGCTATGAGGACTATCAGGCCGAGGCGATCGCCGAGACCAATGTCGAGGCCGTGGCCATACCGCGCGCGACGTTCGACGACCTGATCGCCAGGTCGACCGATTTCCGCCGATTCGTCTTCACCGCCTTTAGCCACCGCGTTACCGACCTCTTTCGCGTCATCGAGGAAGTGGCGTTCTCGCGCGTCGACGTGCGGCTTGCACAGCGGCTGCTGGAGAGGGCGAACCCACAAGGGCATATCGACCTGACGCATCAGCAGCTTGCGGCAGAACTCGGGACGGCGCGTGAAGTCATCAGCCGACAGCTTAACGAGTTCCAGCGCCGCGGCTGGATCTCGACATCTCGGGGCGCAATCGACATCGCCCGGCCGGAGGAACTGCGGCACCTCGCGACGGCGCCATAGCCGACAGTGTGACTAGGTCACAGACCTGATGGGGGTCGGCGGTCTATCACCTCCACACAAACAGGGAGGTGCCTTATGTCCAGGAATGTCGGTGCATGGGATCGCGGCATCAGGATTGCCGTCGGTGTGCTTTTGCTCAGCCTCGTCTTTGTCGGTCCGCAGACACTGTGGGGTCTCGTCGGCCTCGTGCCACTGATCACCGGGCTTGCGCGTTTCTGCCCGGCTTATGGAATTGCCGGGTTCAACACATGCGGCCTCGGCAACAGCCAGCGGGGTGGTGATCCGTGCTGACAATTGCTCAAGCGGTGGCCGGGGGCGTGCTGATCGGTCTCGCGGCGGTTCTGGCGATCGCAGGCAGCGGCAGGGTCGCCGGCGTCAGCGGAATCGTGTCGCGGCTGCTGCCGCCCTACTCGGACCATCAAATGCCGGCCCGGCTGTCGTTCGTGGCCGGGCTTCTGGCGGCGCCGGCGCTTTATGTGGCGACAACGGGATCTCCCGTTGGCATCGAGGTGACGAAGAACGTTCCGCTGCTCGTGGCGGCGGGCGTCCTGGTCGGCTTCGGCGCTGTTCGCGGCGGCGGGTGCACGAGCGGGCACGGTGTTTGCGGCACCGCGCGCTTTTCGGCGCGCTCAATCGCGGCAACGGCCACGTTCATGGCAACCGGGGCTGCGACCGTTCTCGTCATGCGTCATGTACTCGGAGGCTGATATGCAGATAGCGGTGATGCTAACGTCGGGTCTTCTTTTCGGCTTCGGCCTCATCGTGTCCGGGCTCGTCAATCCAGCGAAGGTACTCGGCTTTCTCGACTTCGCCGGCACTTGGGATCCGAGCCTCGCCTTCACGATGGCAGCGGCGGTGTTGACGACGGCGATAGGATACGGGCTCGCGTTCCGCCGAAAGTCACCTCTGCTGGGTGGCTCGTTTCAACTGCCCACAGCAACCGATGTCGATGCGCGCCTGCTCGGTGGCGCGGCGCTGTTCGGTGTCGGTTGGGGTCTCGTCGGCTTCTGTCCGGGCCCGGCCGTTTCGGCGCTGGCTACGGGGTCGGGCGAGGCGTTAGTTTTCGTGGTAGCGATGCTGGGCGGCATGGGGCTGGCGCGCGGCATCGACACCCTGTCAGAAAATGCGGCGCCTGCACAAGCGGCGCCAAAAGGAGGCGGTCAATGACAATCCCTCATGCTGTAGATCTTGGCGTGAAGCCGGAAGTGACGTCGTTTTTCGACGAGCCGACGAACACGATCAGCTATGTGGTGAAAGATCCGAAATCGAACGCGTGCGCCATCATAGACAGCGTGATGGACATCGACTACGCAGCCGGCCGCATCGCCTACGACTCGGCCGATAAGATCATCGACTTCGTGCAGAAGAACGATCTCAAAGTCGAATGGCTGATCGAGACGCACGTACACGCCGATCACCTCTCCGCCGCGCCGTACATCCAGGGCAAGGTCGGCGGCAAGCTCGGCATCGGCGAGAACATCACGATCGTGCAGGAGATGTTCGGCAAGATCTTCAACGAGGGTACCGAATTCCAGCGTGACGGTAGCCAGTTCGACCGGCTGTTCAAGGATGGCGACACGTATCGGATCGGCTCGATGACGGGGTTCGCGATGCTGACACCAGGCCACACGCCGGCGTGCATGACGCACGTCATCGGCGATGCCGCTTTCGTCGGCGACACGCTGTTCATGCCCGACGCCGGCACTGCTCGCGCCGACTTCCCGGGCGGAGACGCACGCGCGCTGTTCCGCTCGATCAAGCGCGTGCTCGAGCTTCCCGGCGAGATGCGGCTTTTCATGTGCCACGACTACGGACCCAACGGTCGCGAGATCAAATGGGAGACGACGGTGGCCGAAGAGCGGGAGCACAACATCCACGTGCGCGATGGCGTCACCGAGGACGAATTTGCTGCGGTGCGGGAGGCGCGCGACAAGACGCTGGACCTGCCGAAGCTCATCATACCCTCGATCCAGGTCAACATGCGCGGCGGCAATCTCCCCGAGCCCGACGAAAGCGGAAAGCGTCACCTCAAGGTGCCGATCAACGAGCTCTAGAGGGCGGCCAAATTGGCTTAGCCGCGGCTCACGGTATACCGGCCCCGCCGTTCAAGATAACGGAGGCTCGGGGCGCCCTGTCCGCGTCAGCCTCCGCTGAAAGCCGTAGGAAGACGTATGACCAAGAAGCTCTCGGACGATGTTTCGGTTGCGCCGCAGATCGCGCCGCACGCGGTGGCGGATCTGGCCAAACAGGGCTTCAAGTCGATCATCTGCAACAGGCCCGACGGAGAGGGCGCAGATCAGCCGGGCTTCGTCGAGATCGCCCAAGCCGCAGAAGCCGCGGGGCTGCAAGCCCGGTATATCCCGGTCACCGCCGGCAAGGTCTCCGATGATGACGCCGTAGCGTTTGCGACTGCGCTGGCTGAACTGCCGATGCCGGTCCTGGCCTATTGCCGCTCCGGCACGCGTTCGGCTACGCTTTGGGCAATGGCGCAGGCGGGGAAGTCGTCCGCAGACACAATCGTCGCGGCGGCGCGCGACGCCGGATTTGACGTGACCGGCGTGATGAGCCGGATCGCGCGTGGCGGGGCGGTCGACGTCGACAAGCCGGCGGCAAGCCACGACATCGTCATCGTCGGTGGGGGCGCCGCGGGAGCAGCAGCGGCCGCGAGCCTGCTCCGCCGCAAGCCCGATCTCGACATCGCGGTGATCGACCCTGCGGACACGCATTACTATCAGCCGGGCTGGACCATGGTCGGTGCCGGCATCTTCTCGGCGGAGTCGACAGCGAAGCCGATGGGCGCGGTGCTGCCCGGCAACGTCACGTGGATCAAGGCGGCGGTGGCTGGGTTCGACCCCGAGCATGACAGCGTCATTATCGAAGGCTGCCGCGCCATTCGCTACGATCATCTGGTCGTGTGCCCCGGCATCAAGCTGGACTGGGGCGGCGTTGAAGGATTGCCCGAGACGCTCGGCAAGAACGGCGTCACTTCCAACTACCGCTACGATCTGGCGCCCTACACGTGGGAGCTCGTGCGCTCGCTGCGCGAAGGCAGCGCGCTGTTCACCCAGCCGCCGATGCCGATCAAGTGTGCCGGCGCGCCGCAAAAGGCGATGTATCTGTCGGCCGACCATTGGTATCGCAGCGGCCGACTCAAGGACATCGACGTCAGCTTCTTCAACGCGGGCGGCGTTCTGTTCGGCGTGCCGGAATACGTGCCGGCGCTTATGGATTATGTGCGCCAGTATGGTGCGGCGCTGAGGTTCAACCATACGCTGATTGCAGTCGACGGACCGCAGAAGCGGGCGTGGTTCAAGCGCAGCTGCCCCGATGGAACCTCTCAAACCGTCGAGGCGGAATTCGACATGCTGCATGTATGTCCGCCTCAGAAGGCACCCGACATCGTGCGGGCAAGCCCGCTGGCGGATGCGGGCGGCTGGCTCGACGTCGATCCGGCCACCCTGCGGCACAAGCGATACCCCAACATCTTCGGCCTGGGCGATGCGACCTCGACGCCAAACGCCAAGACGGCTGCAGCCGCCCGCAAGCAGGCGCCGGTTGTCGCCGAGAACATTCTTCATGCGAAGGGACTGCGTCCCCAGATGTGCGCCTATGACGGCTATGGCTCGTGTCCGCTGACGGTCGAACGCGGTAGGATCGTGCTGGCGGAGTTCCTCTATGGCGGCAAGGTGTGCCCGACTTTCCCGCGCGTATTGATCGACGGCACCAAGCCGTCGCGCGTCGCATGGATGCTGAAGGAGCGGCTGCTGCCGCCCATCTACTGGCGCGCGATGCTCAAGGGCCGCGAGTGGCTGGCCAAGCCCAAGGTCATGGCTTGATGCCAATTGCAGACGTACTGTCAGCGTTCTCCGGCGTCCTCGTCGGCTTCGTGCTCGGCCTCATAGGCGGCGGCGGATCGGTGCTGGCGGTGCCGCTGCTGGTCTATCTCGTCGGGGTGCCGTCGCCGCACGTCGCCATCGGTACGAGCGCAGTGGCCGTTGCGGTGAGCGCGCTGGTCAACCTCATCGGTCATGCAAAGGCCGGTAACGTAAAGTGGCCGTGTGCACTCGTGTTTGCCACCGCGGGGACAGCCGGTGCGGCCATCGGCTCGACGCTGGGCAAGCATTTCGATGGCGAGCGGTTGCTGTTCCTGTTCGGGTTGCTGATGATCGTGATCGCCGGGTTCATGTTCTGGAACCGGCGCAGCGGTGGAGACGTCGGCGTGCGGCTGACGCGCAAATCTGCGCCGCAGCTCATGCCGTGGCTGCTCACCTATGGCAGCGGGGTTGGCGCACTGGCTGGTTTCTTCGGCATCGGCGGCGGCTTCCTGATCGTGCCCGGGATCATCGCAGCAACCGGTATGCCGCTCATCTTCGCCATCGGATCGTCGCTCGTCTCAGTGTTCGCGTTTGGGGTAACCACATCGGCGAACTATGCCCTATCCGGCTTCATCGACTGGGTACTCGTCGCGTTTTTCATCGGCGGAGGGGTTGTCGGCGGCGTGGGCGGCCGGTTCGCGGCGGGCAAGCTTGCGAAACATAGGCAGGCGCTCGCTACAGTGTTCGCCGCAATCGTCGGCATCGTCGGCATCTATGTCGTCTGGCGCGGGATCGCACTGCCGGGCCGGTCCTGATGGGGGTCAGATCATCGGCGCATATTTGGCGCCGGATGGTTGATGCCAATCAAGCGCTCTGTCTTACGCCGACCTAACTTTAGAACATCCGACGCAGCCGCTTTGACAGGAGCGTGAGATGTTCAAGATTGCTGCAGTTGTCTGGATCATGCTCGGGACGACGCTTGCGGGCCTAGCCTTGCTCGTGATCGTCACGGTGCCCCAGCTGTCCAAGGACATCCTCTTCCTTTTGCCGATAGCGTGCGGCGCTGCTGTCGTCGCGGCTATTCCGCTTTCCTACCTCGTGGCGTGGCGCATGACCCGTGCGGCGGCCGGCTAGAACCAGAGCAGGTCACCCGGCGTCTCTGCGCTGAGGAAACGTCCGGGGGAGCGAACGCGCCGGTGCAGCATGCCTGCACCGGCGCGTTCCGTATTTGACGCCCAATTTATGAGGCGAAGCGCCTGAATTGGAGCGGCCGCTAACGATTGATTGACGCTGACTTTCATTATCGGCGCCGCTAGTGGAACGGATTAATCCGCATTTCCGAAAATTCGAACTAAACCCGGATAGTTCAAAGTTCGAATTTTAGAGAAGTTGCTCAGACAGAGCGACCCGGAAGCGGAAGGCGCAATAGAGTGCAAGAGTTCCTCATACTCCTGCTGTTCGCAGTCAGCGTGTTGATCAGCGTGTCGTCGATCGACGATGCGTTCATCGACCTTGTGTCGCTGGCCATCGTGCGCCGGCGCGTGCCGCAGCTCGATGATGGCGTCGAGAGCGTCCCCGCGACCGCGGTGTTCGTTGCGAACTGGCACGAGGAAGAAGTGCTCGGCAAGATGGTCGAGGGCAACCTCGCCCGCATCCAGAATCCAAATGTCTCTCTCTATCTCGGCGTCTATCCCAACGACACGGGGACGCTGCGCGTTGCGGAAGAGCTGGCTGCAAAGCACCCCACGCGCGTCAAGGTGATCGTGAACCGTCTGCCCGGACCCACATCCAAGGGCCAGATGTTGAACGAGATGTTCGCGCAGGTGTTCAGCACCGAGGATGCGCCCGAGCTGGTCGTCCTGCACGACAGCGAGGACGTCATCGATGCCCGCTCGTTCCCCGTCTATGCCGCCTACGCGCAGGAGAACGACTTCATCCAGGCGCCGGTCTTCTCGCTCAATCGCGGCAAGAACGCGATCGTTGCATCGACCTACATGGACGAGTTCGCCGAGCGGCACACGCGCGAGCTGATCGTGCGCGACGCCGTCGGAGCGGCGATCCCGTCGGCTGGCGTCGGCACGTGCATGACGAAGCGTCTGATCAAGCATTTCCTCGCAACGCGCGGCCAGGTGCTGATGTCGGGCACGGTAACCGAGGATTACATCCTCGGCATCGAAGCGAAGCGCTCGGGCTTCAAGTCGGCGTTCGCGGCCATCTCGCGGAATGCCGACGAGGGCCTCGACTTCGTCGCTACCCGCGAATTCTTCCCCAGGACGCTGGAGGCTTCGATCAAGCAGAAGACCCGGTGGGTGTATGGCATCAACTTCGAGGCCTTCTGCAAGCTCGGCTGGCAGGGCGACCCGTGGGACTTCTATTTCTTCCTGCGCGACCGCAAGGGCATGATCACCAGTTTCCTGCCGCCGATCTCCGGCGTTCTGCTGGCGCTGATGCTGCTCGGCTTCATCGATCTCGCCGACTTCCCAGAGCCTATGGGCGACGTCGTGATCGTGTCGATGTGGATCAACCTCTTCGCGCTGATCACCCGGTACGTGGTGCGCGTCATCTCCGGCTACGAGGTGTACGGCAAATACGACTGGCTCGGCATCGCGCTCCGCTGGCCGGCGGCGCTCTACATCAACATGGCTGCGGTGTACCGCGCCTGGAAAACCTTCCTCGGCGAGTCGCAGCTCGCAACCAGACCAATCGTCTGGTCCAAGACGACCCACGACATCCCAGACGATTTCGCGTCCGCAAATCGCTGAATCGAAGAGAGTAAGAGTAATGCGTATCCTCGTCGCGTTCGGCACGCGCCCCGAAATCATCAAGCTGGGACCAGTCTGCACGGCTCTCAAGGCAGCCGGCGCGGAGGTCGACGTGTTCTGGTCGGGGCAGCACATCGAACTTGCCGACGGCCTTCTCGACTTTTTCGGCATCACGGTGACGCACAATGGCGCGCACATCGTCGATGAGCAGGGACTCGCAGGCAAGTTCGGCCGCATGACCGAGCAGGTCGAAAAAATCCTGCGTGCCAAGAGCTACGACTGGATTGTCGTGCAGGGCGACACGGCGACGGCCGCCGCCGCGGCTACGGCAGGCTTCCTGACGCGTGTGCCTGTCGCGCACGTGGAGGCGGGGCTGCGGACGGGCGACCTCCTCTCGCCGTTTCCGGAGGAATTCAACCGCAAGCTGATCGGTCAGGCTTCGCGCCTGCATTTTCCGCCGACGCGGGAAGCACGCGCCAACCTGCTGCGCGAGGGCGTGGCAGCAAGCGACATTGCGATGGTTGGCAACACCGTCGTCGACGCGCTGCTCTATGCGCGCGAAAAGATCGGCAGCGATTACCGCCCCATCGACCCGGCTGTCGGCGCCCTTCCAGCCGACAAGAAGCTCGTCCTGGCGACGATGCATCGGCGTGAGAACATCGGAAAACCGATGCGCAACGTGCTGCGCGCTCTGCGCCAGCTCGCCAACGACGGCGACAAGGTGATCGTCGTGCCGGTGCACCTCAACCCCGAGGTTCGCGCCGACGTGCTCGGCTACCTCTCCGATTCTCCGAACGTGCGGCTGCTGGCGCCGCTGCAGTATCCGGATTTCGTCTATCTTCTGGGCCGTGCCTGGACGGTCGTGACCGACTCCGGCGGCGTGCAGGAGGAGGCTCCGACGTTCGGGCTGCAGATCCTCATCACGCGCGAGAGCACCGAGCGGCCGGAGGTTGTCTCCGCCGGCTTCGGCAAGCTCGTCGGAACCGACTATGAGGCAATCGTCTCTGGCGTTCGCGCGCTGACGAACGGCCCCGCGCCCAAACTCATTCACGCGCCAAACCCATTCGGCCGTGGCGATGCCGCCGAGCGGATCGCCACGCGCATCATGCATCAGAAATCCAAAGCCGGCCGCGAGCTGGCCGCTTAACAAGAGAACGACGATGAGCAATCAATTGCAGGCAAGCGAAGTGAAATGGCGGCGGCTGCGCAAGCTGCTGATGACGACGACGTTCGTCGTGTCGGTCAGCGGGCTTGCGGTCTACGCGCTCGGCGGCGGAAGCCTGATGCTGGATGCGGACGGCCTGGTGACCAGCCGGACCGTGTCGGTCGCGTCTCCGTGGCCGGACGCCCGCGTGCGTGAGATCAACGTGCGGCCGGGTGACTGGGTCGAGGCGGGGCAGAAGATCGCGGTGGTCGATTCCGCGGCCATGTCACGTTCGCTCGCGGACCTGGCAGCGGAGCAGGCGCGCGTCACGGGACGCGTCGCGCAGCTCGAAGCGCGGCGCCAGGTGGTGAAGGCGCTGATCCCGGTGGCGAAGGTCGCCGCGGACGAAGCCAATTCGTTCATGTCGACGCTGCAGAAGGCCAACAGCAACGGGCTCGTCGTCGCCCGGTCGCTGCAGCAGATGTCAACGGCGCAGGTCCAGGCCATGGACAAGCTGCTCACGCTCGAGGCCGAGGTCTCCTCGCTCGAGACTGAGATCAACGCAAACCGGTCGGCGCTGCAGCAGGTCGCGGGCGCCTTCTCGGATCTGCAGCGGACGTACGGCAGCGGCGTGCTGGTCGCGCCGGCGAGCGGCTATGTCGGTAGCCGCGTCGGCATGGTCGGAGAAGTCCTCGCTGCCGGCACTACGCCCATCGCCAATATCTACACCGGGCCGAGCTACGCGCTGGCGTACATCCCGGAGAACTATCTCTTCGATGTCGGCGAGGGCCAGGAGGTTTCGATCAAGGGCCGCGGCCGGACCAGCACCGGCATCATCGAGCGCGTCCTGCCGGTCACCGATGCGCTGCCGCCCGAGTTCCAGCTTCCGAACCGGGTGCGCGGACGCGGCCAGCTCGTGCGTGTCGAACTGACGAACCCGCAGAGCTTCGCGCTCGACGAGAAGATCCGTGTAACGAGCTGCTACACCGAAAAGTGCCAGATGGGCGTGTCCGAGATCATCGAAGCGGCACTGCCAAGCTTCCTGCGCGGCAGCAAGAGTGTCGAAACCGCGCGGGCGCCACGGCCTGCAATGCCGGCGGTCGTCGCTGCTCCTCAGAACGATCATTCCGATGTGCCGGTCAGCCTCAATGATCCGGGTTACAGCGGACACACTTTGATACCTGCCGCTCCGACGACCGGCAGCCTGAGTGGAAAACCGGAAGTTCCGGTGACCGGTATCGTCGTTGATCGTCCTCGCCCGGCGCCGATGGCGGGCGCGATCTATCCGATGCCGGCAGCGCCATTGACCGGAAGCGTCACGGCGACCGAGCACGAGGAGGCCATGGCGGAGCCGCCGGCCTGATCGCGATGATCGATGTCTGCAAAATGAAAGAGGCGCCGCAAACCGACGCCTCTTTTTAATTCCGCGACAGGTACGCCTGGCGCTATTCGGCAGCCAAGCGCGAAGCCTCGACGACCGCGTGAGCCTCGTCGGCGCTCTCGAAAATGTGCGGCAGCAGCCCGCGTTTGGAGAGGGCCTCCTTCATTTTCAGCCGCATGAACGAGCTGGTCGAATAGCGGGCGCTGGTTTTGTAATAGTGTTTCAGCATGTACTGGATCATGTCGGCGTAGTCGTCGTACAGGTCCTCGGCGATGCGGCAGCCGTCATGATTGACGACGGCATTGACCCGGCGACCGGCATTGACGCACGCATCGACGAGCACTTTCTGCAAATCAACGACATCGTTCTTCTTGCGGACGCTCCAGCCCTCGAGGTTGAGGAACAGGATATTGCGATCGGCGTCGTAGGAAACGCGTTCGGAGAGCTTCAGGTTGGTCAGCTCCTCCATCAGCTCCATGGGCTCTTCGAGGAAGATTCGCGGATCCATCTGCACGGGCTTATGGATGATGGGCGCAAAATCCATGTGGGCGAGGATGTCGCGCTCGATGTCGATGCCTGGAGCAACTTCGATCAGCTCGAGCCCACCCGGCGTCAACTGGAACACGCAGCGCTCGGTCACGTAGATGACGGGCTGGGATCTGCTCGCGGCATAGGAGCCCGAGAAGGTGATCTGCTCGACCGCCTTCACGAACTTGCGTGCGCGCCCTTCCTTGACGATGCGCAGCTTGCCGTCCTCGATCGCGATCTGGAGGCCGCCGGCCGTGAAGGTTCCGGCGAAGACGACCGCGCGCGAGTTCTGGGAGATGTCGATGAAGCCGCCGCACCCGTTGAGGCGGCCGCCGAACTTCGAGGTGTTGACGTTGCCCTGCTCGTCGACTTCGGCCACGCCGAGGCAGGTCAGGTCGAGACCGCCGCCGTGGTAGAAGTCGAACATCTGGTTCTGGTCGATGACCGCATCGGCGTTGGCGGACGATCCGAAGCTCGATCCGCTGGCGAGCACGCCGCCAATGGCTCCGGCTTCAGTGGTCATCGTGAGGAAGGGCGTCACTTGCTCTTCGGCCGCGACGGCGGCAACGCCGTCGGGCGCACCGACGCCGAGGTTGATGGCGCCGTTGAGCGGCAGCTCGAAGGCGGCGCGGCGGGCAATGATCTTGCGTTCGTCCAGCTCCATGCGCGGCATGTGCTCGACGGGAACGCGAATGGCACCGGAGAGCGCCGGGTTGTAGTGCACACCGTAGTTCATGCGGTGCATGTCCGGCTCATCAGCGACGACGACGCAGTCGACGAGGATGCCCGGCACGCGCACGTCCCTGGTCTTCAGCGAGCCGTGGGCAACGACGCGCTCGACCTGGGCGATGACGATGCCGCCGTTGTTGTGGGCGGCCATCGCCTGGGCGAGGCAGTCGAGCGTCAGCGCCTCCTTCTCCATGGTGAGGTTGCCCGACGGGTCGGCGCTGGTGGCGCGGATGAGGGCCACGTTGATGGGGGTGGCCTTGTAGAACAGCCACTCCTCGCCATCGACCTCGACCCGCTTGACGATGTCCTCGGTGGTGACGGCGTTGACCTTGCCGCCGCCGAGACGGGGATCGACGTAGGTGTGGAGGCCGACCCGGGTGAAGAGACCTGGCTGACCTGCAGCGCACGAGCGGTACAGCTTGGAGATGACGCCCTGCGGGAGGTTGTATCCCTGAATCTTGTTGTTCTGGGCGGCTTCGGCGACCTTCGGCATGCGGCCGAAGTTGGCGGCGATCACGCGCGAGAGGAGGCCCTCGTGATGCAACCGACCGGTGCCGAGGCCCTTACTATCGCCGGCGCCAGCGCACATGATGAGGGTCAGACCCTTGGGTGCCTGGGTCTCGACGTAGCGCTTTTCGAGCGCGGCGTGGAGCAGTTCGGGAATGCAGCTCTGAACGAAGCCCGTGGTGCAAACCACGTCGCCATCATTGATGAGCGCAATGGCCTGGTCGGCCGTGATGACCTTGTTCTTCATCTTTGAAGTGGTTTCCCCTGGGCGGTCCCTTGAGGTATGCGGCTTCCCTCGTCCGCACACTTCGGTTCAGGATCTCATTCTTTGAGCTGCTGAGGTTAGACGCAGCTTCTAACGGTCGCAACGCTCAGATATTGCTGCAATGCACCAATAACTTGATGGCTTAGCGCGCTCATCTCATAGCAGCACGGCGGCTTGCGCGCCCTACCCCAGAGGCCAATTCAGGCCCACCCCGACAGGTACCGCGAGCCAGTTGGGTAATCCTGCGTGCTGGGCGCAGGTCGAGGGGGAAACGCCGAGGTCGGCGAGGGCAGCAACATAACCATCGGTCATGGCGTCCACCGAGTATCGGCCGCGGAGCGTCTTGCCGCGGGAAACAAGTTCGGTGCGGAGCGCCGTATCGGTCAGCGCCCTGACGACGGCCGCCTCGAAGGCCGCAATATCGGAGACATCGGCGAAGAGAGCGCACGGGCCGTCGTCGGTGTGGAGGACTTCGTGCAGGACGTCGAGGTCGTTTGAGACCACCGGCACGCCGGCGTTCGCGGCCTCGACGACGGCAAGACCAAACGACTCATGGAGCGACGTGAAGGTGAATACGTCGAGGGCATTCAGGAACAGCCCAACACGCTCGGGCTCTAGCTCTCCGACGAGGTGAAGGCGATTTGCGCAGCCTGCGCGCGCCGCGTGCTCGGACAGCGCCTGCCTCGAAGGTCCCTGGCCCGCTAGCGCAACGTGCCAATCCTGGTTGCGCCGAAGAAGCTCTATGAGGGCGCCCTGGTTCTTCTCCGGGTGCAGGCGCGCACTCATGCCCAGCAGCGTCACGCTGGCGGGCAGCGAGAGTGCGGCGCGCGCCTCGGCCTTCGACAGGCGACTGAGCTTGGGCTCGAAGCCGTGGTCGATCCGCATGAGGTGACGACCGAATGGGGCGGGCAGCGCCCGGAAGTCCGCTTCGGTATCGATGGAGTTGGCGACCACACGCGAATAGATGCGCAGCGTCGCGAGCAGCCAATCCGCGATAGGCACCCAGCGCGGCAGGATCGCCTTCGCCGTGTTCAGATTGGCGATGACGGTACCGACGCCGGCAAGGCGCGCGACAGGTGCGCCGATGACGTTGCCGTAGTGCTGGAAGGTGATGACTGCGTCGGGCGAGATCCGCTTGATGTGGCGGTGCAGGTTGCGCGCCATGGCCAACGTTTCGCCGATGCCGCCTGGCCGCTCGGGCGCGGCGAAGAAGACGCCTGGCGCCTGATCGTAACCGGCCGTGCGCCGATAGAAGAAACCGAAGCTGACATCGAAACCGCGCTGCTTCAGTCCTTTGCCGAGCACGCGCGCGATCTCCTGGGCGCCGGCGTTCTCCGACTGCGTCTGCAGGAGGAGGATGCGAGGCTGAGGTGTCGTCGTCGGCGGCGCTTGCATGAGACCTGGCTGGATATCGTCGGCTACTTCTTGTGAAGGCGGTGTCGGCGCGAAAGCGTAGCGCGGGCAGAAAACGCGCCGACGATACGATCGGAACCGAATGAGGCAGCGCTCCCGATACACCCCCAAACGATCCGGCACGCCATTAACCAAATCGCCGGTGCGAACTCGCTCCCCTTGCGTTCCCCTGTAACAGGTTAGGCAGCGCCGTGTCCGCAGCTCAAGGTTCTAATGCTAACGCGCCCATCGGTGAAACCTGAGGCCCTCAACGTCGAGATCGCGGTCGATCCGGACAGCGCCCGCCGCTGGCTGCTGGATTTGAAATCGCGGCTTGAAGAGCGGGGGCATTCCTGCAGCTTCGTGGCCATGCCGGCCGCCGTTCCCTCTGCCTCGCTCGACCTCCTTTTCGAGCTGGAGCAAATGATCTATGGGCTTGCCGGCCCGCGTGGCAGCGACCGCATCGCCTGGGGTGATGTCGCGTCCGGAGAGGGGGCTCCGGCAGACAGCGATCTGACCCTGGCGATCCTCTATGACGGCACCCCCTCAGAGAGCGCGCTGCACGCCGCACTGCTAGACGGCCGCACGCCACGGGTTGCCGTCGTCGACGCCACGACGGGCCAGACCTTGGCTTGCGGCGAGCCCGGCACCGACAATGCAGGCTCGGTGCGAGAGGCGAGCGAACTGGTGCATCAGCGCACGATCACGCTGATCCTCATGGCGCTCGGCAGATATTGTTCCGGGCGACGGGCCGAGGTGACACGGGATGCCAGGACTGTCCCGGCGGCGGTTTCGACGTCAAAAGTCGCGCAGAAGCTGGCAAAATCGCTAGTGCACTCGGTCGTGCGGCGGCTCTATCACCTGTGCTGCTACGCACCGCACTGGCAGATCGGCTGGCGCTTCGTTGCGCCTGGCCGAGGCGTCTACGACACGCTGAGCCTCGATGGGCCGGAGTGGCGCACCATCACGTCGGTGCCGGGGCGCTTTTTCGCCGACCCGTTCCCGATTGAAGTCGAAGGGCGGCACTACATCTTCTTCGAGGATCTGGACCATCGCACCCAGAAGGGCGTGATCTCGATGGTCGAGGTGAAACCCGACGGCACGCACGGCGAGGTGCGGACCGTGCTGGAAGAGCCCTGGCATCTGTCTTATCCGTTCCTCATCGAGGACGGCGGGCAGATCTACATGATCCCCGAAAGCTCGGCCAACAGAAGCGTCGATCTCTACAGAGCCGATCCCTTTCCCTCTCGCTGGGTGAAAGAGGCAACGCTGCTCAGCGGGGTCGAGCTGTCGGATGCGACGGTGGTCGCGCACGAGGGCACGCTGTGGCTGTTCGGCGCGACGCGCGACGGGCAGGGCTCCTATTCCGACACGCTGTCGATCTATTCGGCGCGTCGTTTGCAGGGTTCGTGGCGCCCACACGATCTCGATCCGGTGCTGGTCGATCAGAGGGCAGCGCGTCCGGCGGGTAATTTCTTTCACCGCGAGGGCCGGCTATGGCGGCCGGTGCAGGATTGCGCCCGGGGCTATGGCACGGGCATCGGGCTGGCCGAGGTGCTGCGGCTCGACGCCGAGGGCTTCGAACAGCGGGTAGATACCGTGCTGCACACGCCGCCGGTCTGGCCGGGCAAGCGGCTGCATACGCTCAGCCGGAATGGATCGCTGGAGTGCATCGACGGGTCGGGGCATTCGCCGCGCTACGCGCTGGTCGGGGCTCTGTTGCGCTAGACGTGGCTGCCGCCCCTCCCCCAGCATTAATTTATTGCGTATTATTAGATACTTATGTGGCTCTGCGCCGACCACTTCGACAGCTGGCCCAACCCAGGCGCGTTACCCTGTCTGGGAGCGCAATGCTCGGTCGTTCCGAGCTTTCCCGGAGGCATGCGACAAATTATTCGGCGTCAAAGAGGCGTCTGGTGCGGTGCATTAATTTCAACTTAACGTAAAACCCGATGCGCCGCGTAAACAAAGCGCTTCTGTGCGACAAGGCTCACGCGGGGCGGAAAGAGTGCGAGCTTCCGCCCGGAACCAGCGTCCCGGGGCTTTCGCTAGTGAGTGGCCAAGCGTGAACGATGACTCCATGATCCCGGCAGAGTTCGACGACGTCCCTGCTGCCATCATTCCCATAGAGAGCGTCACAAGAACGCGCAGGCCTGGCGAGGTCAAGGCGCGCCAGGACATCGAGCGCGTGTCGGCGTTGCTTCGTGCACAGGCACCCGAACTGGTGGCACACGATACGTTGCTGCCGGCTTCGCGAGAAGTCGAGCCGAGATCGGCCCGCTGGCCGATGATCGCAGCGTTCGGTATGTGCGGGCTGGCGTGGATCGCGCTCGCCGTGTGGCTTCTGGATTAACAGCGCGCTCAGTGTGCGTTGTTGTAGGCCTTCGACGACACGACGGTCCGCAAGATGATGCCAATGTCCTGCATCAGCGACCAGTTCTCGACGTACGACAGATCGTAGTCGATCCGCTTCTGCATCTTCTCGACCGTGTCCGTCTCGCCGCGCACGCCGTTCACCTGTGCCAGGCCGGTGATGCCCGGCTTCACGTTGTGGCGCACGGCATAGCGCGCGATGATCCGCTCGTACTGGCGGTCGTGCGCCAGCACGTGCGGACGCGGTCCGACAAGCGACATCTCTCCTTTAAGAACGTTGATGAGCTGGGGCAGCTCGTCGATGTTCAGCTTGCGCAGCCAGTGGCCGACACGGGTGACGCGCGGATCGTTTTTGGTGGCCTGCTTGACCTCCGCACCGTCGTCCATCGTGGTCATGGTGCGAAACTTGATGATGCGAAACGGCTGCTGGTTGAAGCCGTAGCGACGTTGGAGAAAGAACGCGGGCCCCTTGCTGTCCAGCTTGATCATAACCGCCACCACGGCGAGAAGCGGAGAGATCAGAATGAGACCCGATAGCGAGGCGGCGATGTCGAAGGCGCGCTTCTGGAAGCGCTCGAAGCCGGAGAGCGGCAGCCTCACGAGTTGCAGGCTGGAGATTGGGCCGACCCGCCGAAGCTGCGCGTTGGTGAATTTCCTTATGGCATAGTCAGGACCGAGGTGGACCTCGACCGGCAGAGACAGCAGGGCTTCGACGCAACCATCGATGGTCACACGGTCCGACCATGGCGTGAGGATATAGATCGCGTCGGGCTCGAGCGAACGCACGCTGGGAATGACGCTTTCCAACTCCGTCTGCAGCGCGTGCTTCCCGTCCCCGGTGACCACTTGCAGCGGTCCCTCGTCGAGGAACCTGCAGCCGACGATCTCGATGCCGCTTTCGTTTGGATCGTGCTGGGCGATGAACTTCTCGACCTCATGCGCCAGGCCGACGAGGAATATCCGCTTCGTGGCGATGATGCGCGCGCCGGTCCATCGGCGGACGAGCTGCACCGCGGCGAAATCGAGGAGGAGAAGAGCTCCCAGCCCGCTAAGATAGTAAACGATGAACCAGCCGCGCGAGTAGATCTCGGTCTGCTTCAGCAGGAAGCCGAGCGTCAGCAGAATAATGAAGCTCATCGTCCAGAGCTGCGCGATGCGCCGTGCGTTGGGTGCCGGATTGAGATAGCGGCTGAGCTGAAACTGGCCGCGGAATGCCTCCGTCACAACCACGACGGCAGCGATAACGGCGCCGATGCGGACGAACATACCGACGTTGCCGGGCTCGCCGCGGATGAGCTCGTGATAGGCAACGCCACTGATGACCGCTGCAGCGATGATGGCTGCGGCGTTGGCGACCACGATCGCAACCGATAGGGCCTCGCCCATGAGACGCTTGCGGCCGCGCGATTGCGGATCGGCCGCGGATGGAGAGATAAGCGTGACGCTCATGATCGTGTTGGTTCCCACGGATTCGGATTGGCCCGGCGGCCCGGTCGGGGGGCGCTCATCCAATGCACTGAATGTGCAGCTTCGTCGTGACCGGTGGAGCGGCGTCTGGGAGTAAGGTTAAACTCTGTTCCAGATTGAACTGCCCAGACCCGCGTTCAATGTCGCCGCGAAGATATCCCGCGGCATTGCACCCAGCTGAGCAGTCGGACCCATCCCCGCATGAGCGCACTTGCAGACGAGCCGGCGACGCTCATCGAGCGCGAGGGCATCCAGATTTCGTGGCTCGGCGGGCTGCCGATCGCCGTCATCGACCGCGAGGCATCGGCAGAGATGATGCTCCGCGTGGCGAAGGCGCACAAAAGCGCCGGCGTGACGCCGGCATTCATTACGTCGGCGAACGGCCAGATCATATCGGAGTGCGCCCGTTCTCGGGCTCTGCGCGCGCAGATACTTTCTGCCGATCTCATCCACGCCGACGGCATGCCGCTGGTCTTTGCGTCGAAGCTCAAGGGCCGCGTGCCGTTACCGGAGCGGGTGGCAACGACCGATCTATTTCACGATGTCGCCCGGCTGGCCGAGACGACGGGCGCCGGGTTCTATCTGTTGGGCTCCGATCCGGAGGGGATCAAGGCGGCGGTGGGCAACATCCGCGCGGCGTATCCGAGGCTGCGGCTGGTCGGATGGCGCGATGGGTACTTCGGCGTCGACCAGGAACAGGCGGTGGTCGAGCAGATCAACGCAGCGGCGCCGGATATCCTTTGGGTCGGAAGGGGGGTGCCGCTGGAGATCGAGTTCGCGGTGCGCCAACGCAACCGGCTGACCGGCGTGGGCCTCATCAAAACGGCCGGGGGACTGTTCGATTACATCTCGGGCAAGAACGCGCGGGCGCCGGGATGGGTGCAGGCGAGCGGGATGGAGTGGCTGTACCGGCTCGGACTGGAGCCGCGCCGGCTGTTCCTGCGCTACGCGCTGACCAATCCGCACGCGGCGTATCTGTTGCTCGCGCAGAGGGGACGTCCCTCAAACATCTGAGCCGGGCGGGCGCTCAAACCGTATTCGCGAGTTGCCGAGCCGCGTCCGCGTCCGGCGAAGGCCGAGCGAGCAAACTCAGTATGCAGCGGGTGAGTGCCGCGGCAGCGACTGCCGCCAGAATCGAGCACGCTAGTATCGTGTGAGCCTCGACCGGCACTTCAGCCGTCCGAAACGCGAAGACGATCGGCTGGTGCACGAGGTAGAGGGCAAACGATAAGCCGCCTAGAAGCTGAAACGGCCAGGCGAGAAGCAGCTTCGACAGCAGACCGCCACCAAACGCGAACGTCAGAAGCAACAGCGGGCCCAGCGCCACGATCTGGAAGTCGGTCATCGACCGCAGCGGCTGCGTGAACAGGTACGCCGCCCACGCGACAATCGCCAGTTCGAGCATCGTTGCGACGGCGAGGACCCAGGTGCGCGGGAGCGCGTCAAGGCGCGGGCTGATCCAGCGCCATGCTTGATAGCAGAGGTAGCCCAGCGCGAAGCCGGCGACGGCGCGCATGAACCCCGTGTTGAGCAGGAAGCGGGCGCCCTCCTTCACCAGGTGCAAGTGCTGATAGACAAGGAACAGGTAACCGTAGCTCACGGCCGAGATCACGGCGCAGGCGAACGCCGCCAGCCAGCCGCGCAGCCAGAAGGCGAGAAACAGAAGCGGGCTGAGCCAAAGCTCCAGCGATATCGACCAGCTGGCACCGTTGAGTCCCCATTCATTCAATTCGCGCTTGGGAATGTAGATGTTGTTGAGCAGAGCGGCGTCCCACCCCAGCAGGGCCACGCCTCGGATACTGCCGGAGAGAGCCTCGTCGTCGGCGAACATCGCGGGAGCACCGTAGTGCCGCGCAACGACAGTCCCGACGGCGATGCAGAAGAGCACAACGAGATGTAGCGGCAGGAGACGAATGGCGCGGCGCTTTATGAACTGAGTGAGGGTCGCTGGCGCGGCGAGGTAGCGGTGGGCGAGGACGAATGCGGACAGCATGAAGAAGACATCGACCGCGATATAAGAGGCGGTCACCGGGAAGCCCGCAAAGGAAAGGTCGGCGTGAAAAAAGACAATGGCGAGCGCGAGCAGGCCCCGCCACGCATCAAGCTCACGAAAACGCATAATCATCCCCCCGGATGTCACTCCGAAAGATGCAATAGAACCAATGGATAGACAACCGGCGTTGAGACGCCGGGCGGCTCAGTGCGTGGCGATCACGCGTTGTCTGCCTGATGGTAGCCGATGGCATCCTCAATGGGGCCGTCGAAAACGATCCGGCCGCTAGAGAGGACGATCCCGCGCGTGCAGTGGCGACGCAGCGCCTGCTCGTCGTGGCTGGCCAGAACGACGATCCGAGCGGCGCTTGCGATGCTATCGATGCGGGCTCGCGCGGTTTCTGCAAACTGCCGATCACCGACGCCGACCACCTCGTCCAGGAGGAGTATCTGCGGCTCGAAGGCTGTGGCGATGGCAAACGACAGCCGCATCTGCATACCGGCTGAGTAGGTGCGGACCGGGCGGCCAAGGGCATCGCCCAAGTTGGCAAATGCGGCGATGGCATCCCGCTGCTCGCGTGCGTGGCGCAGATCGGCGCCGTAGAATAGGCTGCTGGTGACGATGTTGCGGTGACCGCTCGAGTCGGGAAAGAAGCCCAGTCCCAAGGAGAGCACGCTCGCGGTGCGACCGTCGATGCTGATGGTGCCCTGCGTCGGCTCGTAGACCTTTGACAATACGCGCAAGAGCGTTGATTTGCCCGCGCCGTTGCGGCCGAGGAGTGCGAGGCGCTCGCCGTCGTTTACCGACAGGTTGATGTTGCGCAACGCGTCGACGCGATATGTGCTCTCGTCTGGAGATCTGGTGAGGCCGCGAAGGAAATATCGCTTGAGCGATTGCCGGCCTGCGCCGTAGGACGCGAAGCTGACGCACACATCATTCAAGTGGATTGCGGTCATCGGGCGTGCACCTAAAGCCAGAATGGAACGCGGTGGCGCGCCCGGGAATAGACGATCATCCACGCGGCCGAGCCCAGCGCCGCCATCGCGATCACCGCGGCGTAGTGCGTGATCGGGACCACCTGCCCCAGGTACGGGGCCCTCATCAATTCCATCAAAGCAGCAAACGGATTGAGTGTGACGACGAAGTGCATATCCGGCGGCAACTGCTTCTCGTTCCAGATGATCGGCGTCGCGAAGAACACGATCTGAAGGACGCTTGCCAGGATGGGAGGGATGTCGCGGAACCGCGCCGACAACACGGAGAGTATTCCGATCATCCAGGCGAGGTTCAGCAGGATCAGCGCGAGGTTGGGGACAATCAGCAAGAACGCGAGGCTCGGGAACTGCCCAAAGAAGGCGCAGACAGCAATGACCACGACGGCATTGTGCAGATAGACGAAGAAGCCTCGCGCCAGAACGCGCAGGAGATAGGTCGTCTTGGGGCGGTTCGTCTGCAAAATGAGTTGATAGTCGGCGATGAACGCGTGCGCGCCTTCATTCAGCACCGACGAAATGAGGGCCCAGCCGGCGACGCCGGCGGCAAGATAGGGCAGATACTCTTGCATCGGGTGCCGGAAGAGGCCGCTGTAGATGACGCCGATAGTGACGATCGTCACGCCCATGCTCAGCGTCAGCCAGAACTCGCCGAGGACGGATCTGACATATCTCTGGCGGATGTCCTCATAGGCGAGGGTCGCCCATACCTGCCAGTCGCAGATGCCGTCGACGATGTCCTCGAGCGACCGACGCCATCGCCACCTTTCGCCGTCGGGTATTCTTTCGAAGGCTGCTGTCACTGGAGGAGCGCCCCGTACAGCCTGTCGTAGCTTGCGGCGCAGACTTCTATCGAATTGCGGCTCGCCGTCTCCCTGGCCTTGTCGGCCAGCTTGGCGCGGAAGACGGGCGTATGCAGATCGCTGCGCATCCTGGTCAGCGCCAGTGTCATGGCCGGCGTATCGCCCGGCGGTACGAGATAGCGAGCGCCGCAGACGAATTCGGCAGTATCCCCCACGTCTGTCGCCACGATAGCCGTCCCAGTCGCGCTCGCCTCTATTGCCACGATCGGATAGGCCTCTCCAAAGACGGATGCAATCGCCAGTACGTCGAGAGCGTTCAGCAAGGCGCCAGTGTCGCTACGGTGCCCCAGCAGGATCGTGCTTGCTGCCACGCCCTCGCGGGCCAGCACGTCCATCAGCTCGGCATTATCGATGCTGCATCCTTGCCCAGCCAGGACCAGTCTCGCCTGCCCGTCGGCAAGCAATGGCTTTGATGCCCGTATAAGGCCGGCGTGGTTCTTTTGCGGGTGATAGCGCGCGATGCTGCCGATGAGAAAGGTGCCCTCGGGAACGCCCAGCTCGGTCCGCACCCTGCTCCGGGTGGCCGCGTCGGCCCGATAACTGGAAAGGTCGCGGCCATTGACGATGACGGCGGACTTCCTCGCGTCGTAGCCTATCTTCTCGTGATACCGCGCGGCCGATGGGCCGCAGTAGACGATGGCGTCGGGAAGCAAACCGGACATCCATGCTCCGGCCCGCTGGCACGCCAGGCTGCTCCAGCTCGAACCGCGCAGTGACAGATCGGTATTGTGTACTGACCATACGCGGCGGCAGCCTCGGCCCAGCGACGCGATGCTGGCGATGTTGCCGTGGTAGAGCCACGAGTGGACGATATCGGGCTTGAGCTCGGAGAGGATGGCCCTGACGCGGGGCAAGGTTCCGGTTCGACCGTACTTGCCCGCGAATGTCAGGCTGGCGGCGAAATCGAAGGCTGGTCGATCGGCCGTCAGCGAGACAATGGCATGATCGCCGGGACAGAATTTCGTCAGATCGGCGAGCAGGCGTTCGGCGCCGCCTGCGGCTAGCGTCGGGACCAGATGAACGATCCTTCTGGAGCTACGCGCTGACCAGCTCCGGGTAGAGCGGCGCGCGATCTCGACCCAGCCGTCTGAGCGGAAGTCGTTCTCCTTCACGGTGGCCATCCGGTTCAATAGAACCCCCAACTGCCGCGGCGTCTCATCAGTATGCGGGTTGCATCGCTCACTCGTGAGTCGATGAAAAACCCGTGCATGGACGCTGCCCGCATCACGGTGCGTGCGTCAGATCGACTCCAGGGCTCGGTGCGCTGGATGAACACTACTCGAAGGTTTGACCGGCATATCTCTGCGACGGACGGAACCGGGCCGTTTGAGAACTGGATCAAGGCCTCGGCGTTCGCGCCCTTCGCGTCTTCCGGCGTCGCGGCGAGCCTGTCGCCCAGCGCGGGCGTTTGGACCCATCTGCCGATAAGTTCATCATCATCGCTGCGCAGGGCGAGGCGCGCGCGACGCTTCGCCAGGTAGGTGATCAGAGGCAATGTATCTGAGGCCATGCCGGGCGCGCAGACGAGATCGACGCCGGCACCGGCGGGCAGCAGCCGTGCGATGTAGGCAGCGCGGTATGTCGCCGCCTTGTCACCGGCCACGTTGAGAAAGTCGTCTGGCCACAGCGAAAGCTTGTCGAGGACATCGGCGCACGAGAACGTCAGCCCCGAGCAAACGATCTTGTCACTGCCGCTGGTCCTCAACAGCATATTCACCAATTTGTCTGCGCCGCGTCGAAAAACGAGACGGGATCGAACGAGGTAGGAGATCATTCTTCACCAGCTCAAACAGCTTCCGGTCATGCCGCTTCACGATTTTTCGCGCGAAGAAGGCTTCCGAGCGGGCAAGCCCCACGGCATCTCGTCCATCAAGCGTCTTGGGTGTGCCAGACCGCTTCCACTTGACGTATCGGAGGTTCCTCGACGCCACGTTGCCGGACATGGGCGAGGCCATGACCAGAGTCGAGAAGTAGGTCTCGTCGGGGACGAATGATGAGCGCAGGCGACGCAGCAGCGTGCGGCTCAACTCAGAGTCAAGAAGCCAGTGCACGGCCTCGCGGGTCAGCGTCCACCACTGCGAGCCCGAGTATGGTACGACGCCGGGCGGTGGCGGCCTGCGAATATCGAGCAACTGCACGAGGTGGTACCAGATCTTGAATGGCTTGGAGAGGAACCCTGAGCGAGCGAACGGGAACCAGTATTCGAAGCGCTCGGCGTAGATGCCGGTGATGATCCAGCGCTCCAGATAGAAATCGTATGCCTCGATGAATTCAGACCTGCCCGAGGCGGCGAGAAACCAGCGCAGGTCGCGCGAGCGCTTGATCGGAAAGTCGATGCCACTCAGCAGCGACACGTATTCGTAGGCGCGTTTTGTCTGTCGCAGCGTGGTCAAGCCGGCGATGGTAGCCTCGACCAGGCTAATCCCACCCCATCTGCACCGACGGACGCTGATGATGTGAACGTTGGGTCGATCGGCGAAGCGCGCGCGCAACAAGTTGAGCGAAGACCTTCGGACGCGACGATCCAGATGAACGACGACCGTGTCAGCCTCGGATGCGCTCAG
This sequence comes from uncultured Hyphomicrobium sp., assembly GCA_964493785.1. Classification (GTDB taxonomy): domain Bacteria; phylum Pseudomonadota; class Alphaproteobacteria; order Rhizobiales; family Hyphomicrobiaceae; genus Hyphomicrobium_A. Next base: position 76,503 of record CAZBPM010000007.1, on the reverse strand, counting down.
CCGCCCGATCAACTCTTCCAGGGTTCCGAAGTTGTCGTGCGCCAGGATGACGTAAGCCAAGGGAAACCGCTCGGCCGGCAGATCACCCTGCGGCTCCCCGCTTTCGAACTGGAATCGATGGCCTTCCATCTATGGCCGGTCCACGTGCGTGAAGGTCACCACGTCTTTGCATGAATGCCATTGGTCGTAGTGAAAGCCCTGCGCCGACAGGACATCGAAGACGTGTTTCATGCCTCGGCGGCCGATGCCTTCCTGGTGCACCTCAAGCATGATCCGGGACACGCCCTTAAGGTCGACCCCATCAAAGAGGGTCGCCTCGCCGCCCTCGATGTCGACGATGATCAGCGTCGGCTTCCACTCTTCAAGTCTGCGCTGAAGAGAGGTCTTTCTGACCTCGACCCGACGGGCGCCCTCCCAATCGGTCAGCGAGCTCGCCCAGAAGTCCGGATGAACATGAAGGTGTCCAACGCCCTCTTCGGCGGAAAGGATCTCATTATATACGTCTGCATCGACGTGATTGAGCTCGTGGTTTCTCTTGATCGCTGGGATCAGCGCCGGATTGGCCTCGACGGCGATAACCTTGCTCGCTTTTCCGGTCAGCGCAGCAATGGTGGAGACAAAACCGATGCCTGCACCGATCTCGAGGACACGCTCGCCGTCCTGCAGAATGCCGGGAACCTGTTCGGCCTCTGCGGCCTCATAGTATCCGCGCTCGAAAGCGTCGCGCAGTCGATCAGTGAGTAGGGCATTGGGGATCTCTAACTTCACCCCCTGGTAGACGAAACTCGTTCTTTGTCCGTCGTCCTTCCAGCGGCCCGTCAATATCCTGCGCCGCCTGCGCAGAAAGTGGCCGATACGCATCAACATAGAAACACTCTGCAAAATCAGCTGGCTCTGCAAGCGCGCTCGCTCTTGCTCTCAACATCTGCCGATGTTATCCACAACCGAGTGAAAAGCACAGGGGGCCTTTTCGCTTTTTGAATTGTTTTGTTTTCGTGTGGCCAACGCGTTGCTTGGTGACCTTTCGCCTTGCAAGCGTAATTCCGTTTTGTGACATGCCCACCATTGTGTACCTCGTAGGCGTCGATTGGTTTTTCCAATCTCACTTCTCCCATCTGGCTCAAAAGGCCAGAAGCGCCGGCTATGACGTGGTCATCGCCTGTAAAACAACAAAAGCAGCCGCTGATCTGAAACAGGCGGGTTTTAAGGTCGTCGATCTGCGCAGCGATCGCGTCGGAATCCTGCCCGGCGGGCTGTTTGGTGCAATGAGAAGAGCCAGGCGCCTTCTCAGAAAGCATCCCGACTGCATACTCCACGGTTTCGGCTTCTTCGGCGTCGTCGTCGGAGGGATCGCCGCGCTCGGCCTGCCAGTGCGCCGCGTTTTCACGATCACCGGCAGGGGCTACACAGCCGCCTCGCGCACGGCGGCGGCTCGGCTGGTCGGGGTAGTGCTGGCATTCCTGATCCGGTTTGTGGCGGACGGCCCCAACACGCGGTGGCTCGTAGAGAACCGGGCTGACCTCAGATCGTGCTGGCTGGGCCGTGCGCTGAGACAGGGGCGCGTAAAGCTGACGCGCGGTGCTGGCGTCGATCCTGACGAGTACCGCGAGCTGGAGCCGCCCCCTGCCCTGCCGCCACTGAAGGTGGCCTTCGTCGCCCGGCTCGTTTGGTCGAAGGGCCTCGACATTGCTGTCGAGGCGACCCGTCTGGCTCGTGCCGACGGGGCAGACGTCTCGCTCACGATTGCGGGGAAGTTCGACCCCGGCAATCCGCGCACTTTCACTAGGGACGACATCCGGGCGTTCACCGCCGATCCCTCAATCGGCTTCGTCGGACTTTCGAATGACGTGACGCAAATCTGGCAGACCCATCACGTCGCCTTGCTGCCGTCGCGCGGCGGCGAAGGCGTGCCACGCAGTCTCATTGAAGCGGTGTTCTGCGGGCGAACTATCGTGACGAGCGATGTTCCCGGTTGCCGCACACTGGCGCGGCTGTCGGGTGGATGGATCGTGCCGGTCGACGATGCTCGGGCGACCGCGGACGCGCTGATCGAGGCATTCCATACCGGTGGGCGCTCACGTACGGAGCCGGCCGTGCCGCGCGCAAATGTTCGCAGTCTTTATTCAGAGGCGGCCGTCTGGCGGCGTGTAGCTCAGGCCTACGCTTAGCGCCGGGCGCGCAAGAGCAACGCCTCGAAACCCGGAGGTGCGGCCGGGCTTCGAGGTATGTTCAATGCCCTAGAGTTAGTAACCCTTGGGGCACCAGGACTCGGTGGACGACTTACAAGACACCGGGAATGCCTTCACCATCTTCTCGGCGTTGGCCCATTCCTTCTCGCTGATGCTGTTGTTGTTGTTGGAGTCCATCGCCGAAAAGTCCGGCGTCGGATCGATGCCGAGCTTGCCCGCATTCTTCTCATACTCGGGGCGGCTGACGGTGCCGTTGCCATCAGTGTCCACGGTCTTCATGTCCCAGCCGCCAGCAAAAGCAGCGGTTCCTGAAAGCAGCAGAACCGAAACGAAAGCGACCCATCCTCTGGTCATTAGCGTCTTCTCCCTACCACGTATTTCTATGGTGATGACGCCGTCGCCCATTGGCGGACGCCGGCCCCGCCGCCCTCTTTAGGCAGCCCTGCAACGGGGGCCTTCTTTGGTCGGTTGAGCAATGCCAACGCTTCCAAAATGGGCAGGAACATATTGGCAGCCGCGAAGGGGAGAGCCGTCACGAGCGGCGCAAGCGAGCCCGCGCGCAGCAATAACGGCGGGCAGCGCTAGGAATGACGTGGCCATCTTTGGCGCGATCCGGCATCAACGTGGCCGGAAATCGCTAGGCTTTGAGACTGGATCGGACCGCGGCTACCGATCCCACGGCGCACCCCAGCAGGCCCGCGAGGGCGAGAATGAGCAGCGCCGAAGGCGGATTTGCTCGAACCGGCGTAATGGCTCTGGAGATCACGCGAGCGTCCGCGCGCTGGACATTGGCCTGCTCGGCGGTGTCCTTGGAGCGGTTCAGGAGTTGGGCGTAGAGGGTGTTGTTGGCCAGCGCCTCCCGCTGGAGATCCTGCAATTTGACGCGGCTCTGGTCATAAGCCGCCGCGTCTACTTGCAGCCTGCTGAGCTCGTCGGCCAACCGGTGCTCGTAATCGAGAGCGGCACGGTGCTCCACCTCGACGTTGCGCGTTATCCGGGAAAGCTCGGCCTCAGCCTCGCTCTTGAGTTCCTTCAACTGGCGCCGGGCGGCACGGAGCTCGGGATGCGCGGGTCCCAATAGTTCTTCGAGCTGGGCCACGCGCCGGGCGGTTACTGCGATCTGAACCCGCAGCGTGGTCATGACCGTCGAGCGCAACGACGCAGTCAGAGTGTCCGTCGCCCCATCCCGGCGAGCTGTCCGGAGCTGATCAAGGTTCGCAGCGGTTTCGGACACGCGTACCCGCGCGGTCATGAGCTGCGAGCTGATTGCTTCGGCTTGCCGCTGGATAAGCGCCTCGTTGGACGTGCCCGGCCCAACACTGACAATCTTGTTGGCTGCCTTGAAGTCGGCGATGGCTTGCTCGGCCGTTCGCACCTTGCCGCGCAGGTCCTCCAACCGGCCGCCAAGTTGCTCAGACGCCTCGCCCGTCGCGCTGACTTTGGTCGCCTTCTGGTCCGCGATGTAGGCGTCGACGATAGCGTTGGCGATGGCCGCAGCCTTCGCCCGCGATTTCGAGACGAAGTTCACCTCGATCACGTAGGTCAGCTTCACACGCTTGACCAGCAACGAGCGCATGAACCGCTCGATTGCTTTTTCGGCCGAGAGATTGTCGGACGGCGCATCACCCGTGATGAACGCTTGCAGTTGCGAGGTCATGGACGGCCCGTTGAACTCCGGGTCGTTCATCAGGTCGAACTGCTTGATGATCTTCGCAGCCATGGCTGTCGAGGTGAAGAACTCGACCTGGCTTTCGACTGCGGCCGTGTCGTTGCCGATGCCTTGGAGAACCTCTTCGCTCCGCATCACGCGCGGCGTACGCGGATCGATGAGAACCACGGCGGTCGCGGTGTAGCGGGCGGGAATGACGAGAGCGGCGATGCCGCCGAGGACCAGAAATGCCGCGATCCAAGCGAGCACGAGCCGACGATGACCGAGCAGTGCCTTCTTGAGGCGGCTGGGCTCAAGGAGGACCGCGGCAAACCCACCGTTCGCATTGGAAGATGCGGCAGACGTCGAGGGCCCGACGTCTGCAAATGGCGCCAGCAAGGTCATGCTGGTGCCCCTTGCAACGCGAGCAGCGACGCGTGCGCCTGCTGGTTTTGCCGATCAAACACGCCGGCGGACGCGCGCTGGAAACGCGACTTAACCAACAGCCCAGGCTTCTGCAGGGACGAGTTGCCCACGTGCTAGTCCTCCTACCGATATTCGGCTTTTATCGCGGTGCACTAACCCGCTGCCAACCATGATGCGGAAACATGGCAAACGTCTCCGGCGAAGTCGCCGCTCCAGCCAGTGCGGACCAGGTCGCTTCGTTGCTGCGGATTGCCGTCATGTTAGTGGCGCCGTTGTCGCTGGGAAATTTCAGCCCCGACATCAGCCCGCTGCTTGCGACCTTGCAGCAGGTCGCTACGCTTGGGTTGTGGATGGCGATCATCGCTGTGAGCTATCTGGCGCCGGCGCGGCACCGGCTCGTGGCCGCCACGGACACCTACTGCATCGCCGCGTTCTACGGCATCGCGGTCACCTCGGTGATCTGGTCGAACTACACCGCGGAGAGCATGGGCAAGGCGGCGGCTCTGCTGACCACCACGTTCGCCGCGTATAGGTTGACGCGGCACCTCACCATCGACGAGATCATGAGCGGGGTAACGGTCGGCCTTTTCGCCGTGGCCGTAGCCTCGCTGCTTGCTGTGGCGTTGGTTCCCGACATCGGCGTCATCTCGACATGGATGCACAACGGCCAATGGTCGGGCGTGTTCGAGTCTAAGCAGTCGCTTGGCATCGCCGGAGGACTATTGTTGTTCCTCGCCTTGCAACAGTTTTCACCCGGCCGGCGATACTTTCCGCTCATCGCCGGCTTTGCCGGCGCGCTGTGCGTCTTTGGTTCCGGATCGCGGGCGGGCTTCGCCATCGCTGGAGCGGCTGCCGGCTGTTCGTGGCTGTTGCAGAGATCGCCCCGGTTCAAGGTCGCGATGACGATGGCCCCACTACTGATCACGGCGCTGGCTACCGTACTCATAATATACATGCTGCAAAGTCCGGTGCCCTATTTCGAGGTTTTCGGCGGCGAGTACGACATCACCGAACGCTCGTTCATCTGGCATTTCGCCTTGTCGTATTGGCCCGAGCACCCGCTGCTGGGCTTCGGCTTGAACGGCTTCTGGACCAACGAGTTCACGCTGGACGCCTTCCGTCGGGACCACGGCTGGGTGCTCGATAACTACCACAGCGGCTTTATCGCGATCCTGATGGAGACGGGGATCGTGGGGTACGCGGCTTTCATACTGACCTACTTTTTCAGCGCGTTGCGGCTGAACAATCTGAAGGGCGAGACGATATTGTCGTCGCGTGAGCATGCGCTGGTCCTCAGCATGACCGCCCTGATCTTTCTCGTCGACGTGACCGAGACCCTTTTCCTGCGCTCGACCAATCTCGTAGCGTCGCTGCTGGCGATCATGCTTTTCGCAAGTGGCAGCATCCGCATTGGCAGGACGTCGCCTTGAAGAGTTCCCTTCAGTCCCTCGTCGCGTCGCTGTGCGCTTTCGCCATCGCGATGTGCTGGGCGCATGCCCCTTGCGCTGCCGAGCCGGCTTTCGACGCTCTCAAAAGGATGGGCCGCGGCGTCAACATGCTGGGCTACGACGGCATCTGGCAGGGCGCCAAGGATGCGCCCTTCAAGGAAAAATACTTCGGCATGATCAAGGATGCCGGCTTCGGGCACGTGCGCATCAACCTGCACGGCTTCAGCTACATGGACGCGCAGAACGTGCTGTCGGACCAGATGATGCTCAGCCTCGATTGGGTGATCGAGCAGTCGCTCAGTCACGGCCTCGTGCCAGTGCTCGACGAACACGACTTCCACGTCTGCCAAAGCGACGCTGCGAATTGCGAAAAGAAGCTCGTCGCGTTCTGGACGCAGATTTCGGATCGCTACGCCGGTCGTTATCCGCAGCTGATCTTCGAGCTGCTGAACGAGCCCGGCGGCAACATGACCGCGGACTGGTGGAACGAATTCTACCCGAAGCTGCTGGAAATCGTTCGTGCCGCCTCGCCGGAGCGCACCGTGATCGTTGCGGCGCTCAACACCGAGGATCCCTACCAGGTTCACCGGCTGTTACTGCCGGAAGAAGACCGCAACATCATCGTCACGGTGCATTACTACAAGCCGATGCGGTTCACGCATCAAGGCGCGCCGTGGGCATCGGAGTATGCGCATATCGGGCAGACGAACTGGGGGTCGGATGCGGACAAGGCGCAGGTTGCCGACGACTTGCGGATCGTGGACGCGTGGGCAAAGGCAATGCGCCGCCCGATCTACCTCGGGGAGTTCGGCGTCTATGACGCGGCGCCGATGGACGCGCGGGCACGGTACTTCGCCTTCCTGACGCAAACTGCCGAGAGCCTTGGCTGGGCGTGGGCCTACTGGCAGCTGACGCACGACTTCAATCTGCTGGACACGGCGACCGACAAATGGAAGCCGCAGATCCTCGAGGCCCTGATGGGCGCGCGCGAGACCGATGCGGGATCACCCGCTAAGCCGGGCGGCGACTGATCAGCGCTCGCGCGTGGTCAGCTCTGCTTGCGCGACCGGCTGGCGGTTTTCTCGCGCTCCTCGGCGGCGACGCGGACGATCGTCTCGCGCAACCAGATATGCGCGGGATCGCTGTCGTAGGAGGCGTGCCATAGCAGCGAGGTCGTCAGCAGCGGCAGGTCGACGGGCGGCGGACTGAGGCTCAAACCCAGCTCCTCGGCGAAGTAACGCGCAAGCCGCGCATGCATGGTGGCGACGACCGCCGCGCCATCGACGAGGAACGGGACTGCCACGAAGCGCGGCGTCACCAGTGCGATCTTGCGACTGAGGCCCAGTTTTTCCAGCGCCTCGTCGACGACACCGCGCTCGCCGCGGCGCAAGCTCGTCAGCACATGCGGCAGTCGCACGTAGTCTTCCAGCGAGATCGGCGACTTGATGTGCACCTTCTTGGCGTTGAACATCACCAGATAGCTGTCGGTAGCGAGCACGCGCCGCTTGTGGTGCACCTGGCCTCCGGCAAATGCACCGACGCCGATGCCGAGGTCGAGGCGATCGGCGTCGAGGTCGTCGAGCAGCCCCTGGCCTTCCGCAGCGTAGAACCGAAAGCGGATGCCAGGAGCATGCTGGCAGACGTAGGCGAGCAGCGCTGGCCCGATCAGTACCTCGGTACTATCGGGCAAGCCGATGCGAAATGTCCGCTCCGCCGTCGTCGGGTCGAAGGTTTGCGCGCGGGAGACCAGCGTCTCGATCTGCGCCAGCGCGATACGCACCGGATCGACGAGCGCCAGGGCCCGCGGAGTGGGCTGCATGCCGGAGGGCCCGCGCGTCATCAGTTCATCGCCGAACAGTTCGCGCAGCCGAGCGAGGTTGTGACTCATGGCGGACTGGCCGATGCCGATGCGCGCCGCAGCCTTGGTGACGCTGCGCTCTGCCAGCAGCGCATCGAGGGCCACAAGCAGGTTGAGGTCCACGCGGGCTAAATTGATGTGGTCGATGGGCATTATCGATCCAATCCATTGGACTAATTACCCTCCCCGTATCATCTTCCCGATCAACAGGCCAGGGCATCGCGCCCCGGTCGCCAGCATCAAAGATTGGGAGACAGTCATGAGCCTTCGGAAATTTGCCCTCATCGCCGCGGCCGTCACCACGGCAGCGCTCGGTTCAGCCGCTATCGGTTCGGCTTCGGCCGGTGGGCCGCGTGCTCACACGATCAACCTCGGCGGCATCAACGGCGTCGCCTACTACACCGAGGAAGCCGGCCGCTTCCGTGTCGTTGCAACGCTCGCTCAGCAGGACGGCCTGCCGATCCGCGTCGAGACGGTTCTCGCACCGGGACAGTCCGTCGTCCTCTCCACCGCGAAGGGTGAGGCTGGACTGACCAGCGTCGAGCTCAGCCGCGATGCGGATGACCTCACTGTTCGCCAGGTTGCAGCAACCAACTAAGCGAGCCCAACGAACCGACATTGAGCCAGCAGGTCACCGCCATCCGGCGGTGGCCTGTTTCGTCCGTGCGGCGACTATCGATACCTATAACCGTGATCCGCTGCCCAAAATCTGAGCACATGTGCTCAGGAAAGCACTACCTCTAACCGCCGTGCTTTCCGCGCTCGATTTACCAAGACGCCGCACCCCCCGCCGGCCTTAGCTTGCGCCATCCAAGTTGCGTAGCGCGTGTTGTGTTGTGTCGAAGACGAATTTTCACATCGGCATTTTGAGCGTCGCCTTTCTGGCATTCGCGGCTCCGTCGCAGGCAGCTTCCGATGCAGAATTCCAGCGCCTGCTGTCAGCGCCGGACGATCCTCAACTCAACAGGCAATATGCTGCGTCAGCCGAAGCGCATGGCGACCTGCGCCACGCGCTTGCCGCTCTCGACCGCGCGTTGTCGGCCCGCCCTGACGATCCAGAACTCATTGCCGCCTACGATCGCGTGCGCCGCAAACTCATTCCCACAACGACGGCTGTCACGGTCCAGGTCGGGACGTCTTATGCATCGAACCCGCGCCAACTGAGCGATGGAAGTCCGAACAAGGAAGATGATGCGATCATCGACGGCGCGATTTCCGTCGAGGATGAGCGCACGCTCCTGGGCATGCGCATCCGCTCGCTCGCGTATGCTGCCGGGCAGTGGAACCTCGACACGCGGGACATCTCCACGGGCGCTCTGTTTGCGCAGTCAGGTCCGGTGTTCACACTCTCCGATGACACGTGGGTCCACCTGGCCCCTGGCGTCGGCACGACTTGGCTCGACGACAGCATCATCTACTCAGAAGCCTCCGCGACGGCCACGCTCGGAACCGTTTTCCGGGGCATGACCCAAACGGTAACTGCGCGCTATTCCGCCCGCTTCGGCAGCGGCAGCGCCATCGACTATCCGGATGGGCAAGGCATCGAGGTGCTCGGCCGGTTCGTCGTCGGCTCGTCATTCACCACCGGCGATTACATTTATGCGCAGCCCAGTTTCCGGTGGAACGAGACCTTGGGGAGCGACGATGTCACGGCGGCGTTCACCGGCAACGGGAACATCAACGGGCCTCTCACGCTGACCACGCGCGATCTGTCGCCATTCGGCTATCGGGAATGGGGTGGCCGCATTGCCTATTTCGCGCCGATCGACAAGGCCGGGTCCGTCTACGTGGGTGCCGGAATCTCCGTCTATCAGCGCGACTACGATACGGACGTGTTCGACCCGGCACTGCTTGCGCTCGGCGCGCACGTCGGCACGGGCGAAGGGCGGAGCGACGTATACGTCGAGCCGACGGCGCATCTGATCTTCCCGAGCCTCGTCGCCCCCAACGTCGACCTGCGCGCGGACTATCGGCTGGAGCACAACGACTCCAATGACGGATCGCGTGACTACGACGATCACGTCGCAGGCGTTCGCGTGGTGGGGAGGTACTGATGTTGTTCCTGACCCACCTTCGTAACTGTCTTGCCGGCCTGGTTGCCATCGCTGCGACGCTCGCGTTAATGCCCACCGCAACGCTGGCGCAGACGAAGATCGCGACGTCGGGCGATCAGTTGAAGACCGCCGGCAGCGGCAAGCAGATCCTGTTTCGCGACAACACGAGCGTGAAAGCCGGCACCGACACGGCCCTGACCGTGCGGCGCGCCGACTATGATGCGGCGACCGGCAAGCCCAACGTCGTCATCAACGTCGCCAAAGGGGCGTTTCGCTACGTCACCGGCGACACGACCGGCAGCCATACGGTGAAGACGCCTCAGGCGACCGTCGGCGTGCGCGGCACCGTGATCGAGGGCTTTGTCGACAGTCGTGGCTTCGAGGTATTCGCGCTGATGGAGGGCGCATTCGACGTTTGCACGCCGCTCGGCTGCAAAACGCTCACGACGCCAGGAACGTTCGTGGTCGTGAGCCCCGGCGGCGTCATCGGCGAGCCGATGGCGATCCCGCCGCAGATCATGGACTCGCTGCTGCTGCCGACGCCATCGCTGAACCTCGTCCTTGAATACTTCTTCAACATCGTTGCTTCGGCCCACGACCCGCTGCCGCGCTTCCGCGATCTGAACGCCACTCGAAACTCGAAGTTGTCGAACCCCGAGCCGTGCTCCGCGCCGGAATGGGGCGAGGGTGAGGGTGAGGGTTACGGCTTCAAGGGCGCTGGCTTCGCCAGCGCGGGGTTCAAATCGAACTACGGGTGTGGACACAATCACCACCACCATCATCATGGTGGGGGCCATCATGGTGGCCACCACGGCGGCGGGCATCATGGTGGCGGCGGCGAGTCCGAGTAGGCTCAGCCTCGAAACTGGACGGCCAGACAGGTGATGTCGTCCGACTGCTCGGTGCCTTCGGAAAAGGCGCTGACCTCGCGCGTGACGGATTCAACGATCGTCTTCGCATCCGACCGCTTGCACTTGCGCAGGAACTGCGCCAGCCGCTCGACCGTAAAGACACGGCCGTCGATGTTGAAGGCTTCCGTGATGCCGTCGGTCAGGACAAAGGCTGAATCGCCATTGCCAAGCTGGCGTGTCAGCGTCGCGTACTGCGCATCCTCGAAAAGGCCGACCGCGGGGCCGGTGTACTGGAGCGCTTCGAGACCATCGACACCGATCATCAGGTAGAGGTCGTCGTGGCCCGCACTGGAGAGCTGCAGCGTACCAGTATTGAGGTCGAGGATGGCGTAGAACAGCGTGACGAACATGCCTTCGCTGTTGTCGCGCGCCAGGATCGCGTTGACGCGGGCCAGCACATCGCCCGGGGTTCCGCCCTCGAAGGCGACGGTGCGCAGAACTGTGCGCGAAACGCTCATGAAGAGTGCAGCGGGAACGCCCTTGCCCGACACGTCGCCGATCGCGAAACCAAGTTTGTCCTCGGCGATCATGAAGTAGTCGTAGAAATCACCACCGATGTCCTTGGCCGGCTTCATCGTGGCAAAGAGGTCGAACTTTTCACGCAGCGGCCCGTCGAGATCATCGCGCGGCAGGAACGACCGCTGGATCTGGGACGCTGCCTCCATCTCCCGGCCGATGCGCTGCAGCTTGGCGCGGCCGCGGTTACGTTCCTGCTCCGTAACGAGGCGCAAATAGCTCGTACCGGCGAGGTAGAGTGCGCTCAGCGTGAGTGTCGGGTAGGTGGGGTCGAGCAGCCAGCCGGCATTGCGGAACGATAGAAACGACAGGCTGAGCACTATGGCGACCGCGATGGCTCCTGTCACAGCGCCAATGACGGCGCCGGTGTAGTAGACCGCGAGCGCCAGCACCAAGCCAGTCAGAAGCGTGAAGACGATCTCGGCGCCAGTGGCGAAGTCAGGACGGGATAGGAAATCGCCGCTGAGCATCTGCTCGATGGCTTGAGCGTGCGCCTCAACGCCGGGCATTGCGGGATCGAGCGGAGTGGCGCGCACGTCGAGCAAACCGGCAGCGCTCGTGCCAACGAGAATGATCTTCCCCTTGATCGACCCGGGTGCAACCGAGCCGTCCAGAACGGTCTGCGCCGAGATGTAGCGCCGCGGATCGGAGTGCGTGAAGAGCAACCACATCTGACCTGCGCCGTCGACGGGCACAGTCGCGCCGCCGATGAGAATTCGGCTGACGCCGGTCCGCTTGCCGAACGATTGTTCGCCGTCGGCGCCGGAGGAAACGACCAGGTAGTTGGAAATGCCCTGGGCGACGCGCAGCCCCTCGGCGGCAATCGAAGGGTAGAGCGTATCGCCTACTCGAACTAGCAGCGGCAGCTTGCGGATGACCTGATCTTGTTCCGGGATCCAGTTGTTGGAACCGGAGCCCGCGGCTTTGGCGGACAGCATAGGAAGGTTGATCACCGCACTCTTGAATGCGGGAACGAACATGCGCGGGTCGTCGCCCTTGTATTCGATCTCGGCGATGAGCGGCGGAGTCTGGACAAGCCCGGACCTTTGCACCCCGGCGAAAGAGAGAACGACGCCGCCGGTCGCTATTGCGCGGGCAAAAGCTTCGTCGTTCGCCGGGGCGGCCGCGAGGGCTTTCTTTGCCTCTGCGAGTGCCGCATCGTCCGGGAGGCGCGCGCTGATCTGCTCGGGCGAATGCCTATCGGGCTCGGGGAAAACAATGTCGAATACGACCGCAACAGCGCCCATCGACTCGAGCCGTGCAACGAGCGTTGCGAGATCATTACGAGGCCAAGGCCATTGGCCGCGGGCCGCCAGCGAGGCATCGTCGATGTCGACGATGCGCACCGGCGTATCAGGGTCGTAAGTACGCGGGAGCAGCTGTTGATAGGTGTCGAAGGCGATGGCGCGCATTCGCTGAGTGATATTGGGATCCCAATGGCGCACGACCGCCGCGGCAACGAGCAGGAACGCGATGAGGCCCCAGTAGTGCAGCGTTGAACTCTTCACGCGTTCCCCTATGCGTGCCGTAAAGCGATTGGACGTTTATGCTGCCGGTATCGCAGCGAAGGTCCAGACGAATCTGAGCGTGGCTTTCCGGCGCAACAGCTCAGCGGCCGATGTCCTCGCATCCCTCTCCCATCGCCGATACTTATGCTCGATTGGCATAAACATTGCGCGGTCTTTCGCGGGGCGCGGGGGGATCTCAACGAAATCGCTCCAGATCAAGCACTTGCCGAAAACGGCATTCTTCCCCTTGGTGACGAGTTCAAAAAATAAGCAGAACATTGCTTAAACCAAAGGCACGACTGAATGTTTTGGAAGCGAGCCAAGGAAGATGCTCCGGCACCACCGCCGGACGCGATACTCATCGAAGACGTACCCACCACGGTAGAGCCCGAACCGGCAGTGCCGGCCGAACAACCGGCGGTGGCGGTCAACGGCGCGAGGTCCGCGCAAGTCGATGCCGTCCTGGCCGATATCTACGCCCGCGCCCTGCCTAATGAGGAAGGCGCGCTGGCCGACTACATTCCGGAGTTGGCCAAGGTCCCTCCCAATTCGTTCGGCATCGCGATGGCGACCACCCAGGGCAAGGTGCACAAGATCGGCGACGCCGATTACGAATTCACGATCCAGTCGACATCGAAGGCGCTGACCTACTGCATGGCGCTGGAGTTGTGCGGGCGAAACGAGGTCTTGGCGTGCGTCGGCGTCGAGCCGAGCGGCGATCCATTCAACGCCATCGAGTTCAGCCCGATCACCCGCCGTCCGTACAATCCTATGGTGAATGCCGGCGCGATCGCAATATCAGGGATGCTGCGCGATGCGCTCGGCGCCGATGTCGCGTTCGACCGGGTGCTCGAGCGGTTCTCGCAGGCAGCAGGTCGCCAGCTCCGCCTGAACGAGGACGTCTATCGCTCCGAGGCATTAACAGGACACCGCAACCGCGCCATTGCCCATCTTCTTCTGAGCGCCGGCGCGTTGCGTGAGCCGGTCGAGCCCGCACTCGATCTCTACTTCAAGCAGTGCTCGATCATGGTGACGGCGACGGATCTCGCCTTTATGGCGACGACGCTGGCCAATCTCGGAGTGCATCCGGTGACGCGGGACCAGGTCTTCGACATCGACGCCGTCCGGGACACCCAATCGGTGATGTTCTCTTGCGGCATGTACGACTATTCGGGCGGCTGGACCTATGAAGTCGGCATTCCTGCAAAGAGCGGCGTCGGCGGAGGCATCATGGGCGTCGTCAACCGGCAGCTCGGCGTAGGCTCCTACTCGCCGCGGCTCGACCGCAACGGCAACTCCCTGCGCGGGATCGAGAGCTTCAAGATGCTGTCGAACGTTCTCGGACTACACGCCTTCGACCTCACCAACACGGGATCGGCATTCGTCAGCTCGTTCTTCGAGGCGAGCTAGATTTCAAGTCCAGGTTCAATCACGTCAATCAAACAACGAGCCTCGCGGCAGCACCTGCCGATCGAGGCGATGGGGGAGCAAATGCGCGTAGAACAGGTTGGACTGCCCGGAGACATTCTCCTGGTGAAGCTCGTCGGTCCGCTGGATATCGCCGGCGCCAGCGAGGCGGAGGGGCCGCTCCTCGCAATCTCGGAGAAGCACAACAAGGTCATCATAAGCTTTGCTGCAGTGACGTTCCTTGCATCGATCGGGATCCGGGTGCTGGTAAAAACCGCACGCGCGATCGGAAAGCGCAATGGGCGCCTCGTCGTCTATGGTCTAAATGCTGACGCGCAGAAAGTTCTGCGCTCTACTGGGGTCGACTCCATAGTCCCTGTCGTCGCGGACGAGAGGGCCGCGATTGCAGAGTGTAGTAAATGAATGACGTCAGTCGGATCAGCCTGAACCTCACGGCGGCCGACATCTCACGTTTCAACGACTGGCTGGACGAAAAGTGCCTCAAGAGCGGCGTCGACGCGAGTGTGGCGGCCGACGTCAAGCTCTGCCTCAACGAGGTTCTGGCCAACCTGATGAGCTACGGGCTCAAGGAGGCGTCGCAGCCGCTAACCGTCGTCGAGTTGACCCTGAACCCAGAGTCGGCGACGGCGGCGGTGACGGACAACGGGGCTTACTTCGATATGCGCAAGTGGCCGGACCGGGGCGAGCGGGATCTGCTGAATGGTGCGCCTGGCGGCTTTGGCATCGCACTGGTCAAGGAGCGAGCGAGCAAGGTGTATTACACTCGCATTGGGGATCTGAACCACTTGATCATCGTGTGCGATGGCTCGGCACCAAATCAGTGAGGCAGCCTAAACGCCGGCAAGACTTACGTGCTCCTGGCGCAGCGCCAGATGTCGCGCGCGTACTCGTCAATGGCGCGATCGGCGGAAAAGCGGCCCATATGGGCGACGCTGTTGATGGCCAGCCTGGTCCAAGCCTCCTGGTCCGACCAAAGCGCATCCACGACGCGCTGCGCGCGCCAGTAATCGGCGAAGTCCGCCAGCACCATGTAGCGGTCGCCGCGATTGATCAGGGAATCGACGATCGGCTCGAAGCGATGGGGATCCTCCGGCGAGAAGTCGCCGCGCGCAATCTGCTCCAGCACGGTGCGCAGGGATTCGTTTTTGCTGACAAAGCTCATGGGCGCGTAGCCATCGCGCTGTAGGCGAGCAACCTCCTCCACCTCCAGCCCGAAGGGAACGATGCCGTCCGGGCCGATCGCCTCGGCTATTTCTATGTTGGCGCCATCGCGCGTGCACAGGGTGATCGCGCCATTCAGGGCGAGCTTCATATTTCCCGTACCCGATGCCTCGGTCCCCGCCAGAGATATCTGCTGGGAAACATCGGCCGCGGGCATCAGACGTTCCGCCAGGGATACATTGTAGTTAGGCAGGAAGTGGAGCTTCAGCCGGTCGGAGGTTTCCGGATCGTTGTTGATGCGCCGGCCGACGTCGTGCGCCAGCTTGATGATCAGCTTGGCCAGCCAGTAGCTCGAGGCGGCCTTGCCGGCGATCAGCACGACGCGCCGTGGCCAATAGGCGGTCGGGTCCGACTTCATCGCGTTCCAGCGGGCTATCACGGCGAAGATATTGAGGAGCTGGCGTTTGTATTCGTGGATGCGCTTGGCTTGCACGTCGACCAGGGCGCCGATGTCGATCTCGGCGCCGGCTCTGGCCGCTACGACATGCGACAGTCGCAACTTGTTGGCACGCTTGATGGCGGTGAACTCGGCGCGGAACTCCGGGTCATCGCCCAGCGCTGCCAATCCGCTCAGGTCGAAAGCCTCACGCCACCCTTCGCCCAGCCGCCGGTCGATGAGCGCGCAGAGCCCGGGGTTTGATTGATACAGCCAGAGGCGCGGCGATATCCCATTCGTCACGTTGCAGAAGCGGTCCGGGTGCAGCTTGCTGAATTCGGCGAACAGGCTGTCTCGCACAAGGCGGCTGTGGAGCGCGGACACGCCATTGACCTTGTGACTCATGACCACCGAGAACCGGCCCATGTTGACGGAGGGCGGATCCTCACTGACGATGGCGACACTCTCGGCCCGCACGTCGCTTCGCCCGGCCACTTTGCGCAACAGCTGCCGGCTTATCTCTTCGATGATTTCCAGATGGCGCGGTGCTACCCGCCGCATGAGTTCGCTCTGCCACACCTCCAGTGCTTCGGGCATCAGCGTATGGTTGGTGTAGCTGAAGACGGCGCGGGTCAGCTCCAAAGCTCGATCCCAGGGCTGGCGGTGTTCGTCGACAAGCAGCCTGACCAGTTCCGCCGGGGCGAGCGCTGGATGCGTATCGTTGAGGTGGATCGCCACCTTATCGGGCAGCTGGTCCCAATCGGAGTGATCCTTGAGGTAACGGGCGACGAGATCCTGGACGGAAGCCGACGCGAAGAAATGTTCCTGCCGCAATCGCAGCTCGCGGCCTTCCGGTGTGCTGTCGTCCGGATAGAGGAGGCGCGTGACGGTCTTCGAACGGATCTTGGCCGCGACTGCTTGGAGATAATTGCCGCGACTGAAGGTGCCGAAGTCGAGAGCGGCGACTGGGCGGGCGCTCCAAAGTCGCAAGGTGTTCACGGTCTCGTTGCGATAGCCCGGGACCAGGAGATCATGCGCGATAGCGATGACGCTTTCCGCGGGATGCCAGATCGCGCGGTAATCCCGGTGCTCAACATGGCCGCCGAAGCCGATCACGAAGGCCGGCTCGGGGCGATAAAGCTCCCACGCATTTCTATGACTGAGCCAATCGTCCGGCTGTTCCACCTGCCAACCGTCGGCGAACTCCTGACGAAACATTCCATACTCATAGCGGAGCCCGTAGCCGATTCCGGGCAGCCCCCTGCACGCCATCGACTCGAGAAAGCAGGCCGCAAGGCGGCCGAGGCCGCCGTTGCCGAGCGCCGGTTCTGGCTCCAGCTCGAAAAGGTCGTCCAGCGACAAGCCGAGCCGTGACAGGGCTTCGGCGCACTCGTCCCGCAACCCCGTCGCCATAAGGGCGCTCTCGAGTTGCTTGGCGACCAGAAACTCCATCGACAGATAGCAGACCTGCTTGAAATTCGACGCGCGCAGCCGCGCATTCATCTGATGGAAGCGGTCGACAACGCGGCCGCGGATCGCCAGCGAGGTCGCCTGCAACCAATCGCGCTGCGATGCATCGAGCTGGGAGACGCCGACATTGCGCGTCAGCTCGTGAACCAGCTCTTGATGCAGCCGCTGGACCTCGTCGTGATTGATTGGCTTCCGCACGCTGCCCGCCTGACCCTTCACCGACTACTCAGCACCGCCACCGGCAGATCGCGGAGCAGCTCGGCTATTTCCAGCTCGCCGACGAGCAGCAACTCTCGCCCGGTCAGGATATCCACGAATTTGCCTGCTCCGGTTGGCAAGTGAACGCGCGTGTCCGCCCAGCGCTGCGCAGAAACGAGCGGGACCTCACTTTCGAGCAGATTGAGCGACAGTCGCGTACCTAGAACGACAACATCGCCCGTCTGGTGTTTTTTTGCAAAAGCCACCACGTGCTCGTGCAGCGGCCCGGCCACCTTCAACGGTGCGTAGTCAGCATTTTCCAAACGCGCGCCGAGTGTCCGGCGCAGTTCCAATCCTGCACGCAGAATGCGCTGCTTGACGGCGCCAGTCGTCCATGCGTCCAGCAGTCCTTTGGAGGACGCCTCCGCTTTTGACAGGCCATCGTTCTGCTCGAAATCGACGGGGCGGCGATTGTCCGGATCGACCAGCGAGAGATCCCAGGTTTCCGTGCCCTGGTAGATGTCAGGGACCCCAGGCGCGAAGAGCTTGAGGACGACCTGCGTCAAGCTGTTGACTGCGCCGGCCCGAACGAACGGCTTGATCGCAATGCCGAAGTCGCCGAGAAACTGGCGCGAGCGCGCTGGATCGAGCGCTTGCTCGACGAAGGAAGTGAGTAGGCCCTCAGACTCTTCATCCGGCTGCGTCCACGTGGTGTGCAGCTTGGCCTCTCGTGCCGCCTTGATCATGAACGCGGACATCCGCTGCGACAGCGCTTGCATTGCCTCGGCATTGGGCGGCTGCGATCCCACCGGCCAGGCCCCGAGCAGCGCCTGATAGAACATCCATTCCGTATCGCGATCGGGGTGTGCCTTGCCATGGTGCAGCTCGGCATTCATCGCCGCCCAGCGGCCGACCGCTTCCTCCCACGCTCGTGGTGCTTCGCTGATGGCGTAGATGCGCGCGCGTGAGTCCTCTCCGCGCTTGGTGTCGTGCGTGGCGGTGGCCGAAAGGCCGGCCGGACGCTTCTGGCGCAACTGCATGGCCGCGTGGAAGTGCTCAACCGAGCCTCCGAGCGGATCAAGCTCGCCGCCCACCTCGTTGACGGCGATCAGCCGGTTGTAGCGATAGAACAGCGTGTCCTCGAACGCTTTCGCGGTCAGCGGTCCGGTCGTCTGCTGGAAGCGCGTTGAAAACCGCAACGCCGCCGTGCGGCGCGCCGCATCCGAGAAATCCAGCTTGAACAGGCGCTCGAGAAATTCGAAAGCTGCATCGTCCTCGACTTCGCGCACCTGTCGTGCCGCATCGATGGCGCCGTGCAAGACCGTCTCGTCGGCGGCGCCGGCGCCGCTGGCATCGACATACGTGCGGTAGACCGGCATTGCGGACGCGAGTTCGACGATGGCGCGTCGCATCGTATCGCGGCCGAGGTCGCGGGTGTCGATGTCCTCAGACGCAAGCGTCGAGGCAAGATCGGACAGGTGGTCGAGTTCGCCTGCGAGATTGCGCGTCAGCGTGCGGCGTTTGGTGGCGACAACTTCGCCCGCAAGATCGCGCTTGTCCTGCACGAAGTCTTCGTAAGCGCGCGTCAGATCCTCCCGTGCGGCCGTATCCACCAGCAGCTGGCCCAATGCAGCTATGAACTCGTAGCCGGTGGTACCATCCACGGACCACGTCTCGCGCAGCTCCTCGTCCGGCGCGAGGATTTTCTCGACTATGACGTAGAAATCATCTCGCCCGATCGCGGCGCGAAGCCGGCTCAGGTATCCCGCAGGATCGGCCAAGCCGTCGATGTGGTCGATACGCAGTCCGTGAACCAGTCCGTCGCGGACCAAGTCCAAGACCGTCCGGTGCACATCGTCGAAGACGTTCGGTTGTTCGACCCTCACGCCCACCAGCTCGGCAATCTCGAAAAAGCGGCGATAGGTGAGGTTTTCGCGCGCGGTCCGCCAGTGCGCGAGCCGCCAAACCTGCTCCTCATGGACGCCGTGCAGCTGTTGCCAATCACCGTTGATCCTGGCGAGCGCGCGGTCCAGCGCAGCGGCGGCCTTAGGATCGGCGAGGCACGCCGCGAACTCGGCTTTGAGTTCTGCTCCTGCGGCGGCGGTGGCTGTCGCGAATTTCAACGCGAGTGCGCCGAAAAGGTCTTGGTCGGCAACCGTCAGTATTCCGGCATAGCTCGGGGGATTGAGCGGCAGCCGCATGTCTGCGTATCGGAGTCCTAGCTCGCCCGCTTCTGGGTCCGCTACGAGTTGCATCGCACCCGATCGCAGCGCGGAACCGTAATGATCGCCCAAGCGCGGCACGATCAGCTTCTGCGCCGCCCAATCGACATCAAAGTGATTGGCGTGGGGACTGTTGGGTCCCCATTCCAGCACGCTGCGCCACCATGGGTTCGTCGGATGGGCACCCATATGGTTGGGAACGATATCCAGGACGATGCCGATCCCTGCTCCCTGCATGGCGCGCGAAAGGTAGGCAAACCCCTCATATCCGCCGAGCTCTGGATCGATCTCGTTGAAGTCGATGCCATCGTAGCCGTGGGTCGAGCCCGGTGCTGCGGTGAAGATGGGCGACAAGTAGAGATGGGATATGCCGAGCCTGGAGAAGTAAGGTGCAAGCTCTGCAGCGCGCGCGAAGTCCATGCCGTTGCGCAGTTGCAGCCGGTAGGTCGCCGTCGGCGTTTTGGTTATCGCGGCGGTCATGGGTGGCGCGGGCGCTCGGCCGCGATTGCTTCAACCGTCCGCCCCATGAGGTGATGTTGCGGCAATTCCTCGAGGGTAAGGGGGATCTTGCGCCTCCAGTTGGCGTACTGCCTGTCGGTGCCGGGCAGGTTCACCATCTCGACCGAGCCGGCGATGTCCTCGAGCTGCACGCCAAACAGCCAAGCCGGCGAACGTGCGAGATAACGGTGGACCGCGGTAAACACGTCGTCCGGTATGGATTGGCCTTGGTAATCACTGAGGCATCCATCCAGCAGTTGCTCGGCCGCCAGCGACTCCAGAAGCTTCTGCCGATCAATCGCGCGCTGCGCCCGCGCCTGGTCGGCATCAACGTCGCACTCGTAAACCCGGCAGTATGCTCGCGCCTCGATATCGGATCCGCACCACCACCCGCGCAAGGGGGGCAGATCATGCGTGGCGACGCACGCGAGCGCTTCCTTCGGATAGCTCTGCGGCGGGATGAAAAGTCCATCGCCGGTGCGCTCGAAGTAAAGCACGCGATAACTCAAGATGTGATGGGCCCGCATCTTCTCGCGAAAGCCCGGCGGCACCGTGCCCAGATCCTCGCCGATTACCAGGCAGCGATTGGCGTCGGAGCTGCGCCCAAGGACGTTCAGCAAAGCGTCCATCGGGTAGCGTACGTAACCGCCGCTGCGCGCATCCGACCCGGACGGCAACCAATAGAGCCTGACAAGGCCCATCGCGTGGTCGAGGCGCACGGCCCCAGCCGTCTTCATCGCGGCCGAAATCTCCTGCTTCGCCGGCTCGAGCCCACGCGTCGACAGCGCCGTGGGCCGCATGGGGGTCAGACCCCAGTCCTGACCGAGATGGTTGAACATGTCCGGCGGAGCCCCGACGCGGGCACCAGTTGCGTAGAGATCCTTGTCGGACCAGGCGGCCGAACCCTCCGGGGTCACGCCTACCGCGAGATCGAGGTATATTCCGATGCGCATTCCGGCTTCTCTCGCCCGGCGCTGCGCCTCGGCCAATTGCTCCGCGGCCGTCCACTGCAGCCACTTGTGAAAGTCGATGCGGCGCGCGTGGTGAGCTGCGAACTCGGCGACGCTTGCCGAGGCAGGATCATGGAACTCCTGCGGCCAGCCATGCCAGCCAGCTCCGAGTCCCTCGGCGGCAAAGTGCTCGCTCAGCGCCTCGAAGACGGCAAAGCGCTCCAGTGCATCGGCGCCTATTTCGCAAAACGCCTCGAAGGCGGGGTCACCGGAGCGCTGAGCGAACGCCGTCTCCAGAACGGCGCGCTTTAAGGCCGCGACCCCGGCGTAGTCGACGAGATCGACGCTCCGCAGTTCGTGCAGTCTGTCGTTCAGCTCGTGCAGATCCCGTTCGCGAACGACGCGATCAAGAGCGATATAGATCGGGTTGAGAAACCGCTTGCTGGACGGCGAATAGGGACTTGCGCGCTCCGGGTCGGCGAAGAACAGCGCGTGTAGCGGATTGACACCGATGAAGTCGGCACCAAGCGGCGCGAACATCTCTGCTAAGCGCGCGAGATCTTCGAAATCGCCGATGCCGGCATTGCGCCCGGAGCGGACGCCGTAGAGTTGCGCGGCAATTCCCCACGCGCGCTGGTCGTGCAACCAGCTCGGCACGAAGCACGGCTGGGCACAGGAAGGCGCTACCATCTCCGGTGAAACGCCGTTCTCAGGCATGCCCAGAAGCTCGAGCAACGCGAGCTTCACTTCGTCTGACATGACGCGAAGCTCGCCGCTCTCGCTGATGTACGCGGACTCGATGCCGGCCTTCTCTGAGAGATCGGCAAGGGATCTATCCATTGCCCGCACCTCCCTCGAAACCGACAACCACCGACCGCGCGGGCAGCCGCCCGCCGCGCAGGGAGGCACCGGCGCCTTCTGACGACTCATAGAGAACCTTGAGATCGGAATGCGCCGACGGGTTGAGCGGGGACTCGCCGATGTTCACAGCCATGCGTAGCTGCTCACCGTCGGCGAGCCGCCACGCGATGCCAAATGCCTCGGGCGACCAGAGCTCAAAGTTCGCTTGTCCCCCCTTCAGTCCAACGAAGCGGGGGACCAGATCACGCTTGCGTACCGATAGCAGCTTGCGCACCAGAGCCATGCGGGAAACGCCAGCCGGCGTGTTCTGGAAGCTCCAGTCGATGCGCGATGCTTCGGCCGTGGCCATAGCATTCGGATCAGGGATCTTCAGCCTGTTGGCGGGGTCGGAAAACTGCGGCCATCTTTTGAATTCCTCGCGACGCCCATCGCGCACTGAAGCCGCAAGGTCGCCGGTGAAATCGGTGAAGTAGCAGAATGGTCGCCGTTCGCCCCACTCCTCGCCCATGAACAACAGCGGTACGTGCGGCGACAAAAGAAGTATTGCCGTGAGGAGATCAACTGTCTTTTCGTCCGACAAGGCAATCAGTCGCTCGCCGAAGGCGCGATTGCCGATCTGGTCGTGGTTCTGCAGGAAATCAATGAAGGCGCCGGGCGGCAGGCTGTTGCAGGCAAAGCCGCGCGGCTGGTCTTTGGTAGGCGATAACTCGCCTTGGTAGACATAACCCTCGGCAATGCATCGCGCCATCTGCGACACGTCGGTCGCGTAGTCGAGATAATAGCCGTCGCGTTCGCCGGTCGCCAGGACGTGCGCGGTGTGGTGAAAGTCATCGTTCCATTCGCTGGTATACAGAGGCGCGTTACCCTCGGCGTCGCGCTCGTGCAGATTGACGATGTTGCGCTCATCCTCCGTCGTCAGATGCACATGCCGATCCGTGATCGTGCGACGGACCTCGGCGGCAAGTTCCTCCAGGATGGAGGTCGGTGATGGATCGTCGATCTGGTCGATGGCATCGAGCCGCAACCCGTCCAACCGAAATTCTTCCAGCCAATAAAGTGCGTTCTCGATGAAAAAGCGCCGCACCGGCTGCTTCTCGTAGGCGATGGCGGCGCCCCAAGGCGTATGGCGCTGCGGATGGAAGAAGTCCGGTGCGTACAGGTGCAAGTAGTTTCCGTCGGGACCAAAGTGATTGTAGACGACGTCGAGCAGCACCATCAGCTCGCGCTCGTGGGCGGCGTCGACGAGCCGCTTGAACGCTTCGGGTCCGCCGTAGACGTTGTGCGGCGCGTAGAGCAGCACACCGTCGTATCCCCATCCCCGCGTGCCGCCGAACTGCGCGATCGGCATCAGCTCGATGGCCGAGACACCCACTGACGCTAGGTGGTCGAGTTTCTTTTCGATGCCCTCGAACGTGCCATCCGGCGTGAATGTCCCCGTGTGAAGCTCATAAATGACGGCCTCCTCCCACGGGCGGCCGCGCCAGCCTTCGTTGCGCCAGGAGAACGCAGAGCCGTCCACCAGCCGCGACGGACCGTGGACACCACCTATCTGCGCGCGGGAGGCGGGATCGGGCACGCGCTGTCCGTCCACCTCAAAGGCATACGCACCGTTGACGGGCACGGCGTCGGTCTCCAGCTCGAACCAGCCGTCATCGACGCGTTGCATCGGCCCCAGAACTTCGCCGGCATTTCCCACCAGCGTGACGGACTTTTTAGCCGGCGCCCACAAGCGGAATCGCGCACCGCCGCCGGGAAGAACACTTGCGCCCCACGATCCTTTGAAAACATGAGAGGTCATGCGCGAGCGGCCTCGTAGAGCACCAGCGAGCGGCCGGAAATGATCAGATCGCCACTGGTCGCCGTCGCGTTGCGCGGCTCTATGGTTCCGTGCTCGGTGTCGACAATGAGCCGCCAAGCGCCAGTGGGGGACTTCGGGAGCTTGAAGGATACGCCCTCGTGATATGCATTGAGCAACATCAGCAGCGGCTTGGCGTGCCGTGCGCGCAGCAATAGCGCAACGCTGCGATTGATGCCGTTGAGCCAGTCATCCGGACCCATTTCCTTCCCGTCGGCGCGCAGCCACATGACATTCTTGGCGCCGCCGACGTCCTCGCCGTGCAGGAAGCGTGGCTGGTTGAGCAGCGGGCGGGACCGGCGAATACGCAAAAGGCCTGTCACGAACTCGCGGAAGGCCTCCTCGCGCGGACCGATATCTTGCCAGCGCATCCAAGTGATGTCGTTGTCCTGGCAGTAGGCGTTGTTGTTGCCCTGCTGGGTGCGCCCCTGCTCGTCTCCCATGAGCAGCATCGGCGTGCCCTGCGACAGGATCAATGTCGCCATCTGGTTGCGGCGCATGCGATCGCGCAGATCGAGGACCTCAGTATCCTCCGTCGCGCCTTCGACGCCGCAGTTCCAGCTACGGTTGTCATCGTGACCGTCGGCGTTGTCCTCGCCGTTCTGCTCATTGTGCTTGTCATTGAAGGCGTAGAGGTCAGCGAGCGTGAAGCCATCGTGCGCGGTCACGAAGTTGACGCTTGCCCACGGGCGGCGCCCTCCCTTGTCGAAGAGCTGCGCCGATCCGAGGAGACCTCCCGCGATGGCAGCAAGATAGCCTTCCTCACCGCGCCAGAAGCCGCGGGCATCGTCGCGGAAGCGGCCGTTCCACTCGGCCCAGCCAGGTGGAAAGTTGCCGACCTGATAGCCGTCCGCCCCGAGATCCCAAGCTTCGGCGATGAGTTTCACGCCCGACAAAACCGGGTCCTGCCGCAGAGCGGAAAGGAAGCTGCCCGTCGGAGAAAACGCTCGGTCGTCACGTGCAAGCGTGGAAGCCAGGTCGAAGCGGAACCCATCGACGCCGAACTCCTGCACCCAGTAACGCAGGGAGTCGGTGACGAGTTGGAGGACGCGCGGGTTGCCCAGATTGAGGGTGTTGCCGCAGCCAGTGGTATCGAAATAGAAGCGCGGGTCGTCTGCCAGCTTGTAGTACGCGGCGTTGTCGATGCCGCGGAACGACAGTGTCGGACCGAGGTGGTTTCCTTCGGCCGTGTGGTTGTAGACGACGTCCAGGATGACTTCGATGCCAGCGTCGTGCAATCGGCCGACAGCGGTTCGGATCTCGCTGAGTTCGCCGCTTCCCAAGTAGCGATTTGCCGGCGCAAAGAATGATAGGGTGCTGTAGCCCCAATAATTGCTCAGGCCTTTGTCGACGAGGTAGCTGTCGTCGTAGAAGGCGTGGATGGGCATCAGCTCGAGGCTGGTCACGCCCAGCTTTACCAGATGCTCGATGACTTTCGGATTGCCGAGACCGGCGATGGTGCCGCGCTGACGGTGCTGTACGCCCGGATGTCGTTGGGTGAAGCCTTTGACATGGGCCTCATAGAGGACCGTGTCGCTCCAGGCGACCTGCTTCCAATCGCGGCGCCGCGCGGCGAAGATCGATCTTTTGCCAGCGCCAAGCTCGGTGACCACAGATTTAGGCGTGAACGGCGCGCTGTCGGCTTCATCGAAGCTGAGATCGGCGTTCTCCTTGTCATCGAGCTTGTAACCGAAGTGAGCGGGGTTCCACTGCAGATCGCCCTGCAGCAGACGCGCGTAAGGATCAACCAGCAGCTTGTTGGAATTGAACCGGTGCCCTTCGGCCGGGGCGTATGGCCCGTGCACGCGGTAGCCGTAGAGTTGCCCGGCGCCAATCCCGTGAACGTAACCGTGCCACACCTCGTCAGTGAACTCCGGGAGGACCACACGGCCGGTCTCACGTTTTCCGTCGGGCTCGAACAGAGCCACTTCGACGCGCTCCGCATTCGGCGCGTACAGCGCAAAGTTCACTCCGCCGGCATCCGCGGTCGGACCCAGCGCGTGCGGAGATCCCTCGGAGACTCTGACGCGTGCCCGGCTCATTGTTGATCCTCTGGAACCCAGACGCACACCGCCAATGGCGGCAGCGTCACGCGAAGTGACTGCGGACGGCCGTGCCGCTCGATCGGCTCGGTGGCTCGTGCATCGTTGAGAATGTTGGAGCCACCGTATGCAGCGGCATCTGAGTTGAGCAGTTCGCGCCAGCGGCCCGGCATCGGTGCGCCGATCAGAAAGTCATGCCGCACGACGGGCGTGAAGTTGCACGCGATGAGCGCAGGGGGAGCGCCGTCAACGCCCTTGCGCAGAAAGACGAGCACGCTGTCGATGGCATTGCCGCCGTCGATCCATTCAAATCCTGCAGGCTCGCAGTCGCGCTGATGCAGCGCGGGCAGCGTGCGGTAGGCTTCATTCAGATCGCGCACGAGATTTTGAATGCCACGGTGCGCCGGATCGGAGAGCAGGTGCCAATCGAGCGAGCGATCGTGGTTCCACTCTCGCTCCTGGCCGAATTCGCACCCCATGAACAGCAGCTTCTTGCCGGGATGCGTCCACATGAACGCGAGGTAGGCCCTCAGATTGGCGAACTGCTGCCAGCGATCGCCCGGCATTTTTGCAAGCAGCGACCCCTTACCGTGAACGACCTCGTCATGGCTGATGGGAAGGATGAAGTTTTCATCCCAAGCATACAGCAGGCCGAACGTGAGCTTGTAGTGGTGATAGCGCCGGTGGATGGGATCCTGCTCGATGTACTCGAGCGTGTCGTGCATCCACCCCATGTTCCATTTGAAGCCAAAGCCAAGCCCGCCGGTATCCACCGGCCGAGAGACCTTCGGCCAGGCGGTCGACTCTTCGGCCACCATCATGATGCCGGGGTGATCGCGGTAGAGCGTCGTATTGGTGCGGCGGAGAAAGTCGATCGCCTCGAGGTTCTCGCGCCCGCCAAAACGGTTCGGCTCCCACTCGCCCGGGTCCCGGCTGTAGTCGAGATAGAGCATCGAGGCGACGGCATCGACGCGCAGGCCGTCGACATGAAACTTCTCGATCCAATAGTGCGCGTTGCACTCGAGAAAATTCGCGACCTCGCGGCGCCCGTAGTTGTAGATCAGCGTGTTCCAGTCCTTGTGAAACCCTCGGCGCGGATCCTCGTGCTCATAGAGCGCGGTCCCGTCGAAGCGAGCGAGGCCATGCGCGTCGTTGGGAAAATGCCCGGGCACCCAATCGACGAGAACGCCGATGCCGGCCTGATGCATGCGGTCCACGAGGCGCGCAAATGCCTCCGGCGAACCAAAGCGCGACGTCGGCGCGAACAGGCCGGTTGGCTGATAGCCCCATGAGCCGCCGAAGGGGTACTCAGCAACGGGCATAAATTCGACGTGCGTGAAGCCCAGGTCCTTCAGGTAGGGAATGAGGTCATCACCGATGCGATCGTAATCGAGCAAGGCGTCATGATCGCCCCGGCGCCAGGATGCGAGGTGTATCTCGTAGATGGACACTGGCGCTGCCACAGATTGCGCGGCCGACCTCGCCTGCATCCACCGTTGATCGTGCCAACCGAAATCCGCCGGCGGGGGAACAACTGAGCTTGTCGCCGGGGGAAGCTCATGCGATTGCCCGAACGGATCTGCCTTGGTCGGAAGAAGCTGCCCCGACGCGCCGAGCAACTCGAACTTGTACAGATCGCCCGGCACCAGCCCCGGGATGAAGAGGTCCCACACGCCGATCGCGGGATGCTTGCGCATCGGATGGCGGCGCCCATCCCAGCCATTGAAGTGTCCGACGACGCTGGCACGCGTTGCGTTAGGCGCCCAAACAGCAAAGCGAACGCCGGACACGCCATCGATGGTGTCGGCATGCGCGCCGAGCTTTTCATAGGCGTCGAGGTGCGAACCCTCGCCGAGGAAATAGATGTCGAGCTCGCCCAGGGTGCTGGCAAATGCATATGGGTCGGCGCTGTCCCATGCGTGGCTTCCGCGCGACCTCCGCAGCCGGTAGCCGCGGCCGAGGTCTGCATCCGTGACGCCGGTAAAAAAGCCAGCCGTGTGGACTTTGTCGAGGCGTGCAAGCGGGAGGCCGCGCTCTCTATCGACGACCTCCACGGCGTCGGCGTCGGGCGAGAACACGTTGACCGTCCACGACCCGTCGGGCTGGCGATGCGGGCCGAGCACGCTAAACGGATCGCCGTGGCGGCCCGCAATGATGTCATGGACGGCTGCCGCATCTGGCATCCGTTGCTGCGGACGAGCCTTGAGGTTGCCACTCATGCTGCAACTCCAATGCGGTCCAGGAGGCCGATTATCCCGCGTGTGGGGATCGACAGCCAAGCAGGCCGGCTGCCGACTTCGTAGCGCAGCTCATAGAGCGCCTTGCGCAACAGAAAGAGCACGAGCAGTCCATCGGCCGTCGCAGTGTCACTCGGGTAGGCGCCCGCCGCCTTGACGATCTTCCGGTAGGAGTTGATGCAATCCTGGATTTGCCGATCGCGCCAACGCAAGGCCAGCGGGCCTAGATGCTCGCTGGCAACAACTCCCTCGGCACGCACGCGATCGAGCGCGGTCCAGGCAGCATAGTCGAGTGAGCGCAGCGCACCGGCGAGATCGCTCAATGGACACGTTTTCTCGTGCCGCTCGGCGAGCGACCGCGACGGCTCACCTTCGAAGTCGACGATGACGAGATCGTTCTGCACGATGAGCATCTGGCCCAAATGGTAGTCGCCGTGGACTCGCGTCTTCATGCCCGATGGCGACAACCTCTCCAGGCGATCGATGGTGGCGCTGACTTCACCCGCACGCTCCAACAGCAGCTCAACGCATTGGACCGTGGCTGGCGGCAATGTGCTACGATCGAGCCGGCGGAGTGCAGCGAACGTGTCGTCGGCCTCTCTCCGTGTGAGCTGCACCCAGCGGCAGATGTCGTCGGCTGCGATCGGCTCCGGCGAAAACGCGGGGTTCTGCGTCGGCTGCGACAAGGCGACGTGCAGGTCTGCCGTTCGCCGTCCCAGCTTCTTGCCGATGTCGATCGGGAACGTCAGGTTGGGCAATTCTTCCCCCGCAGGGTTGAGGCCGAACTCCTCCAGCGCCTTGGTGAGCGCCTCGGTGACCACATGCCATGCGTCTCCCTGGTTCTTGACGAACTCCAGAGCCACCGCGAGGACAACGCTTTCATCCGTCTCAGAGGCAAACTCGAGGGAGCCCATGAAGCGCGGCGTATTGGTAAACCCGGCGCTTTCGGTCAGGTATCTCGACATCTCGACTTCGGGATGAGACCCCACATCGATGCGCCGATAAACTTTCAGCATGATGGCGTCGCCGATGACGGCGGACGCATTGCTTTGATCGCCGCCCACGACCCTTATCTGCTCATCCTCCGTCGCGTCCGGCAGAGCCGCACTACGACGAAATCTTAGCTCGCCGCCGCGCACTTCGATCGATCGCCCGGCGCGCAGGTGCTCAGCGAGAGAAGCAAAGAAGCCCTCGTCTCCCGCTCCGTCGTAGAGGGTGCCGAGCCGAGAGCCGCGGCGCACCTTGGCGAGCGCGTAGGGGCGCCGTGCCTCGGCCCCCGCCTCTTTCCAGCGGAGCGTGACGGGAAGGAAGTACCGTTGCGCGCCGCCGCTGCCGCTGCGCACTTCGAGCGTCGACAGCATATGATCGACGTCGCCGCCATTCAGCGATGCAAGCGGCGTGAGCGATACATCGTCGATGCCCTCGCTCTTTGCAGCGAACCAGCGTTGGCGAACGAGGTACTTTTTGAGCACGCTGCGTTCGAGATGCCGCCCTTCCCTGGTGCCCAGCATGCCTTGCCAGCTGTCGCCCATGACCAACGTGATCAGCTCGGGCAGAGGATCCGGGGGCGGGACATACCAGCGGGGGAGATGCTTCTGGTCGGCGAGCACGAACCAGAAATAACCATATGCGGGCAGCGTCAGGACGTATGTGGCATCACCGATGGGCGGGAACGATGCTCCACCCGTCAGCTCGATCGGCACGCAGCCGCTGAAGCGGCTGAGATCGAGTTCAGCGGCCTGGGCCGAGCGGCTGAGATTGGCGACGCAAAGGATCGTCTCGCCATCCAGCTCGCGCAGAAACGCAAGTATCCGGCGATTGCTTGGATAGACGAACTCGACGCTGCCGCGGCCGAACGCCTGGTGGTTCTTCCGCACCGCGACCATCCGGCGGGTCCAGTTGAGCAGCGAGGACGCGTCGCTCTGCTGCGATTCCACATTGACGGCGTGGTAGCCGTAAATCGGATCCATGAGCAGTGGCAGGTACAGCCGCTGCGGTTCGGCCCGCGAGAAGCCGCCGTTGCGGTCGATGGACCATTGCATCGGGGTGCGCACGCCGTCGCGGTCGCCGAGATAGAAATTGTCTCCCATGCCGATCTCGTCGCCGTAGTAGATCACCGGTGTTCCCCGCATGGAGAACAGCAGGATGTTCATCAGCTCGATCTTGCGGCGGTCGTTGTCCATCAACGACGCGAGGCGGCGGCGGATGCCCAGGTTGATGCGGGCGCGGGGATCGACGGCGTACGTCTTCCAGAGGTAGTCGCGCTCCTCGTCGGTGACCATCTCAAGGGTCAACTCATCGTGGTTGCGCAGGAACAGTGCCCACTGACAGCCGTCGGGAATGTCCGGCGTCTGGCGCAGAATGTCAGTGATCGGGTGGCGGTCCTCCTGAGCCAGCGCCATGTACATGCGCGGCATCAAGGGGAAGTGGAACGCCATGTGGCATTCATCGCCCTCGCCGAAATACGGGCGCGTGTCCTCGGGCCATTGGTTGGCCTCGGCCAGCAACATGCGATCGGGATAGCTGGCGTCAATCTCTGCCCGAATGCGCCGCAGCACCTCATGGGTCGCGGGCAGGTTTTCGTTGTTGGTGCCCTCCTCCTCGCAAAGGTACGGCACCGCGTCCAGCCGAAGGCCGTCGACGCCGAGGTCGAGCCAGAAGCGCATGGCCGCAACGACTTCCTCGAATACGCGGGGGTTGGCGAAGTTCAGGTCCGGCTGATGTGAATAGAACCGATGCCAAAAATACGCGCCCGCGACCTTGTCCCACGTCCAGTTCGAGGTCTCGCTGTCGACGAAGATGATGCGCGTGCCCTGGTAGCGATCTTCGGTATCGCTCCAGACGTAGAAGTCGCGCTCCGGGGAGCCGGGCGGCGCACGGCGGGCGCGCTGAAACCAGGGATGGCTATCGGACGTGTGGTTGATCACGAGCTCGGTGATCAGGCGAATGCCGCGCTCATGCGCTGCATCCACGAGCTTCTTGAAGTCGTCGATGGTTCCGTAAGCCGGATGCACCGCGGTGTAATCCGCGATGTCGTAGCCGTCATCGCGCAACGGCGATGGATAGAAGGGCAAAAGCCAAATGGCCGAAACGCCGAGCTGCTGAATGTAGTCGAGCTTGCTGATCAGGCCCGGAATGTCGCCGATGCCGTCGCCGTTGGAGTCGCAGAAGGCCTTGATGTGAAGCTGATAGATGACGGCGTCGCGATACCACTCCGGATCGTCACGGACGATGGGACCCACTACTTTAGCCGGATCGGCTCGCAGCGGCTCGCTGCGGTCCATCACGCCCTGACGCAACATGACGCTGCTCATGCGACACCCCGCTGCCGATAGAGGCGCCACACGGCGTAAGGGTTTTCGTCAGGGTCGAGCCACATGTGCTGGACCTTGCCGGTCCAGGTAAAGCGTTGCCCACTCAGCACGTCCTCAACCTCGATCGACGCACTATCGTCTAGCCCGAATTCCCATAGGGGGACTTCGAAGTGCGCTCCGTGTGCGCGATGCGGATCGAGGTTGACGGCGAACAGCAGGAAGTCGTCACGGTCGTCGGTCGCTTTGCCGTAGTACAGAATGTTATCGTTCCATGCGTTGAAGAACTTCACGTTGGCGAACTGCTGCAGAGCGGGGGATGAGCTGCGCAGGGCGTTGATGCGCCGGATGTCATCGCGAATGTTTTGCGGATCGTTCCAGTTCCAAGCCTTCAGCTCATATTTCTCCGAATTGGCGTACTCCTCCTTGCCGGGAAGCGCTGCCGCCTCGCAGAGCTCAAAGCCGCTGTAGACGCCGTAGTTGCCGCCCAGGGTCGCGGCCAGCACGAGGCGGACGCGGAAACCGGGCCGACCACTGGTCTGGAGGTAGAAGGGGTTGATGTCAGGCGTGTTGACGAAGAAGTTCGGGCGCATGAAGTGTCGAGCCGGCCCGTTGGTCAGCTCCGTCAAATAATCCGTCAACTCCTGCTTGGTGTTGCGCCAAGTGAAGTACGAGTAGCTTTGCGTGAAGCCGATGCGGGCGAGATGCTCCATGATCTTGGGGCGGGTGAAGGCCTCCGACAGGAAGATCACGTCAGGGTCTACGTTTTGCACCTCGCGGATCAGCCATTCCCAGAACGGGAACGGCTTGGTGTGCGGATTGTCGACGCGGAATATTTTTACGCCATGCTCGACCCAGAACAGGACCACGTCGCGGAGCGCCAGCCAGAGCGCGGGAAATGCTTCGCCGTAGAAATCGACGTTGACGATGTCCTCGTACTTCTTCGGTGGGTTCTCGGCGTGGCGAATGCTTCCATCGGGCAGCCGATTGAACCACTCGGGATGTTCGGCTATCCACGGATGATCGGGCGAACATTGAATGGCGAAATCGAGCGCTATCTCGAGCCCGTGCTCCGCCGCCGCGGCGATCAGCTCGGCGAAATCGTCAAAGCTGCCCAGCTCAGGATGGATGGCGTCGTGACCGCCGTCGGCTGTACCGATAGCGTAGGGACTGCCGGGATCTCCCTTTTCCGCAACGAGACTGTTGTTGCGACCCTTTCGGTTAGTGCGACCAATAGGGTGGATCGGCGTTAGATAGAGAACGTCGAAACCCATGTTGCGGACATACGGCAACCTGGCGATGACGTCACGGAAGGTCCCGTGTCGATGGGGATCGCCTGATTGCGAACGCGGCGTCAGCTCGTACCAGGCACTGAACGCCGCAGCTTTCCGCTCCACGCGCACGGATAACTCGCGGGCGTAGGTCGCTTGGAATGGCCGCGGCCCCGAACGGCACAGCAGCTCCTTCGTGCTGTCGGCATCCAGCAACTCGAAGCGCAGCGCGGATCCAGCCGTATCGGAGCCGGCAGCTATGAACGCAGTGAGCAGCCGCTGCAGCTCCTGCCTGGCGCTATCGGAAGCCTTATCCGCCGCCCGCTCCAGCATCTGCTGTGCAATGGCGAATTCAACGTCGATGTTCTGGCCCGCTTGCCTCTTCGCGCTGGCGTTCGCCAACCAAGTGGCAAAATCATCGCGCCAGGCGACGACGGTGAAGACGTACGCGCCCCTTTCGGCAAGATCGAAATGACCCTGCCACCGATCGTTGCCAATGGGCCGCATCGGCGTCTCGCGCCAGTGCAGGTCTCGCGGGCCGCGGTACCGTAGCGCAACCGCTATCTTGTCGTGGCCATCGCTGAAGGCATCACACTCGACCTCGAACCGGTCTCCGATCGCAGCCTTGGCCGGATAAACGCCCTCGCCGACTTCGGGTTGTGCATTCGCAACGACCACGCGTCCTGCGGCCGCGCGTTCAGGAACAGCTACCCGTTCGGGGGCCGCTGGTGTCGCAGCGGGGGACCTCGATAGATCTTTCGGCATGTGCATATGGCGCTGGCTTGTGCTCGGAAGTGGGCTCTCTGGTAGACCAACACCCGTAAAGCGTCGGGGTTCCGGAGTTCGGCCGTGCGAAAGCGCGCAATCGAGAAGTGCTCGATCAACGCACATCCCCTTCGCCGCGACGAGCTGCCTCGAGCGCCGACGTCACTTGGGGGGACAGAGACAGAGATGATTAATGGCTTGCCCGGCGTCCACTCGTGCAGAACTTCGTGCCACGGCCAGCTGCCGGCTCAGGGCGTCCAGTCGCCGATCGTCAGATCCGAAAGTTCACTCTGCACATCGGCAGTAAAAGCGATGAAATGTTGTGCATCATCTTCTGCCGAGGCAGAATCGAGAGGTGCCTGTCTGAAGACGCAGTTCATGTCTCCATCGTCGGAGATCTGCGTGTAGCCGAAGAAAAGCGTCGCGTTGATGTTGCGCGCGAACTCGAACAGCGACGTCGAGATGTAGACCCGGGCAGTCGGCAAGTCCTTGTCCGCGATGAAGTCGACGTCACAGACCACTACTTTCCCGCTCCTCAGGGCAGCTAACGCCCGTACAAAGACATCTCGCCCCCGAAGTATGTTCTGTGGCGGTGTAGAGAAATTGTAATTCTCGATTTCGGCAGGCCGCACATCAAACGCGGTTATGATCGCACTTTGAATTCCAGCACGATCGAGGGCGGCGCACATCGCGAACTCCGTCCGTGCATGGATGCTCGCCACCACGGACGGCGTTCGCCGCATTCGTTCCAACATTTCGGGGTCAAACGTGACGGTCGGTACATATTGCGGGAACACCAGCTTGATCAGGTGACGCAAGCGAAAGTGCCTGATGTGCGTCGATGGGACACCAAGTCGTTCCTTGAGCAGACGCTTGGATGTGGGCTCATCGACGATCTTCCACGCGCCCAGGAACACCTCGGTGGGCGGCCTGTTCAAGTGGCGGAGCATGAAAAGCATCAGTGTCGCGCGCCGGTCGAACGAATGGAAGGCTCTGCGAAGAGCTCGAATTTTTTCTCTGAATGTCATCGCAGCGGCTCGCACGCGAACGCCACTGGGTTGGCTGGAACGTACGCTCGGCCTTCGGTGGTCAAAGTTCGCGTCCTCAAGATACTCGCTAGGCCACCGCGGGCCGATTATTTGCATGGACGCGGCGGGTGCGCCCACTTATCTGGGTGCGAGATGAATCGGGGGCGACGGGGCGTGTGCGTATCGCATCCGACCGGGAAGGGGGGAAGGAGTGGCAAGCAAGATTCGCTTCATCGAAGATGCTCACGCCGCGAAATCCGTAATTCTCTCCCCTGAGTTCACGACGTATTCGATGGCCGACCGATATCGCGCTCTGTCCGATAGAACGGGTCTCGACTTTTCCGCTGCCATCAAGTTGCTCGACCATCTACCTGTCTTCATCGATGGCGAGAAGCACCAAAGCATCCGCAAAGTGATGGCCAAAAGGATATCGGAGACGAACGGCAGGCAGCTTGCGGCGTGCGAAGAGGCTCTAGGCGTTCTGCGTTCGGCCCTGTTTCGGTCCGGAGCCAAGATTGAACTTGTCGAAGCGTTCTGTCAGCCGCTGTGGCGAGCGATTTCTTCCGCCATCGTCCCCCGCGACGATGGCATGTTGGAACTGGTCGATGCCATTCCAAGTCTGTTCAGTCCACACCTGTCGATACGCGAACGTGCCAAGATCAACGCCAAAATAGCTGCCTTCGTTGAAGTCCACTGTGCGCAGTCCGAGGATAACCTCCTTCTGCTTTGTCTGGCGTCGCTCGGTGCAAGGCCGTTCGTCGGAACGCTGGGCTTGTCCATATGGGAAACGTTTCAGGCGCATCCCGGCGCGAAGATGCGAGAGATGACATGGGCACCCTCGTACACGTCAAGCTCGCTGACATTCGTCGACCGGATTTTTTCGGCGCCCTCCGCGCAGTGTCCTTTTCCGTTCGATGAGGGAGAACGGGTCAGATGCTTCACGCAGAGCCGGCTCTACTCGGCTGACGATAACGGGGCGGCGTTGTTTGGATTTGGCGCGCACACCTGTCTGGGGAAATCCATCTCGAAGAAAGTGTGGGCGCTGGTCGTCGCGGCCTTGTCGCAGCTCGATTTACGGGTCGATTGCCAATCGATCGAGATGAGCCCTCACGACGATCCGTTCCAGATGCCGGCGAGCATGACCATCGCGCTCACCTGAACGATCGAAGGGCTATTGCAGCTTTGTCGCCCCGGATAATCTGTCGGCAAGTTCGGACAGAGTGAGCGTGTCCGGGAAGTCCACGAACTCGATGTTCAACCCGAGCGCGTCCTCGAGGTCCATTGCAAGTTTCAGAGTATCGAGGCTGTCGAGATCGAGTGATTGAAGCGTGGTGTCCTGCGCAGACGCGAAATCCAGATCGGACGCCTTCTCAGGTGCCAGCGCCTTGATCGTCGCAAGTAGCGTTGTTGTGACGTCAGCGGGCATTCGGTTTTCCCCTAGGCTCCCAAGGCGAGAACATTGGAAGAGTCGCGATCGTGGGTAAGGGGGACACTGGAGTTATCCAACGCGGCTTGAGCATCGCAGAGCTCGCCCGTCTAACGAGGGGCCATGCTGGCGGCTCGCGCGGGGGCGGAGCGGCAACGACTGCTGCGCATTAACCAATTGCGACCCCTTGTTATTCTTATGTGGCCGTCTGACTCTGACTACAGGGCCCTCAGCGGCGTCAGGTCAAGGTCCATTTTACACCTTCGCGCTCTGTTCACGCTGGCAGTCTTAATCGCTCAGTTGGGCTCGCCGCCGGGCCGGTGGGGCGCACACGAATCGGCTGCCGCCACCGCGAACGCACACGGACCACTCCTCACGTCTCGTAAGTGAAGAGTGAGTTGATCTCGTCGTTGAGGAAGCCCGTTGCGACAGGCCATCTCACGCCGGGCAAGACCGAAACGTCGAACAGCTCGCTGACGCCGCCTTCGAGCTTGATCCATTCGACGATGTCGCCGGATGTCAGATTGACGATCTGCACCCCGCACCACGGATCGGCATCACGCTTCTTCAGTTCGTCGTCGAGCGCGAGCCCGGTGAATGTTCCGTCGCGGGGCAGCGAGAGCCCGACGATGGCATGTCCGTTATGGAAGGCGAGCCCGCGCAGAAATCCGGGACAGAAAGCGACCGGCTGAAAGGCGCCCGTATCTCGATCGATGAAACCCAGATGTCCGGTGCCGGCATTGAGCAGCCAGATGCGGCCACCGTACCAGCGCGGCGAGTGCGGCATCGACAGTTTGTCAGTCACGATCCGGTCGGTCTGCACGTCGATGATCGTGCCACCCTCAGTCCTGCGGGCGCGCCAGCCGTTGACGGCGTCGCTCCGGCTCGTTGCCGTGACGTATGCGGGCAGCCCATCCTTCATGGCGAGGCCGTTCAGGTGGCAGCGGTCCTCGGCAGCCAGTTTGGAAATGAAAGGCGGCTTCCAGTGGACACGGAAGGCGTGCGTCGGGCTGAGGGTGGAGAGGCACGAGAACAGGGTATTCACGAACACGATGCGACCGTCCGCCATGACGCCGATGTCGTGGATGTCCAAATCGCCCGTCGTGTGCGCGACGCGCGGGACATAATGCCGGTCCGGCGTCCCCGGTGCAGCATTGCCTCCAAGAACGTCCTCGAACCGCCAGACCTGAAACAGCGTCGACACAACGAGCCGCTGCGGTTCGGCCCACAGCCCCATGGCGCGGGCGAGGTAGCGCTCGTGGAACGCAGTCTGCCCTTGGGGATTGACGCCAACAAGATAGAGCCGCCCGGTCTGATAGGAGGTGAACGCCAGGCTGACTTGGTTCCGCTGCAGCCAGTTGGAGAATCCGCGCGAGCAGGAGATGTGCACCGGCTGCTGCCCGGACGGCTGCTTGGGAGCGCCGGCTGGGTCTACTACCGGCGCGCCGGCTACGTTGGTCGTGCCCGGCGAGGGGAACGAAGTCCTTTCGGCTGCCATCGTGGCCCCTGATTTTCCGCCTGCCTACCCACCGGCAGTCCAGGCCCCGTCATCTTTCCTCACCCCCATACCCGCACGCAAGAGATCTCGACGGCAATCATCAGCTGGCTACCGAGGTGACGACGGCAGGCTCGGAGATCAGGTTCGTGCTTGAACAGTGAAGGCGCGCATTTTCGCGACCCTCGACCGGCTCAGCAGAGGCGAGTTCACGATTGCTCTCATGGTGCGGATGCCGTCGCCCGCATTGACGACCGGAGCTTGTGCGGCGCCAGTGCCTTCATGGCAGCCGGC
The DNA here is from genome assembly GCA_964493785.1 of uncultured Hyphomicrobium sp. Lineage (GTDB taxonomy): Bacteria > Pseudomonadota > Alphaproteobacteria > Rhizobiales > Hyphomicrobiaceae > Hyphomicrobium_A. The sequence goes on along the minus strand of CAZBPM010000007.1, from coordinate 38,997 downwards.
CTTCATCGACGTCGGCTGGGACTGCATATTCAAAGCCGAGGTCCGTCAGAGGCTGACGCGCCACCTCTAGATAGTGGCGACAAGCACGGACGATCTCTGGATGCCGAACCGCGTCGCGGATGCGCTTTTCGGTGAAGTCCGCCGCAGACAGCTGGCCATTGGTGAAGTTCGCCTCGACGTCCTGCTCTCTCTCCACAACGAAGGAGGAGACCTTGAAGGATGTTTTGCTTCAGCGAACCCGCGATCGCTGGCAAGTCCTCGACGCCTACGAACTGAAAGATATTCTCAAGAGCCTTGTCCACGTTGTCGGTAAACCAGTCATATCGGACCAGCATGATCGACGACCAAAGCTCCGTTCCAACTAAGCTCGCCAGGCTCCAATATGGCTGCGACCATCTCAGCATATTGTCCCAGATATACGTCCGGTCGTAATACCCCTCCTCCGGCCGGCTGTTGGGATGCCACTCGGTCTCGTAAGGATAATTCAGCATGCTCCAAACATTAGAAATTGGGTCGCGAAGGACGACGATGAAACGCACGCCGTCGGCGCGAGGATGCCCGCAGATAAACACGGGGCCCTGGGAACTATTCACCATATGTAATCCGGATCATAGAAAAGAGAAGCTTCCAAGCATGAAATCAGGGCGGTCGGGATGGCAAGGCCGATCGAAATGCGTTGGGAAATTCTGCCCAGACCTTTGGAACCGAGCAATATCTCGCCTGCACCAAGTCACCTCCATTACATCAGGAATTGGAACGCCATCGACAATTCCGTATTCGCCCCAATTGTTTCCATGGACGTGGCATGCCACGTGATGTTGACCGAGCTTGGCCAGCGCTTCTTGAGCTCGCGTTCGCCACGCTTCATCACGAATGCGCAGGAACCCGTGCAATTCAACGACGATCTGCCGAAAACAGCGGAGATCGTCTTTCGCTAGCGCAGGCAGGACCTCCCACTCCGCGCCCTCGATGTCCATTTTGAGAATTAGTGCTTTGTCCCCCGCGTGACCGTTGGTGCGAAGTAGCGAGGGGAGGGAGGCAAATTCCCCTCCATCGGTCGCCGCTATGCCAATTTTTGCGAAGTGAAAAAGGTCGTGCGATATGGGCGGGCCTTCGACGGTATGGTCGTATTGGAACACAGGTATACTGCGGCGCGCCATCTCGATGTCCCACGACACGTCTCCGCCGATGCCAAGCGAATACGCACCCGTGACCGTTGAAAAGTCATCGATCATCACGTAGCCGCCGTCATTTCCACTCCCCACACGGATTTTGCTCGACCCGATGGCGTCGAGGGGCGTCAAGAAACTCAGCAGCTTGCGTATTTCCCATTGCAGCCCAAATGCGTCCATCACCCGATACCCCTCAGTCGCCCGTTGACTTGACGGCAATCGCCACGCCACCCCATACGTCCGAATTCTCTGATCGGGGACGATATCGATGAACGGCTTCGTCCATATAGACGCAGTACACCGGGATGATCCGATCGATCTGCTGGAGTGCCTGAGCTTTGCCTTTATGCTCTGGCGTGCCCTCCCAAAAACAGTCGTGATACATGAGGACGCCACCTGGCCTTAGCAGGCCGAAGTAGGCATCGAATTCGGACAGGGTGTGGTCGTACATATGCGAGCTGTCGCAAAAAATTGCGTCAGCGCCGGCCGGGCCTAGCGCCTGCGCCACTTGGCTCACCGTAGCCGTCGATACGCTGTCGCCTGTTATGCGGTGGTACTCGATGTGGCTCAGCTCGCTGCGTAGTTTTTCCTCAGATGCTGGAAACTCATCGATGTCGACGTCTATCATCTTCGCTCCAGGCAGCAGCTTGTGAGCCAACCAGGCCAGGTTACCCTTGTCTCTGGTTCCAACCTCCACGTAGGCCCTTGCGCCGTCGACCAGGCGAAACGCGCGGATGATATCGACCATGTAAGGCTGTTGCCATTTGTCGAGTTCAAAGCGCTCTCGCACAGCAGCAGCGAAGGCAAGCTCTCGATCATCGACGGGGCCGTTCAGCCGCTCGAGTTGTGCTGGAATGCTGTGAAGAATACTAGGTGCCATTCCTACCCTCTCAACATCGATATCAGTCGAACAAGCGACGGATTGCTAACGTCTTGGGCGCCGTTCGAGCCACATGAAGTCTCGATAGTTGTCAGTGCCAAGCAGCTTGTCATGAAGCCAACCAACCCGCGGCCATCCGGGGCGCCAGTTGCGCGCATATTCTCGTAGCGCGGAGTAGCTGCTGTGCGTGATGAAGCCGGAACACTGGAGGTCTGCAAAGGCCTCGAGGAGTTGAGTGCTCGGGTTCAGCCATGGCGCCAGGAACTGTTTCAGCGCCTGCACCTTGATCTCGCGCTTCGATGGATGCCGCTGGTTATTGGCATCGTGGATTCGGTACTTGATGAGGCGCTTGTCTATGTTCGCCGCACGAACCTGCGGCAGCAGGCGCGACCAAAGCTCGTAGTCCTCTTCGGTCGGCAAACCTTCTGTGTACCGGACCAAGCCTCGATCGAACAATTGGCGACGAAAGGCCACCGTAGGGTGGATGAAGGGGTTTCCCGTGAGGAACGCATCGACGATTGCTTCATGGCCGGCCGGCGACATGTAGTGGCCGCGCGCCGCACCCATCAGATCGGCCCCTGTGCCCAGCAGATCGATTTCGGGATGCTGTACGAAATAATTCACCTGGTCATGCAGACGCCAGGAGTACATGTAATCGTCAGCATCGAAACGGGCGATGAAGTCGCCCTCGGCCTTCTGCATCCCGGCATTCAGCGCCGCTGGCAGACCGCGCTTTGTCTCAAACGAGACATAGACATCTTTCGATCCGTCCAGAAATCGGTCGATGATCGCGTCCACCCCATCCGTCGATCCATCGTTGACAACGATGACCTGGATGTTTCTGTAGACCTGCGCAGCAACGCTGTAGAGAGCCTCCGTCAAATAGGCGGCGGCGTTGTGTGCTGGGATCACGACAGAAACCAATGGAAGTCTTGGCATTAGAGGCCAATCCTCCGCGCGAAGCTGGCGTAGGCGGATGTCGAGGTGCTGACAAACTCCGGTGTAATTCGCTGCAGCGCTTTTTCAGTCACTCCATTCCACAAGTGAAATGCATACGCGTGTTTCAATTTTGGGACTAGCGAGCACGAACCCTCTTTGAGCAGGATTCGCTCAAGATCATTCCAGAGCGGCCAGAACAGGCGATCGTATGGCAGGATCGTGATCTCGTCGGCAAGCTCGTAGGAAAGCATCGCAGGCAGCTTCACCGAATGGAAATCCCAATATTTGTCGCGGCCTTTCGAGTTGAAGCTTCGGTATTCACGAAGCCAGCGTGTTGAGAAAGCCGATCCGGGTTGGGACATCATCACAGCATTGCAGAGGCCTCCTGCAGCTCCAACGACATCTGCCTGTACGCCCATGACAAACGGCTTGTCGCGGAAAGGATCAAACCCACTGACGGTCACGGTGTCGATGTCGAGGTAGACGCCACCCAGAATATTGAGAGCGAGGAGCCGAACGATATCGCCTTTATGCGCGTAGTGCCGAAAGCGAGCTATGCCAAAAAATTCGAAATCCGGGACCTGGATGACGGACACTTTGTCATCGTCCACGACCTGGTCCCAAAACTCACCCAAGGGTTGATGGCAATAGAATATGACGGCTCGCCAGTCAGGATTATGGTGCAAAGCGCTTTTGACGGCCACGTACATGTAATAGTGAAATACTTCAGGTCCTTTGAAGCCGTAGACGAAAATCAAACGCTTTGGGATTGCTGGCGTGGACACCGCTCCGTTCATCTTCAGGTGACTCATTCGCCGAATGAGCCGCATTCGGTCGCGCATCCCACATGCGTAACGGCATGGATGGCGGAGCGCGGAGAGAACGTTCTTCAGTGTCAGTCGAGCGGATTTGAGTCGCCAACGTAGTCGCGCCCTAAGCAACCGGTGCTTGTATCGCAAGCGCACTGCTTTGTTGGTCGCATCCTTAGATCTCATGCGAGTTCCGACGCGCGCGCGCGTCCCCATTTGCTTTCCGTCAAACGACATCGGCACATGGCGATGAATGCTGACGCAAATGCTGCGAAATTCCAGCGTTGGAGGAACGCCTCGGCGATGTGGCGCATCAGCTCGTAGCGGCGCCTCCGGGAGGTGGACAGATACCGGTCCCTGCAGAAGGCCAAGAGTTCGAACAGGGCGCTGTCGGGCACCGTGATGCCCTCCCTGAACGCCTTCAGCGTTGCATGGGCGGCCACGAGCCGACCAAGCCGAGATCTGGGATCAGCGCATATCACAGTCCTTTCGTAGATCCTCAGATCGAACGCTGGGTCGGATCGACCATTGCGGCGAGATCTCGCGCAGAACAGCGCAAGGTCGCGAGAGAGCGCTTGGCGCAAATTGTGCGGGCGCGTGGCTTGAGCCTGGTGGATGCGGTAGCGCAGGAATATTCCTGGCACATTGGCCACCTCGTACGCTTCTGAAAGACGTAACCAGAGATCGTAGTCTTCAGCACCTTCGAAGAGCGGCCTGTACCCGCCCGCAGCGAGCACTGCCTCGGTGCGTGCCATGACCGTCGGATGGCAAATCGGACATCCCCACAGCAGTTGATGCTTAATCTGTTGCGGCTCGGTTGGGTAATTGCTGCGCTTGGCGAGCGGCACTCCCAACGCATCGACCAGCTGAATTTGCGCCCCGACAGCGGCGATCGCGGGATCGGCCCGCAGGACATCCAGTTGGGCCGGCATTCTCCCTGCGAGGGATAGATCATCAGCGTCCATCCTCGCGAAGAATGTCGTGCGCACCGCGCCAAGACCCCGATTGAGAGCTTCGACGATTCCCAGCGCTGCTTGCTGAATCAAGCAAACATCGAGAGGACCTCCATAGTGCGCTACGAGGTCGGCCGTTGCGTCAGTAGAGCCATCGTCGACGACGATGACCCTGTCGATGCATTGCGCATCTGCCGTCAAGCTGTCGAGCGCGGCCCAGATGTAGCTCTCGCCGTTACGCACCGGCAGCACCACGTCCACTCTTTCACTCGGACGCATTGCTAGCTCAACGTCGCTTGGGCGTTGCCGGCAAAGCCCGCCCATTGATGCTTGAAAAGCCGCCAGTACTGACCTTGTCGCTCAAGGAGTTCCTCATGCGCGCCGCTTTCCACGACTTGGCCCGCATGGACGACATGAATTGTATCGGCCCGCATAATCGTCGAAAGCCGATGCGCTATTACGATCGTGGTTTTTCCGCGGGTGAGCTCCAGTAGCTTTGCCTGGATCAGGCTTTCAGTCTCGCCGTCGAGGGCCGATGTCGGCTCATCGAGAATTATGATCGGCGCGTCTTTCAAGAAGGCGCGCGCGAGAGCAATGCGTTGACGTTGGCCACCAGAAACTTGAGAGCCAAGCTCTCCCACCTGCGTCTCGTACCCGTTGGGCATGTCCTGAATAAATTCATGCGCGCACGATATCTTGGCAGCATCGACACACTGTTCGAACGTTGCATCGGGACGACCGGCTCGGATGTTTTCAAGGATCGTACCTTCGAACAGGAAGGCTTCCTGCTCCACCATCGTTGTTTGCGACCGGACGGAGTGTCGCGAGTAGTTCGATATGTTCTGGCCGTCGATCGTAATCGTGCCGGATTCCGGATCGCGAAAGCGCAACAGAAGCGCTGCGACAGTGGATTTGCCCGCTCCGGACAGGCCAACCAAAGCTGCCGTCTTGCCCGGAGCGATGCGCATCGACATGCGGTCGACGGCACGCTTGTGGGGACCGTAGCTAAAATTCACGTTGTTGAAGACCACCTCGCCGGCCGTCAGGCGGAGCGAAGGAAGATCGTCATCGCGCGCCTCAACGGCTGGACGGTCCAACAGCTCGTACATCATTTTTACGCCGATGGCCGAGCTGGCTAGCCTGATGTGGGCGCGCGACAATCTGCGTGCGGGATCGGCTGCCATCAGCAGCGCCGTCACGAACGCAAAGAACTGACCAGGAGTGTCTCCGAAGTTTATGCTTCGCCAACCCGCATAAAAGACGACTGCAGCAACTGTGAGCCCGCCCAGCGTGTCCACCAGCGGATTGACGCTCGCCTCAATCCGCATCATCCGATTGCTCATGCGCTGGACGGCATCTATCGATTGCACCATTCGACGCCGTAGCTGCTGTTCCAGCTGAAACGACTTGACCACGCGCACGCCTTGCACGAGCTCGCGCGCCGAATTTATCACGCCGGTCATCGAATGGGCTTCGCTCCGCGCTGCCTTTTGGATTCGCTTTACGAGGCTCTGCGAAGCAACAATCGCAATAGGTCCGCCGAGGACGGCGATCGCGGCCATGACCGGATCGAGCACGACCATCGTGACGATCAAGCCGCACAACGTGAACAGATCCCGCCCGAAAGTCAGCGACACCATGCTGAGCATGTCTCTTGCCGAGTTGGCCGACACGGTTAGGCGCATGATGATGTCTGCCGATGGCAATGCCTGGAAAAGCGAGACATCCGCAGCTAAAAGGTGATCGAACATGCGTCGCTGAGTTTGCGCGACCAGACGGTTTCCAATCGAGCCGATCAGGACTTCCGAGACATACGATGCGAGGCCCTTGGCGAAAAAAATGACGACGATCGAGAGTGTCAGCCAGTAGAGCGCGCTGCGATTCTGATCGACAAAAATGGAGTTTACGACGTCCTTCATGAGGTACGCGCTGGCGGCGGTAGCGCCAGCAACGAGGAGCATGCTCAAAACAGCTGCCAGATACAGCGGCGCGTATTCCCTGCCATTGTCGACGACGAGCCGCTTGAGTGCGCTCAGGATTGGCTGAGCGTCAGCGGGCATCGCTCGACGTGCCTTTGACCGGGCAATGCGGCTTAGAGCGCTGAGCACGCGGGTCGAGAGCTGACGCTCCATATTGATATGCTACCTCACTCCTTGGCGCAGCAGCAGCGCTCAGGCCTGCGGGGCTGCGCCCGCCCGCGATTTGCGTCCGAAATGTCTTTGCAAGTTGCTCGCGCAGCAGGACAGCCAGGGCCAAATTCCGAGCGCCTTGATGTTGTAGGCGGCGCCCTCGGGGCAATGCAGAGGATTGCCCGTCCAACTGGACTTCGATGGCAGGCGCAATCCACGGCGGCCGCGGGACCTGCTCGTCGCCGGCCCAATCGTGCTCGAGGCCTCATCATGCGCAAACAGTTTCGGCTGCACGCCGAAGACCTGAATTCTAAAGTGCCAAGGCCGCCGGAAATCGGTGTCGATCGGCCAGTACCGGATTTTTGGCACCAGCATTCTCTCGGCGCCCGCCCTGCTGATGAGGTAACCGGCAGCACCAGCAGGAATGCGCGAAAATCTCACGAGTGAATGGCATGACGTGACCTGCCGCAGCACTCGAACCCCGCGTCTATTATCACCGCACAGGTGGATGAGACTCCAATCTTCGGGTGCCGCGGCGAGGATGGCCGCAATGTCATCGGCGACATTCGATGCAAACGTGGCGTCGTCCTCCAGGACCAACGCCCAGGGCAGCTCTTGCTCGATCAGCAGCTGGTAAACGCGTAAGTGGCTGGCGTAGCACCCAACCTCACCAGGTGACAGGTCGGAGCAAAGGGCACCGCCCTCGAAAAAATAGGCAGTCAGATCGTTCGGCACATTCAAGCCTTCGATCGCCTCGACGCGAACGGCGTCAATGCCGGCGCCAGCCAAGCGCTGCTCAAGCGCCAACCTTCGAGACGCGTCGCACCCTCTATTGATGTAGAACGTCGCAACTTTTTGCTTGGGCATGGGGGCAATCAGCGAAGCTGAACTTGATGAATAGGGCATTCAGCCACCACGAGGCCCGCTTGACTGCGTGCAACGTATGCCCCGACCGCGTGGTCATCTGGTCGAATTGCCGATGACAGCGCCGCTATCGAGCTCTGTTTGTCGTGGTCGCGCCCGCCGCGGTGTCCACCGCTATCGGTGACGCTTTCCAGCGCCCATGATCCGAAGCCTGCCGACTGAGGTCCAAACAAGATCCGATAGATCCGAACTTGCCGGAACCACGCGATGATCGCGGCGTATTGAAGCCCGGTAATCCCCCCTGTCCAATGGAAACGACCGACGTAGTACTTCAAGAACGTAGCCGGTAGTTCCGTGACCAGGCGGACCCAGAGAGTCGCCGTCCAGCGCTGCTTGCTCGATGCCCTCAACATGCTGCGGCCATTCAATTTGCGGCGCATGTCGCGAAATGAGCGAATTGAATAGTGACGCAAGTGCGAGCGGAACGCACCGACTTTGATGCCATGTGTGACGACCGAGTCGTGCACTGCATCATCACGAAAACGCACCACAGTACGGTCGTAAAGACGCACACACCAATGATCTCGCGCCAGCGGCCGAGGCTCACTGTGTCCGGGGTAGACAAGCTTTACCGGCATGCCATACGCGGAGTTACTCGGCATGCCTCCGTCGAAGAGTGCGATGATTTCCGCGCGCAGTTCCGCCGTGACTTCCTCGTCGGCGTCGATGTTGAGAGCCCACTTGTTCCTGCAGTGTGACTCACCGAAGCGCTTCTGCTGTCCGAAGCCGTCAAACTTGCGCACAATGACCTTCGCGCCTGCGGCTCGACCGATTTCAGCGGTACCGTCGGTGCTGAAGGCGTCGACAACGATGATCTCGTCGACCCAGCCCAAAACTGAGGCTATCGCCCGGCCAATTCGATCCGCTTCGTTAAATGCGATTATGAATACGGAAACCGGAATACGCACGGCACCACCCCGCTCTAACAGACGCAAGTTATCACCTGGGCGCGGTCCGCCAAGCTGTTGGAACCGATAGTCATACGCCGGAGTAATAGGCTTCATCCGTCCATCTGCGTGCAATTCGGACCGGCCGACCGTGTCCGTGCCACGTCATGTCGTTGGCCACGGGGAATGAGTCATTCGTTCAGTCTCTCGACGGTCGGCGTTCGCCAGATGGGCCGTCTAGCACGGCCCGGTCGCAATGGGTGTCGCGCCTTACACAAGTTTGGAACAATCCGACGGCACACGAATTTACAGCGCGAAGAAGAAGCGTATCGGTGGACCATCCTTCACTCCTGCGAGCCGCAGATGAAGCGCAAAGGCGCCGCCCAATCCCTGGAGGAATCATTGATGGCCGATCACATCGATCACATGAAGAGTTTGCACACGACGGTGGTCGACGCGCGCAAGGGATATGAGGAAGCCCTAAAGGACGCTGAGGGTAAGGGGCTCACTCCGCTGTTTCGTGACATGATTGCGCTTCACCAGAGCCATGCCGACGCGCTGGCAGCTGACCTCGCGCGTCACGGGGAGAAGGTCGATGATCAGGGATCATTCCTATCCACCATCCACCGCACGGTGATCAGCATTCGATCGCTGTTTGGCGGTCTTGATGAAAGTATCCTGCCGGGCCTCATCGATGGCGAAGAACGGGTCCTTGGATACTACGATGAAGCACTCACCGACTGCCCACCGTCGGAGACCGCGATGCTGTCAGCGCAGCGAAGTGCGTTGAATGCGAAAATAAACGAGATGAAGGCGCGAAGCGCTGTAGCTGCTTAGCGTAGGCCGATGCCGGCGCCGTCGGGTTGATCGCGCCGGTTTCAACTTCGCACTCAGCTAGGCTGAGCACTGGTCGGCCCTTTATCGGCCGACAAGGCTGCGCGTATTCCGCGTTCGAGGTCTTCTGGAAAGAATGGCTTGGCAACGACAGGCGCGCCGTGAAACGGCTCCAGCAGACCACTACCGTAACCGGTCACAAGCGCGAAAGGTATTCCACGCCTTGCGAGAAGGTCGGCCACGGGCGCAGTTTGCTTTCCATCAAGATTGACGTCGAGGATTGCCACGTCGCAGTTGATGACCGCGGCCTTGGCGAGCGCTTCGTCGAGCCGCGACGCGGCGCCCGCGACTATGCAGCCGCTATCGGTCAGTGCCTCTTCGAGCAGCATCATAATCAAGGACTCGTCCTCGACCACGAATATCCGGCGGCCCTCAAGCGATATAGACATTATGCGCCCACATGAACTCCGGCGAAAGGCGCCAAGACGATGTTCTTGGTCTGCTTGCCGGCAACTTAGCCGCTGACAATGAAAGACTTGCTACAGCGCGAACTCGCCACTGATGCCCCGTCCCGCGTCACCAAGTCAGGTCCAGCACTGACCATATCATAAGCCGCGTCCCATGCCGCCGCGAAGGGGCAGCGGGGCATGGGAACGCATATGCATATTGAGGGGTTATCTGCGGCGCAGCTGGCCAGGAGCAGAGACGTGCCCAAATATCCCAAGCCTCCGTACCCGTCACAGCAGCAGAAGCCGCCGGGTTTGACTGGCGAGATGATCCCCCGACCTGATCATGGTGAACAAACCTACCAGGGCTCGGGAAGGCTGAAGGGCCAACGGGCGATCATTACCGGCGGTGACAGCGGAATTGGACGCGCCGTAGCGATCGCTTACGCCCGAGAAGGTGCGGACATCTTGATTTCGTATCTATCGGAAGATGAGGACGCGCGAGAAACCGCAAAGCTCGTAGAGGACGCGGGCCGCAAGGCAGTGCTGATGGCAGGCGACGTCAGCGATGCCAGTCACTGTCGCGCCATTGTCGACCGGGCAGTCGATGAATTCGGCGGTGTCGATATCCTCGTCAACAACGCCGCTCATCAGGCGACGTTCAAAGAAATCGGCGATATCACGGATGAAGAGTGGGACCTTACCTTTCGTGTGAACATCCACGCCATGTTCTACCTCAGCAAGGCGGCGGTGAAGCACATGAGAGAAGGAAGCGTGATCATCAACACGGCATCGATCAACTCGGATGCGCCGAACCCCACGCTCTTGGCCTACGCCACGACAAAAGGCGCGATTCACAACTTCACAGCCGGGCTCGCTCAGTTGCTTGCGCCGAAAGGCATAAGAGCCAATACGGTGGCACCGGGCCCGATCTGGACACCGCTCATCCCGTCGACCATGCCGAAAGACGTCGTCACTAAGTTTGGAGAGAACACGCCAATGAAGCGTGCGGGCCAGCCGGCGGAACTCGCCACGGCATATGTGATGCTTGCGGAGCCGCGCTCAAGCTACGTTTCCGGAGCAACGATCGCTGTCACCGGAGGCAGGCCGTTCCTTTAAATTCTCGGGACGAAACGCGGTGATGTCCGTCGAGGCCGCTGCGTATGTTTCTTTGCACGCCGCAGCCGAACGGCACGGGGTTGTATGTGAGCGCGCCCCGCGAAAAAGTATGGAGTCCTACATCTCAACGACATCAGCCAGTGAAGTTCGCGATCTGCGCACGGGCGAACCCGCCTGGCGCTCGTACCCCTCTTTTGGCGCCACCTCCGCGCAACCGCTGACGGCGGGCGTCAGGACCGATGTGTTGATCATCGGCGCGGGCATAACCGGCGCTCTTGTCGCCGAGGCGATGACGGCGCGCGGTATGTCCACCATGATCGTCGATCGTCGCGCTCCGGCGCAAGGGAGCACCGCCGCGAGCACTGCCCTGCTTCAGTTCGAAATCGACACTCCGATGACTGTGCTGAGCGAGAAGATCGGTCTTGAACGCACAGCGCGCGCGTGGCGACGCTCGTACCAATCGGTGGCCAACCTCGGGTCACTGATCGCGCGTCTGGAAATCGCCTGCGGTTTCGTTCCGCGCAGTGCGCTGTATTTGGCAGGCAATGTGCTGGATCCAGGGCAGCTGGCCGCAGAATGCGAGCTCCGCCGCAGCATCGGGCTGCCGACGCAGTACCTGGGTCAATCCGAAGTCAGGGCTGTCGGCGCCGCGCAAGCACCCGCGGCTCTCTATTCGCAGGGCTCCGCCGAGGTCAATCCGGTGCAGCTGACCACGGGGTTACTATCGCGCGCGGTGCAGCGTGGATGCCGCCTCCATAGTCCTGTGCAGATCGCTGAAATCGACCCCCGAGATATGTCTGTCCACCTGGCGACTGACGATGGCGTCGAGATCGTGGCGCGCCACGTTGTTTTCGCGACAGGGTACGAGCTCGTGCACGGGGTGCCGCTCCAGGGCCACAAAATGACATCCACGTGGGTGTTCGCCACCAAGTGCCAGCCGGACGCCCTCTGGGCCAACCGTGAGTTGATTTGGGAAGCGGCCGATCCCTATCTCTACATCCGCACGACGACCGACGGACGCGTTATCGTCGGCGGCGAGGATGAGGATATCGACGATGAGACGAAGCGCGATGCCCTGATCGGCGTCAAGATCGAGGCGTTGCAGAGCAAAGCGAAACAATTGCTGCCAGCGCTCGATCTTACCGCGGAGTTTCGTTGGGCCGGCACATTCGGCGAGAGCGACAATGGCCTGCCGACCATTGGTGCGGTACCGGAAATGCCAAACTGCTACGCTGTCCTTGGCTACGGCGGAAACGGCATTACCTTCGCTATGATGGCCGCCGAGATCCTTGCGGCAGAGCTTGCCGGGCAACGTGACCCGGACGCTTCACTGTTCGAGTTTGCTCATGAGTGATGCAGGCCTGACGCCCAATGTGGCCTTTCGCCGTGAGCCGCGATTTAGCTATCGACACCCTGATTCAAAGGCGACGACTTTCGCCGAGAGTTCACGGCCGGTACAGTGTGTTCATATCTGTGCTACGAGCCGATTAGACGATACTGTCAACAGAACGAGGCGGTGGCGCGCTGCGCTGCTGGAAGTATAAATCGTGCTTTTCGAATGGATGGCTGATCCGGCCGCCTGGGCGGGCCTCGCAACGCTCGTCCTGCTCGAGATCGTTCTTGGTATAGACAATCTCGTCTTCATCGCCATTCTCGCTGACAAGTTGCCACCGGAGCAGCGTAATCGCGCACGGCTTATTGGCCTTTCACTCGCGCTGCTTATGCGGCTCGTGCTCCTCGGCTCCATCGCTTGGATTGTCACTCTCACCTACCCCCTCTTCTCCATCTTCGGGTCAGAGATTTCATGGCGTGATATCATCCTGATCGCGGGAGGCGCGTTCCTACTCTTCAAGGGCACGGTAGAGCTGCACGAACGCCTTGAGGGAGGTCACGCGGCAAAGGCCAGCTCCGGGCAGTACGCTGTCTTCTGGCACGTCATCGCCCAAATCGTCGTACTCGATGCCGTCTTTTCCCTCGACAGCGTGATCACTGCGGTCGGCATGGTCGAAGAGATCTCGGTCATGGTGATCGCAGTCACCATTGCAATCGGCGTGATGATGGTGGCCAGTCGTCCGCTGATGGCGTTTGTCAGCCGTCACCCGACGGTGGTCGTACTGTGCCTTGGATTCCTGCTGATGATCGGCTTCAGCCTCATCGTCGAAGGCTTCGGGGTCCATGTTCCCAAAGGATACCTTTATGCCGCCATCGGCTTCTCGATCCTGATCGAACTGGCGAACCAGATTGGCCGCCGTAACGTCATCAAGCGGGTGACGACCGGCGACCTGCGAGACCGGACAGCAAAGGCCGTGCTGCGCCTTCTAGGAGGCTCCGGTGGTGGGTCATTGGAATCGGAGGAGGTTGCCGCAGTCGCCTCGTCAGCGGGCGAAGAAACGGCCTTCAGTCCCGAAGAGCGCTCTATGATCGGGAGAGTTCTAACTCTCGCTCAGCGGCCACTACGTTCGATCATGGTTCCACGCGTGGACGTTGTCTGGCTTGATATCGACGAGGATAGGGCCACGATCCTTGCGAAGATCCATGCGAGCGGCCGGTCGCGTTTTCCCGTATGTCGAGGCGACGTGGGCACTGTCATCGGCGTCGTTCACGCCAAGGACCTCCTTACAGGGCAGCCGGACGCGATCGACCTGGCGGCCAGTTCGCGCCAGCCGCTCTACGTCTCGGAAACGATGCCCGTTCTGAAGCTGCTTGAGCTGTTCAAGTCTTCGACCATTCACATGGCCATCGTCCTCGACGAGTACGGGACGTTCGAAGGCATTGTCACCCCCACCGACATCCTGGCCAGCATTGCAGGCGATTTACCTGAGACGGCTGATGACGAGAGCCCGTGGGCGACGAAGCGGGAAGATGGTGCTTGGCTTCTCGATGGGCGCATGCCCGTCGGGGAGGTGGAGCAGACACTGCACGTTGAAGGGCTGCAGGGCGGCGCGGAGGATTACACGACGCTCGCTGGCTTCGTCGTAACCAGGTTCGGGCATCTGCCGCAGGAAGGCGAAGCTTTTTCTTGGGAAGGGTGGCGCTTCGAAGTCGCCGGGCTCGACGGCCATCGCGTGGAGAAAGTCCTTGCCATACCGCCAACCTCCGATGCTGCGCGATGAAACTTAATGCGGCCGGCCTATGAGATTTCAGATACCTGCCGCGAACGAACCCGTGCCGTCCGATTATCTGCGCAAGCTCGACGAGATCGATCGCCTTGCGGACTCACTCGATGTGCGTTTCAGACTGCCATTGACGAACGTCAGGTTTGGCTGGGACCCGCTGATCGGCCTTGTTCCGATCGCAGGAGACCTTGCAGCCCTCGCCCTGTCGGTGAGGATCATCGCCACGGCGCGGGCACTCGGGGCTCCGGCGCCGGTCCTTCGCCGCATGGTGCTCAATGCCGGGCTCGACGCCGTCATAGGCGCAATTCCTCTCGCGGGGGCAATCTTCGATCTATGGTTCAAGGCCAATGTGCGCAACGTGCAGCTGCTGATGGATGAGATCCGAATTCGCCGGAGAGCGTCGCGGCCGTAGCCGCTGCCTTATGGCAGTCGTCCATCAATGCGGACTACCGGACAGTATAATGTCTGCCACGCCCCGAGGGTTCTCGACCGACGAGAAATGGCGCGCAGACGGCGACGCAGGTGAAAGAACAAAAGTGAGCGATCGTCGCTAAGACGGCTCGCCCAAGAGTCGCAGTGGAACATTCGTTCCTGACTAACGTACTGCAATTATTGGTGAGTCCGGATGGGATCGAACCATCGACACCCTGATTAAAAGGCAAGAATAAGCGAGCGAATTCAACGCTCATTCTGCGGTTTCAGTGTCTGTTCCCGGTTCGAATTTCAACGGCTTAGCCCCGCGCGCAGAATGACAGTTTGACCTACGAGCCAGTCGCCTGCGCGTCGTGACTTGTATCGACGCTTTGTCCCATGAACGGAAGTCGGCGCCAGTACCATCAACCGCGCGCAACGCCTTGCCGCCATGTCCGCTACGGGTGCGGAACCGGTCGAAGTCGGGGTTGGCTAGATGCGTGCACAAGACCCATAGGGGACGCAGTTTCAAAAACAGATCGGCCACCCCGCGAATGCGAAGCGACCGATGATATATTTCTAAGCCGCAAAGGGACCGCGCGCTATGTATTCATCGAGTCCTGCGGTGCGGTGCCCGTCAGTGCTCCACAGGATCGGGAAGTAGTTCTCATCAACCTCCTTCGAGCCGAACTTCATATAGCGACCGTACATAGGGCCATTGCCAACTTTCAGGTGCTCAGGCGCGTAGCCGACGTCAGACTGCACCATGTGAATTGACAGGCTGCGGCGCGGAACGTCCATACGGTTGACGCGCGAGCCGTGCCAGAGCCAACCATCGTGGAACGCGCCGCCACCGGCAGGAACGACGATTGGCACCAGATCCAACTCTAGCCCATTCGCTTCGGCCCATTCGCGCGCCTCCTTGAGATCATCTTCCGGACCGTGAAATTTGAGTATCGGCTTTGCCTCGCCCCATTTGTGAGAACCGCGAATGTACATGAGCGTGCCGCCCTCGGCGGTTGTCTTGTCCAAAGCGATCCAGCAACTGGTCATTGCCGGCTTGTCGAACCAGAGCGAATACATGCTGTCCTGGTGAAAGCCGATCGAGCGCCCGCCTGGCGGCTTCCAGAGCAGATTGTCGACCATGAGGCGCGCGCCCTTCCAGCCGCCAAGCTTTGCGCACGCCTTCCCGATCCCGGCCGCCATCACATGGCGGGCGACCGTCAAATCTGCGCGCCAGCCATTACATATCTGCTTGGTATAGGGCGGATCGCCCTTCGGCAAATTGACCTCGTCGGGACGAACACCCGTCTCGAACTCGCCCCGGTCGAACAACCTTTCGTAACGGGATAGGATCTCGGCAGCCGCTTCCGGCTCGATGATCTTATCCAGGATGAGGAAGCCGTCGCGCTCGTACTGCTCTGCTTGCTCGTCGGTGATGTCTATCATCTCGATCTCCGCTGATCAGTAGAATGTGAGGTAACGGTTGACTTCCCAAGGCGCGACGGTGTGATGATAGTCGCGCCATTCGTTCCGCTTGATGCGGATGAACTCTCGGATGAGGCCGCTGCCTAGCGCCTCTTCGAAAAGCTTGTCGGACTCGAGCGCATCCAGCGCCTTGTCGAGAGACAACGGCAACACCTCGACGCCGAGGTCAGCAACCTGCTTCGGTGAAAGCTCGTAGAAATTGAGGTTGCGTGGCGGCCCCGGATCGAGCATTCGGTCAATGCCATCGAGCCCAGCAGCAATAATCGCAGCCGTGCCAAGATACGGGTTCATTGCGCCGTCACTCGTTCTCACCTCGACGCGTCCGTAAGGGATGCGAAGCATTGCGGAACGATTGTTGTCGCCGTACGTGATATAGACGGGTGCCCAGCTGGGGTTACCCGGGCTTCCAAGAACGAGACGCTTGTACGAATTCACTGACGGCGAAAGAAGCGCCGTCAGGGCCTTTGCGTGATGCAAGAGTCCGCCGACGAAGTGATATGCCAACTGGGACAGGCCGAGAGCGTTCTTGTCGGAGGCGTCATGGAACAAGTTGTTCCCGTACGCATCGGCGACCGAGCAATGAACATGCATTCCGTTTCCCGTCGTTGTCGCAGACAGCTTCGGCATGAAGCTGCAGATCGCTCCGTGATCGTGAGCGATCTGGCTCAGCGCCATCTTGACCAGCTGCATGTTGTCCGCACTGGTCAGTGCGTCAGCGAAGTCGAAGTTGATTTCGTACTGCCCGTTCGCGTCCTCATGGTCGATCTGGTAAACCTTGAAGCCGATCGCCTGCAGTGCTGTGACCGCCTCTTCCAGGATGGCGCGGTTGCGTGTCAGGCCGCGATAGTCGTAAGCCGGCTTGGCTAGCGTATCGGTGTCGTCGAATGGCCCATAACCGCCGTCGGCTCGGCGCCGCAGAATAAGAAACTCCGGCTCCAACCCGGTATTGAGCGTCCAGCCGCGTTCTTTCAGGCGCGCGACCTGATTCTGCAGCACGTTGCGCGTGTCGCACGGATGAGGCTGGCCAGCGATATAGCCGGTACCCATGATGCGAGCGTGCCCAGGCGACCAAGGCAGAATGGCGAGAGTCGAAAGGTCCCCGATCATCATGTAATCGGGGTCGAATGGCGTATTCCCAAATCCTGCAACCGCCGCACCTGCGAAGCCGGCGCCATCCTTCAGCAGTGACTCGAGGCACTCGACCGGGACCGACTTGTTCTTCAGTCCGCCATGCGTGTCGACGAACTGCGCTTGAATGAAGCGCACCGCGTGTTGCGACAGGAATGCTGCAGCCGAGGAGGCATCCAAGTTCGCAGGTCTCTGAAGAGAGCCCGGTTGAAGTCGTTCAACATCCGACATAGCCAACAACTGCCCCCTGCTCAAAACCGCGCGCAATCATGTTGCTGATTGCGCAAAATTGTTGTCAGATTTGCAATAACGGTAACCGCCGCAAGCGATCCATGTCAATGCCGTTTGCGGCGCAGTTGTTGAGCAAGTTGAGGGAATTATTGATGAAAATTCTTGCAGTAATCCCCGGCAGCATGAAGGGGCTGGAGGATGCGGGGACGATCGGCGAAATCGTCGAGGCACGCGGAGGCGATCTGCAGTGGAGCTTCCGCGTGCGTGGAGATGCACTGCCGAAATCGGCTTCGGGTTACGACGGACTGATCGTCTTCGGTGGTGAAATCAGCGTCTATGATGACCGGTTCTCGGGGTACTTTGGTGAGCTCGCAACGACGATCCGGGCATTTCATGCCGCCGACAAACCAATTCTCGGTTCATGTCTTGGCGCACAAGCGGTGGCACGAGCGTTCGGCGCGGAAGTCTCACACCAAGGCTTCTTCGAGTACGGCTTTGCCCCACTGATTAGAGAGGACGCAGCCAAGAGCGATCCGCTCCTGAGCGCCGCACCGGACGTTATTTCCTTGTTCGAGATGCACGGCGATACGTTCGCGGTTCCCGATGGCGCCGTGCGCCTCTTGAAGGGAAGCGCCGTAGAGAATCAGGCGTTTCGCATCGGAACCACGACCTACGCGTTCCAATGCCACTTCGAGGTTACGGCGGAAATCGTCCGCGTGTGGAGCGAGCGAGAATTGCTCTCCTACACCGGTGGGCCAAACGAGGAGCGGCGGGCAATGGTCGAAGCTGTGTTGGACACCTTCCAGACGCACGGCAGGGCGCAGCGAGAATTTGCAATTGCTCTCACCAATGCCTGGATGGACCTAGTCGTGCAGCGGAAGTCAGCAAGACTGCAGTGTCATGCACAGTAGACAATGACGCAAAGCAGGTGGATCTCGTCGCTGTAGAGCTTCTCCGGTCCATGGACCAGTTGCCCTGAGAACGTCAACGAGTCCCCGGCATTGATGCGGAAGATGTCCTCTCCATGGCGGTAATCCATCGATCCGCGGAGCATATAGATGAACTCGGTGCCAGGATGGCGAAACCTCGGGTAGGTGTCGCTGTCCTTGTCCATGGTGATGTAGAAGCTTTCGAACGACTTGCCCGGTCCCTTGTCGTATGACAGCAGCCGGTAGACGTGGCCATGACGCGTGCCTTTGCGCACCACTTCCATCTGCTCGTTCCTGCGCACGAGCTGCGCTTTGCTGTCATGGGGAGCAGAGACTTCGCTGAACAGATCACCCAGCGTGATGCCCACGGCTTTGCAGAGCCGTTCGAGGCTTTCGAAGCTGGATGTGGCGTAGCCGTTCTCGATGCGGCTGATCATGGCAGCCGACATTTCCGCTCCCTCGGCGAGCTGAGCGAGCGTCAGCTTATGGGCAATGCGGTGGCGGCGTATGACGTCGCCTATGCGCTGCGCCAGAGGCGAGCCTTCTTGGGCATCCTTCATGCTGGCCGGCGTCTCAGCAATAGGGCTCTTCTGTCTTTTCGGGCGCTCCCCTCGGCTTCGGTCGCTTCCCACCTTACGGGCTCCGGATCATTGCTCTTGCTTAGAACCGATACCCTTGCCCGCCGCCAACGCAAGAGGATTGATCCATTGAAGACAATGAAGGCCGCTAGTGGCCGTGAGCGCCAGCTTGCTAACGACGGGTAGATGAGCACTCCCGGCGTAGCATAGCGCTACAGGCGAGCCGACATGCCGGTCAGTCCCATCAGCGGAAGTCCGCAATCCGTGGGCGGCGCCACCTTTGGCGATTGCTGACCAGGCCCGCTGATTGGGGAAGACCGGTCAGGGTGCAGGGCTACGCCGGTTTTCTGCGTCATAAGGAGGTTCGGCCTTAAACTGTCGTCTGCAGCGACATCTTCACGCCCGGCTCGTTGGCCTTATTGCGAGTTATCCTGTCGGGTGCGGCGATACTCTAGGATTGGGTGCCGCGGGAGGCTTTCTGACTGCGGTTACGACCTCCGCAGAGGTGACTTACCCCCCAAAACAACGGCCGCAATTTATTTGCTCCAAAGTGGGGGCCGGCGCGCATTAGCGGCGGTCGCGGGTCGCTCGCTCCAGCGCCTCTTCGGTCTCACTTTCTTCGCGCTGGCCGTCCAGCTCGGCGCCGGCTGCAGCCATAGGCATAGCCGGGCTCAACTTGCGCGCGGCGTCTTGCTGCCGATCGTTCCGCTTTCGGTTATCGCCTTCGCCGCGAAACAGCCAGGATAGCAGGCCCATGTCATCCTCCATGTAGTTTCTCTAGATCGAAACGCTCCCGATGGGATTGAGTTGCCACGCCCCCGGCGCTAACGAGGCAACACACTGCGCTGCGTCCCAATAGCGGAAGTGAACCACCCCCGGGGACGACGCCCCAGGACCGCCGCAGATGAAGTCCGCTCGCGGAGGCTAAGCGATCCAATTTATCGATGTCTCGTCAATTTGAACCGCCTTGGCGCGCGATTTCGTAAGCTTCGGCAGCACGGCGTCAGAGAAGACGCTGATCTCGGTTCAACCCCGTCGCAGCATCTCACTTCTCAGAGACCTTCGGGTGTCGGGCCTTCCCGCTTCTCCGCAGTCTTGGTTATTGAGCTGGGGCCAGATACTTGAGGGCGACGTTCGACAACGCGCCACCGAGGACGCACGGCAACGCTAGAGAATCCTGCCCCAATGCGCTCGCCCCGACGCATCCCAGGGCGAATACCGTCTGGCCTGCCTGCCCCCACCAACTGAAGTTGCGCGCATTCTCCGGGCCCTTGGCCTTTAACTCGTCGATCGAGGCCAACGCATCTTTCCGGATCTTCGCAAGCTCGAACGTCTCAGCGCCGTCGATGACTTCCGCCAGCGGCTTCTCAACCGCCTCGGGCTGGTGCGGTAGCGACGTCTTGAGGTAGCTCAGGAGATCTTGGTCCTTCGAGGCATTCTGCGCCAGCGTCCACTTCACCATCGATCCGATGGTCAGCCTTTCGACGTCGTTCCTTTCCTGCGACCAAGCTAGGGTGCGGACCAGGCGTTGGATCGGCTCGGATGAGCCAGTAGCGAAGTAGTAGCCCCAGTTGGCGTCGACGGCGATCGGACTGTCGAGTGGCAGGTCGCGCAGCACCGGTAGCTTTCCGTACAAGTATCGCTCGATGATCACTCTGCGTGCCGGCATGCGCTCGACGAACTTCCCCAGCAGTTGCTTCCAGTCAGCGAGGCCGGAATAGGCGATCGCCTTCACCACCACCACTTGGTCGGGTGGCGGCATGGGAAACATGGCGGATATGAGCTGTTCCGCCTCGTCGGGATTGGAACCGATGACACCGGCGATGAAACCGACGTAGATCCCCGCCTGCTCGACCTCCTTCAACTGACCTTGTTCGCGCATCGCTCTGAATGCGTCCGGCAAACGCTTGGGCGTCGGGTTCACACGATAATCGTTCATCCAGCTGAGAACGATTTCGGGGCGCGTGAACGGCGCCGGCGGCGCCCCTTTCTTCCTGGCGGCGTGCGCGTCGCCTACGTACGACAATGCTAACGCTGCAGCCGCCGCCAAATGGCAGAGTCCGATCAGCCGACTCAACGTCGGCATCGCTCCTTCGTAAGCGAAAGTCGAGATGCGATCTTCGCGGCCGCCGATGGCGTCGGCACCATCGCGCCATCCGGAACATTGCCTAGCCATCCCGTTTGTCATGGCTTGTTCTCAGAATTTGGTCGCCGCTCCGAAGCGGAACATCTGCTCATCATCGTAGGACTCCTTGGTCAGGACCTTGGCGAGATCCATGCGGATGGGACCGACGGGAGAGGCCCACATCAAGCTGGCACCGACCGACGAGCGGATCGTCGAGGCATCAGCCAGACAGACCGAGGTCGTGCTGCCTGAAGAGCACCCCTGCGCCACGCCATTGATGCTGGCGCCCCACAACGAGCCGGCGTCGGCGAACACGGCCGCCGAGATGCCGAGGTCGTCGGGCACGAATGGGATGGGGAAGCGGATTTCAGCCGTCGTCGCCCAATAATACTGGCCGCCGAGCGCGTCGCCGGTGTTGAGGTCGCGAGGGCCGTATCCGGCACGGTCGAAGCCGCGCACCGTCTCACCGCCCTTGAAGAACAGGTCCATCAGGCGAACGTCCTGACCGCCCCAGCCGGTAATCGAGCCGCCGATAGCGCGGGCAACGAAGGTGATGTTATCGGTGATCGGATAGTAGCCGCGCGCTTCCGCCGCGAGGCTTACGTACTGCACGTCGCCGCCGAGACCTGCGAAATCGGAGCCGACCTGGAACCACAGGCCCTTGGTGGGGTTCTTGGCGTCGTTGCGCAGATCGTAGGTCACTGAGGTACCGACGAGCGACGTGTAGGACGTGCCCTCTGCTTGCCGAACCGCCAGCGAGGCGTCGTCGTCGACGTTGAAAATCGTGTCCCGCGATGCCGTGTAGTTGGTCTGCATCCACAGCTTCTCCGTCACCGGGAAGCCAAGGCGCAGGCTGGCACCGGTGCGCCGGCTCTCGAAACCGGAACTGTCCGTCTGGTCCACCTCCTTGTGGAACAGGTCGAACCCTGCAGCGAGGTTGCGGTCGAGGAAGCGCGGCTCGGTGAAGCTCAGGTTCACCTGCAGGCGCTCGAGCGAGCCGGACAGCGCCAAGCGCAGGAACTGGCCGTTCCCCATGAGGTTTCGCTCGGTGATGGAAACGTCGCCGATGATGCCTTCAGCCGTCGAGTAACCGGCACCGAAGGAGAGTTCGCCCGTCGACTGCTCGACCAGCTCGACGTCGAGGACGACGCGATCCTGGTTGCTGCCGGGGCGGCGTTTCACTTCAACGCCCTTGAAGAGACCGAGGTTCGACAGGCGCTTCTTGGCCTGATCGACCATCAACGGATTGTAGGCATCGCCCTCGGCGACCTTGAACTCGCGACGGATCACGTAGTCCTTAGTGCGGGTGTTGCCGGAGACGTTGATGCGCTCGACGTAAACGCGCGGACCTTCCTCGATCATGTAGTTGAGGGCGATCGTGCGGCTCACCGGGTCAGGCGTCGCCTGGGGACGCACGCGGGCGAAGGCAAAGCCCTGCTTCGACACGGCGCCGGTCAATGCCTCGACCGACTTGTCGATCATCGTGGCGTTGTAGGTATCGCCGCCATGGGTAAGGATCTCACCCTTGAACTGGCTGGCGTCGATTGCCGTCACGGTGCTTTCGACGTTGATGTCGCCGAATGCGTACTGCTCGCCTTCATCGATAGAGTACGTGAGGAAGAATCCCGAGCCGTCGCGGTCGAGCTCGGCGTTAGCGGCCGTAACCTGCACGTCGGCGTAGCCGTTCTTGAGGTAGTACTGGCGCAGAAGCTCGCGGTCGAGGCTCATGCGGTCGGGATCGTAGATCGCCGTACCCTTGAGGAAGTCGAACCAGCCTTTTTCGGTCGTCGAGATGACGTCACGCAGCTGGCTCTCGCCAACGGCCTTGTTGCCGACGAAGTGGATGCCTTTGACCTTGGTGGCGGCGCCTTCGGTGATCTCGAATACGAGGTTCACGCGTTCCTGCTCGAGCTCGATGATCTTCGGCTCGACGGTGGCCGTATAGCGGCCCTGACGGCGATAGACATCGAGGACGCGTTGCACGTCAGCCAGGACGCGGGAGCGTGTGAAGACGGAGCGCGGCTTCATTTGCACTTCGTTGCGCAGCGTCTCGGTGTCGACTTCGCTGTTACCTTCGAAGGCGATCTGGTTGATCACCGGGTTCTCGACGACGGTGACGATGACGTCAGCGCCGGAGCGATCGACGCGCACGTCAGAGAAAAGGCCCGTGGCAAACAGCGCCTTGATAGTGCCATCGACCTTCGCGGGGTCGTAGGCATCACCGACGGAGAACTGGAGGTAGGAGCGAATCGTCTCGGGTTCGAGACGCTTGTTACCTTCGACATTGATGGCCCGAATTGCTTCACCCTTTGGTTCGGCAGCACTGGGGAACCATGCGCCGCTGAAGCACGTCGCCGCCGATGAGATGGCCGCCAGAAGCATTAAAAGGCGACAGATTTCGAGCGTGATGGTCTTGATGCCCGGCTTTCGTGGATATTCCTCGTCGGGTGTCGAAAGCCCCCTTGGTGGCAGCTGGATGAGAGTTCCCCCAACGCTCTTGATGTTCTTCACAGCAACTCCCCGCCTAAGCCCCAACGTGGAGAAGCTAGTCCCGCCGTGTTGCCAGGATTTCTTCGAACGTGTCTCAAAGTTTCTCAAACCAGGAGATAGTGTGGTGGCCCGCGGGATCGGCTGGTAACCATTGCAGCTCTGCAGCTGCGCCACGGAAAATCAGCAATGTTGCGTGAGGCGGGGCCGGTTGACGATGCGCGACGGCGTGTTCCGAGGGGATACTATTGGTCCGCGCCGAGCTGAGGTCCCTTGTCCGTCCATTCGGGAGGCAGGCCCATGCTGCCCGCCAGCATGTTCGTGACGCCGAGGCGTCCGTAGGCATCGCAGGCCGCCTCTTTGGGAGCGCCGCCGAACAGGGACACCACAGTGTCCATCGACGGCATTGACGGCAGCCGGAACGCGAAGGGGTCGGTGCCAGTCACAAGTAGCTCGCTGAAGTCGGCGCCGAAGGCCGACGCGAACTCGTAAGCGTCCCCGATAGGCGAGACCCGCGGCTGGGCAAAAGAACTCGCGCCCCGCGCCCACAGCATGGCCGCAATCTGATCGCCGCTGGGATCCAGCGCTTCGGCCTCAAGCGCGATGCCGCCCAGCCCGAAAGGAACGCGCAACGATGGGATTGGGATGGGCGTGCTCACTATACCAGTGGCGGTCACCACTGAGGCGCCGACGGACATGACCTTCGATGCCGCAGCCGCGGCCTCGTCAGTCGGGACGACGCCTGCGATCGACACGTGGACCGTCACGTCGGCTACGTCGCGAGGTGAAACAATTTCGAAGCGATCGCTTAGCCCTATGCAAACCGCGCGGTTCACCGCATTGGCGAGCAATCTCCTGTCAGCGTCGGAGAGGCTTTGATCCGCTCCGACAGCGAAAGAGGTGGGAATGATGCGCGCCTTCTTGGCTGCGAGGATCGCGTCTTTGTTGACGCTCACACGGGCGTCCGTAAAGAGGCTCTCCGTGGGTGCCAGCCGCTCGTACGAAGACAGCGATCCTGTTTGCGCAAGCGGAACTGTCGTGCAGGCTGAGATGAGCGGCAGCAAGCCGAGGAGCGATCCGAGCGGAAATTTGGGTATCGAAAAAAACGCGTCCTCAAGTCTCACCGACTTTTTCCCCCGCGTCCCCGATGCGGGCAAACTAGGCCCGTCGTGTTTCCGTAGTGTCATGCAACGTGTCTCAACGTTGCCGCAGTAAGGAGACTTGTGGGCGGTTCACGTTTTGAACCGCGCCGGATGGCCTTCGATGGGGCAAGCGGCCGGAGATCAGTTCTCGGGCCTGACGCCAACTTCCCCGGTCCCGGCGCCGTAGTTGCGCTCTCCGCCCCTGCGCGACAGGGACACGCTTACCTCGTTGAACCCGACGCCTTTCGTGGTGACGGACACGCTCTGGCCGGACGTCTCATGTGTGACAAGCATCTCTGCGGAGAAGCCACCACCGGTGATCGAGAGCGAGACTTGGTTTTCCGTCACGCGCCCCGTGACCGTGCCGCTAGCGTTGAAAGTACGCTCTTCCCAGCTTCCCGACAGGTCCTCTCCTTGCGCGACGAGCAGCGCCCTGAGTTCGATCTTGTTCGAGGGACTGGCGCAACGAAGGACAATGCTCAACCGATCGGTGCTGTCCCTCGTCGAGTAGTAAGCCTTGCAGGAGAGAGCCTCCGCGATGCCCCCATCATATTGAATGCGACCTGGTCCGGCCCAGTAGCCCGACATCGACACGAACAACTCATGGGTTAAAGGAGCGGCGCGCAAGTGCGCACCGCTCAGAGCCAGAGGCAACAAGACGGTTGCGATACGCCATTGGAGCATGAATGCCTCAGGCCTGGGGCTGCCCGGATCATAGCGATCCGGTGAAGCAACTAGGATGGACTGTCAGATGTCGATTGCACGTGCTGCGGCGCATGACGCTTGAACTCGGTGCTCACGTCCTATGTGAACGTGCATCGTTGCCTCACTTGGTCCCACCATTTCTGAAGAATGCTGAGGCTGACAGAATTGTTGCCAAACATTGCGGGACGCGATGCTCATTGTCCCGGCCGGGATCGCCCCGAGATCGGTCGAAGCCCCGACGCTATTCCACGATGAACCCGTAATCGCCCTTGAGGTCACCAGCAGGGGCAGGTCGTCCGCCGCCGTAGATGCGGTTGAGGTGTCCGAGGAAGTTGGCCTTGCGGTCGGTCGGATCGGCGAGTCCGTCGATCGGGCGGGCAAGCTCCGGGCGCGCAACGGGACGCACCATATAGGGCGTGACGATCACGACGAGTTCGGTTTCGCTTTTCTGGTAGTCGCGGCTGCGGAACAGCGTACCGAGGATTGGAACGTCCTTCAGACCAGGGAAGCCGTCGATGTTCTGACGCGTAGTCTCCGACAATAAACCGGCGATGGCCAGGGAGCCGCCAGACGGCAGCTCGACCGTGGAATTCGCCTGGCGCTTTTTCAATGCTGGGATCTGGATACCGGACAGCACGACGGCGCCGTCGCTAGTGAGTTCGCTCACTTCGGTTTCGATCTTCAGGCTGATCCGCCCCTCCGAGAGGACCACCGGCGTGAAGGCGAGACCTATGCCGAACTCCTTGAAGGTGACGCTGACCTGCCCAAGACTATCGACCACGGGAATGGGAAATTCGCCGCCGGCAAGGAATTTGGCAGGCTCCCCCGACACCGCCGTCAGATTGGGTTCAGCCAGGGTCTTGAGCAGGCCGTCGCGCTCCATGGCGCGCAATGTCCCGGTGATAGCCTGATCGCCCGACTGCCACCCCATCGCGATGCCCGAGTTCGTGAAGGCATCCGCTGTGGCGCCCGATCCCTGGTTAAAAAGCTGCAGCGCCCCGGCTGCTGCGCCGGTCGTTCCTATACCCGCGGTGGGGAGCGTACCGAGCGTGGAACCAGTCAAGGGTAGCGCGTTGGCTGTCAACACCGACGTCGAGAAGTTTCCTGAGTTGACGGCTGCGCCCAGGTTGACTCCAAATTGCTTCAAGATTCCGCGCTGGACCTCGGCGACGCTGACGCGGAGCATCACCTGCTCTTCGCCTTCGACGGTGAGAAGATTGATCACGGGCTTCGAAGGATAGACCTCGTCGCTGTTAGAGGAACTCGATTCGCTGGTCGACTGATAGTTCGAAGGGCCACCACCGATGTTGGTGACGCTCGTACTGTCGGTGTTCGACGAGACCGACGATCCCGTAACGATACTGGCGGAATCCGCGCTCGCTTGCGCGAACTGCGCGGCGATCTGCGCGGCGCGGTTGGAATCGATCGGCGTGCGCACGCTGCCCGTCAGCACGATGGCACGGCCGGCGATCTCGCTGTGAACGTTCGAGCCCGGAAGAAGGCGCGTCAGCAATTGATCGAGCGCCGAAAGATCGGCGCCCACCGCGACCTCGAGCGTCAGTATCTGCTGACCGGCCTCATCAAAGAAGAAAGCGTTGGTCTGGCCCGTTTTCTTGGCGATCAGAAACACCCGGTCGGACGACTGCACCACGGCGTCGAGCACCGCCGAGTCGGACACGAGTACGTCCTTAAGTGCAACAGGGAACTGCACCACGATCGATCGCCCCTGTCCGAGGTTCAACCGCTTCGATAGTGGAAACTTTGCGTTGCTCGGGACGCGCAGAACAGAATCGGTGCCCGCACCGCTGCTCGCTGTCTCTGCTGCGTGAATATCGCCAACGCTGATGGCGAGGGAGTGCGCCAAGGCAATGCCTGCGCACGCCCATTGTCGGCGCATTCGCTTCATAGAGGACCTTCCAAGAGATGCGAACTGAATGCCGCAACGCACTGCGCACTCACAACCGGCGGGGGAACGCCGCAGAGCTGCACCAGCGTCAGCTCGGCAGGCTGACACCGGCTGCAGCCCCGACTTCTTCTTGCCTCGACATTTGCTGATGAGCGCCGAAGTGGGCGGATTGCCTCAACAAATGCTGCGTTTTTGTGCGGTTCGCCGTCTGCTCAGATTTACAATGTGCTCATCAACAGCTGCGATCTGCTCGCGTAACTCGGCAATGCGCGCCTCCCTATCTGGAGCGCCTCCAGATTTAAGATCGTCGAGCATCCCCTTGAGGTTTCCACGCTGGCGCTTCCAGCGCGCAATGTCGTCGGGCACGCATGATCTCCCTTGTCTGACCAGCGCCGTCTCTTCG
The DNA here is from genome assembly GCA_964493785.1 of uncultured Hyphomicrobium sp. Classification (GTDB taxonomy): domain Bacteria; phylum Pseudomonadota; class Alphaproteobacteria; order Rhizobiales; family Hyphomicrobiaceae; genus Hyphomicrobium_A. The sequence goes on along the minus strand of CAZBPM010000007.1, from coordinate 11,256 downwards.
ACGACGGCGTTGCGCGTCGAGCGATTCGATCGGCCTCCCTGGATTACTGCATCGCAATCGTTGCTTCCGTCAGAACCACTGTGTCGGAACATTTCTGCAGGGATGAGAGATGTGTCGGAATATTGCGCGCGTCATGAGCGTCATCGCGAAAAGCAAGGCCTTCGATGAGCCACGTCACCTCGATGAACTCGCCACGGGTCGGAGATGCTTTGAAACAAAATTGGCCGTGATCGACTTGCTTCGTCACATCGTTGCCCTACCGACGCAAAGATGATCGCGTAGGTTTCAATCGTCAGGTCGTTCGGCCCGCCAAGGATTGGAGCTCGCCATGGTCGCAGAGGAACTTGCCAGCGTCCGGAAGGTTACGGAGCGCTTGTTTTCGGCTTTACGCCACCGACGTGCCGCGGACGCGGCTGCGTGCTACGACGAAGATGCGCTGTTTACTTCACCCTTTATCGGCGATGTCCGTGGGCCGGAGGTGGAAGCACTATGGCGTGCGATCTTCGCGTCGACGCGAGACAGCACGCTGAGTTACTCGATCGTCGACATCGGCCTGACGACCGCGCGCGTCGAAGGGGTGGCTACTTTTTCTCTCACCAACTCAGGGAGGTCGGTGACCGGTCGCTTCAACTCGGCGCTCTCGATCCGCGATACGCGCGTCGTATGGCATGACGATACTTTGGACGCCTGGGCCTGGGCGTGTATGGCGTTCGGCCCGTCCGGCCTCATGCTCGGCTGGTCCAAGGCTTGGCGAGGCCGCATGGCCCGAGACGTTCGCCCGCCCGCAGCCCAACCCATCGGCGAGCAACTATGCCGTGGGCAGGTCCACCACTTGCGCTAGGCCGCCGGTGGCGCGGTTGCCGATCCGCACACTGCCTCCCGCGCGTTGAATGATCTCGCGCGCGATCGTAAGACCAAGTCCGGCTCCGGGGGTGGCTTGGCGACGGGCAGGGTCGGCGCGGAAGAACGGCTCGAACACCTGCCCCATCAGATTTTCCGGAATCCCCGGACCCTCGTCATCGATTGTGACCAGGGCCC
>CAZBPM010000007.1:953-10208 GCA_964493785.1 uncultured Hyphomicrobium sp. | reverse complement strand
GGATTGCTGGGTGACAGCGACATGCGCGCCAACGCCGTGGGTCGCCGCGTTGATCATTAGATTGCGTAGTGCGCGAGCAAGTGCCAGCCGGCTGGCACTGACGCGGGCCGGTTCCAGCTTGGTGACACAAATGTTGTACCCATGCGTCTTGAGCTCTTCGACGATATCGGAAACGAGTTCATCGATGCGCAGCAGCTCAGGCTCCGCTTTGCCCGCCTCCTCGCGCACGAGTTGGATGGCGCTGTCGGCGATGCGCTCGAGCTCCTCCATATCGCGCAGCCACAGCCCGCGGTCTTCTTCATTCTCTACAAATTCGGCCCTCAGTCGCATGCGCGTAATAGGGGTGCGCAAGTCGTGCCCCGCCGCCGCAACGAGACGCATGCGGCTTTCGATGGCGCTCTTCAGCCTAGACGATAGAGAGTTGAGGGCTTTCGCTGTGGCGCGGACTTCGGCCGGGCCGCGCTCCGGAAGCAAGGGCAGAATCCCCTCCGGTCCTACCGAGGCGACTGCGCTCTCCAGCATGACGAGCGGCTTCACCATGCGATTTACCGCAAAGATCGCGATCGCCGTCGCTCCGAATGTGAGCAGCGCCAGCCATCCGATCAGGACGTCCCAGCCCCCTCCGTCGGGCGGCGGTAAATCAGGTAACGGCATGAGGAGCCACCCGCGCCCTTCAATTGGTATTGAGACGACTGTCGCAGCTTGCGGCCCCGAACGCGAGACGATGACATCCAAATCGACACCCCGCGCGGCAAGCGCCTCGCGAAGCCCCCTCGTCGTGGCTCTCATTTCACGACCGGAAGATGGTTGGGGCGCAATCGCTAGGGCGGCGGCGCCGTGGACGGCGGCGCGCGCCAGCATCTCGACCTGTTCGGCGACTGGATTTACGGAGCGCCCGGGACCGGGTGGTCCCAGCAGGTACAGCATCATGCCCGTCAAGAGCCCGACAACCGAGACGATGGCGACGACGAGAAGCATCACCAATTTCACGCGCAGCGAGTTCATGCCATCACATTGTCGATGTCGACCTTCGCAGCCAGTTGATAGCCTCCATTGCGGACGGTTTTGAACAGCTGCGGTGCGCCGCTATCTCCTAGCTTGCGACGAAGGCGGCTGACGAGCACATCTATGGAACGATCGAGAACATCGCCGTCGCGGCCACGCGTTAGGTCCAACAATTGGTCGCGCGAAAGTACGCGGCCTGGCCGGTCTAGAAATGTCTGAAGCAGATCGAACTCGGCGCCGGTCAGCTCGATGTCCTCCCCTTGCGGATCAATTACGCGCCTCGTTTGAGGATCCGCGCGGAAACCTTCAAAGCGATAGGTCTTATTCGCATTGTCATCGGCGGTGACTTCCGTTCGCCGGCGCAGGACCGCTTTAATGCGCGCAAGAAGCTCGCGCGGGTTGAAGGGTTTGCCAAGATAGTCGTCAGCGCCGATCTCGAGGCCAATGATGCGATCAACGTCCTCCTTGAGGGCAGTAAGCAGAATGATCGGCACCTTCGAGCGCTGCGCCCGCAGATCGCGGCACATGTCGAGTCCCGAGCCATCGGGCAACATCACATCGAGAACAACAAGATCGATCTGATGTGTGGCGAGCCGCTCCTTGAGCTCGCGGCAGCTGGAGGCCAGGAGCACGCGGAAGCCCTGGCTCTCGATATAGCGCGCCAGCAGTTTGCGGATCTCATGGTCGTCGTCGACGACGAGAATTTGAGGTGTGGTTGCGGTCATGGGCACCGTGCTTTTAGCCCCGGACAAACCAGGCAACGAGAGAAAAGTTGTAACGAAACGTCGCGGGTCGGCACCCAGCAATGTTCGGACACAAATCTCACTGGCGGCGACACCTTTGGACATTCGTGGTCCTGAGCCGGCAACGATCGAGCTGCAATTAACGGCGTGTCAACCATTGAGGATACGCCGATGCGTCATATGAAAAATTTCGCCCGCCTGCTCGGGGTGGTAAGCGTGCCTCTGCTTACCCCTCCTGCCTGGGGCCAATCTTCTACTGCGCCCGGAAGCACGGAAGCCGCGGAGCCAGCTGAAGTGCTCGTCGCGCAGGCGACGGCGCCTTCTGGCGTTCAATCGAAACCCGAGTCGGCGTTCCGTCCATTCGGCCACCCGCCGAATGGCAGACCGCCGTTTCCACCGCCTCCCATGCCCGGCCCAGGTGATCTGCCCGAGGTGCTGGGTTCCCTTGAGACCGAGATCGGCATTCGCAGCGGACAGCTGGATGCATGGCGTGATTTCACGGATGCGCTGCTCGTGGTCGCGACGCCTCCAAGCCCGCCCCCCCGGCACAACTCCGGTCCGCGAGACAATGGCAAGCCGGAGGCGTTCACGTTTGCCCGCTTGCTCGCCGAGGACGCGCTGAAGCGCGGTCGTGGCGCCGAGGCGCTGATCAAGGCGATTGATGGGTTGCGCAGCACGCTGACGCCGGAACAGCTGCAAAAGATCGCAGAGATCGAAGCTCGTCTGGCTCCACCTCCGGGCGGCCGCAAACCACGCTTCGGTCCCCCTCGGGACGGCTTCGGACCTGGCCCGGTCGACCAGCACCCCGATGATTTTGGTCCGCGCAATGGGCCTCCCCCGGCTCCCGCGCGATGACCAATAGGAGGCGGCGCGCCGCGGCCGCCGCCTCCGCCCACTCTTGCGTCAACGGGTACCCAAAATGACCGCATTCATGCGCGTGGCGACACTGCTGACGATCGGCTTCATGCTGCTGACGATGCTCGTGGCCGGTTCGCGCGCAGATGAAGCAAGGCCCGCATTGACGGTTTCGGTGGCGCACGTCCAGGAGCAACACCTGGGCGGCGTCGTGACGGCGACGGGCACCGTTGTTGCCTGGCGCGAAATGCCCATCGGCTCCGAGGCCGGCGGACTGGCCGTCGTCGAGGTCGCGGCCGACGAAGGAGATTGGGTGGTTAAGGGCCAGGTTCTCGCACGGCTCAATCGCAGGGTTTTGATGGCCCAGATCGTGCAGCAAAGAGCGGCCATCTCCGAGGCCTCGGCCACGCTTGAAAATGCCAAGTCGGACGCTCGGCGGGCCCATGGTGTCAGCAGCGGTGTGATCAGCCAGCAAACGATCGACCAGCGCGACACACTGGTCAAAACGGCCACCGCCAAACTGGCGGGAGCGCGCGCCCTGCTCTTGGAATACTCCGCAAAGCTGGCCCAGACCGCCATTCTGGCGCCGACGGATGGCCGCGTGGCGAAGCGTAGCGCAACGCTCGGCCAGGTGGTGCAGGTTGGCACTGAGCTGTTCCGACTGATTGAGAATGGTCGCATCGAAGCCGACGCACTGGTCCCGGAAGCTGACTTGCTGCGTATCAAGGAGCAGCAAGTGGTGCGCGTCATTGGCCCCGACGGGAAGACGTCCGAAGGCAAGGTTCGCCTTGTGGCCCCGACCGTGGACGCCAAAACGCGGCTCGGGACTGTGCACGTCGAACTGCCGGCGACGACGGACTTAAAGACCGGCATGTTCGTGCGAGCCGAGATCGAGACTGAAGGCATCACCGCGCTCGCCGTCCCACAACGAGCGCTCATCTGGCGCGACGGCAAGGCCGCTGTCTTCAGCGTCGGCGATGACGGAACCGTCAGCCTCAGGGCCATCACGATGGGCCGGAAGACCAGTTCGCTTGTGGAGGTCCTAGAAGGCGTCGTTGCCGGCGAACGCATTGTCGTCGACGGCGCAGGCCTGCTCAACGACGGCGATCGGGTCCGCGCCGAAGTCGCATCGGCGACGTTCGCTGGGGGCACGCCGTGAACCAGATTTCAGCCTGGGCCATCCGCAATCCCGTACCCACCATCGTGCTCTTCCTATTCTTGTCGCTCGCTGGCGCCGTTAGCTTCACCAAGCTGCGCATCAACAACATGCCGGACACCGATATCCCGACGGTGACGGTCACCGTCACCCGCACGGGAGCAGCGCCGACGGAGATGGAAACGCAGGTCACCCGCCTCGTCGAGGACGCCGTTGCGGGACTGGGCAACGTCGATCACATCCGCTCGACCGTCAACGAGGGCTCTTCGTCGACGAACGTCGAATTCACCCTCGGCACAGACATCGATCGCGCCACCGACGACGTGCGCAATGCTGTCCAGTCGATCCGGGCCAACCTGCCGAGTGATGTCCTTGAGCCCACAGTGCGCCGCGTCGACAACACGGGACAGCCGATCCTGACTTTTGTCGTCAGTGCGCCGACCATGGCGCCCGATGAATTGAGCTGGTTCATCGACAACGACATCGCCAAGGCGGTCCTGTCCGTGAAGGGCGTCTCGAGCATCGCGCGGGCCGGCGGTGTCGACCGTGAAATACGCATCCGCCTCAATCCCGACCGGCTGATGGCGTTCGGCATCACGGCGTCAGACATCTCGCAGAGCCTGAAAGGCCAGAATATCAACCAGCCCGGGGGCCGGCTGACGCTAGGTGACGCCGAGCAGGCCATACGCACCATCGGCAGCGCCTCCACCGTGGAGGCATTGGCCGCCACGCGTCTTGCACTCGGCGACGGCCGCAGCGTGAAGCTCTCCGATCTGGGATCAGTAGAGAGTTCTTGGGCGGAGCCACGACAACGCGCCCGCTTCAATGGCGACGAGGTCATCGCTTTCAGCGTCTACCGCTCGGTCGGCACCGGCGAGGTTGCTGTCGCCGGAAGCGTGCGGGCCAGTGTCCAAACCTTCGCCACGGCGCATCCCGAAGTCAGCATCCGAGAAGTCACGTCTTCGACGGCTTGGGTTATGGAGGGCTACGAGGCTGCGCTGGAAGCGCTGATCTTAGGTGCACTATTGGCGATCGCGGTGATCTGGCTGTTTCTGCGCGACGTGCGTGCAACGCTCGTTTCAAGCGTGGCCCTGCCACTCTCGCTGCTGCCCACCTTCGGTGTCATGTATCTTCTCAATGAGTCATTGAACAACATCTCGCTGCTCGGCATTGCGCTCGTCGTAGGTATTCTCGTTGACGACGCCATCGTCGAAATCGAGAACATCGTGCGCCACATGCGCCAGTCGGGGAAGAGCGCCTATGATGCCGCCATCGAGGCCGCTGACGAGATCGGCCTCGCCGTGGTCGCGACGACGTTCTCCATCATCGCGGTGTTCGCGCCGGTCGGCCTCATGCCCGGCATTCCCGGCCAGATGTTCAAGGTCTTCGCCATCGCCGTCTGCACGTCGGTGTTCTTCTCGTTGGTCGTCGCCCGCATGCTGACCCCGCTCATGGGCGCCCATCTGCTGCGCGCCGAGGGGCACGAGCCCGACGAGGCCCCTTGGGTGCCGCCCTACCTCCGGCTGCTCAACTGGACGCTGCGCTGGAGATGGCTCACGGTCACGGCAGGCATCACGTTTTTCGCCGTCTCGATTTCGCTGGTCCGCTTCCTGCCGAGCGACTTCATGCCGGCATCGGATCGCGGACGCGCCCAGCTTGCGGTCGAGCTAGCCCCCGGTTCGACGCTCGCTGATACCGACGCAGTGGTCCGCAAGGCCGTAGCCGTGCTCCTCGCTCGGCCGGAAGTGCAATCGGTGTATTCCGCCATGGGGACGCAGACGTCCTCCGGACCCGGCGGCGGCACGTCCACAGCTGGCGAGGTGCGCACGGCAACGCTGACCGTCAACCTCAAACCCCGGGCCGAGCGCCAGCTGAGCCAGCAAGAAGTTGAAGCCGCTGTCGGGCCGCAGCTTGCGAAGATACCCGGTGCGCGCATGCGTTTCGGTGCCGATGGCGTTTCCGGCGCAAAAATACAGGTGAACCTCCTGTCGGATGACTCGGACCTCCTGGCGAGCACGGTATCGGCCGTCACGCGGGAGATGCGCGGCGTCGCCGGCTTACACAACGCCGGCTCGACATCGAGTCTTGCTCGCCCCGAAATTCAGATCACACCCAAGGCCGACAAAGCCGCGGCGCTCGGCATCTCGACTGCCACCATCGCGGCGACGGCCAACATCGCAACGTTGGGCGACGCCGATCAGAACCTGCCGAAATTCAATCTCAAGGACCGCCAGATCTCGATCCGCGTCATGCTGGACGAGGCTGCGCGGTCCGACATCTCGCGGATCAGCAGTCTGCAGGTGCCGGCCGCGTCGGGCACGCTGCCGTTGAGCTCGGTGGCAGACATTACGCTGGGCTCCGGCCCCAATCAAATCAACCGCGTAGATCGGCGGCGCGCGGCGACGGTCGAAGCAGAACTCAGTGGTCTCACCGTCGGGGAGGCCGAGGCCAGAGTTTCGGCACTGCCGTCGATACGGCAGCTTTCCACCGGGGTGACGCGCAACGCCGCCGGCGATTCAGAACGCATGCAGGAGCTGTTCAGCGGTTTCGCGCTGGCGATCGGCTCAGGCATTGTCCTCCTGTTGTTCGTGCTCGCACTCTTGTTCAACGGCTTCCTGCAGCCGGTGACCATCCTGACGGCGCTGCCGCTATCGCTGGGAGGCGCTCTCGGCCTAATGCTGGCGACCGGCACGTCCCTATCCATGCCGGCACTCATCGGCATTCTCATGCTGATGGGTGTCGCTGCAAAGAACTCCATCCTTTTGGTCGAATACGCCATCGTGGCGCGACGCGATCGCGGGCTTGACCGGACCACCGCCTTGATCGACGCGGCGCGAAAGCGCGCCCGCCCGATCATCATGACCACGGTTGCCATGGCCGCGGGAATGCTGCCGATCGCGTTCGGTATCGGTGCCGATGCCGAGTTTCGCGCCCCGATGGCCATCGCAGTCATCGGTGGTCTGCTCAGCTCGACAGCGCTCACCTTGATATACGTGCCCGCCGTATTCACCGTCATGGACGACCTGGAGAGATGGCTCGCGAGAACGCTTAGGGTGATAGTCGCGCCGTCTACTCAGCTACGTGCATGACCCGCAGTTCAGGCAGTCCATTGGGGGCAGCAGGGCGCAGATGTCGGAATGACATCTCCTTTTGATGTCGGCTGTCGAAGGTGGTGCAGTCGTAGCCCGACGCGGACCGAGTTGCCTCGCGCTACTTCGCCTCGATGTCCGCAAGCTCGGCATCTCGCCCGTTCAGCTTGTTCGACGTATATCGGCTATGCCGAGAAAGCGGCCCTTTTGGAGACGGATCGCGAAGCGGCAAGACGCGCTGGAGGAGTGGTCCGCTTTCAACCCTAAATGACGCGCGATGAACCCTGGCTAGTTGCTCATCTTGACTGACGCACCTTTCGGGCATCCTCGACGAACCCGATCGCGACATCGCGGTACCGACGAATTGAGGAATCAATTCAGCGGCACGCTTGCCGATGCTCGCCCCGTCCACGCCCCGTAGTCGCTGCTGCCAATGCCGTCGTAGCTGCCAGCGAAATCGAGGCTGAAGCCAGACGACGTCATCGATCTCAGGCCGAGTTCCAGTCTTCCGCGCGCTCCCTCGGGACCGGCAAGATCGGTATCGATCGTCGTCCCTTCGAAGCCGTTCAGGTCGTCGGCAAAGTTCCAGATGATCTGCGCGGAGGCGAACGGCTCGATGATGGTGCCGTCAGCCGCAACCGAGCGGTAGCTGATCTTCGGCCCCGCCTTGGCCTGTCCAAGCTCGCTGGCGACGCTGGGGATCAGAACACCGAAGGTATCGCGATAGCTGTCGGAGGTGTCCTGCATGTAGGATTTGAAGGGCGACGTGCTCCGGTACTCGGCGAATTTCGACGATGGCGAGAAGCTGCTCGAGGCGGCTGCAGCGCGCGGCCTCCATCGTATCGAAGCGGCGATCGGCGCCTTACGTCGCCGGCGAGCGGAGCGGTTGGCTCAAGACAAAGACGGCGGCGTGGCGCGCGGCGAACCGCGATCGGCACGAGTTCTTCCGGCCAAAAGTCTCACGTGAGACTTTCTAGGGGGTGCCAGTTCTTTATATGTGCTCTGAGAAAACGCGGCCTAACCGCTTGTAATGCCGTGGTGAGTCCGGATGGGATCGAACCATCGACACCCTGATTAAAAGTCAGGTGCTCTACCACTGAGCTACGGACCCATAGGGGGAGCCGTGCTTTTATGCGGCATGCCCCCACCGGTCAAGGCAACCTGGCCGTGCAAGCGGCCCGGTGGGGCCATGGCACCGGGGTTCTCCCCTGCGCGATTTGGCCGTTAGCCCCTGCCGGCGCGTTGGGGTAATAGACCCGCCTATGGACAAAAAGACCGGGACAGAAGCCGCCCAACGCGAGGCGGACAGGCGGGTGCATGCCGGCGCTCAGAAGCCACGCGAGGCGCTGATCCCTGCTGCCGACAGGCTAAAGGCCATCGCCCTGATGTGCGTTGCGGTGGCGCTGTTCTCCGCGCTCGACACCTCGGCCAAATATCTCGTCACGCACTCGCACCTGCCGGCGGTGCAGGTCGTGTGGGCGCGATTCCTTGTGCAGTTCTCGCTGATGCTGATGCTGCTCAGCGCGATGCCGCTGTCGGCTCTGCTGAAGACCAAGAAGCTCGGGCTGGAGTTGCTGCGATCGTTCCTCATGGTGTCGACGACTGCGTGCAATTTCATCGCGCTGCGCCACCTTCGGCTGGATCAGACCGTGTCAGTGACGTTCCTGGCGCCGCTGATCGTGGCGCTGCTCGCCGGGCCGCTGCTTGGCGAGTGGATAGGCTGGCGGCGGCTGGTCGCAATCTTCGTCGGCTTTCTGGGGGTGCTGATCGTGGTGCACCCCGGCGTCGGCGCGCTGCACCCGGCCTTCCTCGTCTCGTTCATGGGAATGCTGGCTTATGCCTTCTTCATGATCCTGACGCGCTTCCTGGCGGCGCACGATGCGCCAATCGTGATGCTGTTCTATTCGATCCTGCTCGGCACGTTCACGCTAGCGCCGTTCGCAATCTGGCAGTGGGCATCGCCGCAGTCGCTGCAGGAGTGGCTCCTGCTGTCATGCCTTGGCGTGTTCGGCGGCGCCGGGCACTACCTGTTCATTCACGCTTATCGGCTGGCGCCGGCGTCGAGCGTGGCCCCGTTCCTCTATGTGCAGATCCTGACCATGGTCGCGTTCGGGTTCGCTGTGTTTGGCGACGTGCCGGACATGTACACGCTTGCAGGATCGCTGGTGATCATCGCGTCGGGTATCTACCTGCTGCATCGCGAGAGCCGGCTGCGTGCGGAGGTTGCGCCGACCGACCCGCCGTGAGTTTTTTCGCTGACACGAGCTGAGAGAAGCTTTGCGTGCGGCGGAGGTTGCGCGAGTTGATAGCCGCGCCAGAAGGCGCGGTGGCCGTCGGCCCCTTGCCACTTCGCGGCGAAGGGAGGCGTGGTGGTCGATGCAGGCGGGTAACGCGGCCTCCAGCTTGT
>CAZBPM010000007.1:0-943 GCA_964493785.1 uncultured Hyphomicrobium sp. | reverse complement strand
CTTGTGCGGCAGCAAGGCGCCAAGGGCGCCCGGCGCGAGCGCCGGCCATCAAAAGAGCACCACGCTCGTTGCGCGAACTGCTCGAAGCAAGAGTCGGAGAAAGAACACTATCGATCGATGCGGGCGAGTGTTTCCTCGGCCCAGCTATCGAAGCGGCCTTCGGAGATCGCCGAGCGCATCGCCGCCATGAGCTGCTGATAGAACGCGGTATTCACCCACGACAGCAGCATCGCGCCGAGGAATTCGCCGGAGCGGATGAGGTGATGCAGGTAGGCGCGGGAATAATCGCGCGCTGCCGGGCATGAGCTCTCGAGGTCGAGCGGTGAAGTATCCTCGGCATGCATGGCATTGCGCAGGTTGACCTTGCCGTTCCAGGTGAAGGCGAGGCCGTGGCGGCCGTTACGCGTCGGCATCACGCAGTCGAACATATCGATGCCACGCTGCACCGACTTGATGAGATCGGACGGCGTGCCCACGCCCATCAGGTAGCGCGGCTTAGTCGACGGCAGATGCGGCAGCACGCCATCGAGCGTACGCAGCATCAGCTCCTGGCCTTCGCCGACAGCGAGCCCGCCAACCGCGTATCCCGGCAGGTCCATCGCGACCAGCGCCTCGGCCGAGCGGCGGCGCAGCTCGGTATCCACGCCGCCCTGCACGATGCCGAACAGCGCCTGCCCCGGTGCTGCCTGCTCGGCGAAGCGGCGCTGCGCACGCTCGGCCCAGCGCAGCGAAAGCTCCATCGCGCGCTCGACCTCGCGGCGCTCGGCAGGAAGCTCGATGCACTCGTCGAGCTGCATCTGGATGTCGGAGCCGAGAAGACATTGGATATCAACGGCGCGCTCGGGCGGCAGCATGTGCTTGCTGCCGTCGATGTGCGAGCGGAAGCGCACGCCCTCCTCGCTCAACTCGCGGATCTTGGAGGGCGACATCACCTGGAAGCCGC
>CAZBPM010000006.1:19031-162908 GCA_964493785.1 uncultured Hyphomicrobium sp. | reverse complement strand
ATGCCGCAGGCGGCCGCCCCGCTCGCTGGGCGCGGACGAGTTCATCTCGCCGCCGGACGCCCGCACGCCGGAATCCGCGATTTTTCCCGCGCCGTAACGGCCGATCCGCGTTTCGCCGCCGCCTACCGCAGCCGCGCCGAGGCCAAGCTCGACATCATGCGCATGCAGGATGCGATGGAGGATCTGTCGCGCTCGATCGCTTTCGATGCCAACAACCCCGAGCTTTATCTGCTGCGTGGGCAGGCCTATCTCGGCTCCGACAACGTTGCGGCCGCGCTGAAAGACTTCACCCACGTTACCGAGCTTGATCCGCGCTCGGCGCGCGGGTTCGCGGCACGTGGCCTCGCACAGGCAATCGCGCAGAACTACCCCGAGGCCTTTGCCGACCTGAATAGCGCCATTGAACTCGATCCCAGGGCCGCGGTCGCCTTCGCCTACCGCGCCGTTGCCTATAAGATGAGCGGCCAGACGGACGTCGGCATCAAGGACGCCGAGACGGCTGAGAAGCTCGACGCCGACGGACCCGAGGTCCTGTGGGCCAAAGCCGAGATCGCGGAAGCGCAGGGCCGCACCGATCAGGCCATCGCCGACTATAAGCGCGCGCTTGCCTTAGCGCCGCGGCTGAAGCTGGCTTCTGACGGGCTCCAGCGCCTCGGCGCCGATACCGCCAACGCCGAGGATCGCGAAATTCCGGGCGCCGGCATCGAGGGCTGGCGCGTCGTGCAGCAGGGCGGACGCTATTTTGCCGTCAGCGACCAGTATCGCCGCCTTCGCATCCCCCTGGAAATGGCGGGCGATGGCCAGCCCCAGCTCCTCGAATGGGAGGTGAAGCCGGCCCCGCTGAAGGGAATAGCGACCCTCCGGTTCGCCGCCGGCGCCGTGCCGGGTGCCACGGGCCCGCAAGAGGTCGAGCAGGTCGCTATCTTGGACCTCGCCAATAATTCGGTCGTCGGCATCGAGCCGCACCGCGAGGGCAAGGCCGTCGCATCATGGACCTGGCAGAACGACCGCGTCGTCGTCGCCAGCGTCGACGGGGCAACCGATGAGTTCATCCTCCGGCCCGGCATGGCCCAAGCCGACGCCTCAGGTCAGGGCGAGCGCCGCGAGCGCAGACGCTCGAAACCCAAGACGCTCTTCCAGCTTCTCTTCAACTGAGGGTGCTGCCCAACGGCTACACGCCGGGCGAGAAATCACCCCGGCCGATGAAACGCGCCCGTATCCGGTTGCCGGCCTCCCGCTCGAATGGGAAAGATCGTCATAGTTGCTGCAAGATGCGATGCCGCTAGGCTGAAACCGCACTGGCGTTAAGATTTCTGCATCGTTCACCATCTACCTTTGGCGATACTGTCGGCTGGGGATTCTGGGAGAGAGTAAAAGGCGATGCGTTCGTTTGTTGTGTTCATTTCTACCATTGCCGCCGCCGTTATCGGCACATCCGCTCTGGCCCAGAGCCCGACAGTCCTGGCCGCCGCAGATCCTGCCGCCCAGGCACCCTCGCTCTCCAGCCCGCAGGCCGTCGACGTAGCCCTCCCGCCGGCTGCAGCCGCTCCTGCCGAGGCCGAGCAGGCCGCCCCGCTCGCCCCGCCGGACCCGACGCTGTTTGCCGTGATCGATCTCGGATCCCAGACGATGACCGTCTCTGACAAGAACGGTCAGATCGCGAGCTGGAAGATTTCGTCCGCCCGCGGCGGCTATCGCACGCCCACGGGCACCTACACGCCGCACTACACGGCGCGGATGCACTATTCGAAGCAGTACCACATGTCGCCGATGCCCTATTCGGTCTTCTTCAACGAGGGCGTGGCGGTCCATGGCACGGGCGATCTACGCAACCTCGGCCGTCCGGCCTCGCACGGTTGCGTCCGCTCGCATCCCAAGAACGCCAAGGTCTTCTACGACCTCGTCCAGAAGCACGGGATGCAGATGACGCGCGTAACGGTCGTCGGCAAGCCGCCGTATTCGCCCGCAGTTGCCGAGCGCAGACAGCCGCGCCGCTATGCGCAGCCGAAGCAGACATTCCAGCCGTTCGGCGGTCTGTTCGGCTACAGCCAGCCGTCGCCTCAGAAGAAGAAAAAGAAGCAGTACGGCGGCAGCTACAACACCTGGTAAGCGGTTGCGCTCACTGTCATCCCGGCCAAGCGAGGCGATTGCCGAGCGCTGGGCCGGGACCCAGCAGAGAGTCGCCAAAGGCACAAAGCGTCTGTAACGCTTCCTATGCTGGGTCCCGGGTCTTGCTCGCTGTGCTCGCTTCGCCCGGGATGACAAGCAGTTACTCAGAATGGGTTCCAGGTCGGCCGTGGCGTGAACCGGATATAGCCGATGTTGGCGCCGATGCGGAAACCGAGCCCGGTTCTGATCGGCGCCATGATCACCGGCCCTCCCTTGAGGAACGTGATACCTACGCCGCCGATGAAATAGGCCGAGCCATCGATGCCGGTGAACTGGCGGTAAAGCGCTTCCGGCTCGCGCAGCCGGTAGATGAGGAACATGGTCCGCGAACCCGACGCGCCGAAATCGGTGCCGATCGACGGTCCGTGCCAGTAGACCTTGCCGCTCCCGCCCGATCGCAGAAATAGCGTCCCGCTGCCGTATCGCACGCCGGCTAGGAAGGCACCGCCGCCCTCTGAACCGAGCACATATCCGTCCGGACGGCCCGCGCTCGAGAACGCATATTCGATCACACTGCCGAGCTCGGTAGAGATCGTGCCGAAGAACCCGCGCGAGATCTCGCGGACCTCGTCGATCGAGTAGCCCGGCTCGTCTGGCGGCAACGGCTCGAGCACCGCGACCGACGGGCCCGGCTCCAGCGTCGTGACACCAGGCTCCGATGCAGGGCCCTCGTGCGGCTTCGTTTGCGTCGCCCATTTCTGCGCGGCAGACTTCGCCACCGGTTTCGGCGGAACGGTATCCGGCTTCGGCGCGGGACCTGACGGCGCGGCCGAGGGCGCAGCAGGGGCTGCCGCATCCTTCGACGCCACCGCCTGCTTGCCGCTGAGCGCGGCATCGAGCTTGCCGAGCGTATAGCTCGACTTCGCCTTCATCACCGCCAGCAACTCAAGGCCGGCAGCATCCAATTCAGTGAGCTTGCCGCAGTCGATCGGCCCCGACTCCGCCGGCCGGCCGAGCTGGTCGATCTTGACGATGAGGTCTTCGGCTTCCTCGTCGAGCTTCGCCGTGCGCTCGTCGCGAACCTTGGCGAGCGCCTTCTCCTCGTAGTCGGCGTCATCCCAGCCGTTCTTGTCCTTGAGCTGCTTCAGCCGCTGCTGCAGCTTTGGAAGCGCTTCGGCATTGAACGCGCGCAACGATGCTCCGGACCGGTCCACCGCGGCCGCGAAATCCTCCGCCTTGCATGATGCGTGAGCGGGCTCTTTCGCAGCGACGACAGCCGCGATGGCAAGTAGGGCAAACCAGATCGATCGACGCATTAGGGCACTTCAGCTGTTGCGGTTGGTGCCCGTCCGGGCTCACGCCCGCGAAGATCGATCAAAGCGATGTGGCCGATTATTGGCCGCCGATCGTTTTGACGACCGAGTTGAGCGGCCGGTCGGACAGCGCCGTGGGCATCCCCTGCATGTCCTTGGCCACCATCTCGTCGTACTCGGGCAGGGTCTGGATAGGGGCTTTCGGCACCATATGCACCACTTTGTACCCGCCAGCCTTAAGCTGCTTGAGCAGATCGGGCATCGCCTTGGCCGTATGCGGCTGGATGTCGTGCATCAGGATGATGCCTTTGCCGCGCTTGTCCAGGTTTGCCATGATCCGCTTTACCAAGGCATCCGGCTTGCCACCCTTGAAGTCGAAGCTGTCGATGTCGGTCGAGAACACCGCCACATTGCGGTCGGCCAGATACTTGAGCGTCTCGGGCGAGTGGCGCAGGAACGGGAACCGGAAGAATGGCGCGGTCGGGCCACCGACGGCGCGATGGATCACGCTGAACGACTTCTCGATGTCGGCCTTGGCATCCTCGAACGGCAGCTTCGACTGATCCTTGTGATCCATCGTGTGCGCGCCGATCGTGTGCCCCGACTTGGCGACGTCGTGCAGGATGTCGGGATAGCCCGCGGCCACCTTGCCGACCGAGAAGAAGATCGCCTTGGTGCACTCGGCATTGAGTGCTGCCAGAACCGCCGTCGTGCGGTTCGGAAGCGGGCCGTCATCGAACGTCAGCACGACCTCTTTCGGATTGAGGAAGTCGTACATCTTGTAGTGCTGGAAGCCGAAGCCCGGGCCTCCCGTGGTGTCGATCTCGACCACGCGCGCCACGCCGAGTGCATTGGGATTGCCTGGGCAGTCGGTCGCCTTGACTGCGGGCGCCTCGGGACCGTGCTGCTGCGGCTGCTGCATCGGCTCGGGGTTCTGGCTCGGACCCATCTGCTGCGCGCTCGCGGTCGCGCAATAGAGCGCCAGCGGACCGACAATCGCGGTAGCGAGCATTCTGGACATAACAAAGCGCATCCAACCCTCCCGGAGGTAGCCTCACTGGGCTTATTGCTTGATTCCCTTTCATTGTGCGGAGATTTGCGCTGCACGCGCAAGGATTTTGCCGCAACTTCAGCGATCCCCGCACCGATTCCGCACCAGCTGTGGTGGGCTCGCCTAGCCGGGCCGTTTGGCGGCGACCTTGCTACGGAAGCGTGCGCTGTCGACGATGATGCGCGTGTGACGGCCCCGTCCGATCAACTCGCTGTCGTCCCGCGCTTCGACCTTGAACGTCAGTTTTCGCCCGTCGCGCGCGATCAGTTCCGCAGTCGCCGTCACATTGTGGCCGGCAGGGGTGGCCGCGATATGCTCGACATCGAGATGCACGCCGAGCGTCTCCTTGTCCGGGCCAAGCCCATCCTCGACGCACGCAACGGCGGCAGCCTCCATCAGCGCGATCATCGCCGGACTAGCAAACACGGGCGCGCTCCCGCTCCCGATGTGCGGCGCGGTGTGGCGTTCCTCTACGGTGATGCTTGCGCTGCCGCTGCGCCCAGGCTGCAGGGCGTCGGCGCTATCCTTTTGAAGTGTCATGAGAACCAGAAAGCAGGAGGGCGAGCCAAACGCAACTGGCGTGTGTCAGGCGGCCTCGTCCGCGAGCTGTTCCAGCTCCGGCAGGTTCGTCAGCCTCAGGCCACCGTCGCAAACCTCGACGATGCCGCGGTGCTTCAGGTCCACCAGGATCTGCGCCAGCCCGTCGACCGTCATGTCGAGGTATCCGGCAACGACGCCGCAGCTCAGCGAATCCGTGATGATGGTCGGGTCACGCCCTTCGTAGGCATTGCAGCGCGACAGTGTAACGAGCAGCGCTGCTGCCCGGACGACCGGCGACCCCGCCGCCCCGCGCTTCTGCGTCTCGTTGAGGAACGCGACCTCGCGCTCGATGGCGGCGGCCAGTCGCTGCGTGCCGTTGGACGTCCGCTCGATGACCGGATCGAGCACCGACCGGGGCAGGCACGTCAGCAGGGTGTCGATCGTCGCCTGCGCGTCGGACACGTGATTGTCGAGATAGCCGAGGCCCACATAATCGCCGGGGAAGGCGAACTCGATGACAGACCGGCTGCCGTCGGTTTGTTGCCGGAAAAGGCAAACTGCGCCCTTTTCCACGCGATACACGTGCTCGCGCATCTCGCCTTCGCGGAACAGGACTTCTCCTGCAGTCAGCGAACGGTTGCTACCCGTTTGGGGGTGATGGGTTGAGCCCGAATGGTCGGAAAGGGTGAGCATGGCGGCGGCGTTGCTCGATATTTACTCAGCATTCCGACTATATGTGGCCTGTTTGCAACGATCAAGTTAATTTTTGTGGGAAAACCGGCAATCGGGGCTGGACAGCAACCGGCAGCCGCGCCAACGCGCGGCCGCTCGGATCAGCCGTCCGTGGTCCGCGATCTACTGCGGGACCTTGCAGGCATATGAGGTCGCGGCGCACTCGACGCCGAAGATGCCGGCAGACGTGCAGCCTTGCAGCTTTGCTTCGCCGATCACGGTCCAGCCGCGATTTGAGGCCACGTTGACCGCGCCCTGCGTAGCCATAAGCGAGGCGATGCTCTCGGTCAGTCCGCTGCCGACTGCGCGGAAGCCGCGGCAATCCTTGGCCCCGGCAGGAACGGCCGGCGCCGCCGCAGCGATGGCCGGAATTAGAGCGCACAGGCCGGCTGCTGCAGCCGCCAGTACGCATGATCTTACCTTGGACATTTACCCCTCCGAATGCGTGCGCTGACGCGAGGACCCTAAGACGTCGGTAAGCTGCTCCCGGCGCCCGCCGATCTCAAGCCGAGGAAGCTCCGAGGGCTGTGGATTATTCGTCGGGTGTGTCCGGCCAGTTGCCGATGGGCGACGCTGGCCCCGGCCGTTTACCTCGTGCGCCTTTCAAGCTCCTAACCGTCACCAAGCTGGCTTAATCCTCGCAAGAATACACCGCAGGCGCTGGAACGAGTGCGGCGCGCAACGTTGGGATCATGAGGCCGGCAGTGGAAAATACGTCTCGCGTGCTCATTATCAGGGAGGACACCTTCCTCAAGGGCAACATCATCAATGCCAGTCGCATCGAGGTCTTCGGCTACATCGAGGGCGAGGTGTCCGGCGACCTGTTGGTCGTGCAGCCGGGCGGCCGCTGCTTCGGCAAGGTGAAGGTGGAGCAGGCCGACGTCCGCGGCACGCTCCAGGGCGACATCCTGGTGCGCCAGTTGATCAACGTTCGCGCCAGCGGCGAGGTCGTCGGCAACGTGAAGTACGGAAAGCTAGCCATGGAGATGGGCGGCCAGCTCACCGCCGAGATGCGCAACATCCCCCCGTCGATCTCGGGCGACCTCGACCTCTCGGTCGACAAGGGCAAGGCCGTACGGATCACCCTGCAGGACCTGTCCGCCCTCGATCCCGACGACAGCGCCGACCGTCTGACGTTTTCCGTCTCCCAGGTGCTGAACGGCTTCGTGTCCCTGGCAAGTGACCCGGTTCAGCCCGTGGCGACATTCACGCAATCAGATCTGGAGCAGGGGACTGTCCTCTTCCACCACGATGGCACCGACGGAGCGCGCGCCAGCTTCGCCGTCGTGGTTGCCGATAGTGCCGGCGCAACCTCGGGTGCCGCGCAGACGGTCAACGTCGCGGTGCGATAAGATCCATCTACGGGGTTCCGCGCGTCAGTTTTCGGTTCTGCCAAACCGCTTGCGCAGGGCGATCTTGGCCTTCTCGAGCGCCACGCGGTCGCCGCCGGACAAGTTATCCCCCGCCCGATTGATGTAGAAGTCCAACATCGACATCGCCGTTCGATAGGCGTCTTGAGTGGTGCGCCTGGGATCCTCGGCGGAATGCTGCAGGGCAGCCGCGATGGCGTCCGGATCACCAGATTTGAACGTACCGGGCGGCAGCGCGAATGGGTGGTCGTGCTCGGTGACTTCGTTCGACCACTTCTCGGTCTTTTGCGACATGGCGTGCACCTTGGAACGGAGCTGGCTGGCCGCAATAGATCAAAAGAGTGAAAAGGCCCCGTAAGGCCGCTCGGGAGTATTTTGCGCAAATGCAGGCGGCAGCGATGGCAACTTCCTCGCTCCTGCAAGCTACAATTGGTGTTCGGCCCTTTACGCACGTGCGGCAAGCGCCGGCTTGCAGGAGGACAGGAGTATGAAGACGTTTCGCAAGGTCGCACTGACGATCTGTCTGCTCTGCTTTGTGCCCTTCGCGGCTGCCTTTTCAGCCCAACTCGTTGCCTATCTCGCTGGCTGCGACTTCGACGTGGGAATGGTCGGCGCCTGCACCGCCGGGGGCGTTGATATAGCCCCGGTGCTGCATGCCGTGGGTGCCATCGGCTACGGCACGTTCTTCACCGTGCCACTGCTCATTGTAACCGTGGTCGCCTGGGGCCTGGCTGAAATCGTCCACCGGCTGCATCGCACCGCTCACGGCTAGACGCTCAGCCCTCGGTCCGATGCCGGCGCACGATCCACGCGACGACCTCGATGATCATCCACGCGCCGACGATGACGGCCGCGATCGGAAACGTTGCCATCAGGAAATAGCCCATCATGCCGAGGGTCAGCAGCGTGTGGCCGATGTCCTTGCCGCCTACGATGCATGGATGCGCCGCTGTGAGGTCGACCTTGCAGCCGTAAACGTTCGCAATGATGTCGGCTGCCGCCATGCTGAGCAACGGCAGCAGGCACGCCAGCAGCGCTAAAGACAGCAACACGCGCAGCAAGCGCATCGGTATCCCTCGCAATAAGCCGGCGCGTCCCCTTCTATGGCTTGCAGCGCAAGAAGTCGCGCGGGCCACCGCTGTCGGTGAACGTCAGCGTATCGCCGGAAAGCGTCAGGCTGAAGTCGTATGGCATTTGTCCACCCTCGACCGTGCATTCGGCGGCGATCTTCCATTCCCCACCGCCGCCTTCGACCGATTTGAACACGCAGTGGCTTTCGTGCTGGTCGTAGCGCTCTTTGGTGATCACCAGCGGAGCGTTCTCGCTCTCCTGTCCCGCGCTGCAGTTCGCCGGATCGAGCGACCACTTGCCGGCGAAGTCCGGATCGGCGGCGCGTGCCGGTGCCGCAAACAAAAGCCCGCCGATGACGACAGCGACGATACGGAAAAACTTGGTGTGCATGGTGACTGGCTTCTCCTGGCGAGCATCATTGACGCAAAACGTTCGGACTTCGCTGTCAAGATTTGGCGACAGCAAGGCGGCGGTTCATCCCGACGACAGCGGCTTGCCCAGCCGACCGGCGAGGTGTTGCGTGAACTGCCACGCAACGCGCCCCGACCGCGCCCCGCGCGTCATGCTCCATTCGAGAGCTTCGCGCACGAGTTCGCTGTCGGGAACGTCGAGCCCGAAGTGCGCTGCATAGCTGCGGACCATATCGAGGTACTGCTCCTGGTCGCCATTGTGGAACCCGAGCCACAGACCGAACCGGTCCGACAGCGACACCTTTTCTTCCACGGCCTCGGATGGATTGATCGCCGTCGAGCGCTCGTTCTCGACCATGTCCCGCGGCATCAGGTGCCGCCGGTTGGACGTTGCATAGAAGATGACATTTTCTGGCCGTCCTTCCAGGCCGCCCTCCAGCACCGCTTTGAGCGACTTGTAACTCGTGTCGTCCTTGTCGAACGAAAGATCGTCGCTGAACACGATGAAGCGGTGCGGGCTTGCCCGCATTGCCGACAGAACCCGCGGCAGCGTGGCAATGTCCTCGCGGTGGATCTCGACCAGCTTGAGGTCGCCGGCGTCGCTCGTCGCACCCGCCCCCAGCCGGGCGCGCACCTCGCCATGGACGGCCTTCACCAGCGATGACTTGCCCATTCCGCGCGCGCCCCACAGCAGGGCGTTGTTTGCCGGCAGCCGGCGCGCGAACCGCTCCGTATTGTCCAGCAACTGAGGGGCCACGTTCTCGACCCCCTTCAGCAGCTTCAGCGGCACGCGATTGACCGCCGCAACAGGTTCGAACCTGTCCGTTTCCGGATTCCAGACGAAGGCCTCGGCGGCCTCGAAGTTCGGGGGAGGCGCAGCCGCGGGGGCCAGCCGTTCCAGGGCGGAGGCGAGGCGCTCCAGGCGCTCGATGAGGGCGGCGTCGGCGTTCATTACAAGTCTCGTATGGTAAGGCTGTCTGGCGCTTTTTGCTTGCCGTGACGGGGCAGCTGCTTCTATAGCGCCGACTAGTGTGATGATCGATAAGTTCGCCACACCATCTGCGGCAGGGTCGAGAAGCGGGCTTCTCGATCTGAATCACACTAGCCAATACATCCGGCCGGTGTCCTTCAGATCGTGACATTCCTTCTGCGTCTGCGGCATTAGGTGACGAATTCCGCGACCAAAACACGGGCGCGAAGCCACCCTGAAGGTGTGGCGGCGCACCATTGGCCTTTCTGTTGCAAAGACGCCGCTGATTACTATAGTCACGGCACTTTTCCGGCAGATCCCGACGCGCGACTGCGCTTGCGCAGGTTTAGCCGGCTGTTGCCCAATATCCTAAAGAGGACGCGAGCATGTTCATCACTCCAGCATATGCCCAAGCCGCGGGGGGGAGCGACCCGTTCACCGGTCTGCTGATCCCGATGCTGGCCATGGTGGTGATCTTCTACTTCCTGGTCATTCGTCCCCAGCAGCAGCGCGCCAAGCAGCATCGCGAGTTGGTGAACCAGGTGCGCCGCGGCGATACCGTCGTAACTTCGGGCGGATTTGTCGGTAAGGTCGTCAAGGCGTCCGACACCACCGACGAGGTCGAGGTCGAGCTGTCGGACAACATGCGCGTGCGCGTCGTGAAATCGACGCTGATGGACGTGCGCGGCAAGGGCGAGGGTGCGGCCAAGGAAACGGCGTGATCGCGCTCGCCGCGCGACCCCGGTTGCACTTGGTGACATCCGCATACGAGATCGGTTGACAGATGCTGCACTTCGAACGCTGGAAGATCATCGCCGTCGTCATCGTCTGCTTGGCGAGCGTGCTGTTCACTCTGCCCAACTTCTTCCCGAAGGAGACGGTCGAGAAGTGGCCCTGGTGGGTGCCGCACCGGCAGCTTCCGCTCGGCCTCGACCTCCAGGGCGGCGCTCATCTTCTGCTCGCCATGGACACCAAGGAGCTTGAGCGGGACTGGCTCAACAACCTGCGCGACGACACCCGCAAGCAATTGCGTGATGCAAAGATCGGCTTCACCGGCCTCGGCGTTGTCGGCAACGCTGTCCAGGTAAAGGTGACCAAGCCCGAGGATCTCGACAAGGCAGTCGAGGCGCTGAAGAAGCTGATCCTGCCGATCGGCAGCTCGATTATGGGTTCCGGCGGCAATGACATTGCCGTCACCAGCAGCCCCCCGGACACTATCTCTCTCGCGCCGACGCCGCAGGGCATGCAGCACCGCGTATCCAGTGCAGCCAGCGCCGCGATCGAGACCGTGGACCGCCGCGTCAATGCTCTCGGCACTTCTGAATCGACCGTGGTCCGCCAGGGCTCGGACCGTATCCTCATTCAGTTCCCGGGCCTGCAGGACACCAAGCAGCTCAAGGACCTGATCGGCCAGACCGCCAAGCTGACCTTCCATTCCGTGCATCCCACCACGACAGCCGAGGAAGCCAAGCAGACCAGGGCGCCGCTCGGCTACAAGATTTACCCGGGCGTCGAGGGCGAAGGCGACCGCAGCTATCTTCTGCAGGAATCCCCGATCGTCTCGGGCGAGGATTTGACCGACGCCCAGCCCGGCTTCGACCAGCGCACCAACGAACCGATCATCTCCTTCCGTTTCAACCAGTCGGGCGCGCGCAAGTTCGGCAGTTACACCAAGGATAACGTCGGCCAGCCGTTCGCTATCGTCCTCGACAACAAGGTGCTGTCCGCTCCGGTCATCCGTGAGCCGATCCTCGGTGGATCGGGCCAGATCTCCGGCCAGTTCACCGTCGACAGCGCTAGCACGCTCGCCGTTCAGCTTCGCTCCGGCGCCCTGCCGACCAAGCTCACGGTCGTCGAGGAGCGCACGGTCGGACCTTCGCTCGGCGCCGACTCCATCGAAGCCGGCAAGCTCGCAGGCCTCATCGGCTGTCTCTCGACCGCCGTCCTCACGATCGCTGCCTATGGCACATTCGGTGTCTTCGCCGTCATCGGCCTGATCGTGCACGGCTTCCTGATCATCGCCTTCATGTCGGTCATCGGCACCACGCTCACGCTGCCCGGCATCGCCGGCTTCGTGTTGACCATCGGTATGGCTGTCGACGCGAACGTTCTGATTTATGAGCGCATCCGCGAAGAATTGCGCGCCGGCAAGACGGCGATCGCGGCCATCGATCAGGGCTTCCAGCGCGCCTGGATCACCATTCTCGACAGCCAGCTCACCACGATGGCCGCCGCCATCATCATGTTCTGGCTCGGCTCCGGTCCGATCCGCGGCTTCGCGGTCACCCTGACGATCGGCATCCTGACCTCCGTGTTCGCCGCCGTCACCGTGACGCGCCTGCTCGTTTCGCTCTGGATCAAGAGCAAGGGCAAGCAGCGCATCGTCGAAGTGCCGGTCTAAAAGGAAAGAAGCGATGTTCTTCCCCATCCCCGACTTCAAGGGCTTCGACTTCTTCCCGCACAACACGCGGCTCCCCTTCATGCGCTACAAGGGGTTGTGTCTCGTGCTGTCGCTGATTTTCATGGCCCTCTCGCTTGGACTGTTCTTCACAAAGAGCCTGAACTACGGCGTCGACTTCGTCGGCGGCTCGCTGGTCGAGGTGCAGCACAAGAACGGCCCGGCCGATCTCGCCGACATGCGCGACAAGCTGAACGCCATCGGCGTCGGCTCGGTCCAGATCCAGAGCTTCGGCTCCGACACGGACGTGCTGATCCGCGTCGAGCAGCAGAAGGGCGGCGAGATCGAGCAGCAGGCGGCCATGAAGAAGGTCGTCGACACGCTCGGGCCCGAGTTCACGCAGCGCCGCATCGAAGTGGTGGGACCTGCCGTATCGAGCGAACTGCGTCGCACCGGCATCATCGCAGTTCTCGCATCGCTTCTCGCCGTTTCCGCCTACGTGTGGTTCCGCTTCGAGTGGCAGTTCGCGGTCGGCTGCGTCCTCTCGCTGTTGCACGACGTGCTCGTGATCGTCGGCATCTTTTCCGCCCTTCAGCTCGAGTTCGATCTTTCGATCGTCGCCGCCCTGCTGACCGTGCTCGGCTACTCGGTCAACGACAGCGTCGTCGTCTCCGACCGCATCCGCGAGAACTTGCGCAAGTACAAGCGCATGGATCTCACCGAGCTGCTCAACATCTCCATCAACGAGACCCTGTCGCGCACCGTCTTGACCGGCGTCACCGCGATCGCCGGCATCGCGGCGCTGCTCATCTTCGGCGGCGAGGTGATCCGCAACTTCTCGCTGACGATGCTGCTCGGTATCGTGATCGGCACCTACTCGTCGATCTTCATCGCCGCGCCTCTCCTCGGCTACCTCGGCGTCAAGCGCGACACCGTCGGCAGCACGCCCAAGGCGAAGGACAACAACGACCCAGTCATCGCGCCAGCCACCACCGCCGGCGCCGATCGTGCCGCCAAGGCAGCGCGTTCGGTCGTTTCGAAAAAGGCCGTGCGCTAGCCGCAACGCGGCGCACGGGTGAGGTGGGCCGATGCCTGACCGGGACCTGCCTCAGTTCGGCAAGGCATTCTTTCCCGGTCGCGCCCCGATCGACGCCTACGGCAACGGCGGCTTCCGCTTCGCCGACATGAGCCACCGCGGGTCTTTGGTGATCGTCCCGAGCGGCATCTACGGCTGGGACATCGCCAATCTGAGCGACCTCACCCCTGATCGCTGCGCACTGTTCCTCGCCGAGCTGAAGCCAGCGTCCTTCGTGCTGCTCGGCACCGGTCCCGAGCACAAGCTCCCACCCGAGCCGGTCCGCCGGCTTTTTGCCGACGCCGGCATCGGTCTCGAACCGATGAGCACCGGAGCCGCCGCTCGCACGTATAATGTGCTGCTGGCGGAAGGCCGCGTTTTCGGTGCTGGCCTGATTGCTGTCGACTGAGCTCATCGCAGGGGCGCCGCCATGTCGGATGCACGAGAGAGCGAAGATTGGGCCGAGGTGCGCCGCGTCGCGCGCCAGTTCGATTACGATCGCTACCTCGCCGCGCTGCTCGCCCCCGCGCCCGCCCGCGACGGCCTGCTCGCCATCGCTGCCTTCCACGGCGAGATCTCTCGTATCCCGGTATCGGTCGCCGAGCCGACAATCGCCGCCATCCGTCTGCAGTGGTGGCGTGATCAGCTGGACGATGCGGCCTGGGACGGTCCGCCCGTCGTGCAAGCGCTCCGTCGCGCGCTTGGCGCCCAGAACATCCCGCTCGCCGGTGCCGTGCCCATCATCGACGCCTACGAGGAGCTGTTGCACCCCGGCGCATTGAGCACGCCTCAGGCCGTCGAAGCCTTCGCGAACCAGGGGCAGGGCACCGCATTCCGTCTGGCAACGCATCTGCTGCGGGCGACGCAGCCTGAGCCCGACGTGCCCCTTATCACTGCCGCTGCCCAATGCTACGGCCGAATGCAGTTACTGCGGGCCCTCCCGCTGCTTTTGCAGAAGGGGCGCGATCCGTTGGCGAGGGACGCCCATCCCGACTGGGCGGCGATCGCCGCACCACTGCTCGCCGATATACGCGCCGAATATGCAAAGGTGCGGCGTCATGCACCGTCCGCAGAAGCGGCAATCCGCCAGTCGATCCTTCCTGTCGCCCTTGTTGGGCCCTATTTGAAGGCTTTGGAGGGACTTGGACCAAACATTGCCTTCGAGCAGGCAACGATCTCGCCGCTGACACGCGTGTGGAGGATTTACGCCGCAAAAAGGCTACGCCGGTTCTAGTCCCAGCCACGAGGGGGATCACCAATGTTGCGCACGGCAGCCCAATGCACGGTGCTGCTGATACTGGCCGCAATGCCGAGCGCCCCGAGCCTTGCTCAGGACGCGACTGGCATCGCGCCGCCCGTGGCCTCCCCTGCACCTGCACCAGCGGTCGACATCAACGACCTCCTTGCGCCGCCCGTGGCCTCCCCTGCACCCGCACCAGCGGTCAACATCAACGACCTCCTTGCGCCGTCTGTCGACTCCCCGCCCGCCACGACCGCGCCTCCTACGGCAGCGCCGCCCGCAACCGTGCTCCCCGTTCCCAAGATCTCCTGGCGCGTCGAGAACTCGTTCCGCTTCTTCACCGACACGAGTGACACCGAGGTCCACCGCGCCACATTCCTTGCGCTCCCGCCCGAAGACCGCCTGCAGCATCCGATCCTCGCCGCCGAGCAGGCCTTGAGCACGCGGCACCAGAATGGCTGGGCCGAGACCATGTTCCGCGAGACGTGCTGGAATGCGCGCACCAATCGCTTCGAGTGCAAGGACGGCACCAGCTACATCAATCCCAAATCGCACCGCGTTGTTCTCTCGGTCGACGGCATCGACGAAGCGGCCGGCCTCACCTGCACCTGGCTGACGGCCCCGCGCGGCGACGGCATCGTGCGTGGCGATGCGGTTGTGCAGGCCTGCAGCGAGGCCGTGCACTTCGACGTTCCATATCCCGGCGGCGCGACCGTCACCGTCGAGATCGGCGGCCGCGAGGTCGCCAGCACTGACGTCAACGTCCGCGATCTGCTGATCGTCGGCTTGGGCGACAGCTTCGCGTCCGGCGAGGGCAATCCCGATGTGCCCGTGCTCTTCTCGAGAGACCGCTCGGCCGACTACGGCGCGCGTTCCGAAACACGAGATCTCACCGGTTATCCAGCACGCGTCGGGCCGTGGAAGCAGATCGGCGACAAGGCTTTTATTCAGGAAAATGCACGCTGGAGCGACCAGGGCTGCCACCGATCGCTGTATTCGCACCAGCTCCGCGCAGCGTTGCAGCTCTCTATCGAGGACGAGCATCGCGCCGTGACGTACGTGGGCGTCGCCTGCTCGGGATCTGAGGTCACCTACGGTTTGTTCCTCAGCTACGCCGGCAACGAGTGGGTGCCCAATCCCTCCGACATGTCGCAGATCTCCGCCATCGCAGCCGCCCAGTGCGACGAGCACGACGCGCCCATGCAGGATCTGCCCGAAGCATATCATATGGACGGCACGATCGCGGAGCTGAAGGGCGGCCTCGTGTTGCGCAAATGCGATCCGATCAACGCGCGCAAGATCGACCTCATGTTCGTGTCGATCGGCGGTAACGACGTCGGCTTCTCGCGCCTTCTCGCCAACTCTGTGCTGTCAGATGAATCGACGCTGCGCATGCTCGGCGGCTGGTTCGGCCAGGTGCACGATCTCGACGACGCGAGCCTCGGCCTCGAAGCGCTGATCCTGCGCTACAAGTCGCTGAACCGCGCCGTTCACTACCTGCTCCATATTCCCTGGGAGCAGTCCGACCGCGTGCTGCTGACGGCCTATCCCGGGCTGGCGCTGCAGGGCGACGGCAAAAGCACCTGCCCCGACGGCGTCGAAGGCATGGACGTGCTGCCCGACTTCCATTTGAGCGAGACCAAGCTGCGCGTCGGCACCTGGATCGCCGACAAGCTCAACAACGCGATGAAGGATGCCGCCGCGCACTACCAGTGGACGTTCGTCGATCAGCACCGGCGTGACTTCCTCGGCCGCGGCATCTGTGCGGGCACCACATACGACGGCGCCGACATCGCCGACGAACTGCGCCTGCCACGCAAGACGGCGGAGGGATGGCGCCCCTACAACCCGGCCGACTTCAAGGCGTACGCCCCGCGTCAGCGCTGGTTCCGCACCCCCAATGACGCGTTCATGACCGGCAACTTCCACGTTGCAGCCTCGCTGCTGCAGAAGGTGCTGAAGCTCGACGCCTTCGCCTGGTTCCAGCTCGTGCTGGCCTCCACCTATTCGGGCGCCTTCCATCCAACGGCGGAGGGGCAGGCAGCGATCGCCGATGCGGTCGCGCACAAGGCGCGAGGCGTGCTTGCAAAGTACGGCCAGGGAGCCGAGCGGCCATCACCGGCAGTCGCTGCGCCGGACGCCTTCATCCGCGTTCAGTGATCGCAGGGCCGCAACGCAACTATTCCGCAGCCACCTGAATTCCCGCTTCCGCGAGCCAGCGGTCGATGTCAGCGAGCGCACGCACGCTCATCGCCCGCTTCTTGGCGCGGCCGCGCTCTTTTCCCTTCAGCCGCTTGCCGTCGGCATCTTTGTCCGCAGACGTGATCTCCGGCAGCAGCCCGTAGTTGATGTTCATCGGCTGAAAGGACGAGCGCCCGCCGTCCTCGTCCGCCGAAAGATGTCCGCCCGTGATGTGGCCGATGAGGGCACCGAGCGCCGTCGTCGGTGGCGGCTGTGAAAGCTGGCGCCCGAGCCGTTCCGCTGCCGCGAAACGCCCGGCCAGATGTCCGATCGCTGCACTTTCCACATAGCCTTCGACGCCGGTCAGCTGCCCGGCAAAGCGTAGGCGCGGCATCGCCCTGAGACGCAGAGTGCCGTCGAGCAGCTTCGGGCTGTTGATGAAGGTGTTGCGATGCAGGCCGCCCAGCCGTGCGAACTCCGCCTCCTGCAGTCCGGGGATCATCCGGAAGATGCGCACCTGCTCGGCGTGCTTCAGCTTGGTCTGGAAGCCGACCATGTTCCACAGCGTTCCGAGCGCATTGTCCTGGCGGAGCTGCACGACCGCGTGCGGCCACCGGCCCGTGCGTGGATCGTCGAGGCCGACCGGCTTCATCGGTCCATAGCGCAACGTCTCGCGCCCGCGCTCCGCCATCACCTCGATCGGAAGGCACCCGTCGAAATAGGGAGTGTTTGCCTCCCACTCCTTGAAGACCGTCTTTTCGCCCGTAAGCAGCGCGTCGATGAACGCCTCGTATTCCTCGCGCGTCATCGGGCAGTTGAGATAATCAGCGCCGGTGCCCGCCGGCCCGGTCTTGCCATAACGCGATTGAAACCATGCGATCGACGTATCGATCGACTCGCGATGCACGACCGGCGCGATCGCGTCGAAGAATGCCAGGTCGCTCTCGCCGGTCAGCGCGCGCACGGC
Organism: uncultured Hyphomicrobium sp.; assembly: GCA_964493785.1. Classification (GTDB taxonomy): domain Bacteria; phylum Pseudomonadota; class Alphaproteobacteria; order Rhizobiales; family Hyphomicrobiaceae; genus Hyphomicrobium_A. The sequence continues at coordinate 145,481 of CAZBPM010000006.1, read as the reverse complement.
GCTGCTCAGCTCGGGGGAGGTGAGGGGGCCTGTCGCGATCACGACGCTGTCCCAGTCCTCCGGCGGCAGGCCGGCGACCTCGCCGCGCTCCAGCTGCACCAGGGGATGCTGCGCGAGGCGTTGCGTAACTTCGGCGGCGAACGCGTCGCGATCGACCGCCAGCGCACCGCCCGCCGGCAGCTTGTGTTTATCGCCCGCCGAAAGAATGAGCGATCCCGCGCGCCGCATCTCCTCGTGCAGCAGGCCGACCGCGTTGGCCTCCCAGTCGTCGGAGCGGAACGAGTTGGAGCAGACGAGCTCGGCGAGTTGCTCGCTCTTGTGCGCGTCGGTCATCCGCACAGGGCGCATCTCGTGCAGCACCACCGGCACCCCGGCCGACGCGATCTGCCAGGCGGCTTCGGAGCCAGCGAGGCCCCCGCCAACGATGTGAACAGGCTTGATATCTTGCATGGAGCGGCAAACTAGAGTGCTTCCGGAAAAGTGGGAACCGGTTTTCCGATAAGAAGCACGATCAAGCAAAGCGAGAAGCGGCGCCGGTCTCAATGCGGACAACCTTAATCGTTTCGCGGCTTAGTGGAGCCGTATTAACGACATTGTCTCGCCCCCCGTCCCCCGATAACCTCCAACGCGTTGAAAGCCTCCGGTCGAGCCTTCTCGACCCGCGAGAGGCATAGGCCCGACCGGCGATAGGACTGCCATGTCACGCTACGCAAAGCGTCTCGACCGCGATCTCGTGCGCTGGCGCCAGGCCGGCTGGGTCAGCGCCGACGGCGAAGCTTCCATACGCCGCGATCTCCTTGCCACCGATTCCAGCAAGCTCGACCTCGCCACGGCACTGGGCATCCTCGGAGCTGTGCTGATCGGCTTCGGCGCGATGAGTTTCGTCGCCGCCCACTGGAACGAGATGCCTCGCCTGTTCCGGCTGGCGCTGATTTTTGGCGCCCTTTTCGCGTCCTACGGCATTGCCGGCGTACTGTTCGAGCGCAAGCACCCGACGTTCGCCCACGCCGCCATCCTCACCGGCGTCTCGATCTTCGGCGCTGGCATCATGCTCATCGCGCAGATGTTCCACATCGAAGGGCATCCGCCCGACGCCGTCCTCGTCTGGGCGCTGGGCGCGCTCGCCGCTGGCGTCATCCTGAAATCCAACCCTGCGCTCGCCGTCGCGATGCTGCTCGTCTGCCTCTGGAGCGGATGGATCGTGGTGGAAACAGGCTGGACGCACTGGTCGTTCCTGCTGGGCTGGGGCGCCGTGACCGCCGCGATCGCGTGGCAAGGCTGGCGCGGAGGTCTTCACCTCGCTGCCGTTGCCCTCGCCATTTGGATCGTCAGCCTCGGCTACACGCTCTTCAACGGTAACGGTCACGGCGTCGTCGTCGGGATCGGCCTTCTCGTTGCCGCCGCGGGCGTAGCCGGACCGGTTGCCGACGAGCGGCTGTCCGGCTGGTCGACGTCACTGATCGCCTACGGCATGTGCATCGCCTACGCCGGCCTGTTCGCGCTGCAGTTCATGAAGGACCTGCCGCTGGATTACTTCATCCTGCTAGCGATCCTCAGCCTCGCGCTGGTCCTGGGCGGCATCGCTCTCGGCCTGAGGCTCGGCAGCCCCGCGCTGCTCTGGCTCGGCTATGCCGGCTTCTCGATCGAGGTGCTCGGCGTCTACTTCCAGACTGTCGGCACGCTGCTCGGCTCCTCGCTCTTCTTCCTGTCGGCGGGCGTGCTCGTCATCCTTCTGTCGGTGATCGCCTACCGGCTGCACGCGCGCGTAAGTCCCGCCTCGGAGGCCTCTCCATGATCAACAGGCTGATGGGCGACATGCCGCCCGAGCGCCGCAACTTGTGGCTCGCCATCGCGGCGGTCGCACTCGGACAGGCCGCCGTGCTCGGCTGGATGATCTGGGACCGCACGTCGCTGCTGTCCAACGGCCGCGAGATCGTGCTCGAGGTGATCCCCGTCGATCCGCGCAGTCTGTTCCGCGGCGACTATGTGATCCTCGGCTATGACATTTCCCGCTACAAGCTGCCGCCGGGATCGAAGACGCCCGATCGCAACGATCCGTTCTACGTCACCCTGCGCAAGGGCCCGGGCGACAATTGGCAGCCCGTCGCTGGCGCTACCACGCCACCCGCAAGCGTCTCTGCCGACGAGGTCGTGATCAAAGGCCGGGTCGACTTCGCATCGACGCCGGGACCGGGACAGCCGAACGAGCCAGTCAGCGTCGGCCTGCACTACGGCATCGAGAGCTTCTTCGTGCCCGAGGGTACCGGCCGCGCCCTTGAGCAGATGGTGGGAGACAAGAAAATCTCCGCGCTCATCGCCGTCGGATCGAACGGCGAAGCTGCGATAAAGGGACTGATTTCAGAGGGCCAGCGCATCTACGACGAGCCGCTGCTCTAGCCCGATCGCATTGATCCAGATCACGCTTCAGCGAAAAGTTATCTGCTCCCCGTCACCGGCTGTTGCCCGTTTGCCGCTCGCCGCTCCTTTATGCAGGTAGCGGCTAGGGAGCTATCGAGCCAGCAAGTGGAATCTGGCACTGTCCACACAAATCATCGTCAATAAACGGGGGTAAGGGATGTTGCCCAGGTATAAGCTTGTGCTTGTTCTCGGTGCGATCGTTGCCGCGGCGACGTCTGTGCCTGTCATTGCGGCCTCAGATACCGGCCTGGCAACTACTCTTCACGCCGTGCGTCGCGAGGGTGGCCGCCTTTGCATGGTCGACCACTGGCATTACGGCAGCAGCGGCACGAAGAGCACCAAAGCCGCCGCGCAGAAGGCAGCAATCGCCTCCTGGCAGGATTTCACCGACCTCGAATATGGCAGCGTCTGGGCCCGCTTCAGCCGCGCCGCCAGCCGTAAGGTCGGCTGCTCGCCGACCGGCGGTGGCTGGACGTGCGATATCGAGGCACGCCCCTGCAGATAAGCTGATTTATCAGCCTCACGGCATCAACGGCTGCGCAGCTTGCGCAGCCGTTCTTGTATCTGGGCCTGCGCGCCCTGCAGCGCCGTCTTGGCAGACTTCTGCGCCCGCGCGAGCCAAGGCGCATGACGCGCGCGCACGCCCAGGCCGTCGGCAATGATCTGACGCACCGCGCCGAGCGGATCGCCTACCCCGCCTCCCGAGGTGCGAATGCGCTCGGCCAGCGCAAGATAAAGGTGTTCGCGCTCCGGCCCGGTGCCGGACGTAATCACCGTCGCGCCGCCGAATAACCCGCTGCTCCCGCGACCGACGGGAAGCTGAAGCGTGTCGGAACTCTCACCGTCGCTGATTTGCGCGCTTTCGCCGTTGCGCGCCAGCGCCAGCAAGCCCTGACGCGTCCGCTCCGACAACGCCCCGAGGAATATCGCTGCCACGACCGGCAGCAGGTACTCCGCAATCATCTGGCTGACTTCTGATGCCGCCGAGGCGCGGCTTGCGATTTGAAGGCTCTCTCGATGCCCTGCAAGGGCCGTGAGCGCCTCCGTCCCGATGACCTGCGTCGACGTCGCCCCCATGAGGGTCGCGTCCTGGAGCACGTACTCGTAGTTGTTCTTGCCGATGAGTTCCACGAGACGGGCGAGCGCGCCGCGCGACAGCGTCTGCTCGTCGAACAGCAGCGTCAGGGCGGCCAGCATCTCCAGAATCGCAGACTTTGCCTTGGGCCGCGGCAGGTGAAAGGCGCGGGCCAGGTTGTCGATCAACAGCCCGTTCTGGACACGCGTGAACTCGGCCCAGATAGGACCCCGGTTGACTCGGTCTGTGCGCGGCATCACTGGCGCACTTTGCTTTGTACCTGCACGAGCTGCACGGTGTGATCCCCCGTGTTTTATGCTGCGGTCGCTAACATCGCGGACAAATCAGATTCCCCTGAAGCACCTATTACACTGATCCGCGATAAAAATCATCAACTTGCGCGTTCGGTTTCAAATTAGCCGCGCCGCCGCAAGACGGATCCCTCAGCCGCAGAACCGGCTTTGGACTTGGATTGCGCCCAGCAACCGCCCGGGCCGAGTTTCGCATGCACACGAAATAGGCACGCGAAGCAGGAGTAACGGCTCGCTCACTGTCTCCTATTTTAGTCGCAACGCCGGAGAGGCAGCCGTCGGGGTTCTGCGTTTTTTATTTGTTATTCGATGCTTGCAGCGCCTGATTTCCCCGCGCGGCGTGTGTTGCAACTGGCCCACACTTTTGGCATGGTCCGGCCCGCGAAATGCCAACTAAAGCGAGCCGCTGGTCCACCTCCGTGGCGCCGGGCAGATCTCGCATTTTTTTCCTAGGGCGCCAAAGGGGTTACAAATGACGGAGTTTCTGTGGGGGATCGTCGCATGCGGCGTGCTTGCGCTCGTCTACGCGGCCTACACGATCCGATCGGTCTTGAATGCGGACGCTGGCAACAAGCGTATGCAGGAGATCGCCGGGGCCATACGTGAAGGTGCGCAGGCCTACCTAAATCGGCAATACACGACGATCGCCATCGTCGGCGCAGTGATCTTCGTCCTCGCCTGGCTGCTGCTGGGCTACCTCGTCGCCATCGGCTTCCTCATCGGCGCCGTACTTTCAGGCGCGGCCGGCTACGTCGGCATGAACGTCTCGGTGCGCGCCAACGTGCGTACGGCACAGGCAGCCACGCACTCGCTGGCTCGCGGCCTCGATATCGCGTTCAAGTCCGGCGCCGTCACGGGCATGCTGGTTGCTGGCATGGCGCTGATCGGCGTTGCCGGCTACTTCCTGTTCCTCACCGGTGGCCTCGGCTTTGCCGCCAACGACCGCACCGTCACCGACGCGCTCGTCGCTCTCGGCTTCGGCGCCTCGCTGATCTCGATCTTCGCCCGTCTCGGTGGCGGTATCTTCACCAAGGGTGCTGACGTCGGCGGCGACCTCGTCGGCAAGGTCGAAGCCGGCATTCCCGAAGACGATCCGCGCAACCCTGCCACCATCGCCGACAACGTCGGTGACAACGTCGGCGACTGCGCCGGTATGGCGGCCGACCTCTTCGAGACCTACGCGGTGACGGTCGTCGCCACGATGGTGCTCGGCTCGATCTTCTTCGCCGGCCAGCCGAACCTCGAAATCCTGATGATCTATCCGCTGGCCATCTGCGCGGCCTGCATCGTCACCTCGATCATCGGCACCTTCTTCGTCAAGCTCGGCACCAACAACTCGATCATGGGTGCCCTCTACCGCGGCTTCCTTGCCAGCACCGTGCTCTCCGTTGGCGGCCTTTGGGCAGCGACGCACTACGTGCTCGGCGGCTTCGGCGAGGTGGGCACGGCTGTCGGGATGACGATCACCGGCGCCAACCTGTTCTTCTGCGGCCTTATCGGCCTGGCGGTGACCGGCCTCATCATCTGGATCACCGAGTACTACACCGGCATCGGCTATAAGCCTGTGCGCTCGATCGCCCAGGCGTCCGTCACCGGTCACGGCACGAACGTGATCCAGGGTCTTGCCGTCTCGCTCGAGTCGACCGCGCTTCCCGCCATCGTAATCGTCGGCGGCATTCTCTCCACCTACTCTCTGGCCGGCCTGTTCGGAACGGCGATTGCAACCACCACCATGCTCGGACTTGCAGGCATGGTCGTTGCACTCGACGCATTCGGCCCCGTCACCGACAACGCCGGTGGCATCGCCGAGATGGCTGGCCTTCCGAAGGAGGTTCGTCGCTCGACGGATGCCCTCGACGCGGTCGGCAACACCACCAAGGCCGTCACCAAGGGCTATGCCATCGGCTCGGCCGGTCTCGGCGCACTGGTGCTGTTCGCGGCCTACAGCTACGACCTGCAGCACTTCATCGACGAGGCGAATAAGGCGGGCGCCACGAGCTACACCTACTTCAAGGGTGTCAGCCCCGACTTCGCGCTCTCCAACCCTTACGTGGTCGTCGGCCTGTTGCTCGGCGGTCTGATCCCGTACCTGTTCGGCGGCATCGCCATGACGGCCGTCGGCCGCGCGGCGGGCTCCATCGTCGAAGAGGTGCGGCGTCAGTTCAAGGCCAACCCCGGCATCATGAAGGGGACCTCCAAGCCTGACTACGCGCGCGCCGTCGACCTTCTGACGCGTGCAGCGATCAAGGAGATGATCATCCCGTCGTTGTTGCCGGTGCTTTCGCCCATCGCTCTCTACTTCGCGATTTACGCGATCGCGGGCGGCGGCGAGGCGGGTAAGAGCGCGGCCTTCTCCGCGGTCGGTGCGATGCTGCTCGGCGTCATCGTCAACGGTCTCTTCGTCGCCATCTCGATGACCTCGGGCGGTGGCGCCTGGGACAACGCCAAGAAGCTCATCGAGGACGGCTTCGTCGACGCCAACGGCGTGAAGCACGTCAAGGGTGGCGATGCCCACAAGGCCGCCGTCACCGGCGACACGGTCGGCGATCCCTACAAGGACACCGCCGGTCCGGCAGTGAACCCGGCGATCAAGATCACCAACATCGTCGCCTTGCTGCTGCTGGCCGTGCTGGCTCAGATGGGCTGACGCACTCGGCTATCGAAGTGCGAATTGGAAAGGCCCGGCCAAGCGCCGGGCCTTTTCGTTTGCGCACGTGCGGGTTTTCGCGAGGCTATTCCCTCTCTCCGTCTCCACGGGGTGAGGGTCAGGGTGAGGGGCAGCCCAAACTCCGTGAGGGCAGCCGGTCGCTCACTTGCACCCGCCCCACGGCAGCGCTCCGAAGCCTCCCCGCCACCGTCATCCCGGTGTCATGGCGGAGCCATGCTTCGCATGGACGGCGCCCGGCGCGAGCGCTCCGATCGCCCGAGCACCTATCGGCGAGGGCGTGAATCGGCAGCGCATCAAAAGCGCCGCACAACAAGCTTCTCGCCGCTCGTGTCAGCCCGAGAAAACCAGCACTAATCCCCGAAGATCTGCTTCTGGCCGAGGTTGCGGAACAGGGACTGGATGACGCCGACGTCCTTGCCGCCAGGCGCCGGTGTCGTCTTCGACACGTAGTCGAACACGCGGCCATCCTTCATGCCGTAGTTCGCGACGCGCTCGACCGTGCCGGCCTGCGAGAAATAGACCGCCACCACCTGGCGATCCTGTTCCGTCGGCAGCATGAACGCCGTCTGCGTCGCCGTGCTGGAGATGTAGTAGTAGGCTTGGCTCGTGCCGACGACGGCCGTGGTCGACGGCGTGCCGAGGTTCATGCGAACCTGCTCCTGCGTCATCCCAGGCTGGATCTGCTGCAGGTCGCCCTCGTGAAACTGGACGCCGCGCTTGATGACGTTCTGGTCGCAGCCCCCGGCAGCCAACGCGCCCGCGAGCGCCGCCAGTCCCAGCATTGCGGCCCTTAGGGCGGACTTCGTAGTGTTGATACGGCGCATGTGTGCTGTGCTCGGCAGGAGCCGGTGGAACCGGCGATCGTTCGTCTCTCGGCGCATTTTGCTATGTCTTCTCGAGATGCTATCTCTGCCCGCGACTGGTTCGAAGAGAGCTCGAAGCCGCGATTAAACCGTGGGCACCGAGTCTGCAACGGGTGCTGGCGCAACTCTCTGCCTCGCCCACGGAATTCCTCACCCTCTCGGCTTAAGGTCCCGGCACTGATGCTAGATTCCCTCAGAACCCGCGCCGATACCCGTCGTAAAGCAGTCGAGATTTATGGCGTGGTCGTGACGCGGGCCCGCCAGCCGTACTTTTACGCCGCGCTGGGTGTCCCAGATACGCCCGTTGGCCGCTATGAGATGGTTACTCTCCACCTGTTCCTGGTGCTGGAACGAATGCGGGCGGCCGGTGATGCGTCCCGTCTTCCCCGCGTCCTGGTCGAAACCTTCGTCGTCGACATGGACGATTCCCTCCGCGAGCTGGGCACCGGCGACCTTTCGGTACCCAAGAAGGTGAGGCGTGCGGCAGCCGGCCTCTACGAGCGCACGCAATCCCTTCGCGGCGCGCTGGCCGCCCCCGACGACAGCGCCCTGATCGCCATTCTGACCGAGCACGCATACGACGGAACTGCGCATCCGGGCGCCGAACAGCTCGCCCGTTACATCCGCGACGCCTCCGCCTCGCTCGGCCAGATCGACAACGTCACCGACGCGGCGGCCCTGAGCCGCGCATTCCCACAACTGAACGATCCGGCGGGAGAGGTAGCATGAGCGAGGCACTCGACTGGTCCTATCGAGTGACGGAAATTCCCGAAATTGGCCTGCGCCAGTCACGCGAGGCGACCGAGCCGGAGCGGGCCCGCTTGGCTGAAGTGCTGGACATCATCGCGTGTCCGTCCCTGGTCTCCGATTTCACCATCCGCGCCTCCGGCAAGGGCCATTACCGCCTTGCCGGCAAGGTTGTCGCGCGCGTGAGCCAGTTCTGCGTCGTCACCCTCGACCCGGTCGAGCAGACGGCAGAAGGCAGCTTCGATGTCGAGTTCTGGCCGGCCGGGGCCCTCCCCGAGGTCGGCGCCGACGAGGTGGAGGCTCTGAGCGCCGCCGAGATCGAGCCCATCGAGCACGGCCTCATAGACGTCGGCCGCATTGTCTTTGAGACGCTCTCGGCCGCCCTCGACCCGTACCCCCGCAAGCCCGGCGTGGAGTTCAAACCCGACGAGATAAAGGGGGCGACCTCCCATATCAGCCCGTTCGCGGCCCTCAGGAAACTGAAAGGCGAAGGCTGACGGACCCGTCAAGTTGGCACACAAAGCCGCGGCGAATAAAGGCTAGAATCCGGTTGTTTCGCACCTGCAAAAGAGTATGTTCCGCTCGATCAAGGGTGGGCAAGCGCTATTCGCGCACAACCTCCGTTTACGGGTAACTACGAGGCGACCGCAGCATGTCTGAGCCGCGGACCATTGCGCTCGACGCCATGGGCGGCGACCACGGCCCCGCCGTGGTGGTGCCGGGCGCCGCGCTATCTCTGCAGCGCTATCCCGAGCTCAGCTTCATCATGTATGGCGATGAGGCGCGCATCCGGACCGAGCTCGATCAGCTGCCCGCGCTGGCGGCTAAGACGCGCGTCGTGCATACCAATCTCGTCGTTGCGATGAGCGACAAGCCGAGTCAGGCCCTGCGCCGCGGCAAGGGCACCAGCCTTTGGCTTGCCATTGACGCCGTGCGCAGCGGAGAGGCCCACGTCGCGGTATCGGGCGGCAACACCGGCGCCTTCATGGCTATGTCGAGGCTGATTCTGCGCCCGATGGCAGGGATTGAGCGTCCAGCCATCGCCGCCCTTTGGCCGACCGTGAAGGCCGAGTGCATCGTGCTGGATGTCGGCGCCAACATCGGCGCATCGGCCAAGGAGCTGTGCGACTTCGCCCTGATGGGCGCCACCATGGCCCGCGCGCTGTTCCACATTGAGCGCCCCACCGTCGGACTGTTGAACGTCGGCGTCGAGGAAATCAAAGGCGTCGAGGAAGTCCGCCAGGCCCACGCCTGGCTGAAGAGCACCGAGCTGCCCCTCGACTATCGCGGATTTATCGAGGGCGACCAGATCGGCCAGGGCGTGGTCGACGTTGTCGTCGTCGAAGGCTTCGCCGGGAACATCGCCCTCAAGACCGCAGAGGGCACCGCCAAGCAGATCGGCGAATATCTGCGCGCCGCCATGAAGCGCTCCTGGGTGTCCCAAATGGGCGCACTGCTCGCGTCGGGCGCTTTCCGCATCCTTAAGCACAAAATGGATCCCCGCCGTGCCAATGGCGGCACCTTCCTTGGGCTGAACGGTATAGCGGTCAAGAGTCACGGGGGGACCGACTCCCTGGGCTTTGCCAGCGCAATCGATCTCGCGTACGAGATGGCCCAGAGTCGGCTCGTGCCCCGGCTTGCCGCAGACTTGGCTGCCTTCCACCACAAGCTCGAGGAGATCGCTACGAGCTGACGCGGTGGGGCGACGCGGTCCTTTCCGCAAGCACGAGCGTTCGCGTCCGATCCATTCGAGGCTGGGACAAACCATAAAAAGCAGGGCAGCTCAGTGGCAGTCATCCGTTCAGTGATCCGCGGCGTCGGCGCGCATCTTCCCAAGCGCGTCATGACCAACGCCGACCTGGAAAAAATCGTCGACACCACCGACGAGTGGATCGTAGAGCGCACGGGTATCCGCCAGCGCCATATCGCCGGCGACGACGAGCTGACGTCTGATCTCGGTATCGCCGCCGCACGCCAGGCACTCGTCCGCGCCGGCGTCGACCCCGTCGACGTCGATCTCGTGATCTGCGCCACCGCAACTCCCGACCGCACGTTCCCCGCCACAGCCGTGCGTATTCAGCAGGGCCTGGGCATAACCAATGGCGCGGCATTCGATGTACAGGCCGTATGCTCGGGCTTCGTCTACGCGCTGACGATCGCCGACAACTTCCTGAAGACCGGCCAGTTCAAACGCGCCGTCGTCGTCGGCGCCGAGACCTTCTCGCGCATCCTCGACTGGGAGGACCGCACCACCTGCGTGCTGTTCGGCGATGGTGCCGGCGCCATCGTCCTCGAGGCCCAGCCGCAACGCGGCACCCTCGATGATCGCGGCATCCTCGCGACACGCATCCGCTCGGACGGCCGCTTCGAGAATCTCCTGTACGTCGATGGCGGTCCCGGCTCAACCAAGACCGTCGGTCATCTGCGCATGAACGGGCGCGAGGTGTTTCGCCACGCCGTGCAGAAGATATCCGGCGTCATCGAGGAAACACTCGTCATGACGGGCTATACGCCCGACGAGATCGATCTCTACGTTCCCCATCAGGCCAACCAGCGCATCCTCGATGGCGTGCTGAAGCGGCTCGGCGTGCCCGCCGACAAGATCGTCGTTACGCTCGACAAGCACGGCAACACGTCCGCAGCATCGATCCCGCTCGCATTGAACCAAGCCTTTGAACAGCATCGCGTTAAGGAAGGTTCGCTGGTCATGATGGAGGCCATGGGCGGCGGATTCACATGGGGCGCCGCACTCGCTCGTTGGTGAGCCGGTGTTGATTTACCGCATTGCGGCAAGTTTCTTTCTTTGATTTCAGCTAGTTGATGCAGACGCGCGATTGACGTTCGCGTTTTCCCCCGATACGATCCAAAAAAAGGCTGAGGAGCGGGAGGCATAATGCCATGGGAGGCAAGACGTTAACGCGAGCGGATCTCGCCGAGGCTGTCGTGCGCAAGGTCGGGTTGCCGCGTAACGAGAGTCAGGAGTTGGTCGAGCTCGTTTTGGGCGAGATTTCCGCGAGTCTGGCGCGTGGCGATTCAGTCAAGCTGTCGTCGTTCGGCTCCTTCGGCATCCGCCAGAAGGGCGAGCGGATGGGACGCAATCCTAAAACCGGGGACGAAGTGCCGATCACGCCGCGCAGGGTCTTGGTGTTTAGGCCGAGCAACATTATGAAAGAGCGCATCAACGAAGGCTTGGTCCGCCGCAAAGCAGCAGAGTGATTGCTGCCGCCCGGCGGTGGTGATCACAGCTGTTGGAGGCGTAATTGAGCAAGACGGCAGAAGCGTTTCGCACCATCAGCGAAGTGGCTGACGAGCTCAAAGTTCCCAAACACGTCCTCCGATTCTGGGAGGGCCGCTTTCCTCAGATCCGCCCGATGAAGCGCGGCGGCGGCCGTCGCTACTATCGGCCTGAGGACCTCGTCCTACTCCGCGGCATCTGCCATCTGCTGCACGCCGAAGGCTATACCATCAAGGGTGTCCAGAAGATCCTGCGCGAGCAGGGTGTCGACACCGTCAAGCAGTTCGGCGTCGAGCCGATCGTGGAAGTCAAAGCCGCGAGCGCCGATGCCGGCGGCGGCAAGCGCTCCTCGCGAGCAACGAAGAAGCCCGCCGTAGTTGCGCGCGCGATGATCTCCAAGGCCGAGATGCGCGAAGGCCTTTTGGCTGCAATTGCAGAGCTTGAGAACTGCCGCGGCATTCTGCTCGGCGAGGTGCCCGAGACTGCAGCGCGTCGCACGCCAGCAAAGACGCGCCGATCCGCGCGCGCGTGAGCGAGCGGTCCAAGCCAGAGATCTGGTGCATCGATCTGACAGGTGCGCGTGCAGCTTTGCTCGCGCTCGAAGCGCGTGTGCCGCGCCTCAGCGTTGAGGAGCATCGCCGCGCCGAAGTTCTATCCGACGCTTCCACCCGCGAGGAATGGCTGGCTGCACACATCGCGGTGCGCCTGCTGATCGAGCGCACTTGCGGAAAGCAATGGCGGCAAGTTGCCTTCACGCATGACGACCGCGGAAAGCCGCGCCTAGAAGGCGTGCCGGTCGAATTCAGTTTGTCTCACGCGCGCGGGCTTGCCCTCATCGCCATCGCGCGCGGCGGCATCATCGGCGTCGACGTCGAGCGCACGCGCACCGTGCGCATCGATCCTGCGCGACGTCAGCGCATATGCGAGGCCGGCGCCGCGATGAGCCCGGCGATGCTCCCTGCAGCCGAGGACGAGCGCTTTCTCCAGGCCTGGGTGCGCCTGGAGGCACTCGCCAAGGCGGAGGGCTGTGGCATCGGCCGGATGCTGACGCGGCTTGGCATCCTCGGCGCGGGCGCCCGCGTCCCGGCCGAGTTGTCGGCCACCCGCGCCACGGCAGAGGCTGTATTGGATCAAAGCCCAGCCAGTGTTGTGCGCGACTTGGTCCTCGGTGAAGGCGTCTTCGGCGCCGTGGCAAGCCCGCATTTGGACCTCGAGCCTGAGCCGATCTGGCTCCCTACCGGCTCCGAACAGCTTGAAAAGCTGATGGATTGAGCTTTGCAGCGCTTTGTTCGGGCTTTGCCGTTGACCCGGATGATCATGCTTGGCAAAAGGGGCGCTTCGGAGCGTAGCGCAGCCTGGTTAGCGCACCAGTCTGGGGGACTGGGGGTCGGAGGTTCAAATCCTCTCGCTCCGACCAATATTTTCAATGGGTTAGAGATTCTTTCGGTTTGGAATGGTTTTCTAAATGGACACAGATAGCTGAAGGTTGGAAGCCGTTCAATTTCACTTTTTACAGAGTAATGCCGGGGGCTTAAGGCAGCTCATTGGACTGAAGCTGCGAGGGCCCAAACTTGCAGGATGGACTGCACGTCGAGCATCCAAAAAGCTGCTCAATCATAGTTCGGATAAGGCCCGCGGCTTTGCGGGCGCAACCCTCGCCGCGCAGACGTGAAAACCAACGGAGTCAGCGCTGTGGGGCTGGTGGACAGCCGGCCGGTTCTGCCCATCCTCGATCCGCCGCGTAGGGCGTCTTCGCAATGGGCGCACCACGCATTGCTGTATTCGACCCACCTCAGTCATCGTCTCTGCCCCAGTCCGGCATGTACATCCGCTGCGGTGGGGCGTCCGGACCGCGCCGGATAAGCGACTTGACGACGGGGATGTACTTCCTCGGGACAAGCATGAGTTCGAGTTCGAGCGCGCGCGTTAGTCTGACCATCGTCTCAACGGAGAAGTTCACACGGCCGCGCTCGATCTTCGACAGCTGGGCCTGAGAGACGCCAGATCGGTCGCTGACGGCGCGCTGGCTTACCCCTGTCTCTTTGCGCGCCCGCTTCAGCATTTTACCGAGCGTTTCTGCATTGTAGGGAGGTCCGGATCTAAGAGCCTGTTTGATGGTGTTCTGCATAATCAAGCAACAATTCCAGGTGTTCAGGCGACCGCTCCGGGACCCTCGGCCCGGCGTAGTGCGCGATACAACGTAGGCATCGAGACCCGCAGCGTGCGGGCAACCTCGTGTGGTGACATGCGCCGGAGTTCGATCATCCGCCTCGCCCATTCGGCATCCTCGTCTGTCATTTTTCGGTCGCGCCCAAGATGCTGACCACGCGCCTTGGCAGCGGCCATGCCGGCGCGAGTGCGATCGCTGATGAGGCTGCGCTCGAATTCGGCGATGGCGCCGATGACGTGGAACATCAGCTTGCCGCTGGCAGTGGTGGTGTCGATCGCTTCCGAGAGGGAGCGGAAGCCGATCGCTTCCTCCTGCAGACGCGTGATGATCTGGATGAGATGGGCGAGGCTGCGCCCTAGCCGGTCGAGCTTCCACACGACGAGCACGTCACCGGGCGTGAGTGCCCTGAGCGCATTGTTGAGTTCCCGGCGATCTGTCTCTGCACCGCTGATGCCTTCATCACAGAATATCTGTAAGCAGCCGGCAGCTCTTAGAGCGTCGAGCTGCAGGCTCAAGTTCTGTTCGTCCGTCGAGACGCGCGCGTAACCGATCAACATACCTTCATATTTGCAAGCCGCTCTCGTTCTCGGAAATCGCGCGCGCCTCACATTATCAAATGGGGTCCCTTTTGACGGCGCGCTCGGCAGCAACATCTGCAACGTGCAAAACCGTCAGAACACAGAGTTTACCATCTCGGGCGACGAGTTTCTAGCCCCGTGACAAAAGGGACCCCTTTTGTCTGACCGAATTTGGCTCGGTAGCGTGATGGCGCGGAAAAAGATCCGAAGTGAATCGCAGCGAAAAAGTTTGACGCTCGCCGTAGAGGCAGCGGCCGTATCCGTTCGGCGAATTGCAGATTTCAGCAGCTACTCAGCCGAAAGAACAGCGACAAATATCCGTATCGAGGGTCGGTCTGACGGATCTAAATGCAAGACGCCGCGCGAAACATTGCTGTTGGTCACATCCGAAAGTCACCAGGGAGAAGTGGCTGGTTTCGCGCTCGGCGGCGATGCTCCTTGGACAGTGGGATGCGAACTGCCGCGTGATCCATTTATGGACCTCTTGGCTATCGTCTTAGCCAACAAATTGGCCACCGTGGAAATGGTTTTCGATAGTTTGCGTTGGCACAAGGGAAACTTGCTTTCCATTCAGTTTTGTACGCGTCCTCTGCCTACGGAGAGGGACGGATGAAATTTGGTGGCACCACGGCGTCACGATCAAGGAGATGCACGTTTGGCAGCTGCTTCGCCTTGGCGCGACCGTTCGCGCGCTCCGTGCCGATCAGTACTCGTGGTGACCACGTCATCCAAACGCAGGCTGGCCTATAGTACGAACATGCCAAAGCATCGCGAATATCCAGAGTTACCACGGCCGGAGGATGCCGTTCTGCGTCTTTCAAGCAAAGACAGCGAGGCGTTTGTCGAAGCACTGCTTGGCGCACCACAAATGCTAAACCGACTTCGGGACGCTGCGGTGCGGTTCAAAAAAGAACATCGCTACCGGCGACCGCCGGGA
Organism: uncultured Hyphomicrobium sp.; assembly: GCA_964493785.1. Taxonomy (GTDB): domain Bacteria; phylum Pseudomonadota; class Alphaproteobacteria; order Rhizobiales; family Hyphomicrobiaceae; genus Hyphomicrobium_A. The sequence goes on along the minus strand of CAZBPM010000006.1, from coordinate 130,479 downwards.
TCCATAGCCTGAGCGCTTCCGCCGACAAGCCGTGTCGCGGAACTGCCGCCGGGCATCGATGCATCTGACAGCGAAGTTTGGGAGCGGTGGGAAGCGGAGGCCGATCTACGCGGAGTGGACGTCCGCTGTTGACCGCGCCCATTCCGAGTGTAACCAACGGCCGAGCTGGCAAGGGCCCCGACTTAACAGGGTTGTCGCAGATCCGGTCGTCACAGGTTATTCGCTTTGGCACAGTGCCACAGATGTAGCCAGCGCGCTGACGAGAACTGTCAACGCGAGATGTCAGCGCCAAAGCGTCGCCGGGCCACACAATGGAAGGATGACAGCGTCGTCCCACTTGCAGACATAGACCATTTTTGTTGAGCGGCAACGTGGCGGCCGCCGACCTCGTCCGGTCGTGGAGGTGAAGCGGCCGACAGATGTCGATCTTCTCGGCGATGTCGATAGCAGCATTTACATCATCGAGGGAATGTCCAAGCAGGAGCTGAACGGCACGTAGGTTTCCGCCGGTAGGTCAGAACCGCCTTGTACGCAATTGGTTCGGACCCTGACAGGCGACGTTCTTGCTGGCCCGCTAAACCAATCGCTAACCCTTTTCATCTGCACTTTCGAAACCCAGATTTTGTTACGATCCGCCCCCGGCTAAGAACCAAAAACAATAAAACGGATGGGCCTCAATCGGTGGACGAGAGCGAAGAGCGTAGGCTGGATGCGCTAGCCGACTACATGCTGATGGACACGCCGCCGGAGCCGCAGTTCGATGCGGTTGCGTTCATGGTAGCGACGCTCATGGAGACGCAGGTAGCGCTGGTGAGCTTGGTTGGCCGCGATCGCCAGTTCTACAAAGCTGTTCACGGTCAATATGGCCGTGGCGGCAGCCGTGATGTGTCCTTCTGCAACATTTGCGTGGAAGACCGGGCCCCGCTGGTGATCGAGGACGCGACGGCGGATCCTCGCGTCTCGGATAACCCGTTCGTGACCGCCTCTCCCGGCATCCGCTATTACGTCGGCGTGCCGCTGATGACGCCAAGTGGGCAGGCCGTGGGCACGGTCTGCGCGATTGATTTCGAGCCGCGCGCCGCGCCGGGACCCGACAAGCTCAAGGCTCTAGAGCTTCTCGCCGAGCAAACCATGCGTCTGATGGAGATTGGCCGCCTGGCGCGCATCGAGAAGCAGGCTTTGGCAGCAGAGAAGAATCTCGCGGAGAGCGAAGAGCGGTTCCGGTTCGTAATCGAAAGCATTAGCGATTTGGCGATCTATACGCTGGACCTCGAAGGAACCGTCACGAACTGGAATGCAGGAGCGCGGCGGCTCATGGGCTACGAGACTGACGAGGTCGTCGGTGAGCATTTCGGTCGCTTCTATACCGCCGAGCAGCGTACGGCGCGTGCTCCGGCACTTGCGCTGCAAACGGCGCTTGCGCACGGGCGATATGAGGAAACGGCTTGTCGCGTTCGCAAAGACGGTTCGACATTTTGGGCTGAGGCCGTGATCGAGCCGCTGCGGGATGGCGACGGGGACGTAGTTGGCTTTGCGAAGATCACGCGGGATGTTACCGAGCGACACGAGCAGCAAAGCCACCTTGAGCAGCTCGCGCATTTCGACAGCCTCACCGGACTAGCCAACCGGACCCTGCTCCGGACCCGGCTCGATGGAGCGCTCGGTGAGGAGAAAAACGTCAGTGTTCTCCTAATCGACCTCGACGGCTTCAAGGACGTGAACGACACGTTAGGCCACGAAGCGGGCGACTACATCCTTGCCAGCGCTGCCTCTCGGATTCGCACCGTCATTCCCGTCGGGGGGATGGTAGCTCGTATGGGCGGCGACGAATTTGCCGTGGTGTTGTCAGAGCTTCATCCGATGCAAGTCAGCGCCGTCTGCCAACGACTGCTCGATGCGTTCCGCGCGCCGTTCGCATGGGAGGGCGAGACGCTCTACATAGGATTGAGTATCGGCGTCAGCTCCACCCTGCAGGTCGAAGGGGAAACAACACCGAGCGCGGTGCTGTCCAACGCCGACATTGCGCTCTATGCGGCCAAGGAAAGCCGCAAAGGTTGTTGTTTCTTCGAGCCGCGGATGCGTCAAGCACTGCAGAACCGGCGCGCCTGCGAAAGAGACCTACGCACCGCTGTCGAAGAGCGGCAATTCGAGCTTTTCTACCAGCCGCAAGTGACGATGTCGGACAGATGCATGTTCGGGTCGGAGGCTTTGCTCCGCTGGCATCACCCGGTGCGGGGCACCATTGCGCCTGGGGCGTTTCTTTCCGTTCTTGAGCGCTCGGCGCTGGCCCCCGCAGTGGGAAAATGGATCATCGGGGAAGCGTGCAGGCACGCGGCGACTATGCGCGCCTCCGGTTTTCCCTCCTACCGTGTGGCCGTAAATATCTTCCCGGCGCAGTTTCGGGCCGGCGACTTGGTCGATGTGACGACGGAGGCTTTATCCGCCGCCTCACTGCCCCCAGATGCACTCGAGATTGAAATCACCGAGAACATTCTGATTCGGCAGGACATCGGCGTCATGCGCGTGCTTGAGGAGCTGCGGAGCCTTGGCGTCAGGATAGCCTTTGACGATTTCGGTACCGGGTATGCATCGCTCAGCCTATTGAAAGCCTTCCCGCTGACGACGTTAAAGATAGATCGAGGCTTCGTTCACGACCTAACCACCGATCCCGACGACGTTGCCATTGTCCAGGCCATCTTGATGCTCGGAAACAGGTTTGGACTCGATGTGGTCGCGGAAGGCGTGGAAACTTCCTCGCAGGAAGCTGAACTTCTTAAGTTCGGCTGCTTGGTAGGGCAGGGCTATTTATACTCCCGACCAGCGCCGTCGGACGCCGTTTTGAGATTGTTGCGCCTTGATGGTCGCCTGGGCGGAGATCGAGCCGCCGGCGACGGCTCATCGGTCCATTAAATGGGCTAGTGCGCAGCCATAGCGACAGGAGCGACGTCCCATTTGCGGAAGTCGCCGGCCGATGATCGCCTAGCAGGCGGCCGTCGCTGACCATGTCCGCTGACCAGGGGAAAACCAGCCAAGTTACCCAAGGAGGTGATGCGCCATGCTGACCAAAAGCGCTCATCTGCTACCAACGACGCCGTCGAGCACCTGCCGCACCTTCACTGCCAGTTCTTCGATCGTAAAGGGCTTGCCTATCATCTCGACGCCGGGGTCGAGTGTTCCGTTGTGAACGATTGCGTTCCGCGTGTATCCGGTGGTGAAAAGCACCTTGAGGTCAGGACGTCGACGCCGAGCTTCATCGGCGAGTTTCTTGCCGTTGACGTCGGGCATAACGACATCTGTGAAGAGAAGCGTGATGGATGGCTGCGCCGCCAGTATCTCGAGCGCCTTCGCGGCTCCGTCGGCTTCCAGGACCTGATAGCCGAGCTCGCGCAGCGCCTCGACGGCAAACGCTCGCACGGCTGCCTCGTCCTCCACGACAAGCACGACCTCGGCTTGGTCGCCGAGCGGGACGTCGAGCGCCGCTTCATCATCGGCAACGGCGGTCGCGCCCATCAACCGGGGCAAATAGATCTTGATTGTCGTGCCTTGGCACCGCTCCGAGTAGATTTTGACATGACCACCCGACTGCTTGATGAAGCCATAGACTTGGCTCAGTCCAAGACCTGTCCCTTTGCCGACCTCCTTGGTCGTGAAGAACGGATCGAACGCCCTGGCGATCACCTCCGGCGCCATGCCGCTGCCGTTGTCGGTGACGGCCAGAAGGACGTACTGCCCCGCGGCAATGCCCGGCTCTGTCGCCACGTAACGATGATCAAGATGAGCGTTCTGCGTCTCGATCGTCAGCCGCCCACCATCCGGCAGCGCGTCACGCGCGTTCACGGCAAGGTTCAGGATAACGTTCTCGAGTTGATTTGGATCGACGTGCGTTCGCCATACCCCACCGGCGAGAACCGTCTCGAGGCGAATATCGCTGCCCAGCGAATGTCGCAGCAGATCGGACATTCCCGACACGACCTTGTTGATGTCGGTCGTTTGCGGCCTGAGCGGCTGCTGTCGCGAGAAGGCCAAAAGACGCTGGGTCAAAAGGGCGGCGCGCCGCGCCCCCTCGGTTGCTGCATCGAGATAGCGATGCATGTTGGGTTCCTGCGCACCCATGCGGCGGCGCATTAGATTGAGTGAGCCGATGACCACGGCCAACATGTTGTTGAAGTCGTGGGCGATGCCGCCGGTGAGTTGGCCGACGGCTTCCATCTTCTGGCTCTGCCGCAGGGCGTCCTGCGCCTTTTCCAGCGCCTCTGCGGCAGCCTTTTCTGCCGTGATACTGCGTGCAGATGCGTACACAAAGCCGTGCTCTGGCGCCGCCACCCAGGACAGCCAGCGGAAGCCCCCGTCCTTGTGACGATACCGGTTCTCGTAAGTGTCGAGCTTGCCGCGCACAGCTTCAGTGAGCGCCTGCCCGGTCGTTTGTTGATCATCCGGCAATACGAAATCGAAGAGACTACGGCCGACCAGCTCCTCCGGGGCCCAGCCGAGAATTCTCGTGACGGAGGGGCTCACAGCGCGAAATACGCCGGCGGAATCGGCGACGACGAGCAAGTCCTGCGAGTTTCTCCAAACCCGGTCGCGGTCGGCGGTTCGCGCGGCCACCTCTTCCTCGAGGCCGGCATTGAGCCTGGTCAGGGCCTCGGCGCCCGTTTTCTGATCCTCGATGTCGGTGTTGGTGCCGATCCACCGGACGGTAAGCCCGTTCGATCCCCTGATGGGCAATGCGCGGGCCAGATGCCAACGGTAAGCGCCATCCGCCCGTCTCAGCCGAAACTCTGTCTCGTAGGTGGTCCCGTCCGCCAACGCAGCCACCCACCGCTCCTCCGCGCTAGGCACGTCGTCTGGATGGACGAGCGCGATCCAGCCGGTACCGTCCAGTTGGCCCGTTGCTGCGCCGCTGTAAGCGTAAACCCGCTCATTGAACCAGTTTAGCATTCCGTCTGGCGATGCCGCCCAGACGTGATTGGGCATGGCCTGAGCAAACGTGCGGAACTCGGCCTCGCTGGCTGCGAGTGCTGCTTCGTAATCGGCGCGGTCAATCACCAGTCGCACCCGCTCGGCCACATCCTCCATGAAGGCGATTTCGTCTGCAGCCCAGAGCCTGGGATTGCGGTCGTTGAGATAGATGATGGTTCGCAGGCGTCCACCGCGCAGGAAGGGAACGACAAGGATCGCGCGCGTATCCACTCGCTCTGCCGTCTCGCGCGTCGCGGGCTCGTCGCTCAGCGCATCGCGCATAAGGTCGCCGATAGCGACGGTCTCACCGGCGCTAAGCTTGGCAACAATCTTCTTTCCAAAGGCATGAGCAGGATGCTCGCCAAGCAATGGAGGGACGGTGCCGTCTGTCCAGCAGGTGGAATAGCTGAACACGTCCCTGAGCGGATCGAGTTGTCCGTATCCAACTCGCGGCGCAGTGAAGTGGCGACCCATCAGAGCGCACGCCTCGTGAAAAGCAGCGTCGGCGTCAGGGTTCCTGAGAAGGTCAGAAAGTTCGAGCATCAGCGCGTGGCGGGCGCTCGCCGCTCTGCGCGACGTGATATCAATCGCCGTGCCTACGGCCCGCACACATCGGCCCCTCGTGTCAAAGATGCCTTTGCCCTTGGCCGCCACCCATCGGGTTCGCTTGTCTTCCTTGCCAATGGTCCGATATTCCACGTCGTATACGGTGCGCGTTGCCGGATCGAGGGCGGCCGCGAAGGCCTGCCCCGTCGCTTCCCGATCCTCCGGATGCAGGCCATCGTAAAAGTCCTGCATATCGCACTCAACCTCTGGCGAGATGCCGAACATCGCTTTGGTCCGGTCGGCCCAACTCAGCGTATCCGTGTTCAGGTCAAGGTCCCAAGTGCCGATTTCGGCCGCGTCTGTTGCCAGCCGCAAAGATTCCTCGCTGACCGCCAACCGATCCAGTGCGGTGAGCCGGTCTGAGATGTCGCGAATGAAGCCGATGAATGCAGCAGACCCGCCAGGGGGAGCGGCAACGATCGAGAGCTCAATCGGAAGTTCGCGGCCGTCCCGGTTTAGCGCGGTGATCTCGATGCGCTGATTGAGAACACTGGCCACACCCGTATCATGGTAGCGGCGCATCCCAGCCTGGTGGCTCGCGCGATGCTGCGGTGGAATAATAAGCTCATCTAGGCCTCGCCCCACGGCCTCCGCAGGCGTCCAGCCGAAGGTGTGTGTCGCGCTGTCGTTCCACGCGACCACTACGCCGTTGGCATCCACTGCAACGACGGCGTCCAGGAAAGAACCCATGATCGCGTCCAGCGTGAGGGCGCTAATTCTTCGCTTCTCAGGCATTAAGCTCGTTCACTGTTGTTGCAGCGGCTAGTGTCTGGCCTTTAAAGCAGCCCGATACTGACTCACGAACCGAGCGCCCAACATTTTCCAGTACGCGAAATCATTCGGCGTAACGGAAGCACTGAGCGTGGTGTGTCAGCTTCCATCCACCGGCGGGAGTCCTTGCGCGCTCGCGGCCGGCGCGTCTCGGATCAGCCTCGCCAACGTGGATGACAGTTCGCCCTCGCCAGCGGGCTTGGCTATGTGAATGGCTCTTTCGCAATCGCCGCCGACGGTGGAGTGCCCGCTGTAGATAATGAAAGGAATCTTCCGAGCTGTCAGTCGCTCACAGAGGAGCGAACTATCCCCGTCGGGGAGCCCGTGGTCCAATATTGCTGCGGCGAGTCCATCATGCTCGACGAGAATCAGCGCGTGCTCAAGTGTGTTTGTACTTGTCACCATGGCGCCCGCGGCTTCCAGTTCTTGCGTGATATCGAGAGCGATTAAAGGCTGATCCTCAACGAGGAGAATGGAGCATCCAGCCAGTTCAACATTATTCATCATGTCCATCGCACGCGGCTAAGCGCAAACGCCGGAGACGGCGACCGCGGATGGTCGCTTAAGCCTACTGCAGTCGATCAATCCTCAATCGCACAGCAAGACGCGATGATTCGACGGAGAGGCGGAGCCCGCGGAGCTACGACGGGCTCGGTGCTGTGTGGGTTAGCCAACCTACCACGGGAATGGCTGACCACCTACGACGGAACCTGCTTAACTCGGCTCTGCACTAAGCGTATGGCGCTCGTCAGAGGGCGGCGGCCGCGTTCGCCGTTACGACAGACTGGTCGAGAAGGCGTCGTCGACAGTGGGTCTACACGAGCCGCTTGGCGTTATAGCCAGGACGCCTCTCCTCTCGTGACGTCTTCACAAGCGCGCGCAGTCAAACGGGGGGCTCAAGGTCCACTAGGCGTGCAACGGGCACGATCATAAGAGTCGCGCCCGACGCATCGGCGACTTCTATTTGGCGAACGGGATTTTCCGCCACCCCGCTGAACGCATATTCATTCAGCAAGTCTGTCACGATGTCCGCTGCAACAATAGAGGCAGCCTGCAAGTCGGCAAGCTCCTGGCCGTCGTCATCGGTCACAAGCATATCAGCGTTGTGCAGATGAAAAAAATAGCGCGTCACGGCAAGATCCCGCGCCAGTTGGCGGGGTGCATAGGTCGAACGTGCCTGGGTGTGCCTGTGGCTGATCCTTCCGGTACTGGGGTGATGCCGAAAGCGATCACAAGCTGAACATCAACAACGAGGATCGAGCGTTCGACCAGTTCAAAATGGTGCGTAGGGCCTTTGAGCAGCGTCGAAGAATACGACTGACCCTTCATTGACCTGAACCTTGAACAACCGAGCCCACAACAAAATGAGCATTTTTGACAATGCGATGTCTAACCGGAATAGTGTCCGTTTCGGACAATTCCGTAATATCAGCTCATTCGATGTCCAGCGGGGTATAAATTCCGCTCGACATCCTTTCCAGCCGGGCGCGATCGAGGATGACAATACGACCACGCTTTCGAGCGATCACACCCTTCTGCTCAAGTTCTTGAATTGTCTCTGTCACGCCAGCGCGGCGCGAGGACAGCATCATGGCTAGAAACTCGTGCGTCAGAGAAAGCTGGCCGCCCTCGATCCTGTCGTCTGCCATCAGCAGCCATCGCGCCAGACGCTCTTCGATCTTTGACCGACCGTTGGCCACAGCAGTCTGCGTGGTCTGTTTGAGGAAGGCTTGCACATAGCGAAGCAACGAGCGATGGAGGCTATGGCTGCTATCGATTGCTGTTCGCAAATGCTTTGTCCGAATGCATTGTCCGTGCCCGGCTGCCTGCATGTAGGTGCTATGGTCGTTGCGGTCGCCACCGAGCAAAACTGCTATTCCGGTCATACCCTCTCGGCCAATTAGGCCCACCTCGATTGCCCTTTTCCCGTCTGCCACGACGGACGCGAACCCATCCGCTGGAAAATAGACAGTCCTGATAGGTGTGGCCCTCTGGTCCAGTACCTTACGGAGCGGAAGGTCCGCTGGTTCTAAGTTGGGCTCTAGAAGGGCAAAGTCGGCTGTCGAAAGGCGCGAAAGCACGAGGTTCTTCTGGGAGGCTATAACCGCCATGGCTCTTATCCCCATTGGGGCAAGAGCGCAGTCGCGTCTCTTAGCCGTCCGCGCCCTGATGCGAGCGGACGATGCGTAAGATTAGGGCTATCTCCCCAAAAGACCTAATTTAGATTGTCTGGCTGGAACATTTCACGAAACCGTGCGTCTACCGATGGCCGCGCGAAGCGAACGGTAGAGGGATGGAACCTGTAAATGGGATTGGTCATGCGTGCTCAGCCTGCGCTGCCGCTTGTCCTCGTTGTGGACGATGAGCCAATCGTGCGGTGCAACGTTGTCAGCGAGTTGATGGCCCACGGATGGCCTGTGATGGCCGCGGCAACGGGCGAGGAGGCGCTAGCTCTCGCGAGGAGACATGATGTAGCCGTCCTGTTCACCGAAGTCCAACTCGGTGCCGAAATGTGTGGCTGGCGGTTGGCCGAAGAAGTCCGCAAGGTGGATCCCGACATTTCCATACTCTACACCTCAGCGAAAGAAACCGATCAGGCGCGAGCGGTGGAGGGCGGCGTCTTTTTCGCGAAGCCTTACAGATCAGACCACGTCATTGCGACCGTAGCGCGGCTCCGAGGAGTGTTGAGGTGAGAGCCATTCCGGCCAGCCAGTCTTCCTTCTCGAGCCGACGTTGCGCCATGACCTCGCCCCGTCAAAGGTGGCTCCGGACGTGAGCAAGTGATGCCCAGACCGCCCGAGACTGCCCGACTTGGCTCTCGGAAAAGTTGCGGCAGCGCCTCGCGGCTCAACCAAGCTGCTGCCGGATGTCGTCGAGTACTTTGGTCAGCGCTTCAGGGAGGTATGGCTTCGGGAGGAAGACCGGAGCGGTGGCCATCTCGTCTTGGCCCGGTCTGCAGCGTCCTGATCCAATCACAATAATGGTGGGCGGCCATCGTTTGCGCACGTAGTGCGACAGCGCCAGTCCGTCCATGGTGCCGGGCATCTCAATGTCAGTGAAAACCACTCTGATGTCTGTGTTCGCCTCCAGGACACCTATGGCCTCCGCCGCATCCGCCGCCTCATACGTCTGATAGCCTTGGGCCTCCAGCGTTTGCGCGAGATCGAACCGCACCAGGGCGTCGTCTTCCACCACAAGAGCGGCAATCCACTTCACTTACCCGATCCTCCGAAGCAGTGCCGACAACTCGCAAGCGGGTGGTTCGTTGCATGAAACCATCGAAAAGCCGACGCATGCTTAAAGATCGCAGGTAGCTTCGGCAATCTCGACTTATCGCGGTTGAGGCTCCTTACCCTTCGACAACCTATAGTCGGCGGGCGTTTGCCTGCGTAAATTAGGGTCCGTAGAGTTTTTTGGGTTAGGTTGGCCGTATGGCATCATTCGATCAGTTGAACCCTCCGATATGGAGCGAAGACCACTTGCGCGCCGCTACAGACGCTGCAGGCGTGGCTCTATAGTCGTGGAACGTTCACACGGACGAAGTGACACTCGACAGGCGTGCCTGCGAACTCTGGGGCCTTCCCACTTCATGTCGGACAACCTTTGAAAATCTCTCGGCTAAAATTCACCCGCGCGACCTAGACAGAGTCCGAACCGCCTTTACAGCGACGCGTGGAATCGTCGGACCCTACGAGATCGACTTCAGAATTATACTCGACGCTGTGGTGCGTTGGGTGTCCGCGCGTGGGCGAGGCGACGATGAGAATATCCGTGCCGGTGTCATGTTCGGTATCTTTCTCGATGTAACGCAGCGCAAGCTCGCAGAAGAAGCGCACGAGCTCATCGCCGGGGAGATGAGCCATCGGGTAAAGAACCTGCTGGCAGTGGCGACGGCTCTGACAAATGTCACCTCACATGCTGCGACGACTCAGGAAATGGCCAAAGACCTGACCAATCGGCTCATAACGCTTAGGCCGCGTGCAAGACCTGATTCGCCCCTCTCCCGGGCAAGAGAGACGGGCGGTGCTGATGGCAGACCTGCTCACGATCCTGCTCTCACCCTATGACGGTATCGGCGACAGCAGACGCATCCGCGTGGCATCACCCAAGATCAACGTGGGAGAGGCCGCTTCGACTTCTTTGGCGCTTGTCATCCACGAGCTTGCAACCAACTCCGCCAAGTACGGCGCTCTATCGGTGGCTCCGGGCCTCCTTGATGTCACGTGTGCTGACGATGAGAACGAAGTCTTCATCGTCTGGACCGAGCGCGGCGGCCCGCCAGTGGCGGTGCCAGATAAACCTCCGGGGTACGGTAGCCGCATGATCTCTCGCAGCCTGTCCGCACAGCTCGGCGGCGGTATAGAAATGAATTGGTCCGAGGAAGGCGTGATTGCAACACTGCGTCTGGCTAAGAAAAGATTGGCCGCCTAGGAATCGGCTAGCGTGCCACTCGCTTCGCCGCGCGAGTGGTGAACGAATTGGCTATGAGATCGCTGCCTTTATGGCGAAGGCCGCCGAGATGCGCTGCCGCTATTCGCCGGTCTCGGCACCCCCTTTGCTGGCCTGGCGCTGCTTTTCATGACGCTAGTGATCGAGGGTTCGTCAATCCCAACGCCGTCGACACCCACGGCATCTGGGCTGTGTCGCTGCTGTTCCTGATGAAGTTCGGCGCCCGTACGCTATCGCTCGACCGCGCAATCGATCGGGGCTGGTCGCTGCCAGCCCTAACCGCCGTTCTCATTTGCAATCGACAACGGATATCGATGCATGTCGGCTCGTGCTCATCGCGTCGGGAGGTTCACGACGGCTGTCGAGGTTAGAGCGGCCTTAGGCCGAGCCGGACGACTCGCCTTGCGCTACTCCGCCTCGACGTCTGCAAACTCGGCATTGCGACGGCAGCGACGTCACACTAGCGGTACTCCGTGCCCGGCGTCGTGTGGAAGATCGCAGATTGGGTCCGTTTGCGATCGATGCAGACGCCGCGCCCTCGAGCGGCACCGAGACGCTGTTCGACTTCCATGCTTGCTTCGGGGGAATGACGCGATTCCCAGAACTTGAACATCGTTACAGTGATGGACTTCTACCGCGTGCGCGTATGCGCCGTAACGCGCTAATCACATCGATTGGCGACGCCCCGCTCTAGCCTCAAGATCGAAGTGCCCCCGACCCCGCCCCGACACCTTTGCTAACATGGCCCTGTCGGCCGGGGTCAGCGGCCCAACACCGATTGCGCGCGCCAAAAGACCGACCGTCAGGAGGTGGTAAATGACTTTCCATGCCCCAGAGATTCTCATTGTCATGACAGGTCACTCTCCTTGGTCTGAGTAAATTAGAACGAAACTCGACGGCTATCCAAGCCCAAACGGATTTGCCTTCAAGATGGCCGTCGCGCGCAATTGCAAGAGGCCAGTTCTGACGCACGGATGAAGAGTCCACCTGGGCTAACGCGACACAATGCTCCTTGCGGCGGCCGAAGAAACCTCCGGCCCGCCTGTGGTGCAAAGGTCGCAACCGGACAACGTACTGTGCAAGGGCGCGGCGAAACAGGCTAGGCCGTGAAGTGATGGCGCCTAAAATGCTCTACTGCAGATCAACTGCACCGCGATATGCGCAATTGTCTCGCCGCATAGAGTCGCCGCGACGAGGGCTACAAGAACCCTTAACCGATCAATCCGTCCACGACCGACGCGCCGCGGACGGATTGCACTGCAACCGCTTTAGCTCAGGTGACCATAAACAGGCCAGCAAGAGCGATCACGGCGCCTGCGGACCGCGAGGCCGCGCCGTGCATCGAGAACGTGCGACCCAAACCGATGCCCGCAGCAATGCCGACTAGGTGCAGCATTCCCGTCGCAACGAGAAAACCTGCAGCATAACTCGCGCCGGACGCATCGATGGGCATCTCTGCCAAATGCGCGTAGCCGTGGAAGATTGCAAAGAAACCAACTAGCCCCATGGCGGCCATCGGCAAAGGCAACTGCAGCGCGACTGCCAATCCGAGCGCAACGACAGACAGCGAGATGCCAACTTCGACGAAGGGGACATTTACTCCGGCAAGTGCCAGTGCCGCGCCGACTGCCATCATCGTCATAAAGGCGGCCGGCACCATCCAGAGGGCGCGCCCCCCTATTGCCGCAGCCAGCATGCCAACGGCGATCATCGCCAGCATGTGATCGGCTCCGCTGACCGGATGCATGAATCCGTGCACGAAGCTGTGACTCTCTGCATGGCCAGGGTGCGCCAACGCGGGAACTGCGGATGACAGGATCAAAAACCCGGCGATGGCCGGCCGTAGGAACGATCGATTTGCCATTGCTGTCTCACTTCATGACCTTGTTGCGATGTCCGAGATGGCCCTCAGCGACCAGTGTGCCGAGAACGTCGAGTACGACGCGGCAAGCGAGCTGTGCGGTGTTATCGTTGACGTCATAGGGCGGAGAAACCTCTACGACCTCCATCCCACAGAGCCCCTCCCGCGCGATCGTATGAATCATTTCAAAAGCCTCGCGCGGCAGAAGCCCGCCGGGCTCAGGGGAGCCTGTCCCAGGAGCGAAACCAGGGTCGATAGAATCGATGTCGAAGGAGAGATACACCGCCTTGCAACCCTCCCATGCCATCTCCAGCGCGATCTCGGCGGCCTTCTGCGGGCCATGCTTCTGCACGTCGTGCATTGTAAGCACGCTCGTGCCGCGCCGCTTGGCCACGGCCGTTCCAGGGCGATTGCCGTACCAGCCGCCGATACCGATCTGGACCAGGTTTTTCGGATGGCAGTTCGGTAGCCCGACATCATGCATATGGCTGTGGTCGCGGTGAGTGCCGTGCGTGCCTTCGTGCGTGGTCCAGAACCACGGCGTCGTATGCATGCGCTCATCCATATCCTTTTCTTGAATATCGATGTGCCGGTCTATGTGGATGATGCCGACGTTGCCGTCGATGTGCGGCGCAATCCCGCGCACATTCGGGAACCCGAGGCTGTGGTCGCCGCCGCAGATGATCGGGAACACCCCGGAGGTGTAAATGTGAGAAACGGCCTTGGTAACCTGATCGAAGGTCTTCTCGATATTGCCGGGGATTACGAAAATATCTCCCGCGTCACAAAGATCGAGCTCTTCATAGATATCTACGCCGCCGTCGAACCAGTAGCCATCGTAGAGCGCAGAAATTCGACGCACGGCCTGAGGTCCAAAGCGCGTTCCAGGCCTATATGTAGTCGCTGAATCGAAAGGCGCGCCTACGAAAGCCGCTTCGTAGTTGCCGATTTTGCGAATGTCCTCGCAATAGGGCGCCTTCATGAAGGTATTTATACCGGCAAAAGCCGGCTGATGACCGCGGCTGAAAAGCGAGATGTTTCGATCGACGATGGAGTCGGCAGCTTCCAATCCATACTCGAGGGATTGTTTGACCTCCTTGTCCTGACTCGTCTGCGAAATGCGCGCCAGCGTCTCCATCGACTTTGCGCCGTGCGTGTCCTCGCGCCTCACACCATGGACCATATGATGGTGCGTATGCCCGTGGCCGTGTCTGTGCTTCTGCCCGTGGTCGTCGTTGTTGCCTGCCATCGAACTAACCTTGGTTCCTGCGCCCCCCACGAAGATAGAAGCACCTGCTCTGATGAAAACTCCCCAAGTTCCAATCGTGATCATTGGCGTGATCAATGCTTCAACGGCAACTGTCTGATGTTGCAGCGCACTTGTGCTTGCGGGGCATCCGGGGATCTGTAGACTTCGCTGCTCGTAGTGCGACGGGCCGATGGCCCGGCCCTTGTGCCGCGGGAGAGCATGCATGAGAGCGCGTCAGAAGTTTTGCCTCAACCTCGACTGGAATCTCCTCAAGGTCTTTCACGGTATAGTCGAGGCGAACGGCGTGACGTCCGCGGCCAACGCTCTGTGGCGCAAGCAATCCACGATAAGTCTCGCACTGCAGAGGCTCGAGAGACATCTTGGTAAGAAGCTCTGCCGCCGTGGGCCCGCTGGTTTCGAGCTGACAGACGAGGGTAGAATTCTCTTCGAGTGCGTGAGCGAGGTCTATGGCAAGCTCGACAGGATTCCGGACAGCCTGGACAACGTCTCACAGGAGCTGCGCGGTCGGCTGCGTTTGCGCACTATCAGCAATTTTGTGAGTGCGAAGTTCGACAAGCTGCTGGTTGCCTACAGCGCGCGTTGCCCTTTGGTCGAGTTGCAGATCGAGGTGGCCACCTGGGAGACGATCTCGCTCGCTGTTCTGCGCAACGAGGTCGATGTTGGCATCGCGCCCGTGCACACAAAGTACCCCGAACTCGAGTACGCGTTCCTCACGCGAGAAGTGCACCTCGTCTACTGCGGGAAGCGCCACCACCTGTTCGGAGCGTCACTGGATAAAGTGGAGTCGCTGTCCAACGAGCCGCTCATCCTCACCGGCGCTGACGAACCCGACAGTCTGACGTACTACCGTCTGCGCCACGGTCTCGGGAAGCACGTCGCAGCAACCACTCCAAACCTCGAGGAAGCAAGGCGCCTCGCTGTCTTGGGACTGGGAATCTGTTTGCTGCCTGAGCGAATGGCGGCGGCTGATGTGAGGAAGGGGACGCTCTGGCCACTCACTTCAAGATCGCTCGGCCCGGCATGCGATATCTATGCGATGTCGAACCGCCACGCGCCAAAGCGGCTGGTGACTGACCGGTTCATGGAGGAGGTGAGCAAGAAGGCAAACCGCGCTGTTGCGAACAAGCCGAGCGTGGGCGAAGACCTGATATTTCCCAGCGATCCAGAAACACGCGATTTCGTTGTGAAGGCGAATTGATCGCAACTATTCGCATCCGACGATCGACGCTGGTTTCTCAAACATCAAATCCGTCAATGTAATAAATAGCGGCCTGGGGAGTTTCCCAGTCGCATCCCTGTGATCTCCTGCAACCTGGGGCTTGTTATCTCGAAACTGGGATACGGAGCCTGAAATAAGAAACTCAATATGGGGGAGTAGGGATGTCGGAGGCAGTTTTATCCTCTGCGCAAGGCGTGCCCGAACAGCTGGGCACGATGGGCCGCACGCTGAATTGGACGCACGCCTTCTGGATCGCGTCCGGCACGCCTGTGCTTGTGCTGTTCTCGGTAGGCGCGGTGGCGTCAGCGGCGGGCAATATTTCGGCAGGTGTGTGGATCCTTTCGATGTTGATCGGCTTCCTTCAATGCTTCACCTACGCCGAGATCTCCGGCCTCTTTCCCAAAAAGTCCGGCGGAGCATCCGTGTATGGTGCAATTGCTTGGGTGCCGTACGGCAAGATGCTGGGGCCGATCTCCGTATGGGCGAACTGGTTCTCATGGTCGCCTGTACTCGCCATAGGCTCGGGCCTCGCGGCGGGGTATGTCCTCAATCTCCTATTTCCGGCTGATTCTCTGATCAGGACGTGGCAGATCAACTTGTTTGATCTCAGCTTCATCAAGGAAGGCATCGTCGTTCGGCTCAACGCCACCTTCTTCCTTGGTCTGGCGCTGATGCTCGCGGTGTTCACGATACAGCATCGTGGGATTCTGAAGGCGGCGCGTGTTCAGATGATCATTGCGATCGCCGTTCTGCTGCCACTTCTCTTGATCGGTATCGTGCCGTTGCTGACGGGCGATATTCAGACACAGAACTTCACGCCGTTTGTACCGCTCGTGCACGACGCAGCCGGCAAGCCTGTGCCCGGAGCCTGGGACATGGTGGGCATGACCACACTCATGGCGTGCCTTTTGCTCGCGGCTTGGTCCACCTATCCTTTCGAAACGGCGGTTTGCTACGTGAGCGAGTTCAAGAACCCGGGTTACGATACGGTTCGCGCACTCGTCTATTCCGGCTTGCTTTGCATTGCGTTCTTCACGCTCGTTCCTGTCGCATTCCAAGGGTATCTCGGCCTCGACGGCCTGTTGGACCCCGGAATTTACGACGGCACGGGAGTGGGGCAGGTCATGGCAAAAATGGTCGGTGCCGGCCCCATGTTGAGCAATTTGGTCATCGCGACGCTCACACTTTCAATCTGCCTCGTCGTCATGACGGCTATGGCCGGCTCGTCCCGCACGCTGTACCAGGGCTCGTATGACGGTTGGCTGCCGAAGTACTTGTCGCGCGTCAACAGCCACGGTGCTCCGGTGGCAGCAATGTGGACGGATCTCGCGGTCAACACGGTGCTGCTGTCGATCTCAGACTATGTTTTCCTCATCGTCCTGGCGAACACGACCTACATGATCTTCGTGTTCCTCAATCTGCAGGCGGGGTGGCTACACAGGATTGACCGACCGGATCAGGAGCGGCCCTACCGCGCTCCGAACTGGTTGCTAGCAGTCGGCGCTGTTTGCGGCTTCCTCAATCTGCTCATCATGGGGTGGGGTGCAGACTTCTGGGGCCAGCGCGTGTTGCTGACCAGCCTTCTCATTGTGGCCGGCATCATTCCGATCTTCTTCTACCGCCACTATGTGACTGACGGCGGCAAGTTCCCGAGTTGGATGCAGGACGATCTGGAAGTGAATGGCCGGCCTATTCCGCGTCGCGCTGGTATCCTGCCGTATCTGACGCTTCTCGCGGGCGGCTTGACAATCTATGGCGGTCACCTTCTCGCCACCTATCAGGCACCATGAAGCGAAATGCCAGGCGGCCGGCCACCCTGCCGGCCGCCTGACACTCCACGTGCAAAGCTGCCACCAGAACCAGCGCAAGAGCGCGCACCTAGCATTGCGGCACCTCTCATTCCTCAAGCAATGATGCTCGCTGCTCCTGTCGTTTTCCGCTCCGCAAACCTCACAGCCCATCCGTCGACATCTCACTGCGACTGTGAAGTTCGGTTGGGCGCCAGGCACCAGTTGGTCAGCCGTCAACCGATGTATCCGCCGGCGCTCGGTGATGAAAGCTGCGGGCTCGATCGCTTCGCGCAGCAGTTTCAGATTCACAGATGAGGCGCCGACCCAATTGCCCAGCGTCGTCGCGGAGGTCGAGCCCCTCATTGGCGTAGACTGGGGCAGGGACCGAATCGCAGAAGGCTCTCAAACATTGCGCCGCTGGCAGCGCGTTTCGTCAGCGCCAGACCAGCGGCCGCAGATGATCCATGCGCCAAAACTACCAGTGCTTCGTCAGTGAAAGCCGGAACGAGCGCGGCTCGAGCGGATGGAAATGAATATCGTCGGCACCGTCCGGATTTTCGCCCGGCAGCCGAGAGGCATAGTAGTAGTCGATCTGGCTCGATGTCTGGTCGAGGAGGTTGAATCCGTCGAGCCGCACGATGAACCCGTCGGCGAACCTGTATCCAATACGTCCAGACACAGGGGAACTCGACTTGGAGCGGACGCTGTTGTCCTCGATCAGCGGCCGCGCACCGAAGTAGCGAACATTCACACCGCCGAACCATCCGTCCAGATTGTCAAACGACAGGCCCGCACCGACCACACCCTCAATCGCGCCGGGAATTCGACGGCCGGGTGCCCCTGGGTCTTCGTCCCTGAACCGTGCGCGCGTGTAAGCGGCATCGAGATCGAGTGCCATCCACGACGCGAGCCGCGCCTGCAGCGTGTACTCAGCGCCGATGCGCCGGCTCGGGAGACTTGCCTCCGTCGTACCGGCATCGCCGACGAAGACGATCTCGGAATCGAAATCGAGCACGAACACAGAGAAGGTGCTGGTCACGATTCCGTTTGGCTGTGAGCGCAGCCCCACCTCAGCGCCTTGTGAGCGTACGAGGAACGGGGCACGGTCCACGAGGTCGCCGCTGACCGGATCGATGGTCGTCATCACGCCGCGTGCATCATTGCTGTGAAACCCGCGACCGGCATTCAAATAGAGTTCGGTGTCGGCCCACGGTCCGAACACTAAGCCGAACTTGGGGCTAAGGATCGCATCTACGTCGTCGCCAGAGTTGGCTTCAAGGCCGCTTTCCACGTCGGCAGAAAACATGTCTCCCCTCAGTCCCACCGTGGCCCGGATCCAATCAGTCCAGCGCACGGTGCTTTCTGCGAAGAGGCCGACGCTCGCCTCCCGTACATTGTCCTGACGGACCGTCGAGAGGCGTGCACGATCCTTGGTGTTGAAGAGGCCGACGCCGATGTCGTCGTAGCGGCCCTGGATACCTACCGTGGTTGCGAGCGTCTGCCCGCTTGAGAGGACGCCGAAGTAGGTTGTGCTGGCGCTCGCGCCGGCGATCGTGCGGTTGTCGGTTTGTTGAAACTGATCGCCGTTGACGGGGTCGTTCAGGAGATAGGAGAAGTTATTGAAGAGATCGAGGTCGCTCTTGACCAGATAGGCATTGACGCGGGTCGCCGAGTTCGCGTCCGTCTCGTGCCAGCGCGCTGACAGGCTGTAGCGATGGGAGACGCCACCGTCGGTCGGATCGATATAGCCGAAGCGGCCGATGAACCCCTCATCGACAGCCCGCTGCGGAATTTGGTCGGTGGCGTACCAATGGCCCGAGTACGCCATCGCGGTCAGCGCGAAGCCATTCTCGTAGGTACCGTTCGAATAGCGAACGACGCTGTTGAGTTTGCGCAAATCATCGGGCCGATCCCACGGTCCGTCGAACTTCACGGCTTCTCCGGCGATCATGATCGTGCCATCGAGGCCGACCGGCGCGGACATGCCCGTCACGGCGCGGCGGTGACCGAAGCTGCCGATCTCGAGCTGCGCGAAATTCTTCTCGAGCGAATCGACCACATCGAGATGAACGGCACCCGCCGAGGAGAAATCGCCTTCCGAGGCGAAGTAAGGGCCTTTGCGGAACGAAAGACCCCGCATGATTTCAGGGATAACGAAATTGGTGTCTGCATAACCCTGGCCGTGGCCGTGCGTCCGCATGTTCACCGGCATCGCGTCCATCGTGATGGCAATGTCGGTGCCGTGGTCGAGGTTGAAGCCACGCATGAAATACTGGTTGGCCTTTCCGTCGCCGCTGTGCTGGGTGACGACGAGGCCAGGCACCGCCTCCAATATTTCGCCAACCCGATAGGCGGGTCTCTCCAACAGCTGTTCTGCCGGCACGAAGCCTTCGCTGCTTGTCTGCGCGGCGCCTATATTGCCGAGGCGCGGATCGAGCGCGTCGACGCCCGTGGTTTGGGACTTCGTCGCAGAGTCCAGCTGGAGCGCGGGGGCCCCCGTGGACTTTGATTTGGCGGGAGGCGCTGTCGCCTTCTTGGCTTTAGGGTTCGACGGCGTCGTCGTGACGGTCAGAGCAGGAAGCTGCTGCGTTTCCTGAGCGAAACCTAAGCTATTCCACGTCGTGCACGATACTGCCGACACGACCAACACCGTGATACGCATGAACTTCGACTCTTACAAAAGCTACACCAATGGAAGCTAGTTGAAGCGTCCTTACGATGTCTACGATCGAACGTAATACCGGCATCGAGTGTTGGCTTTTTGAATTCGCTCCTGAAGCGATTCAGCACCACAATCGCCCAATGTTTCTAGGTGGGAAAACATTTTCCGAATGAGAACGATCTAGAGGGACAATCGCCAATGCCGCACGCCGTTTAAGGCACATGAATCGCAGACGTGCTGCATGTGTCGTCCTATGGATGAATGAGCAGCACGACATAGACCGCAAACAGGCCGAGATGCATAAGTCCCTGCACCGGCGATGTGCGCACGCCTAAGAACGTTAGTGTCGTCAACACAACGGTGAGCACCAGAAGGGCCGTGTCGACGGCACCAAGCCCCAATATCACGGTCTTATCGATGATGAGCCCGATGGCGAGAACCGCGGGCACCGTCAAGCCGACCGTCGAAACGAAAGCTCCAAAGCACAGATTCATGGTGCGCTGCATCTGGTTGGCCAGCGACGCCCTAACGGCCGTGATGGATTCGGGAGCAAACACGACGACGGCGATAAGAACGCCACCGAACGCCGCCGGAGCGCCTGCATGCTCGACGCCGAGATTGATCAGTATGGCAAGATCGTGAGCGAGCACAGCGACGGGAACGAAAAGCGCGATGAGCATGAAGGAGCGAATGAAAACCGTGCGCTTGTCCGCAAACGACGGCTTCGTCTTTGCTGGGTCGGCTGCGGAAGCATGACTTAAGTGATGCGCGGGGATTGCAAGCGCTCCCTTTTCGGGCTGGATGAAAAAGCGGCGAGAGCCCTTCATCTGCATGACAAGGAACGCGGCATAGAGGGTCACAGTCAGGACGGTGAAGGCGATCGCCTGCGCGGGAGCGAAAATACCATTGCCAGAGCTGACGAGGTTCGGCAGCACCAGTGCCGTTCCGGTTAGAAGTACGATGATCGACAGATAGGCAACCGCGCCTTGGGAATTGTATTCTTGCTCGCCATGTCGCAAGCCACCCAGTAAGACGCAGGAGCCCGTGACCAGGTTCATGATGATCATCATGACGGCGAAGATGGAATCCCGCGCTATCGTTTCCGTCTGTCCTGGCCCGACCATCACCGCCACGATCAGTATGACCTCGATCATGACAACGGAGAGGGTCAGGATTAGGGTTCCATACGGTTCGCCCAGTTTGTCAGCCAGATTGTCCGCCTCGCGTGCAACGCCGAAGGAAGCGATCAGAATTGTTGAAAAGAGCACGACAAAGCTCACCGCGGCGCTAGTCGCGGATAGCGATTCGCTAAGCCATCTTTCGCCGCCGGCCTCAAAGGCAATCACGACCGCCCATGCCGTCGCGAGACGCAGGCAAGTCGACCAGGGAAACAACTCCGAGAAGGCATTCGAGGGGCGATAAACGGGAACGGTTGCGGACATCTCCACCCCACAACTGCGGGGCCGTCCCCTTTAAACCAGACTCCACGGCAGGTCGTCCTGCTGGAGAAAGTCCATTTCACAGGACGGAATCTAGTGTCCGGGAAAGCATATGTCCACGGGTGCCTCCGCCGACGACTACGCGTTCAAGTAGGATAGCCGGCATTGGCGATCTAGGAATGGGACACTGACGTTGGGGCATCGCGCGAACGACTGACCGATTTGTCTCGCCTTCACTCGCAGATAGGCGCGCTCGCGGCTGCAATCAGCGATTGCGCGCCGACCATGCGGCGTGAAGATGCGCCTCGCATCTCGGCGTCTGGCCAACTACTTAAGGTGACGCTAGAGCCGCAGACTATCGCTGGCGACTGCGCGCGCAATCACATCGACCTTGCCCCCAATAACTCCTCTCGCCACGGATCGGACTCTCAGGAGTCTGCACCCCTCTCGACAGCCTGAACGCTTGCCGCTCGGTCGCGCTTGCGGTACGTTGAATAGCTGCTAGACGACTAGCGCCTCGGTTACACTGCGGGGACGACCCCATCTTAAGCGAGATGGTTATGTCGTCTGACACATCCCAAAAATTCCACGAATACATAAAGCGCTTCCGGCCTTTAGCGAGATCGGACGGGAATTCTGCCGTCGCACCCCGCGTCGCGAACCTCGTTCCTAAAGTCACCGTTGGATGCGCCCAGACTGACGCTAGCCTCGCGAGCGCGGCGCCGGTCGTCGAGGCCCGCGCGTTGCAAGAACCGCGTCGCGCAAATCCGCTTCATGCGCCCGCTATTCCACCAGCGCGCTGCCTAGCGCTCCGCAGCATCTGCAAGGCTAAGCTACTAGGTTTGACGTAGGGAACACGGAGAACACGGCGCAGCAGATTCCCCTGCTCCGCATACCTTCGCAAGACGAGCGTATGCGAGCGCAGTTTCTGCCTCGCCAGAAGCACGCACGGTGGGACGCACGACATGCAAAGCTCCAAAAGCGTCGATCTGAAAGGCCGGAATATCTGCCGGAACCCGACGGGAGTCGTGGGAGACTTCGGCGTAGACGCATTGGACATCAACCGCGCACGCGCCTCAATTGGCGCGATGATCTTGGCAACCCGCCGCAAGCTCAATCTGGCGCAAAACGAGCTGGCGCGCCGCGTCGGCATATCCAACGGCCTGCTTTCCAGGATCGAGCGAGGAATTTACACACCGACGCTCGACGTTCTGGTCGTGTTGGCGCAGAAGCTCGAACTGCCTCTGTCATCGCTGTTTGCGGAGCTCGACACGCGAAAGCCGTGCCAGCTGGTAAAGCGCGACGAAGGCATGCCAGTGGTTTGCGAAGGCTCGCCGCACAACTTCGTACATTACCTGCAGGGTCACAACTTTTCCGGGCACGGATTAGCGGAGCTCTACCTAGTAAAGTCTGAGCGCGAGGGCACGCCGTTCTTCTATGTGCAGCCCGGACTCGTTTTCCTGCACATGCTTTCGGGGGAGATGGAGTACCGGCACGGTGATCGCACGTTTGCACTTAAGAGCGGAGACACGCTCTATTTCGATGCCAGCTGCCTGAACGGGCCGAGTTCCATAACGACTTTCCCAGTTGCTTATCTTCTATGGCGACAGTCGGATTCACAACCGATGTGCCGATAATCGCATTGTTCCGGCATCTCCTAACGACTGCAGGGGAAGTCCACACCATACGATAGAACCAGTCTCGCGGGTACGCCTCGTTAAGACAGAGCCGGTTGAACACGCTACGATAAAGACGCCTGCAGCGCACCACAGCAGCGAGTCGGTATAATGAGTGCTTTGCCGAGTTTGCGGACATCCAACGAAGGTGACGAAAGCAGCTTCGTGCGCCTCGGCCTGAGTCCGCTTTGCCCTCGGCAGCTGACGTAAGCCTCCGATGCGATGGGCGGAGGTGCTCACGTGCACCTCCGCTAGACCATTCATAGTGCGCGAGACGGGTCGAGGTAACCCGCCGATGCAGGCAAAGCCGCTTTCCGCCGTTGGCCACAATCGAGGCAATGCCACTGTCCAAAAAATAGATTGTCTTGATTGGTCTGCCCCGTCGCTCCAGCACCTTGCGCACCGGAAGATCTACGGGATCAAGGTGCGGCTCGAGGAGCGCGAAATCGCTCTCAACAAGACGGGAAAGTACGAAATTTTTTGGAAAAGCGGGCTGCGGTGCCACGAGTTCTCTCGCGTTGGGGCCAGAGCACTTTGCATCTCCCTGCCGGCCGCGCCCTGTTGGATTGCGGCCGATGAGGGACCATATGCTTGAACGCAAAGATGCCCTAATCCCGGCATTGTCTGATATCGGACGCTCGATATCGGAGCCCGGGGTTCGTTTGAGACCGTTGGGAACGGCCACCTCGCACAGTTTAGTCAAGGAGGTGCGGATGCGTGGCACCCTTGCGCCTTCCGTGCTTCGGCATCACCGTCTGGGTTCAGGAGAGACCACGCGCAATGATTGCGATGGAAGTCCCCGCCTGCGCCGCTAGGGCGGCTGCCGTCCAATAGGCGGCGGCAGCATTGAGCCCCCGCCGCGGGGAAAGCGAACGATAGGCCAGCGCTGCCCGGACCCAAAGCCCAGCTGCCGTAACCGCACATACGATCGCGATGAATTCGTACACCAACGGATCCGCCATCGGGGTGTCTCCCCTGTGTTCGATTCTGAGGGAGGCGGCCGCCAGCCGTTCACCAAGGGACTAAGCAGCCTTCGATCTTCCAGGCGAGGCCTCGGCAAACAGTTTGATCATCTCCAGGTTGAAGGCCGGAATGTCGTCGGGGTTACGGCTTGTGAGTATGCCCCCATCGACGACGGTTTCCTCATCGACCCAATCGGCGCCAGCATTCCTGAGGTCGGTCCTGAGCGATGGCCATGACGTCATGCGCCGTCCCTTGACCGCCCCCGTTTCGATGAGTGTCCACGGACCATGGCAGATTGCGGCAACGGGCTTTCCCGCATCGATGAACTTCATAACGAACTCGACAGCTTTGGGGATGATGCGCAGCGAGTCTGGATTGATCACGCCGCCAGGCAAAAGAAGGGCATCGTAGTCTTGAGCGTTCGCGATATCGAGGGGAACTTCGACCGGGAAGGAGATGTCCCAATCTGTTAGCGCCCACGACCGAACATAATCATCCTTCGGAGATACGATCACTGTCTCGGCTCCCGCATCGTCGAGCGCCTTTCGCGGTTGCGCGAGCTCGACCTCCTCGAACCCGTCGGTGACGAGGATTGCGACCTTCTTCCTTTTCAAGCTCGCGATTGACATCTTGAACTCCTCTGATCCGGCAAAGCTCGATTAGCGTCGAATGACTGCAGTCGACACTTCAGAACGCACCACAACCGACGCCTCAATTTTTGGCCATGACGACCGTCAGTTTAGTCTCCTGCTACAGCAGGAGATCGAAGATCTGAAAGGCGGTTTCCCAGTGGCGGGTCTGTGGGTTCTTCAATTTTGGATCGACGATCTTGAACGAATGCGCGAGTGCGACGCTGATACCTCCTGCGACCGCTGCGAGCTGGGACTCGGTCTCGTCGCTAAGTGCGAGGCCTAGAGGGGGGCGCGCGCTCAAATGGTCCAGAATTGGCGCGAGCTCCAGTTCCTCATCGAGCTTGCCGAACTCCTCGAGCTGCGCCTGCAGCCCTTTTGTTATGGGTATATCGCAGAGCTCTATTCGGTCGTGGCCGTTCGCTCGCGCTATCGCCTCGCCGCGGCTCAGAAGATCGTAAAGCTTGCGGTTGATGAAGTCGCTAAAGCGCTTTAGGTCCTGCTTGTCGATGTCAAGGCCGGCGGTAGTGCGGAAGAAGCGTTCGAACTTGGCGATACTCATGACGTGCATGCGTGCTTGCCTCGTGGGCTGGAGGTTCAGGGGCCCGATCCTCTGACCGTAGATTGACCTCAATCACGACGGCTCGGAGCCACTTCGCGTTCAATGCTTTGTGCGCCTCTGTGGGATCATCGTAGGCGCAGCGTTGCTCGGAACGACTGCCATGGACGCTCCTGGTCGAGCGAAGCGATCGGCACGCTTTTCGCCGCAAGACGGCGTCAATGCAATTGCAGCCGGTGAGTCTTGCCGGTGATCGTTTTCGATCCATGCTGCAGCGAATCCGGCGAAGATCCAGGCAGATAAGTTCATGGCTTGCCTTACGCCCTTTTGGTGCGTCCGCGCCTGAGCGCGCTGCAAAAGGAGAGCCTGTTACCCGAACAAACTATGGTTCTGCGGAAGACGAAACCATGACGGACATCAGTATCGAATATAATCGCTCGTCAGCAGAATCCTGCGGTGCGATGTGCTCTGATTGCTGCGCGACTGCGCGCCCGCGTTGGTGCCGTAGGCCCACCGCTCCGCTGAAAATGACAGTCATCATGGCATCGGCGCGCATGGATCGGTAAGCGTAGCAGAGTTGGGTTTCGAACGAGGGCAACGCAAGAAAGTAGGAGTTTGCGCCGATGTCACGAATTCGCACGCGTGACCGCCTTTTATTGATTGGGGCAGCCGGCCTCTTGGCGTTCGCATTCACGATCATGGTGTGGGCGCTCGCCAGCGGTCCGATATGGGCAGCAGGCTCGACTACTACATCGCTAAGTCCGCCGCCTGCGATTTCTGCGACACCTCAAAACACGGCAACGCAATAGCGGGTTTGCGACATTCCGCATGCGCGCACCGCAACGAACAAAAAATTGACGACCGTCATGGCGGGAGCTGCTGGGCTACTCGACCCTTCGGCGGGAGTATGTCGGAGATCGCCATGCCCAAACTAAAGACGAAGAGCGGGGCAAAGAAGCGCTTCCGCATGACTGCGAGCGGCAAAGTGAAAGCCAAACCGAGCGGCAAGCGTCATGGCATGATCAAGCGGGCATCGAAGTTCGTTCGGCAGGCCCGCCACCCCATGCTGTTGAGCGACAGCGATGCCAAGATCGTAAAAAAATACATGCCGTACAGCCGCTGAGGCCGTCCGTCGACATTTGGAGTGCAGCAATGCTTCACATCGATCTCCCGAAAATTGGCGAGTTCAAGGAGCTTGCTGCAGTCCGCGCCGACGCGTGCGTCTCGATCTATCTGCCGACCGCGCCACGGCGCGAAGCCGCTCACGCCAATCGGACGGCACTCAAAGACCTTGTAAAGGAGGCCCTGAATCAATTGCGCCGATCTGGATACGACAAACGACGGCTTTCACGTCTAGCGCAGCATTTCGGACACCTGCTAGGGGACGACAAGGATCCGGAGATCGAGGAAAAGGTCAGGCAGCGTCAGCGTCTGCACGAGAAAGTGGACGAGGTGGCCGAGTTCTGGACGTACCAAAGCAAGGGGCTTGGTGTCCTGGCGACGGTCGACGGAGTGCGGACGTTTCGGCTGCCGCATGTCGTGAGGCCGCTCGCCGAGGTGTCGGACCGGTTCCACCTGCAGCCGCTAATTCGCGCTCTGGGAATGCCCCATGAAGCTTACGTTCTTGGTCTGTCTGAAGGTGCGACGCGCCTCATTCGCGTGGCGGTCGACATGCCGCCGGCAGAGATACTGGTCCCGCAAATGCCGCACAACTTGCCCGAAGGATTACGGGTCTACGCCCGTGCGCCCAGCATCAACCTTCTGCTGCCCGAGTACGAAAAGGTGCTCATGCAGGAGTATGTTCGGAAAGTTGATCACGCCTTGGGTGCCGTCCTCAAAGGCAGTGACCTGCCGCTCATACTCGCCGCCGACGAGCCGCTGGTTTCGATGTACCGCTCGGTGAGTACCTATCCTCACCTCGCGACGGAAATCATTGCCGGGAATCCAAGGATGAAGACCGATCGGCAAATTTCAGATCTTTCCCTGCCCATTCTCGATCGCATCTACGCTCGGGAGGTCGAAAAGATCAAAGTGCTTTACGACGACCTGAAGCCACGCCGAGCGACGACGGATCTTTCGTACGCGGCCCACTGCGCAACATACGGCACCATCGATCAGTTGGTCGTCGATTTTGACGAGGTCATTCCCGGCTTGGTTGACGATTACGACGGCAGTGTCACGTACGCCGTCTCGGATGATGCAGAGACCTACAGTGTCGTCGACGAGGTCGCAAAGCGCGCCCTGCTTACCGGCGCCCGCGTCCTCGCTGCTCGCAAAGACGATCTCCCGATGCACGCTCCCCTGGTCGCAATATTGCGGTTCCCGCTTTGATGAACAATGCATCGATTGGTGGTGGACAACGACACTTCGAAGTGAGGGCTGAACACCCTTCGTGGCGCTCAACGGCGCGGCACAACTTTAATCGTATCTTACGAGCTTACGGCACACTCCGCCGATGGATTTCAAGTGACTTGGGAGTGTCAGCTAGAGGGTGGAACCGGCAGCTCTCTTACGTGTTCGGCACATAGGACGAGAGCGAGAGGAGCCGACATGGCGCGCGCGCAGGAGAAGCCCCAGCCGGCAATCGCCTCTCCGGAAAAAATGGGCGTCACCATCGAAGTCAATGGAACGGAGAAGCGGCTCACAATCGCGCCGTGGACGAGCCTGCTGGACGCTCTGCGTGATCACCTACACCTGACCGGGACCAAGAAAGGGTGCGACCATGGCCAGTGCGGCGCCTGTACGGTGCTGGTGGATGGCCGTCGCGTGAACTCGTGCCTGATGCTCGCCGTGATGAAGGATGGAGCGAAAGTTACCACGATCGAAGGGCTTGCCAGGGGAGAGACGCTGCATCCGCTGCAGCAGGCGTTTATCGACCATGACGCATTCCAATGCGGCTACTGCACGCCTGGGCAGATTTGCTCTGCAGTAGGGCTCCTCGCTGAGGGAAGAGCCAAGTCGGCGAATGAAATTCGCGAACTCATGAGCGGCAATATCTGCCGCTGTGGCGCATATCCCAACATCGTCGCGGCGATCCAGCAGGTCATGCGTGCCGGAGACGTCAAGTCATGATCAACTTTCAGTACACCCGCGCCAAGGACGCGTCGCACGCGCTGCGTATGATCGCTGCCGATCCATCGGCGAAGTTCATTGCCGGTGGCACCAACCTCGTCGACCTAATGCGCATGGATGTCGAGCGGCCGACGCGCCTCATAGATATCTCGCGCTTGCCGCTGACGAACGTGGAAGAGACGGCCGGAGGGTTGCGTATCGGAGCGATGGTGCCGAACTCGGACGTCGCATACCACCCGATCGTCACGGAGCGTTACCCGCTGCTTGCCAGCGCAATCCTTGCCGGCGCCTCACAGCAACTGCGCAACATGGCATCGACAGGGGGTAACCTCCTGCAGCGGACGCGCTGCTTCTACTTCTACGACATAGCAACGCCATGCAATAAGCGCCAACCAGGAAGCGGCTGTTCCGCTCTGGAGGGCCTGAACCGCATCAATGCCATTCTAGGCGCCAGCGAAGAATGCATCGCGACGAACCCGTCGGACATGTGCGTGGCACTAGCCGCCCTTGAGGCAACAGTGCACGTCGAGGGTCCGCAAGGCACGCGCATCATTCCGTTTTCGGAATTTCACCGGCTGCCGGGCGATACGCCCGACCGGGATACCAACCTCCGGCGAGACGAGATGATCACCGGCGTCGAGCTGCCCAGCAAGGGCTTCGCCAAGAACTACACGTATTTGAAAATTCGCGACCGGTTATCCTACGCATTTGCACTCGTGTCGATCGCCGCTGCGCTGGAGGTTGAAGGCGACACCATCAAGGGCGCGCGTGTGGCGCTAGGTGGTGTCGCGCATAAGCCGTGGCGGGTGCCGGCGGCAGAAGCGTCGCTGCGCGGACGGCCGGCCACAGAGGCGAGTTTCGGAATGGCGGCAGAGATTCTGCTGCAGGGTGCAAAGGGCTATCGCCACAACACCTTCAAAATAGATCTTGCACGGCGTGGAATCGTGCGCGCCTTGACACAGGCCGCTTGCGGGACGCCGCAATCGCAATCCGTGAAGAAAGTCATATGAGATGCGGAAGATCAGCCGTCGGGTCGTGCTGCAAGGAGCGGCTGTTCTGGGAGGCTTGGGCAAAGCGAATGCAGCTACGGCGCAAAACGTCGAGGGGCGAACCGGCACACCCGACGAGCGAGCGGGTCGCAGCATGAAGCCATATATAGGCACTCCCACTTCGCGCATCGACGGTGTCGCCAAGGTAACCGGCACCGCGGAATACGCCGGCGAGCACCACGTTCCCGACCTAGCGTACGGCTTTGTTGTCGACTCGACCATCGCCAAGGGTCGCATCACGGCGATCGACGCGAGCAAAGCGCTGCGCGTACCCGGTGTGCTCGACGTACTGACCCACCAGAACAGGCCGCCGCTGGCCAGCTCTGACGAGGCATGGAAGGACGATACGGCGCCGGAGGAGGGTTCCCCGTTCCGTCCGCTCTATGACGCTGAGATCCGTTTCAGCCGGCAGCCGGTCGCGCTGGTCATCGCGGAAGATTGGGACAAGGCCCGGTTTGCCGCCGCGCTGGTTGAGGTCGACTACGACGACGAATTCGCACTGACCGATCTCAACGCGCAGCTGGGCGAAGCCTTCGCAGTCGAGAAAGAGCAAAAGCCCCGCGGAGATGCGGAACGAGCTTTCGATGCTTCCGCGGTGAGGCACGAGGCCGACTACTTCATCCCGACGGAATACCACAATCCGATGGAGCTTTTTGCGACTACTGCCGTCTGGCATAGCAGCGGTAAGCTGACGGTGTACGACAAGACACAGGGCGTGCAGAACGTGCAGCGCTACCTTGTTAGCGCGCTCGAGCGAAAGCCTGAAGACGTACGTGTGCTGTCGCCATATATGGGTGGTGGTTTCGGCTCGGGGCTCCGCCCTCAGTACCAAGTCATCCTTGCTGCACTCGGCGCGACTGCATTGAAGCGGTCGGTACGTGTGGTCTTGACGCGCCCGCAGATGTACGCACTTGGTTTTCGGCCCGCGACCATTGAACGCTTGGCGATCGGCGCTAATGGGGACGGCAGCCTCTACTCCCTGAGGCACGAAGCGATCTCTGTTACTTCGCGCTTCGAGGACTTTTCGCGCAACGATACTGGCTGGGGAGAACTCCTTTACCGTTCGCCCAACGCGAGGTGCGTCCACAAGCTGGTCCAACTCGACGTGCCGACTTCGTCCGACATGCGGGCCCCCGGCGCAGCGACAGGCGTATACGGGCTCGAGAGCGCCATGGACGAGCTGGCGGTGGCGCTCGACATGGACCCCCTCGAGCTGCGACTCAAATGCTACTCAGACATCGATCAGAGCAAGGGGCTCCCCTACACCAGCAAGAATCTGCGCGAATGCTATCGGCAAGGCGCGGAGGCATTTGGCTGGGCAAAGCGTAATCCGCAGCCGCGGTCCATGCGGGATGGCACGGAGCTCATCGGTTGGGGGATGGCGACGGGGGTTTGGGAAGCGCTTCAAAAACCAGCCGCGGTCCGGATCGTGCTGGCCGCCGACGGACGGGCGGAGATCATGTGCGCGGCATCCGACATCGGCACGGGCACGTATACCATCATGGCCCAAGTGGGTGCGGATGCGCTTGGCCTGCCCATTGAGCGCATAAGCGTAAAGCTCGGCGACTCGACTTTGCCTCGGTCCCCCATTGAGGGCGGCTCGTGGATGGCGGCGACGGTATGCAATGCGATCGTTGCGACTGCAATGGAAGTCCGCGAGAAGCTACTGCAACTGGCTCAGGCAAAGCCGAACTCGCCGCTTGAGGGCCTGTCCCTCAACGACACTACGCTGGTCGACGGAATGATTGCCGGCGTGGAAGATCCCCTCCGATCGGTCTCGATTGCAGATGTGATGCGCTACGGCAAGATGGAGCACCTCGATTGCGAGAAAAGTCACAAATTCGAAAAGCAGGACTCGCACGCGCAGAATGTGCATTCAGCCGTATTCGCTGAAGTGAAAGTCGATGAGCAACTCGGAATCATTCGAGTCACGCGCGTCGTCGATGCAGTCGCTGCCGGACGCATTCTCAATTTGAAGACCGCGCACAGCCAGATCATGGGCGCCGTGGTTTGGGGGATCGGCATGGCGCTGCACGAGGAGACCCTCCACGATCACAGGTTCGGTCGCATTATGAATGCTAATATTGCCGAGTACCACGTGCCGGTGAACGCCGATATCTACGATATCGATGTGATATTCGTCGACGAACCCGATGCGCTCATCAACAAGCTCGGCGTAAAGGGACTGGGCGAGATCGGCATAGTCGGCGTCGCGGCCGCAGTCGCCAACGCCGTCTACCATGCCACGGGCAACCGCGTCCGCGACTTACCCATTACACTGGACAAAGTGCACCCTGTGTAAGCGCTCACAGGGATGAACCTTCACAAGCTTCTAGCTGCTCGTGGCGGAGCAGGCGACGAGCCATGCGAACCGGGGCATGGAGCGCAATCAAGGTCGCCGGCCGTAGCCTATACGGGAGCGCAAAAGAAGGCTCAGACGGCAATCGAACCCCTATGCGCAAAAGCGTGCCCGTTTCGCGATTCGGAAAGCTGACGACCGTCATGTTCGTGGCCGGCGCATCATGATTTGATGTCAATCACTCACCCCAGGCTCTTCTCAACTCAACAGCTGGGTGACTGCCGGGGTGCTGTCCACGTCGCGCGCGGATTTGGCTCCTGCGTCGTTGGTCGAGCTTAACCCATCACATCACTCGAGATCCTTAGCTAGTCCTCGGAAAAGGAATAACCGTCATGGCCTCACGCAATCGCGCTGTCGTGTTCATGGGCCCAAAGAAGCTCGAGCTAAGAGATTACGACTACCCCGAGATGGTCGACCCGAAGGGTCGAACGATCAATCACGCAGTGATCGTCAAGCTTGTCGTGACGAATATCTGCGGGAGCGATCAGCATATCTATCGGGGGCGCTTCCCAGCACCGTCCGGGATGAAGCTCGGCCACGAGAACACCGGAGAGGTGGTTGAGGTCGGGCCTGCCGTCGAGTTCATCAAGAAAGGCGATCTTGTATCCATTCCCTTCAATGTCTCATGCGGAAAATGCCGCAACTGCAAAGAGCGCCATACCGATACGTGCATGAACGCCAACGACGAGGCGGATTGCGCGGCGTACGGCTTCAATCTCGGCGGCTGGGATGGCGGCCAGGCGGACTACATGCTCGTCCCCTGGGCCGACTGGAACCTACTCAAGTTCCCCGACAAACAGCAAGCCATGGAGAAGATCAAGGACCTGACGCTGCTCTCGGACATTCTGCCCACCGGGTTTCATGGCTGCGTGACGGCGGGCGTGCGGCCCGGCATGACCGTCTACGTCGCAGGGGCGGGCCCCGTGGGCCGCTGCGCCGTTGCATCCGCCCATCTTCTGGGAGCTTCCGCAATCATTTGCGGAGATACCAATAAGGAGCGCTTGGCTCTTGTAAAAAACGCTGGCTACGAGACGGTCGACATTGCGAGTTCGACGCCGATCGTCGACCAGATCGAGAAGATCACCGGCAAGCGCGAGGTTGATTGTGGCGTCGATGCGGTGGGCTTCGAATGCCACGGCAACGGTCCCGGTGCAGAGGAAGATCCGACGGCAGTAATCAACACACTGTTCGAGGTGGTGCGGGCCAATGGCGCGATGGGCATTCCCGGCATTTACAGTGCAGGCGACCCGAAGGCTAGGAACGACGACGAAAAGCAGGGTCGATACGGACTCGACTTCGGCAAGGCGTGGATCAAGTCTCCGCACCTGACAGCGGGCCAATGCCCGGTCATGCACTATCACCGAGATCTCATGGAGGCGATTCTGTGGGACCGCATGCCCTACCTAAGCAAGCTGCTGAATGTGCAGGTCATCGGCCTCGAGGACGCAATCGAGGCGTATCGGATCTTCGACCAGGGCTCGCCCAAGAAATTTGTTATTGACCCCCACGGAATGACAAAGATGTCGACGAAGCTCTCGGCCTGACGGGACGAGCGAACCCGTGCAATGCGCAGATGTCGTTCGCGCCGCCTGAACGAGCGTGCTGGTCCGCGCCGCGCGTCGTCCCCGGCCCGGCCCAATGCGACGCGCCAGATCATATTCGCTCTACGTCTAGGCACGTGATGCCGGAACCTGCGATCGCAAAGTAAGTTCCATGATGGCCAGCGAGCCTGCTAGCGCCGAGTTCGGCGCAAGAGGCTGAGGCGCGTCTCGGTCAGCCCCTCGCTCGTAACGCCATAGAACACGGGGAGCGCCAGGAAGATTGCCAAGGCAAACAGCGGTGCCCAGAACCACCCGATCACCCCGGCGATGCCATAGAGCGCCACACCGACCCAGGCACGCAACCGCTCCCTCGGAAAGAAGTCGGGATCGATGCCATTTTCCAACAGATAGGGGTGTATCGTCAGTACGTGGAATAGCGAGAGCCAGGCAAGGCACATCAGGCCGCCGATCAGCGCGTACACGGCCACCGCCACTTGGGCGTCGAAAGGATTACCGTGCTGGAGTGCGAATGAAAGCAGCGCCGTCGGAAATGGTATCAACCCCGACGTCAACAGCAGGAAGAGGTTCGCCATGTGCAGCGCGCGATCACAATATCGAACCCGCGAGAAGACGGCGCGATGGTTGAGCCAGATTACGCCCACGTAGCAAAACGAGGCGAGGAAGGCTATGTAGTTCGGCCATTGGCTGACAAGCTTGTCCAGGAGGTGGCCCGGATCGTGGTCCGGCCGGACGATCTCGACGACGAGCAGCGTGATCGTAATCGAAAAGACTCCGTCGCTGAATGCCTCCAGGCGATCCGTGTCCGCGAGGCGCACCTCGGAAAGCTGTGGGCCATCGGTCGGCGTCTTGCGCCGAAGGACTCCTTCTGTGTCATGCCGCACGACTCATAGCTCCTGACTTCGCGCCGGGTCCTTCGTTCGCAAAGGCCCACCTGATATGGCTGTGTTGCGGGGGACAGGCGACCACGTTTGCCCTTGTCCCAATTCCGCTGCTGAAAGCGCGGGCATCTTCAAACTTCATCACTAACGCGCAGCACCAGTTTGCCGAGGATGTGTCCCTGAGCCAGGCGCTCGTGAGCCCTGGCCGCTTCCTCGAGTGGATATCTGGCGGCGATAGGAACCTTTAGCCTCGAGCCTTGGATCGCATCGTTCAGACGCTCGAACTCGCGGACGCCCGCGACCGCGTCATAATCGGTGAACTCGACGCCGCGGCGCCGCTTCGGAACCGGCTCGACGCCATTTGGGAACGCCACGCGGCCTCCAGCGCGGACAGCATCGATGCAGCGCTCGAAAGCGCGGCCACCCGCGAGACCGAGTACTGCGTCCACACCACCTGGAGCCCAACGTTGAATGGCATCCGCAAGCTTTTCGTTAGATGCGTCGAGCTGCTCGTCCGCTCCTAAGCGGCGGACGAACGCCAAGCCGTCATCTCTGTTCGCCGTCGCCAGCACCCTGGCTTTCCGCCATTTCGCGAATTGAATAGCAAGGCTGCCTACGCCTCCAGACGCGGCGTGAATGACCACGCTCTCGCCCTTCGCCACGCGCAAGGCATCGTCCACCCCTTGGAGGGCTGTGAGCCCTGTCGTCGGCACCGCACCGGCTTCCTCCGGACTCAGGGCTTTCGGGGCATGACCGACCTTCTCGGCCACAACGGCAACGTACTCGGCGTAAAATCCGCCCTTGGGATTCTCGTAGCTATACGAATAGACGCGATCACCGAGCGCCAGGCGGCTGACGCGAGAACCCACTGCCACGACTGTGCCCGAGCCGTCGGTACCGAGCACGAGCGGAAAACGCGGCGACCCGGACAGAGCACCCTCGCGCATATCGGCATCCCACGGACCGACCCCGGCCGTGTGGACGGCTATGAGAACCTCATTCTCGTCTATTGCGGGCACGCGAACCGAATGAATCCTCAATTGCTTCGGGCCGCCGAAGCGGTCCATCGCTGCCGCGCGCATCATTCGAGGTAAAGCACGCAAGCGGCGTTTGCCGCCGAGAACGATCGCGTCCTGCACGGGAGCCGGCATGATTTCTTCCTCTCGCAATTGGCGTCGATTATCGCGCTTTGCGTCTCCTCCTGATCGCGACGCAGACATTGTACACAGGCAGAGAACGTGCCCGGCAGCCATGATGGTTGTCATTTTTGGGAGTTGGGGCCTCGGCGGCGCATGTCAGCAGCGAGGCTGCACAACATCGAGATATTGACGGTCGTCATAGCCAACCCATGAGGCGGGGCACTTGATGTCACATGGATGGCTTGGCGGAAGGGCCAGGCGTGTCCACGCAGCTTCGCGAGGCATTCATGGAAAAGCGCGTAACGAATGGTGGCCGAGAGAGCTACCGTATCCCGATTCAAAGTGGGCGGGCTGACAGCAGGCACGATCTCGAGGTACCCGAAGTCAATTTGTTGACACCGCTTGTCCTTCGCGACGTGACCTTTCGAAACCGAATAGCGGTCGCCCCGATGTGTCAATATTCAGCAGAGGACGGCTTCGCCAATGACTGGCACCTCGTCCATTTGGGAAGCAGAGCGGTCGGCGGGGCGGGCCACGTCATGGTTGAAGCAACGGCGGTTTTGCCTGAAGGTCGTATAACGCCCGGCGATCTCGGCCTTTGGGGCGACACACAGATCGCGCCGCTGCAGCGAATTGCCAGTTTCATCAAAAGCCAGAGGTCGGTCGCCGGAATTCAGCTTGCCCACGCGGGGCGGAAGGCGAGCTGTGAGGCTCCGTGGAAGGGTGGACGCGCACTTGGCCGCGACGCAGGGGGCTGGCCCGTCGTTGGCCCGAGTGCCATCCCCTTTGACGAAAGGAGTCCGGTGCCTACTCCGCTCGACCTAAAGGCCATCGAAATGATCATTACAGCGTTCGAGACCGCCGCATGGCGGGCGCTTGAAGCAGGTTTCGAGGTCATCGAAATTCATGCAGCGCATGGCTATCTGCTCCATGAATTTTTATCCCCCCTCAGTAACGACAGGATGGACGAGTACGGCGGGAGCTTCGAGAACAGGACGCGTCTGTTGCTGAAACTTGCCGAACGCCTGCGAGCGCTGGTGCCGCAGGAATTGCCTCTGTTCGTTCGCATCTCGGCGACAGATTGGGTTGCGGGAGGCTGGGACATCGACGAATCCGTCGAGCTTGCCAAGCGTCTCAAAACGCTAGGTGTCGATCTGATCGACGTCTCGTCCGGGGGGATGACACCAACGGCACGCATTCCCCTGCAGCGCGGCTTTCAAGTGCCGTTCGCGAGACGCATTCGGGACGAAGCCGAATTGTGCACGGGCGCCGTCGGCATGATTTCGGACGCGCAGCACGCGGACGAGATTATTACCGGTGGCGATGCGGACCTGGTGTTTATAGCGCGCGAATTTCTGCGCGAGCCATATTGGGGGCTCAATAGCGAGCACAAGCTCGACGCGGAACCGCATTGGCCAATTCAATACGGCTATGCGATTCGCCGACACATCTAGCTATGATCGATCCTTATCATTTCTCAAACTCCTCATCGTGCATTAATGAGGCCGACTTCGCAAAAAGCTCGGTGAGGCGACATGTCCGCGCTGCTATCGATCT
Organism: uncultured Hyphomicrobium sp.; assembly: GCA_964493785.1. Classification (GTDB taxonomy): domain Bacteria; phylum Pseudomonadota; class Alphaproteobacteria; order Rhizobiales; family Hyphomicrobiaceae; genus Hyphomicrobium_A. Next base: position 94,010 of record CAZBPM010000006.1, on the reverse strand, counting down.
TGGATCTCGTTCGTGTCACCGAAGACACCGATGCACGCGGTGCGCTCGATAATGCCCGCGATCTGGCAGCTCATGCCGAAAAGTGGGGGTATCGCCGGTTCTGGGTGGCCGAACACCACAACATGCCAGGCATTGCAAGCGCCGCGACCTCGGTGGTTATAGCGCATATCGCTTCAGGCACGGTGCGCATCCGCGTAGGCGCCGGGGGCATCATGCTGCCTAACCACGCCCCGATCATTATCGCGGAGCAGTTCGGGACGCTGGCGCGGCTCTTCCCGGGTCGCATCGATCTCGGCCTCGGCCGCGCTCCCGGTACCGATCCGGCGACTGTTCGAGCTCTGCGCCGATCACCGGGAAGCGCGGAAACTTTCCCTGAGGACGTCCTTGAGCTGCTGGGTTATTTCGCTCCTGCGCAGCCGGGGCAGCGCGTGCAGGCAGTTCCTGCGGCGGGGACCGATGTTCAGGTATGGATCCTCGGCTCTAGCACATACGGCGCGCAAGTCGCGGCCCAGTTGGGGCTCCCCTACGCGTTCGCCTCGCACTTCGCCCCCGATCAATTGCTGCCCGCCCTCGATATCTACCGTCGCCGCTTCAAGCCATCTCCACAACTCGACCGGCCGTATGCCGCAGTCGGGGTCAACATCATTGCTGCTGAGACCGATCACCAGGCGCTGCGACTGGCGACCACGCAAAAGATGTCCTTTACGAACCTCTTTCGCGGCGTGCTCGGGCTTAGCCAGCCGCCAATCGACGATATAGAAACCTATTGGACGCCGGCGGAGAAGGCGCAAGTGCAGCATATGCTCGCCCGCTCCATCGTGGGTTCTCCCGAGACCGTACGCGTCGCCATTAATTCTCTTGTGGCCGAGACCGGCGCCGATGAATTGATCGTTGTGTCGGACGTCTACGACCATGCTGCGCGGCTACGCTCCTACGAGTTGATCGCCGCGACACAAACGGCCGGCGCCGCACCGGCGCTCTACTCCGTGCCCTGAGCGAATTGCCGGTAACGCCGCGGGTCGACAAGCGTCTGATCGGGCCTAGCTTGCCTTGTCGTCGACGGTCGTTGCTCTGTCTTGCTGGCGTAAAGCCCAATAGACACCGCCCAGAGCGAGTGTCGCCGCCGCTAACGTCAGAAGCATTAGCGCATCGGTTTCGGTGAGTTCGATAATAATGAACTTGCGCAGGACGGCTAGCAGGGCGATCAGCACGACCGCGCGGACTTGGACGATCCTGCTACCGCGTTGCAAAAGACCGACGATGGTGTGGTTGAACTCAAGGGAGATGAGCACGATCATGATCATCCCAAAAATGTTCTGGAACACCTCCGGTTTGGTTGGATCCAGAAGTCCGAGGTGGAGCAACGCGAACACAGTTTTCAGCACGTTGAAGAGTGCCACGACGATGACTACGGAGATGAGTAGGCCCAATAGCAAGACGACGACTTGCTCGAAGCGTTGGTACAGGGTGAGCCCCGCCCAGTTCTCACGGGTTTCGCGAAACAAGAGCCGCTTCATTTAAAGTCCTCGCTTGGCTGTTCGAACCAACGTTCCGACTAGTTGTGCGAGGCCGATCAATTGCACATCATTATCTGCAATTGCCTGCGCCGACTAATAGCTAACTCTTCACTGCTGTGCGCATGATAAACGCGAAACCCTATGCAAAACTTGCAGCGAAGCCATCGATCAGAAATCGTGGTTGGCGTTCGACACATAACACTAAAAGACCCACCGATGGTGCCAGATCGACAAAGGCCAGAAAAAGTCGACGGCAGGTCGCCGACCCGGAGATACTGCCGATGATCGCTCAAGACCTCAACCTCAACGCCGTCGCGTATCCAACGCTGACGAACGAGCAGATGGCGGGGCTCGAACGCTGCAGCACGGCGATGCTCAAGCGCTATGGCGACGGAGAATACCTGTTCAAGGCAGGTGATCGCGACTTTGGTTTTTTCATCGTCAAGTCGGGCAAGGTGGAGATCATCGACGAATCCGGGGATGAGCCCAAGATAATTACGGTTCACGGCCCGGGAAGTTTCACGGGCGACGTTGCGCATCTTACCGGCGAAGCGGTGCTGGTGAGCGGCGTTGCACGAGGGGCCTGTGAGGTCTACGAGATCCCCCCCGGCGGATTGCGCGAGGTCATCAACCTGCATCCTGCGCTCGGCGACACGATACTGCAGGCGTTCATAGCCCGGCGACAGCTCCTGCAAGCGTCCGGCGAATTCGCTGGCATTCGCGTCATCGGCTCGCGCTACTCAAGTGACACCTCGCGCGTACGCGACTTCCTAGCCAAGAATAGAATACCTTTTTTATGGCTCGATCTCGAAACCAATCCCGACGTGACGCGGTTCCTGAAGCAGTTTGGGGTGAGCGAAGCCGAGACGCCCGTGGTGGCTTGGGGGCGCAAGCTGATCTTGCGCAACCCGTCGGACAGAGTGCTAGCCGAGGCGCTCGGCATCCGCCGACCTCTCGAGCAGACGACATATGATCTGATCATAGTTGGTGCTGGTCCGGCTGGCCTTGGGGCCGGCGTCTATGCGGCCTCGGAAGGACTGAGCACCATCGTTCTCGATACTGCGGGACCGGGCGGTCAAGCCGGCCGCAGCATGCGCATTGAGAACTACCTTGGCTTCCCGACGGGAATCACCGGTGGCGAGCTTGCGGAGCGCGCGGCCGTTCAAGCCAGAAAATTCGGGGCACGCATCGAGGTTCCGGCGCCTGTCATCCGCCTGACCTTCGACGGTACGTACCCGACCCTGCACATCGATGGAGGCGAGACGCTCACCGCCAAATGCGTTCTGATCGCAACTGGCGCCGATTACCGGCGACTTCCAGCGGAAGGCTGCGAGCGCTACGAAGGCTGCGGAGTCTACTACGCGGCCACCCCTAATGAGGCGCCGCTATGCCGCAATGCAGAAGCAGTCGTCATTGGGGGCGGCAATTCTGCCGGACAAGCCGCTGTCTTCCTCTCCGGGGTTGCGCGCGAAGTCTACCTCATCATTCGCGGTAGTGATCTCTATGCAGACATGTCGGCATACCTCGCTCGGCGCATCGAGCAAACGCCGAACGTCACCGTGCTTCTGAACACCACGGTCCGCGCCATGCGGGGCGATGACCACCTCAGGGAGATCGAGATCGTGAATAGCGAGACCGGCGAGGTGCAGACTCTGAAGACTCCTGCGGTCTTCAGCTTCATAGGAGCCGACCCGCGCACCGACTGGCTTCCGCCGGAGATCGAGAAGGATGCCAAACAATTTGTACGGACCGGAGCGGCGGTGGCACGGTCTCCTCATTGGACCGCTAACCGGGAGCCCTATCTGCTGGAGGCCAGTCGAGCCGGCGTGTTCGCCGCAGGCGACGTGCGATCGGAATCGATTAGGCGAGTCGCCTCGGCTGTGGGCGAGGGCGCTATGGCGGTGAAGTTCGTGCATGAGTACTTAAAGGGCATGTGACGAGCCGCCATGCCTGAGGGCGCAGCATCAGTCGTTGAGAAGGTCCGAGCGAGGATCTTGGGTTGTTGCTGGATGCCAGTGCGTGACAAACCTCTCAAGCTCAGGATCGCGCTTGTCGGGCAGTCGAACGTTCAGCGTCACATATTCGTCGCCGCGCTCTCCAGTCTTGCGGCGCACTCCGCGGCCCTTCAGTCGCAGCACCGTTCCCGTGTTGGCTCCTTTCGGAACCGTCACCGTCACCGACCCAGCCGGCGTTGGTGCCTTGATCTTGGCTCCCAGCACGGCTTCCTTCAAAGTGATCGGCACGTCGACGTAAATGTCGTCACCCTTGCGCTCGAAATGCGGATGAGGCCGCACACCGATCTCGATCAATGCGTCGCCAGCGCCCCCATCACTCGGTTCGCCTTTGCCGCGAATGCGGAGCACCTGACCGTCGCGAATGCCCGCCGGAATGTTGACGTCAATATGGGAGCCATCGGGTAGCACCAGCGATCGCTTGGCACCGTTCACGGCATCGAGAAAATCCACGTCGAGCCTATAGCGGCGGTTCGCGCCTCGCGAAGTGCGCCTGAAACTCCCGCCGAACATTTGCGCGAAGATGTCATCGCTATCGCTGAAGCCCGCCGCTTCTCCGAAACCGCCGGCGCCCCCGAAAGGATCGGCGGCTCCGTTTGCCGATGTTCGGCGTGACCGGCTGCGAGGGCGTTCCGCACCTGAGGCGTCGATTTCGCCACTATCGAAGCGAGCGCGCTTCTCGGCGTCGCTCAGCAAATCGTAAGCGGCAGATATCCGCTTGAAGCGCTCTTCGGACTTCTTGTCGCCGCGATTGACATCGGGATGAGATGACTTAGCCAAGCGTCGATAGGCCTTGCGGATCTCAGCCGCTGTCGCATCCTGTTTTACGCCCAGGATCTCGTAGGGACTTGAAGCCAACGGCGCCTCCTGCCCGCTTCATGTGTCGCGAAAACTAGCCAGGTGCACCGTCCGCGCGCTGCCGCGCCGGTTGGGGTCCGGCTACGATTGCGCGTGTGGGGCGCAAAAGGCGATCACCGAGCACGTATCCGTCCTCGACCACCTGAACAATCGTTCCGGGCGGGTGCTCGTCGTCCGGGGATTGCTGCACTGCCTCGTGAAGCGCCGGATCAAAGGCTACACCCAACGCACGGATGCGCTCCACGCCAAATTTCTCGAGCGCTTTTGTAAGCGTGCGCTCGGTCGCCCTCACGCCGTCAACAAGCGGTGATTCTGAGAGCGGCTTTGCCGATGCGGATGTGCCAGCTTCGATAGCTCGGTGCAGGTTGTCAGCTACCGTCAGCATCTCCTTTGCGAATTCGCCGATAGCCGAGCGTCGGGCGTCCGATGCTAGACGGTCGCCACGCCGGCGCACGTTCTCACATTCCGCAAGTGCTCGCAGCAAGCGGTCCTTGAGATCCGCATTATCAGCTTCCAATTGTTCAGCATCAGCTGTCGCCGCAGCCTGTGGCGGCATTGCTGCCCTATCGGGACGGCCAGCCGGCTCCTTGCTCGCTCGCTCGATACTTTTTTCACCGCCCATGGTTGCATCCATTCGCTAGCTGGCTTTGCGGTCGTGTTGGTCCGTCTCCTCGAACTCCGCGTCGATGACGTCCGATTCGGGAGTTCCAGCGGCGCCTTCCTGTCCGGACGGACCCTGCTCTGGAGCGCTCTGAGCGAGACGCGTCGTGGCCTGCGTCAGCCGCTCGGTTATTTTGCTAATGGCGCCGAGTTCATCACCTTTGATTGCCTCCTGCAACGTGGTGATCGCCTGTTCCGTCTCGGTTCGCGCGTCAGCGGCTGCTCGACTGCCCAACTCGGCAAGAGATTTTTCTGCGGCGTAGATCGCGGCGTCAGCCTGATTGCGGGCCTCCACAAGTTCGCGCCGTCGTTTGTCGTCTTGGGCATGAGCTTGCGCTTCATCCACCATGCGTTTGATGTCCGCCTCGCTGAGACCGCCGGAGGCCTCTATGCGAATTGACTGTTCCTTGCCGGTCGATTTGTCTTTTGCCGAGACATGGACGATCCCGTTAGCATCGATGTCGAACGCCACTTCGACCTGCGGTACGCCGCGCGGCGCCGGTTTGATGCCGACAAGATCGAACTGTCCAAGAAGCTTGTTGTCGGCGGCCATCTCGCGCTCCCCTTGAAAGACGCGAACCGTGACCGCGTTCTGATTGTCGGCCGCGGTCGAGAAGGTTTCGCTCTTCTTGGTAGGGATCGTCGTGTTGCGGTCGATGAGCTTGGTGACCACTCCACCCAAAGTCTCGATACCAAGCGACAAAGGAGTGACATCGAGAAGCAGCACGTCCTTGACGTCGCCTTGCAGGACACCTGCTTGTATTGCGGCTCCAATTGCCACCACTTCGTCTGGATTGACTCCCTTGTGGGGTTCCCGGCCGAACAACTTCTTGACCGTCTCCTGCACCTTTGGCATGCGAGTTTGCCCACCGACGAGCACGACCTCGCTGATATCGCCGGCGGACACTCCGGCGTCTTTCATCGCCGCCTGGCATGGACCGACCGTCCGTTGAATGAGGTCGTCGACTAGCGCCTCGAGTTTGGCACGCGTCAACTTGATGTTGAGGTGCTTCGGACCGTTCTGGTCGGCGGTGATGAAAGGAAGATTGACATCGGTTTGCGTGGTCGCCGATAGCTCGATCTTCGCTTTCTCGGCGGCATCTTTGAGCCGCTGCAGCGCCAAACGATCCTGACGCAGATCAATGCCGGTTTCCTTGCGGAACTCTTCCGCCAGATAATCGACGATGCGGAGGTCGAAGTCCTCGCCACCAAGAAATGTATCGCCGTTCGTCGCCTTCACTTCGAAGACGCCATCGCCGACATCGAGAACGGAGATGTCAAACGTTCCGCCACCCAGGTCGTAAACCGAAATAGTGCCAGAATCCTTCTTGTCCAATCCATACGCCAGCGCCGCAGCGGTCGGCTCGTTTATGATACGCATGACCTCCAGTCCTGCGATCCGCCCGGCGTCCTTGGTAGCTTGCCTCTGAGCGTCGGAAAAATAGGCAGGAACTGTGATGACGGCCTGGGTAACCTTCTCGCCGAGGCTTGCCTCGGCGGTTTCCTTCATCTTCTGCAGGATGAACGCGCTGATCTGGCTGGGGCTGTACGTCTTGCCCTTGACCTCCACCCAGGCATCGCCGTTGGGGCCCTTAACAATCTTATAGGGCACCATCTTCATGTCTTTCTGCGTGATCGGGTCATCGTAGCGCCGACCGATCAACCGCTTGATCGCATAGATCGTGTTCTCTGGGTTTGTGATCGCTTGCCGCTTGGCCGGCTGACCGACGATCACGGCCCCGTCTTCCGCAAAAGCAACGACCGATGGCGTCGTACGGGCTCCTTCGGAGTTTTCGATGACGCGCGGTTTGCTGCCTTCCATCACGGCGACACACGAGTTAGTCGTGCCGAGATCTATGCCGATAGCTTTCGCCATTTCAGTTACTCCTTATACCTGCACGCGTTATCATCGCCGTCCTCAAGCGAAGGGGAGGGGTCGGCGCACGACTACTGGGCGCGCGTAGACCGCGCCGACGAACTGTCGTCTTTGCCGTTCTGGCCGTCCTTGACCTCGATTTTCTTCGGCGAGGCGTTGGCGGGCTTTGGGACCCTGATCTTCAGCACACCATCGCTCATCGTCGCGTCAATGCTCGATGGATCCACGCCGGGGGGCAACTCGATGGCTCGATAGAATGCTCCATAGGCCCGCTCGCTCACATGCATGTTCCGATCGTCGCGGTCTTCCTCGGCCTGGCTTTCTCCCCTGATGGTGAGGACATTGTCGTCGAGGGCAATCTCGACATCTCCGCGCTGCAGTCCGGGGAGCTCCACAGAGATCTCAATAGCCTTGTCAGTCTCGGCAACGTCGATGCGTGGTATTAGATGTGCTCCTGACGCTGCCGCGAGCGGACCTAGGCCGCGCGTAAAATCGTCGAATAGCCGATCGATCTGGCGATGCAGGGGACCGAAGAGTGCGGTCTCAGGGCCCGCAACGTCAGACCGCTGCCTTGATGGAATCAATGATTTCAGTTGCATGGCTTGCTCCTATTTTGCAGTCGTTGCTTTGGGTTTGCTGGCGCAGCCCTACGGGCTGACCACGATCTCGTTCTTAACGGTCGTAATCCCCGGGGCAGACCAAGCCACACGCTCGGCCTCCTCACGTTCGGCCCATGATCGCACTGTGCCCTTCAGCGTAACGACGCTTCGGTCGGCCTCGACAGTGATGTTCTGGGCATCGAGCTCGGCGTTGCGCTTAAATGCCTCCAGTATTTTTCGTTTGAGTTCGTCTGGATCAGCTACGGGTGCCAACTGGATGACGTTGTGCACGTTCTTGACTCCACGGATGCGGCGGACAGCGAGCTCGGCAGCATCTTTCTGATAGTGCCACGGCACGCTGCCCTCGAGCGCTATCTCCCCATCCTTGACGATGACTTTTATTTGGTCTGCGAGCGCCGGGAGCTGGCTCTTGATAGCAGCGACAGCGTCGCGAGCTATCTCTGGATCGGGCCGCTCATCGATCGTCGGCAACCGCACTTCGATGTCGTTGGCAATGGCAGCGACACCGGCGACGCGCTTCACGACCTTCTCAGCAATGAACTTGTCGACGTACGAGTGCACGAATCCGGCAAGCGTGACGATCCCATCCTTAACGTTCACAGCAATATTGTCTGCATCCAGATCAGGGGCCCAACGCAGCTCGTCTTCGACGTTTTTCCTGAGCTCTTCGTCAGTTCGCATCACCGTTCTCTTGTGCAACTCCGCGCTTTTATCGAGGGCTACAAGGTGTCGGCGCGACGAGCTATGACGGGCGTCAGTTTCGCGGCTCACTTCTTCCCGTGCGTATGCTTGAAATTCAGGCAGGGGTCTAAGCGCGAACCTTATGCGGTACGTGTTTTTCCGCACTTTCCCAGCCCCCACACGGGGTCCAGTATCTACCAGCGCGTAAAAATGGGAGACCAGCCGTGGGTCAGACCTTTCACCCAGAGGAGTACCGCGGCCTGAGCTCTACGATGTCCGTTTCGGGTGTCCATACCGAGCCATTGGCGGCACTCAAGCCCTTCGCTTCGATGGCGAACTGCGGGCGTCATAAGGAAATTTGCAACGAGGCAACCTACGGCGACTATCTGCATCGTATGGTATCGGGTGCCGCGGGCAAATACTCGACGCAGCCCGACGGGCGTCGTCAGATGATCGATCTGCTGCTCCCAGGCGATTTCTTTGGCTTTTTCTTGCAGCAGGGCCACGAATTCACGATCGAAGCGATCGTCGAGAGCACTGTTTTAGCTCGCTATTCGCGCAAGCGTGTGGGGTCTCTCGCAGAGGCCGACCCGCAGATCGCTCACACGCTCAATGAGATTGCGCTCGCTGCAGCGCTTCGCACCGAGGCCATGCTGATCATCCTTGGGCGGGTGACTGCTACGGAGAAGGTCGGCGCGTTCTTGCTCGAGATGTCTCATCGACTCCCGAGTATGTCGCTCGATGATATTGCCCTGCCAATTTCCCGGAGCGACATCGGTGAGTTTCTAGCCATGTCCGCTGAAACCGTCAGTCGCGCGCTATCGGACCTGAGGTCTCGGCGTATCATCAGGTTTAACGGCACGCGCCACGTTCATATCTCTGACCGGGACGCGCTTGAGAACGGCAGTTTCGCCTTGCCGCATGGCGGCTGCTTAACGTCAGTTGCTTTGGACGGCTCGCGCAAGGCTCCGCAGCGTGTCAAATGACCTGGCTCTTTAGAGCTTGCCTAGCGGTTCCCCGAGGAAAGGGTCCGGCGTAATCGAGCTGAGCGGAATATCACCGAGCCGCTTGTCGAGTTCGATCTCATGGACGCGCACAGCCTCACCGCCGAGTGTTCGCAGGATCTCGATGGCGAACTTTTCTTGTTCGGGGTTGTGGACGCGGACCCAGAGGACCAAGCCCCCCGCCTCCATTAGCGTTTCAAGCTCCTCTCCCCATTGTTGGTCGACAATCTGATGAATTAGAAAGGCTCCTGTGCCCCCGGTCAGTCCTCCGCCGACCAATGCGGCGGCTGCAGCCAAAGCGACGGCACCACCGGACGCCACCACAGCCATCGCAGACGCCGTGGCTCCGATGAAAGTCAGTATGCCCGCGACGGCCGCAACCATGGTCGTCACGTCATCGCGGGCAATGAATGACTTGCGCGGGACATTCGGCACATCCGCCAACTCTTCGACGGCAACGTAAGCGCCGCCGAGCTTTTCTTGAACAGCGCGCGCACTGGCCATGAGGTCGATGTCCGCGCGGTCAAAGCCAGCGCCGAGCAGGGCAGTTATTGCCTCGTCAATCTGCTGGCGTGAACGAAATACAGCAGCGGCTTCACGCACTCTGGCGCGTGAAATCACAGCGTCGGGATCTGCGATCATGCAGTCCTCCTCGAGACGACGGCCTCAGGAAGTTGGCGGTGGAAGCATCAAAGGTTCCTTCAGCCTGATGATATGCTGTATCTCCTCAGCGTCGACGACCCGGATGGCTGACCATTGGCCATCCCGTTCAAGCAGGTTTATCTCGCGAGGGCCCCGGATCAGGTGATCGAACCCGTCCATCGCAACTTCGACGAGATCGTCCTTGCGGTCGTAGGTTATGCCAAGCAGGGGCAGCCATTCGGCCGCAACCTGATCGCCGATTTGAAGGGCCGCGACCTCCACCTCCGCGCGCTTCCCAATGAGCGTCTTAGAGAGGAGATCGAGGCGAGTTTTCCACTGAGAAGGGTTCGGTTTCAGGTCCGATAGACCCCCATCCGCCGACGTGAGGTCACTTCTCATATTTGAACTCTTGCAGTTTCTCGAGGGATTCCTTCGAGCCCCCCGATAGGGTCACCTTCTTACCGGCGCCATCCAGTTTGAGGCTATCGAACGGTAGCGCCACCAGATGGCCCCCTATCCCGAGGAAGGACCCCACCTCGAGGATTGCAAATATTGCTTTCTTCTGGTCGACCACCAGGTCGTCGATTTTCCCGATTGTTTCGTCCTTGTCGTTGAGTACATTTTGACCGATGAGTTCGCTGGCGCGATAACCTTTCGCAACCACTTTTACGTCGACCTCGACCAATTGCACGGCTTGAGCAATGATCGGCGTGGGCACTGTCGTTACCAGCCCGCTCGCGATTAGAGCAAAGAAGACACCTGAAGCGCCGTGACCAAAGCGTGGGAAACGGCGGCAGCTAGTCCAGCCAGCCGTTGCAGTACCATTGGCATCGCATGCGAAGGACATGTTGAACTCCTTTCGAAAAGAATTGCTTTCGCTCAACTCCAACTACACGAGACCAGCGAGGGCTCCCATGACAGGCATCAGTTTTGCTGCGGGAAAAAGGGGACGTGGCGAGAGATGACATTAGTAGGCGGTCTAGTGTTCAGACTTGCCATTACCGCTAGACGAACCGCTGCACCAAGGCCGTGAACACCCAGCCGCTCGAGCATGTTCGATCGATGCACTTCCACTGTGCGCACGCTGATTACCATGTCGCGGGCTATCTCTTTGTTTGAACGACCGAGGACCAGTCCATCGAGCACTTCACGCTCCCGTGGGCTCAGCGAGGAGATTCTGTCGCCGGCTTCCACTACTTCACTGCTAAGTTCGGCCGCTGATCTATTCAGTGCCACCTCGATTGCAGCAACCAAGCGCATATCGTCGAACGGCTTCTCGATATAATCTATCACGCCCGATTTCATGGCACGGACGGCGGTTGCGACATCGCCCTGGGTAGTCAAGATGATGACTGGCAAATCGACCTTGCGCGCTTTTAGCTCCGCCTGGACTTCAAAGCCGTCCAAGCCCGGCATGGGAACCTCCAAGAGGACGCATCCTTGCGCGAGCGACGTGCAGCGGTCGAGAAACGCCAATGGTGTCGAATATCCGATGGGCTCGAAGTTGGAGGCGCTCAAGAGCCTCAAGACCGACTGCCGTGCATGGACATCGTCGTCCACGACATGAACGGTCCTGTCGGCCCTTATCGTTGCGACAGCTCGCATCTTTGAGTTCTCCAGCCGATGCCGATGTGAATCGGCGTACTGCCCTTCCCACCTTTCAGGCACTCATCACAAAGCTTGCGTCGCGGTCGGCGCTGGTGGAAGGGCAAGATCGAGCGCCCATCAAGGCGACGTTGCAGGTTGTCGACCCGACGGCCGAGACGGTCATTCGGCGGGGCTACCGGCACAGATGGGCACGGACTCCGGCGCAAGCGCGCGGTGCGGACAGCCGATGCGCGACAAGAGCACGATGGCAAAGCAGCAGTTTCTTGAGCTGACTTCGTGGCATCAGCGAAGGCATTCAGGCGCGTTAGACGGTGGTCGATTCTACATCGCGCTCCTTTACAACGTCTTTCATAGCCCCGTGTTCCGCCGCCACAAAGGATAACTTTAGAAAGCAGATTGGCGCGAGAAGCGAACAGCGTTCGCCGCGAAAGCGGCTGGCGCAAATCGCGGAGTAAAGGGGGGAAACAACTTTATTGGGGCAGCGACTACTGCTTCGAGGCTGACGACATTGCCGAGGGCTCAGTGAACGCGCCTTAATCGGAATCTCCACCTAGACAAAACTGATCACTGTCATGGCGCTGGCGAGCCGGAGCTCGATATATCGACCCGTAAATTGCTTGGAGGATGCAGATCATGAGTGCCAACTTAAGCTCGGGGCATGCCCCGCGGAGCGAAACAAATCGTTCGGATTGGACGTGGAGTAACGACGCCTCACAGTGCGAGGCGATGAGCGCAGCTTTGGCGCAGAACTGGTGGGCCATCGCCCTGAGGGGCATATTTGGTATCGCTTTTGGGCTCATCGCGCTCTTCCTCCCCGGCGTCACGATGTTGTCCCTCGTGTTGGTATTCGCGGCATATATGCTTATCGATGGCGTCCTCGCGATTGTTTCGGCAGTACGCGCCATCCGCACGAAAGAGCGTTGGGGGCTCTTAGCCTTTCAGGGCGCGCTCAGCATCTTCACGGGCGTAGCCGCCGCGATATGGCCGACCATTACCGTCCTGGCGTTCGTCATCCTCGTCGCCGCATGGGCCGTCGTATCCGGCCTGCTCATGACGGCGGCAGGCTTCCAGCTCAACTTGGACCACGGCCGCTGGTGGTTGGTACTGGGAGGCATCGCATCGCTGCTTCTCGGCATCGCTCTGCTCGTAGCTCCGCTGATCGGCGCTGTGGTGCTGACCTGGTGGATAGGTGCGTATGCCTTGGTGTTCGGCGTCCTCCTTCTCGTCCTTGCGTTCAGGCTGCGTGCGCACAAGCCGGAAGCTCCGGCCGCTCGCACCCCACAAAAGGCAGAAGCGTAATGTCGAGCCAGCGAGGCATTGGGAGCACGACCGGCGAGGCGCCCGCAGCGCGCATTCGAGGTCGGGAAGCGCAAAAGCCGCCGGGCCTTTTGCCCCCGGGCGTCCGCGCGCCCGACTTCACGCTCAAGGTCACGCCGGACCAGCAATTGTCGCTAAGCGAGTTTCGCGGGCGGCCGGCCATACTTGCGTTCTATCCGGCCGATTGGAGCCCGATCTGCGGCGACCAGATGGCGCTATATAATGAGGTGCGACCCGAGTTTCAGCGATTTGGCGCGGAGGTTATTGGTATCTCCGTCGACGGCCCCTGGTGTCACAAGGCTTTCGCGGAACACCGCAACCTGCACTTCCCCCTACTTGCCGATTTCGAGCCCAAAGGCGCCGTGGCCAGGAGCTATCACGCCTATCGCGAGAGCGAGGGCGTCTGTGAGCGCGCGCTATTGGTCATAGACACGGAGGGCATAATTTTTTGGAGCTACTGCTCCCCGATCGCGGTCAATCCCGGCGCGGATGGAATTCTTGAAGCTTTGGAGCAGTTGAGCGTTAAAGGAGAAGCGCCATGTCCCAACTGAAGGTCCCCGTTTCCAGCAACGACCATGTAGACGGTCCTGCTGCCGCCGTTGTCACTCTCGTCGAGTACGGCGACTACGAATGTCCCTTCTGCGGTCTCGCTCAGCCGAGCGTCAAGGCAGTCCAGGCCCGTTACAAAGATGACCTGCGCTTCGTCTTTCGGCACTTTCCATTGACCCAGGTGCATCCGCACGCTGAGCCGGCCGCTGAGACGGCAGAGTTCGCCGGCGATCACTTGCGCTTCTGGCAGATGCATCACGCGCTCTATGAGGCCCAGAGGTGGCTTAGCATGCCGCTGCTCTTCAGCTTGGCGCGCGCGCTAGAATTATCGGAGATCGAGCTCCGGGATGCCCTTACCCAACAACGGTACCGCCCGAAGGTGCGCAACGATTTCTTGGGCGGGGTACGCAGCGGCGTCAACGGCACTCCAACCTTTTTCGTGAATGGCATACGACATAACGGGTCATTCGAATTTGAAGAACTTGCAGCAGCGATCGACGCCGCGCTCGTTCGGTCCAAAGCCCCTGCACCTGCCGGGGCACGGCAGAATTCCGATGGGGGCCGCACAGCCCCAGGATTGGTTAGCAGTTGGGGCGGACCTCCCTAGCGCTTGTCCGCGACGAAGCCGTCTTGACTGCGCGGTGCGTGGGGTATCGCCTCCGAATATCCCGCGCACCTCTTCCGAAACAGCGCATTGATCGAAGGGGAGCATCCGGCGTGACTACTTCGAACACGATCGAAGCGCCAACGGCAACGGATGAGCAGGCCCAGCCGTCTCTCGATTTTCTATTCAGCCCAACTAGAATTGGGCCCTTCTGCTTGCCTCACAGGATTGTCATGGCTCCGCTGACGCGCTCTCGGGCGCGGCAACCTGGCAATGTCCCGAGCATCCTCAACGCCTCCTATTATGCTCAGCGAGCTTCTGCAGCCCTCATCATCAGCGAAGCCACTCAGGTTTCCATGCAAGGTCAGGGCTATGCGTGGACACCGGGAATACATAGCCGAGAGCAGATCGAAGGCTGGCGGCTGGTTGCCGGCGCCGTCCACGCCGCTGAAGGACGCATATTTATGCAGCTCTGGCACGTAGGCCGTATTTCCCATCCCGCGCTTCAGCCAGACCGCATGCTACCCGTCGCTCCCTCGGCGATAAGGCCGAGCGGCGAGGCTTTCATAGAAAATGAGCGCGGCGAAGGAGAACTCGTCCCCTTCGTGACACCGAGAGCCCTGGAAACCATCGAGATCCCGTACGTCGTGGCTCAGTACGAGCGCGGGGCCAATAATGCTCTGCACGCTGGCCTCGACGGCGTGGAGGTGCACGCCGCCAACGGATACCTCTTGGACCAGTTCATCAACTCGGGCACCAATACGCGCACGGATCAGTATGGTGGCAACGCGGAGAACCGAGCGCGCCTCCTGATGGAAGTTGTCGCGGCGGTCTGCGCAGCTTGGGGACCTGAACGCGTCGGCGTTCGGCTGTCACCGCTCGGCACCTTCAACGACGTCAGCGACGATGACCCGGAAACGACATTTGCAGCGATTGCCGAGAGGCTCAACGGCTACCGGCTTGCTTATTTGCATCTCGTAAATCCCGCGAAGAGCGACCTGGAAGCAGGAAGAGAACCCAATCCGCGCGCGATGAACATGGTGAAGCTCGTGCGCCGGAAGTATCGGGGCAAACTGATGCTTGCCGGCGGGTTCGAACGCGAAACGGCAGAAGATTGGTTACGCCAAGGCTATGCTGACCTGATTGCCTTTGGGCGCAAGTTTATCGCCAATCCCGACCTTCCGCGCCGACTTCGCGAGCGAGCGCCTCTCAACCGAGATGACCCCACGACCTATTATGGCGGCAGTGACAGGGGATACACCGATTACCCCACACTCGCGCAGGAGCGCGGCGAAGCGCCCACTCCATGCATCGACGAACGGTGGCGTTAGGATCCTCATGCGGAGTCCGGAAGGACAAAGTTCATGGTAGGGACGCGAGCGCTACGATCTCGGGAGCTCAACAAATGTTGATGTCAAAGCCACGCATGAAGACAGTTGCCCTTTCCTCCGGCGAGCGGGTGCCGGCGCTCGGTATCGGAACATGGCACTTCGGTGAAAATCCCTCTATGCGTGCCGAGGAAATCGCGACGCTCAGGATGGCCCTCGATCTTGGTGTGACGCTCGTCGATACCGCTGAGATGTACGGGGAAGGTCTGGCGGAGGAACTTATCGGCGAGGCACTGAGCGACAGACGGCGCGAGTGTTTTCTCGTCACCAAGGTCTACCCGCACAATGCATCCCGCGACCGTGCCGCGGCCGCATGTGAACGCAGCCTGCGTAGACTCCAAACCGAAGTGATCGATCTTTATCTGCTGCATTGGCGCGGGAGCGTTCCCCTCGAGGAGACCGTGGAGGCTTTCGTGGCTCTCCAGGCTGCAGGAAAGATTCGCTACTGGGGCGTGAGCAATTTCGACCTCGCGGACATGCAGGAGCTTTGGAGTGTTCCAGGGGGCTCATCGGCGGTTACCGATCAGCTGCTCTACAATCTCTCGCGGCGTGGCATCGAATGGGACCTGCTGCCTTGGCTTCGACAGCAGCGTTTGCCGGTGATGGCATATTCGCCGATGGAGCAATCGCGTCTTCTCCAGGACGCGCGGCTCGCCAACCTTGCCAAACAATATGAGATAACGCCCGCACAGCTTGCGCTTGGCTGGCTATTGTCCAAGAACGACGTCATTGCCATTCCGAAGACCAGCCACCGATCGCGGCTGCGCGAAAACCTGCAGGCGCTAGAAATCCAGCTCTCGCCCGCACTACTTCGTGAATTAGATCGCCTATTTCCTCCGCCGCACGGGCCTCAGCCCCTTGCGATGCTGTAGTGTCGATACGTCCCGAGACATTGCGAGGGGTGCTGGGAGACACCGACGACCGCGAAATCGCGAAAGGCACGCAACTCGTGCCCTCAAACGGGCATGTGTCGGCGCTCGTCCGGATCTCCGGCGCAACCGACATTGTCATAGCGCGCACCAGAGTCAGCCATCTAGGCTAGGCGGCCTTCGCCGCAGAGCGCCTGGAAGTCTCGATGATACCTAATATCTCGGACTCCTTAAGGATCAACCGGTCCTCTCCGCCGATCAGTACTTCGGTGCCTGCCCATTTTGCTACGAGGACACGGTCACCGACCTTCACCCCCGGCCCGCGCAACTTGCCAGACTCATCTGGCACGCCGGGACCCACCGCCAGTACCTCACCCTCGACCGGCTTTTCCTTGGCACTATCCGGGATGATGACGCCTCCCGGCGTCTTCTCCGCCGCATCGATGCGTCTCAGCAAGACGCGGTCATGCAGTGGTTTGAATTTCACCATTTCGTTTCCTCGATCTACATCGACCGTCAGTTGCTCGTTGTCCGGCGGGTCGCCTCGCTGAACCTCTTCGGCGTCTAACACGAAGCTCAACGTAGCGGCCTGACGTCCGTCAATTTCGTCGCTACCGGCCTCGGCTTTTCAACCCCCAAAAAATGATTGCCGTCATGGCGCGGGAATGGGCGGCTCACTCTACTGGGGCGCTATCTCGAGCGATCAGCCAACGAAAGGGACATCCCATGAAGCGGATAATGATTGCAGCGACGCTTGCAGCGGCGGCTGTCTGCGGAGCGTACGCTCAAACGGCAGATAAGAGTGGTGTGGCGCCAAATGCAGCGACGCGCCGCATGGATTCGGCGGTGCCCGACATGAAGGATCCGACAGGCAAAAAGGATCTCGGCGTCGACATCAGCGCTGCCGGATCGACCACCACGGAACACCAGAGGTTCGTTGAGAACTTGCCGTCACCCATGCAGTCCAAAGTCAGAAGGGTGTGCACGGTTTTCGTCGCTGAGCCCGATAACCACGCGAGGGAAGTCGTGCACTTCTGTGAAAACGTCAACCAAATGTGATGTGGGTGCTGCCATCCGCTTGCGGGCGGGCCGTTCAACGGCGCGCGCGCGAGCGGTTTATGTCAACGTCAGATGCTGCAACACCGCTAGCCAGCTCCGCAAGGTCACGTTCGAGTTCGTCGCGCAATAGGATCTGCATGCTCGGCGTTAGGAACGGCTGGAGGGCTCGACCGACATCGCTGTGGGGACGAGTTCGGTAGATCAGCATCATGCGACACCCGCCGCCGTAGATTGCGTCGATAACGTGATCGAGCTCGTAGTTGATCTCGGGATGCGCCACGAAGAACCTGAGCCGATGGGGCCGTTCAATCGTCGCGACCTCCATATCCAATGTCGTCTCGCGCCCAAACAGCAGCCGCGTCAGACGAAAGCGTGTCCCGACCTTAATGGGGCCCCTGTCCACCAGTTCGACACTGAGCACGGAGCTCAACATGAGCGGCCACGCGAGGACGTCGGCTACCGTCTCGAAGGCAATCCTTGGCTGGGCAGCGACTATCCTTGATAGCTCAATCTGCACTGCTGTCTCCTCCACCGTGTCGCGGCGCGATCATCTCAGGGGCGGAACACTGCAGCGTCCATGACGGCCGTCAATATCTCGCTGTCGGCCCGGGCGTAAAAGTGCTGCCGCAGTGCTGCACCACTCATCGAGTGCCCGTGACCATCCACCAAATGAAGTCGCACCGGTCACATGACAGGCGTCATTTTTGATGTTTTCCGTTCGGGGCATACTGTCGACCACCCGCCGGCTGGCGGACTATCATCGCAGGTTCCTCACCCCAGCGGCCGTCGTTGGCACAGGGCCACCGGCGAGTAGCGCATCGAGATGGGCAAGCGGATTCGCTATGTCGTTCAGGTGCCTGCGGCTCCGTCTTGCTCCTGAATGATGGGGAGCGATGGCGAATTGCTTTGCTGGGCGCCTGCGCCGACACCCGCATAGAGGCGGAAAGAACATTGCGGCAGCTCGGCGGGTCAGCGGGACTTCTCATGGAAACAGTCGAACTCTTTGCAAGTGACGTGCAAGACCCCGACACGCTGAAGATCCTCACGCAAGCATTCGATCGAGCCTGGAGCGAGATCGAGTGCCGGTATGTCGAGCTACCTCCTCTGCGCGAGCAGACGCGGCGTCGCCTGGCAGATTGTATCTTGCAAATCGTCAAGGACGGCATCCGCGATCCGGAGCACGTCAAGAACTCGGCCCTCGTCATCTTGGCTGTCTAGCAAATTTGAGCACGCTCAAGTTGCTGCGTCGGCCTCAATTCTTCTGCGAAATTGATGGCTGTCAGGGCGCGAGCCTATGCCCCCCGGCAGAATGACACTCAACGTGAGGCGAACATCAGCGTCAAGGTTCAGATGAAAGTTCTCATGGTAATGACGTCGCACGATCAGCTCGGCGACACTGGCAAGAAGACAGGCATCTGGCTCGAGGAGTTTGCCGCTCCTTATTATGTCTTCAAGGACGCGGTCGGTGTCGTGCTCGCATCGGTTAAGGGCGGAGAGCCACCGATCGACCCCAGAAGTGAAGAGCCCGAGGCTCAGACACCGGCAACGATCCGCTTCAAGAGTGATACGGAAGCCCAAGCGGTGTTCGCGCATACGCAGAAACTGGCCGAGATATCCCCCAAGGATTTCGACGCCGTGTTTTACCCGGGTGGTCATGGACCATTATGGGATCTGGCCGAGGATCAGCATTCGATCAAACTGATCGAGACGATGTATGCCGAAGGAAAGCCCGTGTCCGCTCTCTGCCACGGACCCGCCGCCTTCCGCCACGCCAAATCGCCCGACGGCTCTCCCCTCGTCAAAGGAAAGTCCGTGACGGGCTTCTCTAATTCTGAGGAAGCCGCGGTCGGGCTGACGCGCGTTGTTCCTTTTCTCATTGAAGACATGCTGAAGGCAAACGGTGGAATCTATTTGAATGCCGAGGATTGGCAGCCCTACGGAATGATCGACGGCAACCTGATCACTGGGCAGAACCCAGCTTCTGCCGAGGGAACCGCTTGGCTGCTGCTTGACCGCCTCGTTGGTCGCCAAGCAGCCGACGCGGCTCGGCAACATGCAAGGGCCGCGGCCGCGGAGGTGATAGCTGACAGCACGACCGGCGCCTGAGTTGCGGCGTCTGCCGTACGAAAAAATACGTTCAAGACATCAACATGAGGAAGTCGAGCATGGCACAAACTCCGCACCGTCAGACTGTCGCGTGCAAGCTCAAGGTGGAGCATCGGTTACCACCGGAGGCAAGTCGTTGGACGTTAGGCCGTTTATTCAGAACGCACAGTTCCCGGCAAGCAGAGAGGATCTGCATCGGCAGGCAGAAGGGAACGACGCCGATGACGATATTCTGGTCGTCATCGATGCCTTGCCGGAAGGGCCCTTTCCCACGGTAGAGGCTGTCATCGTCGCGTTTAACGAGGCGAATGACCTCTATCCTAGCCCGCCCGCGATCGCCCATACGCTCAGAGGCATCCGTTTTCCTGCACGGAAGTCCGATCTCGTGAAGCAGGCGGTGGAGAACGATGCCGATCCCGACCTCGTCGCACTGCTCGCAGCGCTGCCCGCCTCGGAATACCGTACGATGGCAGCGGTAATGAAGGCCTACGGCGAACTCCGTCACTAGCAGGCTGCTGAAATCGATGGAGCGGCAGTTTGAGCTTCTTCAGGAATTGCGACTCGCGTGGATCAGCCTGAGGTCGACAGCTGGTGCTCAATTCGACGACAGAAGTCACCGGCGAAGGGCACTATCAGCACCCTGGACCATCAACCATGGACGGGGAGGATCAAAGCCCGGCCCCTGCTCGTCCGGCACAGCCTCCTCTCTCGCTCCTTGACGAACTGACCATTGTCATGGCGCCGATGCGCTCCTTGCCTAGAATGACATTATGCTGAAGCCCAATCATACTTCGTCAATCAGCGATTCCGCCGGCTTTCGGCGCATGTTCGCGCCTGACCGGCTATCGCTCGGAGTGTTCTTCCCGATCGAGGCCTTCGAGAGGGACGAGCCCAGCATGCGCGACCAGCCGCGTCTTGCCCGACGCGCCGAGGAACTTGGCTTTGCCGGCCTGTGGACGCGAGACGTGCCTCTGCGCGACCCCAATTTCGGGGATCTGGGCCAGATCTTCGATCCGTGGGTGTGGCTGGGCTGGATTGCGGCGCATACCTCAACAATCGCGCTTGCGACCGGCTCTATCATCCTCCCTTTGCGCCACCCGCTGCATACCGCAAAGGCGTCCGCAACGGTCGATCAACTGACACGCGGACGATTCGTTCTCGGTGTCGCCTCCGGCGATCGCCCCGTTGAATTTCCAGCATTCGGTGTCGACTGGCACCAGCGCGACGTGCTCTTTCGCGAGAATCTGGCGGTGATCCGCAAGGTGCTCGTGGAGGAGTTTCCTAGTGTTCAGTCGAGCTACGGCGCCATGATGGCAGCGGCGGACCTCGTGCCCAAACCCGTCTCTCGCCTACCGATCCTGATCACCGGTTTGAGCCGCCAAAGCTTTGAGTGGATCGCCGCGCATGCCGACGGTTGGATCACCTATCCACGCGACATCGCGCAGCAAGCGGAACTGGTCGCTAAATGGCGCGCAGCGGTGGAGGTCGTGTCGCCTGGTGTGTTCAAGCCCTTCGTGCAGTCGCTCTATGTCGATCTGGCCGACGATCCTGCTGAGCCACCTCGGCCTATTCATCTCGGATTCCGAGCCGGCCGCAATTTCCTGCTGACCTTCCTGAACGAACTTGCCGGCGCTGGTGTCAATCACGTCATTCTCAACCTCAAATATGGCCGGCGCGCTGCGGGCGACGTGCTGGAGGAAATCGGCCGAGAGGTACTCCCGCGCCTGAGCAAACGCGGGCGGACATCAGCTCTCGAAGCAGCTACTGCAAGCTAGAGCATCGGAGCGAAAGGCGAATTCAGTCGTCGCCGCGCTTCTCCTGATCGTCCGAGCTGTTGGGCTATCCGTGCCGCGCCATACAAGGTCCATTCTCGGGCCGGTTGAAAAGAAAATAGCAAAACTGACAATCGTCATAGGGACGCGCTGGCGCGTGCGATACTCCATGCGCGTGAGGCGGCGACCTCTACCCCATCCGCGATTGCGGCGCGCTCCAGTTCCGGACCGAAAGAGAACGCGCGGCAAAGACGGCGCCCACTCCACTTTCGCTGGCGCCATCATAAGGAAATTAGCAAATGGCCAAGTTTGCCCTTTTCGTCACTATGGAAGCCAAGCCAGGAAAGGAAGCGGAGGTCGAGGCGTTTCTCCGAGACGGCCAGACAATTGTTCAAAACGAGCCAGGAACCGTCGTGTGGTTCGGGCTCCGCATGAGCGCCTCGAAGTTTGCGATTTTCGATGCGTTTCCCGATGAAGCGGGGAGGGAAGCCCACCTCTCTGGCCTCGTGGCAGCGGCCTTGATGGAAAAGACGCCTGAGCTTTTCGCCTCAGCCCCCCGAATTGAGAAGCTTGACGTGCTCGCGGCCAAGCTGCCTTGAGACGCTACGCCAAGGAGATCGCTAAAGGGCTGAACACGATCCTCGTGACCGACGGTTTCGAGGAAGTCGAAACGCGAGGTCGTTCGTGTCGCGGCTCACGTGTTTGCGGCGTAACTACGGAGGACACAACGCAATGACACGCGTAGTTCGTTTCCATCGGACCGGCGGACCGGAAGTGATGCAGTTCGATGATCTCCCGGTCGGCGATCCGGGACGAGGCGAGATGCGGGTGCGAGTCGAAGCGATCGGCCTTAATCGCGCCGAGGCGATGTTCCGGTCGGGCGCCTACCTCGAACAACCGCGCTTGCCCGCGCGCCTCGGCTACGAAGCGTCCGCGACGGTCGAGGCATTGGGAGACGGCGTCAACGGGTTCTCGCCGGGAGATGCCATTAGCGTCATTCCCGCCTTTTCTATGAACGATTACGGAGTCTACGCCGACACGGCCATAGTGCCGGCTTACGCAGTCGTTCAACGTCCGAACGGTACCTCGCCGATCGAGGCGGCGGCGGTGTGGATGGCCTACCTTACTGCGTGGGGTGCGCTCATCGACATCGGTAAGCTCGCACAAGGTGAAGCGGTCATCATTCCGGCCGCGTCATCGAGCGTCGGACTCGCGGCGATCCAGGTCGCGAACAGCGTCGGCGCGATCTCGATCGCGACGACCCGGATGCGCGCTAAGGCGGCGGCGCTACGAGCCGCAGGCGCCGCGCACGTTATCGTCACGTCCGAGCAGGATGTCGTGGTCGAGGTCAACGAAGCGACGGGTGGCAAGGGCGCACGCCTCGTCTTCGACCCGGTCGGGGGACCCCAGGTCGAGAAGCTCGCTGATGCCATGAGCAGCCACGGAATCCTCTTCATTTACGGCGCTCTCGCTATCTTGCCCACGCCGTTCCCGGTCATCGCAGCCATGCAAAAGGCTCTAACGCTGCGTGGCTACACGTTGTTCGAGTTCGTCCGCAACAAGGAGCGGTTGGCCCGCGCATCTGCCTTCGTCGAGGATGGGCTCGCCGGTGGGCGCTTGAAGCCGGTCATCGCAAAAACTTTCACGCTCGACGAGATCGTCGAGGCGCACCGCTACATGGAATCGAACGAGCAGTTCGGCAAAATAGTTGTCACCGTGGCCGACTGGGACTGACGCAAAGCGATCCTGAGGAATCTTGGATGCGGCAGGGTTTGGACGTCGCTGACGGCAAGCCAGAAATCTCCGCAGACGAGCCGATTATCAGGTGGCCGTGGTGGCCATCATTTTCTTTGTAGCGCGCTCGGGCTGTCATGCGTTTTTTCGATTCAGGCTGGTGAAATGCTAGAAAACAGGCCTCGTTCTCTAAAAGCCTCGGAAGAAGCTCTGCGCGGCTACGTCCGGCTGCGCGGAGCGCGCGAGCACAATTTGAAAAATGTCGATCTCGCCATTCCCCGCGAGGCGCTAGTGGTGTTTACCGGCGTGTCCGGCTCGGGAAAATCGTCACTGGCGTTCGGCACGCTCTACGCGGAGGCGCAGCGGCGGTATCTCGAATCCGTGTCGCCCTATGCGCGGCGTTTGTTTCATCAGATGGCCGTTCCCGACGTCGACGAAATCGAGGGCCTGCCTCCGGCTGTGGCCCTGCAGCAGCAGCGCGGGTCGCCCACCACGCGCTCTTCCGTCGGCAGCGTAACGACGCTGTCCAACCTGCTTCGCATGCTGTACTCACGCGCCGGCGATTATCCACGGCACCAGGCGCATCTCGATGCCGAGGCCTTTTCGCCCAATACGCCGGCGGGAGCCTGTCCCCGCTGCCATGGGCTAGGTCGTGTGTACGAGGTCACCGAACGCTCGATGGTGCCGGATGATTCCAAAAGCATTCGCGAGCGCGCGATTGCCGCCTGGCCGCCCGCCTGGCATGGCGGCAACCTGCGCGACATGCTGATCACGCTCGGCTACGACGTCGATCGTCCGTGGCGCGAATTACCCAAAAAAGCCCGCGACTGGATTCTGTATACCGACGAGCAGCCAGTGGTCCCGGTGTACATCGGGTATGATGCGAACGAGGTGCGAAGGGCGATCAGACGTAAGGAGGAGCCTAGCTACCGCGGAAATTTCTCGAGCGCCAGGCGATATGTGCTGAACACCTTCGCCACCACTGAAAGCGCGTCGATAAAGAAGCGGGTGTCGCGCTACACGATAAGTACCGAATGCCCGCTCTGTCACGGAAAGCGGCTTCGCCGCGAATCGCTGTCAGTTAAGTTCGCCGGCTTCGACATTGCCGATATCTCCAGAATTCCGCTGACCAGGCTCGCTGATCTCTTGCGTCCCTATGCAAAGGCCAACGCTCCCGCACTGACCAAGCTGAAGGCGGAGCATCCGGAGAAGGCGTTGGTAGTGCAGCAGATCGCCGAGGACATTGGCGCCCGTCTCACGGTTCTGCTTGACCTCGGGCTTGGCTATCTTACCCTGGAGAGGGACACCCCGACTCTCTCTCCGGGCGAACTGCAACGCCTGCGACTGGCAACCCAAGTCCGTTCCAATCTCTTTGGCGTCGTCTATGTGCTCGATGAGCCCTCCGCTGGACTTCATCCTGCGGACACGGAGGCGCTGCTGGCGGCGCTCGACCGATTGAAGGCATCCGGCAATTCGCTGTTCGTGGTCGAACACGAGGTCGATGTGATCCGGCATGCGGATTGGATCGTCGACGTTGGGCCGGGCGCCGGCGAACTCGGTGGCCAAGTGCTCTACAGCGGTCCGCTACAAGGGTTGAAGCAGGTGAAGCAGTCGCAAACCCGCCGTTATCTGTTCGGGGACGACGTTGTGCCAGACCGAATGCCGCGCTCCCCCAAGGGCTGGCTGCGGCTGCGTGGCGTCACTCGCAACAACATCCATAAACTCGATGTCGATTTTCCGTTGGGAGTATTCACCACCGTGACTGGCGTTTCCGGCTCGGGCAAGTCGAGCCTTGTGAGCCAAGTCTTGGTGGAATTGACTGCAAAAAGCCTAGGCCATTCCTTGCCCTCGATCGACGATAAAGGGGACGAACTCGAGCGGACCGTGGTGACCACACTCGGCGGCCGGATCGCAAGTGGGATGGAGGGTGTCAAGCGGTTGGTAGTCGTCGACCAAAAGGCGATCGGACGCACGCCGCGGTCCAACCTTGCGACGTACACAGGGCTGTTCGATCACGTTCGCAATATCTTTGCGGCCACCAAGTCGGCGCGCGCTCGTCGCTATGATGCTGGACGCTTTTCCTTCAATGTCGCCAAAGGCCGTTGCGAGACCTGCGAGGGCGAAGGCTTTGTTTGCGTCGAATTGCTGTTCTTGCCCAGTGTGTATGCACCGTGTCCAACCTGTCATGGCGCTCGCTACAACGCCAAAACTCTTGAAATAAAATACTGTGACAAGAACATCGCTGACGTATTGGGAATGACGGTCGACGCTGCCTTCGCATTCTTTGCCGAAGAGGCGCACCTGCGAAGGTACCTCGATGTGCTGCGGCAGGTGGGTCTCGGCTATCTGCGACTTGGCCAGCCGGCAACGGAGCTTTCCGGCGGCGAGGCCCAACGGATCAAGCTTGCCACCGAGCTGCAGCGGACGCAACGCGGCCAAACGCTCTACGTCCTTGACGAGCCCACCACGGGACTACACCCGGCTGACGTCGATAAGCTCATCGCGCAACTCGACGGCCTAGTCGACTCCGGCAATACCGTCATCGTGGTCGAGCATGACATGCGCGTCGCCGCGGGCAGCGACTGGGTCATGGATATGGGGCCTGGCGCAGGTGACGAAGGCGGCCATTTGGTGGCGTTCGGCACGCCTGCCGACGTTGCGGAATCATCCACAAGCCGCACCGCGCCTTACTTGTTGCGGTTCAGGACCAGGCTTGCGGCCGACACTCCATCGCCCGATCGCCCTGCCGCTCGGGGCATCGCGTGACGCCTCGCCCGACGGCTGCCTGCATCAGCAGAATTTTCAACGCCTCCGGCGCTTGCTCTATAAGGGACCGCATCACCGCCGCACCACTTAGCAAGATGCTGCACCGCCTACGGTGTTCGGAGGACGGTTAGCTCGTCGCAAGGCTTGTTTATGAGTGGGCAGCCAGCATCGGACTTGATCCGGGCAAGTTCGGTACCATTCGGTACGACGCACAAAGCGCTGCTCTCTATCGGCGCGGTGCAACCTCCAACATCGAAAGCACCTTTCACTACCTCGGTATCGAAGTGGACGCGGAAAATCGATATCTAGCGGCTGCTGTTCCCCTATGAGCGGACTCGGTCGGCGACAACCTAGGGAGCGCCGACTACGAATTGCGGACTTCCGCTATTGGGACAAACCGATCGTCCCCGTCGAATGGAAGGAGGTGGGCGGGTCGCGGGCGCAGAGGTTCGCAAGTGTCTTTGACGTTCGGCCGGCGCTAGCGGTGATCGATTGATGTCCGTAGGCGGGGCCCGCGCATCGCTTCAGCCAATACGCTCGCACCTCGACTTCTTCATTTAGAATGGAGCGGTCGAATCTGCTGCGCGCCAGAAATGGCGGCGCTCGAGAAATGGTTGTGAATTTGGCTAGACGGCAGCCACGGATTGTGAGAAAAATCGCTCGTTTGGCCTTGAATTTGGTTTCAGAACAACCATTTAGTACATAGGGGGAGTGTGGCCATCAGTCTGGGGGACTGGGGGTCGGAGGTTCAAATCCTCTCGCTCCGACCAATCTTTGGTGGGTTCAGGTTTAGCGAGCGGCACGTCGAGCCAGCTCCGCCCGGCGCGATGCCCGCAATGATGTCTCCCATGGTACAAGCGCGGCGTGATGTGTCGCCAGCGCCGGCAGCGTGAAGCCTCCGTAGCACCGAGCACATACGCAAGACGGGCGAACAGCTCCCGTGCAACCGCGCCGACCTCGGGGCCAACGAGCCAACTCGTCACTTCGCGCGCCATGCGCTGCGACGGCCGGTGTCGAGTGAGACGCTCGCTTATAGTCTTGGCCCGAGCTATGGTGACTGCAACTCTGTGGAACGAACGCGAGCGAACTCGCGTTCGCATTTAGACTTCCGCGAACGTGCGGCGCCGATGCTGCCTGCACCAGCCGCCTGAAGCCTACTGCGCTCCTCGTCGCACGCGCCGCCGCTAGGGCGATACAATTGGATCGGCAAAATAGGATGGCTAGATGAAACTCCGTGTCGGCTACGAGCTGCGCTACGCATTCCCCCAACCGACACCTGCCATCTTGATGCTCAACATTCACTACACGCGCGTTGCCGGACTGGCTGTCCCCGACCATGTCGTGGTCAGTCCGCCAGTGCCTATATCCGGCTATCGGGATGGGTTCGGTAACTGGTGCTGCAGGATCGTGGCGCCTCAGGGCAAGGTGATCATCTCGTCCAATGCCTTGATCACGGACACGGGACAGCCCGATCCCGTGGTCCCGTTAGCCCAGCAAATTCTCGTCGAGGACTTGCCTGAAGAGGCGTTGGTCTTCCTGCTGGCCAGCCGGTTCTGCGACAGTGATCGGCTCCTTGACCTTGCCTGGAAGCTGTTTGGCGATGCCAAGCCCGGCTGGGGCCGAGTACAGGCGATATGCGATTTCGTCCATAACCACATCGAGTTTGGCTATGCACATGCCAGCGTGACGCGAACGGCATCGGACGCCTATGCCGAAAAGCGCGGCGTCTGCCGTGACTACGCACACCTGGCTGTCGCTTTCTGCCGTGCCCTGAATATCCCGGCGCGTTATTGCACCGGATACCTCGGCGACGTGGGCACGCCGCCGCCGTACCCGCCGGGCGACTTCGCCGCCTGGTTCGAGGCCTACATCGGCGGCCACTGGTATACGTTCGATCCGCGCAATAACGTGCCGCGCATCGGCCGCGTCTTGATAGCGCGCGGACGCGATGCGGCGGACGTCGCCATGACGACGACCTTCGGTCCCAACGAGCTAGAAGGCTTCAAGGTGTGGACCGATGAGGTGAGCGACACCGAAGCTGCATTGAACTGACGCGCGCGTAGCTAAGGTCAGCGACCGCTGGACATTGCCGCGCGCGAACGCTGCACGTATTTGGCCAGATGCTCAGCATCAAGCTCACCGCGCGCGACGGCGGCGCGCACGGCGCATTTCGGCTCGGCCTCATGCCGGCAGTTGCTGAACTTGCATTCCAGGGCCAAGCCTTCGATGTCGGCGAATGTGTCTTCGGCGGCGCCGTCCGTGTTCCAGACCTCCACCCCGCGCATTCCCGGCGTGTCGATGATGCAGCCCCCGCCTGGGCGAAGAAAGAGCTGGCGATGTGTCGTGGTATGGCGGCCTCGGCTGTCGTGTTCGCGGACTTCCTGTGTCGCCTGCGCGGCACGTCCCAGCAGCGCATTCGTCAGCGTCGATTTGCCGACACCCGACGATCCGACGAGAGCGATGGTCCGATTGCCGTCGAAATGCTGCTCAACGGCGGAGATGCGATCATCGTTGGCGCTGATCGCATGAATAGGAACACCCGGCGCGACCTGCCTGATCTGCTCCATCATCCCGGCGGCATCGTCGGTGAGATCTGCCTTGTTGAGGACGATGACCGGAACGGCGCCGCTGTCGGCGACGAGTGCAAGCAGGCGCTCTATGCGCGGCAGGTTAAAGTCGCCATCCGGTGCGGTCACAATGAAAACGGTATCGACATTTGCCGCCAAAAGCTGCGGCCGATTTTCGCCTGAGGCTTTTCGAATTAGCGCGCTTGTGCGAGGCAGCACCTGCTCGATGGTTGCCGGGCCGTCACCCATTTCCAGTCGCAACGCGACGAAATCTCCAACGCCCGGCAGATCGGAGCGCAACGCGGCCGCATTTCTCAGGCGCCCCGTCATTTCGGCCGTAATTTCGCCGGCGTCAGTGCCAACGCGGAAATGGCTGCGGTGCTCGCTGACGACCCTGCCGGCGACCAGGTTTTCTGCCGCGCGCGCAGCGAATTCCAGTTGCCGCTGACCATTCCAGCCCAACGTTTCAAGCATCATGCCTTTGCCTTCGGGCACCGGAGAATTTCGGGGGTGAAAGCATCGTTAGCACTTTAGGGCCGAGAGTGCTAAGGTAATTCCCGTGCCGACTAGGGCTGTTTCTAAACGCCCCGAATTGCGCACCTTTACCCAAAAAATCAGAGATTTGAGGATTTCAATGAAATTCCGGCCCTTGCACGACCGCGTCGTCGTTAAGCGACTCGAGGAGGAAGGCAAGAGCGCAGGCGGCATCATCATCCCCGATACCGTCAAGGAAAAGCCGATGCGCGGCGAGGTCGTGGCAGTTGGCCCAGGCATTCGCGACGAAAGCGGCAAGATCAACCCTCCGGACGTGAAAGCGGGCGACACGGTGCTGTTCGGCAAATGGTCCGGCACCGAGGTCAAGGTCGACGGTCAAGACCTGCTTATCATGAAAGAGACCGACATCCTCGGCGTCCTCGAGGGCGCCGCCAAAATACAGGCCGCCGCATAATAGCGGGCACTGCGCCGATCCCCCTTCCTTTCAGGAGTAGCTCCACATGGGCTCTAAAGATGTCAAATTCGGCCAAGACGCGCGCGATCGCATGCTGCGCGGCGTCGATATTCTCGCCAACGCCGTCAAAGTCACGCTCGGTCCCAAGGGCCGGAATGTCGTGCTCGAAAAGTCGTACGGCGCTCCCCGCATCACCAAAGACGGCGTGACGGTCGCCAAGGAGATCGAACTCGAAGACAAGTTCGAGAACATGGGCGCCCAGATGCTGAAGGAGGTTGCCTCCAAGACCTCCGACATCGCCGGTGACGGCACGACCACCGCAACAGTGCTCGCCCAGGCGATTATTCGCGAAGGCGCCAAGTCGGTTGCGGCCGGCGCCAATCCGATGGATCTGCGTCGCGGCATCGATCAGGCGGTTGCGGCCGTCGTCGAGGAATTGAAGGCCAAGGCCAAAAAGGTGACCTCCAACGCCGAAATCGCCCAGGTCGGCACGATTTCATCCAACGGTGATGCCGAGATCGGCGCCAAGCTTGCCGAGGCGATGAAGCGCGTCGGCAATGAGGGCGTCATCACCATCGAGGAATCCAAGAGCCTCGAGACCGAGCTGGAAGTCGTCGAAGGCATGCAGTTCGACCGTGGCTACCTCTCGCCCTACTTCATCACCAACGCCGAGAAGATGATGGTGGAGCTTGAGGACCCTTACATCCTCATCCACGAAAAGAAGCTCGGCAGCCTGCAGACACTGCTGCCGCTGCTCGAGGCGGTTGTCCAGGCGGGCAAGCCCCTGGTCATCATTGCCGAGGACGTTGAAGGCGAGGCTCTGGCGACGCTCGTCGTCAACAAGCTTCGCGGTGGCCTCAAGGTCGCGGCCGTGAAAGCTCCCGGTTTCGGCGATCGCCGCAAGGCCATGCTGGAGGACATCGCGATCCTCACCGGCGGCCAGACGGTTTCCGAAGATCTCGGCATCAAGCTTGAGAACGTCACTCTCGACATGCTCGGCCGCGCCAAGAAGGTAACGATCGACAAAGAGAACACGACCATCGTCGACGGCGCCGGCAAGAAGGCCAACATCGAGGCCCGCATCAAGCAGATGAAGGCGCAGATCGAGGAGACGACCTCGGACTACGACAAGGAGAAGCTGCAGGAGCGGCTGGCCAAGCTGTCTGGTGGCGTCGCGGTTATCAAGGTCGGCGGCGCGACTGAAGTCGAGGTCAAGGAGCGCAAGGATCGTGTCGACGACGCGCTGCATGCCACCCGTGCTGCTGTCGAAGAAGGCATCGTCCCCGGCGGCGGTGTAGCCTTGCTGAGGGCCATGAAGGCTCTCGAAACGCTCAAGCCCACCAACGATGATCAGAAGACCGGCATCGGCATCGTACGCAAAGCCTTGCAGGCGCCATCGCGGCAGATCTTCACCAACGCGGGTGAGGACGGCTCGGTGATCGTCGGCAAGATCCTCGAGAACGCCTCCTACGCGTTCGGCTTCAACGCCCAGTCCGGCGCCTACGGCGATCTCGTCGCGCAAGGTGTCATCGACCCGGCCAAGGTGGTGCGCTGCGCGCTGCAGGACGCCGCTTCCGTTGCGGGCCTGCTGATCACCACCGAAGCGATGATCGGTGACATCCCGGCCAAGAACGCCGGTCATGCACATGCTCCGATGGGCGGCGGCGGGATGGACTTCTAAGTCCGCCAATGAAGAAGGACGTGGGTTCTCGCGCGGCAGTCTTTGTCGTCTGGATAAAATAGGAGTGGCGAATGCTGAATTTTCCAAATGAAAGTCGCAGCTATGACGCCACGCGGCGCTGCGTTCGTTTCTGGGGCAGCGACGGTGCCCTGGAGGTTCCCTTCTTCCTTGAGGAGAGCGCTCTGGCCAAAATCGCGGCTGGAGCGCCGTCCGGCGAGCAATCGCTGCTTGCTAGTTTCGACGCAAATCGACAACGCATTTTGCAAGCTGCCCGCAAAGTGTACGAGCGTCGGCGCAAAGGCTCTTACGAGCTGATCGCCGATGATTTCTGAACTCTCGAAGTGCAACGCGCGCATCGTCTGAGTCGCAGAGCTTGCTTCCCGATCGCAGAAGATGATCGGCTCTTTGCTTCGCTTGAAAGGAAGTTCCTATGTGGACCATTCCATCCCTGATCGTCTTGCTCGCCCTCTCGGCAGTATCCATTGCCTATGTGACTTATAGGGCGTTCACCGATACCCGGCCGCGCATGCGGATGGTGCCGGTTCGCGCTGTGGCCGCGAGACGGCCCGACGTCCGCGCGTACGAAGGAAATCGCCTATGACAGAAGCCTCACGCCAGACGTCGGTGACCTTCACGCGCCCGTTTTCGCTCGACGGCGTCGAAGGGACCTACCCTGCGGGGACCTACGCGATCGAGGAATCTCGCGAGGAGGTCTCAGGGCTTTCGTTCATAGGCTACAGGCGTACAAAGACGACTATCGAGTTGCCAGGGTCGAACATTGCCTTGGTGTCGCGACGGCTTGTAGAAGTTGACCCCGCCGATCTCGAAGCGGCGTTGGCGCGAGACGTGGAGGTAATCAATGTCGAACTCTAGAGTCCCGAAGGCGAAGTTCAGGGTTGGCCAGATGGTCGATTTTGTGCCGTCGCAGCGTGGCGTTGCCGCCTCGGCTCGCTCCTACAAAATCACGATGCTGCTGCCGAGCGAAGGAGGCGAGCGTCTCTATCGCATCAAGACGATTGCGGAAGTCTTCGAGCGCATCGCTCGCGAGAGCGAGCTTTTGGTGACGTCCTCGCCGGCGTGAGTATGCGCGCGCCGGACGATGTCGTCAGGCCATCATGACTTGACCCGGCTTCAGTCCAAGTCGGGTGATCTCGTTGCGTGACAAGGATCGCCGAGGTGTGAGGGTCGCGTCTTTGCCGGCCCGCGCATGAGAGCGGATCGCGTTCAATGCTCTCCACTCATCCGGCTCTGCAACGTAGTAGCTCTCCGTTACAAGCCCGGATTTCACATAACCGGATTTGCCGCTTCCCGTCTTTTTCGATGCAGTCACGTCGGCGAGCCACCCATGGACACCGCCGAACGGTACAAACTGTTTGCTGACCATCGTGCGACCCTGTCACTCTTCCGCCCACGGCGCAATACGCGGCAACGCCGCGCCGACAAGCGCGGAACTACATGTGGGCCTCGCAAGTTATCAAAACTCGCAGACAAAGCGGCGAAGTCTGATCCGGCGAGGGCAACTGATTGCCCTTGCGGTGAGGCGCTGCCGAACCAGGAGGTCCCCGTGACCATCGACGCCCCAACCATGAATGAAGTTGTTAGCTCGACGATGAATGAGGTCGTTGAGGCCGCAAGCGACCGCTACAGCGACGTGGCTGCCGCTATAACCCGCAATCCATTGCAAGCTGTCGGCATCGCTGCCGGCGCGGGATTTGTATTGGCTCTCCTGATGCGCGGAAAGAAACCGACGCCAGCGCGCGCTCATTAGTTCAGCCTAGAATAAAAGAGCACCCGTGGCGCCCGCCGCGGGTGCTTTTTCGTGTCGGCCTCGCGTGTCGGCTACGCGACGGCTTCGGCGTTGAGGTGTGATACGGCGATCTTCGTCAGCTTTGTATCGGCCGCATGCTCTTCCTTCAGGGTCTTGTCGAGGATCTTCGACGCGGCGCTGTAGCCGAGCAGATTGGCCCACGCAACGAGCGTCCCGTAGCGGGTGATCTCGTAATGCTCGACCGCCTGCGCCGCGGCGATCATCGCGGCATCCTTGGTGTCGGGATCGGAGATCTCGCCCATCAATTCCTTGGCCTCGTCGAGAATGCCGTCAATTGCCGGGCACTTGGCAGCCTTGGGCTTGCGATCGAGCAACTGGAATACCTGCTGCAGTCGCGTCACGTGCTCCTTGGTCTGCACCAGATGATCAGTGAATGCCTTGGCGAGTTCGCTTGAATCGGATGCCTTGATCATCTTCGGCAAGGCTTTCACGATGTGGTTCTCGGCATAGTAGATGTCCTGCAGGGTGTGCAGGAACAGGTCGCTGAGCTTTTCTATTTTCATTGGGTCCTCGGGGTTTGGCGATCGGGTCGGGATGCAGAAAAGGCCGGTCGTTAGAACCGGCCTTTCGCGCTTATCGTGGGGTTATCGTCAGAGCTTGCGGTTGATCTCGTCGGCAGCCTTGTTGGCTCCGTCCTTGACCGTCTCCTTGACGTCGCCGACGGCGACTTGCGCCTTGCCCTTCAAATCCTGCACGGCGCCCTTAACCTGCAACTCTTCCGAGCCGACCGCTTTGCCGACGCCCTGCTTGATATTCCCGGCAACCTGATTGGCGTAGCCGGTGACTTTGTCTGCGGTGCTGCCCATGGGAAAGCGCTCCTTGTGATGAATGCCCGCTGATGTGCGAGATATATTCAACGCGTCGCTAACCCCCGAGTTCCATTCGATATGAAGACAACAGCCGGCAAGCAACGGTCGCGGCGCGTTCAGAGTGTCTTCGCTCCGGCGCTGCGCCAGTCGGCGGCCACCTCGGCACTCACCTCATTGGCGAAGGCATCTTGACTGGTGATCTGCCACGCAGATGGATCCCAAGATGGGAACGCCAGCTTTCCGCGAAGGACGTACGAGACGCTGCCGCGGTCCAGTCCAACGACCTGCCGAACTTCATCAGTGGCGGTAGCGAAGCACTTCCCAATCGCGATGGAGCCGTAGCTTACAGGCATCTTGTGTGATCCTCTATCCGAGCGATCGGCCGACCGAGCGGCGTCATACAATCCGGTATTGGACAGGACGCGGGCGCCTGGGATTGAAGGCGCGACGCACATGGAAGTCGCAATACGGATGACCTGCGAGCTGTGTCTTACCGCAGTAGTGAAAGTCGGGAAGAAGCGGATCGCCGGTCGGCCAACGGCAGTGGTGCGGCAAAAGCGTAGCCATCGTTTTTCGATCCTTGAGCGGGATCACGATGTCGTCGATCGCTGCTTGTCGCGGGGGGCTTTTGAATGTTTCCATCGGCGAGCATAGCACGTATCTCCCCGTTTGCCGCGTTAATCCGGGCCGGACGCGGAGAGAGAAGCGCCACGCGCTTGCCGCTACCGCATATTGCCCGCATAGACGGCGCTCAGGAATCTCGCCCAATCCTCGGTCGTAACGTGAAGAACGTTGGTCAACGTTTGCTGCATCGTGATGCCGTGCCCCTTGACGACGATCTTCCCGTCCCTGGCGTCTACGGTGATCACATAATCCCGCAGCACACCCGCCCCATCGCTCAGCGTTATATTGCCTGCCAGCAGCTTTCCGCTGCGCGGCTCTGGGTTTGACTGGTATCGAAACTCCTCGGTGCGGCCGCCTTTTTTGATCGCCCGGTTCGCACTTTTTATCTCTTGTTGGAGCATCTCTTGGGCAGCGGTGACAGCTTCATTCACCTTGCTCTCTAGTGCGAGCGCCTGTCTTTCGGCATCGGCAGTAGCCGTCGCCCGCAAGGCGTCCGCCGCGTTCCTTGCGGCTATGATCTTTTCAATCTCGTGCTGCGTGTCACTATTTGCCACAGTGCGTTCCTCGCTCATGCCCCTGAAGGGCGTCCTCTTCGCTGAGGCAGCAGTTTGCGTGCATTGCTGATGCCGGCCGTGAAGGCTAGACCGCCTAGTTAGGCGGATACGCGTGCGCGTTTTGATCAGCCAGTTCCGCGCGCGCCAAATCCGATACGAAAGCCTCGATCTCGGCGGCGGTCATCGCCCGCACATCGTACCATCTGTCGAGGTGGGACAGCACAACTGTGTCGGTGATTGAACGGCCGCCACTCTTGATGATGTGATCGGCCTCAGGCTTTGTGACCGCAACGGCCTTATGATAGCGCATTGGGACTCATAGCATGCCGGACCGCCGTTGTATGGTCGGCCAACCCGCCACTTGCGAAAGCGTTAGCGAATCTGGGTGCAGCCGCGGAGAGCGTTAATGCACTGATCGTTGGGCGAGTGCGCTGCGCAGAGCATTGCAGCCCAGGCAGCACAATTTCTAGTCAACGACCTGCCGTATGTCGCGGTGCTGGAACGCTTGCGCAGTTCGTGAGTTAGCAGGGCCCCTTGTCCGCTGAACTCCGGAACGCCTGTGAAGCTCATTGTCTCCAGCCGCCTCTCCTACACGCTCGATAAGCCGACCGACTTTGTATTTCAGGTGCACGTCGCCAAGACGTCGACTCAGTCCGTCGAGAGCGAGTCCTTCACTCTTTCCAGCAACCCGGTCTTTGCGTCTGCCATTGTTGGCGATCAGAACCGGATCATCCGTACATGTCTGCCGGTGGGCCAAACCGATGTGACGTATGAAGCCACGGTCGACATCACGGCCGCGCAGTACGACCCCGCGATGATTGAAGAGTTTGCCTTTGCCGAGCTTCCGCCCGAAGTGCTCACCTACTTTCTTCCGAGCCGCTTCTGCCCTGCGGACCTATTCGCTGAGCTGGCCGAGCGGCAATTCGACGGCTTACCCAGAGGCTATTCGCGTGCCCTCGCGATATCCGACTGGGTTCACGCGACACTGGCCTACGAGGCCGGAAGCACCGGTCCGCTTTCGACGGCTGCTGACGTATTCCAGCAGGGCAAGGGCGTCTGTCGAGACTTTGCCCACCTGGAGATCGCGGTGTGCCGGGCAGCCGGCATTCCGGCGCGCTACGTGTCGGTCTATGCCGATGCGCTGAGCCCACCCGATTTTCACGCCGTGGCCGAGGTCTACCTGAAGGGACCAGACGGCGGCGCTTGGTTCGTCATCGATCCCACGCACATGGCGTCTGCCGATGCCGTGGCTCGCATCTCTGTAGGCCGCGATGCGGCCGATGTCGCTTTCGCCTGGACGCTTGGCAACGTGGACTCGACGTCACCGGCCGTGAGCGTGTCGGCACCCGAACGCGCGGATACGTCCCGCAATATGAACGCCATTGTCGGCAGTTGAGGAAATGCAGCATGGATCACTCGTTGAGCAAAGCCGATATTGCGCAGCTGGCCGCCAAGCATGACGTCAGTGCTGCAACGGTTGAGGCGCTAGCCGCAGCGATCACCCACTCCGGCGGACGAGCAGCACAATTCAACATCCCCGAGCTCGGCGGAATGGGGCAGTGGATGCCCGGTGGCATGCTGATGATAGGAGACATGTTCAACCATCAGCTCAAGGCCGTCGTCGACGCACTCTGCAGGGATGTTGCGGCGGCAGTCCATAACGCGCCGCCACCGAGCAGCAGCTCCCCGGTCGGGGTCACGTCGAGGACGTCATGGTGGCCGTCCGAACTCGGCGTACCGGCCTCGGCCGGCAGTCAGAATGCCATGCGCTACGCTATCTTTCCTCAGCGAAAGCGCCTCGTCATCGACGACAACGGCAGCATTGCCACCTACGACACCGGCGAGCACGTCCTGACGGGAGTGTCTCAGCAACAGAGCGACAGGCAGCATCTGACATTTTCCAGCGCAGCAGGTCCGGTGCCGTTGACGAAGCTGAAGCGCATCGAATGATGGGCGGAACCAGTTGCTCATCGCGTAGTTATGTCGACCGAAATGCATTGTCGTCATCTGACAGGAGTGAACGATGGGTAGCGCGACGGATAAAGTGGCAGGCTATGCCA
Source organism: uncultured Hyphomicrobium sp. (assembly GCA_964493785.1). Classification (GTDB taxonomy): domain Bacteria; phylum Pseudomonadota; class Alphaproteobacteria; order Rhizobiales; family Hyphomicrobiaceae; genus Hyphomicrobium_A. The sequence continues at coordinate 57,296 of CAZBPM010000006.1, read as the reverse complement.
ATCAGGCGATTGGAACCGTGAAGCAGGGCGTCGGCAAGGTCGTCGGTTCCGAGCAACTGCAAGTCAAGGGCGCCGTGCAGGAGCTGAAGGGCAAGGGTCAGGTCGCGATGGGCGATGTGAAGTCAACCTTGAAGGATGGCGCTGACGCTGCCGACGACGCGCTGAATAAGTGACACGCTGGACAATTCGGGGCGGCGTTGTCACCGCCCCGTTTCCGACGGCACGCCAGCGTTAGAACCGACGCGAATGCGCTGTGTCAGCGCAGGCACGTGACCTTCACCCATTCGCTGCATCGGCCCGACCGATACATACTGTCAGCTCGCTTCGACACAATGCCTTCGAGCCCGAGCTTGCAGGCGTGCTCGAACACCACACCGCCGTCGCCGCCGATGTGATCCACATACTTGATGAGCTGCACGCCGCTGGTGCTATCGAGCAGCGCCTGCAGCACACGCTTGCGGTCGGCGAGCGAGGCGCCGCGCAAGTCGAAGCCATCAAGGTAGAGCAGATCGAATGCGTGGTAGACGAGGCGCGCCTTCACTCGTACAGGCTTGGCGGCCACGGCCGGCGGCAACTCGTAGAATACCGCGTTGCCCTTGGCGTCGACGGCAACCAGCTCGCCGTCGAGGATGACGTTGTTGACGGGCAGGACACGCAGGGAAGCCGCAATCGTCGGCATGCGAGCGGCCCAATCGTCACCGCTACCCGTGAACACAGCGGCAGCACCGTCGTGAAAGTGCGCCTGCACCCGATAGCCGTCGTGCTTGACCTCGTGCAGCCAGGCATCCCCGCTGGGTGGCGCCTTGCGCGTGACCGGCACGCACGGGGCGACGAAACCAGGGAATGGCGCGGCCTTCGCCCCTTCAGCCATGCGGCCGAGGAAGCGTGCCCGGGAGCGGTGTGTGGAGCGACGTGGTTTCGGCTGAGGCTCTCGCGGTGGCACGGGACTTAGCTCGGTTTGCTTCCATTCTGCGAATCACCCTAGCGCTCAGGTGTCGTTCCCTGTCGAGGAGTGGTCCGCGTGGCGAAGCATATGCGTGTCTGGCTGCGAATGTCCTACCGCTGTTGCGGCATGGAGTGGGACGACGAGTGGCCGGAAGCGTTGAAGCTGGAATGTCCTGATTGCGGCGTGCATATCGAAGCATTCAGCATCGTCGAAGTCGAACCGCGGCATGCCTCGAAGACGCGGGCGGTGGCATTGGCACACACCCCAACCAAGTCCTCGCGCGCCGAGCCCGGCTGACCGATCCCATTGCTCGGCCGCGCAACAGCGTGACAGCACGCGGCGACGTCCGCAGCCCTGAGGGCGAACCGCTCTCGCTGTCGCCCGAACGTCACACGCCTCCGCCAACGCACTTCAGCAATCACTTCCAACTTTATTCTTGACGAAAATAGTATAGAAGTTGGCGCCTCCCCAATTCTATACCTCATGGGTCAAGTTGGGAAGTCTCGAGTTATGTGCGTTCAGGGGTTCCCATGTACAGGCGTTTGTGCGCGTTTTTCGTTGCTTGCAGCATTCTTTCCGTGTCCGCCGCTGAGGCACAAGATGCCCAAGCGCCGCCGCCTTCTGCAGACGCGGTGACGCCGCTACCTGCTGTCGTCGTCGAGACTCAGGAAAAGCCCTCAAAGCCAAAAACCAAAGCGAAGAAAAAGACCGCAGCCGCCCCCGCCGCAGCTGTCCAGCAGGCAGTGCCGCAGCCCCAACAGCAGCCCACGGGTCCGGGTAATTCCAGTGCCAGCGACAAGACCGCCACCGGGCCGGTGCGCGATTACAGCGCCAAGAATTCGGCGACAGGCACCAAGACCGATACGCCGCTAAAGGAAGTGCCGCAGTCCGTCTCGGTCGTCGGCTCTGAGCAGATGCGCGACCAGGGCGTACATACAGTACAAGAAGCCCTCCGCTACGTGCCCGGCGTCGTTGCCGATGCGTACGGGCTCGACGGGCGCACCGACAGCCACTTCATCCGCGGAATTCCGGCTACCGAATACCTCGACGGAATGAAGCGCACGTTCGGCTACTACACCTCGAATTATCGCATGGATCCCTACTTCCTCGAGCGCATCGAAGTGCTCAAGGGACCTGCCTCTGTGCTCTATGGTCAGGCACCGGTCGGCGGCATCATCAACGCCGTTTCGAAGCGTCCGCAATCGGAGCAGGGCGGCGAGATCGGAGTCGAGTACGGCACATTCGACTTCAAGCAGGTCAAATTCGACATGACCGGCCCGGTCAGCTCGGACGGAAAATGGTCGTACCGTGTGACGGGCACCGCGCGCGATGCCGGCACTCAGGTTGATCACGTTGACGACGACCGCATGGCGATTCAGCCGGCGATCACCTACCGCCCGGACAGCAACACGACCATAACCGTGCTCGGCCACTTCCAGTCGGACCGCGGTGGTACGGCAGACCAGTTCCTGCCCATCGTAGGCACGCTCTACTCCAACATCAACGGCCGCAAGGTTCCGCGCGACCGCTTCGTCGGCGAATTCAACGATCACTACGACACAGACGTTGCCTCCGGCACGCTGCTCGTTGAGCACAAGTTTGCGCCCTGGCTGAAGCTGCAACACTCGTCGCGCTACGCTGACATCAGCAACGACTATCTGGGCACGTATCCCTATCCGTGGGCGTACCTCGACGCCAACCAGGAGGAGGTGACGCGGCTGCGCTATAAGGCGCTCACCGAAACGCAGGTGTTCAACCAGGATACCAACATGGAGGCGAAGTTCGGCACCGGACTGCTGAAGCACCGGGTGCTCGCCGGAGTCGACTACACCCACTACTCTAATCAGCAGGGCTCCAACTACGCCTCCGATGTCAAACCATTCAACGTTTACAATCCGCAGTATGGTCAAGGACAGTGGTCGGGGTTGGGCTGCGATGGCACGTCCTATGACGGTACGACCAATTCATACGACAACATCGAGGTGTGCTCGATGGCCAACCAGAACGTGGCGCAAACCGGCCTCTACATTCAGGACCAGATGCGCCTCGGTGACTGGATCGCCGTCGTCGGCACGCGCAAGGATTGGGTCGAGAATTCTGCAGATGGCAGCGCGACTAAAAAGGATGACGCCGTCACCTACCGCGCCGGCCTCATGTACGAGTTTGCCTTCGGCTTGACGCCCTATGTCAGCTACTCGGAATCCTTCGTGCCGGTATATGGCACATCCTCGCCCGCCAACGGACGTAAGCCCTTCGACCCGCAGTCGGGCAGGATGTACGAGCTGGGCTTCAAGTACCAGCCTCAGGGGGCCAATTTCTCGGTCAACGCCTCAGTCTACGATATTGCTGAGGACAATTATCTCGTCACCGATCCGGTCAACTCGCTCTACCAGGTGCAGACAGGCGCCGTAACAGTCAAAGGCTTCGAGGTCGAAGTGACCGGCAAGGTCACGGAGAACCTGAAAGTGGTTGGCGGCTATTCCTATACGCAGGCCGAGTATGAAGGCGGCACGATTGTGTACGATGCGTCGGCGCAACCTGTTTCCGCCGACGGTAACCAGATCGAGTCGATCCCTCAGCATCTCGCCTCGCTGTGGGGCGTGTGGGAATTCGATCAGCCTCAACTGCGCGGTTGGTCGGTTGGCGCGGGTGCCCGCTATATCGGCACGTCTTGGGATGGCGCCAACATCTACGAGGTGCCTGCCGTGACGCTGTTCGACGCGATGGTTGCTTATGAGGAAGAGCACTGGCGCTGGCAGGTCAGCGCGACCAACCTCGAGGACAAGGAATATGTCGCGACCTGTCTCAACCGCGGAGATTGCTGGCTCGGTACGGCGCGCACGATCACCACGGGCCTGGCCTACAAATACTGATCGCTCACATAAAAATCGATGCGCCCTCCGCCCAAACAACTTGTGGCGGAGGGCAATTCCCCGGTTGCAATGAGCCGATTCAAACTGGATAAATCCGGTAAAGTTAGCGTCGCAAGCTGCACTGGGGGAACATGCGCCACGCTTTCGTACTCGTTCATCGTTGGGCCGGTCTCTTCACGGCCGTGTTCCTTTTCATCGCGGGCCTGACCGGCGCGGTCATCTCTTGGGACCACGAGCTCGACGAGTGGCTGAACCCGCAGCTGTTCGACGCGCGCGTGACCGACCCCTCGGCCGCGCCGCTGCCCGCGCTGACGCTCGTTGAAAAGCTGGAAGCGGCCGATCCCAAGGCCAAAGTTACCTACTTCACGCTTTCTGGCGAGGCGGGGCACACTGCTCAGTTAAGTGTCGAGCCGCGCGTCGATTCCTCGACAGGACAGCCTTACGCGCTCGACTACAACCAGGTCTTCCTCGAGCCTTCAACGGGCGATGTCGTCGGCAGGCGCTACTGGGGACGCATCTCTCTCGACCGCGAGAACCTGCTGCCGTTTCTCTACAAGCTGCACTATTCGATGCACATCCCCGACTTCAACAACATCGATCGTTGGGGCGTCTGGTTCATGGGCATCGTCGGCATCGTTTGGCTGTTCGACTGCTTCGTGGGTCTCTACCTGACGTTCCCGCAGCGCTTCCGTCGCGGCTTCTCTGTTGGCGCCGCGGTGAGCGACGCCGTGCTGGACGATGCGCCGGCGGGCTCGGGTCGACGCTCGTGGTGGCAGCGCTGGAAGCCGGCATGGCAGATCAAGTGGAGCGGCAGCGCCTACCGCATCAACTTCGATGTTCACCGCGCCTTCGGCCTTTGGCTTTGGGCCATGCTGCTGATCGTCGCCTTCACATCCGTATCGATGAACCTCGGAAACGAGATCGTGCGGCCGATCCTCAGCACCATTTCCTCGCTGACGCCCGATGCATTCGACGACCGTACGCCGACGCCGCTCAATAAGCCGATCGAGCCAGATGTTGCATTCGCCGGCGCCATCGACGCGGCGAAGGGCGAGGCGGCGCGTCGAGGTTGGCAGGAGCCCGCAGGCAGCGCGTTCTACGGTCAGCAATATGGGCTCTACGCCATCATGTTCTTCGCGCCTGGCGAGGAGCACGGCAGCAGTGGCATGCTCAAGATGCTGTTCGTCGATGGCAAGGACGGCGCGATCGTCGGCGGGAGGGTCCCATGGGAGGGCACCGCGGCCGACATATTCATGCAGCTGCAGTTTCCGCTTCACTCAGGACGCATCGCCGGACTCCCTGGACGCGTCGCGCTGTCCGTGATGGGCATAGTCGTAGCAATCCTCTCCGCGACCGGCATCGTCATCTGGTTCAAGAAGCGTCACGCGCGAAAGCTAGCCGTACGTCGGGCGCGCTGATCTCGCGCGAGCTTCCGCAAGCCGTCGCCGACCGTCCGCAGGCGGGTGATTCGATGTTGCCGGCTTGCGCCTGCGCCAGCACTATCTGTTAGTCATCAAGAATTCTAATTGACACCGTGACGTCTTTGCGGCGCTTTAGGCGCGTGACGGTTTCATCTGCGGGCTTCGGCCCGTCGGTGATGAAATGTGGAACACGGTGTGGCGTCGCAAGACGCCGAAGCCGGGGCTGCTCCCGCAACTGTAAGCGGCAAGTTTCTTCCGAATATGCCACTGGCGACCCGCGTTGGGTTGCCGGGAAGGTCGGAAAGAAACGCTTGAGCCGCGAGCCAGGAGACCTGCCGTCGCAAGTCGCCCATCCTCCATGCGGGACGCTTGGTGGAACGGACACCCGTAGTGGCGACTGATGTGCAACCGAAGGGGAGCTACGTCAGGCATGTCATTCTACGGTGTCTTTTCCCGACACTAAGCGATCGAAACAGGTGCTGCCCGTCGCGTCACGGCTCCGGGCCGTGGCCAGCGTGGCCGCGTTCCTGACGTCGCAGTGAATATGCATGAGACCGAAGCTTCTCCCGAGGCTCAGTAAGCGTAACGGGAGGCTGTTGTGTATCTGTATTCGTCCAAGCCCAGGCTTGTTTCACTTAGCTATGTTCTCACGCTAACGACGTCCGTAGCTGCGGTCGTCAGCGTCACCGCCACCACGGCATTCGCGCAGTCAGCCTCCGAGCTGCCGGCGCTTGAGGTCGAGGCCGCGGCCAAGAAAAAGGCCGCCAGGAAGAAGCCGACGTCCGAGCCGCAGGCAGCTGTGACGAAGGATACGAGCGGCACCGCCGATCCGGATGCACCGGTCGTTTTCTCGGCCAACCGCACGCCGACCGACTATGCCAAGGTTGGCTCCAGCGTCTCCGTGATCACCGAGAAGGACATCGACGCCCAATCGAAAACATTCCTGCAGGACTACCTGCAGCAGGTTCCGGGCGTCGCCGTCACATCCACCGGCGGAGCTGGAAGTCAGACCACTTTCCAAATCCGCGGGCTCAACCAGAACTACATCAAGGTTCTGGTCGACGGCATGGACCTCAGCGACCCATCCGGCACGCAGACCTTCACGCATCTCGAGCACCTGATGGTCGGCGATACCGCGCAGATCGAGGTGCTCAAGGGCTCGCAGAGCACGCTGTACGGCGGCGATGCCGTGGCCGGCGTGATTTCTCTCGACACGAAATACGCAACCAAGCCTGGGCTCTTCCAGAGTGGTGGAGCCGAATACGGCACCTATAACGCTTGGCGCGGCTCGTACTCGACCGGCTACGCCGACGCCAATGGCAGCAACGTCGCGTTCACCGTCCAGGGCTTGCAGACTGACGGCTTCTCCGTAGGCGCCTACGGTACCGAGGACGACGGCTATAGGAACACCACGTTCTCAGGCCGCGGCGAATATAAGCTCTCCGATGAAGTGACGGTCTTCTTCGCCGCCCGCAACCTCGACGCCCGCTTCGAGTACGATTCCAGCTCTGGCTACGACAAGACCCACGTCGTCGAAACATCCCAGCAGGCAGGTCGCGTCGGCGCCAACGTGTCGTTGTTCAACGGCGCCTTCGTGAATACCTTCGCGATCCAGGGCATGCAGAACGAACGTTACAACGTCGATCAGGATTTCGGCGGGTCCGCGTTCGACGGTGATCGCGTCAAGGGTGAGTATCGCGGCACGCTGAGCTTCAATCGGTGGCTTGCCATCGTCGGCGGTGTCGACTGGGAACGCGTCGGATACGAGAGCACCTGGGACAGCCGCAAGTCCGTCGACATGACCAGCCCATATGCCCAAATGATCGTCGAGCCGATCGAGGGCCTGGTGCTCACCGCTGGCGGGCGCATCGATGACCACTCGCTGTTTGGCCAGCACGACACGCATCGCTTCACCGCCGCATACCAGATCGCGCACACCGAGACCCGGTTCCATGCCAGCTACGGCACCGGCTTCCGCGCCCCGAGCCTCTACGAGCTCTATTCGCCCTTTGGCGGTAGCGTCGACTTCCAGCCCGAAACCAGCGAGAGCTGGGACATCGGGTTTGACCAGGGCTTCATGCGCAACCGGTTCGGCTTCGGTGCAACCTACTTCGACATCGATCTCAACAATCGCATCACCTACAACAGCGCAACCTGGTCGTACCAGCAAACGCCCGGCCTGACGCGCAGCAATGGCGTCGAGCTCACGGCCTTCGCCAAGCTGAGCCCGACTGCGATCGTCAATGCCGGTTACACCTACACCGACTCCGAGGAGCCGGACGGCACGCGCGCCGCGCGTCTTCCCCGTCACAGCTTCGTCGTTGGCCTCAACGCACAGCCGGTCGACAAAGTGACCGTCAACGTGACAGGCCAATACATCGCCGACGTCGTAGACGAGAACTTCAACTTCTCACCTGCGCGTGACACACCAGTCGACGACTACTTCCTTCTGAGCGCCAAGATTGGCTACGAGGTGATGCCCGGCACGATCGCCTATGTGCGCGGCGACAACCTGCTCGATCAGAACTACACGACGGCCATCAACTTCAATAACCCGGGGCTGACCGTCTTCGGCGGCGTGCAGTTCGCTCTGCCTGCCAAGTAGGGCTGTTGCCCCATCGCGAGGAACTCCCGCCTCGTCTGATAGGCCCGCTGCCTGACCAGCAGCGGGCCTGTTTTTCTTGGATCCACGGCTTGTCGGCGCTGCCGCCTTTACCGAGGCTGACGTGATCGCGACACAGTCAAGCGCAGCGCTGCTCCTACCCACGACCGTCTCTGCGCGGTGGATTGGGCCCGATCGCCACTGGCTCGATATTACCCTCCATCCTATTCCTGCCTCGGGCACATTAGCTGTGATGGGGGAGTCCTAATGACGTTCGATAGCTCGACAACGTTCGCCGAAGGCTCGCACGAGCAGGTTGCATTTCAGACTGCACGCAAGCTCGTCGATCAACGAGGAACGACGTCACGCAAGCACTTTCTTGAATCATATGCCGAGCACTTGGATGCGCTGAAACGCGCCCGGGCACCGCGATGAACACCACCGGCCACCGGCCTGCTCAAGCGGAACGGTGGCCGTTTCACGGACCGGCCATGCATCGTCGAGCAAATTGACTTCGAGGCCCCGAGCGCGACCACCGATCCGCTCTGCAGGGCCATGATGCGACGACAAGCCCCAGGGCGCTCAAAGTGGTCCCGCCGTCGTCGCTCTCGGGCAGGCCGAGCAATGCCGCCCCTCCAAATGCCGCCAATTGTTAGCGAGACGCGAACGAGCCATTGGCACCGTGGCGGGTTATCCGCGCAGCTCATCGGCAACAAATTCATCTGACGTCGGGCGTGGTGCCCGGCATCTCGGATGGAGATCGAACATGAAGCTCATCGCCACGTCTCTGCTGGCCCTCTCGCTGCTCGGCGGCATCACCGCTGCTTACGCGGGCGATTCAGACGACTGCCACAGCATTTCCGATTCCGTTTACGGGATCTGGGGCTGCCGCTGACCACCGCAAGAAGGCGGCGCCGGGTCGTCGAAAGCGATCCGGCCCGCTGCAGCGATTGCGCTAAAAGCCGTCGTGGAAAGCAGCGATTTGTTCGTGACGGTTTCGCCCTTCCATAGCCTTAGGGCGCCAGAGGTACGACCATTCGATCCCAACCTGACCCGTGCCGGAGGATTATCATGGCAGCTGCTGAGACCAGAGGCGACAATGTCCTGAAGTCCCAGACCGGCATAGAGCACGATACGGCCGACGGCGCGGTCCGCCACATCGACATCAAGCCTTACGAATGGCCTGTTGGCGGTTGGGGATCTGCCAAGAGCGTAACCGAGATCCTGCTGCGTGAGGCGATCCCCATCAAGGGTCCGCTCGCCCTCTTCTGGCAAAATAAGCCTCAGGGTTTTGCATGCGTCAGCTGCTCTTACGGCCGGTCGAAACACGAAGGCCTTTTCGCATTCTGCGAGAATGGCGCCAAGGCAACGGCTTGGGAGATCACCGACAAGCGCTGCCCGCCCGAATTCTTTGCCGAGCACACGGTGACTGAGCTGGAGGCGTGGGCCGACTACGATTTGGAATCCGTCGGCCGTCTCACGCATCCCATGCGCTGGGATGCCGCCAGCGACAAGTACGTCCCGGTCGAATGGCACGAAGCATTTGCCGCCATAGGTGCCGAACTACGCGCGCTCGACCCCAAGTCTGTCGTTTTCTATGCCTCGGGCAGGGCCTCGCTAGAGGCGTCGTACATGTATCAGCTCATGACCCGCATGTACGGCTGCAACAACCTTCCCGACAGCTCCAACATGTGCCACGAGAGCACATCGGTCGCGCTTCCAGTTTCCATCGGCGTTCCGGTCGGCACGGTGAAGATCGACGACTTCGATCACACGGACTGCGTGATGTTCTTAGGGCAGAACGTCGGCGTCAACAGCCCGCGCATGCTGCATCAGTTGCAGGATGCGCGCAAACGCGGTGTCCCCATCATCACCTTCAATCCGCTGCGCGAGAAGGGACTGGAGTTTTTCACCAATCCGCAGTCGCCGGTCGAAATGCTGACGGGTTCCGAAACGCAGATTAGCACGCAATACCATCAGCTCAATCCAGGCGGCGATCTCGCCGCACTTACCGGGATCGCCAAGACATTGCTCGCTCTCGATGACGAGGCGAAGGCCGCGGGCACCGAGCGCATCATCGACGTCGAATTCATTGCCGGTAACACCAGCGGCTTTGACGAGTTCGCCCACGCCATGCGCCTTTTCGAGTGGTCGCAGATCGAGGCGTGCTCCGGCCTTAAGCGCGCCGACATCGAGGCGGCCGCAACCGTGTACGCTAACGCGAAGGCGGTGATCGCCTGCTACGGTATGGGCCTGACGCAGCACCGCTCCGGCGTTGTCGCAATCCAGATGCTGATGAATGTCCTCCTCATGCGCGGCAACATTGGCAAGCCCGGCGCTGGCATCTTCCCCGTCCGCGGCCATTCGAACGTTCAGGGTCAGCGCACCGTCGGCGTCACGGAAAAGCCCGAGCTCGTGCCGCTCGACCGTTTCGCCGAGCAGTTCAACTTCGAGCCGCCGCGCGAGGCCGGGCTCAACACCGTGGAAGCATGCGAGGGTATCCGCGGCGGGACCGTCAAGGCATTCGTCCAGCTCGGCGGCAACTTCGTTCGCGCCATCCCTGACACCGAGATCATGGAGCGCAATTGGCGTGGCCTCGGTCTCACGGTCCAGGTCATCACCAAGCTCAATCGCAGTGCCATCATCCACGGCAAGTCGTCATACATCCTGCCGTGCCTCGGCCGCATCGAGATCGACAGGCAGGCATCCGGCGTGCAGTTTGTCAGCGTCGAGGACACGACCGGGCGTTTTCACGCTTCGCACGGCCAAGTGAAGCCCGCGAGCGAGCATCTCCTATCGGAGCCGAAGATCGTTGCCGAATTCGCTAAAGAGATCCTGCCGCATAACGACCGCGTCGATTGGGATGCTTGGAGCGGCGACTACGCGCTCGTGCGCGACGCCATCGCGGTTTCCTATCCGCACATCTTCGCAGACTTCAACGCGCGTATAACGAATCCCGAGGGCTTCGACCGGCCGCTGCCGGCCCGCGAGCGCATCTGGACAACGCCGAACGGCAAGGCGAACTTCATCACGCCGCGTTCGCTCTCGGAAGATCCCGACATTCCTCCGGCGCGCCAGGGCGTTCTCACCATGATGACGCTACGCAGCAACGACCAGTTCAACACCACCGTGTACGGCTATGACGATCGCCTGCGCGGCATCAAGGGCACGCGCATGGTCGTTCTGATGAACGAAAAGGACATCGCCGACCGCGGCCTCAGGGACGGAGAGCGCGTCGACATCATCGGGGCCGCCGGGGACAACGTGCCCCGCATCGTGCGCGGTATGCGTATCGTCAGCTATGACATTCCGCCCGGCAGCTGTGCAGGCTATTACCCGGAATGCAATCCGCTGGTGCCGCTCTGGCACTACGCCGAGGGCAGCAAGGTGCCGGCGGCGAAATCCGTGCCCGTGCGCATTATCCCTGCGAACAGCACCGGAGCATGAAAAAGGCCGCGTCGCTGGAAGCAACGCGGCCCATTTCGAGCGAACAATCAGAGTCGATCACACCCGCTCGATTGCGATCGCAGTTGCCTCGCCGCCGCCGATGCACGCCGAGGCTATGCCGCGCTTGGCGTCGGCGTGCTCGAGCGCGTGCAGCAGTGTCACGATGAGCCGTGCACCCGTCGCTCCGATCGGATGACCGAGGGCACACGCGCCGCCGTTGACGTTGAGCTGATCGCGCGACAGCCCCAGCTCCTTCTGCGCCGCCATCGCAACCACGGCGAACGCTTCGTTGATCTCGTAAAGATCGACATCCTGTGCCCTCCAGCCCGTCCTTTCGAGCAACTTGCGCATGGCCGGAATCGGCGCCGTCGTGAACCATTGCGGCTCGTGGCTGTGCGTGGCGTGCGCACGGATGATGGCCCTCACCGGCAGCCCGCGGCGCTCGGCTATCGATCGCCGGGTCAGCACGAGCGCAGCGGCACCGTCGGCATTTGCCGATGAGCTTGCCGGCGTGATCGTCCCATCGCGGCGGAACGCCGGCTTTAGTTTCGGGATCTTCTCCGGCGAGACCTTGAGCGGATTCTCGTCGTCCGAGACCACCCGCTCGCCCGCCTTGTCGACGATGGCAATCGGCGTGATCTCGGCTCGGAACCGTCCCTCGGAAACAGCCGAGCGCGCGCGAGTCAGTGTCTCGATTGCGAATGCGTCCTGGTCGGCCCGCGAAAGCTGATAGCGTTCTGCAGTCGCCTCGCCGAAATCGCCCATGCTGCGCCCGCGCTCATACGCGTCCTCGAGCCCATCGAGCAGCATGTGGTCGAGCAGGGTGTCGTGGCCCGCTCGATATCCGCTCCGCGCTTTGGCCAGCAGGTACGGAGCATTGCTCATCGATTCCATGCCGCCCGCGACGATGATGTTCGCACTGCCCGCAGCAAGGAGATCGTGTGCCAGCATGGTGGCTTTCATGCCCGAGCCGCAGACCTTGTTGATCGTCGTCGCGCCGACGGCATCCGGCAGCCCGGCACCTCGCGCCGCCTGTCGTGCCGGCGCCTGCCTCTGGCCCGCCTGCAACACGTTCCCCATCAGCACCTCGTCAATGCCGTCCGGCTCGATGCCGGCGTTGTCTACCGCGGCCTTGATCGCTGTCGCCCCGAGTGACGCGGCAGAAAGTGCCGACAGCGCGCCCTGGAAGCGCCCCAGCGGCGTTCGCGTTGCCGAGACGATTACCACCGGATCGTTAGCGCTCATGATTCCAGCTCCTGTGCGGGCAGGCTAAACGCCACCCGCTATTCATGATGGTCAACATAATATATGATGGTCGTAATGCAATATCCGCTTTGGTCGCATGTCGGTGGAACAGGTCGCATGATGGATCAGCCACAACGTCTTTCCGGCTCGCCCGGCGCTATGCGTGCATGGTCAGGTGTGGAGTTCATGCGGGCTTTGATGGACGGAACACTACCCGCGCCGCCCTTTGCTCCGACCACACGCATCTACCCCCTTGAGGTTGCGGAGGGGCGCGTCGTGTTTGAAGGAGAGCCCGATCGTGCCTTCTACAACCCGATGAACGTCATGCACGGCGGATGGATCGCGACGCTGCTCGACACCGGGATGGCCTGTGCGGTCCACTCAGTCTTGAAAGCAGGCGAGACCTTTACGACCACGTCGATGAACATCACATTCTTGCGACCTGTCACCGAGGCGACCGGCAGGCTGCGTTGCGAAGGTATCGTGCTAAACCTGGGTGGCCGCATCGCCAGCGCGGAGGGCAAGGTCTATGATGGCGCCGGTAGCCTCGTCGCCCATGGCAGCGAGACATGCCTGATCATGCGGGCCAACCGCGGGCAAGACACGCGCAACTAGGGCGCGGGCAATAAGGAGCAGCGCTGATGCCGCGAGTTTCGAGGAAGCAGGCAGCAGAGAACCACGCCGCAGTCATCGAGGCCGCAGCACGACTGTTCAAGGCGCGTGGCATTCACGGCGTGAGCGTGCCGGAGTTGATGGCGGAAGCGGGCCTGACGCATGGCGCCTTCTACGGTCATTTCAACTCGAAAGAGGATCTGGCCGTTGCCGCTTGCGAGCACGCATTCGCCGAAAAGAAAGCGCTCTACGCGGATGTCACCGAGCGCCATCAGGGTGACAAGCCGGCTGCGCTCGCTGAGTTCGTCAACCGTTACACCGGCAAGTCGCATCGCGATCAGCCTGGGCTCGGATGCCCTGTCGCAGCACTCGCCGACGATGCTGCGCGGGACGAGTTCAAAGGACCGTTGCGCAAGACCTTTGCGACCGGTGTCGAAGGCATGGTCGAGGGCGTCGCGGCGATGCTTGGCGGCCGCGGTAGAACCGCAAAGCGCGAGGAGGCGCTGGCCGACGTCGCACTCCTAGTGGGATCGCTGATGCTGTCACGCGCCACGAAGGGTCAGCCTATCTCTGACGAGTTCCTTCTGGCTGCGCGCGAGGCTCTCCTGCCCAAATAGACTGTTTAGACTTTCAGAGCTTGAACCAAGACGCGCGTCATAATAAATGATGAGCATAATATAAGGCAAAGGAAACACAGCATGACCCTCGACACCAAAGGGAAGGCCCTGATCACGGGCGCCTCGACTGGCATCGGCGCCGTGTATGCCGAGCGGCTCGCCAAGCGTGGATTTGATCTCATCCTCGTCGCCCGCAATGAGAAGCAGCTTCAGGAACTCGCGGCGCGACTGCGATCTGCAACCTCTCGCAACGTCGAGATCCTGCAGGCCGACCTGACGCAGGACGGAGATCTAAACCGCGTCGAGCACAAGCTGGCGAGCGATGCGGAGATCACGCTGCTCGTCAACAACGCCGGCATTTATGCCAACGCTAAGCTGGCCGAGCATGAGCTGGTCGAGATCGACGCGATGATCAAGCTGAACATCGTCGCCGTAACGCACCTCGCTTCGGTTGCCGCCAAGGCCTTCTTGGCTCGCAGCCGCGGCACCATCGTCAACATCGCATCGGTTCTGGCCGTCGCGCCGGAAATCTCCAACGCCACCTACGCCGGGACCAAGGCCTACGTGCTGGCGCTCACGCAGACCATGAATGCGGAGTTGGCCGGCACCGGCGTTACCGTGCAGGCCGTGTTGCCGGGTGCCACGCGCACCGAGATCTGGGAGCGCTCCGGCGGCGACGTAAACGCGTTGCCCGCGGAGATGGTCATGGAAGCCGGTGAAATGGTCGACGCCGCGCTCGTCGGATTGGACCAGGGCGAGCTTGTCACCATCCCCGCACTTCCCGATGCTGCGGATTGGCAGCGCTTCGAGCAGGCGCGTGCAGCGCTTGGTCCCAATCTTTCGCGTCAGCATGCGGCAGCACGCTTCAAGCAGCGCTCTGCGCCCTAGACGCGCTTAGCCTCTCCGCAGCGCGCGAGGGGACCATCGGAAACGAAAAAGGGGCGCCCGGCCGGACGCGCCTTTTTTGTCGGTCAGACCGGAACTGGATTGCGCTCCAGGAACGTCCCGCGCTGGTGCCAATAGGGATAGATCAGCGGCACCTCGCTCGCCTTGTCGAGCTTCGCCACTTGCTCCTTCGTAAGGCTCCAGCCGACAGCGCCGAGGTTCTGAGTGAGCTGTTCCTCGTTGCGTGCCCCGATGACGATCGTCGCCACCGTCGGCCGCTGCGACAGCCAGTTGAGCGCGACCTGCGGCACGGTCTTGCCCGTCTCTGCGGCCACCGCGTCGAGCGCGTCGACAACTCTGAACAGATGTTCGTCCTCGACTTGCGGCCCGGCCTCCGCCGAGTCGTGCAATCTGCTTTGTTTCGGAATGCCCGTGCCTCTACGGATCTTGCCGGTGAGGCGTCCCCAGCCGAGCGGGCTCCATACCACCGCGCCGACACCCTCCTCGATGCCGAGCGGCATCAGCTCCCATTCGTACTCCCGCCCGATGAGCGAATAGTACGTCTGGTTGGCGACGTAGCGCGGATAGCCGTACTTGTCGGCGACCGACAGCGCCTTCATGAGGTGCCAGCCGGAGAAGTTCGAAACGCCCGTGTAGAGAACCTTGCCGGCGCGCACGAGCGTGTCGAGCGTCGACAGAACCTCTTCCGGCGGCGTCATGGCGTCATAGGCGTGAAGCTGCAACAGATCGATGTGGTCGGTCTGCAGACGCTTGAGCTGCTCGTCCACGCTCTTGAGAAGATGAAGCCGCGACGAGCCCACGTTGTTAGGCTCGTCGTTGAAGCGGAAGGTCGTCTTGGTCGAGACGATTGCCTTGTCGCGCTTGCCCTTCAGCGCCTCGCCGAGGATTCGCTCGGACTCGCCTGCCGAATAAATATCCGCTGTGTCGAACATCGACACGCCCGCGTCGAGGCAGATATCGATGAGCCGCGTGGCCTCTGCGACGTCCGTTGATCCCCACGCGGCAAAGAGCTTGCCCTTGCCTCCGAAGGTGCCGGTGCCGAAGCTCAAGACGGGCACGTTCAAGCCGGAGCGGCCGAGACGCCGGTATTCCATGGCGATGATCCTGTCTGCTGGGTGCTACGAGATTAACCGACATAAGGGCGCCTCGGGGCCCCATGCAAGAGCCGACCTGGGCGCCCCTCTATGGCCTTGAATCGAGCCCAAATAGCCCAGCGAGCCAATCGCTACTGTTAGCGGCATATTCGCGCTACGATTTGTCGCTCGTTTCCGCTAAGACACAGGCTCGAATTTGCGAGTTTGGCTTGGGGGAACGGCCCGTTGGGGCCGCAGGACACCCGGCTGCATTCAGGTGGAGAATACGCCGTGAAGGCGACGAAAAAGCTGCACGACGCCGGCCAAAGCCTGTGGATCGACGACATCACGCGCGACATGCTGGACAGCGGCCGTCTCGCCGCGATGATCGACACCATGTCCGTGACCGGCCTTACCTCGAACCCGACCATATTCGAGAAGGCGATCGGCAAAGGCTCCTATTACGACGCCGCGGTCGAGCCGTTGGCGCGCAAGGGCCTGGGCGACGAAGAGCTATTCTTCGAGCTGGCGATCGAGGATCTGTCCCGCGCCGCCGACCACTTCCTGCCCATCTACAAGCGAACCGCCGGCGTCGACGGATTCGTCTCGCTCGAGGTGTCGCCGCTGCTCGCCTACGACACCGACGCGACCATCGGCGAGGCGAAGCGGCTGTACGCGAAGGCGGGCAAGCCGAACCTCTTCATCAAGATCCCGGGCACCAAGGAAGGCCTGCCCGCGATCGAGGCGGCGACATTCGCCGGCGTCCCCGTCAACGTGACGCTGCTGTTCTCGACCGCCGACTATCTCGCCGCGGCCGAAGCCTACACCCGCGGCATCGAAAGGCGCGTCGCCGCCGGCCTCGACCCCGACGTCCGCTCGGTCGCCTCCATCTTCATCAGCCGCTGGGACCGCGCTGTCGTCGAGGACGTCCCCGACGATTTGAAAAACAAGCTCGGCATCGCGATCGGCCAGCAGGCCTATCGCGCCTACCGCGAGCTGATCGCGTCCGATCGCTGGCAGCGGCTGGAGAATGCTGGCGCCCGCCCGCAGCGGCTGCTGTTCGCCAGCACGTCGAGCAAGGACAAGCGCGCGCATGACACACTGTATGTCGAAGCGCTCGCCGCCCCCAATACCGTCAACACCATGCCCGAGGACACGCTTCGCGCACTGGCCGACCACGGCAATATCAATGGTGTGCTGACGCCGGACGGCGGCGACTGTGATGCCATTCTCGCAGCCCACGCCAAGGCTGGCGTCGACGTCGATGCGCTTGCACGCAAGCTCCAGGATGATGGCGCCAAGTCCTTCGTCGCGTCCTGGCACGACATGCTCAAATCGATTGGCGCCAAGAGCAAGGCGCTCGCTTAAGGGACTTGCCAGATGAGCAAAGACGCAGTCGTCGGTGCGCCGCTGACCCAAGGCGCCGCGTGGCAGGCGCTTGCCGCCCACTACGCCAAGCTGAAGAATGCGCATCTGCGCCAGCTGTTTGCGGACGATCAGCAGCGTGCCGCGCGCTTCACCGTCGAAGGCGGCGGCCTCATCCTCGACTATTCGAAGAACCGCATCACCGCCGAGACGATGGCGCTGCTGGTGAAGCTCGCCGAGGAGCGCGGCGTCGACCGTCAGCGCGAGGCGATGTTCCGCGGCGACCGGATCAACGTCACCGAGAACCGCGCCGTGCTGCATACGGCCCTTCGCGCACCGCGCGATGCCGTGATCGAGTTCGATGGCCGCAACGTCGTTCCCGACGTGCACGCCGTACTGGATCGCATGGCGGCATTCGCTCAAGCAGTGCGCAGCGGCGCCTGGAAAGGGCACACCGGCAAGCCGATCCGCAACGTCGTCAACCTCGGCATCGGCGGCTCTTACCTCGGGCCCGAGATGGCCTATCTCGCGTTGCGCCCCTTCGCCGATCATAATCTGCGCTTCCGCTTCGTCTCCAACGTCGACGGCGCCGCCTTCACCGAGGCGACGCGCGACCTCGACGCAGCGGAGACCCTTTTCATCGTCTCCTCGAAAACGTTCACCACCCTCGAGACCATGAGCAACGCCGACGTCGCGCGTGCGTGGCTGATCGACAAACTCGGCAGCGCCGATGCCGTCGCTCGCCACTTCGTCGCCGTCTCGACCAACGCAAAGGCGGTCGCCGCATTCGGCATCGATACCGCCAACATGTTCGAGTTCTGGGACTGGGTTGGCGGCCGCTACTCGATGGACTCCGCCATCGGCCTGTCGACCATGCTTGCCGTCGGCCCCGAAAAATTCCGTGATATGCTCGCCGGTTTTCGCGCCATGGACGAGCACTTCCGCTCGGCCCCGGCCGAGCAGAACCTGCCGGTCATCCTGGCGCTGCTGACCGTCTGGTATTCCGATTTCTTCGGCGCGGAGTCGCAGGCTGTGCTGCCCTATGCGCAGAACCTTGCCCGCTTCCCAGCCTACCTGCAGCAGCTCCTGATGGAGAGCGTCGGCAAGAGTGTGGACCTTTCCCGCGGCCGCGTTGACTACGCCACGGGCACCATCATTTGGGGCGAGCCTGGCACCGACGGCCAGCATTCGTTCTACCAGCTCCTGCACCAGGGCACGCGCCTCGTGCCGGTCGATTTCATCGGCTCCCTTTCCCCTATGAGCCCGCTCGCCGAGACGCACGACCTGCTGATGGCCAACATGTTCGCGCAGGCCGAAGGGCTCGCCTTCGGAAAGACGGCTGACGAGGTCGCGGCGGAAGGTGTCGGCGCCGCGGATGTTCCATTCCGCGTCATGGAGGGCAATCGCCCAAGCAACATGATCTTGGCGGAACGCCTCAATCCCCGCACGCTCGGCGCGCTTGTCGCCCTCTATGAGCACAGCGTGTTCGTACAGGGGGCCATCTGGGGCATCGGCCCGTTCGACCAATGGGGCGTCGAACTTGGCAAGGTGCTGGCAAAGAAGATCATCGCCGAGTTGCGCGACCCCGCCGCCCCGACGCTTGCACACGATGCCTCGACCAACGCGCTCATCTCGCGTTACCGGAAGTTCAATCGCCGGTCCTAAGGCCGGAGTGCAGCACCAGTTCGGTAAAATGCGATCGATCGGCGGCAAGGGCCGGCAAGCAAACTCTGGTACTCGGAGCACCGAGAGCCATCGAAGTTCGCTGCAGGAGCCAGCCGCCATGACACGCACGTCGAAGCTTTTCCGCGGCATCGCCGCCGCTGCAACCTTCGCCTTCGCGACGGCCGAAACCGCCAGCGCTTGCACCGGCATCCTGCTGCGCAACGCCGACAACACGATCGTGCACGGACGCACCGTGGAGTTCGGCATTCAACTCGACATCACCTACGCGGTTGTGCCGCGCAACTACGACTTCACCGGCTTGACCCCGCTCGGCGACGGCAAGAAGTGGACGACCAAGTATGGCGTCCTCGGCGCTATCGTGTTCGGCAATCTCGGAGTCATGGACGGCATCAACGAGAAGGGCCTAGCGATGGGCGCCTTCTATTTCCCGACCATGGCCGAGTACACGCCGACCACCCCCGAGAACCAGCCCAAGTCTATGTCCTCAATCGACTTCTCGACCTGGGTCCTGACCCAGTTCTCGAGCGTCGACGAGGTGAAGGCAGCCGTCGAGGCCGGCGACGTCATGGTCGCGCCGACGCTGCTTCCGGGCTGGCCGCAGACGGTGCAGCCGTTCCATTGGATCGTCTACGACAAGAGCGGCAAGAGCATCGTCATCGAGCCGCTGAAGGGCAAGCTTGTCGTCACCGACAATCCGCTTGGCGTCCTGACCAACTCCCCCAGCTTCGACTGGCACATGACCAATCTGCGCAACTACATCACGTTGAGCCCGCGCGATGTTCCGCCGGTGAAGATCGACGGCACCACGCTGCAGTCGTTCGGCCTCGGCGCGGGCATGTTCGGTCTGCCCGGAGATTTTACCCCGCCCTCGCGCTTCGTCCGCGCCGCAGCGTTCAGCAGCACGGCATTGAAGGCGCCGGACGCGAAGGCGGGCATCGCCAACGGTTTCCACATCCTCAACAACTTCGACATCCCCTACGGCGCCGCGCGCGAAGAGGTGGATGGCACCGTCCACGCCGACCAGACCATCTTCACCGTCATGCGTGATCCGCAGAACCTCAAGGTCTACTTCAAGACCTACGAGGACCAGACCATCCGCATGGTCGATCTGAAGCGCTTCGACCTCGATGCCAAGGAAGTGATGAAACTGCCGAGCACGACCGGCACTCAGCCCATCGTCGATATGACGGGGCAATTCATCGCCAGGAAAACGGCAGCCAACGTCGAGTAGAATCGCGCGGCTGCCTGCAGGCTTCAGTCGCCGTCGAGCGAATTGAAGCCCAGGGTCAGCCCGGTCAGATCGCCGAGGGCCGAGCGCCCGACATCCTCGGCGTTCTTCAGCGCAAGCAGCATCGGCGTCAGCCGCTCGCGCGTTTGCGGATCGAAGAAGTCGGCGTGTCCGCCGGCCGCAGCAGCCTCCCCGGCACGCACCGCGAAGTCGAGGTCGGTGGCCGCGCTGCTCAGCATGGCGACGGCGTCGCGCTCCTTCTCCGTCTGCGCGAGATCGCCCGCAGTGAATCCGCCGTCACCGAGCAGCGCATGCTCTCCCTGGATTCCGGACATAACGAACGCCAGACCCAGCCCGCTGTGCGGCAGCAGCGGCCCTGTCGGCTTGGATTGCGGCCCGCCGAGCGCGGAAAGCCGCTGGCCCCGAATGATCTCGAGGTGCGTGACGTAGGCGCGGTAGAGCGCTTGCGTGGTCTCCTTGTTCGAAAGGTACGTCTTGTTTCCCGGAGCACCAGCGCTGAGCCACGTGCGCCCGTAGTCGCCGGCCCACTCGCGATGCGTGTCGGCCGCGATCTGCGCAATGTCAACTGCGAGCGCCTTGGCATAATGGCATCGGAACGCCGTGTCCGCCCCGCCGCTCGCGAGCACGTCAGACGCCGCCCCGAACAGCGCCGCATCAAGCGCACCGAAGCCCTGCACCGCCACGCTGGAGCCGGTGAGCTTCGCTGGATCGATGTCGGCTTCATCCGCCTTCGACAGCAGCTTCGCCGTCTGCTTGCTGACGATGCCCTGTGCATCGGGATAGAACAATAGACGGTCGAGCCTCTGCGTCTGCGCGATCGGTCCGAAGCGGATCGGCTCGATGCGGCCGAAGGCGAGCAACGTTTCGCGCGCCGCCGCGCGGGCTCCCGCCAATGCATCTGCCGACGGATTGCTGCATAGCGCATCGACCTTGCCGACGAGCTGGCCGGAAGTCTCATCGAACGCGGCATAGCCCGGCAGAATGATCTTGGCGTAGGCCTGGCGCGCCAGCGCAGCATCATCGAACGCCATTGCCGGTGCCGTCGCTGCAGCCGTCGCCAGCGCGAGGATGCTCAAGAGCTGCCCGGGCAGGGACCTGAACGATAGAGTTTTCACAGCGACTCCACAAATTCGATCAGCGCCTTGCGCTCCGCCGCGGGCAGGGCGGCATATGCGTCCCGTGCAGCCTGCGCCTCGCCCCCATGCCATAAGATAGCTTCCTCGACGTTGCGCGCCCGCCCGTCGTGCAGGAGCTGGGTATGACCGCTGACGACGTGCGTCAGCCCTATGCCCCAAAGCGGCGCCGTGCGCCACTCCCGACCGTTGGCCGCGCCCTCGGGCCGATTATCCGCCAAGCCCTCGCCCATGTCGTGTAACAGCAGGTCGCTGTAGGGCCAGATCCTCTGGTTGCTGAGGTGAGGCTGCCCGTCAACGACGCCCGTCGTGAAGCTGGGTTTGTGGCACCCCTGGCACCCGGCCGCATGAAAGATCGCTTTGCCCCTCGCAACGTCGGGATCATTCGCGTTCCGCCGCGGCGGCACCGCGAGGTTCTGTGAATAGAATACGAGGTGATCGAAGACGCTGGAGCCGACTTCCAGATCGCCGTCGCGCCGGGTGTTGCCGTTCGGTGCCCCGATGCAGGCCTGCTGCGCTGCCGTGCAGTCTCCAGACGCGCGCCTGTCGATGGGGTTCGATAGCCCCATGTCGACCGCCAGCGCGCTGGCCGACTGCTCGCGCACCGACGCCTTCCCGGCCTTCCAGCCTAACCGCCCGAGGGCGACCTTGCCTTGCTCTGTCGACCACACCTCGTTGGCCCGCCCCGAGATGCCGTTCCCCGCGTCGTCGTCGGGCTTGGCGTTCGCGCGGATGTCCGCCTCTGGTATCGCTTCCAGAAGACCCACGCCGATCATCTGCGGCGCAACGCGCGGCGACAGCATTGTGCCTGGATGTAGCGGGCCATGCTTGAGACCGTCGACGCTGTAGGTAGGGCGCCGCAGCGTGATGACGCTCCCATCGCCTAACGTCACCAGCGCGTCGGCATAGTCGACGCGCATGTGCCCTTCGTTGTCGAGCCCCTTGACCGCGAGGTTCTGCAATTGCTCGCCATATGTCGGCTCGTCGATGCTGTTGACGCGCCGCTCCGCCAGCAGCCGCTTGTGCTCGTCGGTCTGGGGCGGGATCGACAGCCGGAGGAACATCGATTCCGCCCTGTCGTCCGGGAAATTGGCAGACGGCGGATGCCCCCGTCCATCCTTGAGGTGGCAGCTCTGGCACGAGCGAGAATTATAGAGAGGCCCGAGCCCGTCCGAGCCGGTCGTCGAGGAAGGCGCCGACACCCACAGCTTGCGGAACACCGCGTTGCCGACCTTGAACCGCGCCTCCCCCTCAAAACCGATCCCGTGCGATGCGTGCGAGAACGCATCGGGCGTATCGATGCTCTCTCGCGTCGTCGCGCTGCCGCCGGGATAGTTCTCGCCGGGCTCGACAGGGCCGGCTGGGTTCCCCCCGCTCGTCGATACCGCCGCCGCTAGAATCGCAACTGCGCCCGGCATGACGAGAGCAAGCCGGGCAGGCACGAACCTTTGGCGTTGTTTCGACATGCCGCTTATGCGCGATTACCCTGTCACGGCATCCGGCATCATCGGACCGCCCCCGGACTGTCTAGGCTGTCAGATCCTTCGAATTCGATTGCCTTCAGCTCCAGAGCAGCGATGTTGCGTTCGAACTCCTTCGACTGTGCGATCAGAGCCTGGATCGCCTGATCGATGAGCGCGTTGCCTGCCTCGTTCCCTTCGCCGATCAACTGATCGTAGGCCTCGCCGACATTGGCCCTGTCGACGATCGCCCGCATCCGCTTCATCGTCTCATCCAGCGCCGCGCGTGTGCGCTGGTCGGCTTCGGGCGACTTGGCCTTGACGAGATCGGATGCGCTGGGCCCCGACACGGTCGATCCGTCAACGCGCTTGTAGGAGCCGAGGTAGACATTGCGAATGCCGAGCGCGTCGAAATAGTGCGAGTTGTACGTGTTGTCGGAGAAGCAGTCCTGCTCTTCCTCCGGGTCGTGGATCAGCAGGCCGAGCTTCATGCGCTCGCCCGCCAGCTCGCCGTAGGAAAGGCTGCCGAGCCCCTTGAACAGGGCTGCAAGCCCGGCGCGGCCGTCGTCCGCCATCACCGCCTTGCGCGCCGCGCCATCAGGGCCCCACTGCGCCGTCATGAATTCGAGATCGTCGAGCAACAGATCCATGGCCGCTTCCAGGTATTGCGCGCGCCGGTCGCAATGGCCGTTGGTGCAGGCCTTGGTGTCATAGTCGGTCGCCGGCCGCGCTCCCGCGCCTGGGTTCGTGCCGTTGAGGTCTTGTCCCCACAGCAGGAATTCAATTGCGTGGTAGCCGGTGGCGACGTTGGTCTCGACCCCGCCCGCCTCGCGCAGCTTGTCGGCGAGAAGATCCTTGGTGATCTTCGAGGTGTCCACCGCTTCGCCGCCGATCTTGATCGACGTATTGGCAATCACGTTCGCCGCATAGAGATCGTTGTTTTCATTCGCCTGATCGACGTAATCCTGCGACACGTAGTCGATCAGACCTTCGTCGAGCGGCCATGCGTTGACGCGTCCCTCCCAGTCATCGACGATCTTGTTGCCGAAGCGGAAAGCCTCCGTCTGCATGTAGGGCACGCGCGCCCCGATCCACGCCTTGCGCGCCGCGCCGAGGGTCTCGTCCGACGGCGATTTCACCAGCGCGTCGATTGCCGCCTTGAGCTTGCGCGCTTCGCCGAGCGAATCTGCGTACCCGGCTTCCGCGATGTCGGCATAGGTCTTGGCGACGTCCGCCACCGACGGAGCGTTCTGCGCCATCGCCGGCAGTGGCAATGCCGCGACGATGAAAAGCGATGCTGTCGCGGCAAGTTTCTTCAGCATGTTCTTGGACCTTTGCTGGTGGGAACCCGCCGTGCGCGTCCCCCGATTCCGGTCAGCGGCCGCGTGACCGCTCGCTGGGGACGATGTGAATGATTGCAGACTATGCAAGTCAAGATTATTTTTCCCTGCTGACGCACTATGACACTGCCCAACGAATGTCACCGCCGCGCGCCAGTCTAGCGTGTCCGAGGTTGCTGGTGACTGGCAACCCCAATGACGGCTAATCTTCCAGCGTCGCTTGGCAGCATAACGACGATGAACCTGAAATTCGCGCGCAAGTTGATCGTTGCCGGTTTGCTGCTGCTGGCCGCCGCCGACGTTTGGGGCTCGGCCGCGGCAGCGCCCGTGGCTCCCTCGTTCTCCAAGCTCAACGCCCGCGTCATCGACAAGTATGTCCTGCCGCGCTTCACGACGCTGGCGAAGACCACCGGCAAGCTCGCGGCGACACTCGACCGCACGTGCGCCGGCGACAAGAAGGCGGCCGCAGCGCTCGAGAAAGATTATGCCGACGCTGTCCTCGCGTGGGGGGCGGTCGAGTTCCTGCGTTTCGGTCCCCTGTCGCAAGTCGGACGGCCCGAGCGCTTTGATTTTTGGCCCGATCCGCGCGGCGTCACACAGCGCCAAGTCTCCGCGCTCGTCGCCAAGCGAGATCAAGCAGCACTCGATCCGGCCGCACTCGCCAAGCGCAGCGCTGCGGTGCAAGGCATCTCCGCCCTCGAGATACTTCTTCACGACGACAAAAAACCCATCACCGGCGGCGACGAGGATGCACGCTACCGTTGCGCACTCGCGCGCACGATGGCGCATTCTACGCATGCTCTCGCTGAGGAGCTACTTACCGAATGGCAAGGCGACGACGGCTGGCGCAGCCGCATGGTGGCGCCGCGCCCCGATGATCCGCGCTACAAGAGCACCGAGGAGCCGGCCGGCGATTTCGCGCGCGCCCTGATCACCGGCCTGCAGATGATCCAGGACCGCGAGATTGCTCCGATGATCGCGGTGCTCGCGACCCCGGAAAAAGCGCCGCGCCTGCCGTTCCAGCGCGCCGGATTGTCCGCACGCTATGCTGCCGCAGGGGTGGCCTCGGCCAAGGACCTTTACCAGACCATGGGGCTGGCCAGCAGCATGCCGAGCGAGAAAGCCTGGATGCCGCGCTGGATCGACGCGGCATTCGAGCGGCTGGCCCGCGACGCCCCGCGTGCGATAGAAGGGATACCGCGCGCCAAGGACAACGCAGACCGGGCGCGTGAGCTGCGCATGGTGCGCTTCCATATCGAAGGCATCCGCAAGCTCGTCGGGCGCGAGATCGCGCCGCTGGCGGGGCTGGCAATAGGGTTCAACGAGCTCGATGGCGATTGATCGGCGACACCTACTGATCGGAACCGCGCTCTCGCTGGCATCTGCCGGCGTATCGAGCGCATTCGCTGGCGTGCTTGACGCCGCTGACGAAGATCAAATTCCCGTGGCTCCGGGTGACTTCATCGCGGCCTGCCGCAGGCCCGATGGATCCTTCTCCGTCGTCGTTATGTCGCTCGACGGCAGCGTCCTGCGCGAGCTGCCCTTGGACGGCAGAGGTCACGACATAGCTCTCGATCGCGCGAGCGGCGAAGCCGTGGTGTTCGCGCGCCGTCCCGGCTCATTCGCGCTCGCCTTCGATATCCGTGGACGCCGCGAGCCCGCCCTCTTCACGACGCCTGCCAACCGCCACTTCTACGGCCATGGCACGTTCTCGCACGATGGGCGGTTGCTGTATGCCACGGAGCACGACAACGAAACCCGCGCCGGCTTGATCGGCGTCTACGATGCGGGCGGCGGCTATCGCCGCGTCGGCGAGTTCCCGACCTACGGCATCGGTCCGCACGAGGCGATCCTGCTTGCCGACGGCAAGACGCTCGCCATAGCCAACGGTGGAATCGAGACGCACATCGAGCCCGGCACGACCGGCCGCGAGAAGCTCAACGTCGAGACGATGGAGCCTTCGCTCGCATTCGTCGACGCCACCAACGGCCGGCTTATCAGCCAGCACAAGCAGACCGGCGCGCTGCATAAGCTTTCGATCCGCCATCTGGCGCAGGATGCAAGCGGCGCCGTCTGGTTCGGGTGCCAGTGGGAAGGCGCCGAAAGCGACGCGCCCGACCTCATCGGCTGCGCCGGCATCGACAAGCCGCTGCGCCTCATCGAACCGAAGCAGCCCATGGGTGCGAGCTTAGCGGGCTACATCGGCGCGGTCGCCATCGCCGGCAACGGCCGCCTGCTGGCAGCCTCCGCCCCGCGCGCCGGACGCATCGTCTACGTCGACACGGAGAGGTTCGCCGTCGTCGGCGAGACCATGCTGCTCGACAGCTGCGGCATCACCGGCGCCTCCGATCAGAGCTTCGCTATGACATCCGGCATGGGCGTCGTGCAGGTCGATGCGCCGGACCATACGCACCTTTCGACGATGACCTTCCCCGGCCGCTCGTTCGACAATCACCTGCGCATTATTGCTTGAGCGGCGCCTAGACGGGACGCAATGCCGGACCTAGCAGCCTTCCGCGCCGCGGACGAGCGGCAGCAGGCGCAGTCACTGCCTCGCCCACGATGCGCGCGGCACGGCGCGGCGTGACGGTCGCGCCCGGCTGCGACGCCGTTGACGTCATCATGCCCCAGATGATGGCCATCAGCACATAGAAGTGCCGCCAGTGATCGCTGTCGATGATGATGCCCTCGAAAGCCGTGGCGACGAACACCGCATAGACAGACAGGAACAGCAGGCGCAGTTCCGTCGACTTCAGCGCATGGCGCAGACCGAGCACGATCGTCAGCCCGACGAGCACCCAGTAGAAGCCACCGCCGAGCCATCCCGCGCTCAGCATGATCGTCAGGTAGACGTTGTGGACCTCTTCGTGGTGATAGCGCGAGGTGAACTCCTGCGCGCCGATCCCGAGCGGGTGCTCGAGAATGAGGTTCACGGCCTTTTCCTGCCCGCCGAAGCGCCCCTCCGCCCCCGTGTCATAGGACTGATCGAGCGTCGCGCGCTGACTGACCAGATCGCGCACCTTGTCGTTACTCAGCGCCAGCAGCACGACGGCTGCTGCCAGGATGCTGCCGAGCGCGAGCAGGGCGATGATCTTGAGGCGCACGGCGGAGCGGCGCGAAGTCGCCATGGCGAGGTAGCCGAAGATTGCGATCGCCAGCGCAAGATTGATCCACGCGCCGCGCGAGAAACTCAGGAACACCGCGAGTATCAGGAGCCCGGCAATGCCGAGCGGCACAATCATCCCGCGGAATGAGCGCTCCAGTGCGACATTCAATTGATAGAGAACCGGAACGATGAGGAACGGCCCGAAGACGTTCGGATCCTTGAACGTCCCGGTGGCGCGGTCATAGCGCGTGAACATATCGCTCGCCCCGGGCAGCAGACCGAAATAGCCGATGATGCCGGCCAGCCCCGCGACGATCGCCGCGACCGTCCACGCGTTGAGGATCAGCCGTGCGTGCGGGCCCGGCGAATAGGCGACGAAGCCTGCGATGACAAAGCACGCGGCATATAGATAGATCGTCACCGCCACGTGGATGTTGGTCGCCTCGGAGTTATGAGAGAACGTCGCCGCGATGAGTGCCCCCGCGCCTGCCACCAGCCAGAGCGCACCGAATGCCATTAGGCCGCGGTTGAACGCGACCAGTCCGACCGTTGGCAGCAGCACGATGAGACCTATGGACAGCGCATCGACCGGCGCCGGCTCTGAGAACACGACGCCGCTGGTCACGAAGGTGAGCGCCACGGCCGCCAGCGCAAGCCAGGTCACGACGCCGCGCTTCTTCTCTGGCAGCGGGCCGGCATTCCCTTTGATGAGGGAGATCGTCGTGGCGGCCTGAGCCATCCCGGTCATCTTCGGATCCCTGCGCGCCGCCGTCAGTAGGCGTTTTCGGATTTGAGCAGCGCGAAGGGCGTCTTGAACAGGATGTAGGCGTCGAGTAGCAGCGACCAGTTCTCGATATAGTAAATATCGCATTCAACGCGCTTCTGGATCTTCTCCGGCGTGTCGGTCTCGCCGCGCCAGCCGTTGATCTGCGCCCAGCCGGTGATGCCCGGCTTCACCTTGTGGCGGCCGAAGTAGCCGTCGACGACGTTGTCGTAGAGGCTGCCGGCCGCCTTGGCCTCCAGCGCGTGCGGGCGTGGCCCCACCAGCGACAGGTTGCCGAGGATGACGTTGAAGAGCTGTGGCAGCTCGTCGATGCTGGTCTTGCGGATGAAGCGGCCGACGCGCGTCACGCGCGGGTCGTCCTTGGTGACGAGCTTTGAAGCATTCACATCGCAGCGGTCGGTGTACATGGAGCGGAACTTGAATACCTCGACCAGCTCGTTGTTGTAGCCGTAGCGCTTCTGACGGAATAGAGCCGGGCCGCGGCTGTCGAGCTTGATCGCGGCGGCAACCAGCAGCATCAGCGGCGCCAACAGCACCAGCGCTAGTGCGCCGACGATCTTATCGAACGTCCACTTGGCGACCGAGCCCCAGTCAGCGATCGGCTTTGCCAGCAGGTCGATCATGGCGACGTTGCCGACGTGCGAGTAGGTACCGGGGGTGAAGCGCAGTTCGGTAGAGCGGGCCGGAAGCTTGATCTCGGCAGGCAGTACCGCAAGAGCGCGCGTCACCTCGATCACGCGCTGTTCCGCCGTGATCGGCAGCGCCACGATGACAAGGTCGAGGCGCGAACTGCGCGCAAAGGCTTCGAGCTGCTTGAGCCCGCCCATGTGCGGATAGCCCGCCACGATCCGCGCGACGCGATCATCGCCGCGGTCATCGAAAATGCCGGTGATGCGGACGTCGGCGTCGACATCGCCCTCGAGGTCGTTCAGCAGCTTCTCTGAGATGGCACCACTGCCGTAGATCGCGGCGCGACGGTAGACGCGGCCCTGCCGGGTCCAGTGGCGCACGATGCCGGCCACGACCAGGCGCTCCGCCAGCAGCACCACCGCGCCGACGACATACCAAGAGGCGAACCACACGCGCGAGAAATCCTGGCCGACCTTGAGGAAGAACACGGCCGCGAGCAGCAGCGCGAACACCACCGTCCACGCCAGCAGCAGGCGCGGCGCCTGGCGGATGAACGAGTTGAAGCACGCGCGAGAGTAGAGCCCCAGCATGTCGAAGGCGGCGACCGTGCCGACCGCGGTCATGCCGATGGCCGCCATGTAGTAGGTGTTACCGATGATCGTCGGTTCTTCGACGTAGAACAGAGCTACCGCAAACCCGAGCACGAAGATCAGCGCGATGTCGCAGACGCGCACGCCACCCCGGATGACCACCATGGAGATGTGCCGCGTCTTGTCGTCGAAGCGGAAATCCGCCAGGCGAGGGCGGGTACGCGTCGCTTGACCAAGACCAGAGAGGGGCGCGCGGCCGATGTCGAGCATTTAGGGGAGACCTGTGTGCGGGTGTTCACGAACTACCCCTTCAAGAGCAGGCTTCGTGCCAGCCGCTCAGAACTGGCGCGCTGCGACGGTAAGCTTTCCGGATAGGGTTACCGGAATAGCTGCTCGGCGTAGAAGGCGAGCACGGACTCGGCCGCTCGATCGACCGTGAAACGCTCCGCAACCGCTGCTTTCAGGCGCTCGGCACGCTGTTGTGCAGCCTCGGGAGCATCGAGATAGAGATGCATCGCCGCCGCTAGGGCAGAGACGTCGCCCGGCGGCAGCAGCAGCGTATCAGTGCCGTTAACGATTTCCGGCACTCCGCCGACGTTCGTTGCCAGCAATGGAACGCCCGCAGCGGCCGCTTCCAGGACAATGTAGGGCATGCTCTCGGCCCGGGATGGCACAACCAGGCATCGACCCAGGGCAAAGGCGGCTTGCGCCGGCATCGCGCCCGGAAACGAGACGATCCCTTCCAGGCCGAGCTTCGTCGCCAATTCGTGAAACGACGCGGCGTCCGGCCCCGCACCTACGATGACCGCTCGCACCGGCCGCTTAGCCGCGACCCGAGCGATCGTCTCCAGCAGAACATCCACTCCCTTGAGCTGCCGCAGCTCGCCGATGAACAGGAAGTCGGCGGCATCGGCATTGGGCTGATGCGGCGTGAAATCGCGCGGCTGCAGTGCGTTCGGCACAACCTTCCGCGGCACGCCCGGCGCCCCGATACGGCTGTCGTAGGCGCGCTGGATGAAGTCGCATTCGAAGATCAGGCCGTCCGTGAAGCGGGCTAGATACTTCTCGATTGCCGTATACAGCAGGCCCTGCGGCGAGCGGGCACCGTAGTGAAGGCTGCCGCCATGCGGCGTGTAGAACACGGCGGCGCGTTGATAGCCGCCCCGCATGTCGCGACCCGCCAGCCGCGCATAGGCGCCACCCTTTGCGCCATGCCCATGCAACACGTTCGCGCCCGCTTTGATGACGGCATCGCGCACGGCACGGCTCGTCTTGAGGTCGCGCGGCCCGGGCAAACGTCCCATCGGAATGCGCGTGATACCCAGCGAAAGGTGCTCGGACGCGCCCTGCAGCCGCTGCTCTGTCAGCGGATCGGCGACGGTTGAATCGATGATGTAGCCGACGTCATGTCCGCGCTCGGCCTGCGCACCACTCAGGTCGAGAACGTGCCGGAAGAGGCCGCCGACGGGAGCGCGAAAGCAATGGATGATACGCAGGCGCTCACTCACGCACGCACTCGACTGTCACTGATTGTCAGAACCACCGCTCGAAAACATAAACGGTGTCGCCCGGGCACAAGGGGTAATCGCCAGGTGCTTCGATTTGGTCAACGAGGGCGCCCATCCTGCGGGTGATCCGGTACGAGCGCTTGCTCGCGCGCTCGGTGTATCCGCCACCGATGGCGACCGCTTGCTCGATGGTCATGCCGGAGACGAATGGATACTGGCCGGGCAGCCGAACCTCGCCGAGAATGAAGAATGGCCGATTTTGCGCCACGTCGACCGTAACCTGCGGATCTTTGACGAACTCGCGGCCGAGGCGCGCTGCAATCTGGCGTTCCAGATCGACGGTCGTGCGTCCGCGGGCCTGAACTGAGCCGATCAGCGGCACGGCGATGTTGCCGACCTGATCGACTGTGTAGAGGCGAGAAAGGTTCGGCTGGCCGTAGACGAACACACGCAGTCGGTCGCCAGTATCTAGGAAATAAGGCTCATGGCCGGTCGGTCCGCCGGTGATCGCAGCCTGGACCACGACGCCGGGGCCCCAAACGACCGGACCGGGACCGGGAGGAGGCCCCACGGGAACCGGCGACACCATGCGGCGCGTATCGGGCATCCAGCCGTCGGCGACCTTGATCGGCGCGGCCTTCTCGGTTGCAGCCTGATCGGCAAGCTTCGGCAGCGACGGCCCTTTGTTGACGGTCGTGTCGCCCCAGCCCGACACCTTTTGAGGAGCCGAAAGAACTTCCGTCCCGCCCCAGGCAGCAGCCTTGATCGGCTTCGCCGGATCAGCAGGCGATGCGCTCTTGTCATAGATGACGTCGACGGGGCCGACGTCCGCACGGCTGACAGCAACGGGTGCTGATACAGCTGGGGCAGCATCATTTGCAGCGGCACCATTTGCAGCGGCGATGCCGCCGATGGACGACAGATCGGATGCCATCTCGTCGAGATGCGACTGCGCGCACCCTCCCAGAAGGAGAGCAGCGACGGTCAGCATTGAGGCAATGCGAAGGGACATCATGTAAGCCGAGCGAAGCCGGAATGAACGCAGGCTCACTCTGACCGTCGCCGGTTAACAAATGCTGACCGTCTGTCCAATTCTCGGACGCTTAATAAAATCGCAACGTGAGCCGCTCTAAATTGGCGCAATCGTTAGCTGTTTCATTTGGAAAGCGGCCGCCCGTCCATGTCTACTGCAACTCCCGACGACATCGATATCGGAGCCATCTGGCGCTCGCTGGTTCGCGCTTTGCCGAAGCTGGTGTTGCTCAGTCTTCTCGTAGGTGGCGCCACCTACGCGGCGCTGTCGACATTTCCGCCGCTCTATACGTCTGAAGCGCAGATTCAGATCGTCGCGCCCAAGGGCAGCAGCGATCAGTCGTTCGAGGCCGTCGCGTCCCGTCTGGACAAGGAAGCGGTCAACACGCACCTCAGCGGCCTCATGTCGCCGGACCTGGCGCTGCAGATCATCTCCGAGGAAAAGCTCGACAAGAATCCAGAGTTCAATTCGGCCCTCCGCACGCCGAGCAAGCTGGACCGCATTCTCGGCATGCTGTCGATGGGCGGCAGTCGCGAAAACGAACAGGACCGCGTGCTGAAGGCATTCTACAAGCGCCTGGAGATCTACTCTCCGAAGGAAAGCCGAATTATCGGCATCCGTTTCACCTCCGCCGATCCAAAGCTCGCGGCCGAGGTCGCCAACAAGATCGCCGAGACCTACCGCAATGACCTTGCCACGCGCTCGCTCTCTGAAACCGATGCAGTTCAGCAGGCGCTACAGCCCAAGATCGACAAGCTCGTCGCCGAAGTCGCCGAGGCTGAAGCCGCCGCGGAGCAATTCCGCACGCAGGCCAATATCTTCAAGGGCGGACCAAACAATACGGGCCTCAACCAGCAGCAGCTCGCCGATATCAACGCCGAGTTGACGAGGGTCCAGGCCGCCCGCAGCGAGGCCGATGCACGCGCCCAGTCGGTGCGAGAGATGGTCCGCGCCGGCAACGCCGAATCACTTCCCGATGTGCAGCGCTCGCCGCTGATCCAGAACCTCGTGCAGCAGCGCGTGCGCGTCGAGCGCCAGCTTTCCGAGCTTTCCGCCACTTTGCTGCCCGCGCACCCCCGCATGCGGCAGTTGCGTGCCGACCTCGACGGTCTGCAGCGGCAGATCAAGAGCGAGGTGAGCAAGATCGTCGAGGGCATCGAGAAAAGCGCATCGATCGCCGTATCGCGCGAAGCTTCGATGCGCCAGAGCCTGGAGCAGGCAAAGAAGCAGGTCTCCGGAACGGGCAACGACGAGGTTCAGCTGCGGCAGCTCGAAGCGGTGGCGCGCTCCAAGCGCGCCGAGCTCGACCGTTTGCAGGCGCGCTTCGAGGCCAACCGCATCGCCGCTGACCGGCGTGCGGTCCCCGTCGAGGCCCAGATCATTTCGCTCGCGCGCCCGACCAGCGTGCCGAGCTTCCCCAAGCCTGTGCCCTACGCGATCCTGGCTTCGCTCGCGACGCTGCTGTTTGGCATCGCGATTGTAATCACCAGGGCGCTCTTCACGGCAGCCCGTAGGGGTGGCGCGGCCGAGGCCGCTAGGGGCCGGAGCACCATTTCGACGGCTCGTTCCGTGGCTGCCCCGGAGTTCGAGCGTGACGCTGTCGGCGTGCAACTCGTCCAGTCGATCCCCGATCTCGCCCGCCACCTCGTGGCCAATCCCCAGGACATTGGCGGCTTCCGCGCCCTGATGACGGGCGCCGCCGATCCCATCGATGTCGGCATGGAGGCCGTCGAGCTGGCCAAGGCGATCTCCGATGCGGGCTCTGACGTCATTCTCGTGGATTGGAGCCCCGAGGGTCGCGGCATTGCCGAGAGCATGGGACTCGAGGTCCGCTCCGGTTTCAATGAGCTGCTTCAGGGCAAGGCGTCATTCGAGGATGTCGTCACCCGCATTCCCGCTAGTGGCGCGCACTTTATCGGTGCAGGCTCGGCCGTGCGCGACCGCGATACGGTCCTCGATCCCGATCGCGTAAACCTCACCCTCGACGCGCTCGACACGGCGTACGATTATATCCTCATCGCCGCTCGCAAGGACGTTGCCCGAGCGCTGTTCGAGGCAATCCTGGGCCGCTTCGATGCCGGTGTCGTTGTGAGCGAGCCGCGCCGTCGCGGGTCGTTGCCCGAGGCGCCGGGCACCTTCCTCGGCTTCGAGGTCGCGGACATTCAGCTGTATCGTATCGAGCGCACCAAATCGAACCAGCTCGCACGCGAGCGGCTTGCGCGCTTCGCCTCGAAAGACGCCGCTGTTGCCCAGGCAAGCTGATCATCGACGCAACGCGCCTTGATTTAAGCCGTCGTTAGCCAACCCGCCGCGTTGCCGCGCCCTCTGAGCAATCCGAGGGTGCAGCCGCACGAATATTGCTCGATGCTTCGCGGCAGCTCCAGGCGAATGAGGAAATCGTGAGCAGGCGATCGACGGCTCTATTCAAGACGGCTCTCGCAGCAGTGCACTACAGCGGGGCCGGCAATCTGCTGGCGCCCTACACGCGTGGTGCCGGTGTCATCTTCATGCTCCACCACGTCGATCCGGCGCCGCCGCAGGAGTTCGAGCCCAACCGCATTCTGAAGGTGACGCCGAGCTTTCTCGACTCGGTCATCGGTGAGGTCCGCGAGGCGGGCTTCGACATCGTCCCTCTCGACCAGGTGCGTGAGCGGCTGGAGCAGGGCGAGAGCGCGCGCCCCTTCGCCTGCTTCACGCTCGACGACGGCTATCGCGATAACCTCGAACACGCCTATCCCATTTTCCGCCGCCACTGCGCGCCGTTCACGATCTATGTGCCGAGCGACTTTGCCGACGGCCGCGGAGACTTCTGGTGGCTGACCATCGAGAAGGTGCTCCGCGCGGCGTCCACGATAACGCTCTCCATGCACGGCGAGACGCGGCACTTCCGGCTGAGCACCGCCGAGGAGAAGGACGCCGCCCATCACGAAATCTATTGGTGGCTTCGCTCTCTTCCGGAGGCGCAGGCTCGCGCCGTCGTTGCCGAGTTGGCCGCCGACCACGGCATCAATCCGAAGATCGCCCACCAGAAGCTCGTCATGTCATGGGACGAGCTGCGCGACCTTGCCGATGATCCGCTCGTCACGATCGGCGCGCACACCAAGGGCCATTTCGCGCTCGCCAAGCTCGGCGACGAGGCGGCACACGACGAGATGGCCGAAAGTATCTCCCGCATCGAGCATGAGCTGGGTGTTGCCTGCCGGCACTTCAGCTACCCGTACGGTTGCGAGAAGAGCGCCGGCGAGCGCGAGTTCCGCCTCGCCGAAGAACTCGGCATGGAGACCGCCGTAACGACGCAGAAGGGCCTGCTTTACGCCGACCAGGTCCATGAGCTCACCGCCCTGCCGCGGTTGTCACTTAACGGTGACTATCAGGACCTGCGCTACGTAAAGGCGCTCCTGACGGGCGTGCCCTTCGCCGTGATGAACACCCTGAAGCGCTACGCCGGCGGCCGGCTCTCAGCCTGACCTGGCCGCACCGCAGCACAGCCTGAGGCGTTGCGGCGCTTGAACGCGCCCCATCGGCCCTTTATCACGCCCCTGAAAGCTGAGCAGGGGATAGGTGCATTGGCCGTATCGCTTCCAAACCGCACCGCTGCGGCATCGAGCACGCCGGAGAGCAGCGCAGTTCGTATTTGGCTCTTCTTCGTCGCCGCGCTCGTGTTCGCGATGATCGTCGTAGGCGGAGCGACGCGCCTCACCGACAGCGGCCTGTCGATCACGGAATGGCAACCGCTGCTGGGCGCCATACCGCCGCTCAACGACGTCGATTGGCATACGGCCTTCGAGAAATACAAGGCGATCCCGGAGTATTCGATCGTCAACGCCGGCATGGACCTAGAGGCGTTCAAGGCGATCTACTGGTGGGAGTGGTCACATCGCTTCCTCGGCCGTTTCATCGGCGTAGCGTTCGCGCTTCCACTTGCGTTCTTCTGGATCACTGGCAGGCTGCGCGGCACCTTCGCGTTGAAGTGCCTGGGCGTGCTTGCGCTGGGCGGGCTTCAGGGCGTCATCGGCTGGTACATGGTGAAGTCCGGCCTCGTCGATCGCATTGACGTCAGCCAATACCGCTTGGCGCTGCATCTGATGACGGCGTTCGTGATCCTGTCGCTGCTGGTATGGCTGGCGCTGGACGCCGGCCCCAAAAATGAGCGCGTGCGCCTGCGGACAGTGACGCTCGGACAATATCGCACGGCGTTGGCGCTCTTCGCGCTGGTGTTCCTGCAGTCAGGACTGGGAGCGCTCGTCGCCGGATTGAAGGCCGGACTGACCTACAACACCTGGCCATTGATGGACGGCAAGCTGGTGCCGGATGGGCTGCTGGCGCATACGCCCTGGTATCTCAACTTTTTCGAGAATGTCACGACGGTGCAGTTTGACCACCGCGTGACGGCCTACGCCGTGCTCGCGCTGGTGCTGGTGCACCTCTGGTCGCTGGTGCGCTCGGCCGACGACGAGCACGTTGTTGCGACAGCCGCGCTGGTCACGGCCTGCATCGTGCTGCAATTGTTGATCGGCATCTGGACGCTGCTTGCCGGGGTGCCGCTGCCGCTCGGCCTCGCCCATCAGGCGGGAGCAGCAATCGTCATCGCGGCCACGACGCTGCATTTCCACACCATCCGTCGCGCCATAGACGCCTGAGAGCGCCGACGGCCGCGTGCCTCAGGCGAGATCCAGCATGAGCTTGATGTTCTGGACGGCTGCGCCCGCGGCCCCCTTGCCGAGATTGTCGAGCCGCGCCACCAGCACCGCTTGATTGAGCTTGGCGTTGCCGAACACGAACAGCTCCAGCCAGTCCGTGCTGTTGAGATCCTCCGCCGCGATGCGTGACGCCTTGGCAGTCGGCTCCTGCACGACGGTGACGAGCTTGCTCCCGCGGTAGTGCGCATCGAGGGCCAGTTCGATGTCCCGCAGGCACGGCTTGCCGGGCAGAAGGTCCAGATGCAACGGCACGCTGACCAGCATGCCCTGCCGGAAGTTGCCCACCGAAGGCACGAAGATCGGCCTGCGTGTGAGGCCGGCATAAGCCATCAGCTCCGGCACGTGCTTATGCTCGAGACTGAGACCGTACAGCTCGAAAGCCGGTGCTTTACCTGCTTCGTAGGCTTCGATCATGCTGCGCCCGCCACCGGAATATCCAGACACGGCATTGACGGTGATCGGGTGATCAGCCGGAACGATGCCAGCATCGACCAGCGGCCGGATCAGGGCGATCGCGCCCGTCGGATAGCAGCCCGGATTGGCGACGCGCTGGGCGATCCGCACCTTCTCCGCCTGCTCTGCATCAAGTTCGGGGAAGCCGTAGACCCAGCCCGGCGCGACGCGATGCGCCGTTGAAGCATCCAGGATGCGCGGCGCGTTTGCGCCAAGCTCGTCGGCCAGCGCCACGGTTTCCTTCGCGGCATCGTCCGGCAGGCAGAGCACCACGAGATCGACATCGGCGAGCATCGCCCTGCGCGCCGTCGCGTCCTTGCGCAGCGCCGGATCGATGCTCTTCACCACGATGCCCGGAACGCCGGCTAGCCGCTCGCGGATCTCGAGTCCTGTCGTTCCGGCTTCGCCGTCGATGAAGATGCTGGGAGTGTCGGACTTGCCCATGGCGATATCTCCATCTCCGTGCAGCCTGATGCTGCAAAAAAGAGCGCGGCTTATGTCGCCGCGCCCTCTGACATTGTCAACGTTGGATAGCAGAGTCGCGGAACGGTTATCCGAAGCCCAATCGGTGCTTAATGCCCTGCCACAGCGTTTCCGAGCAGCCGAATTCGAATGCCTTGCAGGTCACTTCGTGCGAGCCCTTGTAGATCATGTCGAGTGCCACCCAGAGGATGATGGCCAGGCCGATCCACGTGATCCAAGGATACTTCACCAGCAGGTTCGCGATGTAATGCGAGGCGACGGCCATTAGGATGATCGCTACGGCGAGGCCGATGACCAGCACCAGGATCGAGCCCTTGGAGGCGCCGGCGACAGCGAGCACGTTGTCGAGCGACATAGACACGTCGGCAACGGTGATGAGACCCACCGCCTGCCAGAAGCTAAGATCGCTGTTCTGCGCGCCGTTGCCGTTGCCTTCGTCAAGGTGGGCGTGGTGATCCCCCGTCGTGATCTGCAGGTACATTTTCCAGCAGACCCACAGGAGCAAAATGCCGCCCGCCAGTGTCAGGCCGATGATCGCCAGCAGCTGTACCGTGATAGCCGCGAAGAATATCCGCAGCAGCACCGCCGCCGCGATGCCCCAGAAGATGACCTTGCCTCTGATCTCTTTGGGAACGCGCGATGCCGCGAGACCAACGATGATGGCGTTGTCACCCGCCAGCACGAGGTCGATCATGATGATGTTGACGAGTGCTACGGCGTTCTGGCGATACCAGTCTATCGAAACGAGATGTTGTGCTTCTTCAGCAATCAGCCCGAGCAGATAGCTCAGGTCCTGCAGTAGCCAGTCCATCCAACCCTGCCAATCGAGGCGCAATCCGACCTTCTGCCGGGCGCCAAATTTCCCCACACCGGGCGTATGTGGCATTCCCGCCGACACCGGGCAAGCCTCCCGGCGCCAAAAATGCGAAAGGCCGCCCACTGGGCGGCCTTCCGGCAGTTCGGATGATGCAAGAATGCAGCGAAGCTTAGCGCTTCGAGAACT
>CAZBPM010000006.1:0-19021 GCA_964493785.1 uncultured Hyphomicrobium sp. | reverse complement strand
GGGCTTTCATGCGGCCGTACTTCTTGCGTTCGACGACGCGGCTATCGCGCGTGAGGAAGCCGCCCTTCTTGAGCACCGCCCGCAGGTCCGGCTCGAAGTAGGTCAGCGCCTTGGAGATGCCGTGGCGAACGGCGCCTGCCTGGCCCGAGAGCCCACCGCCGACGACCGTCACGTTGATGTCGTATTGCGAGGACCGGTTCGCGGCCGAGAGCGGCTGCTGCAGCAGCATCTGCAGAACCGGGCGCGCGAAATACTTGGTGAAGTCCTTCGCGTTGACCGTGATCACGCCCTTGCCGGGCTTGATCCAAACGCGCGCGATGGCGTTCTTGCGCTTGCCCGTCGCATAGGCGCGGCCAAGGCTGTCGAGCTTCTGGACGTGGACGGGAGCACCGCCAGCCGCCGCAGCGCCCTTGAGATCGCCGAGGTCTTCCAAAGACTTGGTTTCCTGAGCCATTGCCCTTAGACCCTCGCGTTCTTGCGGTTGAGCTTCGCCACGTCGAGCTTCTCCGGGCTCTGCGCCACGTGCGGATGCTCGTTACCCTTGTAGATCTTGAGATTGCGCATCAGCTTGCGCTGCAGCGGGCCGCGCCTGAGCATACGCTCGACTGCCAGCTCCACGACGCGCTCAGGGAACTTGCCCTCGAGGATCTTGCGCGGGGTTGTCTCCTTGACGCCGCCGGGATGCCCGGTGTGGCGGTAGTAGACCTTGTCCTCATGCTTATCGCCGGAGAAGATCACCTTCTCGGCGTTGATGACGACGATGTTGTCGCCGCAATCGACATGCGGGGTATAGATGGGCTTATGCTTGCCCTTGAGGCGCGTGGCGATGAGAGCGGCCAGGCGACCGACGACGAGACCTTCGGCGTCGATCAGGATCCACTTCTTCTCCACCTCGCCTGGCTTGGCGACGAATGTCGTCATAGTCGAGGCTCCGATGCTGGTCGCCGGCATTCTCGGGCGCTGAAATACTGCGCCGCCGACGAAAGAGGCGTCTTGAAAACAGATTGCCGGACTCGTGTCAATCAAATCCAGCTGCAAAATTATAAAAGCAAGCAATAACAACGCATTATATTATGTGGTAACATATTACCGCTTCAGTGGACCACCGCGCTGCCGTTCTTGGCAGACCACCAATTTCCTTTGCCTGGCTATCCTGGCCGCTCGGTATACCGCTTGCGAGAAACCGCAAATCGGTGAGAGTGCTGCCTGCACCAGGAACAGCGCCAAAAACGTCGGCGAACGACGAGCGCAAAGGCTGAAAATCCGAGGAGGGATGAGGAATGCGGCAGTCTGTGAGACGTTTGATACCCTGGCTGGCTGCGGCCATGTTCGCTGTCTGCACAGGGGCCTTTGCTCAGGAAACGCCGCCGGAGCCGTCCAAAGATGGCCCGATCAAGCAGATCCAGCTTACGGAGGCGCAGGTGAAGAGCTTCATCGCCTCCCAGCCCGACCTCGCCACCATCGCGCCCAAGCTGCAGGAGGCCGGCGACAACATCGACAGCGCCCTGCAATCGGAGCTGGACGGCATCGCCAAGAAGCACGGCTTCGCCGACTTTGCCGAGCTGGACGATGTCGCCGCGAACATATCCATCGTCATGGCCGGCCTGGACACCAAGTCGGGAGATTTCACCGAGCCAGTGGAAGCCTTGAAGAAGGAGCTTGCCGAGGTCACGGCCGACGCGTCGATCCCCGAGGACGACAAGAAGCAGCTCGTCGAGGAGCTGAACGAGGCGATCAAAACCACGCCGCACATCGAGCATCCCGGCAACGTCGAGATCGTCAAAGCGCATCGCGCCGAAATCGAGAAGTCGCTGCAGTGACGCCTTAAACCGCATGCGAGGAGGAGCGATGTCGACCGCCGCATTTCGCGATCCGGCTCCAGCTGAGGCAGAGCCGTTGCTCCTCAACGAGCGGCCGCAGCAGGGCGTTGCTCTCCTCATTCTCAATCGGCCTGCCGCGCGCAACGCCCTGTCGCTCGCAATGATCAGGACGCTGCACGCGGCAATCGTCGAACTCGGCTCCGACGCTCCCGTCCACGCCATCGTGCTCGCGGCCAACGGCCCCGTCTTTTCGTCCGGCCACGACCTCAAGGAACTCACCGCGCACCGCGCTGACGACGATAAGGGCCTCGCCTTCTATACCGAAGCGATGACCGCGTGCTCGGCCATGATGCAAGCCATCGTCGCTTGCCCAAAGCCGATCATAGCCGCCGTGGAAGGTGTCGCGACCGCCGCCGGCTGCCAACTCGTCGCTACCTGCGATCTCGCGATTGCGTCCGAGCACGCCAAGTTCGGCACGCCCGGCGTCAACATCGGCCTCTTCTGCTCCACGCCGATGGTCGCTCTGTCACGCAACGTGACGCATAAGCGCGCCATGCAGATGCTGCTCACCGGCGAGATGATTTCCGCTGCCGAAGCAGCCGACTGGGGTCTCGTCAATCGCGCTGTGCCCGCCACCGATGTGCGCGCTGAAGCGCTGCGCCTGGCGGCCGGCATCGCCGAGAAGTCACCGCTCACCGTCTCCATCGGCAAGGCGGCGTTCTACGCGCAAGCCGATATGAGCCTCAAGAATGCCTACGACTACGCCGCACGCGTGATGGTCGACAACATGATGGCGCGCGACGCGGAGGAGGGCATCGGAGCTTTCCTCGGCAAGCGCAAGCCCGAGTGGAAGGGCTGCTAAGTCGCGCGCTTTTCTCGCACACCGAGGCCCACCCATCGGTCACACGACGCCATATATTGCCGACCATGAATCATGATCGTTACAGCGACGACTACATCGCCGACATTCTGCGCTCCTCGCGCGTATTCGTCTTCGTCGGCGCATCAGCAAACACTGTTCGGCCCAGTTACTTCGCGATGAAGTATCTGCTTGGCAAAGGCTACACCGTGCATCCGGTCAACCCGGGTATCCCCGGTCAGAAGATTCTGGGGCAGGACGTCTACGCAAGCCTCGCGGATGTGCCGGCACCCGTTGATGTCGTCGACATCTTCCGCAACTCCGATGCAGCCCTCGCCATCACGCGCGAGGCGATCGCTCTCAAGGACACGCTCGGTATCAAGGTCGTCTGGATGCAGCTCGGCGTGCGCAGCGATGAAGCCGCTGCCGAGGCCGAGGCGGCCGGACTGGCGGTCGTGATGAATCGCTGTCCCAAGATTGAATACGGCCGCCTCTCGGGCGAGATCGGCTGGGCAGGCGTCAACTCCGGCCAGATCACCAGCACCCGGCCGAAGCTTTCGCCGCGCGGCGTCCAGGGCCTCGGCCTGGCCGACAAACGCTGACCCGCGCCAAGGCGCTACTTATCGGCATCACTTCCAAACTTTGCCGCCACACTTGCCGAGACTGTCAGGCTCCCTACCTAGCCGAAGAAATAAATCGCGAGGGAGCTCAAGATGATCGATGCAACGCGGATCCTGGATATGCTGGTTGGCGCAGGCCCCAATGCGGGTAACGCCGCCCCGGGCCAGCAGCTTGGCCAGCCTTTGGCGCTGGGACAGGCCGGCCCGCAGGGTGCGGGTGACCTCATCGAGCGCGCCCGCGGCATCCTCGGCGGCTTGACCCAGAATCTGCCCGGCGGCATCGGTGGAGGCGTCGCGGGCGGTGTAGCCGCTGGCGCGATTACCTCGCTGCTCCTCGGCAGCAAGGCCGGCCGCGAGTTTGCCGGCGAAGCCTTGAAGCTCGGAGCCGCTGCCGCGCTCGGCGGTCTCGCCTATCGTGCCTACTCGAATTACAAGACCGGCCAGCCGGTCGGAGCCAACACTTCCGCGCCAAGCGTGCCGTCGGTGACGCCAAGCACGCTGCCCGCCGCGACCGCCTCCAGTGATCACGCTCTCCTGTTGGTGCGCGCCATGATCGCCGCCGCACTGTCCGATGGCGTTCTCGACGACACCGAGCGCAACGTCATCGTCGGACGCCTTACGGCAGCTGGAATCAACACCGAGGAGCAGGCCTTCCTTGCCGACGAGCTTGCGCGGCCGCTCTCTCCGGCGCAGTTCACTGCGGCCGCGAAGACGCCCGAGCAGCGCGCCGAGGTGTACCTCGCATCCGCGCTGGCTATCGACGCCGACACCGAGGCCGAGCGCGCCTACCTGAAGTATCTGGCCGCCACTTTGCAGCTGGACGCGCCTCTGATTGCTCATCTCGAGGACGCTGTGCGCACGGCTAAGACCGATGTCGGCCCTGCCCCCCAGGCTGCGATCACATCTGCACCGCAGCAACGCGCCGTCGGTTGAAAATAAAGAGGGGCGCGCCTCGAAGGGCTCGCTCCTTTTGATGTCGCCGTCGCCTACTTCCCGGCCTTCCACTTCTCCAGAGCGCCTAGCGCATTCTCCACGTGACCGCTGGGATCGAGCGCCGTGTATTCGTAGAGCACGTGCCCATCCGGAGCGATGACGTACGACGTGCGGTTCGCATAGCCAGATATCAGCCTGGCGTCGTAGGCATTCATGATGTCCCTGTCGGCATCCGCCGCGACCGGGAACTTGCTCTTGCACTCGCTCACTGAGAAGCGGTTGAGCACGTCGATGTCGTCGGAGCTGACGCCGATGACGCTCGCGCCCAGGGCCGAGAACTTCTCGATCGCCTCGGCGAACTGGTGCGCTTCCAGCGTGCATCCGGGTGTGAATGCCGCCGGATAGAAGTAGAGCACGACCGGCCCCTTTTTCAGTGCATCGGCGAGCGAGTAGGTGAACTCCTTGCCGCCGAGTGTGGCGCGCGCCGTGAAATCGGGCGCGACCGAGCCGGGCTTCAAGGCGGCGAAAGCCGGTACCGTGAGAAGTGCTGCAGCAAGAACGACGGCGGATAGGCGCATCGGATCGATCCTCAGTTTCTGCTTCTGCGAGAATAGCCCGGTTGCGATCAGCTAGCGAGCGCCACGGCATCGATCACCGCCGCGAAATGGCAGACCGATGCGCTGAGCACAAACACGTGCCAGATCGCGTTATTGTACGGCAGCTTCTCCCACAGATGAAAGATGACGCCCACCGTGTAAAGCACGCCCCCGGCGACGAGCAGCGCAAACGCCGTCCCCGATAGCGCAGCAAACAGCGGCGGCAGCGTGAACACGGCGGCCCACCCCTGCGCGAGATAGAGCACGTAGGCAGTGCGCACGAACTGCGCGGGGGCGATCAGCTTGGCGCTGGCACCGATCACCGCAACGGCCCAGACCGCGACAAGCAGGCCGATGCCCACCGCTCCGCCCAGCTTGATGGCCGCGAACGGCGTGTAGGTTGCCGCGATCTTCACGTAGATGGCCGCATGATCGAGCCGCCGTAGCAGCCAGCGCCATTGTCCGCGATTGAGGTTGTAAGCCGCAGAGCAGACGAACACCGCCAGCATGCCGCCGCCGTAGACGAGTACTGCCGCGGATGATGCCGGATCGAGCTGCGTGATCGACAGCATGACGAGGGCGCTCACCGCCGCGATGCCGAATGTGATGCCGAGCACATGCACCACCGCGTCCGCGATCAATTCGGACCGTGTGTAGGTCGGAAAG
The DNA here is from genome assembly GCA_964493785.1 of uncultured Hyphomicrobium sp. Lineage (GTDB taxonomy): Bacteria > Pseudomonadota > Alphaproteobacteria > Rhizobiales > Hyphomicrobiaceae > Hyphomicrobium_A. Next base: position 13,527 of record CAZBPM010000006.1, on the reverse strand, counting down.
GCTGTACTCATGCGCTACGCCAATCTGTTGTTCAGCAATGCGGCACGTGCACGCGCGCATCTTTCCGACTTATGCTGTCTCGGTGAGGAAACAAGGATCTGCGGCCGCCTCGTGCTCCGCTTTGCCCTATCGGACCGACGCCCCGGCGGCATTTAGGCTTGGATTAGAGGCATCGCGCCCCCAAGTAGAGCGCATGCTTAATCTCCATCTCACCAGACGCGCACTTTCCGGCCCACTGTGCGCGGCGCTCGTCGCAATCGCCGCGATATCGTCCGCCGCTGCGCCCGCAATCGCGGCCGAAGCACCGACGCTCGTCTACCTCGGCACCTTCCTGCAGAACGACAACGCCGGCCTGGAGCCGACGACGGACGCCGAGCGAGCGCGGCTCGAGCAGACGAGCGAGCAGTTCCAGCAGCAGCTGAGAGGCAGCGGTCAATTCACCATCGTCCCGCTGGGCGACAAGGAGCGAGCGCGCGTCGCCGCTGCTCAAACGCCGGGTGAATGTGGCGGCTGCGAAGCCGAGTACGGCCGGGCTGCCGGTGCCGAAGTCGTCGCCTGGATCAGGGTCCAGAAAGTCTCCAACCTGATCCTCAACATGAACGTCTACCTTGTGGACGTCGCCACAGGGCGCAGCCTCCTCACCAAAAGCGTGGACCTGCGCGGCAACACCGATGAAAGCTGGTCGCGCAGCTTGAGGTACCTCGTGAAGAATCTGGTCCTGCCCGCCAACGTCAAGCCGTCCTAGACATTCACTGTGGCAAGGTTGTGCATAGCCAACCTGGGGCTTGCAGTACGGCCCGATGGGTATTAGCCCATCGCCATGACCGAAAAACCGATTCTGCCCGGCCCCGACGGCATCGAGCCGATCAATCTCAGGGAAGCGCTCGAGGAGCGCTACCTTGCGTATGCGCTATCGACCATCATGCACCGGGCCCTGCCCGACGTGCGCGACGGCCTGAAGCCTGTGCACCGGCGCATTCTTTACGCCATGCACCAGCTTCGGCTGACGCCGGATGGCGGCTTCCTTAAGTGCGCGAAGATCGTCGGCGAGACGATGGGTGACTTCCACCCCCATGGCAATCAGGCGATCTACGATGCTCTGGCGCGGCTCGCGCAGGACTTCGCGGTCCGTTACCCGCTGATCGACGGCCAAGGCAACTTCGGCAACATCGACGGCGATAACCCAGCTGCCGAGCGCTACACCGAGGCGCGCATTACCCACACCGCCGACGACCTGATGGAGGGGTTGGAGGAGGAGACGGTCGACTTCCGGCCCAACTACGACGGCCGCAAGATGGAGCCGGTGGTCCTGCCGGCCGCGTTCCCGAACCTCCTCGCCAACGGCTCGTCCGGCATCGCCGTCGGCATGGCGACGAACATTCCCCCGCACAACGTCGACGAGCTGTGCCAGGCCCTGCTGCATCTGATCAAGCATCCGAACGCCACGATCGAGAAGCTGGTCGAGATGATCCCCGGTCCCGACTTCCCCACCGGCGGCGTCATCGTCGAGCCGCGCGATAGCATCATCGAAGCCTACAAGACCGGCCGCGGCGGCTTCCGCCAGCGCGCGAGGTGGGACAAGGAGGATCTGGGCCGCGGTGGCTATCAGATCGTCATCACCGAGATCCCCTATCAGGTGCAGAAGGCCAAGCTCGTCGAGCGCATCGCCGAGTTGATGACCGAGAAGAAGCTGCCCCTCGTCGGCGACGTGCGCGACGAGAGCGCCGAGGAGATCCGCCTCGTCATCGAGCCCAAGACCCGCACCATCGATCCGTTGCTGCTGATGGAAAGCCTGTTCCGCTACACTGAGCTGGAAGTCCGCTTCGGCCTCAACATGAACGTGCTGTCGGCGGGGCAGATCCCCAACGTGCTATCCCTGCGCGACGTGCTCCGCCAATGGCTCGAGCACCGCATCGACGTGCTGGTCAAGCGCTCGCAGTATCGCCTCAAGAAGATCGAACACCGCCTCGAGGTCCTCGACGGCTACCTCGTCGCCTACCTCAACATCGACGAAGTCATCAGGATCGTCCGCTTCGAGGACGATCCCAAGGCCAAGCTGATGTCGCGCTTCAAGCTGACTGAGGTGCAGGCCGACGCGATCCTGAACCTGCGCTTGAAGTCGCTGTCGCGGCTCGAAGAGATGGAAATCCGCGCCGAGCACGACAAACTGTCGAAGGAAAAGCGCGAACTGCAGCAGCTCTTGAAGTCGGACGACCTGCAGTGGGAGCGCATCGCCTCCGAGGTCAAAGATGTGCGAGAGCGCTATTCGAAGTCGACCCCGCTCGGCCGCCGCCGGACCTCGTTCGCCGACGCGCCAGTGATCGACGTGGATCTCGATGCCGCCCTGATCGAGAAGGAGCCGATTACCGTCATCCTTTCCGACAAGGGCTGGGTACGCGCTCTAAAGGGGCACGTCGACGATTTGGCGAAGCTCGACTTCAAGCAGGGCGACAAGCTCAAGAACGCGGTGAAGGCATTCACCACCGACAAGATTCTGCTGCTCGCCACCAACGGCAAGGTCTTCACTCTTGAAGCCTCGCTGCTGCCCGGCGGCCGCGGCCACGGCGAGCCCGTGCGCTTGATGATCGACCTGGAAGAGAACCACGACATCGCCCAGGTCTTTGCCTATCAGCCCGGCCGCAAGCTGCTGATCGCATCGACGGGCGGCTATGGCTTCATCGTGCCCGAGGACGAGGTCGTCGCATCCACCCGCAAGGGCAAGCAGGTACTGAACGTGACCGAGCCGGACGAGGCCAAGCTGATCGTGCCGGTGCCGGCGGGCCCCGATCACCTCGCCATCGTCGGCGACAATCGCAAGATGCTGATCTTCAAGCTCGACGACGTCAACGAGATGACACGCGGCAAGGGCGTCATCCTGCAGAAATCCAAGGAAGGCAATCTCGCCGACGCGCGCCCCTTCAAGAAGTCCGAAGGGCTCTCGTGGGTGGATAGCGCCGGCCGCACCTTCGCCATGTCATGGAGCGAGCTGAAGGAGTGGGTTGGTCAGCGCGCTCAGTCCGGCCGCGTCGTTCCGCGCGGTTTCCCCAAGTCGAACTCCTTCGGACCTGCGTTTTAACGACGGTTGACGCGCTGCGCTGAAGCGCGGCATGGAGAAAGAAGCGCCGGTTTTGACCGGCGCTTCTCCACTAAGCCGGGGCTCGTTTCAGCCACCCGATCACCGTGCCGATGCAGCAATCGTCTGCTGCATACCGTGTCGTCCTGGAGTCACGCGCCCCGAATCCGATGCGCCGCCTGGGACGCAAGCGAAACCTGCGCTTGAGCCACAAGAAAGAATCAAGCGATTTGAGGGGCATGAAAAAGCACCTCCTCTCGCTCCGCTACGATGGCCTCGACGCCGCCAGGCATCACGGCATCGGAACAGCCGGCTCCAAGCAGGTCATCGGCGGCGCGCAGATGCTGCTCGGCGCGCACGCGCACTATTACATCGGCGGCCGGGTCCCCGATCGCGTCGACGACCGCGGCGACGGCTTCAAGATCCTCGACGTCGGACGCCGGGAAGACCCGATCGTCTTCGACTTCGCATTGCTGATCACGGCCAACCCGATTTGGAACGCCGCCGACGCGCACTACGGCTTCGATCGGTTCCTCGCCGAATCTCACGCCGCCCACCGCGCAGGGAAACTCTTCAAGGAACCGCCGCACGAGCGGCGCGACGCACAGTCTACCGGGAATTCACCGCTTCCCGATCTGGACTACGTGCGTGACAATGAGCGCCGCCGGCTTCTCCAGCGCACGCAGCAGGCGCTGAGCTTTATTTCGGCCCCACTTGGGATCACGGCGTCGGTCGTCGAGGTGTCGATCGACGGCAATCACATCGACACCATGCGTGCGCGCCAGCCGGGAGGCAGCGACATCCACGAATGGCTTCAAGCCTTCCGCCAAGGCAAAATCGGCTCGAGCCGCTTTCAGTGATTGAGCGGCCGGTCGAAGCTTGAGGTCGAACCGGCTCCGCCCGGGTCCACGGCGATAGCGAATGCACAATGGGCCGCCATCGCTGGCAGCCCATTTTTTGTCTCTTCACTTCCAGTACAGCGTCGTGTCCTGGATGATGAGCGTCTTGGCCTTGCAGTAATCGACGGGCGCATCGAGTAGCTGCCGTCGGCCAGGTGGATCTGAGTGCGCACCTCGCAGTCGCCTTCATCCGTCTCGAAGTCGAGCTTGATCGTGTCGCCCGGCTCCATGCGCTTCTCCAGCCAGTTCTCGCTCCACTCGTCGTCTTCCCGCGTGCGGAACTCAAGCACCGTGCCGTTGGATTCGTTCTCGACGTCGAAATACCAGTGCTTGTCGTCTTCGGCTCTGGCACCGTTCGTTCCAAGCATGCCGGCCGCCAACGATAGCCCTATGACTGCTGCCGCAATTGCGGCTGTCACCCGCGTCATTTCCCATCTCCCCATCCGACCAACAAGATCGGCTATCGGTAGGGAGCGCAGGGTGTCAACGCGATTCGATTGGGCTGTTTCGCCCTCTGCTGGATTTCGGTGGACGCGGCACGCCCCGGTGACAGTCCCCTACAGAACAGCTGCGGCGGCCACTTGCCGCTGGCTCGGGCCATCATGCGGCAGAAGGCTCATCTGACATCAGCCGCCGCCCATCGTATGCATAAGCTGAAGTGGCGCTGTCAGCTTTCGTGCAGGGAATTCATGGGTGGCAAGCCGGGCAATGGCGGCCGGACGAGATGGCTGCGGTTCATCGTACCGCTTGGTGCCGTGGTCCTGCTATTGGGCTACATCCAGATCTGGCTCAATGCCCCGCTTTCCGCTGAGCTACTGAAAGAACTCTGGTTTATGCCGGCGATCGGCCTGCTGGGCGCGACCATCGCCAATACGTCCGGCACCGGTGGCGGTGTCGTCTTCGTTCCCGTCTTCAACATTCTCCGCAGTGCCGGTGTCATGGATCTCAATCCGACGCAGGTCGTGGCCGCCTCGTTCTGCATTCAGTGCTTCGGCATGACCATGGGAGCGCTGCGCTGGACCACGGGGCTCTACCGCGAGCCCGTTGCGCAACGGGCAAGCTCTGTTAGCGATTATTGGAAGGTGATCGTGGTCGTGCTGCTGGGATCGCTGCCCGCCATGCTGGCGACGCAGCGCCTGGCGCATTTCAATCCTCACGACGTGCTTCTGGCCTTCAAGTGCTTCTCCATCGTGCTGGGAACGATGGTCATCGTCACCACCTGGACGGTCAACCGCACGCGTCCGCCGCTGCCGCACGTTGCTCCAGTCGACCTGATAGTTCTCGCCGGCATCGGTCTCGTCGGCGGCTTCGTGACTGCACTCTTCTCCGTCGGCGTAGGCGAGATGGTCGCGCTCTATCTTTTCATCCGCCACTACCCGATCGTACTTTGCACCGGCACCGCAGTGACCATCTCGTCGATCTCGGTGCTCGCCGGCGCGCCGTTCCACATTCTCGCGGGCAACGTCGTCTGGGAAGTAGTGGTGCTCGCCGTGCCGGGCGCGGCGCTCGGAGGCTTCATCGCGCGTTCTGTTGCGATGTGGCTCGGCGCCAACCGCTTGAAGACGGTCGACGGCCTCTGGATCGTCGCTTCCAGCATCTACCTCATTATACTCAACATCTGACGTCAGCCTCACGGCCGGCGCGAGAAGCACTGCACGAAGTAGGTGCACGCCGCGAAGTAGCAGGTGCCGTTGGCGACGCCGATGCCCATGTGATTCATTTCCGTGCCGACGAGGTGCTTGCGATGCCCCGCCGAGTTGAGCCACATCTTCAGCGCACCCTCCGGCGTCGTCTCGTTCCCGCGCGCGATGTTCTCCGTCACCCTGATAACGCGCTGCCCCGAAGTATTGCGCCGCCTGTACCGGCTTGTTGGCGAGCTGCCCTCGGGACCAAAGTGGTTGAAGTATCCCCGCCGCGCCATGTCCTGAGCATGATCGACGGCAGCAGCCGTGCAGATCGGATCGTCCGCGAACTCAGGCAGTCCGTTGCGGCGCCGGAATTCGTTGGTCAGCCTCACGGTCTCCGCGGCCTTCTGCTCGAGCGGGGTCAGCGTGCGCGGCGCAGGTTTGGCAGCTCCCGGCGCGACGGGCGGCGGGGTGACCGTCTCCGTACGCCATCCGTTTGCGCTGTCGTTGGCATCGGCGCCGGAGGTCAACAGCATCGCCACGCACCACAGTGCAAGAGCGCCGCGCACGCCCGGCCTGGAACGATCTGCGTGTCGGCGCGTAAGTCCCAATGTCTCGACCTCAAAATCGACTGGCTGGCGAGTGGTTCTGTTGCCTTCCGAATGTGTGTTCCCCAGGGCAGCGGCCGCCGATTGTGGATGCAGGTCTGTTAGTAGCAAAAGCTCCGCCCGGCTTAAGGGATGGGTCGCAGGACTGAGGCAGAGTGAGCCGAACCAATTCTGGAGTGATCAAATGAAGCTGTACTATTCGCCCGGCGCTTGCAGTCTCGCCGATCACATCGCGCTGCACGATGCCGGGATCCACTTCGATCTCGTGCGCGTCGATCTCAAAGGGCACAAGCTCGATGACGGCAGCCCGTTCACGAGGATCAACCCGAAGGGATATGTGCCGGTGCTTCAGTTCGACGACGGCGAGGTGCTGACCGAGAACGTCGCGATCCTGAGCTTCATCGCCGATCAAAAGCCAGAGCTTGCTCCGTCGGGTCACCTGGGCCGATATCGGCTTCTGGAGATGCTGGCCTATTTCGCGAGCGAGTTGCACAAGGCGTTCCACCCGCTTTTCGTGCCGACTGCTTCGGACGCTGACAAGAAGGCTGCAAAGGCAGCCGTCGAAAGCAAGCTGAAGTTCGTCGCGACGAAGTTTGCAGGCCCCTATCTCTTTGGCCCACATGTCACTGTTGCCGACGCTTACCTCTTCGTGATGCTGACGTGGGCGACCAGCATGAAGCTGGAGATTCCAGCCGAGCTGCTGGCATTCCGCGATCGCATGTACGAGCGCCCCGCCGTCAAGCTGGCCATGAAGCACGAAGGCCTCGCCTGAACCGCCCGCGCTGACCCTTCCCGGACCTGCCCGCACCCCGCCTGCCGAGCGGGTGCGCTTCGCTGTCGCGGCGGCGAGAATGTTGGCACGCGCGCCTGGCGGGGAGCCGCTGACATTCGGGATGCAAGCCAGTGTTTCCAGGGGTTTGCAAAACGTGCACGGGAATTGCTGCTTTCAATAACGGTGCCAAATGGAATTGGAAAACATCTATCCTGACTGTCGGGAAAGCAAAGTAACTGCAGTGAAAAGGCTTGGGGCAGAACAATGGCGCGCGTTGAAATGCAAGAGCAAATGCGTCAACTCAATTGTCGTTGCGAGTGATGTTTAGCCGCGCAATGCACCGACAGAGTAAAATTGGAAGAGATGACGCACCGCGCTGGTGTAGTGAATAATATAGTGAAAACAATCAGTTGGGACGGCCGTGAGGGCTGGAGTCGATGGTTTATGGTCATATAAAAATCGAAATGAGGAATAATAGATTAAAATGCATAGCGGCGGCAGCGTGACATTGGATTGCGAAACTGGAGAAAAAGAAAAGCAGAAATAATGCTGAAATGGGGTCTGGAATTCATCGAGGTTTTCTGACACATAATTGCAGCCCGCAAACAGCCGTTTTCGTTCCGGCGCGGGATTAAAGGGCTCGCTCGAGATCGAGCCCCTCAACGCGCCCTTGCCGGTCTGACGAAGGCTCGGTGCGCACCAGAGGCAGACGAACAGCAAACCCCCCACAGGAGAGTAGTGATGAGCTATAGCGAGTACATCCCGTCGCATCAGAACGCCCAGGGTTGGGGCTTCGGTGGCGGACAGGGCTGGGGCCAGAATTACGGCCAGGGCCAGGGACTGGGCCAGGGACCTGGTCAAGCGGCCTTTGGACAGCAGGGCTACGGCGGCGGCCAGGGCGGCTGGCAGGGCTTCGGTCAGCAGGGCGGCTACGGCCAGCAGGGTTGGGGCGGAGCTTGGCAGCGTTCGCTTTCGCAGCAGGACGTGGGCGAGATCGTTCGCCACCTCGTTCCGTTGCTTCCGCTCATCGTCAATCAGGCGCAGCAGCCGCACGCTGCATTTGGCTACGGCTCCGGCGGCGGTTTTGGCCAGGGTCAGGGTCAGGGTCAGGGTCAAGGTCAGGGTTGGGGCCAAGGCCAGAGCTGGGGCCAGGGACCTCGCTACCTCTCGCAGCAGGACGTGCACGAGGTTGTGCGTCAGATCCTTCCGGCGCTGCCCCAGATCGTCAACGCTCTACAGGGACAGCAGGGCCAGTTCGGGAACGCCATTCATGGTGGCCAGGGTGGTCAGGGTCTCTTTGGTGGCCAGGGCATCTTCGGCGGCCAGGGGCCGTTCGGGCAGGCAGCCTTCGGTAACATCGGTGCCGGCGCCTATGGCGGCGGACAGCGTCAGCTCGGCCAGGGCGACGTCGGCGAGATCGTGCGTCACCTCACAGCCGTTCTCCCGCAGGTGATCAACAACCTGCAGGCATTCAATCAGCAGCAGCGCGCAGCCTGAGGGCCGCGCTGACAAAAGAAGGGGAGCGCCGCCGCAAGGCGGCCTCCCGCTTTCCGCCCGCATCGATTGAATGGAGCTACGCAATGTCGAATTCACAGGGTCAAGGCAGCAGCTCGCACGCACCTGACAGCCAACTCTCCCGTCCGGACGCGCAGGCGCTTGCCGGCCTATTGGAAAACCTCGTCCCGCTGCTGCTGCACTTCCAGTCACAGTCCTACGGTCAGCAGGGGCAGCAAGGCTACGCCGGCGCGAACATCCGGCTTGAGCAGCAGGCTGCGATTGCGTTCACCGAGGACATAATCCTCGATACCTTGCGCAACCTCTCGACCTACGTGCAGCGCAATTCGGGTCGCTATCCCGGCCTCGATGCGTACTCCTCCGTGGTCGCCGACGCGAAGCGGGCACTCGCCGCGCGCGACTACCAGCGGGCACTCTCGCAGATCTTCGACGCGTACCGCGCGATAGCCGTGCTCCGCGCCATCAAGCCTGAGCTGCCTCCGGTGCGCCAGCGCAACTCCGATGAGCCCGGCGGCTCCGGCAAGGACGCCGTGCACTAAGCGTCGATCTCGGAGCACCGGTCCGAAAGGCTCCGAAGGTGTACCAATCGCGCGGCAGGTGAGGGGAGTTGTCCTACCCCACCTGTTGCCGAACGGCCGCGTCTGTCCATTGATATGCATTTCGACTGGTGCGAAATGCGCCGCCCTCCTGTTACGCTCCGTCCACTGGGGATCAGGAGTCGGCGAACGGGCGTGGGCTGTTTTGGGGGCATCGATAGCGCGCCGGTTGGGGCTTGGATCCCAGCTTGGATGGCTGCACGTCAGCCGCACTGGCATCAATCGGTACCGGACGGCCAGCTAGCGGCAGCCCTCCGGTTAGCCGTCGAAAACGGCCAGCACGCTTTCACGGCGCAAGACCTGAGACAATCCTGCACGGCGTGGATCGAGGCGCAGCTGCCGGCCGACACGCGGCGCTGGCTTCATCACGCCGTCAACGAGCGCCGATCGGGCCGCGCCATCGCCGGCCTCACGCTGCTGTTGGCATTGTGTGGCTGGATCACTGGCGGCGACGAGGGCGCCAGACTCGCCGTCACCGGCGCGCTTCCGGCCTCGAGGGGGCCGCAGGCATCGCGAGACGCCATGCGCCGCCGCGGCGATGCCCTTCGCCTGTGGCCGGCGGATGCGCCCGAATTGTTCGATCACATGCATGGGGTCTGTCGCCGGGCAGGGCTGCGCCGCATGCCTGATGTTTATCTGCTCCCCGCCGAGCGCTCGATGAACGCCTACGCGCTGGGAACGCCCGACGATGCCGTCATCACCCTGACGGGCGGTCTGCTCGCCGGCATGACGCGCAACGAGGTGACGGCCATCATCGCGCACGAGATTGCCCACATCTGCAACAACGATGCTTCGACGATGGCGCTGGCTGCCGAACTGCATCGCGCGGTGCGGCTCGTTTCGGCCGCCGGCCTCGCAGCGATGGCCGCGCGCCCCCAGATGCCGCTGCCGTTACCGCTGCTGGCGCGCCTGCTGCAGACGGCGCCAGCCATCTCCGAGCTGCTATGCCTCGCCCTGTCGCGCATCCGCGAGCTTGCTGCCGATGCGGTTGCACTGGACCTCATCAGCGATCCCCGGGCCCTCGCGTCGGCATTGGAGAAGCTTGAGCATCATCACCGCAGCCTTGGGCGTGCGTCGGCGTTCCCTGCCGATGACGACCTGACCGGTTACCTGCGCTCGCATCCGTCGACGGACCAGCGCGTCGGCTTCCTGCACGTATTGGCCTGAAAAAAGCCGGCGACCCTGGAAGCCGCCGGCTGTCGAAAGCATTTGCCGATACGCGACAAGACGGCGACCGGCGAAGACATCAAATCTGATTGCTCAACCCATCTTCGACTTCAACAGGCCGATGACAAGCGCGGTGAGACCGCCGGATACGCCGCCAGTCGCGAATGCCGAGATGATCGTCCCGATGTCGAGGCCCGATGCTGCAGCGGTGCCGCCGATACCCAGCAATGAGCCGAGAATCTGACCGCCGATGCCGCCACCGAGCGCCCCTGCGATGGTGTTACCGAGCGTGCCGAGGTCGGTGCCCTTGTTCACCGCGCCAGCCGCGTTGCCCCCAACTGCACCAGCGACGAGTTGAATGAGGAGAGAAGTAATGTCCATGAGTTCAATCCCCGAAGGTCGCTCAAAAGGTCCGGCGAGTCTGTCGCCGTAGCCCCCGGCGGCACGACCGCTCCGCCAAAGTCGACTCGCGAAACGCGCTGCCTCGGTGGGACGAAAAAAAATCGACGCAGTGAGTCATAGTCGATCAACTGCACTTTGACGGCAAGGTGATCGGTTTGCAGTGCAAGGTGACTGTGCCGCGCGTACGCTTGCCCGCGGACCGGTCCCCGGCTAGGACTTGTCCGATGAATGGGGCGGCAAAAACGAGCAATCTCGCGGTAGTGGTGCTGGCGGCGTGGGTTGCCTTGGGCAGCTTCAGCGCACGCTCCCAGGAGGCTGCTCCTGGCTCTTCCTGGGACCCGATCGCGCCGACACCTGCAGGCCCGGCCAAACCCGCCGAGCAGCTTCCGAAAGAGCCGTCCGCCGATGGTGCCGCCAAGTCCTGGGCGCCGCCTGGATTAGGCGCGCCGTCCGCCCCTCAGCCGCCCGCCAAGGCGCAGGGCGACGTGTGCGAGAAGGCAGACTTCGAGGCCGTCGTCGACGATGCTGCCGGCGCGCTGCGCGACCTCAACCTGCAGAACAAGCCCGCGTTCCAGGAGAAGCTGCGCGAGTTGAAGGACAAGCGCGGCTGGAGTCACGATGCCTTCCTGCAGGAGGCCGCGCCCTACGTGCGTGACGACAAGATCGCCGTCTATGATCAGGAATCAGAGCACCTGCTCGCCGACATTTCTACGCTTGGCCAGGAGGGCGCCGACGCGCCGACGCCCGATTGCGCGCTGCTCGCGGATTTGAAGTCCCGCATGCAGAAGCTGGTCGACACCCAGACCGAAAAGTGGAGCTACATGTTCCAGAAGCTCGAAACGGCGCTGAAGCAATAGTATGTCGCCGGGCTAGGCCTTCGGCTACGTGCGCACCCAGCCGTTTGGCCCGAGATGCTCCTGCGGCTGGAACCGCATCTTGTAGTTCATCTTGCGCGAGCCGTTGATCCAGTAGCCCAGGTAGACGTAAGGCAACCCCAGCCTTCGCGCATACTCGAGGTGCTCTAGGATCATGTAGGTGCCGAGCGACATCTGATCGGTCGTCGGATCATAGAAGCTGTACACCATCGAAATGCCGTCAGAGAGCAGATCGCACAGCGCCACGGCTTTCAAAGGCCAGCTGTCGGGATCGCTGTCGAGCGGGTTCTCAGGCTTCTCGCGGTACTCCGTGACGAACGTATTGATCACGCTGTCTTCGACCATCATCGCGTAGTCGAGCACGGTCATGTCCGCCATGCCGCCATCTGAATGGCGCGCATCGATGTAGCGTCGGAACAGAGCGAACTGCTCCGAGGTCGGCTCCGGCGGCACGCGGCGGGCCTCAAGCCCGGTCCCGCGTTCGAGCGCGCGGCGCATGGAGCGCGTAACGACGAACCCATCGACAACGACGCGAACGGACACGCACGCTTGGCATCCCTCGCAGTAAGGCATGTAGGCGATGTTCTGGCTTCGGCGGAAGCCGCCGCGCAATAGATTGTCGATCAGCGTCGGCGGCTTTTCCTGCGTCAGGTGGGTGAAGAGCTTGCGCTCCTGCCGGCCTGGCAGATAGGGGCAGGGCTGGGGAGCGGTGACGTAGAATTCCGGAAAGTGCTTTTGCTGCTCCGTCATTCTCTGACGTCCCTCGAACTGCCAGTGAGGCGCCGAGAGCGCCCCCTATTGTAAGGTGATGATATGTTGGCCGTTAGGGCGCGATCAAGGCGCCTCTTTCGGTCGGCGCAGCTCTATCCGCACAAGCCTAACAAGCTGTTCTGCCCGCCGTATTGGCGCCAAGGCAACTCGGGACCCGCACCTGATGCTATGGCCGCGGCAGCTCCCGGGGCGCTTATTAGAACCGTTCTGGCTTCGGCATCGAGCGAGTCCCCCGAGCGCTGGGCCGCCACCGGCCGGGTGAGGGCGCCTATGATAACCAGAAGCGCTCTAGCCCACGCCCCGCGTCTTCGTGTGGCCGTAGCAAGCATGCGCTTCGAGGAAATCGATGATCCTGCTTGCGATATCGATGCCGGTCGCGCCTTCGATGCCCTCCAGGCCGGGAGACGAGTTGACCTCCATCACCAGCGGGCCGCGGTTTGATCGGATCATGTCGACGCCCGACACGTTGAGCCCGAGTGCCTCGGCAGCTTTGACCGCAATGCGCTTCTCTTCGCCGGTCAGATCGACCTGCATCGCGGTTCCCCCGCGATGTACATTGGACCGGAAATCGCCGGGCCGGCCGATGCGCTTGGTGGCTGCTACCACCTCCCCGCCGATGACCAGTGCCCGGATGTCCGTGCCGTTAGCCTCGCGGATGAACTCTTGCACCATGATGTTCACGTTGGCGGCACTGAACGCCTCGATGATCGACTTCGCCGACCCCTCGGTCTCCGCAAGGATGACGCCCATCCCCTGCGTGCCTTCGAGCAGCTTGATGACCACCGGTACGCCGCCGACTTCTTTGATCACGTGCTCGGCGCGTCGCGGTCCGTGCGCAAAGGCCGTGACCGGCAATCCTATGCCCTCGCGAGCGAGCAGCTGCAGCGCTCGGAGCTTGTCGCGCGAGCGGCCGATCGCAACGCTCTCGTTCAGCGGGTAGACGCCCTGCATCTCGAATTGCCGAAGCACCGCAAGGCCGTAGTGCGTGATTGATGCGCCGATGCGCGGGATCACGGCATCGTAGATCGGCAGGCGCTGGCCGTTATGGCGCAACACCGGCTGGTTCGATGTGATGTTCATGTGGACGTGGAGCGTGTTGACCACGTCGATCGTGTGACCGCGCGCACGCGCCGCCTCGCACAGTCGAACATGCGAGTAGAGCTGCGGATTGCGGGCGAGCATCACGAAGCGCATCGAGCACCACTAGAGCCTGACCCCTAACCG
>CAZBPM010000005.1:151521-195143 GCA_964493785.1 uncultured Hyphomicrobium sp. | reverse complement strand
GGCGACTCCCCCGCGGGGAGCCGGCCGCCGGCGCATGCCTGGTTCATGGCGGCGCGCGCTCCGATCGCCCGAGCATCTATCAGCGAGGGCGTGAATCGGTAGCGCAAATCAAGGCACGTGCTCTTTGAAATCAGCGAAGGAGAAAGGCGGGTAAGCGCTTTTGGGCAGCGAAGCGGCAAGGCGCCAAGGGCGCCCGGCGCGAGCGCCGGCTATCCACTCGCGCAACGCCCGCCGCACACAAAGCTTCCCTCAGCTCGTGTCACTCAAAAAAGAAGAGCCGGAGCAGCGGCTGCTCCGGCTCTTCCATCGCAAATTGTCCGCTCGATGCCGGTTGCTCAGACCGGCAGGGAGCAGCGCTTATGTTCGGGCGCGACTACTCTGGCCCGTGACGCACAACCTCGTTTGCGACACGCGACGGGCGGTTCTTGCGCCTCAACGCTAAGAAACGTCGTGCAACCAATGGTCCCAAGGACTGAGCCTGAAGGTGACCGGCGGTTCCCGCCAAATGGCGGTTTTGCCGAGATCGAGCGCCCTCTCGGGCGCCTCTCTCGTGCTGTCTCTTCGCTGTCTATCGCGTGACGCGACGCGGAACTGGAGCCCAGTTAAACTGCGTCGCTGTCCTCTGTCACTCGCTTTGCGGCCCCCGACTCTTGCGGCCGTGCGTCTGCGCTCCTAAGACTGGCACAACTGCCACGGCCCTGAGCGCAAGGTTGCATTTGCTCCCAGAGCCCATCCCCTTCACCCTAGGCGCCAGGCGATGTCCCACAACACCTTCGGCCATTTGTTCCGCGTCACGACCTGGGGCGAAAGCCACGGACCCGCGATCGGCTGCGTGGTCGATGGCTGCCCCCCAGGGCTGACCTTGGAAGCCGCCGATATCCAGGCCTTCCTCGAAAAGCGCCGGCCGGGCCAGTCGCGCTACACGACCCAGCGCCAGGAACCCGACGCCGTCGAGATACTGTCCGGCGTCTTCCCCGACGCCGCAGGTCGCCAGGTCACGACCGGAACGCCCATCTCCCTCATGATCCGCAACGTCGACCAGCGGTCGAAGGACTACGGCGACATCTCCAGCAAGTTCCGTCCCGGCCACGCCGACTACACCTACTGGGCGAAGTACGGCATCCGTGATTACCGTGGCGGCGGGCGCTCCTCTGCACGCGAGACTGCAGCCCGCGTTGCAGCAGGCGCCGTGGCGCGCAAAGTGATCCCCGGCGTCACCATTCGCGGCGCGCTCGTCCAGATCGGCGACATCAAGGTCGACCGCTCGACCTGGGATTGGGACACCGTCGACACCAACCCGTTCTTCTGCCCCGACGCCGCCACCGCCGTTCGCTGGGCCGAGTATCTCGATGGCGTCCGCAAGTCTGGCTCCTCCATCGGCGCCGTGATTGAGGTCGTCGCTGAAGGCGTGCCCGCTGGCTGGGGAGCGCCGCTCTACAGCAAGCTCGACCAGGACATCGCTTCCGCCATGATGAGCATAAACGCGGTGAAGGGTGTCGAGATCGGCGCCGGAATGTCCGTTGCCGAACTGACCGGCGAGGAGAACGCCGACGAGATCCGCATCGGCCATGACGGCAAGCCGTGCTTCCTCACCAATCATGCAGGCGGCATTCTCGGAGGCATCTCCACGGGCCAGCCGATCGTCTGCCGCTTTTCCGTCAAGCCGACTTCGTCCATTCTGACGTCGCGCAAGACCATCGACACCGCGGGCGCGGAAGGCGACATCATCACCAAGGGTCGTCACGATCCGTGCGTCGGCATCAGGGCTGTGCCGATCGGCGAAGCCATGCTCGCGATCGTGCTGGCCGACCACTACCTGCGCCATCGTGCGCAGATCGGCTGACGGTCTTTCGCAACAAACGTCAAAAGCAATCGACAAAAAAAACGCAGTCGTCCGACCGAAATGTCATCGGCGCGACTAGTCAAACTTGGCCGTCTGCGTTAATGTCGCACCACTGAAAAACAACGAAATCTGACCACTAACGTTGCGGTCCCTCGAGGCTCTGCAACGCACGGCTCACCGTGTGGGTGAGCACGTGCGTGCATGCTTTGTGAGACCGCGCGAACGAGAAAACGTGCCCGCTGCTTCGCGCTTCGATGCGCACGGTTGGCCCCGCTGGGGAGACGTCACTAGGTGTTGATGAGAGTCGAGAGCGGCCGCACCAGGCCGCCGCTGTTGAGCAAGGCTGCAGTTGAAAAAACAGGGCCCGACATCCGCTTCGATACGGCTCCGTCCGTGCCGCTCATCGCGCGCGACAGCTTCGTTGCCGAGACCGCCAACAAGATCGAGCAGCTGCAGGCCACGATACGCCTGATGTCGCGCGATCTCGGCGACGTCGCAACCAAGGTTGCCGACCTGCGCCAGGTCGCAGACCAGGACCAGCGATGGGACGCGTTCCAAAAAGGCGAGCGCCGCTCCAAGGAGATGAAGCTCGAGGAACTCGTACGCGGCTACCGCGATCTCAAGGCACGCCTCGACCGGATCGAAAGCCGAACCTCAGGCGACTTCCACGCCTACAACAGCTTCGAGGCCGTCAGCCGCAAGCTCGCCGAGTTCGAAACGCTGCGCGATGACGCACGGCGCATGGAACGCACGCTCACGCTGAAAGCTTGGCTGCTCGTCGCCGCGGTCGGAGCGTCGGCCCTGGTGATCGTGATCGCCAACGCCCTGGCGCACTGAATAGACAGCAAGCCGACGAAGGCAGCAGACTTTGGTCTGCTGCCTTGCTCTTTAGTTTAGCTTGCCCGGCGCCTTTGCGCGGCGGGCCGCTTGCGCGGCTTGGCCGGCAGCTTCGACACCTTCCGACGCCGCGCGCCGGCGGACTTGGTCGGCGTCTTTTTACGCGTTGAACCTTTGTTGACTCGCGCCTCCGCGATCGCAGACAGCTTCTTATCTGCTGCCTTTTCCTCGCGCAGGTTTCGCTCCAAGAGCGGTATGATGTCGTCCTTGCCGAGCTCCTGGGCCCAGGCGATCAAGCTGCCGTAGCGTGTGATCTCGTAATGCTCGACGGCCTGCCCGGATGCCACCACGGCCGCGTTGGTCACCGTACGCCCTTCGACCTCGCCGAGCAGATTGTCGCCTTCGGTAAGGATCCCGTCGATGCCAGGGCACCGCGTGGCCTTGGCCGGCTCTCCCAGCAATTCGAACACCTGCTCCAGCCGGATGACTTGCGTTTCGGTCTCGGCAAGATGCTGCTTCAGGCCCTTCTTCAGCTCTGAATCGCTGGCAGCCTCGATCATCTTCGGTAGATTTTTAACGATCTGATTTTCGGCGTAGTAGATGTCTTTGAGGCCATGCAGGAAAAGATCGTCGAGCGATTTCAGCTCACGCGTGAACAGTCCCATTTGCTACTCCCGGGTTCTCCTTGGTCGATCACCGCGCAAACGCGGGGCACGTCGCCGCAGTTCCTACTCGGAGCAAAACGACGGGATGTGGAGAGTGCCGCCTCTCGACGCTCACCCAGGACGAGCGCAGCTCAGCCGCGCTCTGCCCACAGGTCGTATTCGTCGGCGTTGGTGACGCGAGCCTTAACGATGTCACCCGGCTTCAGATCGGTATCGCCGTTGAGGAACACGCTGCCGTCGATCTCCGGCGCGTCCCACTTCGAGCGCCCGAGCGCCCCCTCCTCGTCGACCTCGTCGATGATCACGTCGATCTCGCGGCCGACCATGCCGGAAAGACGCTTCTCGCTAACCTCTTTCGCCACCGCCATGAAGCGATGCCAGCGCTCTTCTTTCACTTCCTCCGGCACCGCGCCGTCGATGGCATTGGCCGGTGCCCCTGCGACTGCCTCGTAGCGGAAACAGCCGACGCGCGCCAATTCCGCTTCGCGCAGCCAGTCGAGCAGGATCTGGAAATCCTCCTCGGTTTCGCCGGGAAAGCCTACGATGAACGTCGAACGCACTGCTAGATCGGGGCACACCTCGCGCCAGCGGCGGATGCGCTCGGCGGTCTTCTCCTGATGCGCAGGACGGCGCATCGCTTTCAGCACGGCAGGCGAGGCGTGCTGGAACGGAATGTCGAGATAGGGAAGGATCTTCCCTTCAGCCATCAGCGGAATGACGTTATCGACGTGCGGGTAGGGATAAACGTAGTGCAGCCGCACCCAAGCACCCAGCTCGCCCATCGCCTCGCAAAGCTGCTGGAAGCGCGCCGGCAGCGGGCTCCCCTTCCACGGGCTTTCCGCATACTTGAGGTCGAGCCCGTAAGCGCTCGTATCCTGACTGATCACCAGCAGCTCTTTGACGCCGGCATTCACCAGGCGCTCAGCCTCGGTCATGACGTGGTTCGACGGCCGGCTTCTGAGATCGCCGCGCAATTGGGGAATGATGCAGAACGAGCAGCGGTTGTTGCAGCCCTCTGAAATCTTCAGGTAGGCGTAGTGTCTCGGCGTCAGCCGCAGCCCCTCCGCCGGTACCAGATCGACGAACGGATCATGCATCGGCGGCACCGCCGCGTGCACCGCCTCGACCACCTGTTCGTATTGGTGCGGCCCCGTCACCGCGAGCACGCCCGGATGGCTCTCGCGAATGCGACCTTCCTCGACGCCGAAGCACCCCGTGACGATGACCCGGCCGTTCTCCGCCATGGCCTCGCCGATGGCGTCGAGGCTCTCCTTCTTGGCGCTGTCGAGGAAGCCGCACGTATTGACCACGACGACGTCGGCGCCGGCATAGTCGGGCGACACTCGGTAGCCTTCCGCACGCAGCTTGGTGAGGATGCGCTCGGAATCGACGAGGGCCTTAGGGCATCCGAGCGACACAAAGCCCACGGTGGGCGCTTGCCCGCGTGGCTTCTCGATCGGAGCGTCCAGTTTGATTGGGGAAGCGGTCATGTGCCGGCCTCTAGCACGGCCGGAGCCGCCCGGCGAGCCCGCTTATGAAGCCAGGGAATATAGAAAGCATATCTTCTTCGTTCCGGAGCGTTTGGCCGCACCGCTAGGTTGCAGCCAGTTGACACCGGAACAGTCCACCATGACCCCCGACCGATTGCTATCCCTGGCTGGCCTCTTCCTGTCCTTCGGGCTCCTCGCCTCGATCGTCTTCATCACCCTCTGACGCTTACCTCGTCTTCCCGGCACTTGGTTCCGGGATTCATCCCTCAACTGGGAGCACTAGGCGGCAGCTGTACCCCGGGGACGAGCCCCGGGATGACAACCTACCCTGCTATTCAGCCGCTGCCGCAGCCCGCTCCTCCAGCGCCGCGCTCATGGCATCCTCGACCCGCTCCAAGAAGATCAACTCGAGCTGCTTGCGCGTCTCTTCAGACAGATCGTCGGTATCTCTTCGGTTGCGTGCCGGCAGCATCACGCGCTTGATGCCCGCTCGTGCAGCCGCCGCAAGCTTTTCCTTGATGCCGCCCACCGGCAGCACGAGCCCGCGCAGAGAAATCTCACCCGTCATCGCCGTATCCGAGCGCACCGGCCGATCCGTCATCAGCGACGTCAGCGCGATGAACATCGCGACACCCGCCGAAGGGCCATCCTTCGGAATGGCGCCCGCCGGCACGTGCACGTGGATATCGCTCCGCTCGAACAGCTTCTCGTCGATGCCGAGTTGCCCGGCCCGGTTTTTCACAATCGACAGCGCCGCCTGCACGCTCTCGCGCATCACCTCGCCGAGCTGGCCCGTGAGGATCAGCTTGCCGTTGCCCGCAGAGCGCTGCGCCTCGATGAAGAGGATGTCGCCGCCGACCGGTGTCCACGCGAGCCCCGTGGCAACACCCGGAACCGACGTGCGCATGGCCACCTCGCTCTCGAACGTCGGCGCACCGAGTATGGGAGCTAGATCACCGACGCCGACACGGATTGGCCCCGTCTCGCCCTCGGCGATGCGCACAGCCGCGTTCCGCAAGACCTTGCCGATCTCGCGCTCGAGGTTTCGCACGCCCGCTTCGCGCGTATAGAGCCCGATGACCTGGCTCAGCGCCTCGTCATCGAGTTCCACCTGACCTGGCTTCAGTCCATTCGCTTCCTGCTGCCGCGCCACGAGATAACGCTTGGCAATGTTGAACTTCTCCTCGGCGGAATAGCCGGAGAGCTGGATCACTTCCATGCGGTCGCGCAGCGGGCCCGGAATCTGGTCGAGCACGTTCGCCGTGGCGATGAACACCACGCGCGACAGATCGAACGGAACCGCGAGGTAGTTGTCGCGGAACGTGTTGTTCTGCTCCGGGTCCAGCACCTCCAGCATCGCCGCACGAGGATCGCCCTGGATGCCGCCGCCGAGTTTGTCGATCTCGTCCAGCATCATGACGCAGTTGCGCGACCCGGCCTTGCGGATCGCTTGGATGATGTTGCCGGGAAGCGCGCCGATGTACGTGCGCCGGTGACCGCGGATCTCGGCCTCGTCGTGCACGCCGCCCAAGCTCACGCGCACGAACTTGCGGTTCATTGCGCGCGCAATCGACTGCCCGAGCGACGTCTTGCCGACGCCCGGGGGGCCGACGAAGCACAGGATGGGCGCCTTGCCTTCCGGCGCCAGCTTACGCACCGCCAGAAACTCGACGATCCGCCGCTTGATCTTGTCGAGGCCGTAGTGATCCTCGTCGAGAATCCTACGCGCCTCTTTGATGTCGATCCCGGTCTCCTCCGGAATCTGCCACGGCAGCTCGATCAGCCAGTCGAGATAGGTGCGCGTCATGCCGTAATCGGGCGATGCCTCCTGCATGCGCTCCAACCGGCGCAGCTCCTTGCGGGCGGCGTCTTCCACGTCCTTCGGCATCCCTGCCTTGGCAATGGCCTCCGACAGCTCTGCAATGTCCTGCGCTTTGCTCTGTTCACCCTCGCCGAGCTGGCGCTGGATCGCAGCCATCTGCTCGCGCAGCAGCACTTCACGCTGACGATCGTCGAGCGCCGCCTTGGTCTGCCGTCCGATCTCCTGCGACAGCCGCAGAACCTCGATACGGTGCGCCAGCAGCGCGGACACCTTGTCCATGCGCGCTTTCGCGCCGATCGTCTCCAGGATCTCCTGCTTCTCGTCGGCCTTGAGATCGAGATATGCCGCGGCAAGATCGGCCAGCGCACCTGGCGAGCCAACGCCCTGTACGGCAGCGATCATCTCGGGCGGCGCCTGTGGCAGCAGCTCCAGCGCTTCGATCGTCTGGCGCTGCAGGTTGAGGAACCGCGCCTCGATCTCCGGCGTGCGCTCCTCCGATTCCGGAATGCGCTGCACGCGCGCGACTAGGTACGGCCAGCCGTTTAGGAACTCGGTGACTTGGAAGCGCTCGTCGCCCTGCACCACGAGATGATGCGAGCCGTCCGGCGCCGTGACGTAGCGCACGACGTTGGCAATCGTCCCGATGCGGTGCAGGTCGATGGGCTGCGGGTCGTTCTGGCCGCCATCGCGCTGCATCAGGATGCCGACCTGGCGCTGTTCGCGCACGGCGCTCTGAGCAGCCGCAATAGAGCGCGCGCGGCCGACCGTGACCGGCAGCACGACACCCGGGAACAGCGTCATCTCGCGCACGGGAATGAGCGCGATCGCGTCCGCAGGCAGCGGTGGCGTTGCGTTCGAGGCCGGCCGTCCGGCGTCTTGATTCTGAGGAGCGTCCATTTTTATGTCGACCACGTCATGCCTCCGCCTTCGAAAGGAGCACGAAGAGACAACCGTCTGCAAACTTGCTGCGAACATTGCTGTAGAGTCCGGCCGGAAGCCGCAGCCTGCGCTCAAAACGTCCTTGTGGAAGCTCGAGTCTGTGAATGATTGCGGAGGAAAGCTCTGCAGGAACCGTTCGCGCGCCGACAACGAAAAGATCGGGTCCTTCGATGACCACCTCGACTTGCTCCTGCTTCACTCCTGGCAGCGCGACCACCACCAGCACGTCGCGCTCGCTTTCGAGCACATCCGCGGGCGGCTCCCACGCCGGCTGACGCGAGTAGGACCGGACGGGCTGGAAAAACTGGCGATGCATGCGTTCCGCCCGCGCCAGCATTTCGCACGCCTCAGACCACATCAGCCTTTTCGGGAAATCTTCACTCATGCGCGCTCTCGTTCCGTGCCCCGCGACCGCGGCCGAGGCCGCCACTTGGCAGCCTTACATAGGATCGGATTAAAGGAATTCTACACCGCCCCATCGGACGGCCGCGGCGCGCCGGGCAAAGAAAAGGCCGGCGGGACCTCTCCCACCGGCTGAAGGATGCCTTGCTTGCAAAGGAAAACGTCAGGGCCGCAGGATTCAGCCCAAATGGCCTCAATTCAAGAGTTGCTCCAGACCAGCAATGTCTTTGAGTTGCAGCGCCGAGCCTGGACCCGCCTCAACGAGCCCGCGCTGCTTCAGGTCAACCAGTAGCGCGGCAAGGGTTGCGACATCGACGCCGAGCAGATCGGCAACGAAGCCCGACGAAAGAGCGTCAGGGACGTAGCCCGGGTCCCGCCCCTCGTAGCTATTGTTCTGGGCGATCGACAACAGCAGCGCCGCCACCCTCGCCAGCGGCTGTTCCGCCACGGCCACGTCCCGGCTCGACCATCCGGCGTGCACAGGGCGCTCGGCACGGCGGCGGCCCTCTGTGGGCCAGGAAAGGGTCGGCTCGATGGAATGGGCACGCATTGCTCGATCTCCGGTGTCTCTCAACTACCTGAGATCTTAATGCGGACACCCCCCAGCGGGTTCAGCGCTTGAGTATGGAAGCGTTAGATTTTGTAATAATACCCCCCTACTCGGGTATAGTATGTAGGCCATATAGGTGCGCAGAAGCGCGCAACTGCCACATTTCCCTTGAAAAACGGCGCATAGGCGCCGATATAGCCCGGCAGAAACGAACGCGCCGCTTGCGCGTTGTCGTGCCGTACGCGGATCCGCATCCAGGAAATCTCAACTTTTTTGCTGGAAACGGCAGGGTCAGGCGCATCGGCGTCGATCATAGCAATGGCCAGTGACGAACAATGGTTGATGAAGAGTTTCGCAGTTTGAAGGGTGGCGCTTTCGCTGATTGCCATGATGGCTGCAGCGACGGGTGCGCCGATTCATATGAGGCCGAGCGCGAGGCACGCCGCAGCTTGGAGCAGAAAACCCGCAAGTGCCTGCTTTGCCGCGACCCATTCCCCAGTGCTTGGGCGGGTGAGCGCGTATGCCGCAAGTGCAAGGCGACGTCCACGTGGCGCTCGAGCGGAATGGAATAGACGCGAAAACTTCTGCCTGACGCGCTTAGGGCGGCCCTTGAGCCGCCCTTTTTATTCTGAGCTTGCGCAAACCCCTTACGGGCCCGGCGCCGTCGACTGTGTGGGCGCCGGATCAGGTGTGCTGACCTGCGTCGAGCCACCGTAAAAAACTGCATACAGAACCGCCGCGACAACGACGGCCATAACCAGTGACGTCGCCAGCACGCGGAGATTCGTACGCTTGGGAGACGCCTGCCGGGCCTCCGTCGGCGTCAGCACTTCTTGTCGCTCGATCATCTGCTCCTCCTAGAAACACTGAAATGCACGCTCACTCGCGCGAGTTCCGACACGAAAGTCGCGACCCGGGTGCCCCCGAGTCGCGATCATTTCGCAGGAGCTGGCGACGAGTGCCGCCTTACTTCTGGTCCTGCGGCTTTACGTATTCAGGAGCGGCCTGCAGGCCTTCCTTGGTCATGCTCGTCGTGACGTTGAGATCCCCACCAGAATCCTTCGCCAGCATCAGCTGACCGAATGGCAGCGCGACATTCTTCTCGCCCATGCCGAGGAAGCCGCCGACACCGACGATCACAGCCGAAACCTTCCCGTCGCTGGTGAGCAGGATGTCATTGATGTCGCCGATGGACTCGTTCGCGGCGTTCTTCACGTTCTCGTTGATGAGCTTGTTAGCCGAGATGTCGCCTGCGAGGTTTTTCTCGACGACCGTCACTGCGGTCGCGGCTGCCGGCGGGTTTGCAGGCGTCGTTGCGTCCTGCGCGAACGCAGGGATAGACAGCGCTGCGATGATCGCTGCAGCCGGGATGATCTTCTTCATGGTGTGATGCCTCTTCACTGTTGAACGGACTGGGCGCTTTGCCGCGCCTCCGGTTCGCTGCTGCATTCAGCAACTGAGTGAAGAACGAATGCCTCCGCCCACGGTTCCTTGGATTCACTGGATTCGGGCACGCAAAATTCACCATACCTATATTAGAAACATTCGAATGCCATCTTGCGAAGAATAAGAGTGTTCCCCAAGGAACAGCACCAACTGATTGACGTTCTAGGATTGGGAAATCCCGTAGGGCATTGGGCCTGCTGAGATTTGACTTGATTGTGGCAGACGCGATCCCCATGTCGACGTCTCCATTGTATGAGTAACGCACATGCTCGCACTCTCTTCGTGTCCGGCTCCGGCCCGCGACAACGCAATTGCCATCCGGCCAACTTTGCGCCCTACGCAGGTGCGTCGGCTCGCTCGCGGCGAAACTCTCTTCCATGCCGGCGAGGAGCGCGTGCAATTGTTTCGCGTCGAGCGCGGCGCGCTCTGCCATTACCAGCGGCAGGACAATGGCGAGCACGAGATTATCGAGTTCGCATTCCCTGGCGACATCATCGGCTTCGGTCATCTCTCCGAGCACACGAGCACTGCGCAGGCTGTCGCAAAGACCATTGTCAGCCCTGTGAGCGAGGACGAGTTCGAGCACCTGCTCGACACTGACGGCCAGCTTTCTGCGCGGTACGCTGCCGCCGCCGATCGGGAGTTCGATTTCCTGCGTGTGCGCGCTGTAACCAGCGGGCGCGGACGACCGGCCAAGCGTGTTGCCTCGTTCCTTGCGGCGATCGCGCGTATGGGCGCCACCGAAGGGCGCGATCCTGGGCTGATAACGGATGAGTTCTCGTCGGGTGCTGTCGCAGAGCACCTCGGAGTGAGCCTGGCCGAGCTCACCGCTGTCCTGCGCGACCTCGAGCTGCGCGGCATCGTTTCGCCAGCACGCGAGGGCCTTCGCATTTCGGATATTGAGGCATTGGAGCGCTTCGCGGACGCTGACTGACGAGCGAGTCCGGCTGACTTAAGTTTGGCCGGGCTTGATCCGCATTGTCGTCTCGAGCACGGCGTCCTTCTTCGACCACGAATGGTAGCCACCGCAGGCTGGGCAATGCACCGGCCGCGCCTCTACGTTCGGAAGCGCCTGGAAGGTGAGCCTGTCGGTGTCGATACCTACGGGAATGAGTTGGTCGGTCGCCGGACAGCGGATCATAATCGCACCCACGGCAGTCTCCCCCTCGACGTACGATACGCTTCGGCGATGCTACACCGCCTGGCGACTCAAATATCGTCCACACCCCAGCGCCAGATTGCCGTCAAACTCGGCCAAATGATGTTCACAGCCGTCGGGTCGCGGGCCGCGGAACTATCGAAACCAGAAGGCGTTTTTCCGGCACCCCAGACCACAGGAGTGCACCCCATGAAAGTCGAAAACCTTTCCGACCTTTTCCTACATACCCTCAAGGACATCTATTACGCCGAAAAGCAGATCCTCAAAGCGCTGCCCAAGATGATCAAGGCCGCCGACTCTAAGGAGCTCGCACGCGGCTTCGAAACGCATCTGGAAGAAACCAAGGGCCAGGTCACGCGCCTCGAGGAAGTATTCAAGATTCTCGGCAAGAAGCCCGAGGGCGAAAAGTGCCCGGCAATCGAGGGCATCCTCACTGAAGGCGAGGAGCTCATGCACGAAATCAAGGATCCCGACACTCGCGATGCCGCAATGATCGCGGCGGCCCAGGCCGTCGAGCATTACGAGATTACGCGCTACGGCACTCTCGTTTCGTGGGCCGAGCTTCTCGGCAAGCCGGACGCTGCCAAGCTCCTCGCAGCGACACTTAAGGAAGAGCACGCCGCCGACGGCAAGTTGACGAAGCTGGCTGAAAGCAAGCTCAACAAGCAGGCCGCCTGAGCCTGCGGCACTCCGTCCCCAAACTCAACTTTCGGAATTGGCCGGGCCCTTCGCCCGGCCTCTTTTTTGCTCTCGGGCAATAAAATCTGGCCAGGTACATCAAATGATATCGCGGGACGGGCCAGCAGCCCTAAGGATGGCCGCCACGTATCCTATAACGACGCGAGAAATGATGCCACTTGGCTTACCCACCTGAACTCCGCGGGCGCAGACTTCCCCCCAGCCACCCCTTCCTTGCCGGCAACGATGCGCCGCCGCCACCCTTCGATACACCCCCGGGAGCGTCTTCGACGCTCGGCCGTGCAAATGGATTGCGCGTGCTGCTGGTGGAAGACCAAACGATCATCGCCCTCGATACCGAGAGCATGCTGACGGAGCTGGGCGCCGCTAGCGTTCAATCGTTCACGACGCCGGATGCCGCATTGGCCTGGCTTCAGTCGGCGCAGGCGGACGTTGCGGTACTCGACATAGCGCTTGGCGCCCTGACGTCGTACCCGGTCGCCGACATTCTCCAGGAGCGCGGTACCCCGTTTCTGTTCACCACAGGCTACGGGGACACCCGCTTCATTCCCGAGCGCTATGCTGTCGTACCGGTCGTCCATAAGCCATACGGCGCGGAAGCCCTCGCCGAAGGCCTTGCGCTCTGCCTCAAGCACCGCCGCACTTAAAGGAGCGGTCGAACCGCACCGTCGACCGCCGACGTGTCCCCGGTAAGCTCGACGAGACGGTTGCGGTCGAGTATCTCGAACTCTTTTTCACGCCAGCGAATAGCGCCACCGCGCATCAAACGAGCCATCGTCCGATTGGTGTGGACCAGCGACATTCCAAGCGTATCTGCGATGTGCTGCTGCGTGAGCGGTACTCTAACCGTCTGGCCCGATGACATTCCCACTTCGGCAAGACGGTCGGCCAAATGCAACAGGAGGTGGGCGCAACGCTCCAACGCGCTGCGTCGCCCGACCGAAAGCAACTGCTGATCCAGCATCTGCTCCGAGCGCGCCGCAAGCCAAGTCAGATCGAATGACAGTCCCGCGTGATTTTCAAACAGCTTCCACAGCCCACTGCGCGGAAAGACGCACAGCACCATGTCCGAGAGCGCCTCGACCGAGTGCTGCATCTCCGTCATCACCGAACCTTGCAGACCAAGAAAATCCCCCGGCGTGCAGTAGTTGAGTATCTGGCGGCGCCCGTCAGGCAGCAGCTTGTATCGAAATGCCAAGCCAGAAAGCACCGTGTACAGGTGAGAGCAGGCATCACCCTCTAGAAACAGCGGATGCCCCGCAGCAACCGCCACTTCTCCGGTCTTGAACTGCGAGACGAAAGAAAGCTCCTCAGGCGTGAACGGACGAAAAATCGCAAGATGCCGTAGCGGACAAAGCTGACACGGTATCTGGCGACCGGCGACCTCTTTCTTTTCCGCCATCACTATCTCCGACGGGCAATACTATCTCAGCGCCGGGGCTCAAGAATCGCCGCTGCGACGAACTTCCGACTGCTCACTATGCTCGCCGCGTATGTCGACCACAAACTTATCCGCCGGATCCGCTGATGCGGCTTCTGCGGCACGGATTGCCTCGAGCCCCTTCCTGATGGCGTCGGGCAGCAGATCTTCCTCACAGTCGCGTAGGCTTTCCCGAAGCCGGCGACCGATGCTCCGCGTAAGTTCCTGATTTATTGAAATCTTCACCTCAACTTTCCTCGTGCTCTAGGGGCATTCGTGCAAACACCCGAGCGTTTCCAAAGTTCCTAGCCCGCTGCACGCGTCGCAATTGTGTGTCTCTAAGACGCCAGGACGCTTTGCGCCGGCATGTCCAATGTCCACAGAACCCCGGTCGGCTCGAACATGAGGCTCGCTTTTCCGTGCAGAGCCCGCGCCGTGAGTTGCTCGGTGACGACCTGGCCAAATCCCCGTCGCACCGGTGGAACGACCTCCGGCCCTCCCATCTCGGTCCAGCTCAAGACGATGCGTCGATCGTCTCCGCCGTTTCCGTTCTGGACCCAGCGCACCTTGACTTGTCCCTCCGGCACCGACAGTGCGCCGTACTTGGCAGCGTTGGTCGATAGCTCGTGCACGGCGAGCCCGATGTTCTGAGCTGCCTCTGGCGTGACGATGAGGCTCGGCCCCTCGAACTCGATCTGTCCTGCCTGCTGATCGAGGTAGTGCCCGAGCTGAGACCTGACGACCTCCGCCATGGACGCACCGCGCCAATCCCGCTGCACCAGCAGATCGTGCGCAGCGGCCAGCGCCTGCAGTCGCCCTGAAAACCGCAATTCGAAATCGTTCACGTCGCGGCTGGCGAGCTTCGTCTGGCGCGCCATCGCCTGGATCACCGCCAGGAGATTTTTCGAGCGATGGGTCACTTCACGAATAAGGAGCTGGGTATGCTCCTCCCACATCTTTCGGTCCGTGATGTCTCGCGCAGTGCCGGCCATGCGAACCGCAGCACCGTCGGCGAATTGGGTCCGTCCTGTCGCCGCGATCCAACGCTCCACGCCGTTACGCGCACCCTTCACGCGATACTCGACGTTGTATTCGGCGTCGCCTGCGGGATCGCGTGCACGACGCACCGCTTCCGCCACCATCGCCCTATCTGCAGGATTGAGGCACTCGTTGAACACCTCGAAAGAAACCGCGTCGTCCACACTTAGCCCCCACAGCTCGCGCATTCGCGAGTCCCAGGTCAGCGCCCCGCTCGTCAGATCCCAGTCCCACGCGCCCGTCTCCGACGACGCGAGCGCCAGACGCAATCGATCCTCGCTGATGCGCAGAGACTTCTCCATCGTCTGTCGTGTCTCGCTCGCAGCCGCTAGTTCCTCGCCCAGCGTCCGTACTTCGATGATTGACGAGTTACGCGCGGTCACTATGTCGCCACGCCCGAGCCTGCGGGCATCCTGGACAAGCGCGCCGACAGGGTCAGCCAGTCTGCGTCCAAAAAGAAATGCGAGTAGCGCCGAAAGAAGACCGAAGCACAGCGCGAGCATGACGACGAGCGCCCACGAGCGCTCGATCGGTCGATTGGCGATTGCTTCAGGGACGGTTATGGCGATCAGCCAGCCCGATAACTGCGACTTGGTCACATAGCGCAGCACCGGCACGCCAGCGCGCGTACTTGTGCGCCACAGCTCACCTTTGGGACCCTGCACGTCGCTGAGATTGCCGTCCCATGGCATCCCCGGCCGAGCGCGCTGATCGTGCTCCTGCGAACGCGCGACGATGGCCCCGCCGCGGTCGATCACTGCGGCCGTCCAACCCGGTTCGAGTTCCGTCCTCTCAATGATGCTCTGGATATGGCGCGCCGGAATCAGCGCGCTGAGCGCGTAGATGGCCCTGGTGCCGCGCCGCACCGCAACTGAGATCGAAAAACCGGGAGCCGAGTTGCCCTCGGTCGAAGCAACGTCTGAGACCACGGGCGCTGCCGCTTGCAGCACAGCCTTGGCGTCGACCACCGGGCTCCCGCGCGCCTCACCCTGCTGATCCCATGGCGCCTGGGTCGTGATCAGCAATTTTCCGGTCCGGCTCGTCAGGAAAAAGTCACTGCCGCTGATCCCCTTCGCGGCAACCGCCTGACCATAAAACGTCTTCATCTCTCCGTCGGTGAGCGCTGGAGACGAAGCGAGCGCAACCAGCGTTGTGGTCGTGGCCGACAGCTCCCGGTCGATTGCTGTAGCAGCATCATGCGCCACCTGACCGATGCTCGCCTCTACGGCGACGCGCTCGAGCGAAGCGGAGCGCAAAGTCATCAGACCCGCGAAAATTAACGCAGGGACGAGCAGCGCCAGGCTGTAGAGTAGAAAATGGGCCTGGATGGACCAGCCAGCCAGCCGCAGCCGCTCGAACATTCGCACCCTTGATATGTTGAGGGCACCTCCCCAGAACATAGAGCCCCGCCGTGCCAGAGAACGCCGAAAACGTCCTCTCGTTCCAATCCGACTTCTGAGCCTGGCGCAGGTCGCCGACGGTCCGCTGCGGCGAAAACTTCCGGCTCGCCGGAACCAAATCCGCAAATGCGCGTTTTTGAGCGTAAGGGGCCGAATGGTATGTTTCGCGGCTGCAAAGCCGTCCCCAACGGGGGATGACGTCACACGGTCGGAGGGAGGCTAGCGCCGCATATGCCCGAGAAGAAAAAAGATTATATTTCAGCGGCCTATGGCTCATCCGAGCCCGGCGGCAGCGCGGGGGGCACTGCGTTGTCCCCGCCCCCGGGCGCCGGATCTGAAAACGCACAAAGTGGCGAAGATCCCCAGCGGCAAGCGGCCCCCGCGGTCCTGCCCGGGATTCTCGGTAAGCAACTTCGTGCGGCCTACGGCGAACTGCTGAACACGCCCGTACCCGACCGTATCAACGACCTCATCAAGCAGCTCCAGCAGCGGGAAGCTGACGCAGCGCGCAAATCCAGCGATGAGGAGGGGAGCTCGTGAGCGGCACTGCGCCTGATAGCAAGCTTCACGACGATCTCATCGCCGCCATTCCCAACATGCGCGCGTTCGCGATCTCTTTGTGCGGCAACCGCGACCACGCGGACGACCTTGTCCAGGAAGCCTTGGTAAAGGCTTGGAATCACCTCGACTCCTTCGAGGAAGGAACGAACCTCAAGGCGTGGCTATTCACTATCCTCCGCAACTCCTATTTTTCGGAGCTTCGCAAGGCCAAGCGCGAGGTAGCCGACAGTGAGGGGCAGCTCGCGGCCAAGTTGTCCGTACCGCCGGAGCAGCAAGGTCATCTGGACCTTCTGGATCTCAATCGCGCACTGTCAAAGCTGCCGCTCGATCAGCGTGAGGCTCTCATCCTTGTGGGCGCCGAGGGCTTCTCCTACGAGGACGCAGCAAACATCTCCGGCTGTGCGGTCGGCACGGTGAAAAGCCGCGTGAATCGGGCCCGGGCCCGCCTCAACGAGTTGATGGGGACCGGCAAAGACGACGCCAAAAGCGAGGACGCGGCTTCGGGCAATCAAAGCCCGCCTGCACAGCCGCGCCGATCGAGGACCGCTGGCGCGGCCTGAACACGCGCGAGCGGGAGAGTCTCGAAAGAGAGCCCCGCTCCCAGCACCTCAGCTTCATACAACGCAACGGCAAAAGAAAAGGCGGGCTGCAAGCCCGCCTTTTTCGCATTACTGCGCATTGCCTTTTCGATCAGGCGGATGCCGCCTCCGGACGACGCGCCCTGTAGTCAAAGAACAGCGCCTGGCTGATCACCGCCTGCACCGTCTCCGTGCGGAACGGCTTGTTGACTAGGAAGGTGGGTTCCGGCCTGCTGCCAGTCAGCAGCCGCTCGGGATACGCGGTAATGAAGATCACCGGCACGTCGAACGATTGAAGTATCTCGTTCACCGCCTCCAGTCCCGAGCTTCCGTCAGCCAGCTGAATGTCCGCGAGGACTAGGCCTGGCTGATGCTTCTTGAAGGCTTTGACAGCCTCAGTGTGCGTCCGCGCAGTCTCGGAAACCTGATGCCCGAGGCCCGTCACGAGATCGGCGAGATCAAGCGCGATCATTGGCTCGTCCTCGATAATCAGCACGTTCGTCGCGACCTGCTCGGCAATTTCCGATGCAGCCTGGTCTACGAGCGCCTTCACATCGGCTTCATCCGTCTTCAAAATCTTGGCCGTATCCGACGTCGAGAACTCCTCGACGGCCATCAGCAGGAACGCCTGTCGGGCGCGCGGCGTGATAGCCTCCAGCTTCCTGTCGGCTGCCGCAAGTCGCTCGGACGTGGGCGTATCGTAACGCTGCTGGTTCAGCCGAACCGTGTCCCAGACATCCAGGAAGCTCTGGTATGTCGCGACGCGCGGCTCCAGGTGGATAGGAAAAATTGAAGGCTCGGTTGCAACGGCTTCCAGCATGGCGACGACGTAAGCGTCACCGCTATCCTGGCTGCCTGATAGTACTCGTGCGAACCGCCTGAGATAAGGAAGTTGCGGTGCGATAATCTCTGAGATGGACATGATCTCCCCTTTGCAGG
Source organism: uncultured Hyphomicrobium sp. (assembly GCA_964493785.1). Classification (GTDB taxonomy): domain Bacteria; phylum Pseudomonadota; class Alphaproteobacteria; order Rhizobiales; family Hyphomicrobiaceae; genus Hyphomicrobium_A. The sequence continues at coordinate 177,355 of CAZBPM010000005.1, read as the reverse complement.
CCGCCCATGTGCTCTACATGCGGAAAACGCGCTTCCGCCGAAAAGGTTCCCCCGCGGTACAGACTATTCGTCCACACCGCGCGGGCTGACCTATCTAGTTGAGATACATGAATATTTTCAACAGAACTCTAGCCGCGGCGCATCAACCCGCCGATAAACGACAATAGAACAAGCACGATCGCGACCCAGAATAATATGCGGGCTCCGTCAGTGGCCACACCCGCCACTCCGCCAAAACCGAAGAACGCCGCTACGAGAGCAATGATCAAGAAGATAACTGCCCAATAAAGAAGGTTGCCCATGATGTCCTCGTGTCGTGAAAGGCCGACGCCGGCTGTTTAGTTGAACTGGCCGCGTCAACCTTTGTTCCTGCGGAGCAAAGGAACTTTCTTCTTCATATTTGGGTTCAACACATCCATACGATTTCAATGCCAGAATCCCTCAGCAGCCATATGAAGCAGCGCATCGAGAAGTTCGATTGGAGCGCGACGCCCGTCGGCCCTATCGAAAACTGGGCGCCGTGCCTCAAATGCGCCGTTGAGATTATCACCGCCTCGCCGATGCCAATGGCTCTCCTCTGGGGCCAGAGCGGTACGTTGATCTACAACGACGGCTATGCGGCATTCTCAGGCATTCGCCATCCTGATCTCCTTGGCAGGCCACTGGTCGAAGCGTGGCCGGAAGCAGCAGACTTCAACCTCCGGGTCCTCAAAACCGTTTTCGCCGGCGAGAATCTGTCGTTTCGCGACAAGCATTTCAGCCTCAATCGACGCGGCAACCCCGATGACGTGTGGGTCAACCTCGACTACAGCCCTGTCCGCGACGAAACCGGCCAGGTCGTAGGTGTGCTCGCCATCGTCGTGGACACAACGCCCTGGGTGATGGCCGAGCGCGCGCACCGTGAGAGCGAAGCGCGCTTCCGCACCCTTGCCGACAACATCGCCGCCTTTGCTTGGATGGCCGACGCCGACGGCCATATCTTCTGGTACAATAAGCGATGGTTTGACTACACCGGACTGGCGTTCGACCAATCACGGCAGTGGGGCTGGCCGCTTCAGCAGCATCCCGATCACGTCGAGCGAACACTGGACAAGATCAACCGCTGCCTGATCTCCGGCGAGGTCTGGGAAGATACGTTTCCTCTGAAGAGTCGCGACGGCGTCTACCGCTGGTTCCTCTCGCGCGCCATGCCAATCCGCGACAATGCCGGCAACGTAATCCGCTGGTTCGGAACCAACACCGACATCACCGAGCACCTTGAGGAATCCGCCAGGAACGCTCAGCTCGCGGCCATCGTAGGAACCTCTGCCGACGCGATCATTTCGATGTCGCGCGAAGGGGTGATCCAGTCGTGGAATCCGGGCGCTGAACGAATGTTCGGCTACACCGCCGAAGAAGTCATCGGCAAATCCGAACGACTTCTGTTTCCAGAAGGCGCAGACGCGGAATTCGAGGACAAGTATCGCCACCTCCGGCACGGCGAGCACGTGCTGCGCGACACCGTGCGCCGCCGCAAGGACGGTAGCCTTCTCGACGTGAACATCAACGTCGCGCCGATGCGTCAGATGGACAACCGCATCTTCGGTTTCTCGGCCGTCTTCCGCGACACCACTGAAAGAAAACGCGTCGAGAAGCACCTGCGCACGGTCATGCGCGAGCTCTCTCACCGCACCAAGAACTTGCTTGCGGTCATCGTTGCCATGGTGCGTCAGACAGCCCGCACCAGCTCCGACGTGGCCGTGCTGCAGTCGCAGCTCATTCAACGTTTGCAGAGCCTGTCCGCTTCTCACGATTTGCTGGTGGCCGAGGATTGGACCGGCGCTTCTCTGGAAGAACTCATCCGCGCGGTGTTACAGCCCTTCACAGGCAACTCCGACGAAGCGCTCGACTGCAGCGGAATTCCGGTGTTCGTCAACGCAACCGCCGCCCAGAACCTCGGCCTCGCACTGCACGAATTGGCGACCAACGCTGCTAAATACGGAGCCCTATCCACCTCGGAAGGGCGCCTGCGTGTGAGCTGGGGCTTCGAACTGGACGACACGGGCACGCGGCGCCTCGTCCTGCGCTGGCGCGAACGCAACGGCCCGCGCGTATCGCCGCCGACGGTCAAGGGCTTCGGCCACGTCGTGATCGAGCGTGTTGTCGGGCAGGCCCTGAGTGCCAACGTCGAATACACCTTCGACACCGAAGGCGTTGGCTGGTCGATCGCTATCCCTACCGAGTTCGTTGTTCGCTGGCGCACGGCAGCGACCGAGGAAGCTCCGGCCGCAGGCTAATCCGGGCCGCTAGTTGCTGGCGCGCGCGGCATCCTCATCCGCGCCATCGCGCGACGGCGCTTTGACTGCCAGCCTCAGCTTGGGCCACATCACGTTGATCAGCAGGCCCAGCATGACGAGCCCCATGGCTTCGAGCTTCCATGCCTGCAGCGGCTCGCCGAGAAACGCGACCGAACACGCAATCCCGAACACCGGGACGAGCAGCGTCATCGGCGCGATACTCGCCACGGGATAGCGTCCCAGCAGCCATCCCCAGACCGCGTAGCCGAACAGCGTATTGCCCACCGCCTGCCAGACGACAGCAGCCCAGGTCGCAGCGTCGGCATTGGCAACACCGGCGATCATCGCCGGCGCTCCCTCGGCAACGAGCGCCGTAGCCAAAAGCGGAGCCACCGAGAACGGGCTGGCCCAAACGACATAGCTCAGCATGTCGACATTGGGCGTCGAGCGGACAACGATGTTGCCGCCGGCCCAGCACAATGCCGCGGCCAAGACCAGTACGAGACCGAGCGGCGTCGTCGCCACATCCGTATGCATCACGATGAGCCCGAGCCCTGCCACCGCTATTGCAAGCGCCACCGCTTGAAAGGCGCGCACACGGACACCACCCAGCAATGCCGCGAGACCGATGGTGAAAAACACCTGCACCTGTACGACGAGCGAGGCCAGCGCCGGCGTGATGTTGCCGTTCATCGCGATGAACAGAAGCCCGAACTGCCCGCCGCCGACGAGAAGCCCGTACGCTGCGAGATTGCGCCACGAAACGTCGGGACGCTTGACGAAGAGCATGGCCGGAAAAAACGCAGCCGCAAATCGTAGGGCAGCAAACGTCAGGGGCGGCAGATGATCGAGCCCGATCCGGATGACGACGAAATTCGAGCCCCACACCGCCATCACCGCGACGGCAAGCGCCAGATGGCGCAGCGGCACATTTTCCGAAGTGGGGTTCATGACTTCACCGACTGCTTAAGCGGCGCGCTGCAGCCTGGCGTCGCCCTCGCGCACACGCCGGCTACCGAAGCCGTGCATTCGCAGCGACCACTGCAGTCCGACGATCGATCCCTTCACCGGCGGCAGCAATGCCAGACTGAGAAAGATCGTCAACGGCACCCACATGGCAATGTGCACCCACAGAGATGGCGAAAACGAAGTCTCTACCCACAGCAGCAGCCCAATGACCACGTGGCCAACGATCGACATCACGATGTATGCCGGCATGTCGTCGGCGCGGTGATGGTGGAGAGCCTCCCCGCAGGCATCACAGGAATCCTTCACCTTGAGGAACTTGCGGAACAGCGGGCCCTCCCCGCATGAGGGGCAGCGACAGGCGGCTCCTCTCAGCACTGCCGTTCCCAGGGTAGGCTCCAAAGCGTCTTCCATCCCTATCACCATTGTTTTCTGGATTGGCGTCACCGGAAAGCTAGGCTACATTGTATGGATCATCAACGCGCCATGTGACCACGCTTGTATGGATTGGGTGCCTACAATTACCGACCGCAGCGGCCCGCTCTACTTGCGGATCGTCGCCGCGCTTTCCGATGACATCTCCGCCGGCCGGCTGCATCAAGGTCAGGCGCTTCCCACCCACCGCACGCTGGCCGCGACCCTCGGCATCGACCTGACCACCGTCACCCGCGCCTACTCAGAAGCGCGTCGGCAAGGGCTCACCGAAGCGCACGTCGGCCGCGGCACGTTCGTCAAGGCAGGCACGCCTCCTGGCACACGCCACGCCATGGCGCCCGGGATAGACCTCTCCATGAACATCCCGCCGCAACCGCCCGAGGCCGATCTCTCAGCACGGCTGGCCAAGGCATTCGGCGAACTGCGCAACGAGGGCAGACTTGAATCGCACCTCAACTACCAGCTGCCGGGTGGAATGCGCAGCGAGCGCGCCATCGCCGCCGAGTGGCTCCAGTTTCTCGTGCCCGGCCTGACCGCCGAGCGAATGGTGATCGCGCCCGGTACGCAGTCCGCGTTGTTCGCGCTGCTTCTCTCGCACACGTCGCGTGGCCAATCGATTTTCACCGAAGCACTCACCTACCCAGGCCTCAAATCAGCAGCAGCGGCGCTAGGCGTGGACCTGATCGGCATCGACATGGACGCCGACGGAATCATCCCCGAAGCACTCGAGCGCGCCTGCCGCAGGCACGCTGACGTGCGCCTCGTCTATCTGATGCCAACAATGCATAACCCGACCACGGCGACGATCCCACCCCAGCGCCGCGAAAAACTCGCGCGCATCATCACCAAGCGCAATCTGACGCTGATCGAGGACGATCCTTACGCCTTCCTCACCCCTGGCATCGTCCCTCTGGCATCTCTCATTCCCGAGCGCACTTATCTTGCCGCCAGCCTGTCGAAGAGCCTCACGCCCGGCCTGCGCATATCGTTCGTTGTCGCCCCCGATCAGGATCAGGCCCAGCGCATCTCATCCAGTCTGCGCGCGGTCCTGCAGATGTCAGTGCCGCTGTCTCTCGCGGTTGCTACGAGATGGCTGCGCGACGGTACGGCCAATGCGATCATCAAGGCGGTCAGCGCTGAGGCCACTGCGCGTCAGCGTATCGCCGCAGAGGCCCTGTCAGGGCATGCCTACGCTGCCCATCCCAACGGGCATCATCTTTGGCTGAGGCTTCCCACATACTGGTCGAGCGCCAGGTTCGCCGCACACCTGCAGCGACGGGGCCTCGGCGTCGTTACGGCCACCGCCTTTGCCACGGAAGAAACCGCGCCGGACTGCGTCCGGGTAGCCCTCGGCGCTGCCCCGAGCCGCCCGACTCTCGTGAAAGCTCTCGAGATTTTGCGTCACTCACTCGATATCGACGAAACCGACGAGCACGTCGTGTGACCGATCCTCGAGCCCGTCGTCAAACCGCCCTTGCACCTTCGCCCCACTTGATCGCATACCCTCATTGGCATTCAATCGCGCAGCCCCCTGGTCCGAGCGCAAGCAAAGTCTCATGAGCAATTCATCTCCCGGCAACATGGAGGCCGAGCTGCAGCTCGCCGAGCAGCAGATCTCGACCATCCTCGCCATAGCTGCCGACGCTATCATCTCGCTCAACGAGAAGATGCGCATCACGGTGTTCAACGACGGCGCTGCCTCCATTTTCGGCTACGCCAAGGAAGAGATTATCGGCCAGTCGCTCGATGTCCTCATTCCCCAGCGATATCGCGGCTCCCATCACGAGCACGTCGCTTCGTTCGTGCGCTCGCCGGTCGCCGCGCGCCGCATGGGCGAGCGCCAGGAGATCTTTGCCCTCCGCAAGGACGGTACCGAGTTTCCCGCCGAGGCATCGATCGCTAAGCAAGACATCGGTGGTCGCGTCGTCTTCATGGTCGTCGTCCGCGACGTGACCGAAAGAAAGCGCGCTCAGGCCGAGCTGGCCAAAGCCAACTCGGAGCTTGAGCAGCGCGTCGCCGAGCGCACGCGCGAGCTGGAAGCCGAGATCGGTCGCCGCGAGGAAGCGCAGGCCGCACTGATCCAGGCCCAACGCATGGAGGCGTTCGGCCAGTTGACCGGCGGCGTAGCCCACGACTTCAACAACCTGCTCACCATCATCACCGGCAATCTGGAGCTGCTGGGCGACGCCGGCAACCAGCCGGCCGCGCGCACGCTTTTGAAGCGCGCGTCCGATGCCGCCGACATGGGCGCAGCCCTGACCAAGCGGCTTCTCACTTTCGCGCGCCGCCGCCGCCTCAGTCCGCAGGTGCTCGACCTCAATGAGCTTGTCCTTGGCCTCATGGAGATCCTGAAGCGCTCAATCGGCGAGCCGATTACCCTGACGACCATGCTGGCCGGCAACCTCTGGAAGACCAAGGTCGATGCCAGCGAGGTCGAAAACGCCATCCTCAACCTCGCCATCAACGCGCGTGATGCCATGCCCCACGGCGGTGCGCTGATCGTCGAGACGCGGAACATTGCCCGCGAGGCTCTCCCCTTCGACGGCGCCGGCCGCGAGTTCGTCATCCTCTCGGTTTCAGACACCGGCGAAGGCATGCCGCCCGAAGTTTTGGAGCGCGCCTTCGAGCCGTTCTTCTCCACCAAAGAACCCGGCCGAGGCACCGGACTTGGACTTAGCACGCTCTACGGATTTGCCGAGCAGTCTGGCGGCCACGCAACCATCGAAAGCCAGCTCGGCAAGGGCACGACGGTCACCCTCTACTTGCCGCGGGCCGACGGCATGCCCAGCGAGAAATCCAACCGGGCCTCCGAAACAGTCCCGCTCTCGGAGGAGAACGAGGTGGTCCTTGTCGTCGAGGATAATGCTGAGGTCAGAGAGTTGACGTTGCAGCGCGTCGAGGGCCTCGGCTACGTCGCCCTCGAAGCCGAGAGCGGTCCTGCCGCCGTCCGCATCCTCGAAAGCAGCGAGCACGTGGATCTCGTCTTAAGCGACATCGTCATGGCCGGCGGCATCTCGGGATACCAGCTCGCGCAGTGGATCGGCGAGCACGCACCGGATGTGAAAGTCGTGCTGACCACCGGCTACACGGCCGAGGAAGCCCGCCACGATCCCGCGACCTACGGCGGCAATCCGATCCTGCGCAAGCCCTACAAGCGTGCCGACTTGGCAATGGCCCTACACGACGCGCTTCATCCCAAGCAAACGAGCTAGCTAGCCCGCTTCACCGTGCCCGCGAACACATAGCCGACACCGCGCACCGTCTTGACCAGCATCGGGCGCTCGCTGTCCGGCTCGAGCTTCTTGCGCAGGCGCGCAACCAGCGCATCGATGGACCGGTCCATCGGCGTCCAGTCATGACCCTTGAGAAGATCCATGATCTCGTCGCGCGACAGTACCCGCCCGGGCCGCTGCAGGAAAATGGTCAGCAGATTGAACTCCGCCGTCGTCAGATCGCGCAGTTCACCGTTGGGCCCACGAACCTCACGCCGCGGAATGTCCACGGCCCAGCCATCGAAGCTGTATCCCTCGCCTTCGGACTGCGTCGGCGCGCCGCTGGTTCCCGCGCCTACCGTATAGCGCCGTAGCACGGCACGCACCCTGGCTGTGACTTCTCGCATCAGGAACGGCTTGGGGATGTAGTCGTCGGCGCCAAGCTCCAGACCGACGATCCGATCGATCGCGTCGCCTTTTCCCGTGATCATGATGATCGGGACGTTCTTCGCGGCACGTAACTCCCGCGCAACCTTGAGACCATCCTCGCCGCCGAGCTTTAGATCCAGCGTCACGAGGCTGATGGGTACCCGCTCGACGATGGCGCTCGCCTGGCGCCCGTCGGCGGCCTCAAGCACCTGGAATCCCTCGCCTTCGAGCCCCGTGCGCAGCAGTGCTCGCACTTCAGGCTCGTCGTCGACGATGAGAATTGTCTGCCTATCGGCTGTGGACATCGGAACGCCGGATTGAGTCAGGGTCTTTGTTACATGCTGTCACACAAGCTCACAGAGAGGTCAAACCCCAGCGACGCCGGAACGTTAGTTTGGTTGCCGGTTTGACACTGCGCAGGGATGGCACCGGTGAGCGACAATCACAGCGACGGTACGGCCTGCTGTGGCACCTGCCAGAACGGGAACCGACCGAGGCCGCGCCTCGTCATAGGCGTATTTAATGACGCCCATAACGCCAACGGCGTCGCCGAGCGCCTGCGCGGCAGCGCCTCTGGAAGCGTTAACGTGCTCTCCAGCGGCGTTCCAATCCTTTCCCAGGATCTTGACGGCCTCCCCGCCCTGTCGCTGATGGGCTGCGGACGGCTCTATCAGCAGATCGCCTCGCAACTGCAGTCCGGCGCTTCGGTTGTTGTCGTCGACGCCCAGAACTCCGAGCAACAGCTCGGCGTATCTCGAGTGCTGCTGGAATCGAAATGCGACCTGCTGCTCACTCATGACGGCAGCCGTCACAACCACGCCCACAGCGACTGACGCGGGGGCAAATACGACCTAGCCCTTAGGCGGAGCTTCGTCGTCGCCCGGCTCCTCGTCCTGCAACGCGCGCCAGCCAGCCCCCTCCAGATCGTCGAACTGTCCCGAGCGCATCGCCCAGAGGAAGGCGATCAGCCCCAATAGGCCTAGGGCGAGAGCGCAGGGGATCAGCCAAGCCAGCGAGATCATTTATACCTTGCCGCGAATGAGGCTCAGCGCGCGATTGCGCAGACGCAGGGCATTTCCGGTGACGGCGATCGATGACAGCGACATGGCGAGCGCCGCGATGAGCGGCGTCACGTAGCCCGCCATCGCCAGCGGCACCGAAACAACGTTGTACGCAAGCGCAATTCCAAAATTCTCCTTGGCCATGTCCTGAGAGGCGCGCGCAACCTTGAGCACCTCGATGACCGGCCGGAGTTGCTCCCCCTGGAACACCGCGTCTGAAGCGGTCTGACTCACGTCCGCCGCCGTGGACGGCGACAGCGACGCATGCGCGGCGGCAAGTGCCGGCGCATCGTTCAAACCATCGCCGACCATCAGCACGCGGCGGCCCTCGGCCTTCAGCGCCTCGAGCTGATCGATCTTTCCGTCCGGCCGCACCTCGGCCCGCCATTCATCAATCCCAGCACCGCGGGCCGCATCGCGGACTGCCTCCTCACGGTCGCCCGAGAGCAAGTAGACGCGAAACCCGGCACCCTTCAACCTCGTAACGACGTCCGCCGCATCCGAACGCAGCGAATCCTCGAAGCGAAGCGCTACAGGATCATCGTCTCCGATACGGAACCACAGCGAGGCAGGATCCGCATTTGCGGCGACCGCATCGAGGCCGACCCAGCGCGCCGAGCCGAGCCGACGCTTGTCGGCACCACTCCCGGCAGAAAGCCCACTGCCCGGCTGCTCGCTGACGTCAGCGGCTGCGGCAAACGCAAGTCCCCGCTCGCGCGCCATGCGCACGACCGCGCGCGAATACGGATGACGGCTCGCCACAGCCAGCGATGCTGCCGCCGCAAGCGTTTCATCGCTGATCGCTTCGACATTCGCGAGCGACGGCTCACCGCGCGTCAGAGTTCCTGTCTTGTCGAACACGACCGTATCGACCTCGGATAGACGCTCCAGTCCATCTGCCGCCTTGACGATGATACCCTGGCCGAACAGCCGCCCCGCCGCGGCGACCTGCACCGCCGGGACTGCAAGCGCCAGCGCGCACGGACACGTGATGATCAGCACCGCGATGGCGTACGTCAGCGACTGCTCGAAGCCTGCCCCCGCAACCAGCCACCCGATCAGCGTTGCCGCGCCCAGAATATGGACCGCCGGCGCGTAATTCTGCGCAGCCCGATCCGCCAGCCGCACGTAGTGGCCGCGGCCCTGTTCTGCCGACTGCACCAGCCGCGCGATGTCGGCGAGCAGCGTATTCTCGTCGGTCGCCGTCGCCTCGACAACAACCGCGCTCGCGAGATTGACTGTGCCCGCGTGCACCAGATCGCCAGCTGCTGCTTTGCGCGGCACCGTCTCGCCGGTGATGAGACTTGTATCGACGTCGGTCAATCCCGTGACGACGCGGCCATCGACCGGAATGCGCTCGCCTGCCGCAACCTGAATGCGCATCCCCGGCGCCAGGGCCCGCGCCGACAGCCGCCGCACGGTTCCGTCCTCGCCAATTACATTCGCCGAGAGCGCCTTTAAGCCGAGCAGATTTTCTGCCGCGCCACGGGCACGCACGCGCACCCTCTCATCGAGATACCGCCCGATCAGCAGGAAGAACGTAAGCATGATCGCAGCGTCGAAATACACCTGATGGGTGCCGCGCATCGTCTGGTAGAGGCTCATCGTCGTGGCGAGGATGATGCCGAGCGAGATCGGCACGTCCATGTTCAGATGGCGCGCACGCAGCGCCATCACCGCCGAACGGAAGAAGGGCTGCGCCGAATAGGCGATCGCCGGCATGGCGATGAGAGCCGACAGCCAGTGAAACAGCGACGCGGCCGACTGGTCCATATCGCTCGCGGAGCCCGCCCAAACCGACACGGACAACAGCATCACGTTGGCGGCGGCAAATCCCGCGACCCCGAGTCGCCGCAGCAGATCATCCGCCCGCGCCGCAGCGCTTTCGTCGGCACTGCCGACAGATTCAGCCGCCCTGTACCCCGTGCGGTCGAGCGCATCGATGAGCTTCTGCGGCTCGGTGGCCTGATTGTCGAACGTGACCGCCACGCGTTTCGCCGTAAGGCTGGCCCGCGCCGACGCCACGCCCGGCGTCGCCTTGAGCGCGCGCTCGATGCGGCCCATGCAGGTGCCGCACTGCATGTTCTCGATGATAAGCGATATCGTCGTGGTCGCGGGCAGATCCTGCTGGCCGCCTGTTCCGTGCGCGCCGCGCCCGCCGGCGCCAGATCCGCCCAAGCCCGGGCCGCCTGCGAGTGTCAGGGCCCTATCCATGCGCGCCTCCGCGCCTGGTATATTGGCTCGCTGGCGCCCGCGTCATTATAGGCGCTGAGGTCGACGATCCACGCGCCTTCTGCGGCCGCTGGCAAGACCGCCTCGTAGAGGCCGGGCGCCGTCTCGGCGAGCGTGACGACCACGTCCTGGCGATCTGTCGCCGGCCGTCCGACCGTCGCTACGATCCGCTTGCCGGCAACGGCCTCCTTACCATTGTCGCGCAGCAAGACCTGCAGCCGGTGCGGCGAGCCGACGACCTTCACGTCATCTTCCCAGCCGAGCAGCGCTTGCTTCTCGTCCCGCGCGATGGCCTCGTTGTACGTGACGCCCTTCCGGTATGCGTCCGGCGTTTCGACGCCTCCGAACGTGGTGACCGCGCGATATATCATGAAGCCGTCGACGGCCACGATGACAGCGAAGAAGCCAATGAGGATCGCCAGTACATGACCGCCGCGCATGGGCGCCTTGGGTGCGCTATTGCCATCAGTCATTGCCAGGACCTCGGAATGTCGCGTTGTGAGAGAGGATCGATCCATCCGCATCATCCACGATCTCGAAGGCGAACGGCGTCGACGATCCGGCCAGTTCGCTGCGCAGGTCGTTGGGAACGGTAACCAGCACCTTCAGCGCCCTGAGATTATCCGGCACGATGTCGATCTCGGGATGGTCGCCGGCAAGCCCCACGATCTGCATCTTTGCCCCATTGAGCCCGGAAACCTGCAGACGCACGCGACGCGTATCGTGCTCCTTGTTCAGGATCTTCACGACATAGCCATTGCGCACGCTGCCGTCGGAGAGCTGCACGAATACAGGATTACGGTCGTGCAGCACGTTGACTTCCATAGCCGCCCGATTGAGCCATGCGAACGCCATCACGCCGCTGACCAGCAGAATCAATGCCGAATAAAGAAGCGTGCGCGGCCGTACAATCCGCACCGGCACGCGCTGCTCGTGGTTCGGCGTCTCGAGGTTACGGAACGTGTCGTAGGCGATCAGACTCTGCGGCCGCCCGACCTTCTTCATGATGTCGTCGCACGCATCGATGCACAGCGCGCATTGGATGCATTCCAACTGCGACCCGTTGCGGATGTCGATACCCATCGGACACACCGTAACGCATGCCGTGCAATCGACGCAGTCGCCGCGGTTTTCCCACGTCTGACCCTTCTTATGCGGCCCGCGCGGCTCGCCGCGCCAGTCGCGATACGTGACCAGCAATGAATCCTGGTCGAACATCGCCCCCTGAATGCGCGGCCACGGACACATGTAGATGCAGACCTGTTCCCGAGCGAGACCGCCGAGCAGATACGTCGTGCCGGCGAAGACACCGAGAAAAACATAGGCGACAGCTGGCGCATCGCCCGTGAGCAGTTCGCGAGCCAGCGTTGGTGCGTCACGGAAATAAAAGACGAGCGCACCACCCGTTGCCAGCGCGATCAGCATCCACGAGATGTGCGTGCCGGCTTTCTTCCAGACCTTCTCGAACGTCCACGGGCTGCTGTCGAGCCGCATCCGCGTATTCCGGTCACCCTGCCAGATCCGCTCGACAGCGATCATCAGGTCGGTCCACACCGTTTGCGGGCACGCATACCCGCACCAAACGCGGCCGGCGACAGCCGTTACGAGGAACAGCCCCAGTGCCGCCAGGATCAGGAGCCCCGTGATGTAATAAAGCTCCTGCGCCCAGATCTCGATCGGTCCGAAGAACAACCGCTGGTTTGCGAAGTCGAGCAGGAACGCCTGATCGGGAAGGTTCGGCCCCCGATTCCAGCGCAACCACGGCAGCAGATAATAGATGCCGAGGGTGACGATCATCACCGCCCACTTGACCTTGCGGAATTTGCCGTGCGCCAGCTTCGAATAAATCTTCCGGCGCTCGGCGTATCCACCTGTGGCCTCAGTAACGGAGATGTCGCTCGTTCGGTTCATCATGTTCATCGCGCGACCCGGCCTGAAATCGTGTGCTACTTGCCGCCGCCAAGCGAGTGCACGTACGCTGCCAGCATCTTGATGGATACTGGATCAAGACGTCCGGTCCAGTACGGCATGACGCCGCCCCTGCCCGTCTCGATCGATTTCTCGATGTTCGCGAGCTTACCACCGTAGAGCCAGATACCGTCGGTGAGATTGGGCGCGCCGACGTCTTGGTTACCGGTGCCGCCCTCGCCATGGCAGGCGACGCAGTTATCGGCGAAGAGTTTCTTGCCACGCTCTGCCGCGGCAGAGTCCGTCGACTTCCCGGACAGCGACAGCACGAACTGTGCTGTATCGACTATCTCCGCAGGCTTCAGGAGACCATCCAGCCCGAAGCGCGGCATTGCCATGTCGCGGGCCTCTGGATCGCCTGATCGGATCCCATGCGTGATCGTCTGCTGGATCGCCTCCGCCGTGCCACCCCACAGCCAGTCGTCGTCGTTGAGGTTCGGGTAACCAACAGCACCGCCGCCACCCTTACCGTGACACGGCCCGCATTTGTCACCGAACACCGCTGCTCCGCCCGCTATGACGAATGGCAGCAGCTCAGCGTTCTTCTCTATCTCGCCGACCGGCGTCGCCTCGATGAGATCGAAGTACTGCTTCTGCGCCGCCTTGGCCGAGGCGACCTCCTTGGTAACCTCACCGCGCTGGCTGTAGTCGATGACGCCCTTTGTGTAGCTATCATTCAGGGTCGGCCATGCCGGATAGACGATCCAGTATCCGATTGCCCAAACGATGCATGCGTAGAGCACGTACAGCCACCACCGCGGCAGCGGCTTGTTCAGCTCTTTCAGATCGCCGTCCCACACGTGACCGGTCGTCTCGACGCCGGTGACGCTGTCAATCTCCCTCTTCGTCATCGGCCGTCTCCCTCCGGTTCGTCGTTGTTCTCGTCCAGCGGAATTTCCGCAGCTTCGTCGAATTTCTTCTTATTCCCAGGCCAGAAGACGTAGGCGATGATGCCGACGAACAGGCTGACGAAGAGAACGAGAGCTATGGTCTGCGATAGAACTGTAGCGGCGTGGTATGACATGGCCTTGCCTCAGCGCAGGTTGGGACCGGCAGCGTCGAACTTCGCGAAGTCGACGAGCGTGCCCAGCATCTGCAGGTATGCGATCATCGCGTCGAGCTCGGTCGGATCACTTCCCCCCGCACCGTCGAACTTTCGCACCTGCGCTTTGGGATAGCGCTCGACCAGGGCCTTCGATTCCGGACTGTCCGGCGAGATCTGCGCCACGGTGTCGGCCTGGGCCTTCTCGATCATCTCGTCCGTGTAGGGCACGCCTGCCATGCGCAACGCCCGCATCCGCGCACCCATGTCTGCGAACTCGAGTTTCCGCTTGGCCAGGAACGGATAGCCCGGCATCACCGACTCCGGCACGACGGCACGCGGATCATGCATGTGATCTACGTGCCAGCCGTCCGAATACTTGCCGCCAACGCGCGCAAGATCTGGACCGGTGCGCTTCGAGCCCCACTGGAACGGGTGGTCGTACATGCTCTCGGCGGCGAGACTGTAGTGCCCGTAGCGTTCGACCTCGTCCCGCAGCGAGCGGATCATCTGCGAATGGCAATTGTAACAGCCCTCGCGGATGTAGATGTCCCTGCCGGCGAGTTCGAGCGGAGAGTACGGCCGCATTCCCTGCACCTTCTCGATGGTCGAGGACAGCAGGAACAGCGGTGCGATCTCCACCAGACCGCCGATCGACACCACGATGAGGATGCCGATCAGCAGCACCATCGAGTTCTTTTCGAAAAAGTCGTGCTTCATGGCTCCCCTCACTCGGCCGGTGCGGCTGCAATTGAATGACGCAGCTCTGGTGCCGCCGCCGATGCCGGCTGTTCGGCGATGTCAGACGAAACATCACCGCGGATCGTGCGCCACACGTTGATGGCCATCAAAATTCCACCGACGACGAACAACAGGCCGCCGGTCGCGCGGATCACATAGGGCCAGTGCATCGCCTCGACCGTCTCGACGAACGAGTACTTGAGGAAGCCGAGGTTATCGTAGGCGCGCCACATGAGGCCCTGCGTGATGCCCGACACCCACATCGACGAGATGTAGAGAACGATGCCGATCGTCGCCGTCCAGAAGTGCCATTCGACGAGCCGCAGCGAATAGAGGCCGCGACGCTTCCACAGCCACGGAACGAGACAGTAGATCGCGCCGAATGACACCATGCCGACCCAGCCAAGCGCACCCGAATGCACGTGCCCGATCGTCCAGTCGGTGTAGTGCGACAGCGAATTCACCGATTTGATCGACATGAGCGGACCCTCGAAGGTCGACATGCCGTAGAAGGCGACCGACACCACGAGCAACCGCACCACGGGGTCCGTGCGCAGCCGGTCCCACGCCCCAGACAGAGTCATGAGGCCGTTGATCATGCCGCCCCACGACGGCATCCAAAGCATGATCGAGAACGTCATACCGAGCGTCTGGGCCCAGTCGGGCAGAGCGGTGTAGTGCAGATGGTGCGGACCCGCCCAGATGTAGAGGAAGATCAGCGACCAGAAGTGCACGATCGAGAGCCGATACGAGTAGACCGGCCGGTCGACGCGCTTCGGGATGAAGTAGTACATGATCCCGAGGAAGCCGGCGGTCAGGAAGAAGCCGACCGCGTTATGGCCGTACCACCATTGCGTCATGGCATCCTGCACGCCCGAGAACAGCGAGTAGCTTTTCGAGCCCAGGAACGATACCGGGATGGAGAGATTGTTGACGATATGCAGCATCGCAATCGTCACGATGAACGCGAGATAGAACCAGTTCGCGACGTAGATGTGCGGCTCTTTGCGCTTCCACAGCGTGCCAAGGAAGACGAGCAGGTAGGCGACCCAAACGACGGTCAGCCACAGGTCGACGTACCATTCCGGCTCCGCATACTCCTTGCCTTCCGTGACGCCGAGTACGTAGCCGGACGCCGCCAGAACGATGAAGAGCTGATAGCCCCAGACCACAAACCACGGCGACCAGTAGCCGGCGATGCGCGCACGCGAGGTCCGCTGGACCACGTACAGCGACGTCGCCAGAAGCACGTTGCCGCCGAATGCGAAAATCACCGCCGATGTGTGCAGCGGCCGTAGCCGGCCGAAGTTCGTCCACGGCAAGTCGAAATTCAAAACGGGAAATGCGAGCTGCCAAGCGATGACGTCGCCGACCAGAAAGCCTACGATCCCCCAGAATACGGCAGCGATGGTCGCCACCTTGATCGGCCCGTCCATGTAGTGGGCCTGCTCGTCCGGCCCTCCGACCCGCGGATTGGCAAGAACGTAATAGCCTGCCGCACCAGCAGCGATCACGAACAGCAGCCCGTGCAGCCGAATGACTTCGTCTATGCCAAATATAGCGAGCATGAGCCCCGTTGCGGCTATTAAAACCGCCACGATGGCCGCCGTCGCACCAGATAGCGCGACAACTTCTTCGCTGGTTGCCTTCATCCTCGAACCCTCGTGTCTCCCAGACGGTGAACGATAGAAGCCATCCGGCATCCCACCCATTGACGGCGATCAAATGTGCGACGAAAGAGCCGCTGTTTTTCTGTACTTTCCAGTGCCCTGGGTCGGCATGTCCGCTGCGGATTGAGCCCGATCAAACCGCGCTGCGTCACTCGCACACAGGGCGCGTTGCCGAAGCCAGCAATCGACGCCCGCGCAAACGAAGACGGCGCCACCGGTTGGTACGATGACGCCGGTCCATCCGGTCCGTAACGATCTGGACGACTACTCGTTGGCTAGGTCGATCAAGCGCGGCAAGTCGATGAGCTGCACGCGCGAGCCACCCTGCTCGATGTCGATGATGCCCATAGTGCGCAGCTTGGTCAGGGTGCGACTGACGGTCTCGATGGTGAGGCCCAGCAGGTCGGCGATGTCGCTGCGCCGCATGGCGAGCTTGACCGTCGACGAACCCCCTGCCGTGCGGCGCTGCAGCGCGACAAGGAAGGCGGCCAAGCGTTCGATGGCGCTGCGCTGGCCGACCGTAACGAGAAGATTGCGCGTCGCTGCAAGCTCCTGGCAGACCGACTTGTAGAGCTTCAGGGCCAAGCCAGCGTCCGTCTCGGCGATGCGCTCCAGCGAGGCGGCCGACAGGCAACGTACGCGCGAAGGAACCGTAGCCTGTGCGCTAAGCACGTGCTCACCCAGCACGCCTAGGCCGATGAGATCCCCGGGATAGGCAAAATCGATGATCTGGCGACGCCCGTCCGGCAGAGTTTTATAAACGGCGATCACACCATCTTCGACGCGAAAGACGTGCTCCCGGTCATCACCCTCGCAGAATACGTGCTCTTTGGCCGCCAATCGGCGGATCGCGGCGTGGGCCATGCGATCATCCAGCGAAACCGACGCCGGAGGCGAGACAGGGCGAGAGACGTGGCCACTCGATTGAGGATGCTCAGCAAGCATTCGTCATCTCCGTCTCTGATGCGGTCTCTGATCTGTGCCGCAGATCGAAGTAAACGGTAGCCTTGCCGCGCCGGTATGCCGGCGCCGTTACGGTTTGTAAGAGAATGTAACAGCGGGGATCCGCCCCCGAAGGGGATGATCTTGATCAAGGCAAGCGCGGGGGCTTTCCCTACCTTGCCGCGATGCATACCTGCTCCGACATCCGTGCCCAGGTGCAAGCCGACGCGCAGTTACAGAACGAAATCAGCCAGGCGCTGCTGGCGGTTTCGAGCGTCGGCGCAGCCGCGGCGGACCCGCGCATGATTCGTGTGCTTACGCGCATCCTCGAGGCAAGCTGGCATGAGCACGTGAGCTTTCAGGACGAAGTCCTCTTTCCGATTCTGATCGGTCGGCACCAAAGCGACATCGAGCAGCTTATCGTCCCCTCCCGCTCCCAGCACTCAAGTTTGGCAAGTTGCCATGCCGAGGTGGTTCGCAAGCTCGACGCCTTCCTGCACAACCAAGGTCCCGAGCCCGAGCAGTTGAGCGAATTGCTGCGCAGTACTCACGCACAACGCCGGCTCCACCTGGAGTTCGACGCGACGCTCGACGGCTGGCTACCGGCCGATTTCACCGACGCCGAAAAGTCGCTGTGCGAGAAATGGTCCAGCATCAGGCATCCACGCTTCCCCCTCAACGTACTCATCAAGGGCGAGCGGCCATTCCCGCGCCTTGGCGGCTCGCGCGTGCACTGAGACAGCATGTATCCCTTCGTTATCATCGTCCTGAACGGACTGGCTCTGGGCATCGCCAGCACGCTGCATTGCGCCTGCATGTGTGGCGCCATCTCATGCGCTCTACTGTTCTCGGGCGAACGAGGCGGCGCACGCAGCCCACGCGCCGCCTTCGCCATGACTCACATCGGCCGCATCGTCTCGTACGCGACTGCTGGCGCCATCGTCGGCGCACTGGGCGGCGAAGCGATCGGCTGGCTGAACCGAGACGCAGCATTTAGCCTTCTCCAGTGGGCCGCTGCCGCCTCCCTGATCTGGATCGGACTTTCAACCGCCGGTCTCGTCCCGTCGATCGCCATCGTCGACCGCGGCCTCGGAGGCATTGCCGACCGCGTTGCCCGCGCGAACGCCTCCGTACAACGACATGCCTTCGCACCCATCCTTACTGGCCTCGCGTGGGGACTGATGCCGTGCGCGATGGTATACGCGGCACTGTTCACCGCCATGCTCACGGGCTCTGCCGTCAGCGGCGCCCTCACCATGGCCGCATTCGGCATCGGCACGCTTCCCGGCCTCATCGCGAGCAGCTTCGGGCTGCGTCGCCTCGCTGGCGTCACGCGCAACCGACCGGGAAGGGTCGTCGCCGGCCTTGCCGTCGCTGTTTTCGGTGCCGGCACGGTGCTCATCGCCCACCCCGGAGCCGGCTACATTTGCCTGCCCGGCACAGCGAGCAATCACGCGCCCGAGCCGGCAGCGGGTACGTCCCGTTGGCATCAACACGCACTGCTTGATCGGCATCAAGCCGAGGTAGACGCCGCCGAACTAGCATTGGCAACAGATGGACGGCGCCTCCTGAGGTTACTGCGCGCACAACAACAGCCTGCAAGCACGGTAGGTCCATGAGCCTCGAACTTGTGAAACGGTACTCGGCCCCGGTGCCCCGCTACACCAGCTATCCGACCGCTCCGCATTTTTCCGCCAGCGTCGGAGCCGACACGTATCGCCAATGGCTCGCCGAGCTCCAGCCTGCAACGCGCCTCTCTCTTTATGCGCACATCCCGTTCTGCGATAAGTTGTGCTGGTATTGCGGCTGCTGCACCAAGGAAGTCCGCCGCTACGACACCATCGCCGAATACCTTGGAACCGTGCACGCCGAGTTCGCCGCCATCGCACGCCTCGTCCCCGCCGAGCATGAGGTCATCCACATTCACTGGGGTGGCGGCTCCCCGAACGTGCTCTCCGCAGCAGACATCATCCGCCTCGCCGACACTCACCGGCAACTTTTTCGCATCCGCGATGGCGCCGAATTCGCTGTCGAGATCGACCCGCGTAGCCTCGATGACGACCGCATCGCCGCATTCGCCCGCGCCGGCGTGACGCGCGTATCGTTCGGCGTCCAGGATTTCGACGAACAGGTTCAGGCAACCATCAACCGTCGTCAGTCCTTCGAGCTGACAAAGCGCGGGATACTCGCTTTCCGCGCCCACGGCGTCGAGGCGATCAACATCGATCTCGTTTATGGGCTCCCGCACCAGACCAGGCAAAGCCTGCAGGCCACGGTCGACAAGGTCTTAGAGCTGCGCCCGACCCGCATCGCTGCCTTCGGCTACGCGCATCTTCCTGAGCGCCTCAAGCACCAGCGCTTGATCCCAACCGCCTCCCTGCCGGACGCTGTCGAGCGCTTCGGCCAGGCGAGCCGGCTGTCCCGCATCCTCACCCGCGCCGGCTACGTGCGCGTCGGCCTCGATCACTTTGCCCTCCCCGACGATCCCCTCGCCGCCGGTCAGCTCGCCCGCAACTTCCAGGGCTACACGACCGACACGGCCGATGCTCTCATCGGTTTTGGCGCCTCCGCCATCGGCAGATTCCCGCAGGGCTACGTGCAGAACCATCCCGCGACCGCCGAATACGCACGCCGGATCGCCGACGACGGCCTTGCCACTGCTCGCGGCTTTGCGCTCTCCGACACCGACCGTATGCGCGCTTTCGTCATCGAGCGGCTGATGTGCGACCTGACCTTCCCCGCCCACGAACTGCGCCAGCGCTACGGCGCGCAGTCCGAAGATGTCGTGCGCGAAGCGCAGGCCCTGCTCCAGGCCGACGAGGACAACCTGCTCGAAAGCGATGGTGAAGCGTTCCGCGTCACCGATCGCGGCCGCCCGTTCGTGCGTTCCATTGCCGCCTGCTTCGACACCTACTTCGAAACCACCGCCGCGCGCCACGCGCCGGGCATTTGATTCCGACGAGGGGAGCACCACCACCATGAATGACCACTTCTGGCCGTCGCTCTATCCCGGCATCATCGTCGGATTGCTCATCGGCTTTTCCACGGGTGGAATCGTCGCCATCGTGACAGGAACCATCGGGGGGCTTATCGGCTCGATCGCCGGCTATTTCCTGACCAACGGACTCGGCCTCGATGAATCCGCGATCTCGCTCGCCATCCTCATGGCTGGCGCCGTTGCCGGTGGTTACCTCGGCGCCAAAGCCGGCGAACGCCTCGCGGGAACCCGCACGAGCTAGCGGTTCTGTACCGGCCAATGCCGTGCTAGCACCGGGCTCGCCTTAAAGCCCGGACCGCCCGCACATGCACTGCCTCACATCCTTGGTCGCCCTGTCGCTCGACGCCGCCTTCGGATACCCGCAATGGCTCTACGCGCGCATCGGCCATCCGGTGAGCTGGATCGGCCGCCTTATTGCATGGTGTGAGCAGCGCTGGAACGCCCCGCACTTCTCCTTCGCAAGGCGGCGCGCGAACGGTCTCTTGAGCCTCATCGTCGTCGTCGCGGCGACCGCCATCGTCGCAATCGGCATCGAGCGGCTGGTCGGAGGGATTTTCCCGGGCATAATCGCAGCGCTAGTCCTCGGCGCCTTGGCCAGCACGCTGATCGCCCAGCGCAGCCTTTACGAGCACGTCGCCGCCGTCGCCGAAGGACTGGAGCAGGGCGGCCTGGCTGCCGGTCGTCGCGCCGTCAGCATGATCGTCGGCCGCGACACTGCCGCCCTCGATGAAGCTGCGATCAGCCGCGCCGCCATAGAAAGCCTCGCCGAAAACTACTCGGACGGCGTCGTCGCCCCCCTCTTCTGGCTGCTCGTCGGCGGACTGCCCGGCGCCGCGATATATAAGGCCGTCAACACCGCCGACAGCATGATCGGCCACAAGAGCGAGCGTTATCGCGCCTTCGGCTGGGCCGCCGCGCGGCTGGATGACGTCGTCAACCTACCGGCTTCGCGCCTAGCCGCGCTGCTGCTCACCGTTGCCGCCGCCGCACTGCCCGGCAACGATGCAAAGGCTGCCCTGCGTACCGTCGTTCGCGACGCCCGTCATCATCGCTCGCCCAACGCCGGTTGGCCCGAAGCGGCCATGGCCGGTGCCCTCGACGTGCGCCTCGCCGGCCCGCGCTCCTACGGGGGCACCATCGTAGCCGACGGCTGGATGGGCTCGGGCCGGAGCGATCTCGCCGCGCCCGATATCCGGCGCGCGTTGCAGCTCTACCGAACCGCCTGCATCATCCAGATGCTGGTAATCGCCGCACTCGCCCTCGTCATGCAGGCTGGTTTTTGATATTCGGCCCCGCCACCAGCGGAGAGATCACCATGCGCCGAGTTTGCGTCTTCTGCGGATCGAGCCCCGGCAGGCGTGACGAATATCGCCTTGCCGCCGCCCGTCTCGGTACCGAGCTGGGCCGGCGCGACATCGGCTTGGTCTACGGTGGCGCATCCATTGGCTTGATGGGCGTCGTCGCCGATGCTGCGCGCGAAGCAGGCGGCGAGGTCATCGGCGTCATCCCGCGCAGCCTCGTCGACCTCGAGGTCGCGCATACCGGCCTCGACGACCTCCGCATCGTCGCATCCATGCATGAGCGCAAGGCTTTGATGGCCGAGCTCTCCGATGCCTTTATCGCACTGCCCGGCGGCCTCGGCACACTCGAGGAAATCTTCGAGGTCTGGACCTGGGCCCAGCTCGGAAGCCACGCCAAGCCCTGCGCGTTCCTCAATATCAGCGGCTTCTACGATGGCCTCATGGGCTTCCTCGATCACGTCGTCGACGAGGAATTCCTGCGGCCCGTCCATCGCGACATGGTGATGGTCGAGACCGAGCCGGACGCGCTCATGAGTGCCCTTCTCGCCTACCAGCCGCCGTCCGTCGCCAAGCTCATCGGCCGCAACGAGCGCTGATCAAAGCAACTGAGGCTTGCCAAGCCCGCCGCACCAACATAGCGATTCAAACCATGACAAGCGACGCCACAGGCGCCGGAGCCCTTGACGACATGGACGAGCCGTTCTCCATCACTCTCGATCGGCCATTCATCGTCGTCGCCTTCAGCGCTCCCCAGCGCATCCTGAGCTGGTCGATGCTGCGCCCCGGCTTACAGGTCGCACGCCGCGTCGCATGGCTCGAGGTCCGCAACCAGGACCTTCCCGACGACATCGACGCTGGCGATGTCATACGCGCGCGCATCGCCGCTGCCGGGCTCAACGACGCCGTCACACTCGTCACCTCGCGCGACATCCGCCGCTACTGCTCCGCCCACGCCCACGTCGAGGACATCCACGCCCGCTGCATCACCACCGTCGGCGTATCGAACAGCGAGCGCGTCGGCATGCGTCTGCATCAGCCGCCCGTCTTTCCCGGGACCATCAACACTCTGGTGCACGTCGCGTGCCCTCTGTCCGAAGGCGCACTCATCGAAGCCGTCTCGATCGCCACCGAGGCGCGCACCACCGCGGTTCTCGACGCCGAAGTGGAACGCGGCGGCGTCACGATCACCGGGACCGGAACGGACTGCATCGCCATAGCCTCGCCCATTGGCGATCCCGCGCATCTCTATGCCGGCAAGCATACGGCCATCGGCGAAGCAATCGGCGCAGCGGTCTATGAGGCCACCGCTGCGGGGGTCCGCGACTGGAAGGCCGATATCGCCGCCGCAACGGCCGGAACGGAGACCGCCGCCGCCGAGTAAGCCGACGCCGCGGGCACGCGCGGCGGAATTCGCCGGTGCGAACTGGCCGTTGCACTTTTGTGCTGCTGGCACCCTGCGACAATTTGCGCTAGCCTCGCTGAAGCCCAGCAAAAGCGGGTCGAATTTGGCCGATCAAACCCATAGACAGAGCGTGCGAACCCATGAATGAGCACGAGGCAGATAGCGGATCCTGGCAGCTCCCCCCGCTGCTACGGTTCCTCGGCCTGCATTTGGCGCTCGGCGCGGCCGCGGGCGTCGCCATTGTCTCGCTCATGCTCCTCGGCAACCTCGCCGGCATGAAGAAGCTGATCGTCGAGGCGCAGAACCCGTTCATTCCGCTTCTGCTGCTCTACGCCTTCAACATAATCACGTTCTCCAGCGTATCGATGGGCATCGGCATCATGACCATGCCGCTCGAAACACCCGGGGACGAGCACCATCAGAATGACGCGCCGGAGGGCCTGCGGCACAGCGCGATCGAAATCCGCCAGCGCCATCACGATAGACCTGACGTGCGCTGACCTCCCCGCACCGGTTCACTTGGCCGCGAGCCACGCACGCCAGCCGCCGAACGCCGTGATGTCCTCCGCGCCGGCAACCGCGTGCGCTTCGCACAGGAAGCACTTCACCGCACTGCCATCGGCGAGCATCACCGTGCCGATGCCGAGCGGAGCCGGAATGAGGCCTACGAAGCTGCCGAACCCCGCCGCGTCCATCTCCCAGATCTCAACCTCGATCCCGCCGCGCCCCGAGCCGTCGAACACGAGGCCGGGCTTCGGCGGCACGGTACCCGGCAACGCATAGAAGCTGTAGCCGGCTGCGGTGCGCGTCGTGTCGATCAGGCGCGCGTGCCTCTCGATCAACTGACCATTCAACGGCTGCCCCGTCAGATGCGCTCCAACCACCGCAACACGGTAGCGACCGGTAACAGTGGGCGGTGTCACTTTACTGTCTTCCGGGAGCGCAGCGCCGGTAACCCCGATACTGGCTGCTGGCACGGCACGATGCAGCGCATCGCCGACTGTCGCCAGCTTCCCGTCCTCAAACGCCCGCGCCAGCAGCGTCACGCCAAATGGCAATCCGTTCGCCCTGAACCCGGCCGGCACCGCGAGCGCCGACAAGTCCATCAGGTTGACGAAGTTCGTCGTCAGCCCGAGATTCGAATTGAGCTTGATGGGATCGGCCAGCACGTCGGCGATGGTGTAGATGGTGCCCGACGTCGGCAGCAGCATCACGTCCATCTTCGCCCACTGACTTTCTGCCGCGCGCGTCAGCTCCGCCAGGCGATAGAACGCCTTGAAACCCGAAACCGCATCGATCTTTGTCGCGGCGCAGATGATCTCGCGCACTACTTCGTTCATGGCCTCGGGACGCGCGCGAGCGAACTGGTCGATCGCGGCGAAACGCTCGGCGACCCACGGCCCCTCGTAGAGTAGGCGCGCCGCTTCAGCGAACGGCTCGAAATCGATTTGAATGCGCTCCCCGCCCAGCGCCTCGAGCCGATTGATCGCCTCGTCATAGAGCTCCGCTGCAGCATCATCGCCCAGGAAGTCAGGTCCACCAGCAGGCACACCGAAGCGAAAGCGCTCCGGCAGCGCCTCCGGTAGAATGGATCGCGGTGCAGGCCGCGCATATGCGTCCTCCCCGTCGAATGCTCCCGCGACGCTCAGCACCTTGTGTGCGTCGCCCACAGTCCCGGCGAACACGGAAACGACATCCTGCGTCCGGCACGCCGGAACCACGCCGCGCGTGCTGATGAGCCCTTTTGTCGGCTTGAGGCCGACGATGTTGTTGAACCCTGCCGGCACGCGGCCCGAACCTGCGGTATCCGTCCCAAGCGCAAACGACACCAGCCCCGCCGCCACTGCCACAGCCGAGCCGGAGCTCGATCCGCCGGAAACGTGCTTGTCGCTGAATACGCTCGCCGGAATCCCATACGGCGATCGCGTCCCGACCAGCCCCGTCGCGAACTGGTCCATATTCGTCTTGCCGATGAGAACGGCGCCCGCCGCTTCCAGCAGCTCCACCACCCTGGCCGACCGTTCAGGCGTATAGGCGAACGCCGGACAGGCGCACGTCGTCGGCAGTCCGGCGACATCTATGTTGTCCTTCACCGCGAACGGGATACCGTAAAGCGGACCATGCGGCGCCGAGCGGGCGCGCTCCAGCGCTGCCTCCTCGCTGACCAACGTGATCCACACCGGCCGCTCGCCGCGCGCTTTGATGCGGGAAAAGACCTCACCGATCACGTCTTCCGGCTTCACCGCCCCGCTCTCGTAGGCCGCCGCCAGCGTAGCGATGTCGAGCGACATGCTCATTGCGCCGCCTCCTCAGCTTCAATTTCGCTGAGCACGATCAGCGTTTGGCCCAGAGCAACCGCGCGTCCTTCGCTGCAGCGAACTTCGTGCACGATGCCGTCGCGATCGGCCGCAACCGACAGCTCCATCTTCATCGACTCGATCACGACCACCACGTCGCCTGCGCTCACCCGCGCACCGGCCGCAACCGAAAGCTTCCAAACGCTTCCAGGCACCGGGCTTGGTATCGCCGTTTGCCCCGGACCAAGCTCATCGTCGCCGAGATCCGGCGGCGGCCCTGCATCTCCCGACGCCCCCGCCTGATCGCTCGATTGCCACCGCCCGCGCTCGGCTTCGAACGCGGCCTGCTGCTTGCTTTTGACCGCACGGATGTCGTCGCCATTTGCCTCGAGGAAGGCGCGATAGTCGGCGAGGCTGAACGACGTTGGTGTGATGCTCAGCGCCACGCGTCCGTCGAGAAAGCCGTCGCGGAACGAAAGCAGCTCTTCCGCCGACACCGGGTGGAAACGGATCTGGTCGAAGAACCGCAACAGCCAGGGATGCCCGGGCACAAACTCCGTCGTGCTGCGATAGGTGTTCCACACCTGGCACGTGCGCCCGACGAACTGATAGCCGCCCGGCCCCTCCATGCCGTAGACGCACAGATAAGCGCCGCCGATGCCCACCGCGTTTTCCGGCGTCCATGTGCGTGCCGGGTTGTACTTGGTCGTCACCAGCCTGTGCCGCGGATCCACCGGCGTCGCCACCGGCGCGCCGAGATAGACGTCGCCGAGCCCGAGCACGAGATAGCTCGCCTCGAACACGATCTTCTTCACGTCTTCGACGCTGCCCAGCCCGTTGATGCGCCGGATGAACTCGATGT